>NZ_POWL01000003.1:0-460908 GCF_002928325.1 Pantoea sp. ICBG 1758
CGGTGCAGCCAGCGCCTTAAGCGTCTGCTGCGAGGTGGCGTATATTACGCTTTCCTCCTCCGGAGTCAACCACTTTTTTCAGCGTTTTCTCCGGCGGGGTGAATCGCTTCACGCCCTGCTGAGCCCGGCTGCGTTGCCGCTTTGCCGTCTCAGTGGTGGCGCATTATAGGGAGTTCTCGCCGGGTGACAAGCACTAATTTCAACTTTTTTATCACCCGGTTAATGTTTGCGCAAAACCGGTTATTTATGCCTGTTTAATGCGCGCCGGCAGCTCTGCCAGGCTATTTAACACCCAATCTGCTGCTGCTTCACCTTCAGCGGTAACCGTTTTACCGCTGCGCACCAGCACGCGGGTGCCGACGCCAGCGGCCTGCCCTGCCAGCATATCTTCCAGCTTATCCCCTACCATATATGAAGCGGCCATATCGATGTTCAGCTCTTGCTGCGCAGACAGCAGCATTCCAGGCTGAGGTTTACGGCAGTCGCAGTTTTGACGGTAAGCAGGCACGGTGGCATCCGGCAGGTGAGGACAATAGTAGATGCCGTCCAGGTCGATATCGCGATCGGCCAGTGACCAGTCCATCCACTCCGTCAGCTGCATAAAGGTATCTTCCGTAAACATCCCGCGGGCAATACCCGACTGGTTAGTGACCAGCACCAGCGCGTAGCCCATCTTTTTCAGCGCCTGCAGCGCTTCAATGGTGCCTTCTATAAACTGAAAATTGTCGATCTCATGAACATAACCGTGATCAACATTTAATGTGCCATCACGATCGAGAAAAATAGCCGGGACTGGGTTCGCCACGTAAATACTCCTGCTGCAATTAATAGTGCTAAGTATTGCATGATTGGGCATAGCGAGAGAATGGCAGATTGCATTACGTCGATTGATTTAGACGTCTGGATGCCTTACCATCCATTCAGCTTTCGTCCAGCTTCGCTGATCGAATATTGATACACCACGGATAACGTCAGACGATAATAATTAACTAATGATTAAACTCGAAAATATCACCAAAGTGTTCCAGCAGGGCTCACGCACAATACAGGCGCTCTCCGGCGTCAGCCTGCATGTGCCGGCGGGACAGATTTATGGCGTCATCGGTTCGTCAGGCGCGGGCAAGAGTACGCTGATCCGCTGCGTCAACCTGCTTGAGCGCCCTACATCCGGTCGTGTGCTGGTCGACGGACAGGATCTCACCGCACTCTCTTCCGGGCAGCTGACGCTGGCACGTCGCCAGATCGGCATGATTTTTCAGCACTTCAACCTGATGAACTCGCGTACGGTGGCCGGCAATGTGGCGCTGCCGCTGGAGCTGGGCAATCTGTCACGCGATCAGATCAAAGCGCGCGTTAGCGAGCTGCTGGAGCTGGTTGGCCTGAATGACAAGCATGACAGCTGGCCAGCTAATCTCTCTGGCGGGCAAAAACAGCGTGTGGCTATTGCGCGTGCGCTGGCCAGCAATCCCAAAGTACTGCTGTGCGACGAAGCCACCAGCGCGCTCGACCCGGCGACCACCCGTTCGATACTGGAGTTGCTGAAAGACATTAACCGCCGCCTCGGTATTACTATTCTGCTTATCACCCATGAGATGGATGTGGTTAAGCGCATCTGCGATCAGGTTGCTGTGATCAGTAACGGCGAGCTGATTGAAAAAGATAGCGTCAGCGAAGTTTTTTCTCATCCAAAAACGCCGCTGGCGCAGCAGTTTATTCAGTCGACGCTGCATCTGGATATTCCGGAAGATTATCAGGAGCGCATGCGCGCGCAGCCTGCCGCACAGGCTGTGCCCCTGCTGCGCCTGGAGTTTACCGGGAAATCTGTTGATGCACCGCTGCTGTCAGAAGCTGCCCGCCGCTTTAATGTGAACAACAACATTATCAGTGCGCAGATGGATTATGCAGGCGGAGTCAAGTTCGGCATCATGCTGGCAGAAATGGATGGCAGTGAAACAGATACGCAGGCCGCGATAAGCTGGCTGAAAGAACATCATGTGAAAGTAGAGGTATTAGGTTATGTCTGAAGCGATGCTGTGGTTACTGACGCGCGGCGTCTGGGAAACGCTGATGATGACCTTTGTCTCTGGCTTTTTCGGGTTTGTTATTGGCCTGCCGGTCGGCGTACTGCTGTATGTTACACGCCCTGGTCAGATTCTGGCGAACAGCGCGCTTTACCGCGTGCTCTCTGCTATCGTCAATATCTTCCGATCGATCCCGTTCATTATATTGCTGGTATGGATGATTCCGTTTACCCGCGCAATTGTCGGCACCTCTATCGGCCTGCAGGCGGCGATTGTCCCGCTGACCGTTGGCGCCGCGCCGTTTATTGCCCGTATGGTTGAAAACGCCCTGCTGGAGCTGCCGACCGGCCTGATCGAAGCCTCCCGCGCGATGGGTGCCACGCCGCTGCAGATTGTCCGCAAGGTGTTGCTGCCGGAAGCGATGCCGGGCCTGGTTAACGCGGCCACCATTACGCTCATTACGCTGGTTGGCTATTCTGCTATGGGCGGTGCCGTGGGCGCGGGTGGTCTGGGCCAGATTGGCTATCAGTATGGCTATATCGGGTATAACGCTACCGTAATGAATACTGTACTGGTGCTGCTGGTCGTGCTGGTATATCTGATTCAGTTCTGCGGCGATCGCATTGTTCGCGCGGTGTCGCATAAATAAGCCAATAACATCAATACTTCTCTATTAAGGAAAGGATATGTCTTTCACATTTAAAAAGATTGCCGCAGCAGGTGCTCTGATTGGTGCTATTGCTCTGGCCGGATGCGATCAGCAGGCAAAAGATCCCAACCATATCAAAGTGGGCGTGATTGTTGGTGCTGAACAGCAGGTTGCTGAAACCGCCGTTAAAGTGGCTAAAGATAAATATAATCTCGACGTCGAACTGGTAACGTTTAACGATTACGTTTTACCTAATGAAGCGCTGAGCAAAGGGGACATTGACGTTAACGCTTTCCAGCATAAGCCCTATCTGGATCAGCAGATTAAAGATCGTGGCTACAAGCTGGTACCGGTTGGCAACACCTTTGTTTACCCGATTGCCGGCTACTCTAAAAAGATCAAGTCGCTGACCGAACTGCAGGATGGCGCGCAGATCGCCATCCCTAACGATCCGACCAACCTGGGTCGCTCCCTGCTGCTGCTGCAGAAAGCGGGCCTGATTAAGCTGAAAGAGGGTGTGGGCCTGCTGCCAACTTCACTGGATATTGTGGAAAACCCGAAGAACCTGAAGATTGTTGAGCTGGAAGCGCCACAGCTGCCGCGCTCACTTGACGATCAGCAGATTGCGCTCGCGGTAATCAACACAACGTATGCCAGCCAGATTGGTCTGACCCCGGCAAAAGATGGCATCTTTGTGGAAGATAAAGATTCCCCATACGTTAACCTGCTGGTGAGCCGTGAAGATAATAAAGACGCTGAGAACGTGAAGAAGTTTGTTGAAGCGTATCAGTCAGACGAAGTGGCTGAGTCTGCCAACAAAATCTTTAACGGTGGCGCGGTTAAAGGCTGGTAAGTTCACTTCTTTTCTCTCCCGAGGGCGGCGCTGGCCGCCCTTTCTATTTCTGCATGTGGCTGCTGACTTGTTATTTGCGGGCGTCCTTGTTTCAATAACGCCACTTTTATTACAGGAGGATGTTGCCATGCGTTTTTTACCGCTCTGCCTGTTGGCGTTGATGCTGACCGGGTGCGTTCGTGAATATCACCCGATAAGCAGCGCTCCGGCTCGTCCGCAGCAGTCATCAGCTCAGCCACAGCGCAAGCCGGCCCCGCGCCCGGCTCCGGTGAAAATCTATACCGACGCAACCGATCTGGTCAGCAATCCTTTCCGCGATCTGGGTGAAGTGTCTGGCGAAGATTGCCAGAGCAGCACGCAGGATTCGCCTCCCAATATCAATACCGCGCGTAAACGTCTGCAGATCAAAGCAGCGGGTATGAAAGCCAACGCCGTGCTGCTGCACAAATGTGAAATTGTGACCAGTACGCCAGGCTGCTACCGCCAGGCAATTTGCCAGGGCTCAGCGCTGAAAGTTTCCGGTCAATGAGTGAGTTTGCCGTTGCGCAGATTGGCGTGATCCGCTCCCCGTGGAAAGAGAAATTTGCCGTGCCGCGCCAGCCGGGCCTGGTTCAGGATGGCGGCGGTGAACTGCATCTGCAGGCCCCGTACAATCAGCCGGAAGCCGTACGCGGTCTGGAGGCGTTCAGCCACATCTGGATCCTGTTTATGTTTCATCAGACCATGGCCGGCGGCTGGCGCCCTACTGTCCGTCCGCCCCGCCTCGGCGGTAACGCGCGTATGGGCGTCTTTGCAACGCGATCAACGTTTCGTCCTAACCCGGTGGGCATGTCGCTGGTTGAGCTAAAAGGGATCCGCTGTGAAAAATCGCAGGTTATCCTGCAGCTCGGCAGCCTTGATCTGGTTGATGGCACACCGGTGATTGATATCAAGCCCTACCTGCCGTTTGCCGAAGCGCTGCCCGACGCGCGCGCCGGCTATGCTCAGGCTGCACCTGAAGCGACCATGCCGGTGCGTTTTTCAGCCGCCGCTCAGCAGCAGATTCAGCAGCAGGCGCATATTCCTCAGCTGCAGCGTTTTATTACCGAAGTTCTGGCCCAGGATCCGCGTCCCGCCTATCGCAAAGGTGAATCGCTGGATCGCGAATATGCCGCCTGGCTGCTCGATTTCAACGTGCGCTGGCGCATTGATGAAGCGGGTACTGAGGTCATTGCCGTGGATCCACGCTAAAACAGGCTTTTGAGCGCTGTTTCTCGCTGGTACACTAACGGCCAGTAACGGTCTGCTCTTCTTCTTCCATATAACTGGAATCATAATTAATGCGTACTACTCAATATCTGCTCTCCACGCTTAAGGAGACGCCTTCCGATGCAGAAGTGATCAGCCATCAGCTGATGCTGCGTGCCGGGATGATCCGCAAACTGGCTTCCGGACTCTATACCTGGCTGCCGACCGGGGTTCGCGTGCTGCGAAAAGTTGAAAACATCGTGCGCGAAGAGATGAACAACGCCGGCGCAATTGAAATCTCTATGCCGGTGGTTCAGCCGGCCGACCTGTGGGAAGAGAGCGGGCGCTGGGAGCAGTATGGCCCGGAGCTGCTGCGCATTAAAGATCGTCACGAACGTCCGTTTGTGCTCGGTCCGACGCATGAAGAGGTCATTACCGATCTGATCCGCAACGAGCTGAGCTCTTATAAGCAGCTGCCGCTTAATCTGTATCAGATTCAGACCAAGTTCCGTGATGAAGTGCGCCCGCGGTTTGGCGTGATGCGTTCGCGTGAGTTCATCATGAAAGACGCTTACTCCTTCCATACCTCGCAGGCGTCGCTGCAGGAAACCTACGATGCGATGTATCGCGCCTACAGTCAGAGCTTTACCCGCATGGGTCTCGATTTCCGCGCGGTGCAGGCTGACACCGGCTCTATCGGCGGCAGCGGTTCACATGAATTCCAGGTACTGGCGCAGAGCGGTGAAGATGATGTGATCTTCTCCAGCGAGTCAGACTACGCCGCAAACATTGAGAAAGCTGAAGCGCTGGCTCCGGCTGGCGAGCGTCCGGCGGCAACACAGCCGATGACACAGTTTGCTACGCCACATGCCAAAACCATCGCGGAGCTGGTTGAGCAGCATCAGATCCCGGTTGAAAAAACGGTTAAGACGCTGATTGTGAAGGCGAGTGAAGAGAGCGGCCATCAGCTGGTTGCTCTGCTGGTGCGTGGCGATCATGAGCTGAACGAAATCAAAGCTGAACATCTTGATATCGTTGCTTCGCCGCTGGAAATGGGCAATGAAGAGGCGATCCGTGCCGTAACGGGTGCAGGCTTTGGCTCTATCGGTCCGGTCGGTCTGACCATCCCGGTGATTGCGGACCGTACCGTGGCAAAAATGAGTGACTTCTCCGCCGGTGCCAACATCGACGGTCAGCACTTTGCCGGCATCAACTGGGGCCGCGATCTGCCGGAAGCGCGGGTTGAAGATATCCGCAATGTGGTCGAGGGCGATCCAAGCCCGGATGGTAAAGGCGTACTGCAGATCAAGCGCGGTATCGAGGTGGGTCACATTTTCCAGCTCGGCACCAAATACTCCGATGCGATGAAAGCAGCCGTACAGGGCGAAGATGGCCGCAACCAGATCATGACCATGGGCTGCTACGGTATCGGTATTACCCGCGTGGTGGCTGCCGCAATTGAGCAGAACCATGACGAGCGCGGCATTATCTGGCCTGCGGCGCTGGCACCGTTTGAAGTCGCAATTCTGCCAATGAATATGCATAAATCTTTCCGGGTTCAGCAGCTGGCAGAATCGCTCTACAGCGAACTGCGCGCCAGAGGCATCGACGTTATCCTCGACGATCGTAAAGAGCGTCCGGGCGTGATGTTTGCTGATATGGAGCTGATTGGCGTGCCGCACACCATCGTGATTGGCGATCGCAATCTCGATAACGAAGAGATTGAGTACAAATCCCGCTCCGCAAGCGAGAAGCAGATGATCAGCCAGCATGAGATCGTCAGCTTCCTGGCCAGCGCGCTGAATAAGTAATGGCAAACGCCTCCTGCGGGAGGCGTTTTTTATCGCACTTTGCCGCGCATCGCTTTTACGCTGCTGCGCCGCGATTTCCCCTCCAGCCGCCGTTCTTTTGACGCGCGCGTGGGCCGCGTCGCGCGACGCGCTTTCTCCACCGTGGTTAACTCGCGGATCAGATTGATCAGGCGCTGCAGCGCGGCCTCACGATTCATCTCCTGACTGCGATACTCCTGCGCTTTAATAATGACCACGCCTTCTGCCGTAATCAGGTGATGACTGGCAGCGAGCAGCCGCGTTTTATAAAACTCCGGCAGCGAAGATGCGCGGACATCAAACCGCAGATGAATAGCCGTCGAGGTTTTATTCACGTGCTGCCCCCCTGCCCCCTGAGCGCGGATAGCCGTCAGCTCTATTTCACTCTCCGGGATCTCAACCGTGCGCGACAGCATAATCATCTGTCACCTGCCGGTTCATACGGCGTTCTGTACTGAATTTTCCTGTTCATCAACTTAACCTTTTGTGCGCCAGCCAGCGTCCGGCAGGCCATGCCAGCCGCTGTTCTGCTGCTTTTCTTTCTCTGTTTCCCCGCTTGCCCTGGCTGATTTCCGGGAAACCCCTGTGTTATAGTCGCCAGGCAACCAGGGTATTTATGCTCTGCTGAGGAGGTGCATGTGCAAACGTATTGTGAGTTAGTTCGCCAGAAATATGCTGAAATCGGCAGCGGTGAGCCGGGATATGTGCCCGACGCGCTGATGTGCGCGCTGAATGCACTCAATGATATCGCCGCTCATTCCGCGCTAAACTCTTCTGTCAGGGATCAGGCAGCCTCGGCTGCTGCAAACTTATTGGTGAGCGACTATGTTGACAAATGAAGCTTATAAACCCATCAATTGCGATGACTACGACAACCTGGAACTCGCCTGCACCCGACACTGGATGCTGTCACTGCAGCTGAAAAATGGTGACCAGCTGAAGGCGAAAGCGCGGGATATGGTTTCGCGCAAAAACGTCGAATATCTTGCGGTTGACCTCTCCGGGGAAACCCGCGAGCTGCGCCTCGATCACATTGCCAGCTTCAGCCATCCTGAACTCGGCACCGTGGTGGTCAGCGAAGACGAGTAGTCTCGCGGCGGGCGGACCCTCTCCGCCCGCGTTTCCTACGGCTTAAGTCCGCTATAGTAAGCCGCTAAATCCTCAATATCGGTATCGCTTAGTCCCGCCACAAACGCTTTCATCACCTCTGCCTGACCGCCGCTGCGCTCACCTTTCTGATAGGCGTGCAACGCATGCGCCAGATAAGGCGCCTGCTGCCCGGCCAGATGAGGATAGAGGGGTATCGCGCTTTTGCCCTCTGCACCGTGACACGCCATACAGCGGGCTGCTTTTTCTGCGCCCGCGGCCGCATCGCCTTCTGCCCATAGCGGCAGCGATACAAAACATAGCACAGCCGTCAGCCAGTGCCTCATGATACCTTCTCCCTGTCAGGCTGATGCCAGATCGCCTGCCAGCCCCGATCGCTGCAGGCAGCGCCTTCATGGGTAACAAACAGGCCCGGCGCGCAAATCAGCGTCTGGTTATAGTAGATCAGTGGGATACGCTCCCGCTGCCAGGGCGGGATCGCCAGCTCCTGCCACAGTTTTTTCATTTCGCGTCCGCCCGCCCGTCCCAGCAGATGATAGTAGCCGCGCGCCTGAAAGCGAACGTGGACCGTTTCATCCGCCGCAGGCAGACGCAGCTCCGCGCGTGAGAAGTCAGCCAGCAGCTGACCCACTCCGCCGGGCAGCACCAGCGATCGGGTAAGCTGCGGCCAGCAGCATGCCTGGTCACGCAGCGACGGCTGCGGCGGCAACCAGTAGAGGGCATCGCGATAGCGGCGCAGCGTAAAATTTCCCAGCTGCAGCGCCGGCTGTGCATCAGTCCGGCTTGCGATAACGTCGGTACTGATGCGCTGCAGCGCCGCACGTGACGGCATCGCCCCGCCCTGCCCGGCGATCCAGCGCCGCAGTAGCGCGTTACGCCGCGCTTCGCTCATGCTCTGCAACGGCGGAAAATGCAGTGCGCCCTGTGGCGTAAGCAGCTGGCTCAGCTCCTGCTGTAGCAGCTCATCCAGCAGCTGCTCCTGCTCTGCGCAGAGCGCGGCGCTGCGGGCGCTGGCAGCGCTGAAGTGCGGCCAGCGCTGATGCAGCAGCGGCATAATCTGCTGACGCAAAAAGTTGCGGTCGTAGCGGCTGTCGTCATTGCTCTCATCCTCAATCCAGCTGAGCTGGTGCTCAGCCGCCCACTGCTCCAGCTGCTCACGGCTAAGGCTGAGCAGCGGACGCAGATGTTCATGCCCCTGCACTGTGCGCCGCGGCGGCATCGCCGCCAGCCCCGCCGGGCCGCTGCCGCGCTTTAGCGCCAGCAGCAGCGTTTCGCACTGATCGTCCAGATGCTGCGCGGTGAGCAGCTGTTCATCCGGCTGCAGCCGGGCGAACAGCGCCTGATAGCGCTCTCTGCGCGCCGACGCCTCCACGCCTCCTGCCCTGGCATCAACCGTTACCGGCAATACGTCGCAGGCGATATGCCAGCGCTGGCACTGCTGCCGGCAGTGTGCGGCCCACCGGTCGGCGTGCGGACTCAGGCCGTGATGCACGTGCAGCGCCCGCACGCTCAGCTGCGGATGCTGCTGCTGCCAGCAGACTAGCTGATGCAGCAGCACGGTGGAGTCGAGCCCGCCGCTGAATGCCACCACGTAGCGACCGGCGGGATCCAGCAGCGCAGCAAGGTGGGAAAAAGACATAGTGCCGTTCCATCTGATGATGCCGCCTGATTGCGGCATTCTGCGGCGGCTATTTTACGCCTGATAAAGCTCCAGCGGCAAACCATCCGGATCGGTAAAAAAGGTGCAGGCTTTACCGGTCAGCGCATCGATACGCACCGGTTCGCAGATCACGCCTTTTTCTGCCAGCGCCGCAACCGACTGCGCCACATCCTCTACGCAAAATGCCAGATGGCGCAGGCCGCAGGCTTCAGGTGCGGTTACGCGCGGCGGCGGGGAGGGAAATGAGAACAGCTCAATGGTATAGACGCCGTGCAGGCCGAGGTCGCCTTTCCATGAATCCCGCTCCGCGCGGTAGTACTCACCCAGCAGGGAGAAGCCCAGCACATCGCAGTAGAACGCTTTGCTGCGCGGATAGTCAGTGGCAATAATCGCAATGTGGTGAATCTGTTTGATCTGTAGCATAGCGGCTCCGAAAAAAAATCTGAGCCGCCAAGCCTACGTGCCGGACGTCAGCGTGACCAGAGGCATTTATCCGAAGTCAGGGCTGCGGCGCGTCGCGCAGTACCCGAACCAGATAGCGCCCATCCTCTGTCAGCGTGGTGCCGTGAATATCGGTTTCAAAGCCAGGGTAGTGGCGCCCGATGGTGCAGAGCATCAGCAGAAAGTCGAGCACGGCCCGGCTCTGTTCTGTGATCATCTCACCGGGCATTACCAGCGGCACGCCTGGCGGATAGGGCAAGATCATATTGGCGGAGGTACGCCCTACCAGCTCGCGGATATCCACGGTTTCAACCTCACCTTTGACCTGATGCTGGAACGCCTGATGCGGCGTCATTTTCATTTCAGGCAGGACATCAAAGGCTTTCAGCATCAGCCGCGGCAGATCGTGCTGCAGGATCAGCTGGTGGATCCCCTGCGCCAGCGTCTGGATCCGCATATTGCGATAGAAATCGGGATCCTCCGCATAGAGATCCGGCAGCATATTTTTCACGCGCAGATTAAGATCGTAGGCGCGTTTAAACTCGGTCAGACCGCGCAGCAGGCTCATGGCGCGGGTTTTATCGATCCCGATACTAAACAGAAACAGCAGATTATAAGGCCCGGTTTTCTCTACCACCACGCCGCGCTGATCGAGAAATTTCGCCACCAGCGCCGCCGGGATCCCCTCTTCCGCCATCGCGCCCAGTTCGCTCATGCCGGGCGTCAGGATCGTGACTTTAATGGGATCGAGATACATATGATCGCGATCGGCCTGCTGAAAGCCGTGCCACGCCTCTTCTCCCGGCTGGATCGGCCAGCACTCTGCCTCATCCACCTGCTCTGGCTGCCAGATATCAAAAAACCAGCCATCAGACTCTTCACGCAGCCGCTGGATCTCGCGCCGGAAGTGCAGCGCGCGCTCAACCGAACGGTTAATTAGCCGCTTACCCGGATTGCCGCGCAGCATCGCCGCAGCGGTTTCAATCGATGACACAATGCCGTAGCTCGGCGAGGTAGTGGTGTGCATCATATAGGCTTCGTTAAACGTATCGTGGTCGTAGTCGCCTTTGATATGAATCAGTGAAGCCTGGGAAAACGCGGCCAGCAGCTTATGGGTGGATTGCGTTTCATAGATCACCTTGCCCGGGATCCGTTCACCGCTCATGCCGCTTTTTCCGCTGTAGATGGGATGAAAATTGGTATAAGGCACCCAAGCGGAATCGAAGTGGATCGACGGCACATCCAGCGTCTGCTTGATATATTCCGTGTTGTAGAGCAATCCGTCGTACGTTGAATTGGTGATCACTGCATGGACCGGCCAGCTGGCGCGCGGCGTGCTATCCACTTTGCTCTGAATAGCCTCCCGGGTAAATTCACGCTGCGGAATACCGCCCAGAATGCCCAGCGCATTACGCGTTGGCTTGAGCCAGACGGGCACGATGTCGCTCATCATCAGCAGATGGGTCAGCGATTTGTGACAGTTGCGGTCAATCAGTACCGTACTGCCTGCCGGGGCGGCATACATACCGACAATTTTGTTTGAGGTTGAGGTGCCGTTGGTCACCATATAGCTCTGCTCTGCCCCAAAGGTACGGGCAATATACTCTTCGGCGTCGAGATGCGGGCCGGTATGGTCGAGCAGCGACCCCAGTTCAGTGACGGAGATAGAGACATCGGCTTTAAGCGTGTTAGCGCCGAAAAAGTCATAAAACAGGCTGCCGACCGGGCTTTTCTGAAAGGCGGTACCGCCCATATGGCCTGGCGTACAGAAGGTGTATTTACCCTCTTTAACATAGGTAAACAGCGCTTTGGTCAGCGGGGGTAAAATTTTATCGATGTACTCATCGGTATACTGGCGGATATGCAGCGCGATATCGTCTGCGGTGCTGAGCGCATATTCAAAAAACTGCAGCGCCATGCGCATTTCATTAACGCTGACGTCCATCTGCGAATGCGTGTTGATAAAGGCGTAGAGCGGCAGCGACTCATTGAGCTGGTTGATGTCGCTGCAGAGCGCCATGCTGTACTCATCCCAGTCAAATACGACGCCGCATACGCGCGGGTTGTGCTCAATCAGCTTCAGCAGGTCGCTGGCATTGCTGGGATAAACGGTGTGAAAGCCCTGCAGTTTCAGCGCGGCATCCAGTTCGCGAATTGGTTCATCTTTGTAGAACGCGCCGTGCGGTCCCATGATCGCAATAATATTCAATGCTCACCTCCTGTGGTCTTGTGGCACAGAGTAAGGATAGCGAAAAGTGGCCGGAGAATGTTCCGGAATAGCGCCGTTGCAGGCCTGATGTTTTCAGCGATGCATTTCGGTCGCCATAAATGGCGCCCTTGGGGGATCGCTGCCGCCATAAATGGCGGTCCTGCAGGGAACTCAGGCCCGATCGTGGAAAACAGGCATAAAAAAAGCGGACCGGAGTCCGCTTTTTTGCTGCAGGGCTTACCTTACGCGTAACCGTAGTTCATCAGGCGCTGATAGCGGCGATCGAGCAGCTCTTCCGTGCTCAGCCCGTCGAGATCGGCCAGATCGGCCAGCAGCTGCTGTTTCAGAGAAGCGGCCATATCAACCGGACGACGATGCGCGCCACCCAGCGGCTCAGGAATGATTGAGTCGATCAGCTTCAGCTCCTGCAGACGCCCGGCGGTGATGCCCATCGCTTCTGCCGCCAGCGGCGCTTTATCTGCGCTTTTCCACAGAATTGACGCACAGCCTTCCGGTGAAATCACCGAGTAGGTGCTGTACTGCAGCATGTTCACTTTGTCGCCCACGCCAATCGCCAGCGCGCCACCAGAGCCGCCCTCGCCAATCACGGTGCAGATCACCGGAATTTTCAGACCAGACATCTCACGCAGGTTACGGGCAATCGCTTCAGACTGACCGCGCTCTTCGGCGCCCACGCCCGGATAAGCACCCGGCGTGTCGATAAAGGTGATAAGTGGCATCTTAAAACGCTCTGCCATCTCCATCAGACGCAGCGCTTTACGATAGCCTTCTGGTGCAGGCATACCGAAGTTACGGCGAATTTTCTCTTTGGTTTCACGCCCTTTCTGATGACCAATGATCATCACCGGACGGCCATCCAGACGTGCGATACCACCCACAATCGCTTTGTCGTCAGCATAGGCGCGATCGCCTGCCAGCTCGTCAAAGTCGTCAAATGCGTTGCGCACGTAGTCCAGCGTATAGGGACGCAGCGGATGACGCGCCAGCTGCGCGACCTGCCATGCACCTAAATCGGAGAAGATTTTACGGGTCAGTTCAACGCTTTTCTCGCGAAGGCGCTGAATCTCTTCATCCAGATTAATATCGTGTTTCTCATCTGAACGGCCAATCGATTTAAGCGAATCGATCTTCGCTTCGAGTTCGGCGATCGGCTGTTCAAAATCCAGGTAATTAAGACTCATAATGTTCCTGTTTTAGTCAAACTCCAGTTCCACCTGCTCCGATCCTACTAACGACCGCAGGTCGTTAAGTAAACGATCGCTGGGCGAAATACGCCACGCTGCACCAAAGCGCAGCTTCGCCCGCGCATCTGCTCTCTGATAATAGAGATGTACCGGAATGGTCCCGGAACGATGAGGTTCCAGAGACTGGCGGAGACGGTTTAAAAGCTGGTCATCAATTTGCCTGTCCGTCAGCGAGATAGCAAGTCCGCGCGCATATTTTTCCCGCGCTTCATCGATATCCATCACTTCCCTGGCGGTCATTTTAAGCCCGCCGCTGAAGTCATCAAAGCTGACCTGTCCGCTGACGATCAGGATACGGTCTTTCTCCAGCAGCTGCTGGTACTTATCTAACGCATCGGTAAATAGCATGACTTCCAGACGACCGGAGCGATCGTCCAGAGTACAAATACCAATTCGGTTGCCGCGCTTGGTCACCATCACGCGGGCGGCAATCACCAGCCCCGCAGCGATGGTGACCTTGCCACGTTCAGTAGGATGCATATCTTTCAGCCGCATCCCGCCGACGTAGCGCTCAATCTCTTTCAGATACTGATTAATCGGATGCCCGGTAAGATAGAGCCCCAGCGTTTCACGCTCGCCATCCAGCTGCACCTGCTCTGGCCACGGCGTAATTGACGCATACGATTTTTCGACCTGCTCCGGCTCTTCAGCCAGCACGCCAAACATATCTGCCTGCCCCGTCGCCTCTGCTTTAGCATGCTGGTCAGCGGCTTTCAGGGCATCGCTCAGGGCGCTCATCAGCGCCGCACGATGGGGTCCGAGCCGGTCAAACGCGCCGGACATGATCAGCTTCTCCATCACCCGGCGGTTAATTTTGCGCGTATCGGTACGCGCGCAGAGATCGAACAGCTCTTTAAAATAGCCGCCCTGATTACGCGCTTCGAGAATCGCTTCAATCGGGCCTTCACCGACGCCTTTGATCGCGCCGATGCCGTAGACAATTTCACCGTCGTCGTTAACGTGGAACGGATAGAGGCCGGCATTGATATCCGGCGGCAGCACTTTCAGGCCCATGCGCCAGCACTCATCCACCAGCCCGACCACTTTCTCGGTGTTATCCATATCGGCGGTCATGACCGCAGCCATAAACTCAGCCGGATAGTGTGCTTTCAGCCACAGCGTCTGATAGGAGACCAGCGCATAGGCTGCAGAGTGCGATTTGTTAAAACCATAGCCGGCGAACTTCTCTACCAGGTCGAAGATTTTCATCGACAGTTCGCCGTTGATACCCATGCTTTCAGCGCCCTCTTTGAACACTGAACGCTGCTTCGCCATCTCTTCCGGTTTCTTTTTACCCATCGCACGACGCAGCATATCAGCGCCGCCCAGCGTATAACCCGCCAGCACCTGTGCGATCTGCATCACCTGCTCCTGATAGAGAATGATGCCGTAGGTAGGCTCCAGTACCGGCTTCAGACTCTCATGCTGCCACTGGATGTCAGGATAGGAGAGTTCTTCGCGGCCATGCTTACGGTCGATAAAGTTATCCACCATGCCGGACTGCAGCGGGCCGGGACGAAACAGCGCCACCAGGGCGATCATATCTTCAAAGCAGTCAGGCTTCAGTCGCTTGATCAGATCTTTCATGCCGCGCGATTCAAGCTGGAACACCGCGGTGGTCTCTGAGCGCTGCAGCATATCGAAGCTTTTTTTATCATCAAGCGGAATAGCCGCAATGTCGATCGGCGGCAGCCCCTGCTTTTCACGGCGCGGGTTGATCATCTTCAGCGCCCAGTCGATGATGGTCAGCGTACGCAGGCCGAGGAAGTCAAACTTCACCAGTCCGGCATACTCCACATCATTTTTATCAAACTGGGTGACGGGGAACTGGCCGTTTTCATCGCAGTAAAGCGGGGCAAAATCGGTGATTTTGGTCGGCGCAATGACCACGCCGCCAGCGTGCTTGCCGGCGTTTCGCGTGACGCCTTCCAGCTTGCGCGCCATGTCGATCAGCGCCCTGACCTCTTCATCGGCGTCATAGATCTCAGGCAGCTGCGGTTCAGCCTGAAACGCTTTTTCCAGCGTCATGCCCGGATCGGGCGGCACCAGCTTGGAGATGCGATCGACAAAGCCATAAGGATGGCCCAGCACGCGCCCTACATCGCGGATCACCGCTTTCGCCGCCATGGTGCCGAAGGTGATAATCTGCGAAACCGCTTCACGGCCATACATCTCGGCAACGTGATCGATCACCTGATCGCGCTTCTCCATGCAGAAGTCGACGTCAAAGTCGGGCATGGAGACACGTTCCGGATTCAGGAAGCGTTCAAACAGCAGGTCAAATTCCAGCGGATCGAGGTCGGTAATCTTCAGCGCATAGGCCACCAGTGAACCGGCACCGGAACCGCGTCCGGGTCCGACCGGGATCCCGTTATCTTTTGACCACTGGATAAACTCCATCACGATCAGGAAGTAGCCCGGGAACCCCATCTGGTTGATAACGTTGAGCTCAATCTCCAGACGCTCATCGTAGGCCGGGCGCTTCTGCGCACGCAGCTCTTCATCCGGAAAGAGAAACGCCAGGCGCTCTTCAAGCCCCTCGCGTGATTTCACCACCAGAAACTCTTCGGTGGTCATCTCGCCGGTCGGGAACTGCGGCAGAAAATATTCGCCGAGGCGGACGGTGACGTTACAGCGCTTAGCAATCTCTACGCTGTTTTCCAGCGCTTCCGGGATGTCCGAAAACAGCTCGCACATCTCCTCTTCGCTGCGCATATATTGCTGAGGACTGTAGTGGCGCGGACGTTTCGGATCGTCCAGCGTATAACCGTCGTGGATCGCCACGCGGATCTCATGCGCATCGAAGTCCTCTTCATTGATGAAGCAGACTTCATTGGTTGCCACTACCGGTATCCCTTCCGCTATCGCCAGCTCAACGGCGGCATGCAGATAGCTCTCCTCATCGGCGCGTCCGGTGCGGAGCAGCTCAAGGTAGTAACGGTCGGGAAAGTGCTGCTGATAAAAGCTCAGACACTGCGCCACCAGCGCGTTATTGCCGCGCAGCAGGCTGCGTCCGACATCGCCGCGTCGTCCGCCCGACAGGACAATCAGCCCTTCGCCCAGCTCAATCAGCCAGTCGCGATCGAGGATAGGCCCGGCAATGCCGTAGCCGCGCTGATAGGCGCGCGAAATCAGCAGTGTCAGATTCTGATAGCCGGTGTTATTCGCCGCGAGCAGCGTAAGCTGCGTAAGCTCATCGCCCATCAGCTCGCTGGCGACCTGGAAATCAGCGCCGATAATCGGCTTAACGCCGGCACCGTGGGCGCTGCCATAGAAGCGCACCAGGCCGCAGAGGTTGGTGTAATCCGTAATCGCTATTGCCGGCATCCCCAGCGCCGCGGCTTTTTTCACCAGCGGACCGGTCTTCGCCAGGCCATCGACCATGGAGTAGTCGCTGTGCACGCGCAGATGTATAAAACGAGGTTCAGCCATATCGGTTTCCGGTTAAAACAGCGTCAGGCTTAATAAAGCGGCGCGGGTTGTACTGAGGCGTGCAGTTCGGCATCCAGCAGCGCGTTGCGCACCGGCGCAAAACTGCGACGATGATGCGGCGTGGCACCAAACTGTTTGAGCTTCGCCATATGAAGCGCGGTGGGGTAACCTTTATGCTGCGCAAAGCCATACTGCGGAAAGAGACGATCGAGTTCAGCCATTTCGCGATCGCGCGTCACTTTGGCAATAATGGATGCAGCGCTGATTTCCTGCACCAGACTGTCGCCTTTGATCACCGCCTGCGCAGGCATCGCCAGCGCCGGACAGCGATTGCCATCGATCAGCACAAAATCGGGCGTAAGGTGCAGCCCTGCCACCGCGCGCTGCATCGCCAGCAGCGTGGCATGCAGAATATTGAGCTGGTCGATCTCTTCTGGCTCAGCCCTGCCGAGGCTCCACGCCAGCGCCTTTTCGGTAATTTCATCATACAGCGCCAGACGGCGCTTTTCCGACAGCTTTTTTGAGTCTGCCAGACCAGCAATCGGGTTAGCAGGATCGAGGATCACCGCCGCCGTTACTACGGCCCCTACCAGCGGGCCGCGTCCGACTTCGTCCACGCCCGCAATACGTTGCGCATCAGGATAGATAAATTCAGCCATGAGCAATCTCCAGTACCGCATCCGCCGCCTGCTCATCGGCATTCCAGCGGATCTGCTGATGCAGTTGAGTAAAGGTTTCCAGCAGCGCGTCGCGTTCGGCACCCGCATGCAGCAGCGGCTCCAGCGCGGCGGCCAGCGTCTGCGGCTGGCACTCATCCTGCAGCAGCTCTTTAACCAGCTCCCGTCCCGCCAGCAGATTAGGCAGCGAGACGTAAGGCGTTTTGACCAGGCGCTTCGCCAGCCAGAAGGTAACGGGTTTCATACGATACCCCACGACCATCGGGCACTTTGCCAGCATACACTCCAGCGCCGCGGTGCCGGATGCCAGAATAGCCGCATCGCTGGCGATCATCGCCTGACGCCCTTTGCCATCCAGCAGGTGCATAGGCAGCTCAGGCGCAATCTCCGCTTTAATCTGTTCAAACTGCGCCCGCCGCTTTGCGTTAACCAGCGGAACCACGATTTCCAGCGCCGGGTAGCGCTGACGCAGCAGCTGCGCCGCGCGCAGAAAATCGGCGCTCAGCATTTCAACTTCTGCGCCACGACTGCCTGGCAGTAAACCCAGACAGATCGCGTCGTCTGCAATACCCAGCTCGCGACGCGCGGCCTGCTTATCAGGCTGCAGCGGCATCGCATCAGCCATGGTGTGACCGATAAAACGACACGGCACGTTAAAGCGATCGTAAAACGCTTTCTCGAACGGCAGAAACGCCAGCACCATATCGGTATTGCGGCCAATCTTAAAGACGCGCTTCTGACGCCATGCCCAGACGGAAGGGCTGACGTAGTGCACGGTACGAATACCGGCGCGCTTCAGGTTGCCTTCCAGGGTGATATTAAAATCTGGCGCATCGATACCCACAAATACGTCAGGGCGGAGCGCGGTGAAGCGTTGCGTCAGGTCTTTGCGGATGGTCAGCAGGCGTCGCAGGCGGCCCAGCACTTCGACAATGCCCATGACCGCCAGCTCTTCCATTTCGTACCAGACTTCGCAGCCTTCTGCCTGCATCAGCGGACCCGCTACGCCAACAAAGCGTGCATCAGGATGACGCGCTTTCAGCGCGCGGATCAGACCGGCACCAAGAATATCGCCGGAGGTTTCTCCGGCGACCAGGGCAATCGTTAAGGGACGCACTGACATGAATTAACGGATCAATCCACGGGTTGAACGGGCGAAGAAATCAAAGAACGGCTGGACTTCGCTGTGCTGCTGCGCCAGCGCCTCGATTTCAGGCTTTACCTCATCCAGCGTTTTACCACTGCGGTAGAGCAGCTTGTAAGCGTTGCGAATAGCATGCAGCGCCTCTTTGCTGAAGCCGCGACGCTTGAGACCTTCAATATTGACGCCAAACGGCGTGGCGTGGTTACCCTGCGCAATAATGTATGGCGGAATATCCTGCGCCACGCCGGAACAACCGCCAACCATAACGTGAGCGCCGATAGTGCACCACTGGTGCACGGCCGTCACGCCGCCGATGATCGCAAAATCATCCACGGTAACGTGGCCACCCAGCGTCACGTTATTTGCCAGAATGCAGCGGCTGCCAATCACGCAGTCGTGTGCAATGTGCGCATTCACCATCAGCAGGTTGTCGCTGCCAACTTTAGTCAGTCCGCCACCCTGCGTGGTGCCGCGATGAATGGTCACGCTTTCGCGGATCCGGTTGCGATCGCCGATTTCGGTGCGGGTAGGCTCACCCGCATATTTCAGATCCTGGTTTACCTCACCAATAGAGACAAACTGATAGATCTGGTTTTCTTCGCCGATGCGCGTATGGCCATTAACCACAACGTGTGATTTCAATACCGTACCTGCGCCAATTTCCACGTCAGCGCCCACAATACAGAAGGGACCGATATGAACATTTGCACCCAGTACAGCACCCTCTTCAACGATGGCGGTCGGATGGATGGTGGCGGTTGAATCAATCACTAATTATGCCTCCCGGCTACGGGCACACATCATGGTCGCTTCACAGACAATTTTACCATCCACTGTAGCAACGCCTTTAAAACGTGTCAGACCACGACGGGTTTTTTCGAAGGTGACTTCCATGATCATCTGGTCACCTGGTACTACCGGGCGCTTGAAGCGGGCTTCATCGATACCGGCAAAATAATAGAGCTCGCCAGGTTCCAGTTTGCCAACGCTTTTAAACGCCAGAATACCGGTCGCCTGCGCCATCGCTTCTAAAATCAGAACGCCTGGGAAAATCGGTTTACCAGGGAAGTGCCCCTGGAAAAACGGTTCATTAACAGAAACGTTCTTTACCGCACGCAGATATTTGTGCTCTTCAAAATCCAGCACGCGATCCACCAGCAAAAACGGATAGCGGTGCGGCAGCAGTTCTAAAATCTCTTCGATTTTCAGAGTATGCGTTTCAGTAGTCAAAATACTCTTCCTGTCCTAAAAAATCTGATGGCAACAATAACACGGCCTGCACCGATCAAAATGATCTTTCGCAGGCCGCAAATCAGTTCGGTGGCGTTCGCTTCTCTGCGCTACCTGCCGTCCTTTACCACACTGAAGGGCAAAAGCAGGCAGGCGGCATTATTATGAAAGCGGGTCGCGCGGATGTGCTTAGCTGTTTTTATCAACTTTGCGTTCGATGGCTTTCAGACGTTTGCTTATGTCATCGATATTCATCACCAGCGCTGCCGTTTTACGCCAGGCTTTGTTCGGTTGCAGTGGGATCCCTGAGGAGTAAACCCCCGGCTCTGTAATGGGACGCATCACCATGCCCATACCGGTTACGGTTACTTTATCGCAGATCTCCATATGGCCGTTAATGACGCTGGCGCCGCCAATCATACAGTAACGTCCAATCTTCAGGCTACCGGCCATGATCACACCTCCCGCAACGGCTGTATTGTCACCAATTACAACGTTGTGGGCAATCTGACACTGGTTGTCTATGATAACACCATTGCCGATCAGAGTGTTATCCAGCGCACCGCGATCGATAGTGGTGCAGGCACCAATCTCTGTCCGGTCACCGATGATGACCGTGCCGAGCTGAGGGATTTTCACCCAGTTGCCGCGATCGTTAGCATACCCGAAACCATCTGCACCGATGACAGTGCCTGACTGAATCAGACAATCCTGACCAATCTGAATCTCATGATAAATCGTCACGTTGGCCCAGAGGCGCGTGCCGCTGCCAATCCGGCTCTTTTTGCCGACAAAGCAGCCTGCACCAATCACAACGTTGTCACCCAGCTCAACGCCAGACTCAATCACCGCGTTCGCCCCTACCGACACATTTTGTCCCAGCGAGGCGGAAGGATCGATCACCGCGCTGGGCGCGATATTCTGCGCGGGCTGCGGCGTGGTGTCCAGCAGTTGTGCCATGCGGGCATAGGTAAGATAGGGATTTTTCACTACCAGGGCGGCAGTATTGCACCATTCCAGATCCGCTTCCGTCAGCACCACGGCTGACGCCTGAACGCTGGCGAGCTGCTCGCGGTAGCGGCTGTTGGCAAGAAAAGTGATTTGACCAGGGGTGGCGGATTGCATAGAAGCAATGCCGGAGATGACGATATCGCCATCTCCGTGCAATTCTGCATCCAACTGCTGGGCTAAATCAGCCAGTCGAATTGATGACATCGATTATTTAACCTGTTTCAGCACGTCAGCAGTAATGTCTTTCGCATTAGCAGCATAGGCTACGGCGTTAGCATCAATCACGACATCATAACCATCGCTGTCTGCCACTTTCTTCACGGCATCCTGGATACGGCTCAGCAGTTTGTTACGCTCTTCCATCTGGCGACGACGGTTATCCTGTTCGAAAGCCTGGGCTTTGCTGGAGAAGGCTTCGCGCTGGGACATGATGTCTTTTTCCATGCGGCTGCGCTCGCTCGCCTTCATGGTAGAAGCATCACGCTGCAGTCTCTGCATTTTGGTCTGCAGATCGCGTTCCTGGCCCTGCAGCTCAGTTGCGCGGCCTTTGAACTCATTTTCAAGCTGTTTAGCAACGGTCGCACGTTGCGGTAACTGCTGGAAAATGCTGGACACGTTTACCACTGCAATTTTGTCAGCAGCCTGAACGCCAGCGGAAACCGCTAAAGCAAGACCCAGACCTGCGGCACACAACAACTTTTTCACTATAAACTCCTTACCATCAACGTTTGTGTCTGCGACACAGTGTTTGGCTCGCTTAGCGCTTTGCTGCGCTAAGCTATGCCGTACTTCGCTTCCGCTTCCCTGCTCAGAACATTACCAGGTTTTACCAATGTTAAACTGGAACTGCTCTGCTTTGTCTCCCTCGACTTTCTTCACCGGCTGGGCATAGGAGAAGACCAGCGGGCCCAGTGGCGACATCCACTGCAGCGCCAGGCCTGCAGAGACGCGAATGTTGTTAGGATCGCTGTAGTCCGGAATATCCGCAGCGCGGGTGGCTGCCGTATTCTGCCAGTTGGTATCCCAGACGGTACCGGCGTCCACAAACAGTGAAGTGCGCACGGAGTTAGCGTACTTCTCGCTCAGGAACGGCGTTGGCGTGATCAGCTCGAGGCTGGCAATCGCCATTGCGTTACCGCCCACCGCATCATCTGACTTACAGATCCCGTTTGGATCGGTCAGATTACACGATGAGGAGCGATCGTTAAGGTAAGCGGCTTTCGGACCAATAGTATTGGAACGGAAACCACGCACCGTACTGGAGCCGCCGGCGTAGAAGTTCTCATAGAACGGCATCTCTTTATCCCCGATGCCGTCTCCATAGCCCACACGACCACGCCCCAGGACTACCCAGGTGCCGTCACGGTTCAGCGGCACATACTGCTGCGTATCCAGCGTCGCTTTATAGAACGCGTTGTCTGAACCTGGAATCGTCACCTTACCGTTCAGGTTGGTGCGGTTACCGCGCGTCGGGAAGAAGCCGCGATCCAGCGTATTGTAGGTCCAGCCATAGTTAAAGGTAAAATCATCCGCAGAGAAATCGCCTTTATTATTGAGTCCCTGTGGACGCCCGACCGAGTCGAGGTAACGCCACATTGCTACCTGCGGCCGCATGTTCGACAGATCGTTATGCACATAGCCTAAGCCAACGCGCAGGGTGTTGTTCTCATTAACCGGGAAGCCCAGCGTGCCATCAACACCGTAACTCTTGTTGGTGTAGTCTGACAGATCGGCATCGTCCGCTTTAAAGTCGTTATAGAACAGGCGACCGCCCAGACTCACGCCGTCAACCGTAAAGTAGGGATCGGTCAGTGAGAATTCAGCATAGGTCTGATAATCATTTTTGGTACCGCTGATACTAACGGTATTACCGGTACCGAGCCAGTTATCCTGGGTAACACCCACCTGGAAGCTGACGCCGCTTTCTGTTCCGTAGCCCACGCCAAAGTTAAAGGTACCGGTGTTGCGCTCTTTAACTTTGTAGACCACATCCACCTGATCCGGCACGCCTGGTACGCGCTGCGTATCCACATCAACCGTTTCAAAGTAACCGGTGCGGTTCAGACGCTCTTTACCCTGATCAACCAGATCGCTGCCCAGCCATGCGCCTTCCATCTGACGCATCTCACGGCGCAGTACAGCATCTTTTGAGGTGTCGTTCCCTTCAAAACGGACTTTACGCACGTAATAGCGATTACCGGCATCAACGTTAATATGCAGCTTAACGGTTTTGTCAGCGTCGCTGATTTCCGGCTGCGTCACGACGCGCGGATAGGCATAGCCATAGCGGCCCAGCAGCTTTTTGATATCATCTTCCATCTGCGTCACTTTGGTGCCGTTGTAAAGCTCACCATTCGGGATTTTGGTCAGATGTTCAATTTCTGCTGAGTGGCCTGCCATGCTGCCGTTCACAATCACGCCGGCGATTTTATACTGGTCGCCTTCGTTGATGTTGACGGTGATGTAGATGCCTTTTTTATCCGGCGTCAGGCTGACCTGAGTCGAGTCGATATTAAAGCGCGCATAACCGCGATCCAGATAGAAACTGCGCAGCGTCTCAAGGTCGCCGGCCAGCTTCTGCTTCTGATATTTGCGATCGCCAACCACGTTCCACCACGGCACTTCATCACGCAGCTGGAAGCGGGAGATCAGTTCATCAGAGCTGAACGCTTTGTTACCCACGATGTTGATCTGCTGAATTTTGGCAGAGACACCTTCCTGGAAAACAAATTTCAGATCCACGCGGTTACGCGGCAGCGGTGTGGCAATCGCTTTTACGCTGGCGGTGTATTTGCCGACGCTGTAGTAGAAATCTTCCAGTCCCTTCTCGATTGAAGAGAGCGTGGTGCGATCCAGCGCTTCGCCGACGCGAACGCCTGACGCTTCGAGGTTCTGCTTCAGCTGATCCTCTTTCACCGCCTTGTTACCGGAGAATGTGATGCTGGCAATAGTCGGACGCTCTTTAACCTGAACAATCAGGGTCGTTCCGTCACGTAAAACCTGCACATCTTCAAAATTGCCGGTGGCAAACAGTGAGCGAATGGTGTTTCTGATATCATCATCATTCACCGTATCACCGACGCGTACCGGCATGCTGAGCAGAGCCGCGCCGACGGCGACTCGCTGGAGACCTTCGAAATGAATGTCGTTCACCACGAAATCGTCTGCACCGTAAACGGTGGCGCTGCTAAACAGCAGCGACGCTATGAGCAACTTTTTCATCGCCATCGTTGTTATGCGTTTTCCTAACACATCCCGCACCTGTCTGCGTTCCAGACGTTACAGGCGAGAGAAATCATTGAAAAGTGCAAGCCCCATTAACAGCACCAGCAGAATTGAGCCGATGCGATAACTGAAGTCCTGAACTCGCTCGGACACCGGTCCTCCTTTGATCTTTTCGATCGCCAGAAAAAGCAGATGCCCACCATCTAAAACCGGTAACGGAAACAGGTTGATGATGCCCAGATTGACGCTTATCAGCGCCAGGAACATCAGATAATAAATCACCCCGTACTCCGCTGATAAACCGGCACCCTGCGCAATCGAAATCGGGCCGCTCAGGTTATTCAGCTTTACATCACCTGTAATCAGCTTACCCAGCATCGACACCGTAAGCTTCATCAGCTGCCAGGTTTTGACGCCTGCCTCACCGATAGCGGCCACCGGCCCATACTGTTTCACCGTTTTATATGCGTCAGGCAGCGGCTGCACGCGCGGAATAACGCCGGCGAATCCCTCTTCAGGCTTGCCCGGCTTCGCGGCTGGCGTCAGCGTCAGAGAGTGCCGGGCGCCATTTCGCTCAACCTCAAGCGCCATCGGTTTACCCGGATTATCCCGTACCTGCCCGGCAAATGCCTGCCACTGCGTTAACGGCTGACCATCGACTTTAACGATCCTGTCGCCCGCTTGCAAACCGGCAGCGCTGGCGGGTGAATCCGCCTGTATTTCTGCCAGCGTGGTTTCAATCTGTGGCCCGCGTGGACGAATGCCGAGCGCTACCACCGGATCCTGCTTGTCTGGCTCAAACTGCCAGTCACGCAGGTCGACCCGCTTCTGCTGGGTTGCGCTTTCGCCAAACTGAGAAACGGTCAGCGTGGTACTCTCATCGCCGATTTTCCCAATCAGGGCCATGCGCACAGCATCCCAGTCAGGCGTTTCGATACCGTCAACTGCGTTAAGTTCCATGCCTGGCTGAATTTGCGCTTCCGCTGCGACGGAGCCGCTCACAATTTCGCCAACCACCGGCCGTACGCCGGGCACGCCATGCATAAAGACCAGCCAGTAAGCGAAGATAGCGAAGAGGAAATTGGCAACCGGCCCCGCGGCGATGACGGCAGCACGCTGCAGCACGGTTTTGTTGTTAAACGCCTCGTGACGGCGCTCAGCGGAAACGCTCTCTACACGCTCATCCAGCATTTTGACATAGCCGCCGAGCGGGATCAGCGCAATAACATACTCTGTCCCCTGCCGGTCAGTCCGTCGCCAGAGCGCCTTACCGAAACCGATAGAAAAGCGTTCGACATAGATGCCGCACCGGCGTGCCACCCAGAAGTGGCCAAACTCATGCACGGTGATCAGCACGCCCAGCGCGACGATGAAAGCAGCAAAACTCCAGAGAATGCTTAACATAGTTGCTGCTCCTAGAGGGTATGAAACACCAGCAGCAGCAGGCAGGCAAATACCGGCACGGCCGCTGTGAGGCTATCGATACGATCGAGGATACCACCGTGGCCGGGGATAAGATTTCCGCTGTCTTTAATGCCCGCTTCACGCTTAAACATACTTTCAGTGAGATCGCCCAGTACTGAGGCGAGCGTGGCAACAACGGCACACGCAATCAGCGTGCCCGGTGCCACCGTCAGCGGAGCCAGCAGCGCAAACAGCCAGGCGATGATAGCGGAGGAGAGCAGCCCGCCAAAAAAGCCTTCCCAGGTTTTACCCGGCGAGACTTTAGGCGCCAGCTTGTGTTTGCCGAACAGCCGACCAAACATATAGGCACCCGAGTCCGCGCCCCATACCAGCAGCATAACGAACAGGAGCCACCAGGCGCCGGCGAAGTGATCAATGTCGTAGTGATACTGGCGCAGCGCGATCATGCCACAGAAAAACGGGACGATAGTCAGCACGCCAAACAGCAGACGAAGCGGACGCGAGCCGCGCCAGAGTGCGGCAGAGGCGGGATAGAACAGCACCAGAAAGAGAGCAACGACCCACCAGCCAAGTGCGGCCCAGAGCGAGCTTTCCAGCTGAGGCTGATGCGCATCGTGAGAATAGGACGGTAAGGTAAACAGCATCGCTGCCAGCAGCAGGCCACAGAGCAGCGCCAGCCAGACGCGCTGCTGACGGGTAGCCATACCGGCCAGCTGCCCCCACTCCCAGGCGGCGAGCATGCAGATAGCAATCGTGGTAATCGCGAAACCAGACAGCGGTAACCAGAATAGCGCAGCGATCACCAGCGGAATCAAAATAAACGCAGTGATCAGACGAGACTTCAGCAAAGGTTACCCCCAGGTAGCTCAGGCGCCGCCTGGTGCAGCGCCGCCATAGCGTCGCTCCCGCAGAGAGAATGCATTCAGTGCACCTTCAAAAACATGTTCATCAAAATCAGGCCAAAGAACATCGGTAAACCAGAACTCAGCATAGGCTATCTGCCACAGCAGGAAGTTGCTGATTCGATGCTCTCCCCCGGTCCTTATCACTAAATCCACCGGCGCCAGCTCCTGCATACAGAGGTAGGGAGCAAGGCTTTCTTCGGTTATCTGGTCAGGACGCAGTAGCCCTTCCTGAACCTGTTCGGCCAGTTTCCTGGCACCCTGGATAATATCCCAACGGCCGCCATAGTTGGCAGCAATGTTGAGGGTCAGTCCATTATTTTGTTGAGTCAGTTCCTCGGCGCGGCGAATGCGTTCCTGAATACGACCAGAAAAACGGCTGATATCACCAATAATGCACAGACGTACATTATGCTTATGCAGGCTCTTTACTTCACTGTCGAGAGCCCAGATAAATAATTCCATTAACGCCGTCACTTCCTGCGGCGGTCGGCTCCAGTTTTCACTGCTGAACGCATAGAGCGTTAACGCTTCCAGCTTGTGGCTGACCGCAAAGCTGACGGCACGGCGAACCGATTTTACCCCGGCTTTGTGGCCTGAAATACGCAGTTTGCCCTGATTTTTTGCCCAGCGACCATTACCATCCATAATGATGGCCACGTGACGTGGTGTGCAGTACGACCCGTCATCGATTGTATTGTGATTGTTGGACGACATAACGCGTAATAATTCCTTTCATCAGAAATGCTGTGTTTTCTGAATACATTGCGCCTGCGGCAAAGGCCGGCCCGTAAGCCGGATGACATCGAAACAATGTCGTGCCGTAAAACGCGAGCGACTATACCATTTTCAGCCAGAGCGAACAAATAGCGGGGCTATCAGCCAGCCAGAGTGACGCGTGACAGCAGTGCCTTTGCATGCTGCCGCGCCAGCCGATCGATTTCCAGCACCTCATCAATACTGGCTGGCTCCGGCGAGCTGAGCGTAGCCAGTACTTCGCTGTTGAGGGCGGCAATA
Source organism: Pantoea sp. ICBG 1758 (assembly GCF_002928325.1). Taxonomy (NCBI): domain Bacteria; kingdom Pseudomonadati; phylum Pseudomonadota; class Gammaproteobacteria; order Enterobacterales; family Erwiniaceae; genus Pantoea; species Pantoea sp. ICBG 1758. The sequence continues at coordinate 27,325 of NZ_POWL01000003.1, forward strand.
TCGGTAAAGCGAATCTGATGCTGCAAAAACGCTGCTACCGCGATTTCATTTGCTGCATTCAGCGTCGTCGTGGCCGCCTGCCCTGCAGTACACGCATCGATTGCCAGCTTCAGGCAGGGATAGCGTACGTAATCGGGTTCAGCAAACGTCAGCGCTTTCATTCGGGTGAAATCAAGCGGCGTGACGCCAGCGGCGATACGTGCAGGCCATGCCATGCTGTGAGCAATCGGTGTGCGCATATCAGGCGATCCCAGCTGCGCCAGCACGCTGCCGTCACAATAACGCACCATAGAGTGGATCACCGACTGCGGGTGCAGGATGACCTCCATTTGCGCGTCAGTGGCGTTGAACAACCAGCGGGCTTCAATGTATTCAAGACCTTTATTCATCATAGTGGCCGAATCAACGGAGATCTTGCGCCCCATTGACCAGTTCGGATGCGCACAGGCCTGATCCGGCGACATAGCAGCCAGATCTGCCAGTGGCGTGTCACGAAAAGGACCACCCGATCCCGTGAGGAGAATCGAGTCGATCCCGTTCTCCCGCAGATCAGCGTACCCCAACTGATGCTGTATGGAAGCGGGCAAACTCTGAAAAATGGCATTATGCTCGCTATCGACCGGCAGCAGCTGCGCCTGATGCTGACGCACTGCCTCCATAAACAAGCGGCCGCACGTGACAAGTGACTCCTTGTTAGCCAGCAGCACGGTTTTTCCGGCACGAATCGCTGCCAGCGTTGGCTGCAGGCCCGAGGCGCCGACAATCGCCGCCATCACCTGATCAACCTCATCCAGCGCCGCCAGATCGCAGGCTGCCTGAACGCCGGAGAGCACTTCGGTATCGACGTTGAGTGCTCTCAGTCGCTCACGCAGGTCGGCAGCGGCGGTCTCATCAGACATCGCCGCATAGCGCGGCCGGAACTGCTGGCACTGCTCAGCCATCAGCGCAGCATTCTGCCCTGCGACCAGCGCCGTAACCTGATAGAGATCGGGATTCGCGGCGACAACCGCCAGCGTACTGGTGCCAATTGAGCCGGTGGATCCCAGAAGAGTTAATTGCTTCATCATGCTATCCCTGTGAAGTCATCATAGGTGCCCGCAACGGCGCCAGGCACAATGTAAAACGCCGCCAGAGTGCATTCGGTACGAATACGGCTCTGAACGGCGTTTTATATCTGTTACAGGCAGGCGCTTACCTGCCTCCAGCAGATACAGATCGGGCTGACAGACTCAGAAGTCCATCAGCTCCTTCTCTTTTTCTGCCAGCGCAGCATCAACATGCTTGATGTGAAGGTCGGTCATTTTCTGGATATCATCCTGTGAACGACGTTCGTCATCTTCGCTGATCTCTTTATCTTTCAGCAGCGCTTTGATCTTATCGTTGGCATCACGGCGAACGTTACGCACGGAAACACGCCCCTGCTCTGCTTCGCCACGAACGATTTTGATCAGATCTTTACGGCGCTCTTCTGTCAGCGCTGGCAGCGGAACACGGATGTCGGTGCCGGCTGAACTTGGATTCAGGCCGAGGTCGGACGTCATGATCGCTTTCTCAACGGCCGGACCCAGAGAGCGATCGAACACGTTGATTTTCAGCGTACGGGAATCTTCTACCGTTACGCTGGCGAGCTGACGCAGTGGCGTAGGTGTACCGTAGTATTCCACCACAATGCCGTCGAGCAGTGAAGGTGAAGCACGACCGGTACGCACTTTGCTGATGGTGCTTTTGAATGCTTCCACGCACTTGTCCATGCGTGTTTCGGCATCTTTTTTAATATCGTTAATCACGTTAAAACCCTTGGATTCGGTTTGACCTGGCCATTTCCGCACGCGTCGGAACTGGTATCGATAAACATCGATCATCCTGCTACCTGCTGCTGACGTACAAGCCGCCTGCAACATCGATTATGTCAGGTAGTGGCGCAGCGTCAGGCACTGCGCTATCAGAATATACCTTATTTTACCTTGCGTCGGATATTAATGCGTAATCAGGGTGCCTTCTTTTTCACCCATTACCACGCGACGCAGTGCGCCAGGCTTATTCATGTTGAAGACGCGAATCGGCAGTGCGTGGTCACGCGCCAGCGTAAAGGCGGCCAGATCCATAACTTTCAGCTCTTTTTCCAGCACTTCAGCGTAGCTGAGCTGATCGTACAGCGTCGCGTCCGGATTTTTCACCGGATCGGCTGAGTAGACGCCATCTACTTTGGTCGCCTTCAACACGACGTCCGCTTCAATCTCAATGCCGCGCAGGCAGGCAGCAGAATCGGTGGTAAAGAACGGGTTGCCGGTACCGGCAGAGAAGATCACCACGCGGTTATTACGCAGCAGGCTGATCGCTTCAGCCCAGCTGTAGTTGTCACAGACGCCGTTAAGCGGGATGGCAGACATCAGGCGTGCGTTCACATAGGCGCGGTGCAGCGCATCACGCATTGCCAGGCCGTTCATGACGGTCGCCAGCATACCCATGTGGTCGCCTACTACGCGGTTCATACCCGCCTGAGCGAGGCCTGCGCCACGGAACAGGTTACCGCCACCAATCACCACACCTACCTGGATGCCCAGCTCAACCAGCTCTTTCACCTCTTGCGCCATGCGGTCAAGCACGCTCGCGTCGATACCAAAACCTTCGGCACCCTGCAGGGCCTCGCCGCTCAGTTTCAGTAGGATACGTTGGTATACAGGTTTTGCGTTGGTCGCCATGGTCAATTCTTCCTGGAGGATAAGATGAATGAGAAGTTAAATCTGGTGGATCATCCGCTTAGCGCGTCAAAAAAGCTATTGGGATGAGACTGAAAATCACTGCGCCAAAACGCAGACAAAAAAGAACCGCCTCGCGGCGGTTCCGGTCACTCATTAAGACTGTTTGGACATCGCAGCCACTTCAGCTGCAAAGTCGGTTTCAACTTTCTCAATGCCTTCGCCCACTTCAAAGCGGATGAAGTTGATGACATCTGCGCCTTTCTCTTTCAGCGCCTGACCCACAGTTTTGCTTGGGTCGATAACGAAAGCCTGACCAGTCAGAGAGACTTCGCCGGTGAATTTCTTCATACGGCCTTCAACCATCTTCTCTGCGATCTCTTTTGGCTTGCCAGACTGCATCGCGATATCCAGCTGTACCTGGTACTCTTTCTCAACCACGTCAGCAGAAACATCTTCTGGCTTAACGAACTCTGGCTTGCTTGCCGCAACGTGCATTGCGATCTGCTTGCTCAGCTCTTCATCAGCAGCGGTGGTAGAAACCAGAACGCCGATACGCGCGCCGTGCTGGTAGCTGTTCAGCTGAGCGCCTTCCAGTACTGCTACGCGACGGATGTTGATGTTCTCACCGATTTTAGCAACCAGTGCAACACGCTCTTCTTCGAACTGTGCTTTCAGCGCTTCAACGTCGGTGATTTTGCCGGCAGTAGCTGCATCCAGAACTTTGTCAGCAAACGCCTGGAAACCGCCATCTTTAGCAACGAAGTCAGTCTGGCAGTTAACTTCCAGAATCACACCGTAACCATCAACGATTTTGGTTTTGATCACGCCGTCAGCTGCAACGTTACCTGCTTTTTTCGCAGCTTTGATTGCGCCAGACTTACGCATGTTTTCAATTGCCAGCTCGATGTCGCCGTTCGCTTCGGTCAGCGCTTTTTTGCAGTCCATCATGCCTGCGCCAGTACGCTCACGCAGTTCTTTTACCAATGCAGCGGTAATTTCAGCCATTCCAGAATCCTCGGTTCGTTTCCGGGTGCGTGCGCACGCGCAGAAACCTGTTGCGGAAAATTTACTCTGCCCCGCCAGCCCGTAACAGGGAGCGCGACAGACGGAGATAAATAAAAGGGGCCTGTGCGGCCCCTTATACAGATAACATCTGATGTCTAAGGGCTCTCAGAAAGAGCAATCCTTATTAAGCGTTTTCTAAAGACGCGTCTTCAGCCTGCTCAGCCAGGTCCTGTGAACGGCCTTCGCGCACGGTAGTGGCAACAGCAGTCAGGTACAGGCTTACAGCACGGATCGCATCGTCGTTACCAGGGATAACGAAATCAACGCCATCTGGATCAGAGTTGGTATCAACGATAGCAAATACCGGGATACCCAGGTTGTTTGCTTCTTTGATTGCGATGTGTTCGTGGTCAGCATCAACAACAAACAGCGCATCTGGCAGACCGCCCATGTCTTTGATACCACCCAGGCTGTTTTCCAGCTTGGCCAGCTCACGAGCACGCATCAGTGCTTCTTTCTTGGTCAGTTTGTCGAACGTGCCGTCCTGAGACTGAGTTTCCAGATCTTTCAGACGTTTGATTGACTGACGAACGGTTTTCCAGTTAGTCAGCATACCACCTAACCAGCGGTGGTTAACGAAGAACTGGTCGCAGCTCAGAGCTGACTCTTTTACCGCTTCAGCAGCAGCGCGCTTGGTACCAACGATCAGGATTTTACCTTTGCGAGAAGATATCTTCTGCAGCTCAGCCAGAGCATCGTTGAACATTGGTACAGTTTTCTCAAGGTTGATGATGTGAACCTTGTTACGTGCACCAAAAATGAATGGCTTCATTTTTGGGTTCCAGTAACGGGTCTGGTGACCGAAGTGAACACCAGCCTTGAGCATGTCGCGCATGGAAACAGTTGCCATGATTACCTCTAAAGTATTTTTGGGGTTGGGCCTCCATGTATCCCATACGACCGACCTCTTTCAAGGCACCCCGGCGTATGTGTCGATACATGTGTGTTTTAGTACACATAATGAGATTTATGCGCTTCCTGCCGTCTCGCTTTCGTAAGACAGCAGAGAATCGTCGGCGCGCTTTATACCATAACAGGTATAAATACGCCAGCGGTTGTTAGCGCAAAACGTGTGCGGCAATCCCGATTTGGCAGCCCATTTGCTGCCTGCTAACATGACTGCCACAGAACTCATTATTGTCGAAAATTTCGGCGATTGCGGAAAAATTCATGGCTATCTCAATTAAAACTCCTGACGAAATCGAAAAAATGCGCGTGGCGGGCCGCCTGGCCGCTGAAGTGCTGGAAATGATCGCCCCTCACGTTGTGCCGGGTGTGACCACCGGTGAGCTTGATCGCCTCTGCCACGAGCACATCACACAGCAGCAGCAGGCGGTTTCTGCCTGCCTTGGCTATCACGGCTTCCCTAAATCGGTCTGCATCTCGGTAAACGAGGTGGTGTGCCACGGTATTCCCAGCGACGATCGCGTCCTGAAAGAGGGTGATATCGTGAACGTTGATGTCACCGTCATTAAAGATGAGTATCACGGTGATACCTCAAAAATGTTTATCGTCGGCAAACCCACTATCCTCGGCGAGCGCCTCTGCCGCGTGACGCAGGAGAGCCTCTATATCGCTCTGCGTCTCGTTAAGCCAGGCATCCGCCTGCGTGAGCTGGGACGCGCGATCCAGCAATACGTTGAGGCGCAGGATTTCTCCGTGGTGCGTGAGTATTGCGGTCACGGTATTGGCAAAGGCTTCCATGAAGAGCCGCAGGTGCTGCACTATGACGCCGACGACAGCGGTGTGGTGCTGCAGGCCGGCATGACGTTTACCGTGGAGCCGATGGTTAACGCAGGCGATTACCGCATCCGCACCATGAAGGATGGCTGGACGGTGAAAACCAAAGATCGCAGCTTGTCCGCGCAGTATGAGCATACTATTGTGGTGACAGAAACTGGCTGTGAGATTCTGACGCTGCGTGAGGATGACACTATTCCGGCGCGGCTGGAAAACGTCTGATCCTCTCTCTGCTACCCACTGAGCCGGCTTAATGCCGGCTTTTTAATGCGCGAAGGGGCATGTTGATGAGCGGTAACGTGACCGAGGCAGTACACAAAATTCTCACCGATTCACCCGCCGGCTGGGCTGACGACGCGCTAACGCGTGAACAGCTGAAAGCCGCGCTGGAGCAGTTTCAGCACGCGCTGAGCCTCGCCTTTGATGCCGGCAGCGACGTGGAGTCGCTGATCGACACGCGCACGCTGTTTATCGATCGTCTGCTGCGACGGCTGTGGCGTTTCTTCGGTTTTGATACGCTAAGTGATATGGCGCTGGTCGCGGTGGGCGGCTATGGCCGTGGCGAGCTGCATCCGCTGTCGGACATCGACATTCTGATCCTCAGCCGTCAGCCCCTTGATGAGGCCGCCGCGCAGCGCACCTCTGAACTGATCACGCTTATGTGGGATCTGCGGCTTGAGGTGGGACACAGCGTGCGCACGCTTGAGGAGTGCCTGCTGGAGGGCTTATCCGATCTCACCGTGGCAACCAACCTGATTGAGTCGCGCATGCTGACCGGCGACGTTGCGCTGTTTCTTGAGCTGCAGAAGAATATCTTCAGCGAAGGCTTCTGGCCCTCATCGCGCTTTTTTGCTGCCAAAATTGAAGAGCAGCAGGAGCGCCATCAGCGTTACCACGGCACCAGTTACAATCTCGAACCCGATATCAAAAGCAGTCCGGGCGGCCTGCGCGATATCCATACCCTGCAGTGGGTAGCGCGTCGCCATTTTGGTGCCACCACCATGGATGAGATGATGGGCTTTGGGTTCCTGACCGAAGCGGAGCGCAATGAGATCAACGAGTGTCAGGAGTTTCTCTGGCGCATCCGCTTCGCCCTGCATCTGACGCTGCCACGCTACGACAACCGCCTGCTTTTTGATCGGCAACTGACCGTCGCGCATCGCCTCAGCTACTCCGGCGAAGGCAACGAGCCGGTTGAGCGCATGATGAAAGATTTCTACCGCGTAACGCGCCGCATTAGCGAGCTGAACCAGATGCTGCTGCAGCTGTTTGATGAAGCGATCCTCGCCCTGCCAGCGACCGAAAAGCCGCGTGCGCTGGATGATGATTTTCAGCTACGCGGCGACCTGATTGACCTGCGCGACCCGGATCTGTTTCAGCGCGAGCCGCAGGCCATTCTGCGCATGTTTTATGTCATGGTACGCAACGCCTCAATTACCGGGATCTACTCCACTACCCTGCGCCAGCTGCGTCATGCGCGCCGCCATCTGCGGCAGCCGCTGTGCCAGATTGCTGAGGCGCGCCGCACTTTTATGGCGATTCTGCGTCATCCCGGCGCGGTAAAACGCGCGCTGCTGCCGATGCATCGCCATAGCGTACTCTCCGCCTATACGCCGCTCTGGGGCAACGTGGTCGGCCAGATGCAGTTTGATCTGTTTCACGCCTACACGGTGGATGAGCACACCATTCGCGTGTTGCAGAAGCTGGAGAGCTTCGCCGATGAGAGCACGCGGCCAAAGCATCCGCTGTGTGTGGAACTCTGGCCGCGCCTGCCCCAGCCGGAGCTGCTGCTGATGGCAGCGCTGCTCCATGATATTGCCAAAGGCCGCAACGGCGATCACTCAATACTGGGCGCGCAGGATGCGCTGGAGTTTGCTGAGCTGCACAACCTCAACTCCCGGGAGACCCAGCTGGTGGCCTGGCTGGTGCGTCATCATCTGCTGATGTCGGTCACCGCCCAGCGTCGCGATATTCAGGACCCTACGGTGATCCAGCAGTTCGCCGAGGTAATGCAGAATGAGAATCGCCTGCGCTATCTGGTCTGCCTCACCGTCTCCGATATCTGCGCCACCAATGAGAGCCTGTGGAACAGCTGGAAGCAGAGCCTGCTGCGCGAGCTGTTTTTTGCTACCGAGAAGCAGCTGCGACGCGGCATGGAAAATAGCCCGGATCTGCGCGAGCGGGTGCGCCACCATCGTCTGCAGGCGCTGGCGCTGCTGCGCATGGAGAACCTCAATGAAGAGCGGCTGCACCATATCTGGAGCCGCTGCCGCGCCGACTATTTTCTGCGCCATACGCCTAATCAGCTGGCGTGGCACGCCCGTCATCTGATTGACCACGACCTCAGCCAGCCGCTGGTGCTGGTCAGCCCGCAGGCGACGCGCGGCGGCACGGAGATTTTTATCTGGAGCCCGGATCGCCCCTATCTGTTTGCCGCCGTAGCGGGTGAACTCGACCGCCGTAATCTCAGCGTGCACGACGCGCAAATCTTTACCAGCCGTGACGGCATGGCAATGGATACCTTTATCGTCCTCGAACCCGATGGCAGTCCGCTTTCACCCGATCGCCACCCGCTGATTATTCAGGCATTACAGCAGGCCATTACGCAGCAGGAGTGGGTGCCGCCGCGTACCCGTCGCCAGTCCGCGCGCCTGAAACATTTCAGCGTGGACACTGACGTGAAATTTTTGCCGACCCACACCGACCGGCGCAGCTATCTGGAGCTGATCGCGCTCGATCAGCCAGGATTGCTTGCCCGGGTAGGTGAAGTCTTTGCCGATCTCGGCGTGTCGCTGCACGGTGCGCGCATCAGCACCATCGGCGAACGGGTTGAGGATCTCTTTATCCTCGCCAACAGCGAACGGCGTGCGCTGAATGCAGAAATGCGCGATGTGTTACAACAACGGTTGACAGAGGCCCTTAATCCAAACGATAAAGTGTCCTGAATCACACTGTACAGATAAATTGAATCCTGTCCGGACACGTCCGGGCATCCGTATGACAGACTCAGGAAATAGCTATGCAACAGTTACAGAGCGTTATTGAATCCGCCTTTGAGCGCCGTGCTGACATCACGCCCGCCAGCGTCGACAGTGCCACCCGTGAAGCGATCAATCAGGTGATTGGTCTGCTGGACAGCGGCGAACTGCGCGTCTCTGAAAAAATCGATGGCGAATGGGTAACGCATCAGTGGCTGAAAAAAGCGGTGCTGCTGTCGTTTCGCATCAATGACAATCAGGTTATGGAAGGGGCTGAAACCCGCTTTTATGACAAGGTGCCGATGAAATTTGCCGGCTGGGACGATGCGCGCTTTAAAGCGGCAGGTTTCCGCGTGGTGCCACCAGCGGCCGTACGCCAGGGCGCTTTTATTGCGCGTAACACCGTGCTGATGCCTTCCTACGTCAACATCGGGGCTTTTGTCGATGAAGGTACCATGGTTGATACCTGGGCCACCGTGGGCTCCTGTGCGCAGATTGGCAAAAACGTGCATCTCTCCGGCGGCGTGGGCATTGGCGGCGTACTGGAGCCGCTGCAGGCTAATCCAACCATCATCGAAGATAACTGCTTTATCGGCGCACGTTCCGAAATCGTTGAGGGCGTGATTGTCGAGGAGGGTTCGGTGATCTCAATGGGCGTTTATATCGGCCAGAGCACCAAAATTTACGATCGCGAAACCGGTGAAGTTCACTACGGCCGCGTCCCGGCTGGTTCAGTAGTGGTCTCAGGTAATCTGCCGTCGAAAGATGGCAGCTACAGCCTCTACTGCGCGGTAATCGTGAAAAAAGTTGACGCTAAGACGCTGAGCAAAACGGGTATCAACGAACTGCTGCGTACTATCGATTAACTTCTCTGAGCGCTTTTCTTACGCATGACGGCACTGGCAACGGTGCCGTCATTTTTTCTTTACACCCCGCCTGATACAACCTGTTTTGCGCCGCAAATTAACTGGTGCGTTTACTTTTCAAACAGTTCATAATCCGCGCCAGTTAACTCCGGACGCGCACTGTCTGACCCGGTTTTTCGTCTAAAGTTTATAAGTATGCCGTAAGCGTTCCGGATCCGACCTGGAACGATTGATGACATGTCTGCGCGCTCACTCACTCTCAGAGGGAATTTAAACGCCATGTATGACAACCTGAAAAGCTTAGGTATCAGCAATCCTGAAGACATCGATCGTTACAGTCTGCGTCAGGAAGCGAACAACGACATCCTGAAAATCTATTTCCGCAAAGATAAAGGCGAATTTTTTGCCAAGAGCGTGAAATTCAAATATCCGCGCCAGCGCAAAACCGTGGTGGCCGAACATAACGGTCAGGGCTTCCGTGAAATTCAGGAGATCAGCCCCAACCTGCGTTACGTTATCGATGAGCTGGATCAGATTTGCCAGCGCGATCGGGTTGAGGTGGATCTGAAGCGCAAGATCCTCGACGATCTGCGCCATCTGGAGAGCGTGGTCTCTAATAAGATCGCTGAGATTGAAGCCGATCTCGATCAGCTGACCCGTAACAGCCGCTGATCCGTTTACACATCGCACTCAGGCCAGCGCTGCTGGCCTTTTTTACGCCCGTTCATCCAGCTGCAGCGCCACATACAGCAGCAGCCGGTCGTCGAAATTGCCGAGATCCAGTCCGGTCAGTTCTGAAATCCGGTTCAGACGATACTCCAGCGTATTACGATGAATAAACAGCGCGCGTGCCGTGGCGCCAGGCTGCACGTTATGACTGAACCAGGCGAGCAGCGTACGCCGTAATAAACCGTTGGTATCGATGCTTCTGAGTTTTTCCAGCGGACGCGCCAGCTCGCTGGCCTGCCAGCCGCCACGCAGGCTGTCGAGCAGTACCGGCAGCACCAGATCCTGATAAAAAAAACTGCGCTGCTCCGGCATACGCTGCTTGCCCACTGACATAGTGGTGCGGGCAGTACGCCACGAGCGCGCAATGCCGCCCGGTCCGGGGAAATAATTGCCCAGCGCAATCCGCATACGCACCTGACCGCTCTCTTTCATACGCTGCAGCAGCTGGTCAACGCGCCGGCGGTGATCGTCGTGATCGTAACGGCCGTGAGCGTTCAGCGCGGGTTTCAGCACCACCATCTCCGTCAGCGATACGATGGCAATGAGGTTATCGCGATCCGGCGTGGTCAGCAGCGTCTGCAGCTGCTGCAGCTCTGACATTGCGCTGTCTACGCCCAGCTGGCCGCTATCCACTTCCACTACCGCCACCACACGCGGCTGGTTAAGATCGATACCCAGCCGCTGCGCCCATTCGTTCAGCGTCGGCGAGAGTGTGTCGCTGCGGATCAGGTTAAGCACCAGCTCTTCGCGCAGGCGGCTATCCTGCGCCAGCAGATGCAGCAGCCGCGCCTGTTCCAGCATCATCTCCGCCGTCATACAGACCAGTTCGCCGTAATGCCGCAGGGCAGCAGGTTCTCCGGTCAGCCCGATGACTCCCACGATGCTGCCTTCAATGCGCAGCGGCAGATTGATGCCAGGCCGCACGCCGTGCAGATGCTTTGCTACCGCTTCATCAATATCTACCACCCTGCCCTGCGACAGTACCAGCAGCGCGCCCTCGTGCAGCTCGCCGATACGTTCACGATCGCCGCTGCCGATAATGCGCCCGCGCGCATCCATCACGTTGACGTTGCTGTCGATAATTTTCATGGTGCGCGCAACGATATCCTGCGCCAGACGCGCATCAAGATGAGAGGTTGCCATGGATCACTTCCTGAGCAAGGGGCAAACCGACAGAATACGCATCCTGCTGACGGCTGACATTGTGCAATTGCACATAGTGGCGGAGAGATTGCGGAAAATGTTACCGGGCGCACAAAAGAAAAAAGGCGAGCCGCAGCCCGCCCGGTTTATGCAGGGAGAATTACTGCATCAGCAGATAAAGCGACGCGTCACCGCGCAGAATGTTGAGCGCCAGTACCGGCGGTTTCGTGTCGAGAATTTTACGCAGTTCACCCAGGTTATCGATCGCCTGCTGGTTAACCCCGAGGATGATGTCACCTTTCTTCAGGCCGATACGCGCGGCCGCGCTGCCTGCTTTCACGCTGTCAACGCGCACCCCTTTGTGGCCATTGCTCTCCACGTTGCTGAGATCGGCGCCTTCAATACCGGTGTAAATGGTCGCCGACTGCACTTTATCTTTGGTGCTCTGCTGCAGCTCTACCGTCACGCTCTGGGATTTACCCTCGCGCAGCAGACCCAGCTGAAGTTTGGTGCCCGTCGGCAGCGAGCCCACTTCAGCACGCAGGGCAGCAAAGCTGCTCAGCGGCTTGCCATTCAATGAAACCACGACGTCGCCGGCTTTCACGCCCGCTTTTGCCGCCGCAGAACCAGGCAGAACCTGGCTGACAAAGGCGCCGCGCTGGGCATCAACCTTCATCGCTTTCGCCAGCTCTGAGTTCAGCTCGGTGCCGAGGATCCCCAGCTCACCGCGTTTAACCTGACCAAACTCCACCATCTGCGCCGTCAGGTTTTTCACCATCGAGCTGGGAATAGCAAAGCCGATGCCGATGTTACCGCCATCCGGTGCCAGAATAGCCGTGTTAATCCCGATCAGCTCGCCGTTCAGATTGACCAGCGCACCGCCCGAGTTGCCGCGGTTGATGGCGGCGTCAGTCTGGATAAAGTTCTCGTAATTCTCCACATTCAGGCCGCTGCGGCCCAGCGCAGAGACGATGCCGGAGGTCACGGTTTCACCCAGCCCGTAAGGGTTGCCGATCGCAACGGTATAGTCACCTACCCGCAGCGTATCGGAATCGGCCATTTTAATCGCCGTGAGGTTTTTCGCATCCTGCAGTTGGATCAGGGCAATATCAGACTGCGGATCTTTACCGATGATTTTGGCCTCATAACGGCGGCCGTCGCTGAGCTGAACCTGAATTTTTGTGGCGTTGTCCACTACGTGGTTGTTGGTAACCACATAGCCTTTCTCTGCGTTGATAATGACGCCGGAACCGAGTGCGCGGAACGGCTGTTTTTGTGCATTGCCCGGTGCGCCATCATCTGCGCCACCGCCACCCTGACAGAGCGGCGATCCCTGAAAGGGCGATCCATCCTGACAGAAAGGCGAATTATCGCCAAAGAACTGCTGAAACTGCTGCGGCATGCGCGGCGTTTTTACTGCAGTGCTGCCTTCAACGTTGATGCTCACCACGGAAGGCATCACTTTTTCCAGCATGGGTGCCAGACTGGGCAGCTGCTGGCTGGAGGAGGACGCCGTTTCAGCGGCAAATACTGCAGCAGGCGCGCACGCCATACTCAGACTCAGTGCCAGCGCACTCAGCATCAATCTGTTTTTTTTCATTCGTTTTTTCTCTCTGAAAGTTGCAGCCTGACCATTGCTGTGGCCGTCATAACGGAGATAAATTTTATACGCAAAAAAGGCGATAAAGTTTTGCCTAAAGGTAAATATTTATGCGTCGTCTTTACAAAACTGGCCCTATTCTACCGCCATCATCCGGCGATATTCGTCCCACGCATAATTATCCGTCATGCCGCTGATGTAATCCTGAATAAGGCGGAAGCGATAATAGCGCTCCCATAACAGCCGCTGATATTTATGCTCAACGACGCGCGCGCGCATCTGCTGCTGGTACGCCTTACGATGTTTACCGGAGAGCTTATGGAACAGGCGCGTCTCAATAGGATGGCCCGCCAGATAATCATCATTCATTAAGGTGGTAAATTGCTCATAATTGAGCTGCATCAGCGACTGATAGATCTCCAGCAGGCCTTTAATTACCCGGTAGCCCTGCAGCTCCAGCTGCTCTACTTCAGGATGATTAAATACTTGCTGACGCGCCACAGTTTTAAACAGCTTCAGCAGCCGCCCTTCATCACCATCATCTTCCAGCAGGGCGTGATTAAAATTGCCGGAGAAAATGGCCGGCAGGTTATCGACAAAGCGCCGCACCGCATGGCCTACCAGCAGATTCTGCACGTTTACGCGCAGCGACATAAAAAACTGATCGCTGATGCTGCGCCGTTTTTTCTGATTCGCCTCTTTCCAGGCCTCACCAATGGTGCGGCTAAATGCATCACCGGGAATCAGCGGCCCCCAGGCTTTAACCAGCGCGTGATAGAGCGTATCCACGGTAAATATCGCTTTTTCAACGGCATCATCCAGGTCGGCAATACAGTATGAAATATCATCCGCCGCCTCCATTATCCAGGTCAGCGGATAGCGATGATGTTCCGCCAGATCGGTGGCGACGCGCAGCTCCGCAATATATTCCCGTTCAGAGAGATAAAAGCCGGGTTTTTTCATCAGGACGCTGAATTCAGCCGGCTTCTCACCCTGCCACCAGGCGGGGGCAGTATATTTCAGAATGCAGGCGACCTGGGCATAGCTAAGGTTAAGCTGCAGCAGCGTATGGACCAGCCGAATCGCCTGTGCATTCCCCTCAAAATTGCACAGATCCTGACGAATCATTGCATTCAGTTCGTTAAAGTCAGCCTGCTGTTCGTCGCTGGCCACGCCGGCGACCAGCGGATCCACCAGCTCTGCCGGCAGATTATCTTCGAACCAGTCATTAATCGCTGCTTCGCCAAAATGTCCAAACGGCGGGTTGCCGACGTCATGCAGCAGACAGGCCATCTCGACCAGCGTCTCTGTAGCCCCTTCAAAACCGTCCAGGCCATACTGCTCCAGCCCGCCGCCCTGGGTTTTCAGGGTATGGAGAATCTCCTTGGTAATGTAGCGGCCGGTCTGCTGGACCTCCAGCGAATGAGTCAGCCGCGAGCGTACGGCTGCGTTGCGCTCCAGCGGGAATACCTGGGTTTTTTGCTGCAGCCGGCGGATAGCGGCGGAGTTAATGATCCGGCCCCGATCGCTCTCAAAATGGCGGGTGATCGCGTATTCGCCTTCCGGCGCTTTACGGCTGGTATAAGGGCGCGTGAAACCGATCTTCTTCCTGAAATTAATCGCCACCATAGCGGGCCCTCTTTTTGGTGAATTCATCGCTCTGAAGCCATGATAGACTATGCCTCAGTTTCCTCTTAAACATCTATAAACACAGCGAGATTCTTTATGAAAGCAGGCATTATTGGCGCGATGGAGCAGGAAGTTACCCTGCTGCGTGACAAAATTGAAAACCGTCAGACGCTGAAGCTGGCCGGATGTGAAATCTATACCGGTACCCTGAATGGCGTTGAGGTTGCCCTGCTGAAATCAGGAATCGGGAAAACGGCCGCCGCGCTGGGCACCACCCTGCTGCTGCAGCTCTGCAAACCCGATCTGGTGATCAACACCGGCTCTGCGGGTGGCCTTGCGCCGACGCTGCAGGTCGGGGATATCGTGGTATCTGATGAAGTACGCTATCACGACGCCGACGTCACCGCTTTTGGCTATGTGCCGGGTCAGATGGCAGGTTGCCCGGAAGCGTTTGTGGCCGACAGCCAGCTGGTGACGGCCGCTGAGCAGACAATTAGCGAGCTGCAGCTGAACGCCGTGCGCGGCCTGGTGGTCAGCGGCGACGCGTTTATCAACGGTGCAGAGCCGCTGGCACGCATCCGCTCACAGTTTCCGCAGGCGATTGCCGTAGAAATGGAAGCCACCGCCATTGGTCATGTTTGTCACCAGTTTAACGTGCCGTTTGTCGTGGTACGCGCCATCTCTGACGTCGCCGATAAAACCTCCCACCTGAGTTTTGATGAGTTTCTCAGCGTGGCGGCCAGACAATCCTCTCTGATGACAGAGCGCCTGCTTGCCCGTCTGACGCATGGCTAAGTGGCTGCTCGCCGGGCTGCTGCTGCTCTGCAGCGGCCTGGTGTTAGCGGCTCCGCGCGTCATTACCCTCGCCCCGCATCTTACAGAGATGGCCTTTGCCGCCGGTATCACACCGGTGGCGGTCAGCGCCTGGTCCGACTATCCACCCGCTGCCCGGACGCTGCCGCAGGTAGCGAACTGGCAGGGCATCGGCGTTGAGCAGGTGCTGCAACTGAAACCAGACGTGGTACTGGCGTGGCGTGGCGGTAACCCGGCGCGTCAGATTGAACAGCTGCAGCACGCTGGCGTCAGGGTGGTCTGGATCGATCCGCAAAGCCTGGATGAGATGATAGATACCGTGCAGTCGCTGGCGCGCTGGAGCCCGCGGCCTGAACAGGCTGTTTCAGCTGCGCAGGCGCTGCGGGCGCAGGAAGCTGCATTGCGCCAGCGCTACCGGCACGCTGCTCCGGTGGCGCTGTTTCTGCAGTTCGGACAGCAGCCGCTGTTTACCGCTTCGCGTAACACGCTGCAAAATGAGATCGTCACGCTGTGCGGCGGGCAGAATATTTTTGCCGACAGCCGGGTTAGCTGGCCGCAGGTCAGCCGGGAGCAGGTGCTGATACGGCAGCCGCAAGCGATTGTCATCAGCGGCGATACCGCACAGGCCGCCAGCATCACCCGGTTCTGGCGCTCACAGCTCAGCGTACCGGTGATTGCCATTAACCCCGACTGGCTGAGCCGCCCCGGTCCGCGCCTGCTGCTGGCCGCGCAGCAGCTCTGCGCTGCGCTGCATCCGCTAAAAAAATAAGCGCCCGCGCATAAAGTTTAGCCCGCATATGTCGACAATGAAGAGAGCAGGCACGGCAGCCACGTAAGCTCCGTGCCCTTTTAGCGCAACGCGCTTTTGACTACACCAGGAATTAATCATGACCCGAGCTGTACTGCTGGCCATTATGCTGGCGGGCGCGGCGTCCGCCATGGCGGCTGGCACCAGCGGCTCGATTGCGGTGTCGCTGACTATCGTGTCACGCTGCACTGTCTCATCCGCCAGTGCACCGGGGCTGCCCGCCGCTGACTGCGCGGGCGGTAGCGGCGCTCAGCCGCGTATTTCCCGGCAGACGCTCACGGGCGATGCGCGCCGGCACGACACAACACAATTAGTCACTATTGAGTGGTAGAACTGGCTGCCGGAACGGCAGCCAGACTGGCATCAGATACTGAAAGAGGAACCACAGCCGCAGGTGGTTTTAGCATTGGGGTTGGTAACAATAAAGCGCGAACCTTCCAGACCTTCGGTGTAGTCCACCGATCCGCCCACCAGATACTGCAGGCTCATTGGATCCACTACCAGCGATACGCCCTGCTTTTCGATGGTCATATCGCCATCGTTCATCTGGTCATCAAAGGTAAAACCATACTGGAAGCCGCTGCAACCGCCGCCGGTGATATAGACGCGCAGTTTCAGCGCCGGATTCTCTTCATCCGCAATCAGATTTTTTACTTTATTGGCTGCTGCATCGGTAAACTGCAAAGGCAGCGCTGCTACGTCATCACTCATGTTTTACTCCGCGTAAACGTCCAGGTCAGAAAACAACCTTAATCACGCTATTATCTGCCAGCCGCCCGGTGCAATCAAGTAGCACCCTTGACACTGTGTGCCCCTGAAATGAACTACAGTTTGAACCCTGCGTGCGCGAGGCCCCTGCTGCGCGCCGCGCGGCGGTTCACCGTCGCGGCATCTTCCCGTAGAATGACGGGATGAATTTTTCCAGACAGCCGGAGCCAAACCATGAGTAAGTCAGAAAATCTATACACCGAAGCACAACGTCTGATCCCGGGCGGCGTGAACTCCCCGGTGCGCGCGTTTACCGGTGTCGGCGGCGTACCGCTGTTTATTGAACGCGCCGATGGCGCCTTTTTGTATGACGCAGATGGTAAAGCCTATATCGACTATGTCGGCTCCTGGGGCCCGATGGTACTGGGCCACAATAACGCGACCATCCGCAACGCGGTCATTGAGGCTGCCGCGCGCGGCCTGAGCTTTGGTGCGCCGACTGAGATGGAAGTGAAAATGGCGGAGCTGGTGTGCGAGCTGATGCCGGGTATGGATATGGTGCGTATGGTGAACTCCGGTACGGAAGCGACCATGAGCGCCATCCGCCTGGCGCGCGGCTTTACCCATCGCGATAAAATTATCAAGTTTGAGGGCTGCTACCATGGTCATGCCGACTGCCTGCTGGTCAAAGCGGGTTCCGGTGCACTGACGCTGGGTCAGCCGAACTCCCCTGGCGTGCCGGCTGACTTTGCCCGCCATACGCTGACCTGCACCTATAACGATCTCGCCTCTGTCCGCACGGCGTTTGAAGAGTATCCGGACGATATCGCCTGTATCATCGTGGAACCGGTTGCCGGCAACATGAACTGTATCCCGCCGCAGCCTGACTTCCTGCCAGGCCTGCGCGCGCTGTGCGACGAGTTTGGTGCCCTGCTGATTATCGATGAGGTGATGACCGGTTTCCGCGTGGCGCTGGGCGGCGCGCAGACCTACTACAACGTGATGCCTGACCTTACCTGCCTCGGTAAAATCATCGGCGGCGGCATGCCGGTCGGCGCATTTGGTGGCCGTCGCGACGTGATGGAAGCGCTGGCACCTACAGGTCCGGTCTACCAGGCGGGCACGCTGTCGGGTAACCCGATTGCGATGGCAGCCGGTTTTGCCTGCCTGACGCAGATTGCTCAGCCAGGCACGCACGCCACGCTGACCGCGCTAACCACGCAGCTGGCTGAGGGCCTGCTGGCTGCCGCGCAGGCGGAAAATATCCCGCTGGTGGTAAACCACGTGGGCGGCATGTTTGGTCTGTTCTTCACCGATGCTGAAAGCGTGACCTGCTATGCAGATGTCACCCGCTGTGACACAGAGCGTTTTAAGCGCTTCTTCCATCTGATGCTGAGCGAGGGGATCTACCTGGCCCCCTCCGCCTACGAGGCGGGCTTTATGTCGCTGGCGCACACGCCGGAAGATATTGAGCGTACCGTTGCCGCAGCGCGTCGCTGCTTTGCCCAGCTGTAACGCCGGACTGCTCCGAGGAGCGACCCGCCCTGCCCTGGCAGGCCATAACAAAAAGGTGCGCCACGGCGCACCTTTTTTCTGTTACGCGCGGCGCAGCAGCCAGATGAAATAGGGGGCGCCAAAGAAGGTTGCCATCAGCCCTGCCGGGATCTGATCCGGAAACGCCAGCATCCGGCCGCACCAGTCAGCCACCAGCATCAGCCCGGCGCCGGTTACGCCAGCCATCATCATCTGCGGCAGCGCGCGCCGGAAGCCGAGCATACGCACAATATGCGGTGCCATCAGCCCGATAAAGCTCAGCGGTCCGACCGTCAGCGTCGCGGCGGCGGTCAGCGCGGCGGCCAGCAGCAGCAGCAGCAATCGTGAGGCAGTCAGTGACATCCCCGCGGAGCGGGCGGTGGCACTGCCAAGCGGCAGCAGCGTCAGCCAGCGGCTTGCCAGCGGTGCCAGGGCGACCAGTATCAGCGCGATGACCGCACTCTGCAGCGCCTGCGGCAGCGAGATGCTATAGGTGGAGCCGGAGATCCAGCTCAGCAGCCCCTCCATGCGCGGATCGCCGCTCGCCAGCAGTAGCATCAGCAGCGTGGCAAACGCGCTGTTCAGCGCCATTCCTGCCAGCAGCATACGCTGCGGTGAAAAGCCCCCCCGGCTGGCAACCAGCATAATGACGCCGAGCGTTAACGCTCCTCCGGCTATCCCTGCCGGCAGCAGCCACGCCAGCGCATTGCCCGGCACAAAAAACAGCATCAGCACCACGCCGCACGCCGCCCCGGAACTGATACCCAGCACTTCCGGGCTGGCCATCGGGTTGCCGGTCAGACGCTGGATCAGCGTACCCGCCACGCCCAGCATCATTCCCACCGCCAGAGCCGCCAGCACGCGCGGTGCGCGCCACGGCAGCAGCTGCTGCAGCATGTCACCGCTTACCCATGCCCAGCCCGTAGCGTTACGGCCAAAACTGATACCCGCAACGGTCAGCAGCAGCAGCACCGCCAGCCCCGTCAGCACCCAGCGCAGCACACGCTGACGCTCGGCCGGCACCCGATCCCCGGCGTTCATCTCCGGCGGCTGAGAGCCGGCACGCAGCCGCGGCAGCAGCCACAGCAGCAGCAGCACCCCGGTCAGCGCCGTTGCCGTGCCGGTCGAAATCTCACGCCAGTACACCGTGAGCAACTGCACCGACTGATCGGCCAGCCACAGCAGCAGTGCACCAATCAGCGGAGCCAGCAGAATGCGGCTGAGCAGCCGCCGCGCACCCAGCATTTTTGCCAGCAGCGGCGCAAATAGCCCAATAAAACCGATAATGCCGGCAATGTTCACCAGCTGCGCGCTGAGCAGAATTGCCAGCGCCAGCGCGGCAACGCGTGCGATGGAAAGCGACAGGCCAAGATTTTTTGCCACGCCATCATCCAGTCCCATCAGCGTCAGCGGACGCAGCAGCGCCAGCGTCAGCACAAACGCCAGCAGCAGCCGGGGCCAGAGCAGCGCCACGTTGTGCCCGTCGAGCTGATTAAGCGCCCCGGTGCTCCAGAGAAACATATTCTGCAGCTGATCGTGATTAAAGATGGCAAAGACCTGATTGACCGCGCCGGCATACAGGCTCAGAACCAGTCCGGCGAGGATCAGCGTCACCGGTGAAAGCCGTCTGCCCCACGCCACGCCAAACACCAGCACGCCGACCAGCAGCGCACCACCTGTCGCCGCAAACTGCTGCGTAAGCTCACCACCCGGCAGCTGCCACAGCGTGGCAACGGTAATGCCCAGCTGAGCGCCGGAGGAGATACCCAGCGTGGCAGGCTCTGCCAGCGGATTACGCAGCACCTGCTGAAACAGCAGGCCCGCCAGTCCCAGTCCGGCGCCGAGCAGCAGCGCCAGTGCCAGACGCGGCAGCAGACTGTAGTGAAAGACCATCTGGCGAATCGCATCGATATCGGGCGTGAAAAACGCCTGCGGCCACTGCGCCAGCGGCAGTGCGTGCTGCAGGTTGACAAAGGTCAGCAGCAGAGCGATAGCAAATATTGCGCTCAGCAGCGCGGCGGGAAAAAGAGAGATACGCATTAACGGGGCTCCAGCGCGCTTTCCAGCACGCGTACAAATCGCAGGGCTGCCAGCGTGGCACCGTAATACCATACGGCCGGCACGCGCCGGAAGCGGCCAGCACGCACAAACGGCAATGCCTGCCACAGCGCGGTGCGGGTCACCTGCTGCATATCGCGCTGATTATCGTGGTCAAAGCAGAGCACCTCAACGTTACCCACTTCAGCCAGCCGCTCCAGGCCGATGACCGCGCTGCCCCAGTAGCTGGTTTCACCCTGCCAGGCACTGGTAAGACCGAGCCGCTGCATGACATCCAGAAACAGGCTGTTCTGCCCGAAAACAATGGCGTGCCGGCTGTCGAGCAGCGACATCAGCAGAATTGGTCGTCCGGCCCATCCCTGCAGGCGCACCCGTGCCGCCGCCAGCTGCTGTCCGGTCTCCTGCAGATGCTGCTCCGCCTGCGCCTCGCGTCCAATGCGCGCGCCCAGCTGCCGCAGCGAGTGTTGCGCGGCGCTGAACGGCTTGCCGTCGCCGCTGTGAAGCGAAAAACCCAGCGTCGGGGCGATATGCTGCAGCGTTTCTGCTGACGGACCAAAGCCGCTGTAATACAGGATCAGTGAGGGATCCAGCTGCGTCATCAGCTCCAGATTAGGTTCACCACGCAGGCCAAGATCGACGGTACTGGCGGGCAGCGGCGGCTCGCCAACCCAGATATTGTAGTTGTGTACATCCGCCACGCCGAGCGGTGCCACGCCCAGCGCCATCAGCAGTTCAGCTGAGAGCCACTCCAGCGCCAGAATGCGTGAATTGTCCGGCACGGCAGCACGCAGCGGCGCGCACTGCATAAGCGGCGAGAGCGCCAGCGCCGTCAGCAGACGACGACGGGTCAGTGAGATCATCCCTGCTCCTCAGCGAACAAAACTGACGGGCGCGCCGCCCTGCGGGTGCGGCAGTATGCCCATCGGAATACCGTAGATCGTGCCCAGCACGTCAGCCTGCATGATCGCCGCCGGTTCCCCTTCGGCGATAACCTCGCCCTGACGCAGCGCCACCAGCCTGTCGCAGTAGCGCGCCGCCATGTTGATATCGTGCAGCACGACAATCACGGTGAGTCCGCGCTCGCGGCTCAGCCGCTGGATCAGCGCCAGCACCTCAACCTGATGCGCAATATCCAGCGCCGACGTCGGCTCATCCAGCAGCAGGCAGCGGCTATTTTGCGCCACCAGCATCGCCAGCCAGGCGCGCTGACGCTCGCCGCCGGAGAGGCTATCCACCAGACGGCCGGCAAAGGGTTTCAGCCCCACCAGCGCAATCGCCTCCTCAACCCGGTTGCGATCTTCCGCGCCGTAACGTCCCAGCGCACCGTGCCACGGATAGCGCCCCATCGCCGTCAGTTCGCGCACCGTCATGCCTTCTGCCGCAGGCAGCTGCTGAGGCAGATAGGCCACCTGACGTGCAAACGCTTTGCTGTTCCAGTGCGCCACCGGTTCGCCGTTCAGCAGCACTTCTCCTGCCGTCGCAGCATGATGGCGCCCCAGCATTTTCAGCAGGGTCGATTTTCCCGAGCCGTTATGGCCAATCAGTGCGGTCACTTTTCCCGGTGTAAACGTAAGCGACAGCGGATGCAGCAGCGTGCGCCCCGGCACGTGAAAGCTGGCACTATCCAGCGCAAAAGTGGTTTCGGCGTAGTGCGAATGCAGCATGGTACTCCCTGGCTAACGGGCGCAGCGCGCCCGGATATCAGTCTCAGAAACGGAAGGTAGCGGTACCCACGATACGGCGCTCAGCGCCCCAGTAGCAGGCGTAGTCGCGGTAGCAGCTGGCGACGTAGTCACGATTGAACAGATTGTTGACGTTGACGCCCACAGTCGAACCCGGCAGGCCGAAGCGACCCAGGTCGTACTTCAGCGCGGCGTCTACCGTGGTGTAAGCGGCGACATCGAAGTTCTGGTTCGCGTTGCTACCGCTGGCATACAATCCTTTGCTTTCACCGACGTAACGCACACCGGCACCGATAGTTACGCCCGATAGCGCCGTGTCATGGAAGGTGTAGTCGCCCCACAGCGATGCCATGTGCTTCGGCACCTGCACCGGCGTGCGGCCTTTCAGCAAGTTATCTTCGGTGTATTCCGCATCGGTATAAGAGTAAGCCGCCGTCAGGTTGATGCTGGCGTTCACCGCGGCTTTCGCTTCCAGCTCCACGCCGCGTGAACGGATTTCGCCGCTCTGCACGCTAAACTGCGGATTATCAGGATCGGCCGTCAGGTTTTTGGTTTTGGTGAGCTGATACACAGCGGCCGTCATAACAATCGGACGATCTTTCGGCACATATTTTACGCCTGCCTCATACTGCTTAGCGCGTGAAGGATCGAACGCCTGACCGTTCCCTGTCGCACCAGCATTCGGGATGAACGCTTCGCTATAGCTGAAGTAAGGTGCAATACCATTATCGAATACGTAGTTAACCCCGCCGCGCCAGGTAAATGCCTGATCATTCTGACGGTCTACGGAATTTTCCACCCGATCGGTAACGGAGTTCATCGCGTAATCGTAGCGGCCACCGAGTGTTAACACCCAGCGGTTCCATTCCATTTGATCCTGCGCATACAGGCCAGTCTGGCGCTGCTGATTTAAATGCTGATAAGGATTGGTATAAGGGGTATAGCTGTCATCACCATATTGCGGATTGAATGGGCTAAGACCACTGGCGACACCAAACTGACCATCAATGTCGTTACGGGTGCGCTGGAAATCAACGCCCAGCAGCAAGGTATGAGCTAAATCACCGGTAGCAAAGTTAGCCTGGGCCTGCGTATCAACCGCGAACTGGTTGAGTTTCTCTTTCGAGAATGCCGCATTACGGGTAATACGTTGATTATCAGGGTTATAACCGAAGCCATAAATGCTGCGGTAATCCGTACGCAGTTCGGCATAGCGCAGGTTCTGCCGCACCGTCCAGGTATCGCTGAAGCTATGCTCAACGCTGTACCCGACCATTTTGGTGTTGCGCGAAATCTTGTTGCTCTCTTCGCCTTCATCAAAATGGGTCGGCAGTTTGTAACTGCTGCCGTCCGGGCGGGTGATGCCCACCACCGTGCCTTCGCGCGGCAGCCAGCCGTAATAGCCGGTTTCCGGTTCATTCTGGAAGTAAGTCAGCAGGTCAAAACGCGTATTTTCGTCCGGACGCCAGCTGAATGAAGGCGCAATGGTGTAGCGCTTCTCTTTGTTCATCGCCTGCTGCGCATCAGCGCTGCGCGCGAGGCCGGTCAGACGATAGCTGTAGACGCCTGCGTCATCGAGCGCGCCGCCGAAATCGAAGCCGGTTGAGAACAGATTGTCATTGCCCATCTGGAACTGCACTTCACGCAGCGTCTCCTGCGTGGGGCGCTTGCTGACCAGCGCCACTACTCCGCCCGGATTACTTTTTCCATAGAGCACCGATACCGGGCCGCGCAGCAGCTCCGCACGCTCCAGGAACCAGGGATCGAGGGCGAATTCTGAGTAGTTGTCGCCCTGCAGTTTCAGGCCATCCAGATACTGATTGGTGTTGGTTTCGCTGAAGCCGCGAATCGAGAGTGCATCAATCACGTCCGAACTGCCGCGGTTACCGGTCAGTACGCCAGGGGTATAGTTGAATGCCCCTTTAACGCTGGTGACGGCATGCATCGCCATCTCTTCCTGCGTCACCACCGAAACCGACTGCGGGTTTTTTTCAATCGGCGTATCGGTTTTGGTGCCGGTGGCGCTCTGCTTCGCCGCAATGGTCGGGGCCGGGCCCCAGGCGCTCTCCTGTGCCACCGTGCCGGTATCGGCAGCGGTGACAACAACAGTCTCTTCTGCCAGCGCCTGCGCGCTCAGCGTACCCAGTGTTAACGCAATAAATAAAGCCAGCGGGCGACGAGGCGTCAGCTCCGGCCGGAAAAAAGTAGTTCGCGCACTCATGAAGGAGTCTCTCAACAGATGAACAATGCGGGCGAATGAAAACGATAATGATTATCAGACGCAAAGATTCTAGGCGAAGCTGCGCGCGATCTGCAAGATGTAATCTGCGCGATTGCCGCAATTACTGCCCGATTGCAGCATCGATTTATCGCGGATAAAAAACCGGAGGCAAAAAAAAGGGCGCCGGAGCGCCCTGTATGAAGGGATGACTTATTTACTGCCGAACATATCTTTGATCCAGCCCGCCACGCCGTCAGAATCCTTTTGCTCATTCTGCGACTGTTGCTGCTGTTGCTGTTGCTGTTGCTGCTCAGGCTGCTGCTGCTGTTGCTGCTGGAACACCTGCTGCTGCTCCATCTGCTGCTGGCAGAGTGCGGCCGGATCCAGCGTCCAGACCGGCAGTGAACGCCAGGTACTGCTGCCAGATCCGCAGACGAAATTACCCGCAGAATCAACGTTCATCTGCGTGATATCCTCCGGCGGCGTCAGGACCAGCGGCATCGGCGCCTGATTATCGAGATAGCGACGGTAAATCTGCATCGCACCGCTGGAGCCATAGAGTTTCGACGTCTGGTTGTTATCACGTCCGACCCAGGTAATCGCCACTTCTTTACCGTCAACACCGGCAAACCAGCTATCGATCAGATCGTTGGTGGTCCCGGTTTTGCCCGCCAGGTGCGCTTTCGGATAGCGTGCGCCCAGAGCATGGGCGGTACCGCGTTCCGCCACCTGCTGCATGGTATAGAGCGTCAGATAGGCCGCCTGAGCAGGCTCCACGCGCTGCGCCTGCGGAAAGCTCTGGAACAGAACCGAGCCATCTTCAGCGATGACCGAACGTACCGCCGACAGGTCAGCACGGTTGCCGCCGCTGGCGATCGACTGGAACGCCTGCGCCACTTCCACCGGCGTCAGGTTCAGCGCGCCCAGCAGCATCGCCGGCACCGGATGTAGCTGATCTTTCGACACGCCCAGTTTATTCCAGGTATCCACTACCGCATCCAGCCCCAGCGTCATGCCCAGATTAACCGTTGGCACGTTCATGGAGTTAGTCAGCGCATCCACCAGCATCACCTTGCCGCTGAAGCGACGATCGTCGTTCATTGGCTTCCAGACGCTGCCATTGGGCTGCTTCAGCGCAATCGGTTCATCCGCGATCCAGCTGTTCAGCCGGTAGCTGTTGGGCTGGCTCAGCGCGGTCAGATAGGTAGCCGGTTTCGCCAGCGAGCCGATAGAGCGGCGCGCCTGCAGCGCGCGGTTATAGCCGGCAAACTGCGGATCGGAACCGCCCACCATAGCACGCACTTCACCGCTGAAGCGGTCTACCACCACCATGGCGGTTTCCAGATCTTTCAGCCCGCGCTGTTTCTTCAGCGTGGGGATCCCCTCTTCTACCGCCTTTTCAGCCGCGTCCTGTGAAACCGGATCGAGCGTGGTGAAAATTTTCACGCCCGAGAGATCTTTTACCTTGTCGCCCAGCTTCGCCTGCAGCTCATTACGCACCATCTGCATAAAGGCGGGCTGCGGGGTGATCACGCCGCCTTTAGGCTGTACGCCCAGCGGACGCGCCGAGAGCATGTCATACAGCTCCTGGTCAATCACCTGCTGCTGCTGCAGCAGACGCAGCACTAGATTACGTCGCTCCAGCGCCAGCTTTGGATTCCGCCACGGGTTGTAGAGCGAGGCGCCTTTTACCATTCCGACCAGCATCGCCTGCTGATCGAGGCTGAGCTCATCAACCGGACGCCCGAAATAGTAGAGGCTGGCCAGCGGGAAGCCGCGGATCTGATCGTTACCGGCCTGACCGAGATAGACCTCATTGAGGTAGAGCTCAAGGATGCGATCTTTGCTGTAACGCGCATCCATGATCACCGCCATATAGGCTTCACGCGCTTTACGCCATAGTGAGCGCTCATTGGTCAGGAACAGGTTTTTAACCAGCTGCTGCGTCAGCGTACTGCCGCCCTGTACCGCTTTTCCGGCGGTGATGTTGGCCAGAAATGCACGGCCGATCGAGTAAGGGCTGATCCCGTCATGCTCATAGAAGTGACGATCTTCGGTCGCGATCAGCGTATCGACCAGCAGATCCGGGAAGCCGGCACGCGGCACAAACAGACGCTGTTCGCCGTTAGGCGACTGCAGCATGGTGATCAGGCGCGGATCGAGACGGAAGAAACCGAAGTCGCGCCCGGTATCGAGATTTTTAATACCGGAGAGCTCATCGTTGCTGAAGGTCAGACGCGCGTTGATCTGTCCCTCTTTGCTGTCAGGAAAATCAAACGGCCGGCGCAGCAGATCGATGGTATTGCCCTTGACGCTGAACTCGCCCGGACGCGTAATGCGCGACACTTCGCGATACTGCGTACCTTCCAGCAGCGCAATCATCTCTTTCTTATCATAGGCCATGCCAGGCTCAAGGCTGACCATGCGCCCGTAGACGGCGGCAGGCAGCTGCCAGACTTTACCATCAATACGGCTGCGGATCTCAGAGTCGAGATAGACGCCCCAGGCCGCCATCACAACAACAACAACGAGGAAGAGCTTAATGAGCCAGCCTAACCAGCGGCGCTTGCCGCGCTGCGGGCCTTTACCCCTTCCTTTACTTTTCGGTGGCACCGGAGCGCTCTCCTCATAATCTTCATCAATATCAGTTTGCCCGATGTGGCCATCAGGCTCTTTGCGGTGCCCGCGCCGCGCGGTAGTGCGCGGCGGCTTTGGCGCTTTTCCTTTGCGCCCAATAGGTTCGCGATCGTTCCCAGACATACTCTCTTCTCTCCAGGCATAGCGGTAGCTGCGGCCGTTACTCTAACTGCTTTCTCCCGCGGCGCATGGCAGAACCCTCTGAATTCGATCCACAGGGTTACGGGGAAAACTTTTTGGTGCGCCTTGTTGGCAGGGCGCTGGCCGGATCGTCCGGCCATGGATGTTTGGGGTAGCGACCTTTCATCTCTTTCTGCACCTCGGGGTACGCGCCGCGCCAGAACGCCGCCAGATCGCGGGTGATCTGCAGCGGACGATGCGCCGGTGACAGCAGCTCCAGCACCAGCGGCACGCGGCCCTCAGCGATAGCCGGATTCTGCGCCTCGCCAAACATCTCCTGCAGGCGAACGGCCAGCGCGGGCGGATTCTCTGCGTGATAGCGGATGGGCAGGCGGCTTCCGGTCGGCACAGTGTAGTGAGTTGGCAGCGCACTATCCAGCCGCTGACGTTGCGACCATGTCAGCAAATGTAATAATGCCCGGCTGAGGTTAATGCCCTGCAGCCCTTTCAGATCGCGCACGCCCGTCATCTCAGGCAGTAACCAGCTTTCCAGTGTATCAAGCAATGCCGTATCGTCCAGCGGCGGCCACCCCTCTTCCGGCAACCACTGCGTCGCGCACTGCAGGCGCAGGCGCAGCTGCTCCGCTTCCGGCGTCCAGCCCAGCACCGACAATCCCTTTTCGCGTATCCAGCGCAGCATGGCAGGATGCAGAATCTCAGCGTCTGGCCGCGCCTGCGGCTGCGCGCTGAGCACCAGCTCGCCCAGCAGTTCGCGTTTCCAGGCGCGCAGCGTGCCTCTCTCCTCATCCCATTCCACGTCAACCCGGCGGGTAATGAGCTGCGGCAGCGCTGCCCGCAGCGCCGTCAGGTCCACCGGCAGCGCCAGCAGCATGCGTGCGTCCGCCGCGCCCGCCCCCTGCAGCAGCGCGGGCGCAATCAGGGCGGGATAGCGACTAAGGCCGTGATCCTCATCCAGCATGGCGCCGAGACCGTTTGCCAGCTGGTAGCGTGCGCTCTCGCCGCGCCGCTGCGCAATGCGGTCGGCAAAACCCGCCGCCAGCAGCAGCGGAATGCGATCAACATCCACCCGTCCACCGCTGGCGTGCAGACGCTGCTGCCACTGCCGCGCCCGCCGCTGCCACTGCGGCTGGGGATGGTTCAGCGCGTCACGCAAATCGACGCTGCCGCCGCGCGGCGGATCTTCGAGAGTGGCCACCAGCAGCGCCGCGCTGGCAATGGCATCGCTCTCCTCCCCCGCCGCGCAGAGTATGGCCGCAAGACGCGGATCGCTGCCGAGCCGCGCCATTTTCCGGCCGGTGGCGTTAAGCCGTCCGGCGCTGTCCAGCGCGCCCAGCTGGTGCAGCAGCGCGTCCGCCGCCTGCAGGTTGCGGGCCGGCGGCAGGTCAAGCCACTGCAGCTGCGCTGCCGTGCTACAGCCCCACTGCAGCAGCTCCAGCCGCAGACCGGCGAGATCGCTGCTTAAGATCTCTGCATCACTCTGCGCCGGCGCGCGCAGCGCCTGCTCCTGTGCCAGCAGATGTAGGCAGATACCCGGCTCAAGCCGGCCGGCGCGCCCGGCGCGCTGCGTCATGGATGCCTGACTGATACGCTGCGTTTGCAGCCGGGTGACGCCGCTGCGGGCATCAAACTGCGCGACCCGCTCCAGCGCGCTATCGACCACCAGACGGATCCCCTCGATGGTCAGGCTGGTCTCCGCAATGTTCGTAGCGAGCACGACCTTCCGGCGGCCGGCGGCGGCCGGCAGAATGGCGCGCCGCTGCGCCTCCAGCGGCAGCGCACCGTAGAGCGGAGCCAGATCGATATCGTCCCCCACCCGTGCGCTCAGCTCCCGCCTGACACGCTCAATCTCCGCCACGCCCGGCAGAAACAGCAGCAGCGAGCCGTGCTCCTCGCGCAGCAGCTGGGCGACCTCGCGCGCCACCGCCTCCTCAAAACGCGTCTGCGGATTGAGGCTGGCATAGCGGCGCGCCACCGGATAACTGCGTCCGGCCGATACAATGGCAGGCGCAGCGGGCAGCAGCGCCTGCAGACGCTGATTATCCAGCGTGGCGGACATCAGCAGCAGCTTCAGGTCATCGCGCAGCCCCTGCTGCACATCCAGTAGCAGCGCCAGCGCCAGATCGGCCTGCAGGCTGCGCTCATGAAACTCATCGAGGATCACCAGCGCTACGTCCTCCAGCATGGGATCGCGCTGCAGCATGCGCGTCAGGATCCCCTCGGTGACCACTTCGAGTCGGGTATGCGCACCGACGCAGCTCTCACCGCGCAGCCGGTAACCCACGGTGTCGCCCGGCTGCTCGCCAAGCTGCTCCGCCAGCCGCTGGGCCACATTGCGCGCCGCCAGACGACGCGGTTCCAGCATAATAATACGCCCCGGCAGCGACGCCTGCTGCAGCAGCTGCAGCGGCAGCCAGGTCGATTTTCCTGCGCCGGTAGGGGCCGCCAGCAGCACCTGGGGCGAACGCTCCAGCGCCGTCAGCAGCGCAGGCAATACCTCGCTGACCGGTAATTCACTCACGCTCTTCTCCTGCTCTGCCTGTGCTAATATGGCGCGCATTGTACACCACCCGGCGCAGATTACCGGAGCACGCTTATGACCACGCAACGCCTGTTTTTTGCTCTTGAACTGCCTGCTCCGCTTCAGCAGCAGCTGGTGCAGTGGCGGGCGGATAATTTTGCCGCTGAGGCCGGTACGCCGGTTGCAGCGGCCAACCTGCATCTGACGCTGGCGTTTCTGGGTGAGGTGAACCGCGAGACGCAGGAGAGCCTGCAACAGCTCGCCGCGCGTATTACCCAGCCCGCTTTTACGCTTGACCTGGATGATGCCGGACACTGGCCACGCCCCGGCGTAGTATGGCTCGGCTGCCGCCGCGCGCCGCGCGGACTGCTGCAGCTGGCGTCGCTGCTGCGCGCTCAGGCGGCACGACACGGCTGCGCGCAGAGCGCACAGCCTTTTCATCCGCACGTTACCCTGCTGCGCCACGCCACACAGCGCATTGTGCTGCCGCCGCGCGGGTTTCACTGGCAGATGGAAGCGACCCGGTTTGCGCTCTGTTCATCGCTCTTTTCCCGCGGCCGTACGCGCTACAAAACCGTGGCGCGCTGGCCGCTCACTTCAGCCTGAGGATCCACCATGCAGTTTACTCTGCCGCTTAAGCCGGCTCGTCTGGTGGCGCGCTACAAGCGCTTTCTGGCTGACATCGTGACGCCTGAGGGCGACCTGCTGACCATCCACTGCGCCAACACCGGCGCCATGACCGGCTGCGCCACGCCCGGCGACACGGTGTGGTACTCCACGTCAGCCAGCACGACGCGCAAATATCCGCACAGCTGGGAGCTGACAGAGACGCAGTCGGGCCACTGGATCTGCGTTAATACGCTGCGCGCTAACCAGCTGGTGCAGGAGGCGCTGCAGCAGCAGCATATTCCGGAATTATCCGGTTACACCCACTGCCGCAGCGAAGTGAAATATGGCACGGAAAAAAGCCGAATTGATTTCCTTCTGCAGGCAGAGGGCAGATCAAACTGCTATATTGAAGTCAAATCCGTCACCCTTTTACAGAATGGTAAAGGCTACTTTCCGGATGCGGTGACGGTCCGCGGACAGAAGCATCTGCGCGAACTCAGTGCAATCGCGGCAGAAGGTCATCGGGCCGTTTTGTTGTTTGCTGTTCTGCACACGGGGATTGAGGACGTTTCCCCGGCGCGCCATATCGACGCGCACTACGCAGAACTACTGGTACAGGCACAGCGCCGTGGCGTAGAAGTGTTTGCGTATCAGGCCACGCTTTCTCCTGAGCAGATGCAGCTCTCCCGACCGCTGCCGGTGGCAGCCTGCGCTGAGCTGTCATAATAGTGGCGATAAACTGTGTCAGGATGGAGCCGGAGGCGCGCTAAATACGCTTTTACTCACAGGCTTGTCAAGGTGTGTTCAGGAATAATTGCCAACCTTGATTGCTTCTGCTATTTATAGCGGCCTGTTTTTTTCCCTGATGGGAATCGATAAACCCAGAGCAGACAGGCCAGCCGTGCAGCAATCCTGCCGGGCAGTCTGAATCGCAACGGGTAGTGCGTGTTATCCAGGAGAAACAACATGCAAGAAGGGCAAAACCGTAAAACATCGTCCCTGAGTATCCTCGCCATCGCAGGTGTGGAGCCGTATCAGGAGAAACCGGGCGAAGAGTATATGAACGACGCCCAGTTAGGCCACTTCCGTAAGATTCTGGAAGCCTGGCGCAACCAACTCAGGGATGAAGTAGACCGTACTGTGTCACACATGCAGGACGAAGCTGCTAACTTCCCCGATCCGGTTGACCGAGCAGCGCAGGAAGAGGAGTTCAGCCTGGAACTGCGTAACCGCGATCGCGAGCGTAAGCTGATTAAGAAGATCGAGAAGACGCTGAAAAAAGTGGAAGATGACGACTTCGGCTACTGTGAATCCTGCGGTGTTGAAATCGGTATCCGCCGTCTGGAAGCGCGTCCGACTGCCGATCTTTGCATTGACTGCAAAACGCTGGCTGAGATCCGCGAGAAGCAGATGGCTGGCTGATGTCCATCCGCCTGTTCTCACCGCACAGCAGGGAAAATCAATCTTTCCCCGCCGTGCGGTGTATCTTCCAGTGACACCCTCTGCTATGTCCTCCTGTATTGGTCGCTTCGCCCCTTCGCCCTCCGGCGATCTTCATTTTGGTTCCCTGATTGCTGCACTCGGCAGTTATCTCAGCGCGCGTGCGCAGCAGGGCCGCTGGCTGGTGCGTATTGAAGATATCGATCCGCCACGTGAAGTACCGGGTGCTGCCACGCGCATTCTGCAGCAGCTGGAGCATTACGGGCTGGAGTGGGATGGTGAAGTGATGTGGCAGTCACAGCGGCATGATGCGTATCGGGCGGCGCTGGCCTGGTTGCGCACTCATCGTCAGAGCTATTTCTGCACCTGCAGTCGCCGGCGTATTCAGCAGCTGGGTGGGTATTACGATGGTTACTGTCGCGATCGCCAGCTCCCGCCGGATAACGCGGCGCTGCGCCTGCGCCAGCACGCGCCGGTCCGGCATTTTACCGATCGGCTGCGCGGGGAGCTGCTGGCGGATCCTCAGCTGGCGGAAGAGGATTTTATTATCCATCGCCGGGACGGGCTGTTCGCCTATAACCTGGCGGTGGTGGTCGACGATCATGACCAGGGCGTTACCGAAATTGTGCGCGGCGCGGATCTAATCGCCCCGACGGTGCGTCAGATTGCGCTCTATCAGCAGTTTGGCTGGACGCCGCCGGCATACCTGCATCTGCCGCTGGCGATCGCCGCTGACGGCAATAAACTCTCCAAGCAGAATCACGCCCCTGCCCTGCCCGCTGGCGATCCGCGTCCGCTGCTGGTGCAGGCGCTGCGCTTTCTCGGACAGCCGGCAGAAGAAGGCTGGCAGGATAGCCCGCTGGCGTTGCTGCTGAGCCAGGCCATTACGCGCTGGGCGCCGGCGCAGATCCCGTTACATGACGCGCTAAAGCCGGATGAAATGACAACGCCATTCCTAAATGGTTCGCAACAGGCTATGATTAGCCGCTGATTTTATTACCACCCATTTTTTGTCACTGTCGAGGTGTCCCATTTTTACCCGAGTCGCTAATTTTTGCCGGAGAGTCCTCAAGCGTGACGAGGAGGTGCCTGAAGAGGTGGAAGCTGAAAACCAGATGACCATCATTCCCCGGGAAAACCATAACATCTCACGCAAAGATATCAGCGAAAACGCCCTTAAGGTGCTCTATCGCCTGAATAAAGCAGGCTTTGAAGCTTACCTGGTCGGCGGCGGCGTACGCGACCTGCTACTGGGCAAAAAGCCGAAAGATTTCGACGTGACGACCAATGCCACGCCTGAGCAGATGCGCAAACTGTTCCGCAACTGCCGTCTGGTTGGCCGCCGTTTCCGTCTGGCGCACGTGATGTTTGGGCCGGAAGTGATCGAGGTGGCGACTTTCCGCGGCCACCATCAGGAAGAGAGCGAAGACGATCGCAACAGCTCGCAGCGCGGCCAGAACGGCATGCTGCTGCGCGACAATATTTTTGGCAGCATCGAAGATGATGCGCAGCGCCGCGATCTCACCATCAACAGCCTCTACTACAGCGTGGCAGACTTCACGGTCCGCGACTATGTGGGTGGCCTGCAGGATCTGCAGGAGGGCGTGGTACGCCTGATTGGCGATCCGGAGACGCGCTACCGTGAAGATCCGGTACGCATGCTGCGCGTGGTGCGCTTTGCCGCCAAACTCAATATGCAGATTGCGCCGGAAACCGCCGAGCCGATCCCGCGCCTGGCGACGCTGCTGAATGACGTTCCGCCCGCCCGCCTGTTTGAAGAGGCGCTGAAGCTGCTGCAGGCTGGCTATGGCTACCGCACCTGGCAGATGCTGTGTGAATATCAGCTCTTCCAGCCGCTGTTCCCGACCCTGGCGCGCCACTTTACCGAGCAAGGCGACAGCATGATGGAACGCATGCTGGCGCAGGTGCTGAAAAACACCGATACCCGGCTGCACAACGATTTGCGTGTCAATCCGGCGTTTCTGTTTGCCGCAATGTTCTGGTATCCGCAGCTGGAATCCGCTGAGCGTATCGCTCAGGAGAGCGGCCTGACCTACTATGACGCGTTTGCACTCTCCATGAATGATACGCTGGACGAGGCCTGCCGCGCGCTGGCGATCCCGAAACGCATTACCACCCTGGTCCGCGATATCTGGCAGCTGCAGCTGCGTATGTCGCGTCGCCACGGCAAACGCGCATGGAAGCTGATGGAGCATCCGAAATTCCGCGCCGCTTACGACCTGCTGGCGCTGCGTGCTGAAGTAGAAAAGAATCCGGAACTGCAGCGTCTCAGCCAGTGGTGGGGTGAATTCCAGGCCGCCGTTCCGGTCCAGCAGAAAACCATGCTGAACACGCTGGGGGACGATCCGCAGCCGCGCCGTAAACCGCGCCGTCCGCGCCGCCGCTCCACCGGTCCGCGTCGCGAACAGGGCAGCAGCAGCAACGCATCATGAATCGCGTCTATCTCGCCCTGGGCAGTAATCTTGCCGATCCGCTGCATCAGATTGATGCAGCGCTTGCGGCGCTCGATACGCTGCCGGAGACCTCCCGCGTGGCGACTTCATCGTTCTATCGCACGCCGCCCTATGGTCCGGCGGATCAGCCCGACTACCTGAACGCGGTAGTGGCGCTTGATACAGCGCTGCTGCCCGAGACGCTGCTGGATCACACCCAGCATATTGAGCTGGAACATGGCCGCGTGCGCAAAGCTGAGCGCTGGGGGCCGCGTACGCTCGATATCGATATCATGCTGTTTGGCAATCAGGTGATCCATACGCCGCGTTTAACCGTACCGCACTATGATATGCACAACCGGGCATTTATGCTGCTGCCGCTGCTGGAGATTGCGCCGGGTCTGCGCCTGCCCGATGGCCGTCCGCTGAGCGGCGTGCTCGCCACGCTGGACTGCAGCGAAATCACCCTCTGGTCCGTCTGACACGCGATAATTTCCTGCCGGTCATATCCCCCCTGCAAGCAATCCAGTACACTGCGCGCATCAGAAACGCCGGAGATTGCGATGAAACCAACCACTATCTCTCATCTGCGCCAGCTGAAAGCCAGCGGGCGCCGCTTTGCCACTCTTACCGCTTATGATTTCAGCTTTGCCTGCCTGTTTGCCGACGAAGGCATTCAGGTGATGCTGATTGGCGATTCACTGGGGATGACGGTGCAGGGGCATGACTCCACGCTGCCGGTCACGGTGGCTGATATCGCCTATCATACCGCCGCCGTGCGCCGTGGCGCGCCGCAGGCACTGATCATGGCTGACCTGCCCTTTATGAGCTATGCCACTCCGGAGCAGACTTTCGCCTCTGCCGCGCAGCTGATGCGCGCCGGTGCCAACATGGTCAAACTGGAAGGGGGTGCGTGGCTGGCGGAGAGTGTACGCATGCTGACCGAGCGCGCCGTACCGGTCTGTGGCCATCTGGGCCTGACGCCGCAGTCGGTAAATATTTTTGGCGGCTACAAAGTGCAGGGCCGTGATGAGGCGGACGCTGAACGCCTGCTGGCCGATGCCCTGGCGCTGGAAGCCGCTGGCGCACAGCTGATGGTACTGGAGTGCGTGCCGGTCGCGCTGGCGGCGCGCATCACCCAGGCGCTGACCATTCCGGTGATCGGCATCGGCGCAGGTAACGTCACCGATGGCCAGATTCTGGTGATGCATGACGCCTTTGGCATCACCGGTGGCCACATTCCAAAATTTGCCAAAAATTTCCTCGCCGAAACCGGCGACATTCGCGCGGCAATTCGCCAGTATATTGCCGACGTTGAGGCTGGCACCTATCCTGCCGCCGAACACAGCTTCTTCTGAATCCGGAGATTTATCGTGTTGATCATTGAAACGCTGCCGATGCTGCGCCGCGAGATCCGTCGCTGGCGCCAGGCGGGCAAACGTATCGCCCTGGTGCCCACAATGGGCAATCTGCATGATGGCCACCTGACGCTGGTTGATGAAGCGCGCCAGCGGGCTGATGTGGTTGTGGTCTCGGTGTTTGTTAATCCGATGCAGTTTGACCGCGCGGATGACCTTGCACGCTATCCGCGCACGCTGCAGGACGATTGCGAAAAGCTTAACCGTCACGGTGTGGATCTGGTATTTGCACCGGCACCGCAGGCGATCTATCCGCAGGGTACAGAGAACCAGACGTTTGTTGAGGTGCCGGTGCTCTCTGCGCTGCTGGAGGGTGCCAGCCGGCCGGGCCACTTCCGCGGTGTTGCCACGGTTGTCAGCAAACTGTTCAACCTGGTGCAGCCTGACGTCGCCTGTTTTGGCGAAAAGGACTTTCAGCAGCTGGCGATCATACGCAAACTGGTTGCGGATATGGGCTTTGATATCGACATCGTTGGCGTGCCCACCGTGCGGGCGAAAGATGGGCTGGCGCTGAGTTCGCGCAATGGCTATCTTACTGCCGATGAACGCAGGCTGGCACCGGGTCTGAGCCAGGTTATGCAGAGTATGGCGGAGCGCCTCAGCAACGGCGAACGCCACATTGATGAGATTATTGAACAGGCGAATGCCGCGCTGCAGGAAAAGGGGTTTCGTCCTGACGGGCTGGCGATCTGCGATGCCAGCACGCTGCAGCCGCTGACGGTGGAGAGCCAGCGCGCGGTGATCCTGATGGCCGCCTGGCTGGGCAACGCGCGTCTGATTGATAATCAGCAAGTGGATCTGATGGCGTAAGCCGTCGTTTAAACAGCAGCTTAAGGGTATACCGCGATGATTCGTACTGTTCTGCAGGGCAAACTGCACCGCGTCAAAGTCACGCAGGCCGATCTGCACTATGAAGGCTCCTGCGCGATCGATCAGGATTTCCTGGATGCCGCCGGCATTCTGCAATATGAAGCGATCGATATTTACAATGTGACCAACGGCCAGCGTTTTTCCACCTACGCCATCGCCGCCGAGC
Source organism: Pantoea sp. ICBG 1758 (assembly GCF_002928325.1). Lineage (NCBI taxonomy): Bacteria > Pseudomonadati > Pseudomonadota > Gammaproteobacteria > Enterobacterales > Erwiniaceae > Pantoea > Pantoea sp. ICBG 1758. Next base: position 63,852 of record NZ_POWL01000003.1, read on the forward strand.
GGGGATCAAAAATTATCTCCGTAAACGGTGCTGCCGCGCGCTGCGCCTGTGCCGGAGACATCATGATTATCTGCTCTTACGTGCAGGTAGAGGATGAAGTGGCGCGCAGCTGGCAGCCAAAGGTGGCCTATTTTGAGGGCGATAATGAGATGAAACGTCTTGCCCGGGCGCTGCCGGTTCAGGTTGCGTAGCGTTCAGCCATATTACGCTGAGCTGCCGGAAACATCAGGGGCGCCCTTCCGGCGCCCCTGTTTATTATCCCGCTCAATAACATTCAGGTGCGTAAGCCGCGACCGCGCTGGATCAGCGTATACACCAGCACATAAAACACCACGATAAACGCTAACAGCACCGACAGCGTAAACACCAGCGGCACATCGTTAATGCCGAGGAAGCCGTACCGGAAGCCGCTGATCATATACACCACCGGATTCAGCTTCGAGACTGCCTGCCAGAACGGCGGCAGCAGCGCCAGCGAATAGAAGACGCCGCCCAGATAAGTCAGCGGCGTCAGCACAAAGGTCGGGATCAGGCTGATATCATCAAACGTGCGGGCGAACACCGCGTTGAGCAGACCCGCCAGCGAGAAGAGTACCGCGGTCAGCAGCAGAGTGATGGCAACCATTGGCCAGGAGAAAACGTGGAACGGCACAAAGAAGAGCGAGACCGCCGTCACCAGGATCCCCACGCAGACGCCACGCGCCACGCCGCCGCCGACATAGCCGGCAATGATGATGTGGGTCGGCACCGGTGCCACCAGCAGCTCTTCAATATTGCGCTGGAATTTTGCGCTGAAAAAAGAGGAGGCGACGTTAGCATAGGCGTTGGTGATCACCGACATCATAATCAGGCCCGGCACGATAAACTGCATATAGCTGAAGCCGTGCATGTCGCCAATGCGTGAACCAATCAGGTTACCGAAAATAATAAAGTAGAGCGTCATGGTGATCACCGGCGGGACCAGCGTCTGGATCCAGATGCGGGCAAACCGGTTAATCTCTTTGCTCCAGATACTCTTTAACGCGACCCAATAAAGATGCGTCATGCTCTGCCTCCTGCTTTACCCTGTGTCAGTCCCACAAACAGCTCTTCCAGCCGGTTTGCTTTGTTACGCATGCTCAGCACCTGTACGCCCTGCGCGCTCAGCTGACTGAATACGCTGTTAAGCCCCTGCTCACGCATCACTTCTACTTCCAGCGTCGAGGTATCCACCAGGCGATACTGAAAGCCCTCCAGCTGCGGCAGCGCGCTGCGCGGGGCGAGATCGAGAATAAAGGTTTCCGATTTCAGTTTAGAGAGCAGGCCTTTCATGGAGGTATTCTCTACCAGTTCGCCGCTCTGAATGATGCCGATATTGCGACACAGCATCTCTGCCTCTTCCAGATAGTGCGTGGTGAGGATAATCGTGGTGCCTTTCGCATTCAGCTCTTTCAGAAACACCCACATTGAGCGGCGCAGCTCAATATCCACGCCGGCCGTCGGCTCATCCAGAATCAGCAGCTTGGGCTCATGCATCAGCGCACGCGCAATCATCAGGCGGCGCTTCATACCGCCTGAAAGCATGCGGGCGCGCTCATTGCGTTTGCCCCACAGATCGAGCTGGTTAAGATACTTCTCCGCACGTTTGTTCGCCTCTGCCCGCTCCACGCCGTAATAGCCTGCCTGGTTTACGACGATCTGCATCACGGTTTCAAACGGGTTAAAGTTGAACTCCTGTGGCACCAGCCCGAGCTGGCGCTTGGCATTGACCACATCTTTTTGCAGGTCGTAACCAAATACCCGAACGCTGCCGCCAGAATTATTAACCAGCGAGCTGATAATCCCAATGGTGGTCGATTTACCGGCCCCGTTTGGTCCCAGCAGAGCGTAAAAGTCGCCCGCCTCTACGTTCAGATCGAGACCTTTCAGCGCCTGTACGCCGCCGGGATAGGTCTTGGTCAGCCCGGAAAGTTCCAGTGCATAAGTCATTGCGAGTCCATATCCTGTTGTTGTGACATCAAAGCCTGATGAAAATGATAGTGCGCCCGCGCCAGACGTGCGGCGAATTCAGCAGAATTTGTGTTGAAATCAGACGTGGTGCGCCTGCGGGGAGCGCATGACGCGCTGTATCGTGCAGAAAAGTGCATCAGGCCCGCAAGTCAGTCACTTACGGGCGGCTGATTCTATCCCGGAACGGCCAAAATGACCCAGGTAGATTGTGCGGTTATGCGTCCTGCATGGTGACTTTGCCGATATAAGGCAGATGACGATAGCGCTGCGCGTAGTCAATGCCAAAGCCCACGACAAACTCATCGGGAATGGTAAAGCCCACATATTCGACCGGCACCTCAACTTCACGACGCTCGGGTTTATCCAGCAGCGTGCAGATGGCCAGCGATTTTGGCTCACGCAGGCGCAGGATCTCACGCACTTTGCTCAGCGTGTTGCCGGAGTCGATGATATCTTCCACGATCAGCACATCTTTACCGCGAATATCTTCATCGAGATCTTTCAGGATTTTGACGTCGCGTGACGACGACATGCCGCTGCCGTAGCTGGAGGCGGTCATAAAGTCGACCTCATGCGGAACATCAATCGCCCGACACAGATCGGCCATAAACATAAAGGAGCCGCGCAGCAGACCAACCAGCACCATCTCGCTGCCGCTGTCGCGGTAGGCTTCACTGATCTGTTTGCCCAGCTCGGCAATACGGGTTGCAATCTCCTCCCGGGAGATCATCACATCAACGGTGTGTTTCATTGCGTTCGCCTGGTTAAGGTTTTCAGAAAGCTCCGCAGTCTATCACAATGCGCCTGATGGCTAACCGCGCCCGCAGAACGCAAACGATTACGTAGCAAAATTTACCGCGATGGCATTAACTCTATAGCAGGGTTTACGCGCTTTATCCTGATTCAGCCGGAGCTGCTATGGCAAACTCATCCAGCAATAAAGAACCTTCCGATCGGCGCACGCTGCATCCGGAAACGCAGATGCTTAATTACGGTTACGATCCTCGGCTGTCAGAAGGCGCGGTAAAACCGCCGGTGTTTCTTACCTCAACCTTTGTTTTCAACAGTGCCGAAGAGGGCAAAGATTTTTTTGATTATGTATCGGGTCGCCGTCAGCCGCCTGCTGGTCAGAGCGGCGGGCTGGTCTATTCACGCTTTAACCATCCCAACAGCGAAATCGTTGAAGATCGTCTGGCGATCTATGAGGGCGCTGAGAGCGCGGTGCTCTTCTCTTCCGGTATGTCAGCCATTGCCACTACGCTGCTTGCGTTTGCGCGGCCGGGCGAGGTGATCCTGCATTCACAGCCGCTGTATGGTGGCACAGAAACGCTGCTGAGCAAGACGCTGCACGATCTGGAAATTAAAGCCGTAGGGTTCAGCGAGGGTACGGATGAAGATAAGGTTTATGAGGCGGCGAAGCTGGCGTGGCAGCGTGGCCGGGTCGCCCTGATCCTGATCGAGACGCCGGCCAACCCCACCAACAGCCTGGTGGATATCCGGCTTATTGCGCAGGTGGCGGATGTCATTGCACAGCAGCAGGGTTCGCGTCCGGTTATCGCCTGCGATAATACGCTGCTGGGGCCGCTGTTTCAGCATCCGCTGCAGCATGGCGCAGATATCTCGCTCTATTCGCTGACCAAATATGTGGGCGGCCACTCCGACCTTATCGCCGGCGCCGCGCTGGGCAGCCGGACGCTGATGAAATCTGTGCGCGCGCTGCGCAGCGCGATCGGCACGCAGCTCGACCCGCACTCAAGCTGGATGATTGGCCGTTCGCTGGAGACGCTGGCGCTGCGCATGGAGAAAGCCGCCGCAAATGCGGAACGGGTCGCCGCCTTCCTGCGCGACCGGCCTCAGGTCGCGGCGCTGTTCTGGCTGCCCTATCTTGACGCACAGAGTGCGGCCGGAGAAACGTACCGGCGTCAGTGCAGCGGCGCCGGCTCGACCTTCTCCTTTGATATTCAGGGCGGTGAACCTGCGGCTTTCCGCTTTCTCAACGCGCTGACGCTGTTTAAGCTGGCGGTAAGCCTGGGCGGCACCGAGTCGCTCGCCAGCCATCCGGCCAGCACCACCCACTCTGGCGTGCCGCTGGCGGTACGTCAGCGCATTGGCATCAGCGACGCGACGGTGCGCCTGTCGATCGGGATTGAGCATCCGGACGACCTGATTGCGGATATCAGCCAGGCGCTGGAGGCGGCAGACGGCGGCTGACGCCGAGCGGCTCAGATGCCGCCCTTGCGGTCGTCTGGCCCCGCTACGCGACCGTGAAGCCGAGCATCATGCCGGTATCTTCGTGCTCCAGCAGATGGCAGTGTGCCATATAGGCATGCTCCGCGCTGGCAGCATAGTCGAACCGCACCACGACTTCACTGCGCCAGCCGTTGACGTTAACCATATCTTTCCAGCCGGCGCGATGCGCGGCGGGCGGCTTGCCGTTTTCTGACAGGATACGGAACTGTGCACCGTGAATATGGAACGGATGCAGCATCGCATCGCCCTCGCCTGAAATCGTCCACTTCTCGGTTTTACCCAGCGGCACGGCAAACATCGGCTTCTGCATGTTAAACGCTTCGCCGTTGATCTTATTGCCGTGGTGAAAATCGTATGCGGCAGCGTCGTGCGCACCGTGATCCATCGGCATCGCGCCATGTTCGCTCTGTTCCATCGGCATGGCATCGTGTCCGCTGTGCGTCTCTGCCGCGCCGTGGTCTGCCGCGCCCCCCATCGCCTGATGGCCATAACGATCCATCAGCGCCTGCATCCCCTGCTTATCCAGCTGCGGATCCATCATCAGCTGCAGCCAGCGGTTCTGTACGCCGTCACTGGCAGGCAGCGGCGGCAGATCCACCAGGGTGTCCGGCAGCGTCCCGCTCGCCATAATGCGCAGCGGCAGGATCTGCACCAGCGGCAGTGGCCGATCAAACGGCGGCAGCGTCATCCCCATCTGCGTCACCGGCAGCGTGACGATATCAAAAGGCTGCCCGTCAGAGGTATCGATCAGCACCTCAAAGCGCTCGCCCGGCAGCAGTGACAGCGACCTCACCTGTACCGGTTCAGCGAGCAGTCCGCCATCGCTGCCCACCACATAGACTGGTCGTTTATCGCTGGTGGCGATCTCCAGCGAGCGGGCGTTACAGCCGTTAAGCAGCCGCAGCCGCAGCCAGCCGCGCGGCACGGCGTGCTGCGGATACTGCACGCCGTTGGTCAGCATCATATCGCCAAACCAGCCTACCGCCGCGCGCATCACATCCAGCTGATAATCGATATGCGTGCCGGCGCTGTTAAGCTGTTTATCCTGGAAAATCAGCGGTACGTCATCGGCTCCCCACTGCATCGGCAGACGCAGCTTGCCGGACGCTTCATCCTCCAGCAGCACCAGCCCGGCTAATCCCTGCGCCACCTGATGACCGGTTTTGCCGTGCAGATGCGGATGAAACCAGCAGGTCGCCGCCGGCTGATCGGGGGTAAAGCTCACCTGCCGCGTGGCACCGGGCGCGATAATCGCCTGCGGGCCTCCATCCACGTCACCCGGAATCGCCAGGCCGTGCCAGTGTACGGTGGTCGCTTCCGGCAGCCGGTTATGAATATTGACCGTGACGCGCTTCTCGCGCTGCAGGCGCAGAACCGGCCCGAGCAGGCTGCCGTTATAGCCCCAGGTCGGCACCGCTTTACCCTGCCACTGCGTGCTGCCCGTCATGGCGGTAAGGCTGTAGTGACCGCGCGCATCTGGCTCAAGCAGCGCAGGGATCGGCAGCAGCGGCCGCGTAGCCGCCATCAGTGAGCGGCTCCATAGCGGCAGTGCGCCTGCCGCGCTGAGCGCCGCGGTCAGTTTGAGAAAAGTGCGACGTTGCATACGCATATCCTTGTGATAATGAGGCACCCAGCCTAAACCCTGCCCCTGCGGGAGGGTCAAGTGCCGGGCAGCAAAATAGTAGCCTGCCCGTCGCCGGGGTAAAAGAAGCGGAATCCGGACGGTAACTGTGCTAACGTCAATGGATTGTCCTTTGCTGAGAACCATTATGACAAAAAGCATTAAGATCCTGCTGCTGGCGGGACTCTTTGGCTTCTCCACCAGCAGTTTTGCGCTGAGCGAGTCTGAAGCGGAAGATCTGGCTGACCTGACGGCGGTCTTTGTCTATCTGAAAAACGACTGCGGCTACCAGGCGCTGCCGGATGCACAAATTCGCAAAGCGCTGGTGTTTTTTGCCCAGCAGAACCGCTGGGATTTGAGCAACTACAGCAGCTACAACATGAAAGCGCTGGGCGAAGAGAGCTATAAAGATCTCAGTGGCATTGCAATCAATAACGATAAGAAGTGCAAATCGCTGGCGCGTGATTCACTGAGCCTGCTGGCCTACGTTAAGTAAGAATGGATCATGTGGCGCGGTGCCGGTTATCTGCCCGCCATAAACTGCCGGTAAGCCGCGATGACCGCCAGAAAGTCCTCCACGCCGCAGAACGAGAGACTCTCTTCATCGTAGTAGGCCATGCCCTCTTCCAGCCCCTCATCCTCCAGCGCCAGCTGGTTAGCGCGGATCATCACCTCTTCCTCGTCCAGCCACAGCGTGTACTCATGTCCGATACGCTGCCACTGCTGATGGGTGCCTTTTACCGCACGCGCCGCCGCCTCCACTTCATCCAGCAGCCCGGCGTTGTCGCGGACCTCTTCGTTAAACCAGTGGCCTACCGCTTCGTGATCCATCGACATGCGCACCCTGACCTGGCCGGTGATATCGCGTAAAAATTCATACTCCATTGGGTTACCTCATACCAGTAGCGCGCCGGACTGCACGTTTATGTGCATTCTGAGCGCAGCGCGCGTAATAAAGTGGGATCGCGCTCGCATTATGCCGGGAGTGCCGCCGGTAAAAAAGGCATAAAAAAAGGGGGATGATTTGCATCATCCCCCCCCCGATTTACCCGTCGCGTTATACGGCGGTCTGGAAAATCACGCTGTCCGCTTTCTCGGTATATTGACCCAGCTGGTCAAAGTTGAGATAGCGATAGGTGTCGTCGGCCGTTTTATCCACCTGCACCATAAACTGCTGATACTCGTCCGGCGTTGGCAGTTTGCCAAGCAGCGAAGCGACGGCAGCCAGCTCGGCTGATGCCAGGAAGACGTTGGCGCCGTTACCCAGACGGTTCGGGAAGTTACGGGTCGACGTGGAGACCACCGTCGCACCGTCCTGCACGCGTGCCTGGTTACCCATGCAGAGCGAACAGCCCGGGATCTCAATACGCGCACCGCTTTTACCAAAGACGCTGTAGTAGCCCTCTTCGGTAAGCTGCGCCGCATCCATCTTGGTTGGCGGAGCCACCCAGAGACGCGTCGGCAGCTGGCCCTTATGCGCGTCCAGCAGCTTACCGGCCGCGCGGAAGTGACCGATATTGGTCATGCAGGAGCCGATAAACACTTCGTCAATCTTCTCGCCCTGCACGTCAGAGAGCCAGCGCGCATCATCCGGATCGTTTGGTGCACACAGAATCGGCTCTTTGATATCCGCCAGATCGATCTCGATCACCGCAGCGTATTCTGCATCTGCATCGCCTTCCAGCAGCTGCGGATCGGCCAGCCATTTCTCCATGCCCTCAACGCGGCGCTCCAGCGTACGGCGATCGCCGTAGCCTTCCGAGATCATCCACTTCAGCAGGACGATGTTGGAGTTCAGGTACTCGATGATCGGCGCTTTATCCAGCTTGATGGTACAACCGGCAGCAGAACGCTCAGCGGAGGCATCAGACAGCTCAAAAGCCTGCTCAACTTTCAGATCCGGCAGACCTTCGATCTCCAGAATACGGCCGGAGAAGATGTTTTTCTTGCCCTTCTTCTCTACCGTCAGCAGGCCCTGCTTAATCGCGTACAGCGGGATAGCGTGTACCAGATCGCGCAGCGTAATGCCCGGCTGCATGGTGCCCTTAAAGCGCACCAGCACCGATTCCGGCATATCGAGCGGCATCACGCCAGTCGCAGCGGCAAACGCCACCAGGCCGGAACCCGCCGGGAAAGAGATGCCAATCGGGAAGCGGGTGTGTGAGTCACCGCCGGTGCCAACGGTATCCGGCAGCAGCATACGGTTCAGCCAGCTGTGAATAATACCATCGCCCGGACGCAGCGAGACGCCACCGCGGTTCATGATGAAATCCGGCAGCGTATGGTGCGTGGTCACATCAACCGGCTTCGGATAGGCCGCGGTGTGGCAGAAGGATTGCATCACCAGATCGGCGGAGAAGCCGAGGCACGCCAGGTCTTTCAGCTCATCGCGCGTCATCGGACCGGTGGTATCCTGTGAACCCACAGAGGTCATCTTCGGCTCGCAGTACGCGCCCGGACGAATACCCTCAACGCCACAGGCGCGGCCCACCATCTTCTGCGCCAGCGAGTAGCCGCGCGTGCTGGTGGCGATATCTTTCGCCTGCACAAAGACGTCGCTTGCCGGCAGGCCGAGTGACTCGCGTGCTTTCGTCGTCAGGCCGCGACCGATAATCAGCGGAATACGGCCGCCGGCGCGGACTTCATCCAGCAGCACATCGGTTTTCAGTTCAAAGGTTGCCAGCAGTTCATTGGTTTCGTGACTGCGGACTTCGCCTTTATACGGGTAAACGTCAATCACATCGCCCATGTTCAGGCGCTCAACATCCAGTTCGATCGGCAGCGCGCCGGCATCTTCCATGGTGTTGAAGAAAATCGGGGCAATTTTACCGCCCAGGCAGAGACCGCCGCCCTTTTTGTTCGGCACGTACGGGATATCTTCACCCATAAACCACAGCACCGAGTTGGTGGCGGATTTACGTGATGAGCCGGTACCTACGACGTCGCCGACATACGTCAGCGGGAAGCCTTTCTGCTGCAGCGCCTGAATCTGTTTGATCGGGCCAATGTTGCCCGCCTCGTCTGGCTCAATACCATCACGCGGGTTTTTCAGCATCGCCAGCGCATGCAGTGGAATATCCGGGCGCGACCACGCATCCGGCGCCGGAGAGAGGTCGTCGGTGTTGGTTTCGCCGGTCACTTTGAACACGGTGGTGGTGATTTTTTCAGCCAGCTTAGGACGCTTCAGGAACCACTCGGCATCAGCCCAGGATTGCAGGATTTTTTTTGCGTGGGCGTTACCCGCTTTGGCTTTCTCTTCCACATCGTAGAAGTTGTCGAACATCAGCAGCGTATGGGACAGCGCTTCAGCGGCAATCGGTGCCAGTGCTTCGTCGTCGAGTGCTTCAATCAGCGCGTGGATGTTATAGCCACCCTGCATGGTGCCCAGCAGTTCAACAGCTTTCTCGCGCGTAACCAGAGGAGAGTGGGCTTCGCCCGTTGCGACAGCAGCCAGGAAACCGGCTTTAACATAGGCGGCTTCATCAACGCCTGGCGGGACGCGGTTAACCAGCAGGTCAACCAGAAATTCTTCTTCACCCGCAGGCGGGCTTTTCAGCAGTTCAACCAGCGCGGCCATCTGGGAAGCATCTAACGGCTTAGGTACGATTCCCTGGGCAGCACGCTCGGCAACGTGCTTACGGTATTCTTCTAGCACGACGTTCTCCTCGCTCTCATTGTATAGCTTTCCGGTACACCTTGATGCTGTTAAACAGTAGGGTGAGGTGCCCGGTTCTGCGTCGGCCAGCATAGCAGGATTTCGCCTGATTGTTAATCTGTTTACAAAAAAGCAACATCCAGCCAATTTCCGGCATAACTGTCCGGGTATTCCCCTGCAGACGGAAAAAAAAGCGGCAGATATGCGGCAGGCGGTTTTCAGATCATAACTTTCAGCGTGGCAGAAAATGATCTGGCTAACCTTTAGTTATGCCTGCGGCTGTAACAGCAAAAAAAAAACGGCCCCCGCAGGAGCCGTTGATCGCAGAAGTGAAACTTACTTCTTCTTCGCTTTCGCGTTTGGCAGATCGGTGATGCTGCCCTCAAAGATTTCAGCGGCAAGGCCAACTGATTCATGCAGCGTCGGGTGCGCATGGATGGTGAGCGCGATATCTTCGGCATCACAACCCATTTCGATCGCCAGACCGATTTCACCCAGCAGCTCGCCGCCGTTGGTGCCGACTACAGCACCGCCGATAACGCGATGCGTCTCTTTGTCAAAGATCAGCTTGGTCATGCCGTCAGCGCAGTCAGAAGCGATAGCACGGCCTGAGGCCGCCCATGGGAAGGTGGAGACTTCGTAGCTGATGCCCTTCTCTTTGGCTTCTTTCTCAGTCAGACCTACCCATGCAACTTCCGGCTCGGTATAGGCGATGGATGGGATCACTTTCGGATCGAAGTAGTGCTTCAGACCAGAGATGACCTCAGCGGCAACGTGGCCTTCGTGCACGCCTTTGTGCGCCAGCATAGGCTGACCCACGATATCACCGATAGCGTAGATGTGCGGCACATTGGTACGCATCTGCTTATCGACACGGATAAAGCCGCGCTCGTCCACTTCCACGCCCGCTTTACCGGCGTCGAGGCCTTTACCGTTTGGCACGCGGCCAATGGCGACCAGCACCGCGTCATAGCGCTGCGCCTCAGCAGGCGCTTTTTTACCTTCCATCGACACATAGATACCGTCATCTTTCGCGTCAACCGCGGTGACTTTGGTTTCCAGCATCAGATTGAATTTCTTACTGATACGCTTGGTAAAGACTTTAACCACGTCTTTATCCGCTGCCGGGATCACCTGGTCAAACATCTCAACCACGTCAATCTCTGAACCCAGCGCATGGTAAACTGTCGCCATCTCCAGACCGATGATGCCGCCGCCCATGACCAGCAGACGCTTCGGCACTTCACGCAGCTCCAGCGCTGACGTAGAGTCCCAGACGCGCGGATCGTGATGCGGGATAAACGGCAGCTCGATAGGGCGTGAGCCTGCGGCGATGATTGCGTTATCGAAGTTGATGGTGGTTGCGCCACCCTCACCTTCAACCACCAGGGTGTTGGCACCGGTGAATTTACCCAGACCGTTTACGACTTTGACCTTACGGCCTTTCGCCATTCCGGCCAGACCGCCGGTCAGCTGGTTGATCACCTTCTCTTTCCAGGTGCGGATCTTGTTAATGTCTGTCTGCGGCTGACCAAACACGATGCCGTGCTCTTCCAGCGCTTTCGCTTCTTCAATCACTTTCGCGACGTGCAGCAGCGCTTTTGACGGGATACAGCCTACGTTCAGACAAACACCACCGAGGGTGTTGTAGCGCTCAACCAGAACGGTCTCCAGACCTAAGTCAGCGCAACGGAAGGCTGCAGAGTAACCTGCAGGACCTGCCCCAAGTACCACGACTTGAGTTTTAATCTCTGTACTCATCATGACCTCTTGTTAGATTGCCGGCGGTCAGAGCGACCTTTCCCAGGCTCATGCTACCCTGTCGCCACCGGGACATTTCACCGCGAGAGTTTACAGAATTGTTAATAAACTGCCAACCACGGTAACAACTGAATGCTTACAACAAGGCCGGCATTTGCCGGCCTTGATTAACTTCACATCACCAGACGGCGAATATCAGACAGCATATTGTTGATGATGGTGATGAAACGCGCACCATCAGCACCGTCGATCACGCGGTGGTCAAACGAGAGCGAGATCGGCATCATCAGACGCGGTGCAAACTCTTTACCGTTCCAGACCGGCTCCATGGCCGATTTGGAGACGCCAAGGATCGCCACTTCCGGCGCGTTGACGATAGGCGCGAAGTGCGTCGTGCCCAGGCCGCCAAGGCTGGAGATGGTGAAACAGCCGCCCTGCATATCGCTGGCGGTCAGTTTGCCATCGCGCGCTTTCTTCGAGGTTGCCATCAGCTCACGCGAGAGTTCAGTGATGCCTTTCTTATTCACATCCTTGAACACCGGAACCACCAGACCATTTGGCGTATCAACCGCCACGCCGATGTTGATGTATTTCTTCAGCGTCAGTTTCTGACCATCTTCAGACAGCGAGCTGTTGAAACGCGGCATCTGCTCCAGGGCCGCCGCAACCGCTTTCATGATGAACACCACCGGGGTGAACTTCACATCCAGCTTGCGCTTCTCGGCTTCCGCGTTCTGCTGCTTGCGGAACGCTTCCAGATCGGTGATATCGGTTTTATCGAAGTGCGTAACGTGCGGGATCATGACCCAGTTACGGCTCAGGTTAGCACCAGAGATTTTCTGGATACGGCCCAGCTCCACTTCTTCCACTTCACCAAACTTGCTGAAGTCTACCTTCGGCCATGGCAGCATGCCTGGCAGACCGCCGCCTGCAGCAGCAGCTGGCGCAGCCTCAGCGCGTTTCACCGCCTCTTTCACGTAAGTCTGCACATCCTCTTTCAGGATGCGGCCCTTACGCCCGGTGCCTTTCACCTTCGCCAGGTTAACGCCAAACTCGCGCGCCAGACGACGGATCACCGGCGTGGCGTGCACATAGGCGTCATTCTCAGCGAACTCACTTTTCGCTTCCGCTTTAGCCGGCGCAGGTGCTGCAGCGGGTTTAGCCTCCGCTTTCGCCGGCGCGGCGGCCGCTTCCGGTTTGGCTGCCGGTGCTGGCGATGGTGCGCCGCCTTCCACTTCAAAGATCATGATCAGTGAGCCGGTACTGACTTTGTCACCGGTGGCCACTTTCAGCTCTTTTACCGTACCGGCAAACGGCGCCGGCACTTCCATAGAGGCTTTATCGCCTTCAACCACAATCAGCGACTGCTCAGCGGTGACTTTATCGCCCGCTTTCACCAGTACCTCGGTCACTTCAACTTCATCACCGCCGATATCCGGTACGTTTACCTCTTTCGCGCCTGCAGCTGCAGCCGGGGCGGAGGTCGCCTCTTCTTTCATCTGTGGTTTCGCGTCGGCAGCCGGTGCGTCGCCTTCTGCGTCAAAGATCATAATCAGTGAACCGGTGTTCACTTTATCGCCGGTAGCGATTTTGATCTCTTTCACTACGCCAGCAAACGGCGCAGGCACTTCCATTGAAGCTTTGTCGCCTTCAACGGTGATCAGCGACTGCTCAGCTTCAACCTTGTCGCCCACTTTAACCAGGATCTCTGTGACTTCGACTTCATCACCACCGATATCCGGTACGTTAACCTCTTTGCTGGCGGTTGCCGTTGCAGCAGCAGGAGCCGGCGCGGCTTCTGCTTTTTTCTCTTCGGCAGCCGGTGCAGCTTCTGCCGCACCTTCAGCGTCAAACACCATAATCAGCGAGCCGGTATTCACTTTGTCACCGACGGCGATTTTGATCTCTTTAACCACGCCCGCCTGCGGCGAAGGCACTTCCATCGAGGCTTTATCGCCTTCCACAGAGATCAGCGACTGCTCAGCTTCAACGCTGTCGCCCACCTTCACCAAAATTTCGGTGACTTCAACTTCGTCTGACCCGATATCCGGTACGTTAATTTCGATAGCCATTACTCTTTACCTCTTAAGCCAGACGCGGGTTAACTTTATCAGCGTCGATATCGAATTTAGCGATAGCGTCCGCTACCACCTGCTTCTCGATTTCGCCGCGTTTAGCCAGCTCACCCAGCGCAGCCACTACCACATATGACGCATCCACTTCGAAGTGATGACGCAGATTTTCACGGCTGTCAGAACGACCGAAGCCATCGGTACCCAGCACGCGGTAGTCGCTGGCTGGCACATAGCTGCGGACCTGTTCTGCGAACAGCTTCATGTAGTCGGTTGACGCAACGGCCGGCGCATCGTTCATCACCTGAGCGATGTAAGGCACGCGTGGCGTTTCTGTCGGATGCAGCATGTTCCAGCGCTCGCAATCCTGACCATCTCGCGCCAGCTCGGTGAACGAGGTTACGCTGTAGACATCAGAGCCGATACCGTACTCTTTCGCCAGAATCTGTGCCGCTTCGCGCACGTGGCGCAGAATAGAGCCTGAGCCCAGCAGCTGCACTTTGCCTTTCTTGCCTTCGACTTCTTCCAGCTTATAGATACCCTTACGGATACCCTCTTCCGCACCCTGCGGCATCGCCGGCATATGGTAGTTTTCGTTCAGCGTGGTGATGTAGTAATAGATGTTTTCCTGCGCTTCACCATACATACGCACCAGGCCATCCTGCATGATCACCGCCACTTCATACGCGTAGGAAGGATCGTAGGAGATGCAGTTAGGGATGGTCAGCGACTGAATATGGCTGTGGCCATCTTCATGCTGCAGACCTTCGCCGTTCAGCGTCGTACGGCCCGACGTACCGCCAACCAGGAAGCCACGCGCCTGCTGATCGCCCGCCAGCCACATCAGATCGCCAATGCGCTGGAAGCCAAACATGGAGTAGTAGATGTAGAACGGGATCATCGGCAGGTTGTTGGTGCTGTAAGAGGTCGCCGCTGCCAGCCAGGATGAACCTGCGCCCAGCTCGTTGATCCCTTCCTGCAGAATCTGGCCTTTCTCATCTTCTTTATAGTAAGCAACCTGCTCGCGGTCCTGCGGCGTATACTGCTGGCCGTTCGGGCTGTAGATACCGATCTGACGGAACAGGCCTTCCATACCAAAAGTACGTGCTTCATCCGCGAGGATTGGCACCAGACGATCTTTGATCGACTTGTTCTTCAGCATCACGTTCAGCGCGCGCACGAAAGCGATCGTGGTAGAGATCTCTTTGCTCTGCTCTTCCAGCAGAGGTTTGAACTCTTCCAGCGTCGGCATTTCCAGCTTCTCAGTGAACTCCGCCTGACGGGTTGGCAGATAGCCACCCAGCTTCTCACGCTGGCCGTGCAGGTAGTTGTACTCTTCTGAGCCTTTTTCAAAGGTGACGTAAGGCAGCTCTTCGATTTTCTCATCAGCCACTGGCACATTGAAGCGATCGCGGATGTAGCGTACGCCATCCATGTTCATCTTCTTGACCTGGTGGGCGATATTTTTGCCTTCCGCGGTATCACCCATACCATAACCTTTAATGGTATGAGCCAGAATCAGCGTTGGCTGACCTTTGGTCTCCTGCGCCTTTTTCAGGGCAGCATAGATTTTCTTCGGATCGTGGCCGCCGCGGTTCAGTGCGAAAATCTCTTCGTCGGACCAGTCTTTCACCAGCGCAGCGGTCTCCGGGTATTTACCGAAGAAGTGCTCGCGCACATAGGCGCCGTCGCGTGATTTAAAGGTCTGATAGTCGCCGTCAACGGTTTCGTTCATCAGCTGAATCAGTTTGCCGCTGGTGTCTTTCTTCAGCAGCTCATCCCAGCGTCCGCCCCAGATCACTTTGATCACGTTCCAGCCAGCACCGGCAAAAATGCCTTCCAGCTCGTTGATGATCTTACCGTTACCGGTGACCGGGCCATCCAGACGCTGCAGGTTACAGTTGATGATGAAGACCAGGTTGTCCAGCTTCTCACGGGTCGCAATGGTGATAGCACCTTTGGATTCCGGTTCATCCATCTCGCCATCGCCAAGGAAAGCGTACACCGTCTGACCAGACGTATCTTTCAGGCCGCGATGCTCCAGGTACTTCAGGAACTTCGCCTGATAGATAGCGTTCAGCGGACCCAGACCCATTGAAACGGTCGGGAACTGCCAGAAGTCCGGCATCAGTTTTGGATGCGGATAGGATGACAGGCCATTGCCGTGCACTTCCTGACGGAAGTTATTCATCTGCTCTTCAGTCAGACGTCCTTCAAGGAACGCACGTGAGTAGATGCCTGGAGAAATGTGACCCTGGAAGTAGACCAGATCGCCGCCATCTTTTTCGCTGCGTGCGCGGAAGAAGTGGTTGAAGCACACTTCATAGATTGTGGCAGAGCTCTGGAAAGAAGAGAGGTGTCCCCCCAGCTCCAGATCTTTCTTCGACGCACGCAGAACTGAAACAATGGCGTTCCAGCGAATTGCGGAACGGATACGACGTTCGAGAGAGGTGTTGCCCGGATAGTCCGGCTCATCTTCTGTCGCAATGGTGTTGATATAGTTGCTGATCGCTGCAGCAGCACCGCCACCGCCAGCTACTTTTACACCACCTTTGCGGGCAGCGCTCAGGACCTGATCAATCAGATACTGCGCACGCTCAACACCTTCTTCACGGATGACCGATTCGATCGCCTGTAGCCAGTCACGAGTTTCGATCGGATCCACGTCATTCTGTAAACGTTCTGACATGGGGGGTATTCCTTATCTGTGTCTAATACGTTGAATTATCAGGAGCCTGTCTGCTTGTGTTGTGCTTCAGGTTCACAGCACAAGAAGACAGGCCCGTCGTTTATGTCGCACGTTCGTTGCCGTACGTTATTCCTTGCGTTGCTGTAAACGACGCAGGGAGCGTTCACGACGGCTCTGCTCCCGACTTCTGTCCAGCAAGATTTCCTCTATAAACGCCAGATGACGATGCGAGGCTTCGCGGGCCTGTTCCGGCTCGCGCGCCACAATCGCCGCAAAAATACTGGCGCGATGCTCGCTCACTTTCGCCAGCATTTCGCGGCGAGCGTAGAGCAATTCGAAATTCTGACGTACGTTTTGTTCCAGCATCGGGCTCATGGAGCGCAGCAGGTGCAGCAGCACCACATTATGCGCCGCTTCCGTGACCGCAATCTGATACTTCATGACGGCGTCCGCTTCGGCGTCGAGATCGCCGCTCTCCTGCGCCTGCTGAATCTGAAGATGGCAGTCGCGAATACGCTGCAGATCTTCATCGGTACCGCGTAGCGCTGCGTAGTAGGCAGCCACGCCTTCCAGCGCATGACGGGTTTCCAGCAGATCGAACTGAGATTCCGGATGCTGGGCCAGCAGCCCGACCAGGGGGTCGCTTAAGCTCTGCCAGAGGTTCTGCTGCACAAATGTGCCGCCACCCTGGCGACGCAGCAGTAAACCTTTGGCTTCCAGACTCTGAATCGCTTCGCGTAGCGATGGACGTGAGACATCAAACTGTTTGGCCAGTTCGCGCTCGGGGAGCAGTTTCTCACCCGGCTGAAGGGTCCCTTCCATAATCAGGGATTCCAGCTGCTGCTCTATCGCATCGGAGAGCTTGGGCTGGCGAATTTTACTATAAGCCATCTTCCCTTCTTATAAGCCAAACGTCTGGAGTAAATTGGTAATACCAATTGAAAAATGGTGCCCGTAAAGTAACAAAGTATTCACCTTGTGTCTATATGGCCACTCTCCTACTTCCAGCCCGATATAGCCCTGAACCCAGGCATCCTGCCTTAAGCCGCCGTAGTAACAGGAAAAAGAAACAACTGCGCGAAGTTGTTAACAGATTTCACTTTTACCAAACCTTACACTGCAAAAGCGGTCGTTTCTCTTATACGCCATAAGCGAAAGCTATTCGTGTTTAAGCATTATTCATGGCAGAAATAGCGCAAGGGAAACCACAGAGTAAATCGCTGCTTTTTCCATCACTCCTTAGCACAAAAAGCAAAAGCAGGTGCAAAGTCGCGCGCTTATCACTATTCTGGTCGCCTGAATAGCGTCTCGCTACAGAGAGCCAGTCTGAATTCGTAAAGAAAAGATTACACGCAGTATCACAGCCTTAAGTGCGGGCACTGCAGGTGCACAATAACAATACAAAGAGGTTTGTATGGAACAACAGCATGGCGAAGCGCTGCATCGCGGCCTGAAGAATCGCCATATCCAGCTGATCGCGCTGGGCGGTGCCGTCGGCACCGGCCTGTTTCTGGGTAGCGCATCGGTTATTAAATCTGCCGGCCCGGCCGTGATTCTGGGTTATGCCATTGCCGGATTTATCGCCTTTTTAATTATGCGCCAGCTGGGCGAAATGGTGGTTGAGGAGCCGGTTGCCGGCAGCTTCAGCCATTTTGCCTACAAATACTGGGGCAATTTTGCCGGCTTCGCCTCTGGCTGGAACTACTGGGTGCTCTATGTGCTGGTTGCAATGGCCGAACTCAGCGCCGTCGGCAAATATATTCAGTTCTGGTATCCCGATTTTCCTGCCTGGGCCAGCGCCGCTATTTTCTTTGTCGTCATCAATGCCATTAACCTGACCAACGTCAAAGTGTTTGGTGAGATGGAGTTCTGGTTCGCCATTATCAAAGTCGTGGCCGTTATCGGCATGATCCTGTTTGGCGGCTGGCTGCTGTTCAGCGGCAACGCCGGTCCGCAGGCATCCGTCAGCAACCTGTGGGCTCAGGGCGGCTTTCTGCCGCACGGCATGACCGGTCTGGTTATGATGATGGCGATTATTATGTTCTCCTTTGGCGGCCTGGAGCTGGTAGGCATTACCGCTGCAGAAGCGGACAACCCGGAAGAGAGCATTCCTAAAGCCACTAATCAGGTGCTGTGGCGCATTCTGATTTTTTACATTGGCTCACTGGCAGTGCTGCTGTCGCTGCTGCCCTGGACGCGCGTCACCGCTGACACCAGTCCGTTTGTCCTGATCTTTCATGAGCTGGGTGATGCGCTGGTCGCGAATGCGCTGAACGTCGTGATCCTGACGGCGGCGCTCTCGGTCTATAACAGCTGTGTTTACTGCAACAGTCGTATGCTGTTCGGCCTGGCCCAGCAGGGCAATGCGCCAAAAGCGCTGCTCAGGGTTGATCGTCGTGGCGTACCGGTTGCCACCATTATGGTCTCAGCGGTCGCTACCGCGCTGTGCGTGTTGATTAACTATCTTATGCCGGGAGAAGCCTTTGGCATCCTGATGTCTCTGGTGGTGTCGGCCCTGGTTATCAACTGGGCGATGATTAGCCTGGCACATATGAAATTCCGCCGTAAGAAAGATCAGCAGGGTGTCACTACGCGCTTCCGCGCGGTGCTCTACCCGGCCGGTAACTGGCTCTGCCTGCTGTTTATGGCCGCCGTGCTGGTGATCATGGCGATGACGCCTGGAATGGCGATCTCGGTATGGCTGATTCCGGTCTGGCTGGTTATTCTGGCGGTGGGTTACGCCATTAAAAACAAAACGCAGAAAGCCTGATAGTCCCGCGTGCCCGGTTCATCTGACCGGGCACCTCTGCCGATCGTCCTCACACTTTTTTCCCTGCACCCGTTTTGTCCATCTACGCGACTCATTGTTGATCACCCCTGCCTGCCGTTTGCGCTGATACTTTTCGCTCCACTTGTCGCAGGAGACGACGATGAAAAGTGCTGCACTCTCATTCAGAGAAAAACTGGGATATGGCATGGGCGATGCCGGCTGTAACATGATTGGTGGCGCGATCATGCTGTTTCTGAACTACTTCTACACCGATGTTTTTGGCCTGGCACCGGCGCTGGTCGGCGTACTGCTGCTTTCAGTACGCGTGCTGGATGCGGTAACAGACCCCATCATGGGCGCGATAGCGGATCGTACCCAGAGCCGATGGGGCCGCTTCCGTCCCTGGCTGCTCTGGGTCTCAGTGCCATATGTTCTGTTCAGCGTACTGATGTTTACCACGCCGGACTGGAGCTATGAAAACAAAGTTATCTGGGCCTTTGTCACCTATTTCCTGATGTCGCTGACCTATACCGCCATCAATATTCCCTACTGTTCACTGGGCGGCGTTATCACCAGCGATCCGGGCGAGCGCGTTTCCTGTCAGTCTTATCGCTTCGTGATGGTGGGTGTCGCCACGCTGATCCTCTCAATCTCACTGCTGCCTATGGCGGAGTGGTTTGGCGGTGACAACAAGGCGCGCGGCTATCAGCTGGCGATGAGCGTGCTGGCGCTGATTGGCCTGGCGATGTTTCTGTTCTGTTTTGCTAACGTCCGCGAACGAATCCGGCCTGCGGTGCCGACGCATGACGATCTGAAGAAAGACCTGCGCGATATCTGGAAAAACGATCAGTGGGTGCGCATTCTGCTGCTGACCTTCTGCAACGTCTGTCCCGGCTTTATCCGCATGGCGGCCACCATGTATTACGTGACCTGGGTCATGGGCCAGTCGACGCATTTTGCCACGCTGTTTATCAGCCTTGGCGTGATCGGCATGATGGGTGGCAGCACGCTGGCAAAATATCTCACCGACCGCTGGTGCAAGCTGAAGGTCTTTTTCTGGACCAATATCGCCCTGGCGCTCTTCTCCTGCGGGTTTTACTGGATCGATCCACACGCTACCGTCACGGTGGTGGTGGCCTATTTCCTGCTGAATATTCTGCATCAGATCCCCTCGCCGCTGCACTGGTCGCTGATGGCCGATGTGGATGACTATGGCGAGTGGAAAACCGGCAAGCGTATTACCGGGATGAGCTTTTCCGGCAATCTCTTTTTTCTCAAGGTCGGGCTGGCGGTTGCTGGTGCCATGGTCGGCTTTTTGCTGTCGGTTTACGGCTATGACGCGGGTGCAAAACAGCAGTCCGCCAGCGCCGTCAACGGCATTATGCTGCTCTTTACCGTAATACCCGGTGTCGGCTACCTGATCACCGCAGGCGTAGTGCGCCTGATGAAAGTGGATCGCAAGCTGATGCGCACGATTCAGGATGACCTGGCGCTGCGCCGCGCTAACTTTCGCGATTTGTCCGCCCCATCCCCGGCCGCAACCACTCAACCCGGAGAGATCAAATGACCTGGCCTAACCCTTTTATTACGCAGCGCGCCGATCCCTTTATTCTGCGGCACGGCGCTGGCTACTACTTTATCGCCTCAGTACCGGAATACGATCGGCTGGAGCTGCGCCACGCCAGCACGCTTGCGGGACTGCGTGAGGCACCCGCCGTTACCGTCTGGCGCAAGCCGGATCAGGGTGAATACAGTGAGCTGATCTGGGCGCCCGAGCTGCACCACATTAATGGTCAGTGGGTCATCTACTTTGCGGCAGCGCCGAGCCGGGAAATTAAAGAGGGGCTGTTTCAGCATCGCATGTATGCGCTGGTCTGCGATGATGCCGATCCGCTGACCGGCTACTGGCAGCCCTGTCGCCGGGTCGAAACGCAGTTCGATAGCTTTGCGCTGGACGCCACCCATTTCGTCCATCAGGGTAAAAACTGGTATCTCTGGGCACAAAAAGATCCCGCTATTCCCGGTAATTCCAATCTTTATCTGGCCGAGCTGCTTAACCCCTGGACGCTTAAAGGCACGCCGGTGATGCTGAGCCGGCCTGAATATGAGTGGGAGTGTGCCGGCTTCAGCGTTAACGAAGGTCCGGCGGCGATCCGTCACGGCAACCGGCTGTTTGTGACCTACTCCGCCAGCGCGACCGATGAAAACTACTGTCTGGGTATGCTGAGTATTGACGTGCAGGCCGATCCGCGCGATCGCATCGCCTGGCAGAAGTCAGCGCGGCCGGTGTTTACCACCAGCTGGGAAAATCAGCAGTACGGGCCGGGACACAACAGTTTTACGACGGATGAAGCGGGACGCGACGTGCTGGTTTATCACGCCCGCAACTACACGGAAATTGAGGGCGATCCGCTGTGGGATCCCAATCGCCATACGCGCCTGAAATATTTCAGCTGGCGCGAGGATGGCACGCCCGATTTTGGCGTGCCTCCGGCGGATCACACCAGCGTGCCGTAGATAGTCAGGAGCGCCACCACCACCACCAGCACCAGCGAAGTGCGTTTTGCCAGCGCCACCGCCACGCGTGGGGTGGCGACTTTATCCGTATGCGGATCGCGCGCCAGCGAGAACTGCGCCAGGCTGGTCAGCACCTGATACTGAGCGCGATGGAGGTCGCTCAGAGAAGCAAACCAGGCGGGCAGCGCGCGCTCGCCGTGACCCAGCAGCGCATAAGCGACGCCCGCCAGCCGTACCGGGATCCAGTCCAGCACGTGCAGCAGCGCATCAACACCTGAGGCAGCGCGTGCCTGATCTGATGCGTGTCGTGCCAGCCAGCTCTGCCAGGCGCGCAGAAAAGCGTACCCCACCAGCAGCACCGGCCCTCCGACCACGAACCAGAACAGCGGAGCGAGATAGAAACGGAAGTTGATCCAGATAAGCGCATTCTGCAGCTCGCGCAGGAACTCACGCTCGCTGCAGTTTGCCGGCACGCCATGAATGAGCGTCAGCTCTGCAGCCATCGCCTGGTGCGCCGCCTCATCATCACGGCTGGCAGCCTGCAGATAGTTATGATAATGCTGTCGCGCAGAACCGGCGCCGATACAGAGCAGTCCGGTCACAATCCAGAACAGCAGCTGCAGCAGCCCGAACAGCAGGCCATGCAGACTCCAGACCACCAGCCACACCAGCAGCATGGCTGCTGCGGTCATCAGAAGCGTCCGCGGCAGCGAAAAGCGCTGCCGGCCACGGAACAGCGGCTCCAGCCGGTGATCCAGCTGCCAGTGTTCGCCCATTTTAAACAGGCGTTCCCATCCCAGAACAAGTAACAAACTAAACAACGTCATAATGGCTCCTGCAGTGTCAGGTATTCTCCTGAGTAGTACCCTGTTTATAGCGTGACCAGTCAAACGCCGGGCCCGGATCGGTTTTACGCCCGGGTGCAATATCGCTATGGCCGGTAATACGATCGGCGGCCAGCGGATAGTGCTGCTGCAGCAGCGCGGTGACCTGCTGCAGCATGGCGTACTGGGCGTCGGTGTAAGGCAGCGTGTCGGTGCCTTCCAGCTCAATACCAATAGAAAAGTCGTTGCAGTTTTCCCGCCCGCTGAAAGCCGAAACGCCCGCGTGCCAGGCGCGCTCGTTTAGTGAGACGTACTGTACCAGCTCACCGTCGCGGCGGATCAGGCAGTGCGCTGCCACGCGCAGCTGCGCGATATCAGCAAAATAGGGGTGTGCATCGGCAGGCAGCGAGCCGGTAAACAGACGATCGATCCACGGCCCGCCAAATTCGCCCGGCGGCAAACTGATGTTGTGGATCACCAGCAGCGACGGCGCTTCATTGTCGGGGCGTGCATTAAAGTGGGGCGAGGGCACCTTACGGGCGCTGCTGATCCAGCCCTGTTCCAGTTTCATCTCTCTCATCCTTAGCAAAATCAGGCCGAGAATATCACGATTCAGAGCAGGGTTTAGCGTCTTCGTGCGATAGCGCGCTTTCTCATCCTCCGGTCATTGCCGCTGCCGCTGCAAAAACAGGCCAGCGTCATAACGCTTCCGGTGGCCCTGTTCTGCCCGGCGTTGTGAGCCCGCCCGGTACTGCAACTGTCGTTTGCTGCAACCGCTAAAAATGGCTGCGCGGCACGCTCCGTTTTTCAGGCGATACGCTTTCATCACCCGCGGGTGCTGCTTATCGTAGCGCTGCAGAACAAAGGAGCCCTGCTATGGAAAGACAACGCGGTTTTACCCTGATTGAACTGATGATCGTCATCGGCATCGTCGCTATTCTCAGCGCAATTGGCCTGCCTGCTTATCAAAATTACCTGCAGCGCGCAGCGCTGACTGACATGCTGCAAACCATGTTGCCCTATAAAACGGCGGTGGAACTCTGCGCCATTGAGCGCGGCGGTCCGGCACAGTGTCAGGCTGGTGAACACGGCATTCCGGCGGCCAGAGGCTCGCGCTATGTCGCCTCGCTCACCGTTACCGGTGGCGTGATTGCGCTTACCGGCCAGGAGAACCTTAGCGGGCTGAGCGTGGAGATGCAGCCCGTCTGGAACACGGCTGAAGGCATGCTTAACTGGCAGCGCAGCTGTACCAGCAGCAGCAGCAGCCTGCGCGATAACTGTCTGAACCAGTTCCGGTTTGCAGATAAGGATGAGACCAATGGCTGAGCATGATCCGACACTGCTGGCGCTGTGCGCCCGCTATCAGGCGCGGCTGCTGCAGCATGATGACACCCGGCTGCGCGTAGCCGTTACCGACTCTCCCCACCCGCAGCTGCTGGAGGCGCTGCAGTTCGCCTGCCAGCGTCAGGTAGAGATTGAGTGCTGGCCGGCTGCCCGCATGGAGCAGGCGCTGCACCCGTCACTATCCGATGAGCGGCTGCATGAGCAGCGCAGCGCAGCCTCAGCAACCGAGGCGGTAAACCAGATTTTGCATCAGGCCGTACAGCGACGCGCTTCAGATGTGCATATTGAGCCTCAGCCGCAGGGATTGCGTATCCGGCTGCGCATCGACGGCGTGCTACATAATCTGCCGCGCTTGCCGGAGGTGCAGCCGGCAGCCGTGCTGGCGCGGCTGAAGGTGCTCGCCGGGCTTGATATTGCAGAGCGGCGTCTGCCGCAGGATGGGCAGTTTACCCAGGAGATAAACGGCAGCGACGCCGCCTTTCGCCTCGCCACGCTGCCGGTCAGCCACGGCGAAAAAGCCGTTGTACGCTTGCTGCAGGGTGAAAGCAGTGCGATTGCGCTGGATAAACTCGGTATGCCGCTGGCCCAGCTGCGTCTGCTGAAACAGGCTCTGGTTAAACCGCAGGGATTGATTCTGGTGACCGGCCCGACCGGCAGCGGCAAAACCTTTACGCTCTACAGCAGCCTCAGCGCACTGAACGTGCCGGAAAAAAATATCTGCAGCGTTGAAGACCCGATAGAGATCCCGCTGACCGGCATCAATCAGACTCAGGTGCGCCCCCGCAGCGGTCTCGACTTTAATCGCGTACTGCGTGCCCTGCTGCGTCAGGATCCGGATGTGATCATGGTCGGTGAAATCCGCGACAGTGAAACGGCCAGTATTGCGGTAAAAGCGGCACAAACCGGCCACCTGGTTCTCTCCACGCTGCATACAAACTCTACCGCTGAAACGCTGACGCGCCTCAGACAGATGGAGATCCCGGGCTATCTGCTGGGGCCAGCGCTGCAGCTGGTGATTGCACAGCGTCTGGTTCGTCGTCTCTGCCTGCACTGTCGCCAGCCAGCACAGGCTATCGCTCATCTGCCTGCCACGCTCTGGCCCGGCACCCTGCAGACCTGGCGAGCGCCGGGCTGTGACCACTGTTTTTCCGGCTACTATGGGCGCCTTGCGCTGTTTGAAATCCTGCCGGTTAACAGCAGGCTGCAGAACGCCATCTCTTCAGATATGCCGCTGGAACATGTGCTGACGCTCGCCAGCGAGCAGGGAATGAAAACCCTGCTCAGCGCCGGTCTTGAAGCGGTAAGCCGCGGGGAGACATCGTTTGAAGAGATGCAGCGCGTGGTAGGGCTGGATAATGGCTAAACTCTATCACTACCGCTGGCAGGCGCTGGACACCATGGGCGAGCTGCAGGCAGGAGAGTCGCTGCTGCGCGATCGGGCCGCGCTGCTGAATCAGCTCGCCGATCGCGGCATGCTGATCGTGAGCTGGCAACGCGGCCGCTGCTGGCGCAGACGCGACTGGAAATGGCAGCAAAAAATTGAGCTGATGCATCAGCTGGCTACGCTGCTAAAAGCAGGGTTACCGCTGGCTGAAAGCCTGATGCTGCTGGCGCAGGGGCATCCGCATGCCGGCTGGCGCGTAGTGCTCGCGGGTCTGCAGCAGCAGGTGCTGGCCGGAGAGGCATTTTCGCAGGCGCTGCGCACGTGGCCCGATCTCTTTCCGCCCCTCTTTTCTGCGCTGATGCAGGTCGGTGAGACCACCGGACAGCTCGACAGCTGCTGCCTGCGGCTGGCGCAGCAGCAGACAAAGCAGCGCCTGCTACGCCAGAAGGTTGGCAAAGCGCTGCGCTATCCGCTCTTTATCCTGCTGGTGGCGCTGGCGGTCAGTGCCGGTATGCTGTTATTTGTGCTGCCGGAGTTTACTGCCGTCTATGCCAGCTTTGATGCACCGCTGCCCGCCTTTACCGCAGGCGTTGTCGCGCTGTCAGAAGGCATGCAGCAGACCGCACTGCCGCTGCTGCTGATCGCTGCCGGCTGCGCCATCGCAGCGTGCCAGATTGTACGCCGCTCCGCGCGCTGGCAGCGGCGCCTGCAGCATTTTATCCTGCGCCTGCCGCTGATCGCCCCGCTCTGGCGCGGTGCGCAGCTCAGCCAGATTTATGCCATTTTGCAGCTGACGCAGCAGGCAGGGCTTACGCTGCTGCACAGCCTGCAAACAGTGGAGATGACGCTGACGGCGCGCCTGTGGCGCGAAACGATTATACAGCTGCAGGCGCATATCGCTGCCGGCGCCCCGCTGCACCAGGCACTGCAGCAGCATACGCTGTTTACGCCGCTCTGTGCCCAGCTGACAGGAGCCGGGGAAGAGGCTGGCGCGCTTGATATCATGCTGTCCCGGCTGGCAGAGTGGCATGAAACGGAAACCTCAAACCGGGCGGAGGCACTGGCTGCTGCGCTTGAACCGGCGATGATGCTGGTGATCGGTGCGATCGTGGGCACGCTGGTTATCGCCATGTATCTGCCGGTATTTGGTCTGGGAGAGGTAATACGTTAGCGGGCGCCTGCTGCGCCCGTCCGGAAGGTTTATCGGTTGAAAACGCGATTCTCCTGCTCTGCCACGCGGATAAACGTTGTACGCTTGGTCAGCTCTTTCAGACGTTCGGCGCCAACGTAGGTACAGGCTGAACGCAGGCCGCCCAGAATATCTTTGACGGTCTCTGCAACCGGCCCGCGCAACGGCAGCCGTACGGTCTTGCCCTCCGCCGCACGGTATTGCGCTACGCCGCCCACGTGGCGTTTCATCGCCGATTCAGAGCTCATGCCATAAAACAGCATAAACTGCTCGCCCTGCTCTTCCACAAGCGTGCCTTCACACTCATCGTGCGCCGCCAGCATACCGCCCAGCATGACGAAATCCGCGCCGCCGCCAAACGCTTTGGCAATATCGCCCGGCACGGAACAGCCGCCGTCGCTGACAATCTGTCCGCCCAGACCGTGCGCGGCATCGGCGCACTCAATCACCGCCGACAGCTGCGGATAACCGACGCCGGTTTTGATGCGCGTTGTGCAGACCGATCCCGGGCCGATACCCACTTTGACAATATCCGCACCTGACAGGATCAGCTCTTCCACCATCTCTCCCGTCACGACGTTACCGGCGCAGATGGTCTTATCCGGAAAGCGTTCACGCGCACGCTGCAGAAACGCAACAAAGTGCTCTGAATAGCCGTTCGCCACGTCGATACAGATAAACTGAAGCTGCGGCGAGAGAGCAAGAATCGCATTCAGTTTAGTGAAATCCGCTTCTGAGGTCCCGGTTGATACCATCACGTAATTCAGCACGGAAGCGGGCACGCGCTGGATAAACGCCTGCCATGCATCAATACTATAGTGTTTATGAACTGCAGTAAGCACCTCAAAACCAGCCAGCGCTTCTGCCATGGTGAACGTGCCAACGGTATCCATATTTGCCGCGATAACCGGCACGCCGCGCCACTCCAGAGCGGAGTGCTTAAAGGTAAAGGTGCGTGCCAGTTCAACATCAGAACGGCTTTTGAGCGTTGAGCGTTTCGGGCGGATTAACACATCTTTAAAGCCCAGTTTGATATCTTCTTCAATACGCATAGCAGAGGGTCCTGGTTAGTGAAAACGAACCGCAGTTCGGGTAGCGCTCACGGCTCCAGTGTCGTTATCATACGCGCCATAACGGCGGTGGCAAGGGTGCGAATTTCACTTTACTTACGCTACAATCCGGTAAATTTAGCCGATCGCTAAGTATGTGATCGCCTTCTCACTTTTGTGACACTGCCGCCCTCTGATG
Organism: Pantoea sp. ICBG 1758; assembly: GCF_002928325.1. Classification (NCBI taxonomy): domain Bacteria; kingdom Pseudomonadati; phylum Pseudomonadota; class Gammaproteobacteria; order Enterobacterales; family Erwiniaceae; genus Pantoea; species Pantoea sp. ICBG 1758. Next base: position 91,165 of record NZ_POWL01000003.1, read on the forward strand.
CGCTGCATACCGGGAGAAAAATATGCTGTTTACCGTTGCGCTTACCGGCGGCATTGGTAGTGGTAAAAGCACTGTCGCTAACGCCTTTGCTGCTCTGGGCGTGGAGATCATTGATGCTGATGTCATCGCCCGCGAGGTGGTAGAGCCGGGCACGCCAGCGCTACAGGCGATTGTAAAACGCCATGGCGAATCCATTCTGACGGCAGAAGGCACGCTCTATCGCGCTCGTCTGCGGGAGATTATTTTCCAGCAGCCGCAGGAGAAAAACTGGCTTAATCAGCTGCTGCATCCGCTGATTAATGCCCGTACTCAACAGCTCAGGGCGCAGGCGTCATCCTCTTATGTTCTGTGGGTGGTTCCCCTGCTGATTGAAAACAACCTGCAGCGCCAGGCCGATCGCGTGCTGGTGGTCGATGTAGATGAAGCGGTTCAGCTGCAGCGTATGCGTCAGCGCGACGGCGTGTCGCTGAGCCAGGCACAACGTATTCTTGCTGCGCAGGTGAGCCGCGAACAGCGCCTCGCCTGCGCCGATGATATTATTGATAATAGCGGCACACCCGAACAGGTGCTGCCGCGGGTTGCTGAACTTCACCAGCGTTATTTGCGCCTGGCAGCAACCGGACGGGATTAAGATAATGAGTACAGTTGTTCTGTTTGAGCATCCGCTGAATGAGAAGATGCGCACCTGGCTGCGCGTCGAGTTTTTACTCAATCAGCTGCATGAAACGGTACCGGTGAATCATTCCGTTGCCGCACTGGGCGTGTTTCGCATTCTTGCCGACCTGCTGGATATTTTTGAGCGCGGCGATATGCGGACCGAGCTGCTTAAAGAGCTGGAGCGTCAGCAGCAGAAACTGCGCGCCTGGCTGGATGTGCCCGGTGTTGATGAGCAGACGGTAAGCCAGCTCAGCAACCGCCTTGAACAGCTCTCCGCTGAGCTGCTGAGCGCACCGCGTATGGGCCAGCATCTGCGTGACGATCGGCTGATATCGCTGGTACGTCAGCGTCTCAGCATTCCCGGCGGCTGCTGCAGTTTTGATTTACCTGGCCTGCACATCTGGCTGCACCAGGAGCAGACGCTGCGCGATACGCAGGTGGCTGGCTGGCTGGCATCGCTTGAGCCGCTGCGTAACAGCCTGATGATGATCCTCGATCTTATCCGCCAGTCTGGCGTATTTCGTCATCAGACCAGCCTGAATGGATTTTATCAGGACAATGCTGAAGGAGCAGACCTGCTGCGGCTGCGGCTGACGCTGGAAGATGCGCTCTATCCGCAGATTTCAGGTCATAAAAGCCGTTACGCTATTCGTTTTTTGCCGCTGGATAGCGAACAGGGCGCGGTGCCTGCCCGCCTGAATTTTGAACTGGCCTGCTGTTAGAGGATATTATGCCGGAAGAGATGATTACCGTACCCTGCCCGAACTGCGGCAGAGATGTGATGTGGGATGAACTGAGCCCGTGGCGTCCGTTCTGCAGCAAACGCTGTCAGCTGATTGATCTTGGCGAATGGGCCGCAGAGGAAAAACGCATTCCCAGCAGTGGCGACCAGACCGACAGCGATGAGTGGAGTGAAGAGCAGCAATAAAACAGCAGGGGCATCGCGCCCCTGTTTCAGAGTTCGTCCGCCACCAGACGGGCAATCAGCGCATGGTTTGCAGCCGGAAACTCCTCTGCAATAAGATCGCGCTGCGCTACCCAGCGCTGCGGCTGCCCCTCGCGTCCCCATGGCTCACCCTGCCACGCTTCCACCAGAAAGAAATGCAGCGTGACGCGCAGGTCATCATAGGCGTGGTCAGCCTGGCCGATTGCGGTCGCACGGGTCACCTCAATACCGGTTTCCTCCATAAGCTCACGCTTCAGCGCCTGCTCCGCACTTTCATTCTGTTCAATTTTTCCGCCGGGGAACTCCCATTTGTTTGCCATATAAGAGCTGGCTGCGCGCTGCGCAAGGAAAATCTGGCGGCTGGCATTACGGATAATGCCGACTGCGACCTGCAGGTGCTTCATAGAGTTGATCCCGCTTTATTATCAAAGTGCGCAAAGTGTAAAACAGCGCGGCGCGGATGTTAATAACCCGTCCTGAACGGCGTCATAACCGTAAAAAAAAGGAGCCCGCAGGCTCCTTTTCAGGGTCAGGCCAGACGGCCGTGACACTGCTTATACTTTTTGCCCGAGCCACACGGGCAGGGATCGTTACGCCCGGTTTTACGTTCACCACCCTGGGCGGCAAGCGCCTCGGCGGCGGCGGTTTCATCATCCACGTGACTCAGCTGCTGCTGCTGTGCCAGACGTTCAGCTTCTTCGCGACGCTGCTGCTCCATCGCTTCAACTTCTTCCGGCATCCGCACCTGAACCTTGCTCAGCGTGCTGATCACTTCATACTTCAGTGACTCCAGCATTGCCGCAAACATGGCAAAGGATTCGCGCTTATATTCCTGCTTGGGATCTTTCTGGGCATAGCCGCGCAGATGGATCCCCTGACGCAGATAGTCCATCGCCGCCAGATGCTCTTTCCACAGCGAATCCAGCGTCTGCAGCATCACGCCTTTTTCGAAGTTGCGCATCATTTCGGTGCCGACAACCTCTTCTTTCGCCGCATAGCTTTCGCTCGCGCGGGTCATGATCCGTTCACGCAGCGTCTCTTCATGCAGATCCGGCTCTTTATCCAGCCACTCAGCAACCGGCAGATCGAGATCAAAATCGGTGCGCAGACGCTCTTCCAGGCCCGGCACGTCCCACATCTCTTCCAGCGACTGCGGCGGAATATAGGTGTCGATCGTCGCCTTAAACACATCCTCACGAATGCTGTTGATGGTGTCAGACACATCAGAGACATCCAGCAGTTCATTACGCTGGCTGTAGATAGCACGACGCTGGTCGTTTGCGACGTCATCATACTCCAGCAGCTGCTTACGAATATCGAAGTTGCGGCTCTCAACCTTGCGCTGCGCGTTTGCGATCGCTTTGGTCACCCACGGATGCTCTATCGCCTCACCTGGCTTCATGCCGAGTTTGCGCATCATGTTCGAAACGCGATCGGAGGCGAAGATACGCATCAGTGCATCTTCCATAGAGAGGTAGAAGCGAGAAGAGCCGGCATCGCCCTGACGACCGGCACGGCCGCGCAACTGGTTATCGATACGACGTGATTCATGACGCTCAGTACCGATGATATGCAGACCGCCTGAGGCCAGTACGGCATCGTGACGCAGTTTCCACGCCTCTTTAATCGCCTGCACCTGCTCTTCAGACGGCGCTTCCAGCGCGGCCACTTCAGCCTGCCAGCTGCCACCCAGCACGATGTCGGTACCACGACCCGCCATGTTGGTCGCGATAGTCACCGCTCCCGGCTGGCCTGCCTGCGCCACAATATCGGCTTCGCTGGCGTGGAATTTGGCGTTCAGCACGCTGTGTTTAATACCGGCGCGCGTCAGTTCATTAGAGACCACTTCTGATTTCTCAATCGAAATAGTCCCCACCAGCACCGGCTGGCCTTTTGCCGTACAGGTACGAATATCTTCAATGATGGCATCGATCTTCTCTTTCTCGGTCATGTAGACCAGATCGGCCATGTCTTTACGCACCATCGGACGGTTAGTTGGCACCACGATAGTGTCGAGCTTGTAAATCGAGCTGAATTCAAACGCTTCGGTGTCCGCCGTACCGGTCATACCGGCCAGCTTCTCATACAGACGGAAGTAGTTCTGGAAGGTGATGGACGCCAGCGTCTGGTTCTCATTCTGGATATCCGCTCCCTCTTTGGCTTCAATAGCCTGATGCAGACCATCAGACCAGCGGCGCCCCTGCATGGTACGGCCGGTGTGCTCATCAACAATGATGACCTCACCCTCTTTAACGATATAGTCGACGTCACGCGTGAAGAGCGCGTGCGCACGCAGCGCAGCGGTGACGTGATGCATCAGCATAATATTAGTTGGCGAGTAGAGCGACTCGCCCTCTTCCATAATGCCCTGGCTGACCAGCAGCTCTTCAACCTTGACCAGGCCGCGCTCAGTCATGTGCGCCTGACGCGCTTTCTCATCGACCCAGAAGTCGCCTTCTCCCTGAAAGTTGTCAGAATCTTCTTTTTCCTGACGAACCAGGTGCGGGATGATTTTATTGACCTTGATATAGAGATCGGAGCTATCTTCCGCCGGACCCGAAATAATCAGCGGCGTACGCGCTTCATCAATCAGAATGGAGTCGACTTCATCCACCAGCGCATAGTGCAGCTTACGCTGTACGCGCTCTTCCGGGCTGAATGCCATGTTGTCGCGCAGGTAGTCAAAGCCATATTCGTTATTGGTGCCGTAGGTGATATCAGCCGCGTAAGCTTCACGCTTGGCAACCGCAGGCATGCCTGGCAGGTTGATACCGATACTCAGGCCCAGAAACTCAAACAGCGCGCGGTTGTTCTCTGCATCACGTTGTGCCAGATAGTCGTTGACGGTAACTACGTGCACGCCTTTGCCGCTCAGCGCGTTCAGGTAAGCGGGCAGCGTGGCGGTCAGCGTTTTACCTTCACCGGTACGCATCTCCGCAATGCACCGCTCATTCAGCACCATACCGCCAATCAGCTGCACATCGAAGTGGCGCATGCCAAATACGCGCTTACTCGCTTCGCGTACGGTGGCGAACGCTTCCGGGATCAGGCTCTCCAGCGCTTCGCCCTTTTCCAGACGCGCGCGGAATTCATTGGTTTTGGCTTTCAGTTCATCATCTGACAGTTTGACGAACTCAGGTTCCATCTTATTGATGACATCTACAGCTTTGCGCATGCGGCGCAGCGTACGATCGTTGCTGCTGCCAAACACTTTCGTTAACAGTTTGATTAACATGTTCAATTTTTCTCTTATCAGCCGGGATATCGCGGCCGGTTAACTCTTAAAAAGGGGAAAAGGGGGCGTAATCAGGCAACGAAAGGTCCGGCGCGGATACCATCGCTGGTAGCCTGCCAGTCAGCAACGGCATGAGCTATCGGAGAGTGATAGCAGGCGTACGGCAGTATCAGATGCGCGGGCTGCGGCTGCACAGGCGATGTCAGCAGCGCCTGCAGCGAATCAATCAGCGCCAGCTTCTGTACGGCAAGCGGCAGCGCGATTTCAGCTTCAGCTTCGGTGGCCGGTGACAGACTGAATGAGAGGTGGCGGATCACCGTGCGGATAGCGTGCTGATGCCAGTAATCGACATTAGCGCCAGGCCGGCGGGCGCTCTCCTGCAGCCGGATCAGGTGATCAAAGTGAACCACATTGCCGGTGAACAGGCTGCTGACCGGGGAGTCGCTGGCGGAAGGCTCGGCGTTTTGCGCGCAGGCAGGCAGGCCCAGACTGGCCGCCACCATCCCCAGCAGGAGATGTGGCCAGAAATAGCGCCTGCCTAATTGTCGCCAGCGTGAAAAGAGTCCGATCACAATCCGTCCGCAACGTTAATAACACATCCATGCGGCTGACATGCTGTCAGCCCGCTTATATGAGCGCCAGATAATAGCACTTATGTACGGCTTCCACAGCAGAGATCGGGCGGCTTACGGCGGATTTCACGCTTTTCGTACAGCATTTCACCAGACAGGCGGGCATTTTGCGGGCGGGCTTCCACGCCATCAGAGAGGCGAAAAAAAACGGCGGATACCGCTGACCGGAGAGAGTGTCAGGGTATCCGCCGTTCTTATGACCGGCTGTTAAGCCAGGATTAAATTAGGTGCTTTAAACGCCAGCGGCAGCTCAGCTTCATCTTCGAAGGTGGCCCACTCCCAGGCTTCCTGTTTCGCCAGGACAGCCTGCAGCAGCTTGTTGTTTAACGCATGGCCTGATTTAAACGCCGAAAAGGCACCAATCACGTTGTGACCACACATAAACAGATCGCCGATAGCATCCAGCATTTTGTGCCGTACAAACTCATCTTCAAAGCGCAGGCCATCTTCATTCAGCACGCGGAAATCATCAAGGCCAATCGCACAATCTAAACTACCGCCCAGGCACAGGCCTTTAGACTGCAGATATTCAATTTCACGCATAAAGCCAAAGGTGCGCGCACGGCTGATCTGGCGGACAAATGCCTCAGCCGAGAAGTTGAGCTGGTAACGCTGCGAGCTTGAATCGATAGCCGGATGTTTGAAATCGATAGTGAAATCGAGCGAGAAACCGTTATACGGTTTGATCTCAGCCCACTTATCACCATCTTCTACCCGTACCGCCTGCTTAACGCGTACAAATTTTTTCGCGCTGTTAAGCTCTTCCACACCTGCATCCATCAGCAGGTAGACGAAAGGTGCTGCGCTGCCATCCATAATTGGAATTTCTGGTGCATCGACTTCCACAATAATGTTATCGATACCCAGACCCGCCAGCGCGGCGTTCAGGTGTTCTACCGTTGAAATACGTACGCCTTCATCGTTCACCAGGCAGGTACTCAGCATGGTGTCGCGCACGTATTTTGCATCAGCCGGGAAATCAACCGGTGGATTCAAGTCGGTGCGACGATAGATGACCCCGGTGTTAGCCGACGCAGGGCGTAAAGTCAGCGTGACTTTTTTGCCGGTATGTAAACCGACGCCAGTCGCCTGAACAATACGTTTTAGTGTCCTTTGTTTGATCATCGCATTATCTCGCAATATTACCATCCGACCGCCAGTATAAATTACCGGCGGGCGAAGACTTTAGCACAAAGAGCGGGAAATCCCAATTATCAGCTTATTCTTAATCTGCCTGTTTACGCAGGAACGCTGGAATATCGAGATAGTCAGGCTCTTTACCGGAAGCGGCCGGCTGTTCGTTAACAACTTTCGCAGCAGGTTTCTGCTCCTGCGGCAGCGGCGCCATGCCGTGCTGCTGATAGCGGTGATCCATAACCGGTTGCGAAGCAGGTTTATTGGTCACCAGAGTGATTTCCGGACGCTTATCCATACCGATGCCGGTGGCCACGACGGTGACACGCAGCTCATCATTCATCTCTGGATCCAGTGAGGTACCGATAACCACGGTCGCATTGTCAGAAGCGAATGCGCGGATAGTATTACCGACGGTTTCAAACTCATCCAGACGCAGATCGAAGCCGGCAGTGATGTTGACCAGCACGCCACGTGCGCCAGAGAGGTCGATATCTTCCAGCAGCGGACTGGAAATTGCCATTTCAGCAGCTTCTTCAGCACGATCTTCACCGCACGCCACGCCAGAGCCCATCATGGCATAACCCATTTCTGACATCACAGTACGCACGTCTGCAAAGTCGACGTTCATCAGACCCGGACGGGTAATCAGTTCAGCAATACCCTGAACCGCACCTTTCAGTACATCGTTTGCTGCGCCAAAAGCGTCCAGCAGCGAGATACCGCGGCCCAGCACTTTGAGCAGTTTGTCATTCGGGATGGTGATCAGGGAGTCAACGTGCTTGGAGAGCTCAGCAATACCCTGCTCAGCAAACGCCATACGTTTTTTGCCTTCAAAGTTGAACGGCTTGGTCACGACAGCAACGGTCAGAATCCCGAGATCTTTAGCCACTTCAGCGACAACAGGCGCAGCACCGGTACCGGTACCGCCGCCCATACCGGCTGCGATAAACACCATGTCTGCCCCATCCAGCGCAGAACGCAGTGCTTCGCGATCTTCTTCCGCTGAGGTACGACCGACTTCCGGGTTAGCCCCTGCGCCAAGACCTTTGGTGATATTGGTCCCGATCTGGATCGTCTGGCCGACCGCTGTTTTACGTAACGCCTGAGCGTCCGTGTTTACAGCAAAGAATTCCACACCTTCGATACGCTCGCGCACCATGTGCTCTACGGCGTTGCCACCGCCACCGCCGACGCCGATGACTTTAATCACCGCGTCATTGGTTAATTCCATAGGTTCAAACATGATTTCTCTCCGTTATGTGCCTGTTCGCCTGGAGATCATAAACATTGCCAGCATGATCTCCTTTTATCAAAATTAAAACTCTTTCTTCAGCCAGCTGTTGATTCGTTTAAACCAATTGCCAACTGAAGCACGTTTTTCTGTTTCTGCGTCACCGTTCAGGTGTGACTCTTTACCATAGTGCAGCAGGCCCACCGCCGTGGAGTAGTAAGACTCCTGAGCGTAGTCGGTCAGGCCCGTAATATTCAGCGGCTGGCCGATACGCACCTGCGTATGAAACACGCGTTGTGCGCAGGCTGCCAGACCTTCAATTTGCGCCGCGCCGCCGGTTAATACAATACCGGCAGCAAGATGATGCTTCACACCCTGCTGGCGCAGCTGCTCCTGCAGTTGCAGAATCTCGTCGTTCACCAGATTCAGCAGTTCGGTGTAGCGCGGCTCAATGACTTCAGCCAGCGTCTGACGCTGCAGGCTGCGCGGCGGACGTCCGCCTACGCTTGGCACTTCTACATTCTCATCTTTGCCGACAATCGATCCCAGCGCGCAGCCGTGGCGTACTTTGATCGCCTCAGCGTCAGTAGGCGGTGTACCAAACGCATAGGCGATATCGCTGGTCACAACGTTCCCGGCATAGGGGATCACCTTGGTATGACGCAGCGCGCCGCCGGTATACACCGCGATATCCATTGTACCGCCACCGATGTCGACAACACAGACGCCCAGCTCACGTTCATCTTCTGTCAGGACAGAAAAGCTGGAAGCCAGTCCGGCAAAAATCAATTGGTCAACTTTAAGTCCGCAACGTTCAACTGCTTTTACGATATTTTTCGCCATATCGTTGTGACAGGTGATTAAATGTACTTTGGCCTGCATACGGACGCCGGATAAGCCCACCGGATTCTTGATGCCCTCCTGGTAGTCAATGGCATACTCCTGCGGGATGACATGCAGAATGCGATGCTCATCACGTACGCGCACTGATTTAGCCGTATGGACAACGTTTTCCACATCATCCTGAGTCACTTCCTCTTCGGAAATCGGAACCATCCCGATTTCGTTCTGACAGCTGATGTGTTTGCCCGATAAAGCAAGGTAGACCGACGAAATCTGGCAATCCGCCATCAGTTCCGCCTGATCGATGGCGCGCTGTACGCACTTCACCACCGATTCCAGATCGTTTACGCCGCCTTTGTCCATACCCCGCGACGGGCAGCTGCCCACCCCGATAATATTGACCATACCATCAGGCAGAATTTCTCCAACCAGGGCGGCAACCTTCGCGGTGCCAATTTCAAGTCCTACTACCAGTTTTCTGTCCGTTGCCTTGATCATTATGGTTTAGCCTGTGCCTGGTTCTGTTGCTGATTACTGTCCTGTGGCTCAATCGGTGCCGGAACCCAGCCTACTGCGGCGCCAGAGTCATAGCGTAGATCAACATAATCAACACGCTTGCTTTCATTCTGGCCCTGCAGCTGCAGCTCCGGATAGAGCTCAATAAAACGGTTCAGACGCTTCATGGTATCGCTCCGTCCCAGTTCGATGCGGATATCGTCCCCGGTGACCAGCTGCCATGAGCGACGCGCCGTCATCGACGCGACCTTCAGGGTAAACTTGCTGGCCTGGAGCACATCCCGCAGGGAGTGATAACCCGCCAGCACCTCTTTTTCACTGCCTTCCGGTCCATAGAGCATCGGCAGATTCTCTTTGCCGACATGACTGGCCGGAACGCTGAAGGAGACGCCATCGGCATCTACCATGTGCGAGTCGTTCCAGCGTGCAACCGGAACATACTCCACCAGATTTATCTTCAGCTCATCAGGCCACTGCTTGCGCACGCTGACCTGTTTAATCCAGGGTAATCGTTCAATCTGTTGCTGAATGATATCCACATTCTGCGACATAAAGGTCCCCGGGGCGCCCAGTGACAGAATCGCCTGGCGAATATCATCATGCGTGGTGTAGTGGGTTTGCCCCGTTACGACCAGCTTTGATAGCGGCAGACGTGAAGCGTCATTCATCCACTTCAGGACCACCAGGCCACCGGCTATCATGGTGCCCAGCACCAGCAGCAGAAACACAATGCCAAACAGCCGTGCGCCGTTGCTGCGCCCGGTGCGGGCTCGCTCCTGAGGTTCGCGGTTGCGTACGCGTAGCGCTGCCTGAGACATATCAGTCAGCCAGCGCCAGGATACGCGTTACCAGCTGCGGAAAGCTGTAACCCGCCTGCCGTGCCGCCATCGGAACCAGACTATGGCTGGTCATGCCCGGCGACGTATTGACCTCCAGCAGCTGAAAACGGCCTTCGCTATCGGTCATGACATCCACGCGTCCCCAGCCACTGCAGCCCAGCGACTGCCAGGCAGCCAGCACCAGCTTTTGCAGTTCAGCTTCTTTTTCTGCACTCAGACCGCTGGGACAGAAGTACTGAGTATCGTCAGAAATGTATTTTGCTTCATAGTCATAGAAAGCGCTGGCTGTTTTAATTTTAATGGATGGCAGGATTTCTTCCCCGACAATTGCCACGGTATACTCATCACCGCTTAAAAAAGCTTCAATCAGTACATCGTTGTCGTGGCGAAACGCTTCATCCAGTGCCGCTGGCAGATCGTCAGCGCGCTCAACCCGGCTGATGCCTACGCTGGAGCCTTCACAGCTCGGCTTAACAAACAGCGGTAAACTCAGCGCGTCAATAGCGGTAGCGGTCTGCGCATCGATTCCCTGCTGATACTGCTCCCGGGTCAGCCAGATAAACTTGCCTGACGGCAGTCCCCTGCCCTGCCACAGTAGCTTGCTGCGCAATTTATCCATGGTGATAGCAGAGGCCATCACGCCGCTGCCCGTGTAGGGTAGCTGCATAAAGTCCAGCACGCCCTGCAGCGTACCATCCTCACCACCGCGCCCGTGCAGCGCAATAAAGACTTTGTTAAACCCCTGCTCTTTGAGCGTCAGCACCGATACATCACGAGTATCCACACCGTGCGCATCAACGCCCATTTCCTGCAGGCCAGCCAGCACTGCGCTGCCTGAATTCAGTGACACCTCGCGCTCTGCTGAGGTGCCGCCCATTAATACGGCGACTTTATCAGCCATGACGCGCCTCCTGGTTCGGTGCAGGCTGCAGCTGGCTTTCAGCCAGCCGGCGCGCGATTTTGCCGATGTTGCCTGCGCCCTGCACAATCACTAAATCGTCACCTGACAGCAGGGGAGCCAGCGCATCCGGCAGGGCGTCATGCTCAGTCACCAGAATCGGATCGACTTTGCCGCGACTGCGAATTGCCCGGCAGAGCGAACGGCTGTCGGCACCCGGAATCGGTGCCTCTCCGGCCGGATAGACCTCCAGCATCAGCAGTACATCCACCTGGGAGAGCACGCTGGCGAAATCGTCAAACAGATCGCGGGTGCGGGTATAGCGATGCGGCTGGAACACCATCATCAGCTTTTTATCCGGCCAGCCGGCGCGCGCTGCCTTGATCGTGACATCCACTTCGGTCGGATGATGACCATAGTCGTCAACCAGCATCGCGCTGCCCGGCTTGCCGTTTACGGCAGCAGTATCAAACTCACCCAGCACGTCAAAGCGGCGACCAGTGCCCTGGAAACTCTCCAGCGCCGCGAGAATGGCCGCATCCTCAATGCCTTCCTCACTGGCGACCGCTACGGCTGCCGCCGCGTTAAGGGCGTTATGGCGGCCTGGTGCATTCAGAGTAACCTGCAGCAGCGGTTTATCATGCCGGCGCAGGGTAAAATGCCCCTGCGCACCGCGCTGCTCATAGTTCTCTACCCGTACGTCCGCATCGTCGCTAAAGCCGTAGGTGGTAATCTGGCGACCCACGCGCGGGATCAGGTCGCGGATCACGACATCATCCACACAGAGCACCGCGCGACCGTAGAACGGCAGATTGTGCAGGAAATTGATAAAGGTCTGTTTCAGGTTCTCAAAATCGCCCTGATAGGTATCCATGTGATCCGCTTCGATGTTGGTCACAATGGCGACCATCGGCTGCAGATGCAGGAAAGAGGCGTCGCTCTCATCCGCCTCAGCAATCAGGTAGCGGCTGGTACCCAGCCGCGCATGCGTGCCTGCTGCTTTTACCAGGCCGCCGTTCACAAAGGTCGGATCCAGGCCACCTTCCGCGTAGATACTGGTGACCATGGCGGTGGTGGTGGTTTTACCGTGCGTACCGGCAATGGCGATGCCGTGGCGGAAACGCATCAGCTCGGCCAGCATCTCTGCGCGGCGGATCACCGGAATACGCTGCTCGCGCGCCGCCACCAGCTCGGGATTATCCTGCGCCACCGCGGTTGACACCACGACCACGCTCGCGTCGGTGACGTTCTCCGGACGATGGTTAAAATAGATAGTCGCCCCCAGCGAAGCAAGATGCTGGGTCACCGCGTTGGGCGCCAGATCGGATCCGCTGATGTGATATCCTTCATTCGCCAACACTTCGGCAATACCGCCCATGCCGGCACCGCCGATGCCAACAAAGTGGATGTGCCGGACGCGTCGCATCTCGGGCACAATTGAACGCAGTTTTGCCAGTTGTTGTGTATTCATCGCTCTCTGTTACCTGTTTTCCTGTTCGCACCCGCATACGGATGCAGGCCTATTCATCAGGCCCGAAAATTTACTTTGCAGCGCGCGCCACTTCACGGGCAACGCGTTCGGTGGCATCCGGGATCGCAACCTGACGGGCCTGTTCAGCCATGGTCAGCAGCGTCGCGCGGTCCCACTGGCGCAGCGTCTCCGCCACCCCTTCCGCAGTAAACTGCGGCTGCTCAAAAATTCTGGCCGCGCCCGCGTTTTCCAGCGGCAGCGCATTCCAGTATTGCTGGCGATCTTTATGCTGAAACGGCACGAAAATAGCCGGCAGACCTGCCGCAGCAATTTCGCTCACCGTCAGCGCACCTGAGCGACATACCACTACGTCCGCCCAGGCGTAGGCAGCGGCCATATCGTCAATAAATTCTGTGACCTTATGCTGCGGCTGACCTGCAGCCTGGTACGCCTGCTGCACTATCGCCTGGCCGCCTCTGCCGGTCTGATGCCAGAGGGTAATGGCGTCGCCCAGTTCGGCGGCGACCTGAGGCAGCGTCTGGTTCAGGATCCGGGCGCCCTGACTGCCGCCAACGACCAGCACCCGCAGCGGACCGCTGCGATCGCGCAGGCGTTCAGCCGGCGACGGCAGCGCCAGCACATCGGTGCGCACCGGGTTGCCGACAATATCGGCTGCAGGGAACGCCCCGGGAAACGCCTGCATCACTTTGGTGGCAATTTTTGCCAGCCACTTATTGGTGAGTCCGGCGATACCGTTCTGTTCGTGGAGCACGACCGGGATACCGCAGCTCCATGCCGCCAGACCACCCGGCCCGGAGACATAGCCGCCCATGCCCAGTACCACGTCGGGCTGCCACTGTTTCATGATGCGGCGCGCCTGACGCCAGGCGTTGAAAATACGTACCGGGGCCAGCAGCAGCGCTTTGATCCCTTTGCCGCGCAGTCCGCTGATGCGGATGAAGTCGATCTCAATACCGTGTTTCGGCACCAGATCCGCTTCCATCCGGTCAGCCGTTCCCAGCCAGCGTACCTGCCAGCCCTGCTCCATCAGATGATGTGCCACTGCCAGACCGGGAAACACATGTCCGCCGGTTCCGCCAGCCATGACCATCAGCCGTTTGCTACTCATCGGGCACCTCGGGTAAACGCCTGCGCTTTCGCCAGGCGCGTTTCATAATCGATACGCAGTAAAAATACGATGGCGGTCGACATAATAATCAGACTCGATCCCCCGTAGCTGATCAGCGGCAGCGTCAGGCCTTTTGTCGGCAGCATACCGGCTGCCGCGCCGACGTTAACCAGTGCCTGGAAGCTAAACCAGACGCCAATTGAGCAGGCGAGAAAGCCGGAAAAACGCTGGTCCAGCTCAAGGGCGCGACGGCCAATCGACATCGCGCGAAAAGCGACGAAGAATACCATTAACAGGGCTAAAACCACACCGACATAACCGAGCTCCTCACCGATTATCGAGAAGATAAAATCGGTGTGCGCCTCCGGCAGATACTCCAGCTTTTGCACTGAGTTACCCAGCCCCTGCCCCCAGAATTCACCGCGGCCAAACGCCATCAGCGACTGCGTCAGCTGATAGCCGCTGCCAAACGGATCTTCCCACGGATTCCAGAACGAGGTGACGCGGCGCATACGATAGGGTTCGGCGATAATCAGCAGCACCACGGCAAAGATACCGGAGCCGATGATCGCAAGGAATTGCCACAGTTTGGCCCCCGCGAGAAACAGCATCGCCAGCGTGGTCACAAACAGCACAACCACCGTCCCGAGGTCCGGCTGCGCCAGCAGCAGTACGGCGAGGATCACCATAACGCCCATCGGCTTACAGAATCCCCAGAAGTTGTTACGCACCTCTTCCACTTTGCGCACCAGATAGCTGGCGAGATAGCAGAACAGCGAGAGCTTTGAGAGTTCCGCCGGCTGGATACGCAGCGGCCCCAGCGCAATCCAGCGCGATGCCCCGTTCACCGAGCTGCCCACGACCAGCACAATCAGCAGCATCAGCACGGACGCCACCAGCATGGCGTTGCTGTAGCGCTGCCAGAAATCCATCGGAATACGCAGGGTGACCAGCGCCATACCGAGAGCCAGCAGGATGTAAAACGCGTCGCGCTTGGCAAAATAGAAGGGATCGTCGTTCAGACGCTGTCCTACCGGCATGGAGGCGGACGTCACCATCACAAACCCGATAATAGCCAGACCAAACGTCAGCCATAAGAGCGTGCGATCGTAAAGCACCACCGGTGCGTCGTCGCCATCGCGTGCGCCCATAACCCAGTCGCGCAGACGCACGGACAGGAAACTGGCAATAGCGGTTCCGGGTATACGCATCAGCCAGACTCCTTCGCCAGTTGCGCGAAGAGATCGCCGCGCTGCTCAAAATTACGAAACTGATCGAGACTGGCACAGGCGGGAGAAAGCAGCACCATGTCACCAGACTGAGCCGCCGTTGCAATCTGTGCGACCGCCTGCTGCAGCGTTTCGGTACGTGTCGCGACCTCTGGCCGCAGCGCGGCCAGCGCATCGCCATCGCGGCCATAACAGAACAGGCGGATATTATCGCCCTGCAGATAACGCGCCAGCGGTGAGAAATCCGCGCCTTTGCCGTCGCCGCCGAGCAGCAGCCAGAGCGTGCCCGCTACCTGTAATCCCTGCAGCGCCGCTTCGGTACTGCCAACGTTGGTGGCTTTGGAATCGTTGACCCAGCGCACTCCGCGCGCTTCATGTACTAGCTGGAAGCGGTGCGGCAGACCGCTATAGGTCGTCAGCGCTTTCAGGCTCGACGCGCGCGGGATAGCCACTGCATCTGCCAGCGCCAGCGCAGCCAGCGCGTTAGTGTAGTTGTGCTGCCCCACCAGCTTCATCTCAGCGGTGTTCAGGATCTTTTCACCCTGGGCGCGCAGCCAGGTACTGCCCTGCTGCCGGGTCAGATGATAATCGCCCAGGTCGACACCAAAGCTGATACAGCGCCGATCGGCGCCGCGCACTGGCATAGTCATGCCATCATCGGCATTAACGACACAAATCGCCGCGTTTTCATAAATACGTAACTTGGCGGCGCGATACTGCTGCATGCCCAGCGGATAGCGATCCATATGATCTTCCGTCACGTTGAGGATCGTGGCAGCTGCTGCTTTCAGACTGTGTGTGGTTTCCAGCTGAAAGCTGGAAAGCTCCAGTACATAGAGCTGCGCAGGCGATTTCAGCAGCGTCAGCGCCGGCAAGCCGATGTTGCCACCCACGCCCACCGCCCAGCCTGCTGCGCGGGCCATTTCGCCCACCAGCGTAGTGACCGTGCTTTTACCGTTGGAGCCGGTGATGGCCACAACCGGCGCCTGCGCTTCGCGGCAGAAAAGCTCAATATCCCCCACGATCTCAATACCAGCGTCCGCTGCTTCGCTCAGCGCCGGGTGCGCCAGCGCAATGCCGGGGCTGGCGACAATCAGATCGGCGGCCAGTAGCCAGTCGCTGTTGATACTGCCGGTATGACACGCTACCTGCTCCGGCAGCTTATCCAGGCCTGGCGGTGAGAGACGGGTATCCATGACGCGTGGCGTAACGCCCTGTCCCAGGAAGAAATCGACACAGGAGAGGCCGGTAATACCCAGCCCGATAATGACAACGTTTCTGCCCCGATAGTCAGCCATGATTAACGCACCTTCAGCGTAGCCAGGCCAATCAGCACCAGCATCAGCGAAATAATCCAGAAGCGCACGATAACGCGCGGTTCCGGCCAGCCCTTGAGTTCATAGTGGTGATGAATAGGCGCCATGCGGAAAATACGCTGGCCGCGCAGTTTAAAGGAGCCGACCTGCAGGATCACCGACAGCGTTTCAACCACAAATACGCCACCCATAATCACCAGCAGAAACTCCTGACGCAGCAGCACCGCCAGCGTGCCCAGCGCGCCGCCCAGCGCCAGTGACCCGACGTCACCCATGAAAACCTGTGCCGGATAGGTGTTAAACCACAGGAACCCGAGCCCGGCCCCGACAATCGCGGTGCAGACAATAACCAGCTCACCCGCGTGACGCAGATAGGGGATATGCAGATATTCAGCAAACTTCACGTTGCCGGTTGCCCAGGCGACCAGCGCAAAACCGGCAGCGACAAACACCGTTGGCATAATTGCCAGGCCATCAAGACCATCGGTAAGGTTCACGGCGTTGCCGGTGCCCACAATGACAAAGTAGGCCAGCACCACATAAAACAGACCCAGCTGCGGCATCACATCTTTAAAGAAGGGCACCACCAGCTGCGTGGCAGGCGTATCTTTGCCAGCCACAAACAGCGCAAATGCCACGCCGAGTGAGATCACCGACATCCAGAAATATTTCCAGCGCGCGATAAGCCCTTTGGTATCTTTGCGCACCACTTTACGGTAGTCGTCAACAAAGCCAATGGCGCCAAAGCCGAGCAGTACCACCAGTACACACCATACATAGGGATTGGAAGGGTAAGCCCACATCAGTACGGAGATGGTGATTGATGTCAGGATCATGATGCCGCCCATGGTCGGCGTGCCGCGTTTGCTAAAGTGCGACTCCGGGCCATCATTACGTACCACCTGGCCAATCTGCAGCTTCTGCAGCCAGGCGATCAGGCGCGGTCCCATCCATAATGAGATAAACAGAGCGGTCAGCAGGCTGACAATGGCGCGAAACGTCAGATAGGAAAAGACGTTAAAACCGGAATAAAATGCGACCAGATGTTCGGCCAGCCAGACTAGCATGTTCCTTTCTCCTTCAGTCCCTGTACTACCTGCTCCATGGCGGCACTACGTGAACCTTTAACTAAAATAGTGATCTCAGGATGCTGCGCGAGCAGCGCCTGCAGATGGGCGATCAGCGCGGCTTTGCTGGCAAAATGCTGGCCTCTGCCGCTGCTGTCGCTGATAAAGTGGCTGAGATGGCCGGTGCTGAGTACGGCATCCACGCCGGCAGCCTGTGCTGCGGCGCCCACCTGACGGTGGCACGCTTCCGCTTCCTCACCCAGCTCGCCCATGTCGCCCACCACCATAACGCGGAAGCCGGGCATCTCACCCAGCACCTGCGCGGCGGCCGTCATCGACCCCACGTTTGCGTTATAACTGTCATCCAGCAGCAGCTGTGTCGCCGAGAGACGCACCGGGAAGAGGCGTCCCGGCACCGGCTGCAGCATTTTCAGGCCGGACTGGATGGCGGTCAGCGGCGCGTCGACCGACAGGGCCAGCGCCGCGGCGGCCAGCGCGTTGGCAATATTATGGCGGCCCGGCAGCGGCAGCTCGATAGCGATATCTCCGCGCGGCGTGTGCAGCGTAAAGCAGGTCACGTCAGGCCGCAGTACGATATCGCTGGCGCGAAACTCCGCATCAGTCAGCGGCTGCGGCGAAAAGTGCCACAGCGTTCTGCCGGCAAAATAGGGCTGCCAGTTAGCGAGATCGTGACTGTCGGCGTTTACAATCGCCGTGCCGTGCAGCGGTAAACCGGCAAAGATTTCGCCTTTGGCTTTCGCTACGCCTGCCAGTGAACCAAAACCTTCGAGATGCGCCGCTGCAAGATTGTTGACCAGCGCGGTCTCCGGCTGTACCAGCGCCGTGGTGTAGGCGATTTCGCCCTGGTGATTAGCACCAAGCTCAATCACCGCGTACTGATGTGCCGCGGTCAGACGCAGCAGCGTCATCGGCACGCCGTAGTCGTTATTCAGGTTACCGGCGGTGTAGAGCGTTTCGCCACACTGGCGTAAAATCGCCGCCGTCATCTCTTTTACTGAGGTTTTACCCGATGAGCCGGTCAGCGCCACGACGCGCGCGGTCGACTGCTGACGTACCCAGGCACCAAGCTGGCCGAACGCAATGCGCGTATCCGCCACCACCACCTGCGGCAGCGCAACCGGTAACTGCCGGCTCACCAGCAGCGCCTGTGCCCCGCTGTTCATCGCCTGCTCAGCAAAGTCGTGCGCGTCAAAACGCTCACCCACCAGCGCCACAAACAGGCAGCCTGCGGTGACTTTACGGGTATCGGTCGTGACTTCATGCAGGGTCGCATCGCTGCCGTGCAGCGTACCGCCGCTGATGTCAGCCAGCGTTTGCAGCGTAATCGGGATCATGCCATTACTCCCAGCAGTCGGGCGACGGTGTCGCGGTCCGAGTAATCGAGACGACGATTGCCGATAATCTGATAATCTTCATGGCCCTTGCCGGCGACCAGCACGATATCTTCAGCTTTTGCCTGCATCACGGCGCTGGTCACCGCCTGCGCCCGGCCAGGCACGACGCGTGCGCGACCCGGATCGAGCAGTCCGGTCAGAATATCGTCCACAATCGCGGCGGGATCTTCGCTGCGCGGATTGTCATCGGTGATCACCACCACGTCAGCAAACTGTTCAGCAATCGCCCCCATCAGCGGACGTTTGCCTTTGTCGCGGTCGCCGCCGCAGCCGAATACGCACCAGAGCTGGCCCTTACAGTGAAGGCGCGCCGCTTCCAGCGCTTTCTCCAGCGCATCCGGGGTGTGCGCGTAATCCACCACAACGGTGGCTTTGCCCGCTGCACTGAAGACTTCCATGCGTCCGCATACCGGCTGCAGGTCTGCAGCGGTTGCCACTAAACTCTCCAGCGGATAGTCCATCGTCAGCAGCGTAGCCAGCGCCAGCAGCAGATTGCTGACGTTAAAGGCGCCCATCAGGCGGCTGTCAAAAGAGCCATCTCCCCAGCTGGAGCTGAAGCGCACGCGTGCGCCACCGTCGTGATACGCGACTTCAGTGGCATGGAGCCAGCGCCCGTGCCAGCCGGATGGCAGGTTGTTTGCCATGGTTACCGCGACCGCATCGGGCAGCTGCTGCAGCCAGCGATAGCCGGTCTCATCATCAGCGTTGATGATTGCGTCACCGATCTGATGTTCAGAAAAGAGCAGCCACTTGGCTGACTCATAGCTTTGCATGTCACCGTGGTAGTCGAGATGGTCGCGGCTCAGATTGGTAAATACCGCCGCAGCAAACGGCAATGCCGCCACGCGGTGCTGTACCAGGCCATGCGACGAGACCTCCATCGCTGCCAGGGTCGCGCCCTGCCCCACTAAGTCGTGCAGGATATGCTGAACCTCAACGGCCGAGCCGGTGGTGTTCTCTGCTGGCAGCAGCTGGCCATACAGGCCGTTACCCACGGTACCCATCACCGCGCCCGTTTCGCCCAGCAGGTTAGCCCACTGTGCAATCAGCTGGGTGGTGGTGGTCTTGCCATTCGTCCCGGTAACGCCTGCCAGCTTCAGCTTGCTGCCCGGCTGCTGATAAAAGCGTCCCGCCAGCGCGGAGAGGCGCTGCGGCAGCTGCGCCAGATAGATCACCGGCACGCCGTGCAGTTCACGGATATCGCCGTCACTGGCCTCGCCTTCCGCTTCGGCAATCACGGCGGCAACGCCCTGCGCAATGGCCTGCGGGATAAAGCGCCGGCCATCAGCATGATGGCCCGCTACGGCGATAAACAGATCGCCGGCCGCCGCCGCGCGGCTGTCCAGCGTCATGTCACGAAGGGGACGCGCCGGCGCGCCGGCCACCCAAGGGGCCAGTAAATCGCGCAGGTTACGATCTGTCACTTGATGCCTCACTTCTGTTCTTCACTAATTCGTTTTTATCCACGACAGGCAGTGCGTCCGGCTCAATATTCATGGTGCGCAATACGCCGCCCATGATGGCGCCAAACACCGGCGCAGAGACTGCACCGCCATAATATTTACCGGCCTGCGGATCGTTAATCACCACGACCAGCGCAAAACGCGGCTGGCTGGCTGGTGCCACACCGGCGGTGTAGGCGATATACTTATTGACGTAGCGGCCATCGGGACCGACCTTTTTCGCGGTGCCGGTTTTAATCGCAATGCGATATCCTTTGATAGCGGCTTTTACCCCACCGCCGCCAGGCAGTGCCACGCTCTCCATCATATGCATTACCGTTCTGACCAGGTTCTCCGGAAAGACGCGCTCACCTGCAACCGGCGGATCCACTTTGGTAATGGAGAGAGGACGATTGATACCGTAGCTGCCAATCGTTGCGTAGACTCGCGCTAACTGTAACGGCGTTACCATTAGCCCGTAGCCGAAAGAGAAGGTGGCCCTCTCTATGTCAGACCACCGTTGTTTTTGAGGGTATAAGCCACTGCTTTCCCCGACCAGCCCCAAATTGGTCGGTTTACCCAGTCCAAAGCGCGCGTAAGTATCTACTAGCGCTGAGGAGGGCATCGCTAACGCCAGACGTGAAACCCCGACGTTACTCGACTTCTGTAAGACCCCGGTCAGGGTCAGTTCGTTATAGCGCGCCACATCTTTGATCTCATGACCGTTTACGCGGTATGGCACGGTGTTCAGTACACTGTTCTCTTTCACCACCCCACGCTGCAGCGCAGTCATCACCACCATGGGCTTCACCGTTGAGCCCGGCTCAAAAATGTCGGTGATGGCGCGGTTACGCATGACATCTTTTGGCGTATTGCTGAGGTTATTCGGGTTGTAGGCAGGGCTGTTTGCCATTGCCAAGACTTCGCCCGTGCTGACATCAACCAGCACCGCCGTGCCCGACTCTGCTTTGTTAAAGGCGACCGCATTATTGAGCTCGCGATAGACCAGCGCCTGCAGCCGCTCATCAATACTCAGCGTCAGATTGTGTGCGGCACGGCTGTCGACCGACGAGATATCTTCAATGACGCGCCCGAAGCGATCTTTACGCACCGTACGCTCGCCTGGCGCGCCCGTCAGCCATTTGTCGAAGCTTTTCTCAATCCCTTCGATGCCCTGTCCGTCAATGTTGGTGAAACCAATCAGATGCGCGGTGACCTGACCGGCCGGATAGTAGCGGCGCGACTCCTGGCGCAGATAAATACCCGGCAGCTTCAGTTTTTTCACATAGTCGCCAATGGCCGGATTAACCTGACGCGCCAGATAGATAAAGCGTCCTTTGGGGTTGGCGTTGATGCGCGCGGCCAGCTGATCCAGCGGGATCGACAGCGCATCTGAGAGCGCTTTCCAGCGGCTATCAAGGGTGACGCCGCCGTGACCAATCAGCTCTTTGGGATCGGCCCAGATAGCATTAACCGGTACGCTGACCGCCAGCGGACGCCCGGCGCGGTCGCTGATCATGCCGCGTGCCGTCGGCACCTCCTGCACGCGCAGCGAGCGCAGATCGCCCTCTTTAACCAGCCGATCGGGCTTGATCACCTGCAGCCAGGCGACGCGCGACAGCAGCCCGCCCAGCGCGAGTAAAATACAGCCGCACAGCAAAGCAAAACGCCAGCTTACAAAGCTGGCCTTATCTTCCTGTTTTTTTAACTTCAGCGTTTTGCCTGCGCCGCTCATTGAGGTCTGCGATTCCTTATTTCTGCACCACAATATTTTCCTGAGAAGGATCAACGTGCCGCAGCTGCAGCTTATCGGTTGCGATCCGCTCTACCCGGCTGTGATCGCCAAGCGCGTTCTCTTCCAGAATCAGGTTGCGCCATTCGATATCCAGCGCATCGCGCTCCAGCACCAGCTGTTCACGCTGCGCCGTTAGCAGGCGCGTTTTGTGCGTTGTGGTCACGACCAGTACCGAAGAGACCAGTACGGCAATCAGCAACAACACCGGGATCTTGCCAAAGCGCAGCAGGTCTCCGCCGATGACGCCGGGGAGACTGTGCCGCTCATTGCCAATCATGGCGCGGTCCTTTCAGCAATACGCAGCACCGAGCTGCGCGCGCGCGGGTTTTCCCGCACCTCTGCTTCGCCCGGAATGAGCTTGCCCAGCGTTTTCAGCTCGCGTCCGCCCAGCGCTTTCAGCTGGCTTTCCGTCATCGGAATTCCCGCCGGAACCTGCGGACCACGGCTTTGATCGCGCATAAAACGCTTCACCAGGCGATCTTCAAGAGAGTGGAAGCTGATGATGGATAAACGGCCACCCGGAGCCAGAACAGAAAGCGCGCCTTTGAGTGCGGTATCAATCTCTTCCAGCTCACTGTTGATCCAGATACGAATAGCCTGAAAGCTGCGCGTTGCCGGGTGCTTAAATTTATCTTTTACCGGCGTCGCGGCGGCAATGACTTCAGCCAGCTCTTTTGTGCGCGTCATCGGCTGCTCCCGATTGCGCTCTGTAATGGCGCGTGCAATGCGCTTCGCGAAACGCTCTTCGCCGTATGTTTTCAGCACAAAGGCGATATCAGCTTCTTCTGCCTGCAGCAGCCATTCAGCGGCAGAGTGACCCCGCGTGGGATCCATGCGCATGTCCAGCGGCCCGTCGCGCATAAACGAAAAGCCGCGCTCGGCGTCGTCCAGCTGCGGTGAGGAGACGCCCAGATCCAGCAGGACGCCACTGATTTTCCCGGTCAGCCCGCGCGCGTCGACATAGTCTGCCAGCGCTGAGAAAGGACCGTGCACAATAGAAAAGCGCGGATCGTTAATCTCAGCGGCGGCCGCAATTGCCTGCGGATCGCGATCGATGGCCAGCAGCTGTCCATTTTCGCCAAGCTGCGAAAGGATCAGGCGTGAGTGGCCACCGCGACCAAAGGTGCCGTCAATGTAAATGCCGTCTTCCCTGATATTAAGGCCGTTTACCGCCTCATCCAGCAGCACCGTGGTATGTTTAAAATTTTCCTGCATAGCTATAGCGATAAGTCCTGCAACCGCTCAGATAGAGGTTCCTGAGCTGAATGTTCTGCGTCAATATCATCCCTGACTTGTTGATACCAGGTCTGTTCATCCCACAATTCAAACTTGTTGAACTGCCCAACCAGCATCACTTCTTTTTTCAGTCCCGCATGCTGCCTTAAGGTATTTGCCAGCAGCAGCCGGCCTGCACTATCCATCTGGCATTCGCTGGCATGTCCGAGCAGCAGACGCTGTACGCGTCGCTCTGCCGGATTCATACTGGATAAGCGAGCCAGTTTTTTCTCAATAATTTCCCATTCGGGCAGGGTATAAAGCAGCAGGCAGGGCTGATGCAGGTCGATAGTAGAGACCATCTGACCCTGAGACTCTGCGAGCAGTAATTCGCGATAGCGCACCGGAACCGCTAACCGCCCTTTACTGTCGAGATTGACTAACGTTGCCCCGCGGAACATGCCAGCCTGACTCCTCAGCTACCGTTTTCACCACTTTATCCCACTTTTTACCACGAAACGAGTTTACGGAGCCGATGAAAACATTGTCAAGCCGCAACGGCAGGTGAATATCACTCTTTACATCCCGGAAAAATAAGCGGAAAGCGAAATAAAAAAGCGTGCGGAATGGCAAAGCAAAATTAAACCGATGAATAACAGTATAAAAATATCTGCTTACTTCAGACATGATTAAATTTGATTCAGATTTGGCTTAAGTACAGCAGCGCAGGGTTATGCGACAGCGGCGGCATTTTAGGGGATTTCTGAACGGAAGCCCAGCGCAAGCGCTTGGTGGCAGGGATTAAAAATGACTAACTTTTATCCAGCAGGATTAAATTGCTCGCTGTTTTGTGAAAATTAATGGCTGTTATTTACGCTTTTTTACGTCAGATAATTAATTGCCCGCCAGATAGTGAATAAATGGCGGGCATCATCGCGTCCGCTAACTCATTTTGTCAGGCGGCTTAACTGGCCACGATGAAATAAGTTACGGCGAATGCGCGTTAATCCGGGTTTGGGTTTGCGCGGCTCATCAAGAGACGCCAGCACCAGTTCCAGAACCCGCTCTGCAACGTCGCGATGACGCTGTCCCACCGCCAGTACCGGACAATCAAGGAAATCGAGTAATTCGTGATCGCCAAACGTGGCGATCGCCAGATCTTTTGGCAGCCGCCCTTCTCGTTTCAGCGTGACATCCATTACGCCCTGCAGCAGACCAAATGATGTGGTAAAAAGCGCATCAGGCATGGGATTTTCGTCCAGATAACGCTCAAACAGGGCAGCGGCGGCCGCGCGATCAAAACTGTTGCAGTAGAGGTAACTGACTGAACGCTCATCATCCTGCCAGGCTTCGCGGAAGCCCATTTCACGCAGAAAACTCACGGAAAGCTCCGGTAGCGCGCCCATAAACAGTACGTTTTTCACCGGGAGCTGACGCAATTCAGCCGCCAGCGCGCGCGCATCATCCTGATCGGCACCGACAACGCTGGTAAAGTGCTCACGATCCAGCGCGCGATCCAGCGCGACAATCGGCAGCGGATCGTTTATCCAGCGCTGGTAGAACGGGTGCTCCGGCGGCAGCGAAGTGGAGACGATGATTGCATCGACCTGACGCTGCAGCAGATGCTCGATACAGCGCATCTCGTTATCAGGCTGATCTTCTGAACAGGCGATAAGCAGCTGATAGCCGCGCTGGCGCGCCTGACGCTCCAGATAATTAGCAATACGCGTATAGCTGGTGTTTTCGAGATCGGGGATCACCAGTCCGATAGAGCGCGTGCGCCCTGCACGCAGGCCGGCAGCGACCGCATTGGGGTGGTAGTTATACTCGCGTACCACCGCCATCACTTTCTCAACCGTTTTGTCGCTGACACGATACTGCCGCGCTTTACCATTGATCACATAGCTGGCGGTGGTACGCGAGACGCCGGCCAGACGCGCAATTTCATCCAGTTTCACGATAACACCTTCATGTCGATAAGCCAGAGCTGGCGGAGATATCCGCAACGTAGCTGTGGATAAAATCTTTGTTACATCTAACCGCAGAAAACCGGCCTGAGCAACCGCTTTTCATCAGCAAACAAAGCTGGCGCATAAAATAAAAAAACCCGGCATTACGCCGGGTTAGAGTAAAGTGCAGTGATAACAGAGCGGGATTAACGCATGATGCGCTCGCCGCGTGATACGCCAACGATACCTGAACGTGCCACCTCAACAATCTCTGCTACTTCGCGTACGCTGTTGAGAAACGCATCCAGCTTGTCGCTGGTGCCTGCCAGCTGAACCGTGTAAAGCGTCGGTGTGACATCAACAATCTGTCCGCGAAAAATCTCCGCGCTGCGTTTCACTTCTTCACGGCCATAGCCGCTGGCCTGAATTTTGACCAGCATGATCTCACGCTCAACGTAAGCGCCCTGCCCCAGTTCAGTGACGCGCAGTACATCCACCAGCTTATGCAGCTGCTTCTCAATCTGCTCAATCACTTTTTCATCGCCCACGGTCTGAATGGTCATGCGCGACAGAGTAGGATCGTCGGTGGGCGCAACGGTCAGGCTCTCAATGTTATAACCGCGCTGGGAGAAAAGTCCGACCACGCGGGATAACGCGCCCGACTCATTCTCCAGCAGCACCGATAGAATACGACGCATAATTAAGTCCTCTCCGTCTTGCTCAACCACATTTCATCCATTGAGCCGCCCCGAATCTGCATCGGATAGACGTGCTCGCTGCCATCAACGGTGACATCCACAAACACCAGTCGCCCTTTTGCCAGCGTATCCAGCGCCAGCTGCAGCTTCTCTTCCAGCTCGGCCGGATGCTGGATAGCGATGCCGACATGGCCATACGCCTCAGCCAGGCGGACAAAATCGGGCAGCGACTCCATATAGGATTGTGAATGGCGTCCGGAATAGATCATATCCTGCCACTGTTTCACCATGCCGAGGAAACGGTTGTTCAGATTGAGCACCAGCACAGGCAGATCGTACTGCAGCGCTGTCGATAGCTCCTGAATGTTCATCTGGATGCTGCCATCGCCGGTGACACAGATTACCGTCTCTTCCGGCAGCGCCATCTTCACGCCCAGCGCAGCCGGCAGGCCAAAGCCCATGGTGCCAAGGCCACCGGAGTTGATCCAGCGACGCGGCTTGTCAAACGGGTAATAGAGTGCAGCAAACATCTGGTGCTGTCCGACATCAGAGGTCACGTAAGCCTCGCCGCCCGTCAGACGCGCGATTGTCTCTATCACCGCCTGCGGTTTGATCTTATCGCTGCTGCGATCGAACTCCAGACACTTACGGCTGCGCCAGGTTTCAATGTTCTGCCACCAGTCGCGCAGGCTGTCGTGCTGCTGCTGCGTGTCGCTCTGCGCCAGCAGCTCCAGCATCTGCACCAGCGTCTGTTTTGCATCGCCAACGATCGGAATATCTGCGCTGACCGTTTTTGAAATAGACGTCGGATCAACATCAATGTGCATGATGGTGGCATTCGGGCAATATTTTGCCAGATTGTTGGTGGTGCGATCGTCAAAGCGGACGCCGATGCCGAAGATCAAATCGGCGTTGTGCATCGTCATGTTGGCTTCATACGTGCCGTGCATGCCCAGCATGCCGACGCACTGACGGTGCGTGCCAGGAAACGCACCCAGCCCCATCAGCGAGGTGGTTACCGGGATGTTAAGCTGCTCAGCCAGCTGGCGCAGTTCCGCTTCGCATCCTGACGTGATCGCCCCGCCACCGGCATAGATTACCGGTTTATGCGCAGCCAGCAGCGTCTGCAGTGCACGCTTGATCTGACCTTTATGGCCCTGCAGGGTCGGATTATAAGAGCGCATGCTGACGCTTTCCGGCCAGGCATACGGCAGCTTGTTCGCCGGATTAAGGATATCTTTAGGCAGATCGATCACGACCGGGCCAGGGCGTCCGCTGGCCGCCAGCCAGAACGCTTTTTTCAGTACAGTGGGGATCTCTTCCGTGCTTTTTACCAGAAAGCTGTGTTTGACCACCGGCCGGGAGATACCGACCATGTCACACTCCTGAAACGCATCATAGCCAATCAGCGATGAGGGCACCTGGCCTGACAGGATGACCAGCGGAATCGAATCCATATAGGCGGTTGCGATACCGGTGATGGCATTCGTCGCCCCCGGTCCAGACGTCACCAGCACCACGCCAACTTCGCCGGTTGCCCGTGCCAGACCATCTGCCATATGCACTGCGCCCTGTTCGTGACGCACCAGTACATGGTCAATTCCACCGACCGTCTGCAGCGCATCATAGATATCGAGCACTGCTCCGCCCGGATAACCGAATACCTGTTTTACGCCCTGATCGATCAACGAACGGACGACCATTTCGGCTCCTGACAACATCTCCATTTTCTGCCTCCAGGCGTCAGAAACAGCCGCGACGGGCAGCGCTGTCCAGCGCACGGTGTCGCATCTGTTCCCTTATCGCCAATTAAGATCAAAATCTTATGTTTATGCTCAGAAGAAGGAATTCATTTCCGCCTTCCAGATATCGGGAATCTACCTGAATGAATTCTTTTGAGAGTAGGACGATTACCATAACCGCAGAGCCTGCGGGCTGCAAACTGCCAGGGCCTGCGACATGCGTTCTCTGACACGCAAGCCTCTGACGTGTCGGGTCAGGGTGCGATGAATAAACTAATCGGCAGGCATAAATTCAGAGGAATATGCTGGTCTGAAGATTATTTTCAGCGAGTTGTAAGAAATATATTTTTGTTATCGCCTGTTGCATCAGCCCACAATGTTTTTAACTTCTTTCTTTGCCGTGTGATTAACGTCAAAAATTGCCAGAGGCATTATATTATTCTGCCTTGCAGCCTGAGATTTGTATTTTCATCTGCCGCATACATTAAAATACAACAATAAAATCAACAAGTTAATCAAAATAATCGCTTTATGATAGCGTACATTACATCTGCCCCTGCGATGCAGCACGCTATTTTTTTCGCGATCCTCCACAGGCGTCAATATTTCCAGCAGATCGCGCTTTTGGCGTAAGAAAAATAGCCGCTGGTTCAGGGTTGACATCACATCGCCAATCCAGTACCAATATGTACAGCACACATTTTATGGGGTCTGATTCATGTTTCGTTCTTTCCGCCTACTCGGTCTACTACTAAACGCATCCAGTTTGCGCGGTAGACTCGTGGGCGAAATCAACAACTGATTCCAACCCGCTGAAAGTTAAAAACCCGCGCCAATGCGCGGGTTTTTTTATGCTCGTTGCACCGGCGAAGTTAATGCAAAAGGAAGATAACCATGAGCCAGCAAGTTATTATTTTCGATACCACTCTGCGCGACGGCGAACAGGCGTTACAGGCCAGCCTGAGTGTTAAAGAAAAATTGCAGATCGCCCTGGCGCTGGAAAGAATGGGCGTGGACGTAATGGAAGTGGGTTTCCCGGTCTCTTCACCCGGTGACTTTGAATCGGTACAGACCATTGCCCGTACGATTAAAAACAGCCGCGTCTGCGGGCTGGCGCGCTGTGTCGAGAAAGATATTGATGCCGCTTACGAATCACTGCGCGTCGCCGATGCGTTCCGTATTCACACCTTTATCGCTACCTCACCGATGCATATTGCAACCAAGCTGCGCAGCACGCTGCCGGAAGTGATTGAGCGCGCGGTGCACATGGTAAAACGCGCACGTAACTACACCGATGATGTGGAGTTCTCCTGTGAAGATGGCGGGCGCACGCCGATTGACGATCTCTGCCGCATGGTTGAAGCCGCCATCAGCGCCGGTGCTACCACCATTAATATTCCCGATACCGTTGGCTATACCCTGCCTGGCGAATACGCCAATATTATCGGGCAGCTGGTTAACCGCGTGCCTAACATCGACAAAGCGATTCTGTCAGTGCACACCCATGATGATTTAGGGATGGCAACCGGCAACGCTATTGCTGCGGTACTGGCGGGCGCGCGTCAGGTTGAAGGCACGCTGAATGGTCTGGGCGAGCGCGCCGGTAACTGCGCGCTGGAAGAGGTGATCATGGCGATCAAAACCCGCCAGCAGATCATGAACGTTCACACCGCTATCAACCACCAGGAGATCTACCGCACCAGCCAGATTGTCAGCCAGATCTGCAACATGCCAATTCCGGCGAACAAAGCGGTGGTCGGCTCAAATGCGTTTGCGCACTCCTCCGGCATTCATCAGGATGGCGTGCTGAAAAACCGTGAAAACTACGAAATTCTGACGCCTGAATCGATCGGCCTGCACAAAATTCAGCTGAACCTCACCTCCCGCTCCGGACGCGCGGCGGTAAAACATCGTATGGAAGAGATGGGCTATAAAGAGGCTGACTACAACCTCGACGCGCTGTATGACGCCTTCCTGAAGCTGGCCGATAAGAAAGGTCAGGTGTTTGACTACGATCTGGAAGCGCTCGCCTTTATCAACAAACAACATGAAGAGCCGGAATTTTTCCAGCTCAACGAATTCAACGTGCAGACCGGCTCCAGCGTCACGGCAACCGCTTCAGTCCAGCTCGGCTATGGTGAAGAGACCAAAGCGGATGCGGCCACCGGCAACGGTCCGGTTGACGCGGTCTATCAGGCGATCAACCGCATTACCGGCTTTGACGCCGAGCTGGTGAACTACAAGCTGACGGCGAAAGGTCACGGCGAAAATGCCCTGGGCCAGGTGGATATCGTAGTGAACTACAACGGACGCAAGTTCCACGGCGTAGGTCTCGCTACCGATATCGTTGAATCCTCTGCCAAAGCGATGATCAACGCACTGAACAACATCTGGCGAGCCCGACAGGTCGAAAAAGAACTGCAGCGTAAATTTAAAGAACAGAAGGAAACGGTGTAACTATGACTCACTCATATCATATTGCGGTCATGCCTGGCGACGGAATCGGCCCGGAAGTGATGGCGCAGGCGATGAAAGTGCTCGACGCGGTTCGCACCCGCTTTGGCATGCGTATCACCACCAGCGAATATGATGTTGGCGGTATCGCCATCGATCGTCACGGTGAACCACTGCCGCCTGCGACCGTAGCCGGGGCTGAGCAGGCAGACGCGATTCTGTTTGGCTCCGTTGGCGGCCCGAAGTGGGAGCATCTGCCGCCGGCTGGCCAGCCGGAGCGCGGGGCGCTGCTGCCGCTGCGCAAGCATTTCAGACTGTTCAGCAATCTGCGCCCTGCCGCGCTCTATAAAGGTCTTGAAGCATTTTGCCCGCTGCGCAGCGATATCGCGGCGCGCGGTTTTGATATTCTCTGCGTACGTGAGCTCACCGGCGGCATCTACTTTGGCCAGCCAAAAGGACGCGAAGGCAGCGGTGCACACGAGCGGGCATTCGATACCGAGGTTTACCACCGCTTTGAGATTGAGCGCATTGCACGTAACGCCTTTGAAGCCGCACGCAAGCGCCGGGGTCATGTCACCTCCATCGACAAAGCTAACGTGCTGCAGAGTTCGGTGATGTGGCGCGAAATCGTGAATGAAGTGGCAAAAGCGTATCCTGACGTGCAGCTGGCGCATATGTATATCGACAATGCCACCATGCAGCTGATCAAAGATCCGTCGCAGTTTGATGTCCTGCTCTGCTCCAACCTGTTTGGCGACATTCTCTCTGATGAGTGCGCCATGATCACCGGGTCGATGGGCATGCTGCCGTCAGCCAGCCTGAACGAAGAGGGTTTTGGCCTGTTTGAACCCGCTGGCGGCTCTGCGCCGGATATCGCCGGACAAAATATCGCTAACCCGATTGCCCAGATCCTGTCGCTGTCGATGCTGCTGCGCTTCAGCCTGAACGCCGCCGACGCGGCGAATGCTATCGAACAGGCGGTCAGCCAGGCGCTGGAAGCGGGCCATCGCACCCGCGATCTGGCGGGCGACGGCCCTGCTGTCAGTACGGATGAAATGGGTAGCCTCATCGCGGGCTTCATTGCCGGAGAAAAATAAAAATGAAAAGCTTATACCAGAAGTTATTTGACGCACATGTCGTTCACGAAGCGCCCGATGAAACGCCGCTGCTCTATATTGACCGTCACCTGATCCACGAAGTGACCTCCCCGCAGGCGTTCGACGGCCTGCGCGCGCACGGCCGTAAAGTGCGTCAGCCGGAAAAAACCTTTGCCACCATGGATCACAACGTTTCAACCCAGACGAAAGATATCAATGCGTCGGGTGAAATGGCGCGGATTCAGATGCAGGAACTGATGAAGAACTGCGATGAGTTCGGCATTCAGCTCTACGACCTGAACCATCCCTTCCAGGGCATCGTTCACGTGATCGGGCCGGAACAGGGCATGACCCTGCCAGGTATGACCATCGTCTGCGGCGACTCACATACCGCCACGCACGGCGCCTTTGGTTCACTGGCGTTTGGTATCG
Organism: Pantoea sp. ICBG 1758; assembly: GCF_002928325.1. Taxonomy (NCBI): domain Bacteria; kingdom Pseudomonadati; phylum Pseudomonadota; class Gammaproteobacteria; order Enterobacterales; family Erwiniaceae; genus Pantoea; species Pantoea sp. ICBG 1758. The sequence continues at coordinate 122,550 of NZ_POWL01000003.1, forward strand.
GCACTTCGGAAGTTGAGCATGTGTTTGCCACTCAGACGCTGAAGCAGGGTCGGGCGAAAACCATGAAAATCAATGTGTCGGGCGCCGCTGCGCCGGGCATTACGGCGAAAGATATCGTGCTGGCGATCATCGGTAAAACCGGCAGCGCCGGCGGCACTGGCTATGTGGTGGAGTTCTGCGGCCCGGCGATTGAAGCGCTGAGCATGGAAGGCCGCATGACGCTGTGCAATATGGCGATTGAGATGGGCGCGAAAGCGGGTCTGGTGGCGCCGGATGACACCACGTTCGCCTACCTGAAAGATAAGCAGTTTGCGCCGAAAGGCGACGACTGGGAGCAGGCCGTGGCCTACTGGCGCACGCTGAAGTCAGATCCGGACGCAGCGTTTGACAGCGTGGTGACGCTGAACGCCGCCGATATTGCCCCGCAGGTCACCTGGGGCACCAATCCGGGTCAGGTGATGGCGGTGGATCAGGCGATACCCGATCCCGCCTCGTTTGCCGATCCGGTTGAGCGCGCCTCCGCTGAAAAAGCGCTGGCTTACATGAACCTGCAGCCGGGCGTGAAGCTGACCGACGTGGCTATCGATAAAGTCTTTATTGGCTCCTGCACTAACTCACGCATTGAGGATCTGCGCGCTGCCGCGGCGGTTGCCAAAGGGCGTAAAGTGGCACCCGGCGTAGTCGCGATGGTCGTGCCGGGTTCCGGTCCGGTTAAAGCGCAGGCGGAAGCGGAAGGTCTGGATAAAATCTTTCTTGAGGCGGGCTTTGAGTGGCGTCTGCCGGGCTGCTCTATGTGTCTTGCCATGAACAACGATCGCCTGAATCCGGGCGAGCGCTGCGCCTCGACCAGCAACCGCAACTTTGAAGGCCGTCAGGGCCGTGGCGGCCGTACGCACCTGGTCAGCCCGGCGATGGCTGCCGCCGCAGCGGTCTCCGGCCGTTTTGCCGATATTCGTGAACTGACTCAGGGAGCTTAAGCGATGGCGACTAAATTTACGCAGCACACCGGTATTGTCGCGCCACTGGATGCGGCCAACGTGGATACCGATGCCATTATTCCAAAGCAGTTTCTGCAGAAGGTCACCCGCACCGGCTTCGGTGCCCACCTGTTTCACGACTGGCGTTTTGACGATGATGCCGGCACACAGCCTACCGCCAGCTTTGTGCTTAACAAGCCTGAGTTTGCCGGTGCCAGCATTCTGCTGGCGCGCGAGAACTTCGGCTGCGGCTCCTCCCGTGAGCACGCCCCCTGGGCGCTGACCGACTTCGGTTTCCATGTCGTCATTGCGCCAAGCTTTGCCGATATCTTTTACGGCAACAGCTTTAACAATCAGCTGCTGCCGGTGCGACTGAGCGAAGAGGATGTTGACGCACTGTTCCGGCTGGTTGACGCCAGTCCGGGCATGCGCTTTACGGTGGATCTGGAAGCACAGACGGTCACGGCAGGCGATAAGATCTATACGTTTGAGATCGACAGCTTCCGCCGCCACTGCATGATTAACGGCCTGGACAGTATCGGCCTGACGCTGCAGCATGAAGAGTCGATCGCGCGCTACGAGCAGCAGCAGCCCGCTTTCCTGCGATAATGATTAAACGCCGCTACGTCAGGTAGCGGCACGCTTTACGCGCCGGCGATCTCCGTCGCCGGCTTCACATCGCGCACGCGCGCGACCAGCAGCAGCGCCAGCACGGACATGCCCAGCGCCACCTGATAAACCGATTCATGCCCGAAGCGCTCGCTCAGGATCCCCTGCAGCAGCCCGGCCACGATCAGCCCGGTGGAGATGGAGGTGGTAAACAGCGTTGTTGCCGCGCCCGCCCGGCCGGGCATCAGATCCTGAAACCAGAGCATGCCAATACCGGCGATAATGCCGATAAAAGCGGCGTTAAACAGCTGCAGCAGCATCAGCGCAGTTTTTGAGGTAAACAGCACCAGCCCGAGATAAAAGAGAATTGCTGCCACGCCCGCCACCAGCATCAGCGCACGCTTGCCGACGCGCTTCGCGTAAAAGCCCGCCAGCAGCATAATCGGGATCTCCAGGCCGGCGGCCGTTCCCATCAGCAGGCCCGCCAGCTTTTCAGGCAGCCCCAGCGTGTTGCTCATGTAGAGCGGCATATCAATAAAGTACATGGTGTTGCACGCCCACATGATTACTGAGGCGATAAACAGCAGCATCACCTGCGCATCTTTCCACGGGCTGACCTGCAGCAGCAGCTGCTCCGGCGTCGCCACCACGCGCGGTACCGACGGCAGGCCGCGCCAGATCAGCAACATACTCAGTAAAAACATGCCCGCCACCACGGCGAACAGCGTGACGAAACCGAAATTGAGCGCCAGCGCAAATGAGAGCGGCGGACCGATGACCCACGCCAGCGACAGCTGCGCCCGCATCACCGAACTGAACATCACCACTTCACGCGCTGATGCGTCCGCGTACTCCCGCGCCAGCGCAAATATCTGCGGCATTGCGACGCTGGCCAGCGCGGAGAGCAGCACGCCCAGGCTTATCAGCGTGGCGTAGTGACGGTTAAACGCAAACAGCAGCGCGTTCAGAATAGCCATCAGGCAGCAAAAGAGGATCAGGTGGCGCCGGTCGCCGCGCGTGTCGGAGCGCTTTGCTACCAGCATACTGATCACAATGCCGCCGAGTGCGTTAATGGTGAAAAAGAGCCCGACCCAGAAGGGGCGTACCTGCACTTCGCGGGTCAGAAACAGGCTGAGGGTCGGTGCCTGCAGCGCACCCGCAACGCCCGCCATAAAGGTGACAGCCATAAAAGCGAGATAGACCGGATCGGGGCGGCGCTGCCGCGTTAACAGCGACTTCATGCAGAAATCCCTTTGGAAAAAACAGAAAAGAGTAGCGAAAGAGCGTAGACGATTTCACACCGCTATGAAAAAAGCCAGCAGAGAAAAATCTGCTGGCGGTGTAATTGCACCCTACTCAGAAAAATGTGCCACACGGGCGACACAGCTGGTTGAGCGCCACCCGGATCGGGTGCCTCCCGCTCTTCCATTGAGTGGCAGTATGCCTCTATTATAGGGCAATAAACACTGAGCGAAATCGCCACGGAGTTCCCCTTTTATGCCTTCGGCCCGTCTGCAGCAGCAATTTATTCGTCTCTGGCAGCAGTGTGAAGGTCAGGATCGGGCGACAACGCTTGATGCACTGGCCAGCACTCTGCACTGTTCGCGGCGCCATATGCGCAACCTGCTTCAGGCGATGCAGCGTGAAGGCTGGCTGACCTGGCAGGCTGAGGCGGGACGCGGAAAGCGTTCGCAGCTGCGCTTCCGCTGTACCGGTCTGGCGCTGCAGCAGCAGCGTGCAGAAGCGCTGCTGGAGCAGGACGGTATTGACCAGCTGGTTCAGCTGGTTGGCGACAAAGCGCAGGTGCGGCAGATGATTGCCGCCCACCTGGGCCGCAGCGTGCGTCAGGGAAAACATATTCTGCGCGTGCTTTACTACCGTCCGCTGCAGAACCTGCTGCCCGCCTCGCCGCTGCGCCGCTCGGAAACGCATCTGGCCCGCCAGATCTTCAGCGGCCTGACGCGCATAAATGAGGAAAACGGGGAAATTGAACCCGATATTGCTCATCACTGGCAGCAACTCTCCGCGCAGCAGTGGCGCTTTTATCTGCGTCCGGCCATCCGCTTTCATCACGGGCGCGAGCTGGAGATGGCAGATATTCTTGATTCGCTGCAGCGCAGCGCCGCTCTGCCGCTGTTTGCGCATATCTCGCAGCTGCACTCGCCGGCGCCCTGGACGCTGGATATCACTCTGACCCAGCCTGACAGCTGGCTGCCATGGCTGCTGGGCAGCGTCAGCGCCATGATCCTGCCGCGCGAATGGCCGTCCCTGCCCGACTTTGCCCGTCAGCCTGCCGGCTGCGGCCCTTACAGCGTGGTACGCAATCAGCAGACGCAGCTGAAAATTGCCGCGTTTGATGACTACTTTGGTTACCGGGCGCTGATTGACGAAGTCTCAATCTGGGTGCTGCCGGAAGTCAGTGACGAGCTGGTCTACTCTGGCGTAAAACTGCAGGGCAGCGAGGCGGATGAGATAGCGGAAGAGAGCCGTCTGGAGGAGGGCTGCTACTTCCTGCTGTTTGACCAGCGCTCCGCCTGGGGACGCCATGCCCGGTTCCGCCGCTGGGTCAGCGATCTGCTTAATCCGGTTACCCTGCTGCATCATGCCGATCCCGGCTATCAGCGTTACTGGTTTCCTGCCTGGGGCCTGCTGCCGCGCTGGCACCATCGCCGCGATCTGCGGGCGGCGGACAAGCCGGAAGGTCTGACCCGACTGACGTTAAGCTGGTACAGCGACCACGTCGAGCATGAAGGCATCGCCAGCGCGCTGCGTCCCCTGCTGGCGCAGCAGGGGGTGGAACTGATCACCCGGGTGGTGAACTACGAAGCGTGGTTTGCCGGCGCCGGAGAGAGCGATATCTGGCTCGGCAGCGTTAACTTCACCCTGCCGCTGGAGTATGCGCTGTTTGCGCAGCTCTATGAGCTGCCGCTGATGCAGCACTGCATTCCGCTGGCGTGGCATGAGGATGCTGCGCGCTGGCGTGAGAAACGCCTGCCGCTGGCTGAGTGGGCGCGCCAGCTGGTAGATCAGGACTGGCTGCATCCGCTGTTTCACCACTGGCTGCTGCTGGAAGGCCAGCGCAGCATGCGCGGCGTACGGCTGAACACGCTGGGCTGGTTCGATTTTAAATCTGCCTGGTTTGCGCCGCCGGCGTTATGACGCTTTCACGCCGTGGCGGAAATGTCTACACTAAGCCGTTCTCAACGGGGTGTCTGCGTCGTCAGGCTGAGAGAAACCCGTCGAACCTGATCCGGTTAATACCGGCGTAGGGATTTGAGATGTGCCAGCCTCAGATCCTTTGCGACTCACTCATATCCTCTCCTTAAGGAGCGCAAAGTGTTAAAGAACGTTCTGCCTGTCCTGCTGCTGTTGTCCGCACCGGTATTCGCCGCCAGACCGCTACTGACCGTCTATACCTATGATTCGTTCGCTGCTGAATGGGGCCCTGGGCCGGCAGTAAAGAAAGCGTTTGAAGCGGAGTGCGGCTGCGAGCTGCGCTACGTGGCGCTGGAGGATGGCGTCTCGCTGCTCAACCGTCTGCGCATGGAAGGGAAAAACAGTAAAGCGGACGTTGTGCTGGGACTGGATAACAACCTCCTGCAGGCGGCGGAGAAAACCGGCCTGTTTGCTAAAAGTCAGGTCGATACCGCGGCGCTGCAGCTGCCTGAGCGCTGGCAGAACGACACCTTTGTTCCTTTCGATTACGGCTACTTCGCCTTTGTGTATGACAAAAACCGCCTGAAGAATCCGCCCGCAAGCCTGCAGGAGCTGGTTGAAAGCCCGGAGAAATGGCGCGTTATCTATGAAGATCCGCGTACCAGTACGCCAGGCCTCGGCCTGCTGCTCTGGATGCAAAAAGTGTTTGGCGATCGCAGCGACGCGGCGTGGCAGAAGCTGGCGGCGAAAACCGTTACCGTCACTAAAGGATGGAGTGAAGCGTACGGCCTGTTTCTCAAGGGCGAAGGCGATCTGGTGCTGAGCTATACCACGTCGCCCGCTTACCACATTATTGAAGAGAAGAAAGAGAACTACGCTGCTGCCACCTTCAGTGAGGGGCACTACCTGCAGGTCGAAGTCGCCGCCCGGCTGGCCGGCAGTAAACAGCCAGCGCTGGCACAGCGTTTTATGCAGTTTATCGTCAGCCCCGCTTTCCAGCAGACGATCCCCACCGGCAACTGGATGTACCCGGTGATCAAAAGCGATTTGCCGGCTGGCTATCGGGCGCTGAACGTGCCGCAAAAAGCGCTGCAGTTTTCACCGGCAGAAGTGGCTGACCAGCGCGCCGCGTGGATCAGCGCCTGGCAGCGGGCTGTCAGCCGCTGATGCCCGGCTGGCTGATACCCGGCGCGCTGAGCGCGCTGCTGCTGTGCGCCGTGGCGCTGCTCGCTCTGGGGGCGCTGCTGACGGCGGCCCCGCTGCCGGACATGCGCAGCCTGCTCAGTGACAGCTATCTGCACCACGTGCTGGCGTTCTCATTTGAGCAGGCGCTGCTCTCGGCACTCTGCTCCGTGCTGCCGGCCGTGCTGCTGGCGCGCGCGCTCTATCGCCGCCGCTTTCCTGGCCGCGCGCTGCTGCTGCGTTTATGTGCGATGACGCTGGTGCTGCCGGTGCTGGTGGCGGTATTTGGCCTGCTGAGCGTCTACGGCCGCAGCGGCTGGCTGGCACAGCTCTGCACGCTGCTGGGTATTCCCTACCACTTCTCTCCCTATGGCCTGCAGGGTATTTTGCTGGCGCACGTCTTTTTTAACCTGCCGCTGGCCACGCGCATGCTGCTGCAGGCGCTGGAGAGCATTCCGCCGGAGCAGCGTCAGCTGGCGGCTCAGCTTGGGCTGCGCGGCTGGAATCTGTTCCGGCTGCTGGAGTGGCCCTGGCTGCGTCGCCAGATCCTGCCGACCGCGGCGCTGATCTTTATGCTCTGCTTTGCCAGCTTCGCCACGGTGCTGGCGCTGGGCGGCGGGCCACAAGCGACCACGCTGGAGCTGGCGATCTACCAGGCGCTGAGCTTTGATTACGATCCCGGCCGCGCCGCGCTGCTGGCACTGCTGCAGCTCAGCTGTTGTCTGCTGCTGGTGCTGCTCAGTCAGCGCTTCAGTAAAGCGATCCCTGCCGGCAGTCAGACGCTGCAGGGCTGGCGCGATCCGCAGGATAGCGGGTTTGCACGCGTCAGCGACACGCTGCTGATTGCTCTCGCGCTGCTGCTGCTGCTGCCTCCGCTGGCAGCGGTGGTGGCCGATGGCGTGCGCGGCGGTGTGGCCGGCGCACTGCAGCAGCCGGCGCTCTGGCAGGCCACGCTGACCTCGCTGCGCATCGCCCTTGGCGCGGGCGCACTCTGTGTGATCCTGACAATGATGCTGCTGTGGAGCAGCCGCGAGCTGCGTCAGCGCCAGCGTCGGGCGAGCGCACAGGCGCTGGAGCTGAGCGGCATGCTGATTCTGGCGATGCCGGGCATCGTGCTGGCCAGCGGCTTTTTCCTGCTGTTTACCGCTACCTCCGGGCTGCCGGCGCGTGCCGACGGGCTGGTGATCTTTACCAATGCGCTGATCGCCATTCCCTACGCCATGAAAGTGCTGGAAAACCCGATGCGCGATATCGCCGCACGCTATGCGCCGCTCTGCGCCTCGCTCGGTCTCTCCGGCCTCAATCGCCTGAAGCTGATTGAGCTGCGGCTGCTGAAGCGTCCGCTGGCGCAGGCGCTCGCCTTTGCCTGCGTACTCTCGATTGGCGACTTTGGCGCAGTGGCGCTATTTGGCAACGCCGATTTCCGCACCCTGCCCTGGTATCTTTATCAGCAGATCGGCGCCTATCGCGGTGCCGACGGTGCCGCGACCGCCCTGCTGCTGCTGCTGCTCTGCCTGTTACTTTTTACTCTGATGGAAAAACTGCCGGGACGCCATGCTGACACTCACTGATCTTACTTACCTTTATCAGCATCTGCCGATGCGTTTCAGCTTCAGCGCTCAGGCGGGTGAACGGCTGGCGATACTTGGCCCGAGCGGCGCCGGTAAAAGCACGCTGCTGAGCCTGATCGGCGGCTTTCTGCCGGTCAGCCACGGCACGCTGCTGATTAATGGCCGCGATCACACCCGCAGCGTACCGGCGTTGCGTCCGGTCTCGATGCTGTTTCAGGAGAACAATCTCTTTCCGCACCTTTCGGTACAGCAGAATCTGGCCCTGGGTCTGCATCCGGGCCTGAAGCTCACGCGCGACCAGCAGCAGCAGCTGAGGGAGATTGCACACCAGACCGGACTGCATGATTTACTGACGCGCTTGCCTGGCGAGCTCTCCGGCGGCCAGCGGCAGCGGGTGGCGCTGGCGCGCTGCCTGCTGCGCAACCAGCCGGTACTGCTGCTGGATGAGCCTTTTTCGGCGCTCGACCCGGCGCTGCGCCGCGAAATGCTGCAGCTGGTGCGCACGGTGTGTGACGCACGCAATATCACGCTGCTGATGGTGTCGCACAGTCTGGAGGATGCGCAGCAGATTGCCGCACGCAGTCTGGTGATTGCTGATGGCCGGATCGAGTGGGATGGTGAGACGGCGGCGCTGCTTCGGGGTGAGAGCAGCAGCGCCGCGCGCCTGGGTATTACGCCAGCTTAAGCGAAGAAGACTTTCCAGAGCAGCTGCAGGAAAACAGGCATCATCGGATGAAACAGCAGCGCGATAAACGCGGCGCTGCCCGCTACGGCCATCAGCGGCGCCAGCCAGCGCAGGCGCGCTTTCGGCAGGTAGCGGGTTGCCCAGTCGCGCGTTTTGTCACTGCGCCACCAGCGCCAGAGCAGCCATCCGCCCAGCCAGAGCAGAATCGTTACCAGCAGCAGCAGCCATTTAAAGCTGTCGCCCTGCGCCTGCGGCACATCAATGGCCACACCGGCGAGGATCCCCGGCAGCAGATAGGCGGGCGGCCACAAAATACAGCCGATGATATTGGGCGGCAGAAACTTCCGCACCGGCAGCTCAAGCATGCCGGCCGCCAGCGGGATCAGCGGGCGTGTCGGGCCGACAAAGCGCCCCACCAGCACGGTAAACATGCTGTGCTGATGCAGCGCATGCTCGGTCTTATCCAGCAGGCTTTGATACTTTTTCAGATACTTCCAGCGGTGCAGCGGCCCCTGAAACTTCCAGCCGATACCGTAGGAGATCCAGTCGCCCAGCAGGCAGCCAATCAGCCCCGCCGCCCACGCCGGATAGAGGCCAATCTGACCGCTGCCCACCAGCGCCCCCAGGCTGGCCATCAGCACGGTGCCCGGCAGCAGCAGACCCACAAACGCCAGTGATTCAAGAAAGGTCACCAGAGCGACGGCGAACAGCGCGTACTCCAGCGATTGCGTAAACAGGTGTTGAATCCAGGCTTCCATAGCTATCCTCTGCGGAATATGAAGGCTGGATTGTCCTGAGCCTGCGTCAGGGCGTCAAGCTTTTCCCGCTGCGCTGCAGAGAGTTGCCGACACTGTATAAACATCCATGATATACTGCGCATAATTTCTACTCCGGAGTCACCGTGACAGAACCGCGCGCAGGCTATCTGCTGACCCGTCACTGGCGGGATACCCCTTCAGGCAGCGAGATCACGCTGTGGCTGGCAACCGATGCCGGGCCGCAGCGGCTGGTGCTGCCCGCGCAGGAGTCAGTGGCGTTTATTCCGGAAGCGTTCCGCCGTCAGACCGAAGCGCTCATCCGCGACGAAGCCCATACCCGTCTGCAGTCGCTGACGCTGAAGGATTTCCATTATCGTCCGGTGTTTGGCCTCTATTGCCGCAGCCATCGTCAGCTACAGCAGCTGGAGAAACGTCTGCGTGAGAACGGCATCAGCGTTTATGAAGCTGATATCCGGCCACCCGAGCGCTATCTGATGGAGCGCTTTATTACCGCCCCGGTCTGGTTCAGCGGCGAGCCGCGCGGTGAGACTCTGATCAACGCCCGCCTGAAGCCGCATCCCGACTACCGGCCGCCTCTCCGCTGGGTGTCGCTGGATATTGAAACCACCGAACGCGGCGAGCTTTACTGTATCGGGCTGGAAGGCTGCGGTCAGCGTCAGGTGTATATGCTGGGCCCGCCCAACGGCGACGCCAGCGCGCTCAGCTTTGAGCTGATTTACGTTGAGAGCCGCCAGCAGCTGCTGGAGCAGCTTAACGCCTGGTTCGCGCGGCACGATCCCGATGTGGTCATTGGCTGGAACGTGGTGCAGTTCGATCTGCGGGTGCTGCAAAAGCATGCCGATCGCTACGGCATTCCGCTGCGCCTCGGCCGTCAGCAGCAGCCGCTGGAGTGGCGTGAACACGGCTTTAAGCCGGGCATCTTTACCGCCCAGCTCGCCGGCCGCGTCGTGATTGACGGCATTGAAGCGCTGAAGTCTGCCTACTGGGATTTTCCCTCTTTCAGTCTGGAATCCGTTGCGCGCGAGCTGCTGGGTGAAGGTAAAGCGATCAATAATCCGTGGCAGCGCATGGAGGAGATCAACTGGCGCTTTGCCCATGATAAACCCGCGCTCGCGACCTATAACCTGAAAGATTGCGAGCTGGTGACGCGCATTTTTCACCATACCGCCATCATGCCCTTTTTACTGGAGCGGGCCAGCGTTAACGGCCTGGCGCTGGATCGGCACGGCGGCTCGGTTGCGGCGTTCAGTCATCTCTATATTCCGCGTATGCATCGTGCGGGGTATGTAGCGCCCAATCAGGGCGACGTGGCGCCGGAGGCGAGTCCCGGCGGCTATGTGATGGACTCCCGTCCCGGCCTCTACGACTCCGTGCTGGTGCTGGATTACAAAAGCCTCTATCCCTCCATCATCCGTACTTTTCTGATTGATCCCGTCGGGCTGGTTGAGGGCCTGGCCCATCCGTCTGACGCAGATTCTGTGCCTGGCTTTCGCGAAGCGCGCTTCTCGCGCCACCTTCACTGTCTGCCTGACATCGTGGCGCAGATCTGGCAGGGGCGTGAAGCCGCAAAGCGCGACGGCAACGCCCCGCTCTCCCAGGCGCTGAAAATCATCATGAACGCCTTTTACGGCGTGCTGGGTACCAGCGCCTGTCGCTTCTTTGATTCACGCCTCGCCTCCTCCATCACGCTGCGCGGCCACGCCATTATGCAGCAGACGCGGGCGCTGATTGAGGCGGAAGGGTTTACGGTGATCTACGGTGACACCGACTCCACGTTTGTCTGGCTGCAGGGCAAATATAGCGAGGAGCAGGCAGCGGCCACCGGCCAGCGGCTGACGACGCTGATCAACCGCTGGTGGCAGCAGCATCTGCAGCAGACGCTCGGCCTGACAAGCGCGCTGGAACTGGAGTATGAGACGCACTTCAGCCGTTTTCTGATGCCCACCATTCGCAACGCCGAACAGGGCAGCAAAAAGCGCTATGCCGGGCTGACCGGCAGCGGCGCGCAGCAGAGGCTGGTGTTTAAAGGGCTGGAGTCGGTACGTACTGACTGGACGCCGCTGGCGCAGCAGTTTCAGCAGCAGCTCTATGGCCGTATTTTCCGCGGGGAGCCCTGGCAGGATTATATCCGTGAAACTGTCGCACAGCTGATGGCCGGCCAGCTTGACGATCTGCTGGTGTATAAAAAACGCCTGCGGCGACCGCTGCATGAGTATGAGCGCAACGTTCCGCCGCACGTGCGCGCGGCGCGTCTTGCCGATGAACATAACCGCAGGCTGCAGCGTCCGCTGCAGTACCAGAAAGGCGGTTCCATTCGCTATGTGATAGCGACCGCCGGGCCGGAGCCGCTGGAGGTGCGTACCACGCCACTCGACTACGATCACTACGTCAGCAAACAGCTGCAGCCGATAGCGGATGGCATTCTGCCGTTTGTCGGCGACGACTTTGCTACACTGATTACCGGGCAACTGGGGCTTTTTTGACAGGTGACGAATGCCCTGCCATCCAGTACCATAGCGCCCTTCCTGTATTTCAGCATGCACAACCTGACCAGACATCTGTCTGGCGCTTTGTTATTGCCTGAGAGCAGGCGAACGTCTTTAAGTCATTCAGAGAATCGAGCAAAAAATATATGGTATTTACACTGGGTCAACGCTGGATAAGTGATACGGAAAGTGAACTGGGACTGGGTACGGTCGTGGCGCTGGATACGCGCATGGTCACGCTGATGTTTCCCGCAACCGGCGAGAACCGCCTCTATGCCCGTCATGATTCTCCGGTCACCCGCGTGATTTTCAATCCGGGTGATACCGTTACCAGCCATGAAGGCTGGCAGATGCTGGTTGATGAAGTGCGGCACGAAAATGAGCTGGTGACCTACATCGGTACCCGCGCTGATACTGAAGAGAGCAACGTGGTGCTGCGCGAAGTGATGCTGGACAGCAAGCTGGTCTTCAGCAAGCCGCAGGATCGCCTGTTCGCCGGTCAGCTCGATCGCATGGATCGCTTCGCCCTGCGCTTCCGCGCGCGCAAATACCAGAGCGAGCAGTATCGCCTTGCCGTCAGCGGCCTGCGCGGCATGCGCACCAACCTTATCCCGCACCAGCTGCATATCGCACACGATGTGGGCCGCCGCCACGCGCCGCGCGTGCTGCTGGCAGATGAAGTCGGCCTGGGTAAAACCATTGAAGCGGGCATGATCATCCAGCAGCAGCTGCTGGCGGGGCGCGCCGATCGCGTGCTGATCGTGGTGCCGGAAACGCTGCAGCATCAGTGGCTGGTAGAGATGCTGCGCCGCTTTAACCTGCGCTTTGCTCTGTTTGATGACGATCGTTATACCGAAGCGCAGCACGACAGCGACAATCCGTTTGAAACAGAACAGCTGATTATCTGCTCGCTCGACTTTGTGCGCCGCAATAAACAGCGTCTGGAACTGCTGGCGGATGCGGAGTGGGATCTGCTGGTCGTGGATGAGGCGCACCACCTGGCGTGGAGTGAAGCGGCACCCAGCCGCGAATATCAGGTAATTGAACAGCTGGCGGAGAACACGCCGGGCGTACTGCTGCTTACCGCCACGCCGGAACAGCTGGGGCTGGAGAGCCACTTTGCCCGTCTGCGCCTGCTCGATCCCGATCGCTTTCACGATTTCAGCCAGTTTGTCGCCGAGCAGCAGCACTATCGTCCGGTGGCCGATGCCGTCAGTTCACTGCTGGCGGATCAGGCGATCAGTAAAGATGAGATGAACCTGATCAATGAGCTGATTGGCGAGCAGGATATCGAACCGCTGCTGCAGGTTGCTAACAGCGACCGCGACGGTAAAGAGGATGCGCGCAAAGAGCTGGTCTCAATGCTGATGGACCGCCACGGCACCAGCCGCGTTCTGTTCCGTAACACCCGTAACGGCGTGAAGGGCTTTCCAAAGCGCGAGCTGCAGCAGATCCGTCTGCCGCTGCCGGCGCAGTATCAGACAGCGATCAAAGTCTCCGGCATTATGGCGGCACGCAAGTCGCCGGAAGAGCGCGCCCGGGACATGCTCTATCCGGAGCAGATCTACCAGGAGTTTGAAGGCGACAGCGGCACGTGGTGGAACTTTGATCCGCGCGTTGAGTGGCTGATGGGCTATCTCACCAGCAACCGCAAAGAGAAAGTGCTGGTGATTTGCGCCAAAGCGGCCACTGCGCTGCAGCTGGAGCAGGTGCTGCGCGAGCGTGAAGGTATTCGCGCGGCGGTGTTCCATGAAGGTCTCTCCATTATTGAGCGCGATCGTGCGGCGGCGTTCTTCGCCTCGCAGGAAGAGGGCGCGCAGGTGCTGATCTGCTCGGAGATCGGCTCTGAGGGCCGTAACTTCCAGTTCGCCAGCCGGCTGGTGATGTTCGATCTGCCGTTTAACCCCGATCTGCTGGAGCAGCGTATCGGACGCCTCGATCGTATCGGTCAGCTGCACGATATCCAGATTATGGTGCCCTGGCTGGAGAAAACCGCGCAGGCGGTGCTGCTGCGCTGGTATCACGAAGGGCTGGACGCGTTTGAGCACACCTGCCCTACCGGCCGCGCTATTTATGACGCTGAATATAACCAGCTGATTGAGTTCCTGGCGGCACCGGAAAACCCGCAGGGTCTCGATGAGTTCATCCTGAAAAGCCGTAAGCAGCATGATGCGCTGAAAGCGCAGCTGGAGCAGGGCCGCGACCGACTGCTGGAGCTTAACTCCAACGGCGGCGAAGCGGCGCTGGCGCTGGCTGATGCCATTGCAGCTCAGGATAATGATACCGAGCTGGTAAACTTTGCGCTCAACCTGTTCGACATTGTCGGCATCAATCAGGAGGATCGCAGCGACAACCTGATTGTTCTGACCCCTTCCGATCACATGCTGGTGCCCGATTTTCCCGGTCTGCCGGAAGATGGCTGTACGATTACCTTTAACCGTAATCAGGCGCTGTCGCGCGAAGATACGCAGTTCATTACCTGGGAGCATCCGCTGATCCGCAATGGTCTGGATCTGATCCTCTCCGGCGATACCGGCAGCTGCGCCCTGTCGCTGCTGAAGAACAAGGCGCTTCCGGTCGGTACGCTGCTGGTTGAGATGATCTATGTAGTTGAGGCGCAGGCGCCGAAACAGCTGCAGCTTACCCGCTTCCTGCCACCGACGCCGGTGCGCATGCTGATGGATCGCGCGGGTAATAATCTGGCGGGCAAAGTGGAGTTTGAGAGCTTTAACCGTCAGCTTAACGCAGTTAACCGCCACACTGGCAGCAAACTGGTCAACGCTGTCCAGCAGGATGTGCATGCCATTCTGACGCAGGCGGAGCAGGCCGTGGTGCCGGAAGCGCAGGCGCTGATTGCCGCGGCGAAAGCGGAGGCGGATGAAAAGCTGAGCGCAGAGCTGTCGCGACTCCAAGCACTGCGCGCCGTCAATCCCAACATCCGTGACGATGAGGTTGAGGCGCTGGAGAGCAATCGTGCGCAGGTGCTGGCCAGCCTGAGCGAGGCGGGCTGGCGTCTCGATGCGCTGCGCCTGATCGTCGTAACGCACCAGTAAGCAGGCGAGACTGACATGCTGATGGAACCCTACAATCCGCCGTCCGAACCCTGGCTGCATATTCTGTATCAGGACGCGCACATTATGGTGGTCAACAAACCGAGCGGATTGCTCTCGGTGCCGGGCCGGCTGGAGGAGCACAGGGATAGCGTGATGACGCGCATCCAGCGTGATTTTCCGCAGGCGGAATCGGTGCACCGGCTCGATATGGCGACCAGCGGCGTGATTGTGGTGGCGCTGAATAAGGCGGCAGAGCGCGAGCTGAAGCGTCAGTTTCGCGAGCGTGAGCCGTCAAAGCACTACGTGGCGCGCGTCTGGGGCCATCCGGCAGCGGAAAAGGGCCTGATCGATCTGCCACTGATTTGCGACTGGCCGAACCGGCCAAAGCAGATGGTGAGTCACGAACTGGGAAAACCGGCTCAGACGGAGTATGAAGTGCTGGAGTATGCCGCCGATAACAGCGCGCGCGTGCTGCTGAAGCCCATTACCGGTCGTTCACACCAGCTGCGCGTGCATCTGCTGTCGCTGGGACATCCGATCCTCGGCGATCGTTTCTATGCGCATGAGGCGGCGCTGGCGATGGCAGCGCGTCTGCAGCTGCATGCGGAGTCGCTGACCATTACCCATCCGGTATTTGGCAGCAGCATGACATTTCGGCAGCCAGCGGAGTTCTGACCTGCGTCACCCCGCCCTCTTTCCGGTAAAAAGGGCGGGATGCCCGGGCTATTTAAACCCTTTCTCTTTGCGGATCAGGTCGTATGCGGCCTGAATCTCCTGCGCTTTCTGTTTCGCCATCTCCATCATTTCCGGCGGCAGACCTTTCGCCACCAGCTTATCGGGATGATGTTCACTCATCAGCTTGCGATAGGCGCGTTTAATGGTGGTGTTATCATCACTGCTTTTCACGCCCAGTACGCTGCAGGCGTCTTCCAGCGTGGGTCCGCGCTTCGTCTGCTGCCAGCCGCCGCCTGAGGCCCCGGCGCCGCCAAACTGCTGGCCGCCTTCCATCATGCGCAGAAACTGATCGAACTGCTGGCGTGAAATCCCCAGCTCTTCGGCAATCACATACAGCACCTGCCGCTCGTTCGGATGCAGCGAACCATCCGCAAATGCCGCCTGAATCTGAATTTCCAGAAACATCCGAATCAGATCGAAGCGGCCAAAACAGGCGCTGCGCAGCTCACGCAGTTTGTTACGCAGCGGATAGTCGCTCTGTTTCCCTTCGCGAAAGGCGCGCTGCGCGGCAGTGCGCGCCTCCCCGTGCAGCTGCATACGATCCATAAACAGCGACGCAATCTGAATATCCGCCTCGGTGACGCGCCCTTTCGATTTGGTCAGATGCCCCATGATCTGAAACGTCGTGCTGAAAAACAGCGTCTGCCGCGACTGATTATTGGCAAAGTATCCCTGCCCTTTTACGCTGCGCACTTTATCAATCAGATGACCAATGATCAGACCCAGGACAATGCCCCAGAACCCCGCGCCTGACATCACGCCAAGCGCAAGACCAATAACTTTTCCCCAGTAGCGCATAAACTCCTCAATTCGCCATGCTTGTGGCTGAAAATTGCATTATCATACCTGTCATTTATCTCCGCGCCTAACGGCAACGCAGACAGAAAAGGATTAACGCTGGCACTACGCCGGGCGGTAAGTTAGTCTCTGTCCGGATTGTCGGCATGATGCCAGTGTCCATGGAATTATCGAAACCGCGTATGAAAAAACGTATACCTACCCTGCTGGCAACCATGATTGGTGCCGCACTTTATAGTCAGCACGCGCTGGCCGACGATTTGATGTCGCAGTGTATGCTGGGCGTGCCAAGCTACAACCGCCCGGTTATCAATGGTGACGCTAACTCCCTGCCGGTAACCATCAATTCCGATTCGGCAAAAGGCAATTATCCGGACGATGCAGTATTCACCGGTAATGTCGATGTGCAGCAGGGTAACAGCCGTCTGCGCGCTGACGAAATGCAGCTGCATCAGCGTCAGCAGGAGGGCCAGACCGCGCCGGTACGCACCGTGGATGCACTGGGCAATGTGCACTATGACGATAATCAGGTCATCCTGAAAGGTCCGAAAGCCTGGTCCAATCTGAACACCAAAGACACTAACGTCTGGAACGGCAACTACCAGATGGTGGGTCGCCAGGGACGCGGTGATGCCGACCAGATGAAGCTGCGTGGCAATAACCGGTATACCATCCTCGAAAATGGCACTTTTACCTCCTGTCTGCCGGGCTCTAACAGCTGGAGCGTGGTGGGATCAGAGGTGATCCAGGATCGTCAGGAAGAGGTGGCGGAGATCTGGAACGCGCGCTTCAAACTCGGCAATGTGCCGGTGTTTTATAGCCCTTATCTGCAGCTGCCGATCGGCGATCGTCGTCGCTCCGGTTTCCTGATCCCGAATGCGAAATATGGCAGTAATAACGGCTTCGAGTTTATGCTGCCGTACTACTGGAATATTGCGCCGCAGGCGGATGCCACGCTGACGCCGCACTATATGAGCAAGCGCGGTACGCAGCTGCAAACGGAGTTCCGTTACCTTACGGTGTTTGGCGCCGGCCTGATGGAGCTGGATTACCTGCCGTCCGATAAGCAGTATGAAAAAGATCGCGCGGCGCGCTCTTCTATTGAAGACGATCAGGACTCTAAACGCTGGCTCTTCTTCTGGCGCCATTCAGGCGTTTACGATCAGCACTGGCGCTTTGCGGCGGATTATACCAAGGTCAGCGATCCCTACTATTTCAACGATATCGACTCGAAATATTACAGCTCGACCAATAACTATGCGACGCAGAAATTCAGCATCGGCTACGCGGATACCAACTGGGATGCGACGCTGTCGACCAAAGATTTCCAGGTCTTCGGCAATACCAGCTCTGCCAACGTCTACCGTGCTGCGCCGCAGCTTGACGTTAACGCCTACCAGAATGATATCGGTCCGTTTGATGGTCGCGTCTACGCCCAGGCGGTGAAGTTTACCAACGTCAGCAACCGGATGCCGGAAGCGACGCGTCTGCATATTGAGCCGACGCTGAATCTGCCGCTCTCCAACGGCTGGGCCAGTCTCGATACCGAAGCAAAACTGCTGGCGACGCACTATCAGCAGGACAACATCGAAAGCTATAACACCCGTTTTAATCCCGACGCCACAAACAACAACAGCGGGCGGCTGAAAGATTCCGTAAACCGTACGCTGCCGCAGTTTAAAGTGGATGGCCGTCTGGTATTTGATCGCGATATGGACTGGTCGCAGGGCTATACCCAGACGCTGGAGCCGCGCGTTCAGTATCTCTATATTCCGTATCGCGATCAGAGCAACATCTATCCTTACGACTCTACGCTGCTGCAGACCGACTATACCGGCCTGTTCCGCGATCGCACCTATAGCGGTCTCGATCGCATCGCCTCCTCGAATGAAGTGGCAAGCGGCGTAACAACACGCATTTATGACAACGATCTGGTTGAACGTTTTAACGTTTCTGTAGGTCAAATCTACTCGTTTACTCCGTCGCGTACCGGCGTAAACCAGACAAATAAAGAAGATGATACCGGCAGCCTGGTATGGGCTGGCGACACGTACTGGAAAATCAGCGATCGCTGGAACGTGCGTGGCGGACTGCAGTATGACACCCGTCTCGACAACGTTTCACAGGGTAATACGGTACTGGAGTATCGCCGTGATGCCGATCGCATGCTGCAGCTGAGCTATCGCTACAGCAGCCCGGAATATGTCGCGCAGGCGCGTAACAACGCCAGCCTGATCAATAATCCGATTTATAAAAATGGCATTTCGCAGGTCGGTGCAACCGGCAGCGTACCGATTGCCGATGCCTGGTCGCTGGTGGGGGCGTACTATTATGATACCCGCAACAGCCGTCCGGCAGAGCAGCTGGTAGGCGTGCAGTACAGCTCCTGCTGCTACGCTATTCGTCTGGGTTACGAGCGCAAGATTAACGGCTGGGAAAACAACGACAGTAAATATGACAACCAAATCTCGTTCAACATTGAGCTGCGTGGCCTGAGTTCCAACTACGGCTTAGGCACTAATGAAATGCTGCGTCAGGGCATTATTCCCTATCAGCGCGCATTCTGATGTTGTGATGTTTGACAGGCGATCCCGCAGTGCGGAAACAATAATGGATAAAGTATGAAGAACTGGAGAATGCTGATTCTGGGTGCGGCGATGTCGGCCGGCACCGCTTTCGCAGCCCCACAGGTAGTTGATAAAGTCGCCGCCGTCGTGAACAACGGCGTGGTGCTGGAAAGTGACGTCGATAACATGATGCGCACGGTAAAATCCCAGGCGCAGCAGGCGGGTCAGCAGCTGCCTGAGGACCGTACGTTGCGTCATCAGATCCTTGAGCGTCAGGTCATGGATAACATTATTCTGCAGATGGGTGAAAAAGCGGGCCTGCAGATCAGCGATCAGCAGCTGGATCAGGCGATCCAGAACATCGCTGCGCAGAACCGTATGAGCGTCGATCAGCTGCGCAGTCGCCTCGCCTACGACGGCATGAACTACAGCGACTACCGTGCGCAGATCCGTAAAGAGATGCTGATCTCTGAAGTGCGTAACAATGAAGTGCGCCGTCGCGTCACCATTCTGCCGCAGGAAGTTGATACGCTGGCGACGCAGATTGGTTCACAGAACTCGCAGGGCACCGAGCTGAATATCAGTCAGATTCTGCTGCCGCTGCCGGAAAATCCTACGCAGCAGCAGGTTGACGATCAGGAAGCGCTGGCACGTCAGCTGGTGGGGGAGATCAAAGGCGGTGCCGATTTCGGTAAGCTGGCGGTGACCTACTCAGCCGATCCTCAGGCGCTGAAAGGCGGCAACATGGGCTGGGGTAAAATTGAAGAGCTGCCGACGCTGTTCTCACAGGCGCTGAGCAGCGCGAAAAAAGGCGATGTGGTCGGTCCGATTCGTTCCGGCGTGGGCTTCCATATCCTCAAAGTCAACGATCTGCGCGGTGAGAGCAAGAATATCTCGGTCACTGAGGTACACGCCCGCCATATTCTGCTGAAGCCATCACCGATCCTGAGCGACGATCAGGCGCGTGAAAAAATTACGCAGCTGGCCGCTGACATCAAAAGCGGAAAAACTACCTTTGCCGCTGCTGCCAAACAGTTCTCTGACGATCCGGGTTCAGCTAACCAGGGCGGCGATCTTGGCTGGGCGTCACCCGACATCTACGATCCCGCTTTCCGCGACGCGCTGCTGAAGCTGCAGAAAGGTCAGGTCAGCGCACCGGTGCACTCTTCGTTTGGCTGGCATCTGATTCAGCTGCTGGATACGCGCCAGGTGGATAAAACCGATGCGGCGCAGAAAGAGCGCGCCTATCGCCTGCTGTTCAACCGTAAGTTTGCAGAAGAAGCGCAGACCTGGATGCAGGAGCAGCGCGCCAGCGCCTACGTGAAGATCCTTGATGGCAACTGATAGCTATCGCGTTGCGATCACGCCCGGCGAACCCGCCGGGATTGGTCCCGATCTTACGGTGCAGCTGGCACAGCGCAACTGGCCGGTTGAACTGGTCGTCTGTGCTGACGGCGAAGTGCTGCGGCAGCGTGCCGCGCAGCTTGGCCTGCCGCTAACCCTGCAGCCGTGGCAGCCTGACCGCGCCCCGCAGCCGCAGCAGGCAGGTACCCTGACGCTGCTGCAGATCGATACGGCACAGCCGGTGGTACCAGGTCAGCTCTGCGTGGCGAACGGTGCGTACGTCCTTGAGACGCTGGCGCGCGCCTGTGACGGTGCGCTTCGGGGCGAGTTTGCGGCGCTGATCACCGGGCCGGTACACAAAGGCGTCATCAACGACGCCGGCATTCCGTTTACCGGCCATACCGAATTTTTTGCCGATCGCGCCGGTGGCGATCGCGTGGTTATGATGCTGGCAACCGAGTCGCTGCGCGTAGCGCTGGCAACCACCCATCTGCCGCTGAAAGATGTCTCTGCCGCCATCACGCGCGAGAGCCTGCGTGAGGTCATCACCATTCTGCATCAGGATTTACAGCAGAAGTTTGGCCTGGCGCAGCCGCATATCTTTGTCTGCGGTCTTAATCCGCACGCTGGCGAAGGCGGGCATATGGGGCGTGAAGAGATTGACACTATTACGCCAGCGCTGGATGCGCTGCGTCAGCAGGGCATCCGTCTGACGGGGCCACTGCCGGCCGATACGCTGTTTCAGCCTAAGTATCTGCAACATGCCGATGCGGTGCTGGCGATGTATCATGACCAGGGATTGCCGGTCCTTAAATATCAGGGTTTTGGCCGGGCGGTGAATATCACCCTGGGCCTGCCTTTTATCCGAACCTCTGTCGATCACGGTACCGCGCTGGAACTGGCCGGTCTTGGACAGGCAGAGCCGGGCAGCTTTATCACGGCGCTTAATCTCGCCATCACTATGATCAAGAGCAGTAATGAATAATCGCGTCCATCAGGGGCATTACGCCCGTAAACGTTTCGGGCAGAACTTCCTGAACGATCAGTACATTATCGATAGCATCGTCTCTGCTATTCATCCGCAAAAGCAGGAGGCGCTGGTCGAGATCGGTCCCGGTCTCGGTGCCCTGACCGAGCCGGTAGGCGAACGCCTGGACGCGCTGACCGTCGTTGAGCTGGATCGCGATCTGGCAGCTCGCCTGCAGACGCATCCGTTCCTTGGTCCCAAGCTGACCATTTATCAGCAGGATGCGATGACCTTTGATTTTGCGGCGCTGGCGCAGGAGAAAGGTCAGCCGCTGCGCGTGTTCGGCAACCTGCCCTACAACATCTCCACGCCGCTGATGTTTCATCTTTTCAGCTATACTGGTTCGATCAAAGATATGCACTTCATGCTGCAGAAAGAGGTGGTTAACCGTCTGGTTGCCGGCCCGGGCAGTAAAGCATATGGTCGTCTCAGCGTGATGGCGCAATATTACTGCCAGGTGATCCCGGTCCTTGAAGTGCCGCCGCAGTCGTTTACGCCGCCACCTAAAGTGGATTCTGCCGTGGTGCGACTGGTGCCTTATGCACAGCCGCCTTACCCGGTCAGTGATGTTAAGATCCTGAGCCGCATTACTACCGAGGCTTTTGGTCAGCGTCGTAAAACGTTGCGTAACAGCCTGGGTCATCTGGTTGCGGCGGGTGCGCTGGAAGAGTTAAATATTGATACCTCACTGCGTGCTGAAAACGTCAGCGTTGCGCAGTATTGTCAGCTGGCAAACTGGCTGGGTAATCATCAGGCAAAAACAGCGGAGAACTAAGTGCATGAGTGATATGGCGCGCGTCTGTGTTCAGGTACTGAGTCAGTATGTGGAATCGCAATCCTCACCGGACGAGGATCGCTACGTGTTTGCCTATACCATCACTATCCGCAATCCCGGGCGCACGCGCGTTCAGCTGCGCAGCCGCTACTGGCTGATCACCAACGGCAACGGCCGCGAAACGGAAGTTCAGGGCGATGGCGTAGTGGGCGAGCAGCCGTTTATCGAACCGGGTGGCGAATACCAGTATACCAGCGGTGCGATTCTGGAAACGCCGATGGGCACCATGCAGGGCCACTACGTTATGATCGATGAAGAGGGCAGCGCCTTTAACGTCGATATTCCGGTGTTTCGCCTCGCCGTGCAAACCCACATTCACTGATCCCCCCCGCCCGGCTCGTCCGGGCGGCGCGTTTTACCGGACTGATATCATGAGTACATATCTGATTGGCGATATCCACGGCTGTTACGATGAGCTGCGCGCGCTGCTGGCGCAGGTAAGCTTTGATCCGCAGCAGGATGAACTCTGGCTGACCGGCGACCTTGTGGCGCGCGGTCCCGGTTCACTCGATGTGCTGCGCTACGTAAAATCACTGGGTGACAGCGTACGCATGGTGCTGGGTAATCATGACCTGCACCTGCTGGCGGTTTTCGCCGGGATCAGCCGTAATAAACCGAAAGATCGCCTGACGCCGCTGCTGGAGGCGGACGATGCTGATGCGCTGATCAACTGGCTGCGGCGCCAGCCGCTGCTGCAGGTTGATGAAGAGAAAAAGCTCGTCATGGCGCATGCCGGCATTACCCCGCAGTGGGATCTCGCGACGGCAAAAGCATGCGCGCGTGAAGTAGAAGCGGTGCTCTCCAGCGACAGCTATCCGTTGTTTCTGGATGCGATGTATGGCGATATGCCCAACAACTGGACGCCGGAACTGAGTGGCCTGGCGCGCCTGCGATTCAGTACGAATGCCCTGACGCGCATGCGTTTCTGCTTCCCCAACGGCCAGCTGGATATGATCTGCAAAGAGGCGCCCGACTCCGCCCCACCGCCGCTGCGGCCCTGGTTCAACGTGCCGGGTAAAATGGGCAGTGACTACACGCAGATTTTCGGCCACTGGGCCTCCCTTGAAGGCAAAGGCACTCCCGATCACGTTATTGGTCTGGATACCGGCTGCTGCTGGGGCGGCACGCTGACGCTGCTGCACTGGGAAACACAGCAATACTATGTACAGCGCTCCCGGCGTGAAGCCGCACTGGCCGCTGAAGGCGCCGCCGCGACTCCTCCGCTAAACAACACGCCATAAAAAAAGCCCCGCGATGTCAGCGGGGCTTTTGCGCAGGGCGCGCATTTATGCACGCCAGGCAGGGATCAATTAACGACGCCGATCCAGGATCTCAAAGCAGTAGCTGTGCGAATTTTGCGCATCCGCATCGTGGAACTCGCTGAACGTCGACTGCCACTCATCTGGCTCGTAATCAGGGAATTGCGTATCCCCTTCCACTTCAGCATCAATATGCGTCAGGTAAAGACGATCGGCGCGGGGCAGCATCTGCTCATAGATACGCCCGCCGCCAATCACCATAATCTCTTCTGCGTCACCGGCTGCCTCGATTGCCGCTTCCGGTGAAGTGACCCAGGTCACCCCCTCGTGCGTACCGGGCTGGCTGCTGACCACAATATTGAGCCGGCCTGGCAGCGGACGGCCAATCGATTCAAAGGTCAGACGCCCCATGATCACCGGTTTATTCAGCGTAGTACGTTTGAACCAGGCGAGATCGGCGGGTAAGTGCCACGGCATGGCGTTTTCCATACCAATAATGCGATCCGCAGCCAGTGCTGCGATCAGACTAATCATGATTTAAAACCTGCTGGAAAAAATTGGCGCAATGATACGTAAAGGCGAAAGTTTCGTCGATAGGCCAGCCGTGCTATTTGCGTAAAGCTCTTTTTGCCGCCAGATTCAGGCTGCCGGGCAGAGCTTTACACCGACTTTACTGCGATTAACGGAGAGAGCCGCCATAATCGCCTGCGCAGCTGGCACAAATCAGCGGCATTAGCGGCAGGTTTTCAGAAAGAGTGTAAAGAAAAGCGCACTGAGCGGCTCCACGCGGAGCCGCTGCAGTCATCAGAAGTCGTAACGCAGACGGACCAGGTTCACGTTGCCCAGCGCCTTGCTGGTATCGGAGGTGATGACATATTCATAATCAACGCGGAAGCCGTAGTCGAGCTGCGCACTGATGCCCACGCCATTATCGATACGCTTATAGTGGCGTCCGTTGACGAAGTCCAGGCGATCGCCCATCACGTAAGGCTGCAGGGTTTTCACCGCATACTGGCCTACAGCAAATTTATAACCGGCAAAATATTCGATGCCCCAGGCGTCATCCGCAAAGTAGTTTGTTGCGCTTTTCAGGCGGGTTGGCGCAAAGTTCTGATACCAGCCGGCGCCTGCCGCCAGCGTCCAGCTATCCGGCGTCCAGCTGACCGAGGTGCCCCAGATATTCTGATCGTAGCGCTCGCTGTCGCCATTGCCCGGATTGCGTACGGTGGCACGGGTATAATTCCACGCGCTTCCCCACGCCAGTTCATCGCTGATGTGATAGTTGACACCCAGCGATCCGCCGCCGTTGCGCTTGTAGCGCAGGCCGTTACCCGGCAGATATTCGGTATCCTCAAAGAGATAAGAGGCGTACAGATCGGCGGCGCCGGCACGGGTTTTATACTTCAGCATTTTGCGCGAGCGATAGCTGCCGTCGTAATCGCCGTTGATCCCGACGCCGGAACCCTGGGCCAGCATATCGTAATCCCAGATATCGGTTTTTGCGCCAACTACATCGTAATAGACGCTGTTTTGCTGACCAAAATAGAGTTCGCCGAGGCTGGCACTTTTAAAACCGGTATAGAGCTGACGACGTGAGGTATCGCGTGCGCCGCTGGCATAGTGATGGTCCCAGCCCCACCACGCCGGGAAGTTAACGCCCAGCTCATAGTAGCCTACCCAGCTCAGATCTTCTGCGATCGCGTAGTCTGCGCCAAAGCGAAAGCGCGAGCCACCATCGTAGCCGTTACGCTTATAGGATGTGTCATTTACGCCATTCTGATGCATAAACTGCGGGCGAATGCTGCCGCCCACTTTAAAGCCAAGGCGATCGAACGCATTGTTCGCCTGAGGATCCTGCTTCAGCAGAGTAATTTCAGCCTGGCTGGCGAGCGGCGCAGCCATAAGTAACGCAGCCACTGCGCTAAGAGTCAAAGCACGCATGTTCATTTTATATTTTCCGGTGAAGGTAAAGGCTCTATGGTTGAGCGCGCCAGATAGTAAGGTGCCCTCACCGGATCGCGGGTTATAAATTTGTGCGAAAAATCTTAAAAAGTTATTTAGCAGCACCAATAGCTAAAAGTTAAGCCAAATCAGCAGGTTTGCTATAGCTACTCTGTTTCAGGCAAAAAAAAACGGCCCCATACGGGGCCGCTGTCTCTTACGGACGCTGCGCTTATTTGCCTTTCAGCTGCGCATGCATCTCCTGTACTGAAGTCACTTTCTCAGTGGGATCCGCATTCAGGGCCATCGCCGTCGCGAAGCCGCCGTTCAGCGTGGTGTCATAATGCACTTTATACTGCAGCGCGCTGCGGCGAATCAGCTTAGAGTCTTCAATCGCCTGACGTCCCGCCGTGGTGTTAACAATATAGGTGTATTCACCGTTCTTCAGGCGATCCTGAATATGCGGGCGTCCCTCATGCACCTTATTGACCAGGCGTGGATTGATACCGGCTTCACCCAGCACCACCGCCGTACCGTGGGTAGCGTCCAGCTCAAAGCCAAACTTCTGCAGCTTCGCCGCCAGATCGACGATGCGCTTTTTATCGCCTTCACGCACCGAGAGCAGCGCACGACCGCTTTTCTTCATGTTGCTCTGCGCGCCCAGCATCGCTTTACCGAAGGCTTCAGCAAAGGTACGGCCGACGCCCATCACCTCACCGGTGGAGCGCATTTCCGGTCCCAGAATCGGATCGACGCCCGGGAATTTATTGAACGGCAGCACCACCTCTTTCACCGAGTAGTAAGGCGGAATGACCTCTTCCGTCACGCCCTGCTCCAGCAGGGTTTTGCCCGCCATGACGCGAGCCGCCACTTTGGCCAGCGGTACGCCGGTAGCCTTGGAGACAAATGGAACGGTACGTGCCGCACGCGGATTCACCTCAATCAGGTAAACCTCGTTATCTTTGACCGCAAACTGCACGTTCATCAGACCGCGTACGTTAAGTTCAAACGCCAGCTTCTCAACCTGCTCACGCATCACGTTCTGGATCTCGCTGCTCAGCGTATAGGCCGGCAGGGAACAGGCTGAGTCACCGGAGTGAACACCCGCCTGCTCAATATGTTCCATGATGCCGCCAATCAGCACCCGCTCGCCGTCGCAGATGGCATCCACATCGACTTCCACCGCATCATCCAGGAAGCGATCCAGCAGTACTGGCGCATCGTTAGAGACGGATACCGCGGTCTGGAAATAGCGCTTAAGATCCACTTCGTCATAGACGATTTCCATCGCACGGCCGCCCAGTACATAGGAAGGACGTACCACCAGCGGATAACCGATACCGGCAGCTTTCTCTACCGCCTGCTCCAGCGTGGCAACCGTGGCGTTAGCCGGCTGTTTCAGTTTCAGACGATCCACCGCCTGCTGGAAACGCTCGCGGTCTTCAGCGCGGTCAATCGCGTCCGGGCTGGTACCGATAACCGGTACACCGGCCGCTTCCAGCGCACGCGCCAGTTTCAGCGGCGTCTGGCCACCATACTGCACAATAACGCCTTTTGGCTGCTCAATTCGTACAATCTCCAGCACATCTTCCAGCGTAACCGGCTCAAAGTAGAGGCGATCGGAGGTGTCATAATCGGTTGAGACCGTTTCCGGGTTGCAGTTAACCATGATGGTTTCATAACCATCTTCACGCAGCGCCAGCGATGCGTGGACGCAGCAGTAGTCAAACTCAATACCCTGCCCGATACGGTTTGGTCCGCCGCCCAGCACCATGATTTTGTCACGATCCTGATTCGGGTTCGCTTCGCACTCCTCCTCATAGGTGGAATACATATAGGCGGTATCGGTCGAGAACTCAGCGGCACAGGTATCCACCCGCTTATAGACCGGATGCAGATTGTACTGCTGACGCAGCTTACGGATTTCGCTTTCTGCCACACCCGCCAGCGCTGCCAGACGCGCATCAGCAAAACCTTTACGCTTCAGCGCGCGCAGGAAGCCGGCATCCAGCGCGTTAACGCCTTCACGTGCAACCTGCTCTTCCAGCCGCACCAGCTCTTCAATCTGTACCAGGAACCAGCGATCGATGTTGGTGAGATTAAATACGCCATCCACCGACATACCGGCACGAAACGCGTCAGCAACATACCAGATGCGGTCCGAACCAGCGTCTTTCAGTTCGCGGCGGATACGGGTCAGCGCGTCGGCGTCATCCAGATCCACTTTTGGATCGAAGCCGTTAGCGCCGACTTCAAGGCCGCGCAGCGCTTTCTGCATCGACTCCTGGAAGGTACGGCCAATCGCCATCACTTCACCCACTGATTTCATCTGTGTAGTGAGGCGATCGTT
Organism: Pantoea sp. ICBG 1758; assembly: GCF_002928325.1. NCBI lineage: Bacteria > Pseudomonadati > Pseudomonadota > Gammaproteobacteria > Enterobacterales > Erwiniaceae > Pantoea > Pantoea sp. ICBG 1758. The sequence goes on from NZ_POWL01000003.1 coordinate 149,904, forward strand.
GGCGCCCGCAAACTTCTCAAAGTTAAAGCGCGGGATCTTAGTCACGACATAGTCGATAGAGGGCTCAAACGACGCCGGCGTGCGACCGCCAGTGATATCGTTCATCAGTTCATCGAGCGTAAAGCCCACCGCCAGCTTAGCCGCGACTTTAGCAATCGGGAACCCGGTGGCTTTGGACGCCAGCGCGGAGGAGCGCGACACGCGCGGGTTCATTTCGATTACGATCAGACGACCATCTTTCGGATTTACGGAGAACTGAACATTAGAGCCGCCGGTTTCCACACCAATCTCACGCAGCACCGCCAGCGAGGCGTTACGCATGATTTGGTACTCTTTGTCCGTCAGCGTCTGCGCCGGTGCCACGGTGATAGAGTCGCCGGTGTGAATGCCCATGGCGTCGAAGTTTTCAATTGAACAGACGATGATGCAGTTATCATTTTTATCGCGCACTACCTCCATCTCATACTCTTTCCAGCCAATCAGCGATTCATCAATCAGCAGCTCGTTGGTCGGAGAGAGGTCGAGGCCGCGCTCACAGATCTCTTCAAACTCTTCGCGGTTGTAAGCGATACCGCCGCCGGTGCCGCCCATGGTAAAGGAGGGACGAATAATGCACGGGAAACCGACCTCCTCCGCGACCTTCAGCGCCTCTTCCATCGTGTGGGCGATACCCGAACGGGCGGTATCGAGACCGATGCTTTTCATCGCCACGTCAAAGCGACGGCGATCTTCAGCTTTATCGATAGCGTCAGCCGTGGCGCCAATCATGGTCACGCCAAACTCTTCCAGCACGCCCTGGCGCTCCAGCTCCAGCGCACAGTTCAGCGCGGTCTGCCCGCCCATGGTAGGCAGTACTGCATCCGGGCGCTCTTTTTCGATGATTTTTCGCACCACTTCCCAGTGGATTGGCTCAATATAGGTCGCGTCAGCCATTTCCGGGTCGGTCATGATGGTCGCCGGATTGGAGTTAACCAGAATGACGCGATAGCCCTCTTCACGCAGCGCTTTACACGCCTGCGCGCCCGAGTAGTCAAATTCACACGCCTGACCGATAACGATCGGGCCAGCGCCAAGGATCAGGATAGATTTTATGTCAGTACGTTTTGGCATCGGAGGCTCCTGATTACTTCGCGTTTGAACGGTAGGCTTCAATCAGTTCGATAAAGTGATCGAACAGCGGCGCCGCATCGTGCGGGCCAGGACTCGCTTCCGGATGTCCCTGGAAGCTGAAAGCGGGTTTATCGGTACGATGAATACCCTGCACGGTCTGGTCAAACAGCGACACATGCGTCACACGCAGATTGGCCGGTATCTGGCTCTCATCGACGGCGAAACCGTGATTCTGTGCGGTGATCATCACAGTATTATTATCGAGATCTTTTACCGGATGGTTGCCGCCGTGGTGACCCAGCTTCATTTTGACGGTTTTTGCACCGCTGGCCAGCGCCAGCAGCTGATGCCCCAGGCAGATACCAAATACCGGAATTTCTGTCTCCAGAAACGCCTGAATCGCGCGGATAGCGTAGTCACACGGCTCCGGATCGCCCGGGCCATTGGAGAGGAAGATGCCGTCCGGATTGAGTGCCAGCACCTCTTCTGCTGGCGTCTGCGCCGGCACCACCGTCAGGCGGCAGCCGCGATCCACCAGCATACGCAGAATATTGCGCTTGGCGCCGTAGTCATAGGCGACCACGTGATACGGCAGTGCGTCAGCTGACTGCTGCTCAGGCAGGCCATCCTGCAGCGTCCAGCTCCCCTGCTGCCACGTGTAAGTCTCCGTGGTAGCCACTTCTTTCGCCAGATCCATACCTTTCAGCCCCGGGAACGCCTGCGCTTTCTGCAGCGCCAGCGCGGCATCCGGCGCGTCACCCGCAATGATGCAGCCGTTCAGCGCGCCCTTTTCACGCAGCAGACGCGTCAGCTTACGCGTATCGATATCAGCGATGCCGACAATATTATTGCGCTGTAGCCAGGCAGAAAGGCTCTCTTCACTGCGGAAGTTGCTGGTAATCAGTGGCAGGTCGCGGATCACCAGGCCCTGAGCGTGAATCTGGTTTGATTCATCATCTGCGATATTGACGCCAACGTTGCCGATGTGGGGATAAGTAAGAGTAACAATCTGGCGGGAATAGGAGGGATCAGTAAGGATTTCTTGATAACCGGTCATTGACGTGTTGAAAACGACCTCACCCACTGCCGAACCCGTAGCCCCGATGGCCCGACCGTGGAATTGGGTTCCGTCTTCCAGAACCAAGAGCGCTGACTTAATCAAAACATCCTCCAGGGAATAAACAGTCACAATATATGCATATTAATTCATAATACTGGCCTGAATCAATGTAAAAACCGCCTGACTGCTCGATTTTTGGCAAATTGCGCGCATTCTAATGATCACCTCTGCTGATGTCTACCCGGAAAGGCTATTTTTTTATGTTTTTCGGAGGCTATAACTAAAATATAGTGCAAACAGGGCAAAAGCAGCATCTTAATAGGGTAATTAATCGGTTGCCTGACAACAATAACCGCCGAATAAGCGGAGCTACGCAAAATATTTGACCAAATGGTCAAATTTAATCTTAGCAGCTGAGAAAAAGATGAGTTAACTTGCAAATAAACCCATTATGAAGATATTTTATGGCGAAGAGGTTATTTTGACAAAAATAAAGGGCAATAAAAATATTGCCCTGCCAATCAATGGACTAGCGACTGAAAAACCACATCACGATGGCTCACAACAATCAATTTTTTGCTAAATTAAGCACATCACGCATGTCATAAAGACCATTTTTTCGCAACTCAACCCAGACCGCAGCCCGGACGGCACCTTTTGCAAAGGTCATCCGGCTTGAGGCCTTGTGGCTAATCTCTATCCGTTCGCCGATATCAGCAAACAGAGCAGTATGCTCACCAATGATGTCGCCGGCGCGCACCGTGGCAAAACCGATAGTGTGAGGTTTGCGCTCACCGGTATGGCCTTCACGCGCGTAAACCGCATGATCCTCCAGCTTCCACTCCATGGCGTCCGCAATGGCTTCACCCATTGCCAGCGCGGTTCCTGAGGGCGCATCAACTTTATGGCGATGGTGCGCCTCAACGATCTCAATATCCGCATACTCCCCCATCACTGAGGCCGCCTGCTGCAGCAGATTCAGCATCAGGTTGACGCCAACGCTGAAGTTGGCAGCAAACACGATGCCGATCTCCTCTGCCGCTGCACGAATTACGGCTTTTCCGGCGTCATCAAAACCGGTTGTGCCAATCACCATCGCCTTTTGATGCTGGCGGCAAAAGGCCAGATACTCCAGCGTGCCTTCCGGACGCGTGAAGTCGATTAGCACATCGAAATCGTCCACCACCTTTAGCAAATCATCGGTGACGGTGACGCCGGTTTTACCGATGCCCGCCAGCTCACCCGCGTCTGTACCCAGCAGTGAAGAGCCGCTGCGCGCCAGCGCAGCGCCCACCGCCACGCCTTCCGCCTGATGCGCGGCCTGAATCAGATTTCGTCCCATGCGGCCCGGCGCACCAACAATAGCTAAGCGGATATCACTCATATTTATTCATTCCTGATACAAAACTATGCATGCAAAGCGTAAACAGGTTAACCATCAGCTAACCGTCACGCCACAATAAAAAAGGGATATAAGAATTTCAGGACAGCGATAAAACATTATCAGTAAAAGCAATCCCGGCGGCTGGTTGTGGCGAGGCACGCAGCCGTACATAAAGAAAAGGCCGAACAATGTCGGCCTGATACGGTAGCAAATGTTAAACGCTTACTGCACGTTGCGCACGTCAACGCGCAGCTCTTTCGGCACTTCGAATACGATATTTTCTTCGCGGCCGATCAGCTCAATGGCTGCTTCACCACCGAGTTCGCGCAGGCGCTGGATCACCTGCTGTACCAGAATATCGGGCGCAGAAGCACCTGCCGTCACGCCAATACACTCTACGCCGGTTACCCACTCTTCCTGAATATCATCCGCTGAGTCGATAAGCTTCGCCAGCTTGCCTGCGCGCTGCGCCAGCTCAGCCAGCCGGTTAGAGTTGGAGGAGTTTTTTGAGCCGACCACCAGCACCACTTCAGCATCCTGTGCCAGCACGCGCACCGCTTCCTGCCGGTTAGTGGTGGCATAGCAGATGTCATCTTTGCGCGGGCCGATAATGGCCGGGAAGCGCTGACGTAAGGCGTCAATGACGTCAGAGGTGTCATCAACTGACAAGGTAGTCTGCGTCATAAAACAGAGGTTGTTCTCATCTTTGACGGTCAGCTTAAACACATCTTCCGGTGATTCCACCAGATACATGCCGCCATTGGGGTTGCTGTATTGCCCCATGGTGCCTTCCACTTCAGGATGACCGGCGTGACCAATCAGGATCGCCTCCACCCCTTTACGGCTGGCACGCGCCACTTCCATATGGACTTTCGTTACCAGCGGACAGGTGGCATCAAACAGCATGGTCAGATCGCGTGCTTTCGCTTCAGCGCGTACCGCCTGCGATACACCGTGCGCTGAGAAGATCAGAATGGCACCATCCGGCACTTCACCGATCTCTTCGATAAAGATCGCGCCACGCTCGCGCAGGCTGCTCACTACATAACGGTTGTGCACCACTTCGTGACGCACGTAGATTGGCGCGCCATACATCTCCAGCGCCCGCTCAACGATGCTGATAGCGCGATCCACACCGGCGCAGAAACCGCGCGGGTTAGCTAACAGGATTTGCATTGTTATCCTCCAGCGCCGGGTCGATCTCAAGGACTTCAATATCAAACCGGACAGGCTGCCCCGCCAGCGGATGATTAAAATCCACGGTGATTGAGTCACCGGAAATTTCGCGGATTACGCCAGGCATCTCGCTGCCGCCCATGCCGCTGAACAGCATGATTGCGCCGATTTCCGGCTCGCCCGCGTCGATAAAGTCGCGACGCGAAAAGTACTGGATCAGATCCGGGCTGCTGGCGCCAAACGCATCTTCCGGCACCAGGGTAAAGGCGAGCTGATCGCCCGCTTTGCGCCCCAGCAGCTCGCGCTCCAGCGCCGCCGACAGGCTGCCGTCACCCAGACGGAACAGCGCAGGCTTGCCGTTAGCACGGGTGGATTCGGCAGTAGAGCCATCCTCCAGCTTGAGCGTGAAATGCACCAGCAGCGCGCTATCGGGCTGAACTGTCTCTGTCATCGGTTACCCTTACTCTCTTTTTCATCATGCCTGCGCCTGCAGCCGTGACCGGCATGCAGGCAGCAGACGTCAGGATGTTGCTTTTTTGCCGCTGGGGCTGAAGAACCCCTCAAGCACCACCAGCGCCGCGCCGATGCAGATGCCGCAGTCAGCGATATTGAACGTGGCGAAGTGCCAGTTACCGACATAAAAGTCGATAAAGTCGACGACAAAACCGTGCCAGGCGCGATCGAACAGGTTGCCAAGCGCCCCGCCAACAATCAGCGCATACGCAATATTGCTGAGCCTGTTGCTGGCGCGGTTGCGATACATCATCACCAGCAGCGCGACCACAATGGCAATGGCAATACCGGCAAAGAACCAGCGCTGCCAGCCACCTTTGTCTGCCAGGAAACTGAACGCGGCGCCATAGTTATGGGCATAGAACAGGTTCAGAAACGGCATCAGCGGCTGCGTTTCATGCAGCATCATATTGTTCATGACCCACACTTTGCTGGCCATATCGATACCAATGACGACCAGCACCAGCCAGATCCAGCGCAGTCCGGTAGAACTGAGTTTAGTCATCAGGCAAATTTCCGTACTTCACCGTCACCGGCTACGTTTGAGTAACAGCGTCCGCACACGTCGGCGTGCTCCGGATTCTGGCCTATGTCGGTAGTATAGTGCCAGCAGCGCGGGCACTTCTCGCCTTCTGCTTTATGCAGAACGATTTTCAGCCCTTTCAGCAGGTCGCTCTGCTGCGCCTCATCGCTCGCCGTTGCGTAATCGGCTACCGTCGCGCCGGAGGTCAGCAGCACAAAACGCAGCTCGTCGCCAAGCGCCTGCAGCTTCGCGCCCAGCTCCGGTTCCGCATAGAGCGTGACCGTCGCTTCCAGCGCGCCACCGATGCGCTTGTCGCTGCGCGCCTGCTCGATCGCTTTGTTGACTTCGCCGCGGACTTTCAGCAGATCGGCCCAGAACGCATCGTTCATCGGCTCATCCGCCGCAAGACCGAACAGATTGTCATACCACTCTTCAGTGAAGACATACTGCGCGCGTTCGCCCGGCAGGTGACCCCAGATCTCATCAGCGGTAAAGGACATGATAGGCGCCATCCAGCGCACCAGCGCCTCCACAATGTGCCACAGCGCGGTCTGGCAGCTGCGACGCGCCAGGCTGTCGCCCTTCGCGGTGTACTGGCGATCTTTAATCACATCCAGGTAGAACGACCCCATCTCAATGGAGCAGAAGTGCATCAGACGCTGCACCACTTCATGGAAGTCGTAGTTTTCATAGGAGGCAACGATATCCTGCTGTGCAGCCAGCGCACGTCCTACCGCCCAGCGATCGACCACCACCATCTCTTCCGGCGTAACGCAGTCAGTAGCCGGATTAAAGCCCGCCAGGTTAGCCAGCAGGAAGCGTGCGGTGTTACGAATACGGCGATAGCTGTCGGCAGCGCGTTTCAGGATCTCATCCGATACCGCCATTTCGCCGGAGTAGTCGGTAGAGGCGACCCACAGACGCAGAATGTCCGCGCCAAGCTTATCCATCACATCCTGCGGCGCTACCGTGTTGCCGATCGACTTCGACATCTTGCGACCCTGACCATCCACGGTAAACCCGTGCGTCAGAACCTGACGATAAGGCGCTTTGCCTTTCATCGCCGTAGAGATCATCAGCGAGGACATAAACCAGCCGCGATGCTGATCGGAGCCTTCCAGATACATATCCGGCGCGTGTCCCTCAAACTCCGGACGCGCATCGACTACCGAGAAGCTGGTTGATCCCGAGTCAAACCATACATCCAGCGTATCCGGCACTTTCACGTACAGATCGGCGTCGTCACCCATCAGTTCGCGCGGATCGAGATCCCACCACGCCTGAATGCCATCCTGCTCCACGCGCTGCGCAACTTTCTCCATCAGCTCCAGCGTGTCAGGGTGCAGCTGCTCACTCTCTTTATGCACAAACAGCGCCATGGGCACGCCCCAGGTACGCTGACGCGAGATGCACCAGTCAGGACGGTTGGCAACCATCGCTTCGATACGCGCCTGACCCCAGTCCGGGATCCACTGCACGCCTTTAATCTCTTTCAGCGACTGCGCGCGCAGCCCCTGCTGATCCATGCTGATAAACCACTGCGGCGTCGCCCGGAAGATGATTGGCGTTTTGTGACGCCAGCAGTGTGGGTAGCTGTGCAGCAGTTTCTCCACGTGGAGCAGCGCGCCCTTCTCTTTCAGCAGCTCAACAATCATGTCGTTAGCTTTGAAGACATTAACGCCATCAAGCGACGGATAAGTGCCCGGCAGATAGGTACCATCTGGTGCCACCGGGTTAGCGGTCTCGATGCCATACTTCTGACCGATTACGTAGTCATCCGGGCCGTGTCCAGGCGCGGTATGCACCGCACCGGTACCCGCTTCCAGCGTAACGTGCTCACCCAGCACCACTTTCGACTGAACCTGCGTCAGAAACGGATGCTGAAACAGCTGCAGCTCCAGCGCTGCCCCCTGGCATTCACCCAGCACCTGCCACTCGCTGATGCCGGCGCGCTTCATCACGCTCTCCACCAGATCTTTAGCGAGGATCAGGCTGCGGCCCTCAATCTGGACCAGCTGGTACTCAAATTCAGGATGCAGGGAGATCGCGCGGTTGGCGGGCATGGTCCACGGCGTGGTGGTCCAGATCACCAGTGAAACCGGCCCCTCTGAGGCGCTGACGCCAAAGGCTGACCGCACCGCGTCGGCATCCAGCGCGTTGAACATCACGTCGATAGACGGCGAGGTTTTGTCGTAATACTCAACTTCCGCTTCCGCCAGCGCTGAACGGCAATCCATACACCAGTGCACCGGCTTCGCGCCTTTATGCAAATGGCCGTTACCGATGATTTTGCCCAGTGCACGGATGATGTTGGCTTCGGTCGTGAAGTTCATGGTCAGATAGGGACGATCCCAGTCGCCCAGCACGCCAAGGCGGATAAAATCTTTTTTCTGCCCTTCTACCTGCTCAGCGGCATAGCTGCGGCAGGCGGCACGAAACTCTGCCGCGCTGACTTTCTCGCCCGGCTTGCCAATCATCTGCTCAACTTTGTGCTCGATCGGTAAGCCGTGACAGTCCCAGCCCGGAACATAGGGTGAGTCGTACCCTGCCATGCCTTTCGACTTGACAATAATGTCTTTCAGAATCTTGTTAACAGAGTGACCAATATGAATATTGCCGTTTGCGTACGGAGGGCCATCATGCAGGATGAAGGTTTTTTTCCCTTTTTTGGCGGCGCGGATGATGCCGTAGAGATTGTCATCGTACCAGCGCTGCAGCATGCCCGGTTCGCGTTTGGCCAGATCGCCACGCATCGGGAACCCCGTTTCCGGCAAATTCAGGGTAGATTTATAGTCACTCATCAGATTCTCGATTCCGTCTGTCGGTCATTAAACCGGTGTTTGTAGCCCAAAGAATTGGCGGGCTGTCACCACATCTTTTGCAATTTGTTCTTTCAGCGCATCCAGCGAGGAAAAGCGCTGTTCGTCGCGGATCTTCTGTTTCAGCACCACCTCAATATGGCGGCCATAGAGATCCATATGTGTGTCGAGCAGATGAACTTCAAGCTGCTGACGTAAACCTTTTACCGTCGGGCGGGTACCGATGTTGGCGACGCCTGGCACCGGCTCTGCGGTCAGACCCAGCACTTCCACGGCAAACACGCCCTTAACCGGCGTGACCGCGCGACGCAGCGGCAGATTAGCGGTCGGAAAACCTATGGTACGGCCCAGTGCATCACCGTGCACCACGCGGCCTGAAATGCTGAAGGGATGGCCAAGCAGCTGCTGCGCCTGCGCAAAATCATCCTGCGCCAGCGCCTGACGGACAGCCGTACTGCTGATGCGCTTACCGCTGTCGCAGAAGGTCTGGGTGCTGATGACCTCAAAGCCATACTCTGCACCCGCTTTCTGTAATAACAGGAAATCCCCTTCGCGACCAGCGCCGAAGCGGAAATCATCGCCTACCGCCAGAAAACGCACGTCGAGTTTTTCCACCAGCAGCTCGCTGATAAAACGCTGAGCCGGATAGGCTGCAAACTGACGATCAAACCGGATACAGAGCACGGCGTCGACGCCAGCGCGCTGCAGCCAGCGCAGTTTTTCACGCAGCCGCGTCAGACGGGCCGGTGCTTTTTCACCCGCAAACAGCTCCAGCGGCTGCGGTTCAAACAGCATCACCACCACCGGCAGATTGCGCTTACGGCCCTCTGCAATCAGCTGCGCCATCAGCGCCTGATGACCGCGATGCACACCATCGAAATTACCAATGGTCAGAACGCAGCCGCGATGCTGCTGTTTCAGATTATAAATACCGCGGATTAACTTCATGGCTGACTCAAACCGGTGGAAATCGGCGGATTATACCCTTGAATAGCGCTGAGGTTAACCCGTATACACGCCTTTCCTGCGCTGAAGCGCCCTCTGTCCCACCGTCGGGCAACAAATCACCATACCTGCTGAAGAAATTGTTGCGAAATACTGTATTCAGAGCGGGGTTGCTGGTAGAATCTTGCGCCATCAATTACGTAAGCGGGTGTCGTGGTTAAAACGACGCTTATTTGCACAAATCCATTGACAAAAGAAGGCGCAAAAGGCATAGTCCTCGGCCTTTGATTTGTCCATATAGAACACATTTGGGAGTTGGACCTTGGCTAATATCAAATCAGCTAAGAAACGCGCCGTAACATCTGAGAAACGTCGCAAGCATAACGCGAGCAACCGTTCTATGATGCGTACTTTCATCAAGAAAGTATACGCGGCTATCGCAACCGGCGACAAAGCTGCTGCGCAGAACGCATTCAACGAAATGCAACCAATCGTGGACCGTCAGGCTGCTAAAGGTCTGATCCACAAAAACAAAGCTGCACGCCATAAAGCAAACCTGGTGGCTCAGATCAACAAACTGGCTTAATCGCCTGTCTGTTTATCGCTTTGTAGAAAGAACCGGCTTATAGCCGGTTTTTTTATGCCTGTCGTTTGCCGGCAGCGTAAAAAGGAGGCTGACGCCTCCTCTCCGGTTAACGCAGCTTAACGCGCAATAGCGTATAGCCAATCACCGCTGACAGCAGCGAGCCGCTAAGAATACCCAGTTTCGAGAACGTCACCAGCTCTTCATGCGCGGCGTCAAAAGCCAGCGAACTGATAAAGATAGACATGGTAAAGCCGATACCGCACAGCACGCCTATGGCCATGATATCGCGTATCGTTGTCCCGCCCGGCAGCGCCGCCAGACGCAGTTTTACGGCCAGCCAGCAGAACAGCGTAATACCCAGCGGTTTACCAATCAGTAACCCGAGGATAATCCCCAGCGGCTCTGGTGAGAACACATCACCAAAGGTGATACCACTCAGTGAAATCCCGGCGTTAGCAAACGCGAACAGCGGCAGAATCAGCCAGTTCACCCACGGCATCAGACCGTGCGCCAGATGCTCTGCCGGTGAATGCCCCTCTTTCTCCTCCAGCGGTACAAAGAAGCCGACTACCACGCCTGCCAGCGTGGCGTGCACGCCTGATTTCAGCACCGCGGTCCAGAGCACAATTCCGACCAGCATATAGACGGCGATATTCCGCACGCCACAGCGGTTAAGTATGGCCAGCACCACAATCGCCGCTGCCGCCACGCTGAGCGACAGCACGGAGAGATCGCTGGTGTAGAAGAGTGCGATAATCACAATCGCGCCGAGATCGTCGATGATGGCCAGCGCCATCAGGAACACCTTCAGCGCCACGGGAACACGACTGCCAAGCAGTGCCAGCACGCCCAGAGCAAATGCGATATCGGTCGCGGTCGGGATCGCCCAGCCGTTGCGCGCAATCTCATTGTCATGATTGAAAAACAGGAAAATCAGCGCCGGCGCAACCATACCGCCGAGGGCAGCAATGACCGGAAAAATCGCGCGATCGCGACTTGCCAGCTCGCCGCTGATTAATTCGCGTTTCACTTCCAGACCGATCAGCAGAAAGAACAGCGCCATCAGCGCATCGTTGATCCACAGCAGCAGGTTCTTGCTGATATCGAGTGCGCCAAAGCGGATCTGCACCGGCTCAGCGAGAAAGCTCTGATAGCCAGCGGCTGTCTCTGCACTGTTTGCCAGAATCATGGCCGCGACCGCAGCGAGAATTAATACCATGCCGTTGCTGGCATCACTTTCTATAAAGCTTTTCAGCAACGTTTTAATCGAACGGGGCTTATTCACAACTCCTCCTGAGCAAAAACAATTTGTTAAGGAGTGTAACCGCGTTAACCCTGTGATAAAAGCCGCTTGCCGCGTCTTTACGCCAGTTTAAAATTAATAAAAAAGCGGAGAGTCACCTCTCCGCTTTTCGTGTGTTGCCCTGACGCTGAATCAGCGCGTCAGGTCATCAAAGAACTTCTTCACACCGTCAAAGAAGCTTTTTGAACGCGGGCTGTTCTTTTCACCGCTCGGGCCACCAAAGCTCTCTTCCAGCTCGCGCAGCAGCGCTTTCTGTTTATCATTCAGGCTGACCGGCGTTTCCACCACCACCCGGCACAGCAGGTCACCAACGGCGCCGCCGCGCACTGATTTTACGCCTTTGCCGCGCATGCGGAACAGCTTGCCGGTCTGGGTCTCCGCAGGCACCTTCAGCTTCACGCGGCCGTCCAGCGTCGGCACTTCAATCTCTCCGCCCAGCGCCGCCATCGCAAAGTTGATCGGCACTTCGCAGTAGAGGTTATTCTCTTCGCGCTCAAAGATAGGGTGCTTCTTCACCGATACCTGAACGTAGAGATCGCCCGCCGGTGCGCCATGCTCGCCCGCTTCCCCTTCACCACTCAGACGAATACGGTCGCCGGTGTCTACCCCCGCCGGAATTTTTACCGACAGCGTTTTCTGACGCTCTACGCGCCCATGACCATGACAGGCGTTGCACGGATCTTTGATGACCGAGCCGCGACCGTGACAGGTCGGACACGCCTGCTGTACGGTGAAGAAACCCTGACGCATCTGTACCTGGCCTGCACCGTGGCAGGTCGGACAGGTCTGTGGCTGCGTGCCCGCTTTGGCGCCGCTGCCGTGGCAGACGTCGCACTCTTCCAGTACCGGGATGCGGATCTCTTTGGTCACGCCGCGTACCGCTTCTTCCAGCGTCAGCTCCATGTTGTAGCGTAAATCGGCACCGCGTGATGCACGCTGACGGCGACCGCCGCCAAAGATATCGCCAAATACGTCGCCAAAGATATCGCTGAAGTCTGCGCCGCCACCGCCGAAGCCGCCACCAAAGCCGCCGCCACCGCCACCCTGTTCAAAGGCTGCGTGACCATACTGGTCATAGGCCGCACGCTTCTGAGCATCCGTCAGAATTTCGTACGCTTCCTTCACTTCTTTAAATTTTGCTTCGGCTTCTTTGTCGCCCGGATTACGGTCCGGGTGATATTTCATCGCCAGGCGCTTATAAGCCTTTTTGATTTCACGCTCATCAGCCGATTTTGAGACGCCTAAGATCTCGTAAAAATCACTCTTAGCCATTTTGTTCTGCCCTTAACATAGTTGCACGGGCGTGGAGAAACTCCTACGCCCGTGCTGGTTTCAACGGCTGTCAGGCCAGCCGTCGCGCCCGGTCAGGGGCAATTATTTTTTATCTTTAACTTCTTCGAACTCAGCGTCGACCACGTCATCCTGCTGCTGTGCTGACGCGTCGCCGGCGTCCGCTGCGCCTGCCTGACCCTGCTGCTGTGCCATCTCCATTAGTTTGCCGGAGACTTCCATCAGCGCCTGCATTTTCGCTTCGATAGCCGCTTTGTCTTCGCCTTTCAGCGCGGTATTCAGCTCAGTCAGTGCAGCTTCGATAGGTGCTTTGTCTTCTGCAGAGAGCTTATCGCCCGCTTCATCCAGCTGCTTGCGGGTGCTATGCGCAATCTGGTCACCCTGGTTGCGCGTCTGTACCAGCTCTTCAAACTTGCGGTCAGATTCAGCGTTCGCTTCCGCGTCACGCACCATTTTTTCGATCTCATCTTCGTTCAGACCAGAAGAGGCTTTAATGGTGATTTTCTGCTCTTTACCGCTGTTTTTATCTTTCGCTGACACATGCAGAATACCATCAGCATCGATGTCAAAGGTGACTTCGATCTGCGGCATACCGCGTGGTGCAGGCTGAATGCCGTCGAGATTAAACTGACCCAGCGATTTGTTATCGCCAGAACGCTTACGCTCACCCTGCAGCACGTGAATGGTCACGGCAGACTGGTTATCTTCAGCAGTAGAGAACACCTGACTGTGTTTGGTCGGGATAGTGGTGTTCTTGCTGATCAGCGCGGTCATTACGCCGCCCATGGTTTCAATACCCAGCGACAGCGGCGTTACGTCCAGCAGCAGAACGTCTTTCACATCACCTGCCAGTACGCCACCCTGAACAGCAGCACCGACCGCTACGGCTTCATCCGGGTTAACATCTTTACGCGGCTCTTTGCCGAAGAACTCGGTCACTTTCGCCTGCACCATTGGCATACGAGTCTGACCACCTACCAGGATGACATCGTTGATGTCAGAGACTGACAGGCCAGCATCCTGCAGCGCAACTTTCAGCGGCTCAATTGAACGGGTTACCAGGTCTTCTACCAGAGATTCCAGTTTCGCACGCGTTACTTTGATGTTCAGGTGCTTAGGACCGGTTGCATCTGCCGTGATATATGGCAGGTTAACGTCGGTCTGCTGCGCAGAAGAGAGTTCAATTTTTGCTTTCTCAGCGGCTTCTTTCAGACGCTGCATCGCCAGCGGGTCGTTATGCAGATCGATACCCTGGTCTTTCTTAAACTCGGCTACCAGATAGTTGATCAGGCGGCTATCGAAGTCTTCACCACCCAGGTGGGTATCACCGTTGGTTGCCAGCACTTCAAAGGTTTTTTCGCCATCAACGTCGTCGATCTCAATGATTGAGATATCGAAAGTACCACCACCCAGGTCATAAACCGCGATAGTACGGTTGCCCTGACCTTTGTCCAGACCGTAAGCCAGCGCTGCTGCGGTTGGTTCGTTGATGATACGCTTAACGTCCAGGCCCGCGATACGGCCCGCATCTTTGGTCGCCTGACGCTGTGCGTCATTGAAGTAAGCCGGTACGGTAATAACCGCTTCAGTCACCGCTTCACCGAGGAAATCTTCCGCGGTTTTCTTCATTTTCTTCAGCACTTCAGCAGAGATCTGCGGCGGTGCCATTTTCTGGCCCTTCACGTCCAGCCATGCGTCACCGTTGTCAGAACCGGTGATTTTGTACGGCATGATTTTGATATCACGCTGTACTTCTTCGTCCTGGAAACGACGACCAATTAAACGCTTGATAGCGAACAGGGTGTTCTGCGGGTTGGTCACTGCCTGACGTTTAGCCGGCTGACCTACCAGCGTTTCGCCGTCTGCGGTATACGCAATGATTGACGGCGTGGTGCGATCGCCTTCAGCGTTTTCCAGCACGCGTGCCTTGCCGCCGTCCATGATCGCCACACAAGAGTTGGTTGTACCCAGGTCAATACCAATAATCTTACCCATCTAAACGTCTCCCACGTAAATTCTTTGTCAAATTGGGTTGTGATGCAGAGATGTGGTCGTTACCGCCACTTTCAACTGCGACTGCAGGCTTTTTTGCTGCCTCACAACGCCCGATGACAAGTAAATGGGGCCGCTTCGATGCGCATCAAGGGTTAAAAGCAAAAAATATTTCGATTCTTTTAGCCGGACGGGATAAATGGCGGGAAAATGTACAACTTCAGCAGCAGTACGGCGGAGCAGTGCTGCCCGCCGTACCGGGCTCATCAGGATAAAGAGCGCGAGGAGTGCCCCGCTGGCTGACGTGCGTCACGCCACAGCCAGCAGCCGACAGCGGCACCGATCGCCGCCAGCGCCAGCACATACCAGGCCGGTGCCATAGGCGTCAGCTGCATCATCAGCGTTACGCTGACGGGGGTCAGGCCGCCGAAAATCGCGTAAGCAACATTGTATGAGAAAGAGATGCCGGTAAAGCGTACCGCTGGCGGAAAGGCGCGCACCATGACAAACGGCACTACGCCTACCACACCGACGCTCAGTCCCGCCACGCCGTACCAGAAAAACAGCATCTGCGGCGCGCTGCCGGTGTTTTGGAAAAAGTGCCAGCTGCAGAAAGCCAGCAGCAGCGATCCCGCTATCAGCGTACGCGCCGCACCCGCGCGATCTACGATCCAGCCTGCCAGCACGCATCCGACCAGCAGCATTACGGTCGCCAGGCTGTTGGCCTGCAGGCTCAGCGCAGCAGGCACGCCCTGTTTCTGCATCAGTGCGGGCGCCATTAAAATCACCACTACAATGCAGGCGGAGAGCAGCCAGGTCAGCAGCATTGAGATCGCAATACTGCGCTTGTGGTGCAGCAAAATAGCCTGCAGCGGCAGCCGTTCAGACAGCGTTTTCCGCTGCTGCATCTGCTGAAATACCGGCGTTTCATGCAGCCAGCGACGCAGGTACATCGCCAGCAGTCCAAACAGGCCGCCGAGAAAGAACGGCAGCCGCCAGCCGTAATCGCGCATTGCCGCTGGCGAAATCGTGCTGTTAAGCAGCGTCGCTACCAGTGAACCCAGCAGGATACCGGCAGTGAGGCCTGCGGTCAGGGTGCCGCAGGCAAAGCCGGTACGCTTTTCCGGAACGTGCTCAGCAACAAATACCCAGGCGCCCGGCACTTCACCGCCAATTGCCGCCCCCTGCAGCATCCGCAATAGCAGCATTAGCAGCGGTGCAGCGATACCTATGCTTGCATAGGTGGGCAGTGCGCCCATCGCCAGGGTCGGCAGCGCCATCAGCAGAATACTCAGGCTGAACATCTTTTTCCGGCCGACTTTGTCACCAAAGTGCGCCATAACAATGCCGCCCAGCGGTCGCGCCAGATAGCCGGCAGCAAAAATACCAAACGTCTGCACCTGACGCAGCCAGTCAGGCATATCGGGCGGGAAAAAGAGCTCGCCAATGACGGCAGCAAAGAAGATAAAAATAATGAAGTCGTAGAATTCCAGCGCCCCGCCAAGGGCAGCCAGCGACAGGGTTTTATAGTCCTGCCGGTTAAGTCGATGCGAGGTGAGCGAGTCCATAACGGTGCGGTATCCAGAGCCGGGAAAGGTAGAGCAGACGTTACTATACCGGCAAACCCGCACCACACCAGCAAGGCTGAATTTTATGCCTGAAAAGCCTTATATTCAGAGGTTTGTCTCACGCCGTGCGCTTTTCGGACGAAATGCTGCTACCACTGCCGCATGCGTCTCGATATAGGGTCCTTCCAGCAGCTGCAGGCAGTAAGGCACGGCGGCAAAAATTCCGGGTACCCTTACGCTGCCATCCTCCGCTTTTACCCCTTCCAGCGTCTCTTTAATCGATTTCGGCTGGCCGGGCAGATTCAGGATCAGCGACTGTTTGCGGATAACCCCTGCCTGGCGTGACAAAATGGCAGTGGGTACAAACTGCAGGCTGATCTGACGCATCTGCTCACCAAAGCCAGGCATTTCGCGATCCGCTACCGCCAGCGTCGCATCCGGCGTCACGTCGCGTCGTGCCGGCCCGGTACCGCCGGTGGTGAGCACCAGATGGCAGAAACGTTCATCTACCAGCTCGCAGATCGCCTGTTCAATCATCGGCTGTTCATCCGGCACCAGCCGCGTCTCCAGCTCGAAGGGTGTTGCCAGCGCAGTGCTGAGCCAGCTCTCCAGTGCCGGAATGCCCTGATCCTGATAAATGCCGTTTGCTGCGCGATCGGAAACGGAAATTAATCCAATGCGTAAAGTATCCATAAGAGTATCGCTGTGGTTAGCCGCGTGGCGGCAAAGAAAGATAGATGCAGAAAGGATAATACAAAGCGCAGAGCAGAGAAATGCGTAATGCCGCGGCGGCAAGGCACCGCCACGGCGTCATGCTTACAGCAGTTCGGTCAGCATCTTTTCAAGTTTGCCCTGATCAACGGCAAAGTTGCGGATGCCTTCCGCCAGCTTAGTCACCGCCATAGGATCCTGATTATGCTGCCACAGGAACTCCGCTTCGGTCATTTTCGCCGGACGCTCGCTGATCTCGCCGCTGTAGCTCAGCTTGCGCTCAACGCTGCCTTCGCTCTCAGCCAGCTCTTTCAGCAGGCCCGGAGAGATGGTCAGACGGTCGCAGCCCGCCAGCTCAATGATTTCGCCCACGTTACGGAAGCTGGCACCCATCACTACAGTTTCATAGCCGTGCTGTTTGTAGTAGCTGTAGATTTCAGATACGGACACCACGCCTGGATCTTCATGCGGCGCATACTCTTTTTTATCGGTGTTCTGCTTGTACCAGTCGAGAATACGGCCTACGAATGGAGAGATCAGGAAAACGCCCGCTTCTGCACAGGCGCGTGCCTGCGCAAAGGAGAACAGCAGCGTAAGGTTACAGTTGATACCCTCTTTTTCCAGCTGCTCCGCTGCACGGATGCCCTGCCAGGTTGAAGCGAGTTTGATCAGAATACGATCGTTGCTGATGCCTGCGTCGTTGTAGAGTTTGATCAGGCTGCGCGCTTTCGCGATGCTCGCTTCGGTATCGTAGGAGAGGCGTGCATCAACTTCTGTGGAAATGCGGCCCGGGATTAGTTTGAGGATCTCCAGCCCGATGTTGACAGCCAGTTTGTCAGAGACCAGCGCCAGCTGCTCTTCCTTGTTGCTGCTCTGCTGACGCGCCCAGCCGATCGCTTCATCAATCAGCTTGCGGTATTCAGGAATTTGGGCAGCGTTGAGGATCAGGGAAGGGTTTGTCGTGGCATCCTGCGGCTGATAGAGCTTCATCGCTGCAATATCACCGGTGTCGGCGACCACGGTAGTCAGCTGACGCAGGGAAGTAAGTTTATCCGTCATGGTTCTCTTTTCTCTTTGGTTGACTGTCAGGGTATAAAAGGCTGAATCGATAATATCACGCGCAATCAGCGGCGCAACATCGTGGCGTGCCCTTTACGATAGCGCTGACGAATAGGAGTGATTTGCCGATTGATGCCGCTTTTTTGATACACTCCGCGCAATAAATTTTCCGTTAATGTCCTGATATTTAAGCAGGCGCACAAGGAGACCCGGTATGCTGATGGTGATTTCACCGGCTAAAACGCTGGATTATGAGAGCCCGCTTGCCACCCCCCGCTTTACCCAGCCTGAGCTGCTGGAAAAATCGCAGCAGCTGATTGACGTTGCGCGCGCCCTCTCTCCGGCTGATATCGCTTCGCTGATGCGTATCAGCGACAAGCTGGCGCACCTGAACGCCGAGCGCTTTAACCAGTGGCAGCCGCACTTTTCGCCGGAAAATGCGCGTCCGGCTATTCTGGCGTTCAAAGGGGATGTTTATACCGGCCTGCAGGCTGAACGCTTTAGCGAGGCAGATTTTGATTTTGCCCAGCAGCACCTGCGTATGCTCTCTGGTTTGTATGGCCTGCTGCGCCCGCTGGATCTGATGCAGCCCTACCGGCTGGAGATGGGTACCCGACTGGCAAACCCGGCTGGCCGCGATCTCTATAGTTTCTGGGGCGATACGCTCACGGAAGCGCTGAATCAGGCGCTACAGGCGCAGGGTGACCAGGTGCTGATTAACCTGGCGTCAGATGAATATTTCCGGGCGGTAAAGCCGGCAAAATTGAATGCCCGATTGATAAAGCCGGTGTTTCTGGATGAAAAGAGCGGCCACTATAAGGTCATCAGTTTTTATGCCAAAAAAGCGCGCGGTCTGATGAGCCGTTTTGTGATTGAGCATCGCCTGGCACAGCCAGATCAGCTGAAGCAGTTTGATGCAGATGGATACCGTTTTGATGCGGCAGCCAGCCAGGGGAATGAGCTGGTGTTTAAGCGTCAGGAGCAGGGATAAATCGGTTTATGCCGGGGCGTCATCGCGTTTCGTATGCGCATCAATCCGGGCGCCATTAATGACGCCCCTACGGGACCATCCGATATCCGTAGGGGGCGCATTTATGCGCCCCTGGCATCATCACGTTTCGCACGCGCATCAACCCGGGCGCCATGAATGGCGCCCCTACAGGGGATGGGATATCCGTAGGGGGCGCATTTATGCGCCCCTGGCATCATCACGTTTCGCACGCGCATCAACCCGGGCGCCATGAATGGCGCCCCTACAGGGGATGGGATATCCGTAGGGGGCGCATTTATGCGCCCCTGGCGTGTTTATGCGCCCCTGGCCGCCATGGACTACGCCCCGATCTGTTACTGCAGCAGGAATTTGCGTAGTGCGGCAAACTCTGCCGGCATCTGGTGTGACAGCAGCGGCAGATCGGCGCGATCGGCCAGCGCCTGCGGCAGCGTAAGCGTCTGTCCCAGAATCTCCTCTACGCTCTCGCGGAATTTCGCCGGATGCGCTGTACCAAGGAACAATCCATACTCACCTTCCTGCAGCTGATCGCGCAGCAGACGATAAGCGATGGCCGCATGCGGCTCTGAGAGATAACCCAGATCGGCCAGCTCGCGCATCGTGGCCTGCGTCGTCTCATCAGAAACCGCACCGTAAGCGAGATCGGTCAGACGCCAGGTTTTACGGCGGAACAGCTCTTCCACGCGCGGCCAGTTATTCGGCTGGCTGACATCCATTGCGTTTGACAGGGTAGCCACGGTGGCATTCGGCTGCCAGGCACCGTTGCCAAGAAAGCGCGGTACGGTGTCGTTGGCGTTGGTTGCGGCAATAAACCGTTTGATTGGCAGACCGAGCGATTTCGCCAGCAGGCCGGCCGTGAGATCGCCAAAGTTACCGCTGGGTACGGAAACCACCAGCTGATTACGCTGCTCCTGCGGAAGCTGTGCGACCGCCTCAAAGTAGTAGCAGATCTGCGCCAGCAGACGGCTGATATTGATGGAGTTAGCGGAGTTAAGGCCAATCGCTTTTTTCAGCTCCTCATCATCAAACGCCTGCTTAACCAGCGACTGACAGGTATCGAAATCGCCATCAATTGCGATAGTTTCAATATTGCCACCCAGCGTGCAGAACAGTTTTTCCTGCAGGGCGCTGATTTTGCCCTGCGGATAGAGGATCACTACACGCACATTGTCCATACCGTAGAAAGCGTGCGCCACGGCAGCCCCGGTATCACCCGAGGTGGCAGTCAGAATAGTGATCTGCTCATCTGCGCCGGAGACATAGGAGAGCATCTGCGCCATAAAGCGGCCGCCGAAATCTTTGAATGCCAGCGTCGGGCCGTGGAACAGCTCCAGACAGGCGATATCTTCGCTGACTTTCGCCACCGGTGCCGGGAAGGTAAAGGCCGTTTTGACCCGCTCAGCCAGCTGATGCGGGGTAACTTCATCCCCGATATAAGCAGACAGGATTTTGCTGCTGCGGCTGACAAAGTCCATCTCCAGCATCGCATCGATATCGGTCAGTTCAAATTCCGGCAGCTCCAGTGGAAAGAACAGCCCCTGCTGCGAGCCCAGCCCCTGTTTGACTGCCTGCGAGAAGCTGACCTGCTCGTTGTGATCCTTAAGATTATAGAGTTTCATACGTTATCCCAGTTTACGTGCGCCAGCCGTATCAAGACGGCAGATATGGACGAAGCCTTCTTCATTCTGCAGATAGTGCTGGCTCAGCCAGTCTGCCATCCGCTGCGCCGTTGCCATCTCATTGCAAACAGCGAAAAGCGTCGGACCGGAGCCCGAAATGCCGCAGGCCAGCGCGCCGATATCGGCTGCCGCCTGCCGTGCCGCGGCGAAGCCCGGCAGCAGTTTGGTGCGGTACGGTTCGGCCACCACATCCTGCATTAACTTAGCCGCCAGCTGCGGCTGCCGGGTATGGCAGGCGTGAATAAAGCCCGCCAGCAGGCGGCCATGTTTAATCACATCCTGCTTGCGATATTGCGCCGGCAGAATCGCCCGCGCTTCCGCGGTAGAAACTTTAATGCCGGGATACGCCATAACCCACAGCCACTCATCAAAGCACGGTACCTGCTGGCTGATAATCCCCTGCTCTTCAATCATTAATTGTACGCCGCCGAGGAAGCAGGGAGCCACATTGTCATAATGTACGCTGCCAGAGATACGCCCTTCCAGCTCGCCCATCAGCGCCAGCAGTGCGGTATCGCTGAGCGGCTTGCCGCAGAATTCGTTCATCGCCATTAAGCCTGCCACGACGGAACAGGCGCTGGAGCCGAGGCCGGAGCCGATCGGCATATTTTTCTCCAGCGTCATCGCCACCGGCACTTCTTTGCCAATCGCCTGACAGAAACGCTCCCAGCACTGATAAACGATATTTTCTTTGGGATCGTCAGGCAGCTTGCTGACAAAACGACCGCGATTCTCAAGGCTGAAACGATCGGCTGCTTCAACTGCCACACAGTCGCCCAGCAGCGATCCATCCACCGGCGACACCGCGGCTCCCAGCACGTCAAAGCCAACGCTGACGTTGCCGATGGAGGCCGGTGCATAAATTTTTACCATCATTAAACTCCTAACTTCCACGACAGCGTACGCAGCAAATCAGCAAACACGCCCGCTGCGGTAACATCATTCCCTGCACCATACCCGCGCAGTACCAGCGGAATCGGCTGATAGTAGCGGCTATAGAACGCCAGCGCATTTTCACCGTTTTTCACTTTGCACAGCGGATCGTTGCCATCTACTGCCTCAATTTTAACGCTGCAGTGACCATCTTCTGCAATCGCTCCGACAAAACGCAACACTTTGCCTTCATCGCGCGCCTGAGCGACGCGTGCTGCAAAGGCATTATCCAGCTCCGGCAGACGCTCCATAAACTGATCCGCATCCGCCAGTTCAGTCAGGCTGGCAGGCAGAAGCGGCTCGATGGTGATATCGCTCAGCTCCAGCTGATGCCCCGCTTCGCGCGCCAGGATCAGCAGCTTGCGCGCCACATCCATTCCTGACAGGTCGTCACGCGGATCGGGTTCAGTAAAGCCCATCTCGCGCGCCAGCGTGGTTGCCTGGGAGAGCGACATCCCCTCATCCAGTTTGCCGAAGATAAAAGAGAGCGAGCCGGAGAGAATGCCGGAAAACTTAATCAGTTCATCGCCCGCGTTCAGCAGGTTCTGCAGGTTTTCAATCACCGGCAGACCGGCACCGACGTTGGTATCATAAAGAAACTTGCGACGCGACTTCGCAGCGGCAGCCCGCATCTGCTGGTAGTAGTTCCACGAGGAGGTGTTCGCCTTTTTATTAGGCGTCACGACATGAAAACCTTCGGCAAGGAAGTCAGCATACTGGTCGGCCACCGCCTGACTTGAGGTACAGTCGACGATCACCGGATTAAGCAGGTGATACTCTTTTACCAGCCGGATCAGACGTCCGAGGTTAAACGGCTCGCGCGCCTCACTCAGCGCCCCTTTCCAGTCTTTAAGGTCGATACCGTGGACGTTGGTCAGCAGCGCGCGCGAATTTGCGATCCCGCAGACGCGCAGATCGATATGTTTGCCTTTCAGCCACGCCTGCTGGCGATGCAGCTGATCCAGCAGCGCACCGCCGACGCCGCCGACGCCGACAACGAACACTTCAATCACCTGATCGGTCGCGAACAGCATCTGATGCACAACGCGCACGCCGGTAGTCACATCGTCATTGCTTACCACGACAGAGATTGAGCGTTCGGAAGAGCCCTGGGCGATCGCCACGATATTAATATTGGCGCGTGCCAGTGCCGAAAAGAATTTTGCGGAGATGCCGCGCAGCGTACGCATGCCATCGCCTACCACCGAAATCACCGCCAGCTGCTCCAGCACATCCAGCGGATCGAGCAGGCCCTCTTTCAGCTCAAGATGAAACTCCTCTTCCAGCACGCGCCGCGCGCGCGCCTGCTCGCTCTGGGGTACGCAGAAGCTGATACTGTATTCGGAGGAGGATTGGGTGATCAGCACTACGGAGATGCCGGTGCGGGACATCGCAGCAAACACGCGCGCGGCCATGCCCACCATGCCTTTCATTCCGGGGCCGGAGACGTTGAACATCGCCATGTTGTTTAGGTGGGTGATGCCTTTGACCGGATTTTCGTCATCGCTGCCCTCGCCGCCAATCAGCGTACCGGGCGCCTGCGGATTAGCGGTGTTTTTAATCAGGCAGGGGATCTGAAACTGTGCGATCGGCGCAATGGTACGCGGGTGCAGAACTTTGGCGCCAAAGTAGGAGAGCTCCATCGCCTCCTGATAGGACATCGACTTCAGCAGGCGTGCATCGGGCACCTGACGCGGATCGCAGGTATAGACGCCATCGACATCGGTCCAGATTTCGCAGCAGTCAGCGCGCAGGCAGGCGGCCAGTACGGCAGCAGAGTAGTCGGAACCGTTGCGCCCCAGTACGACCAGCTCGCCTTTTTCGTTACCGGCGGTGAAGCCAGCCATCAGGATCATATGATCGGCCGGGATCTGACTGGCGGCAATGCGCCGGCTGGATTCAGGGATATCCACTGTGGACTCCAGATAGTGTCCCACGGCCAGCAGCTTCTCAACCGGATCGATCACGGTCACCTGATAACCACGCGCCTGCAGCAGCGCCTCCATAATGGCAATCGACAGCTTTTCACCCCGGCAGATGATAGCAGCATTGACCGCGTCCGGGCACTGCCCCAGCAGGCTGATACCGTGCAGCACCTGCTTAAGCTGAGCAAACTCCAGCGCAACAAAGGTATTGATGCGCTCAGCGTCAAACCCCGGCTGGGCGGCCGCAAGCCCCTGCAGAAGATCGGCAAAAATGCGCTCGGCGTCGCTGATATTCGGCAGGGGATCCTGGCCGCTGATGGTTTTTTCAATCATCGCCACCAGGTGATTAGTAATTTTTGCGGGTGCAGAGAGCACGGTGGCAACCTGTCCCTGCTGCGCATTGCTTTCCAGAATGTCCGCTACGCGCAGAAAACGCTCTGCGTTTGCTACTGAGGTTCCGCCGAATTTCAGCACTCGCATGGTTAAAACTCTCCTGAATTTTTGCCGAAAAAAAAGCCCGCACTGTTGAGGTGCGGGCTTCTTTTTTATTTTTTCCTGTATGCGTCAGCCCGCACCGTTACCTGTGGTAATGGTGGTGGTAATAATTGTTGTGGTGTTCAGGCTGTCGTTACGCATTAAGATTTTTCTGTCTGTCTTTGTCTTGTCCGTCTGCCTTCCAGAAGTAAAGCAAAGCGCACGTTAAGTCAACGAATTTGTCTTTTGCCGCTGAACCTGCAGCCGGGCAGTGCTGCGCTGGATCGGGTAAATGGTGTTGCGATCGTTCAGCCCCGAGGCAAGATGCCCGATCAGCAACTATCTGTTCAGGATTTTGCCGAGTAATGCTCTGCCAGCTTTTTTTCCACATCGTGCAGCAGCCGGTGCAGCATTGCGCTGTCACGCTGCTCCAGCAGACCGATGCGTTGATCGATCCAGTCCACCATCTTGGTGTCATCGCTCACCTCAAGCGTCGTGAGCAGCTGCTGAAAACGCTGACGCAGCGCCTGCAGCTGCAGCGCATTGGCCGTTTCTGCCGGGGTGACGGTGACCTGATTAAGCGAGGCGAGCTGATAGCAGTAGACCATTACCGCCTGTCCCAGATTGAGTGAGGGATAATCCGCCGCCATAGGAATACCGGTCAGCAGATCGACCTGATCCAGCTCCTCGTTCGTCAGCCCGCTATCTTCACGACCAAATACCAGCGCAATGCGCGGCAGCCACTGTCGTTTTTCCTGCAGAATAGTCTCTACCTGCACAGGCGTGGCATAGTAGCGAAACTTCGCCCGGCTGCGCGCCGTGGTGGCAACAGAAAAATCGACATCGGCCAGCGCGTCACTTAGCGTGGCATACGTCTGAACATTGTCGAGGATTTCACCGGCGCCGTGCGCAACGCGCCGCGCCGCCGGATCCTGCCACGCATCGCTGGCGACAATGCGCAGCTCTGTAAAACCCATGGTTTTCATCGCGCGGGCAGCGGCACCAATATTTTCCGGACGGGCGGGTGAAACTAAAATCAGGGGAAAAGACATAATTTTTCCAGTAGCAAATTAACACTATGCGCTATGGTGGCATGCAGCGAAAAAAATACCAATTGTTATGCAGTGATAAAGCAGAATGTTAATAATGTTAAACTGCCGGAATAAATTGTACTGATGGCATTTATCGCGATCAGGCAGATATTATGCGCTTATAAAACATAAATCCTGTTAATTCATAATACTACGCCAGCTATTTATGCATTTTGCATAGGTTTAAAACCGCGGGCTAAATGTAGCGAAAATGCTGCTTTTTGTGAGCTAAGCTGGCAATACAGGAGAAGTTTTTCATAAAAGTGTTAACGTGCTACACTTGCTTTTGATATAAGTCAACGAAGCGTTGTTTTTATGCTTATCGGTTGTTGCTGGTGCTGTTAGGTTGCTGTTAATGCGGTTAGGATAAACGCTATTCCGATCCCAACGGGGCGCACAGATATTCATTCTGACCGGCTGAGCTGACACTGAAGTTGACCTGATGGATGGTATATTCCGAAGATTATTTCGTACTCCGGCTGCGCACACGCCTTTATTCTGTCGCGGCAACGGCGGTACGCCCTGTTTTCGATTTGTTGGCAAATTTTAGGTAGCAAAACATGCAGACCCCGCACATTCTTATCGTTGAAGACGAACTGGTCACGCGTAACACGCTAAAAAGTATTTTTGAGGCGGAAGGTTACGTGGTCTATGAAGCCACTGACGGTGCTGAAATGCATCAGGTTTTAACAGACAATGACGTAAACCTGGTGATTATGGATATCAACCTCCCAGGGAAAAATGGATTGCTGCTGGCGCGCGAGCTGCGTGAACAGGCAAACGTCGCGCTGATGTTTCTGACCGGTCGCGATAATGAAGTGGATAAGATCCTCGGCCTGGAAATTGGCGCTGATGACTACATCACAAAACCTTTTAATCCGCGTGAGCTAACCATTCGCGCGCGTAATCTGCTGTCGCGCACCATGAACCTGGCGATGCCGGGTGAAGAGCGCCGTCAGGTAGAGAGCTACCGCTTTAACGGCTGGGAGCTGGATATCAACAGCCGTTCCCTGATCAGTCCAAACGGTGAGCAGTATAAGCTACCGCGCAGCGAGTTCCGCGCGATGCTGCACTTCTGCGAAAATCCGGGCAAAATCCAGACGCGCGCCGATCTGCTTAAGAAGATGACCGGTCGCGAGCTTAAGCCGCATGACCGTACCGTGGACGTCACAATTCGCCGTATTCGTAAACATTTCGAGTCAACGCCCGATACGCCGGAAATCATCGCCACCATCCATGGTGAAGGCTATCGCTTCTGCGGTGAGCTGCAGGATTAAGTTAAACAATAAAAAAACGCCCGTTCGGGCGTTTTTTTTGGCTGCTTTAGTGCCACGGCATAATGGGCACTGCGCTTAGCGCGTTTTTCGGCGATCCATCCACAACCTTATCTGAGTAGCTCAGATAGACCAGCGCATTGCGTTTCTGATCGAAAAAGCGCACCACCTGCAGCTTCTTAAACACCAGCGACGTCCGCTTACGAAACACGACTTCTCCCTGCGCCTTGCCTTGTGCAATTTTCTCGCTAAGCTCTACAGGCCCTACCTGCTGGCAGGAGATAGCCGCATCCGATGTATCTTCAGCCAGCCCCAGGCCCCCTTTGATACCGCCGGTTTTAGCCCGGCTGATATAGCAGGTGACATTTTTCACGTCCGGATCGTCGAACGCCTCGACCACGATCTTATGATCGGGGCCGAAAATTTTGAATACGGTGTCAACAGAGCCGATCTCCTCCGCCAGCGCGACGGGAGTGAGCATAAAAGTTGCCAGCGTGACTATAAGAGCGCGATTTATTGTCATTGGGTTACCATTGCAAAGGAAAGAGATGTGGCGATAATGTACCGTCACCAGATCAAAGTACCAAACCTGAACGGGTTATCACCCGCATTGATATAGCACAGTTGATCAACACACAAGCGCCGCGCGTTTGTGCATTTAGTGCTATTATTCGACGACTTCATCGTTGCGCCACCAGAGAGTTATGAGGATGTTTTATGGACCAAGCCGGTATCATTCGCGATTTGCTTGTCTGGCTGGAGAGCCATCTGGATCAGCCGCTTTCACTTGATAACGTTGCACTGAAAGCGGGTTACTCCAAATGGCACCTGCAACGGATGTTTAAAGAGGTCACCGGACACGCCATCGGGGCCTATATCCGTGCGCGTCGGCTCTCCAAAGCCGCCGTGGCGCTGCGTCTGACCAGCCGCCCTATCCTCGATATCGCTCTGCAGTATCGCTTCGATTCACAGCAGACATTTACGCGCGCGTTTAAGAAACAGTTTAATCAGACGCCCGCCTGGTATCGCCGCTCGTCCGAGTGGAACTCTTACGGTATCCGTCCGCCCATTCGTCTGGATAACCAGCCCGTGCCGGAAGCACAATTTGTCACGCTGCCGGAGACGATTCTGGTAGGCCAGACGCAGAGTTATACCTGCGCGCTGGAGCAGATCTCCCGCTACCGTGATGAGATGCGCGTGCACTTCTGGAAACAGTTCCTGCTGGAAACCGATACCGTGCCGCCGGTGCTTTATGGTCTGCATCAGGTGCGCGCCAGCCATGAGAAAGATGATGAGCAGGAGATCCTCTATACCACTGCGGTACCGGCCGATCAGCAGGCGCTGAATATGCAGTCAAACCAGCGCGTGACGCTGGAAGCGGGCGACTACGTGCAGTTCAGCTATGAAGGTCCGCGCGTCGCGCTGCAGGAGTTTATCCTGATGCTCTACGGCACCTGCATGCCGCTGCTGGGGCTGATCCGTCGTCAGGGGCAGGATATTGAGCGATTCTATACCCACGGCGGCAAAAAGCGCAGCGAACCGCCTGCCGATATTCGCTGCGAATACCTGATCCCGATCCGCCCGCAGCCCGTTAATTAATCGCCAAAGCACCTCGTCGGGCGCATTAACCCGGACGCCATTAATGGCGCCCCTACATTTCCTGTAGGGGGCGCATTAATGCGCCCCTGGCCGCGGTAAAAAACGTCATCACGTTCCGTACGCCCATTAATTCGGGCGCCATTAATGACGTCATCACGTTCCGCACGCGCATTAATCCGGGCGCCATTAATGACGTCATCACGTTCCGCGCGCGCATTAACCTGGGCGTCATTAACGACGCCCCTACATTTCCCGTAGGGGGCGCATTAATGCGCCCCTGGCAGCTCATCCAGCGCAGGGGCATCCAGATGCGAGACGTCGCCGGCGGTCTCTACGATCCAGCCAGACGCCAGCCAGGCACTCTGCTGATGATCCACGCGTGAAATCGAGCAATTACGCAGGCGCAGGCGTCGTTCCGCATGCGCCGGTAAACCCAGAATGGTACTCACCAGGGCACCCAACGCCATACCGTGGCTGACCAGCAATGGCCGGCTGCCGGCTGGCAGATCGAGGCAGGCGTTCAGCGCATCATGCATGCGCGCCGCCAGCTCGCTCATCGACTCGCCGCCGGGAATGCGCCCCGCTTCGGTGCCATCCACCAGCGCCTTGCGCCAGCGCTCCTCTTCCGCCGTCAGGCCATCAAGCGGACGCTGCTCCAGACAGCCCATATTCAGCTCGCGCAAACGTGCATCCAGCGTAACCGGGCAGCCGCAGGCGTCAGCGATAATCTCTGCCGTACGCCGGGTGCGGCCTAAATCGCTGGCAATGACGTGCGTAATGCCCAGCGTTTTCACCCGCTCACCGACCTGACGCGCCTGCTGTTCACCTTTATCCGTCAGAGCACTGTCGGACTGCCCCTGAATGCGTCGGGCCGCATTCCAAACCGTTTCACCGTGACGAACAAGATAGACCTGTAACATGCGTAATTTCCGTTATACTGCGACAAATTTGCCTTGAGGGTTCAATCAATTATGTACCATGTTGTCGCAGCCACCACCAATCCGGCAAAAATTCATGCGGTTGCGCTGGCGTTCAGCGACGTATTCGGTGAGGGATCCTGCCATATTCGCGGGGTAGCGGTCGAGAGCGGCGTGGCGGCGCAGCCGCTTAGCGATACAGAAACGCGCAGCGGCGCACGTCAGCGCGTGATTAATGCCCGTGCGGCCGCGCCGGAGGCGGATTTCTGGGTGGCTATTGAAGCGGGCATCGAAGGCGACTGCGCGTTTGCATGGATGGTAGTGGAAAATGCACAGCAGCGCGGTGAATCACGCTCTGCCAGCTTTACGCTGCCGCCGGTTGTGCTGGCAGGATTAGCAGCCGGGCGCGAGCTGGGCGATGAGATGGCGCGCCTGACCGGGGTCGACAATATCAAACACAAGGGCGGCGCGATCGGCGCTTTTACGCAGGGCCTGCTGACCCGCTCCAGCGTCTATCATCAGGCGCTGATCCTCGCACTCTGCCCGTTTACTCATCCGCTTTATCAGCAGTAATCAGCCGCGATTCCAGCCAGCGTCTGAGTTCGGGTGGCGCCTCTTTCAGGCTGTTAGAGCCGCGCGTTATCGTCGCAATGCCCACGCCCAGCTCGTTTTTCAGTTCGCGCTGGCTGATATCGCCGTTGATTAACGCTTCGATAATGCGCAGCCGCGTGCCGAACGATTCACGTTCATCGGGCGTCATCATCAGCTGCAGCATCGGCAGCGCCACGTTATCGGCAAACGCATGCTGCATCAGGTCGATAAAACGCAGCCAGTGATCGTCAGCGGGCTGCTCAGAAAGGGATGAAGGCATAGTGGCTTCCGTACTCATTAACGAGTACGGAAGCATAGCACACTCAGTAACGCTGATTCCACTCGCTGTCGCTGAGAATCTTGTCAGGTTTCCCCATGAAGTAACGATAGTAGGCGTCATACGCCAGCACGTTCTTCACGTAGCCCCGCGTTTCAGAGAACGGAATCGTTTCAATAAAGGCCACGGCGTCCAGTTTGCCTCCGCTGTTATT
Organism: Pantoea sp. ICBG 1758; assembly: GCF_002928325.1. Lineage (NCBI taxonomy): Bacteria > Pseudomonadati > Pseudomonadota > Gammaproteobacteria > Enterobacterales > Erwiniaceae > Pantoea > Pantoea sp. ICBG 1758. The sequence goes on from NZ_POWL01000003.1 coordinate 179,926, forward strand.
ACGCCAGCTGCGCACCCGCCCCGGCCCGGCGTTATAAGCGGCGGAGGAGAAAATGCGGTTCTGCCCGAACTGCTGATAGACATACTCCAGATACTGCGTGCCAATCTGGATATTGGTTTGCGGATCAAGCAGCTGGCTGCTGTTTACGTAGCCGGGAATATTGTACATTTTCACGGTATGCGCGGCCGTGGCTGGCATCACCTGCATCAATCCGCTGGCCCCGACCGGGGAGCGCGCTTTCGGGTTCCAGGCGCTCTCCTGGCGCGAGATGGCCATGGCGTAGCTCGGATCGATCGCCTTATCACCGGTGTATTGCTGATACAGATTGCGCCACGCCAGCGGGAAACGCTCTTTCAGGCTATCCCACATTTTTGCGCTAATCGTGGCCTGCACGCTCAGATCCCACCAGTCCTGCTGGTTCGCGTAGTGCGCCAGCATCTGCTGCTGCGTGCGGGTTTTACTGACGATCAGGTTTGCCCACTCGCTGCGCGCCAGGTTATCCATGCCCCAGTACATCAGCTCGCGTACGCGCGCCATCTCCGGTCCCTGCACGATGCTGTTGTCCGCGGCCGGCGCGTCATCAATCTTCAGCGGATAGTCGGTGCCAAGGCGCTGCGCCGCCACCATCGGATAGAACCCGCGCTGCTGCATCAGCTTACGCAGAATCTCATCGGCTTCATCTTTGCGCCCCTGCGCTATCAGCAAATCCGCCTGCCAGTACTGCCACTCATCTTTTTCTTTCGCTTCCGGCGGCAGGCGCGCAATCCAGGTGTTGAGGCCACGGCGATCGCTTTCGCTCAGCGCAAGGCGCACGCGACGTTCGATAAGCGCGGTGGATTCACTGTTCATCACCACGGCATCGCGCCAGCGCGCCTGCTCTGAGGTCAGGTCAGCCCCCATCATGCGCCATACCACCGCCTCTTTCAGATCCTGCTCTTCTGCCTGACTCATCTTCTGCGCTTTAACCAGCTGCGGGATCATCATGCGCGCGTTATCCATATCTTCGCGCGCCACGCGCGCAAAGGCGTAGCTGGTGGCCATACGGGTAAAGTCGGTCGGCCCCAGCGTGGCGGCAAACGTCGTTACGGTCTGCGGATTCTGCTGCAGGGCCAGCAGTGCGCTGGCGGTGGTCTGGTAATCCGCCGGCAGCATTTTTGCCAGATAGTTTACCAGGCTGTCGTTACCCGCTTTCATCGCCAGGCGGATACGCTCCAGAATGGTGATCGGCGAGAGCTGGCCTGATGCCTGCCAGACTGAGAAGAGCCGGTCGCAGTCAGCGGGCAGTGCCGATCCGCGCAGCCAGATACTTTTCGCGCCGGTAAACGCCGTCTGCTGCTGGCCGGTGGCCCATTTAGCGTAGTACCAGTTGCAGCGCGCCTGCACCGGCTTCGGCTCATCCGGACTGAAACTCAAAATTCCCTGCCAGTCCTGCCGGTGCGCCAGCACGTTCACAAATCGCGTCTGCAGCGATTTGGCCGGCGGCAGCGTCGGATACTGCTGAATAAAGTTTTTGATCGCCAGCCCCGCTTCCTGATCGAGATCCTGCGCCAGCAGGCGATACTGCAGATAGGGATAGAGCGGATAATCCTGCAGCGTCGGCATCAGCTGCTCAACCTGGTCCATCTGTTTGTTATCCCAGGCCTGCTTGATCTGCGCATAGCGCTGTCGTTGCTGATCCAGCGAGTCGGCCCATACGCTGCCTGCCGTGCTGACCAGACACATCCCTATCATCCAGTTACGCCACTTCTCCACTCCGCTCTCCTCTCTGCTTCGGTCCAGCGTATGCCGGGCTCCCTTCATGCTAACCAGGGCTTTCGTCTCTCGCCACGTTCTTAACAAAATTTACCTGACGAACAGGCTCCTGCCCCCCTGACCCGCCTGTGCACCTGCAACGCAGTTTACGCCACGGCGCCTTTAAGGCTACTATTGACCACCCGCTGCTGACGACGCCGCAACCGCCTGAAACCTGTCAGGATTGTCGCGCTCAGAGGCTCAATGGCAAACCGCATCCGCTGCTCTGCGGCAGAACACCACTTTTACCGAGATGCTTATGGAAACCCGGCGCGACGAACGACTCAATAAGCTGGCCCAGGCCCTGAAACGCACCGATAAGCTGCATCTGAAAGAGGCGGCGCAGCTGCTGGGCGTCTCTGAAATGACCATCCGCCGCGATCTCAGCGAATCGGCCTCGCAGGTGGTGCTGCTCGGCGGCTATGTGGTCAGCGATCCGAAAAACCATGCCGGGCACTACTTTGTTTCCGATCAGCACGGGCACAACGCCGCGCGTAAACGGCGTCTGGCGCAGGCCGCCGCCGCGCTGATTCGTGAAAATGATACGGTGTTTTTTGACTGCGGAACCACGCTGCCCTACGTCATCGACGCGATTCCGGACACCCTCGCCTTCACGGCAGTCTGCTGCGCGATGAACACCTTTCTGGCACTGAAAGAGAAGCCCGCCTGCAGCGTGATCCTCAGCGGCGGCGAGTTTCATGCTGATAACGCGCTGTTTACGCCAGTCGGTAACCACTCCATTCTTGATGACCTCTGCCCGGCGCTGGCGTTTATCTCAGCAGCGGGAGTGGATCTGCAGCAGGGCGCAACCTGTTACAACCTGAATGAGCTGGCGATGAAGCACCACGCCATGCTGCGCGCGCGTGAACGGGTACTGGTGGCAGACAGCAGCAAATATGGCAAAGTGCTGCCCGCCCGTATCAGCGCGCTGCACCGTTTCGAGCGGCTGGTCAGCGACAGCGCCCCCGACGCCGCGCTCAGTTCGTGGCTGGCAGAGCAGGCGATTACGCTGCATCTGCCCTGATCGCCGTCAGCGCGTACAATTACGCAGCAGTGCGCCTGACATCACGCCTGTCACGCAAGTTTCACCGCGGCGCGGCTGTGATTAGGCCGTGAAAACCGCTAAACTTCACCATCTGACGTTCCACTATTTACAGACCAAGAGGCTCATCACAACGTGGCTCAATTCGTCTATAGCATGCATCGCGTCGGCAAAGTGGTACCGCCGAAGCGTCACATTCTGAAGAATATCTCTCTCAGCTTCTTCCCGGGCGCCAAAATCGGCGTACTCGGCCTGAACGGCGCGGGTAAATCGACCCTGCTGCGCATCATGGCCGGTATCGATAAAGATATCGAAGGGGAAGCGCGCCCGCAGCCGGGCATTAAAGTGGGTTATCTGCCGCAGGAGCCGCAGCTCAATCCGGAACACACCGTGCGTGAATCGGTTGAAGAAGCGGTGGCGGAAGTCGCTGGCGCTCTGAAACGTCTTGATGAAGTCTACGCGCTGTACGCCGATCCCGATGCGGACTTCGACAAGCTGGCCGCCGAACAGGGCCGTCTGGAAGAGGTGATTCAGGCGCACGATGGCCACAATCTGGAAACCCAGCTCAACCGCGCCGCTGACGCGATGCGTCTGCCGGAGTGGGATGCCAAAATCGGCAACCTGTCGGGTGGTGAGCGCCGTCGCGTCGCGCTGTGCCGCCTGCTGCTGGAAAAGCCGGACATGCTGCTGCTTGATGAACCGACCAACCACCTGGATGCGGAATCTGTCGCCTGGCTGGAACGCTTCCTGCACGACTTCGAAGGCACCGTAGTCGCGATTACCCACGACCGTTACTTCCTCGATAACGTTGCGGGCTGGATCCTGGAGCTGGACCGCGGTGAAGGTATTCCGTGGGAAGGCAACTACTCCTCCTGGCTGGAGCAGAAAGATCAGCGTCTGGCGCAGGAAGCGTCACAGGAAGCTGCACGCCGCAAATCCATTGAAAAAGAGCTGGAGTGGGTGCGTCAGGGTGCGAAAGGCCGTCAGTCTAAGGGCAAGGCGCGTCTGGCTCGCTTTGAAGAGCTGAACAACAGCGACTATCAGAAGCGTAATGAAACCAACGAACTCTTTATTCCGCCAGGCGCACGCCTCGGCGATAAAGTGCTGGAAGTGAAAAACCTCAGCAAATCGTATGGCGATCGCGTCCTGATTGACGATCTGTCGTTCTCGCTGCCAAAAGGAGCTATTGTCGGGATCATCGGGCCGAACGGCGCGGGTAAATCGACGCTGTTCCGCATGATGTCTGGTCAGGAGCAGCCCGATTCCGGCAGCATCGATCTGGGCGAAACCGTGAAGCTGGCGTCGGTCGATCAGTTCCGCGATGCGATGGATAACTCTAAAACGGTATGGGAAGAGGTCTCTGGCGGCCAGGATATTATGCGTATCGGTACCACCGAGATGCCAAGCCGTGCCTACGTCGGACGCTTTAACTTCAAAGGCACCGATCAGGGTAAACGCGTAGGCGAACTCTCCGGCGGTGAGCGCGGACGTCTGCACCTGGCGAAACTGCTTCAGGTAGGCGGCAACCTGCTGCTGCTGGATGAACCAACCAACGACCTCGACATCGAAACCCTGCGCGCGCTGGAGAATGCCCTGCTGGAGTTCCCGGGCTGCGCGATGGTGATCTCGCATGACCGCTGGTTCCTCGACCGTATTGCTACCCATATCATCGATTATCAGGATGAGGGCAAGGTTGAGTTCTTTGAAGGTAACTTTACCGAATACGAAGAGTATAAGAAACGCACTCTCGGCGCGGATGCGCTGGAGCCGAAGCGTATCAAATACAAGCGTATGGCGAAGTAACCTGCTGATAAAAAAGGCGCCTTCGGGCGCCTTTTTTTATTATGCTCAGGCGTTAATTGCCCAGCCGCTCTTTGACCAGCTCCACACAGCGCAGGAAGCGCGCATCGTAGTTGTCCTCCTGCACGTGTACAAACTCAACGTTATTTTCCCGCAGCATGGTCACCAGAATAGACTGAAACTCGCGCCGGTCTACCGAGCTGCCAAGGCTGCGCAAGCCATCCGCCACCCAGGGCACGTTGTTCTCCAGCAGGATCACCAGGTCAAAGCGGTACTCATCGATCAGCGCCTGCACAAAAGGATGTTCGCGTCCTTCATACTTCAGGCAGAACGCCTGAGTGGTAATAAAATCAGTATCGATAAAGGCGACTTTATTCGCGTACTTGACGGCAAAATCGATGTATTGCGCCTGACCGAGCGCGATTTTATCGTAGTCAGAATACTGCAGCGCCATCTCGTCGCCGCCGAGGTGAGAGAAGACGTAGTCGCGGCCATACTCCCAGGCGCTGGTGGTATTAAAGATATTCGCCAGCTTGTTGACCAGCGTGGATTTGCCGCTCGACTCGCCACCCAGCACCGCGACGGTGCGCACAAAGAAAGGCTTCACTTCGGTCGGAATATATTCCCAGTAGCGAAACGGATCCTGACGGATCTGGCTGCCGCTGATGCTCATAAACGATCGATGCGGATCGATCACCCGCGCCGGGATCCCCAGATATTGCTGATACATCGGCGCATCCGGTTCTTCGCTGGTATAAACGCAGTCGGGCATAATCCCCTGCTCTGCCAGAAACGCGCTAACGCCTGCGCTCCAGAGATCCCAGCCGTGCGGATAGGGTTCGATTCCCTCTTCGTTGAATGAGTGAATACGAATGTTTTTCTGGTATTTGAATGTCTGCAGCAGCCAGCGCAGACGATCGCTGATGGTGGGCTGCTGCGACATGGCGCTGTTCTCAAACAGTGCGCGATCGCGCGGCTCGTCGTGGCCCATAATAATATGCAGCTCATCCACCTGACTGCAGGCGCGCTGGATCAGGTAGATATGGCCGGTGTGCAGCGGATAGAACTTGCCAAATACCACGCCCACGGTTTTCTCACGCCGCGGAAACTCCAGCCCGAGAAAGTGATGCAGCGCCGCCAGTTTCTGCGCGCCAGGGCTTTTTATTTTCGCGTTAAGCAGCTGACTCAGGTAGCCCTTGGTCATTCCGCTGGCGTCAGCCACCTGCTGCAGCGTATGGCCCTGCTGCCGAATCGCGGTCTTCAGATAGTCAAATGATGACACTCAGTGCCTCCTGCGGACAATAAACGGCGGTGCGGCCTTTAAGGCGGGGCGCATTAATGCGCCCCCTGCATATCGCGGCGGCGGCATTTATGCCGCCCTGGCGAAATTACAGCTCATCCAGAATGGCCAGCGCATCTGCCAGCTTCTTCGCGCTGTAAACCTTCATGCCATCAATGGTTTTCTTCGGCGCGTTGCCGGCCGGCACGATGGCGCGCTTAAAGCCGTGCTTGGCTGCTTCAGAGATACGCTCCTGGCCACTCGGTACCGGCCGGATCTCACCTGCCAGCCCGACTTCACCAAAGATCACCACATCCTGCGGCAGAGGGCGATCGCGCAGGCTGGAGACCATCGCCAGCAGCAGCGCCAGATCGGCACTGGTTTCCGTGACTTTTACGCCGCCTACCACGTTAACAAACACATCCTGATCCGCCATTTGCAGGCCGCCATGACGATGCAGTACCGCCAGTAAAATCGCCAGACGGTTCTGCTCCAGCCCTACCGCTACGCGGCGCGGATTGCCCATCATCGAGTGATCCACCAGCGCCTGGATCTCAACCAGCAGCGGCCGGGTACCTTCCCACACCACCATCACCGAACTGCCTGAAGTGATCTCATCGCCGCGCGACAGGAAAATAGCTGAAGGGTTGCTGACCTCACGCATTCCCTGCTCCGTCATGGCGAATACGCCCAGCTCATTCACCGCACCAAAACGGTTTTTATGGCTGCGCAGCGTGCGAAAGCGCGAGTCGGCGTCGCCATCCAGCAGCACCGAGCAGTCGATACAGTGCTCCAGCACTTTCGGACCTGCCAGCGAGCCATCTTTGGTGACGTGGCCGACCATGATAATCGCCACGCCGCGCGTCTTGGCAAAACGCGTCAGATAGGCGGCGGTCTCCCGCACCTGCGCCACGCTGCCGGGAGAAGACTGAATATCCGCCATGTGCATCACCTGGATGGAGTCGATAACCATCAGCTTCGGCTCTTCCTGCTCGGCAATCAGGCAGATCTGCTCAATACTGGTTTCCGACAGCATATTTAGGTTGTCCGTGGGCAGTCCCAGCCGGTGCGCGCGCATCGCCACCTGCTGCAGCGACTCCTCGCCGGTGACATAGAGCGTCTTCATGCTCTCCGCCAGCTTGCACATAACCTGCAGCAGCAGCGTCGATTTACCGGCACCGGGGCTGCCGCCAATCAGGATAGCGCTGCCCGGTACCACGCCGCCGCCCAGGACGCGGTCAAACTCTTTAAAGGTGGTGGTGAAGCGCGGCAGCGCCTCAAGGCTGATCTCCGAGAGCTTCTGCACCCGGCTGCTGCCGGCGTTACCTGCATAGCCGCTCAGGCGCTCATTGCGCGCAGCGGCAGGCGAGGCAGCAATACGCACCTCGGTGATGGTGTTCCAGGCGTGGCAGGCGCTGCATTGCCCCTGCCAGCGCGGATAGTCTGCGCCGCATTCGTTACACACGAAGGCGCGTTTTGCCGCTTTGGCCAAATCAGTTCCTCAGTTAACGCTCTTCATGAATCAGGCTGCCGGTCAGGATGCAGAACACCCCCATCAGGTCAGCGTGACGGATAGTGACTTCCGTCTGCTCATTCACTTTAGGTTTAGCATGATAGGCAATACCCAGTGCTGCACGCTTAATCATCGGCAGATCGTTGGCGCCATCGCCCACCGCTACCGTCTGCTGCGGTGCGATATCAAAACGCTGTGCCAGCTGATGCAGGGTATCCGCTTTATATTGCGCATCGACAATCTGTCCGATCACCTCGCCGGTGAGTTTACCGTCGCGCATCTCCAGCTCATTGGCGACGGCCGCCGCCAGATGCAAGGTCTGACGCAGGTGATCCGCATAAAAGGTAAAACCGCCAGACGCAATCGCAACCTGCCAGCCGAGCGCCTGCAGCTTATGCACCAGCGTGGTCAGGCCCGGCATCAGCGGCAGAGTGTCGCGCACCTGTTTAAGGATAGCGGCATTGGCGCCAGCCAGCTGCGCCACGCGCTCACGCAGGCTGGCTTTGAAGTCGAGTTCACCGCGCATAGCCCGTTCGGTGACCTCAGCCACCTGCTCACCGCAGCCCGCCAGCCTGGCGATCTCATCAATGCATTCGATCTGAATCGCCGTGGAATCCATATCCATCACCAGCAGCCCCGGCGTTTTCAGATGCGGGATTTTGCCCAGCGGCGCCACGTCAAACCCGGCGTCATGCGCCAGCCGGGTGGCGCGCGGCGTCAGCGAACCTGCCAGCCGGATCACCTGATATTCGTCAACGTTCCACGCGCTGACAATCACCATGGCGGCCCCCAGCTGATGCTGATAATCGGTCAGCTGCTGTTTATCGAGTCCGCGCCCATACAGCAGCCAGCCCGTGCGGCCGGCACGGTAGTCCAGCGGCATAACTTCATCACCGCTCAGGGAGAGGGGTAAACCCGGCCAGAGAGAGACATCGGCGGGCAGATCGCACCAGGTAAGACGATTTGGCATTACAGCTCCTGTAGGGACAACAAAACCACGCAAGAGGCTACCTTGTCTGCGCGGGTTCTGGCAACATAATTGCCAGCCTTTCTGCTGCTATGTCACATGGGTTTCTGATGGTTAAAACTGCACTGAAATTTCGCCTGCATCGCACGGTGATTGTTCTTATCTCTCTGGCGCTGCTGGTGGTGCTGATGCAGGGCGCCTCATGGTTCAGCCTGGGTCATCAGATGGCGCGTTCTGAGCAGGTTGAAGAGCTGGCCCATACCCTCACCCGCCAGGTGGCGTTCAGTCTCAAGCCCCTGATGGATAACAGCGATGATAACCGCACGCAGATTGCCGCCATTCTCGATCAGATGACGGATAACAGCCGCATCCTTGATGCCTCCGTCTATGCTGACGATGGCAGCCTGGTGGCACACAGCGGTGAAACCATCAACGTACGCGACCGTCTGGCGCTGGATGGCAAACGCGCCGGCAGCTACTTCAATCATCAGATTGTGCAGCCGCTGGAAGGCAAAGAGGGGCCACAGGGTTTCCTGCGCGTGACGCTGGACACGCACGTTCTGGTTACCGAATCACGTCAGGTAGATAACACCACCAATATTCTGCGCCTGATGATGCTGCTGGCGCTGGCAATTGGCATCATTCTGACCCGTACTCTGCTGCGCGATCGCCGCACCCGCTGGCAGCAGTCGCCCTTCCTGCTTACCGCCAGCCGCGCGGTGAAAGAAGATAAAGAGGAAGAGCCGGCAGAAACACCCGACGCGCAGGAAAAGACGCGCTAAGCGCCAGCCTGAGCCGCGGGCTGTTCAGAAAGATACAAAAAAACCAGGCCGCTGCTTCTGCCTGGTTTTCGGTTTTTAACGGCGCGCTTTAAGCGGTAAGAATAGCCTGAAGCTGAGCGAGGTTTTTCACCTGAAAATCGGGGGTAATATCCGCAGGCAACGGGCGCGTGCCGTGATCGATCCAGCAGGTTTTAAGACCCGCATTCATTCCCCCGAGAATATCAGACTCGGGCGTATCGCCAACCATCAGTACGCGCTGTGGCGCCGGATTGCCGAGCAGCTCCAGCGTATGGGCAAAGATTTTTGCGTCCGGCTTGGGAACACCAACCTGCTCTGAAATCACCAGCGCATCGAACATATCGTGAAAGCCCGTGCGCTCCAGCCGCGCCTGCTGCAGGGCCGTAAAGCCGTTGGTGACGATCGCCATTTTGACGCGGCCTTTAAGGCTCTGCAGCAGTTCAGGCGCGCCTTCCAGCGGCAGGCAGATCTCCGCCATCGCATTAAGGAAATCGCTGTTCAGGATATCCGGCTCTACGCTGAGCTTCTCTCCCCAGAGCGTAAAGCGCTGCGTCTGCAGCTGTGCGGCGGTGATGGTGCCGTTCTGGTAATCCACCCATAAAGGCTTATTGATCGCCTGATAATCGGCGTAATCGCGATCGCTGAACTGCACGTCGTAGCGGGTAAACATGCGCTGCAGTCCGGCAAAGGCATCGAAATGAAACAGTGTTTCGTCAGCATCAAACAGGATGCAGTCCCAGTCGTTTAACATGGTGCTCCTTAATCAGCGGTCAAAGTGTCAGCGCCATAATGATGGCGTCTTCCCGTCCGCCTGCGGTGGGGTAGTAATTGGGGCGCACGCTGACCTGGTGAAAATCGAGCTGCTCATACAGGGCAATCGCCGCGCGATTTGAGGCGCGCACCTCCAGCCAGAGGGTCAGCACATCGCGCTGCTCCAGTTCGCCGATCAGCGTCTGCAATAGCTGACGCGCATAGCCGCGGCGCTGAAAGTCGGGATCAACGGCGATGTTAAACAGCGACGCTTCATCCAGCACAACCTGCGTAATAGCAAAGCCGGCAAGGCGTCCGTCACTGTGCAGCCCGAAGTTGAGAAAGCGTTCCCCCTGATTGCTGGCGAAGGTCTGTTCACTCCAGGGAAAAGCGTGCGCCCGGCGTTCAATGGCGAGCTGCTGCGGCCGATCGTCAGCCGTGATGAGCGAGATAGTGGTCATGGTTACACATCTGTTGCCACAGCGCGCGCCTGGCTGCGCCGCTGCTAATCAGTTCATTAAGGACGGCGCTGGTGAATACCACACCGTTAAAGGTGTGCCCGCTCTCCACGCCCAGCAGCCAGCCGGGACAGGCTACCTGCTCTGGCAGCATCGGCAGCTGCTCCGGCGTCAGCGTCATCACCTGTGCGGGCAGAATATCCAGCGCCCGCAGCACGTCCCGTATCAGAGGCTCATCCAGTGCCGGCGGGTGTTCCGCTACCAGCAGCAGGCGCGTATCGGGTGCCAGCCTGACGGCGATCTCCCCTTGCAGCACGCGCGGACGCCGCAGCTGATACTGCGTAATCCCCATCTGCTGCAGAAGCCAGTCGCGTCTTGTACTCATGCTGTTTTCCGCTATGCCGTAAGTAATGCGCGCTATGCTAGCAAACCCGTCGAACATGCGCCAACAAAGCACTATAATCCCCGCTCTGATTTAACAGGAGCGTTCCATGTCTGCTTTTACCCCGGCCAGTGAAGTTATTCTGCGCCACAGTGATGAATTTACCACCCGCCACGTGCTGTTTGCGGGTGATCTGCAGGATGACCTGCCCGCCCAGCTGGAAACCGCGCTCAGCCGCGTTCATACCCAGCAGTATCATCACTGGCAGAACCTGAGCCATCGGCTGGGCGATCGCGCCGTATACAGCCTCGTGGCCAGCGCGGCCGATGTGACAGACTGCACCACTCTGATTTACTTCTGGCCCAAAAATAAGCCGGAAGCGCAGTTCCAGCTGCAAAATCTGCTCGCGTTACTCCCTGTCGGCAGCGATATCTTTGTCGTGGGCGAAAACCGCAGCGGCGTACGCAGCGCCGAAGGCATGCTGGAGCAGTGGGTGACGCTGGAGAAAATTGACAGCGCGCGTCGTTGCGGCCTCTATCATGGCCAGCTGACGCAGCAGCCTGAGTTTGACGCCAGCCGGTTCGGCAATACTTACCAGCTGGATGAGATGACCATCCATACGCTGCCGGGCGTATTCAGCCGCGATGGTCTGGATATTGGCAGCGATCTGCTGCTGTCGACCCTGACGCCGCACACCAAAGGAAAAGTGCTGGATCTCGGATGCGGCAGCGGTGTCTTAGCCACCGCGCTGGCACAGCACTCCCCGAAAGTGCGGCTGTGGCTGTGTGATGTGCATGCTGCTGCCATTGAAGCGAGCAAAGCCACGCTGGCGGCAAACGGGCTGGAAGGCGAGGTGTTTGCCAGCAACGTCTTTAGCGACGTTACCGGACGTTTCGATCTGATCATCTCTAATCCACCGTTCCATGACGGCATGCAGACCAGCCTTGATGCGGCCAACAGCCTTATCCGCGGCGCGGTGAAGCATCTGAACAGCGGCGGCGAACTGCGTATTGTGGCGAATGCTTTCCTGCCTTATCCGCAGATACTTGATGAGACCTTCGGCAGCCATGAAGTGCTGGCGCAGACCGGCCGCTTTAAGGTTTACCGTGCGGTTTATGGTCGTGGCGCGCGCGGACGCTAAGCGCCTGATGCGGCGATAAAGCGTTGCTTTTTCCAGCAGTCGGTTTATCGCCGTAAAATATCTGTTGACGCATTGCGTAAAACCTCTAGAATGCGCCTCCGTGGTTAGCAATACTGTAAAGTGTTGCCGGTATGCGAAGGTGGCGGAATTGGTAGACGCGCTAGCTTCAGGTGTTAGTGTCCTAACGGACGTGAGGGTTCAAGTCCCTCTCTTCGCACCAATAATCACAGAGTTTATATCGCGTGCACTGCGCGAAGGTGGCGGAATTGGTAGACGCGCTAGCTTCAGGTGTTAGTGTTCTTACGGACGTGAGGGTTCAAGTCCCTCTCTTCGCACCATGCGGTGATATAAACAGACAACACGATGCGAAGGTGGCGGAATTGGTAGACGCGCTAGCTTCAGGTGTTAGTGTTCTTACGGACGTGAGGGTTCAAGTCCCTCTCTTCGCACCACTGTTGTCACCTCTCTCCCGTCAGTTAATTCCCTGAATGTTACTCTCCTGCTTATCACGCGCTGCGTGATGGTGCTGTTTCTGCACGCTGCTAACCCAGATGAAAATTCACTGACGCTGCCGTGATGCCGCCCGCCAGCGCGACACAGGATGGCAGCAATATATAGTGGCGCAGCCGCTGGTGAAACAGCATAACCAGCGTCAGCAGAAGCATAACAATCATGATCGCCCGCCACTGCGCATAGCCCGGTTCCCATAACGCAAACAGCGGCATAGCGGTACAGGGCAGCAGAATACCCCAGCCACTATCCAGGCGCTTACCCATTATCCAGCTCACACCCCACAAGCCGCAGGCAGCCAGCATTGCTGCGATCATCATTACGCCCCTTAATGATAAGAATTACCATTATCATATGACAACCATTCTCATTCTGCAGCGAATTTTTCACCGCATGACAGAAATACTGGAAAATGCTAAATTGCCGCCGATAACACACCTGATAACAACATGAAACGTGCTGACTATCCGCATAGCAGAATTAACGCTGCCGGGTAGCGCTTTGATATTTCAGGGCTGTCACGGGTAATAATAATGAAATTAAACGCTTACGATGAACTGAAACAGAGCAAATATCGGCTTTCGCTGATGCTGTTTTTGTTTCTTAATATCGCCGTTTCACTTTTTTGCCTGCTGCCCTGCCTGAACGTTCAGATACCGATATTTACCCTGCCCGCAGTGCTGGTCGCGGGTTTCAGCACCACGCTGCTGCTGCTTTGTCTGATAATGCCCGGCCTGCGCTTTCCCGTATTAACGCCGGTCGCGCTGCTGCTCGGGCTGCTGTGGGCGTGGCATATTAATCAGAAATATCATCTGATTTCTGCGTTTGATAGCAGCTATTTAATTATCAGCTTACTTAGCGTCTTTTTTATCAGCGCTATCGCGCTGAGCGACTATTTAACGGCATTTTGCCTGCATATTCTGCCGCCGGTGCTGACCGTGCTGCTGCTGGATAACGGACAGCACCTGACCACTATTCTGTTTACTATTACGCTGCCGCTGATTGGATTTTCCCTGCTGCATTTGATGCGCCGGCGTTTTGACCATTTTACCCGGCAGCTGATTGGCCAGCTGTATGAAGAGAAGCAGAGCTTCAGCGCGCTCAGCATGCTCGATCCGCTGACCGGCCTCTATAACCGGCGCGGGCTGCAGAACCGGCTGGAAACTATTCTCGAGAACCATGCCGGCAGCCACTTTATCCTGCTGCTGGATATCGATCACTTCAAAGCCTATAACGACAATTACGGACATGCGATGGGCGACCAGGCGCTGAAGCGCGTATCGGCTGCGATCCGTGACGCTGTCCGCTCGCGCGATGTGGTCACCCGCTATGGTGGCGAAGAGTTTCTGGTACTGCTGACCAATGTCAACGCGTCAATCGCCATGAAGCTCGCCGAGCGCATCCGGCAGTCGGTGCTGGAACTGGAGATCCCCCATCGTTCTAATACCGCGGTATCGACTCACGTCACCGTCAGCGCCGGCATCGCGCCGATGGCTGCGCACGATTTTGAGCGGGCCGTCGCCAACGCTGACCGTGCGCTCTATGTCGCCAAAAACCGCGGGCGCAATACCATTCTGGCCTGGGAGGCGCTGCCGGCACGCCGGCAGGCGATTAGCGAGCCGCACTAAAGTGATAAATACAACGCTATAGCAATCTTATGCTGCTGCTATCTTGCTCACTCAATCAGGAACGATTATCATTTGTTTTTCGTTTCCCGTTATCATTCAGGATTGGCATGGCTACGATTACGCGTCAGGCGCACCGCTTCAGTGAGCAGTCCCCGATCTTCATGCAGCGCGATCGCACGCTGGTACGCGCGCTGCAGGAGCTGATCCATGAGCAGTGCAGCGACCGTCAGGCGTATGTCAGACTGGGAGAAACCGCACCGGAAGGCGCTTTGACGCTGGCTGAATGGTCGGCACCGGAGCACTTTCAGTCTCTGACGCAGCGCTACGGTGACTATCTTTATCGCAGCCATCCTGATACGCCGCGGGAGGCGAAGCCGCTGCAGTCACTCTGGGCGCAGTGGTACTTTGGCCTGCTGGTGCCAACGCTGATGATGGCGCTGCTGCATGAGCCGCGTGCCCTCAACTGCTCACCTGAATATATCCGCGCTGAGTTTCACGAAAATGGCCATCCCGCCACCTTCTGGCTGGATGTGCAGGAGGATGAGCCCGCGCGATTTCTCTCTGCCCCGCAGCGTATGGCGCGCCTGATCCAGACCTGCCTGCAGCCCGCCGTGGAAGGCATGACGCAGCACGGCGACATCAATGCGCGCCTTATCTGGAACAACATGGGATACCTGATCTACTGGTTTCTGGGTGAACTCCGCGCGCAGCTGCCCGTCGCGCTGATCGACCAGCTGGAAGAGATGCTGTTTTTCACGCCGTCGCTGCCGGACGGCAGCGATAACCCGCTTTACCGCACCATGATTATGCGCCACGGGACAATGGAGCGGCGCAGCTGCTGTCAGCGCTATCGTATTCCTGACGTCGAGCGCTGCGGTAACTGTACACTGAAAGCGCAATAAGCACGCGCGCGCCGTAAATTCTCCTTTTCTCTCGTTTACACTTTTTTCGCCTTGTGGCAGCGTTCAGGTTCAGTTTTTACCGGAGAACAACATGAGCCTGGAGTCGGTACAGCAGTTCTTTGCTGAGCATGCGCCGGATATCGAAATTATTGAAACGCCTGAAAGCACGGCCACCGTGGCGCTGGCGGCACGCGTTCACGGCGTCTCACCGGGGCAGATTGCCAAAACGCTGTCGCTGAAAGTGAAAGAGCAGGTGGTGCTGATTGTTACCCGAGGCGACGCGCGTCTGGATAACCGCAAACTGAAAGCCGCCCTGGGCGCCAAAGCGCGCATGCTGAGCGTGGATGAAGTGGTGAACTGGACCGGCCATCCGGTCGGCGGCGTCTCTCCTTTTGGCCTGGAAAACCCGCTGACCGTGTACTGCGATATCTCTCTGCGCAGCTTTGATGAGGTGCTGCCTGCCGCGGGCTCGGTGCGCAGCGCGGTACGCATCTCACCGCTGAGAATGGCGGAGCTGACCCATGCCACCTGGCTCGACGTCTGTGAAGCGCTTTGAGGGCGCGGATATTATCGCGCCGTCGCTGTCACGTTTCAGAGCCGGGTCGGCAAACGGGTAAAAGCCTGTTCAAGCATATCCAGCAGCAGCGCATTATCAACGTGCTGGATGACATGGACCAGCGCCCCGGTTTCTGGCGGGATCCCCACATCAAGTCGCAGCGGTGGACGGTAACGCCAGCTCTTGCCGCGCGTTGCACCGGGACGCAGCTCGATATCCACGTAATAATCGGCGCCTTCCGCCACGCGCTGGTTCAGCAGCCAGGCGACCACCAGCGCATCATGGATCCAGCAGCCTGGCAGCCGCCGGGTCCGCATTGAGTAGTCGATCCAGGGGCCCAGCGTCTCGCGGATAAACTGCGTCAGCGGATGCGGTTGCGCCGTGATGCGCGCGAGATCGTCGCGGGTCAGCAGCGTCTGCGTGGTGGCGTCCATCGGCACCAGGGTAATGGTGGCACCGCTGTGCAGTACCTGATGTGCCGCCTCCGGATCGAGACCAAAATTGGTATCTTTGATGTAGTCATCAAGCGCAAAGACGCCGCCCATGATCACAATCTCCGCTACCGCTTCAGCCATCTGCGGATAACGCTGCAGCGCCTGCGCCACATTCGTCAGCGGCCCGATAGCGACCAGCGTAAACTCTCCCGGGTTATCGCAGATCAGCTGGCCCATCACGCCGGCAGCATCATTGCCGTCCGCCGCCATCACCGCTGGCTGACGCACGCCCTGCCACAGCGCGGCCAGCGCCGGGTCGGCCAGATTATCCAGACGCGCCCGCCACGGCAGCGGATCTTCGCGCAGCGCCTGCAGCGCCCCCTGCACCACCGGAATATTCAGCCCGAGACGTTTCAGCAAATCTTTTGCCACGCGCGCGCCCGTTGCGCTGGGCGTGTTACCGGTGACCGTGGTAATCAGTTCCGGCGACAGCGCGGGTGATGCCAGCGCCAGCGCAATCGCCAGTCCGTCATCGGTATTTGCACCTGCGATGCCATTCCCCGGATCGCAATCAATAATCACTCTTTTCATAATGTTTTATCGTTATTGTATTTAAGGCTGCAGGCAGCCACAGGACTCGCCGGTTTCGATGTAGTGCGGCAGCTCGGCCATCACCCCCTCCTCCGGCTGGTTTTTCAGCATAGCAATAGCGCGCTGCGCCAGCTCAGACAGCGGCTGTCGCACCGTGGTCAGCGAAGGCACATGAAACGCGGCCTGCGTGGTACCGTTGAAACAGACCAGCGCCACATCCTGCGGCACGCGGATCCCCTGCTCGGCAAACGCGCGAATACAGCCAATGGCCTGGCCTTCGTTACTGGCAAACAGCGCACGCGGTACGCGACCGCTGGCGATCATGCGCTGCGCCGCGTCGTAGCCGCCCTGCCGCGAGTAATCCGCCGGGAAAATCAGGCTTTCATCCACGGGCAGCCCCCGCTCCTGCATCGCATCACGCCAGCCCTGAATACGATCCCGGGCGTTAAACATCGCCGGCGGGCCGCTGATCATGCCCACCTGCTGATAACCGTGACTCAGCAGATGCCGGGTGACATCACAGGCCGCCAGCCGCTCGTTCATGCTCAGCACGCTGACGCCGGGGCGCGGGGTAATGCGATCCAGCATCAGCAGCGGCGTTCCGCTCGCCTGCACCACGTCAATATAGGGATGACGATCGACGCTGTTATAAAACAGTCCGTCGATCTGACGGTTAAGCATGCCCTGAATCAGCTCCAGCTCACGCTGACGATCGTCACCGGCATCACCCAGCAGCATGATATGGCCGTGGTTAAGCGACTCCTGCAGCAGGACATGCGCCATGGAAGCAACAAACGGGTTCGCAATGTTCGGCACAATCAGACCAAAAGTTTTGGTGGTGCCGGAGGCCAGCGCGCGCGCTACGGCGTTAGGCCGGTAGCCCGTCTGCTTAATGGCAGCCAGCACCCGCTGACGGGTCGCTTCCGCCACCGGGCGCGGCCCGTTGTTGATCACATAGCTGACCACGGCTACCGAGGTGCCTGCGACGCGGGCGACATCGGTACGGGTAACATTTCCGCCGGGAGATTTTGCCAAATTAGCCTCAATATAAATGCCGCTGGCCGGATTCACCGGCCAGCGTTATGTCAATGGTACTGCCTGCAGCTGCGCGTCAGATGGCATCCTCCGGCAGATTAAGGTCGCGACCGCGCGTTTCCGGTGCGACAAACGTCGTCAGAAATCCGATAGTGGCCATCGCGCTAAAGTAAACGGCGATTGGCCACCAGTGGCCGGTCCATGAGAGCAGCGCTGCCGCGACCAGCGGCGCAGTGCCGCCAGAAAGAATCGACCCCAGCTCTTTTGCCACTGCCATTTTGGTATAGCGATGCTTCACGCCAAACATCTCGACGCCCCAGGCCGCCTGTACGCCAAATATCCCCAGCGAAGCGAGCGCCATTCCTGTAACGATGACAGCAATAATAATTGTCGGATCGCGGCTATCCATCAGGCTGAAGGCGGGCCACGCATAGATCATCAGCAGCAGGCAGAAACCACGATAGGTAATGCGGCGACCAAAACGATCGGAGAGCCAGCCCGCAAACGGAATAATCAGGAAGCCCAGCAGCGAGGCGATAAACACCGCCGTGGTCGGTACCGACTTATCCAGCATCAGCACTTTTGCGACATAGCCGACGATAAAGCCCTGAGCCAGATAAGAGGGACCATTTTCACCGATGCGCAGACCCACCATGGTCCAGAACGCCCGCGTACGCTGCCAGACGCTGCGGCTGTCAGTTTCAATGTGCGCCCGGGACAACGTCTCGCTGCGCTGCGCCTGCAGTTCAGCCTGCTGACGCTCAAACACCGGCGTTTCGCGCAGATGGCGGCGGATCCACAGCGCCACGACGGCGATCAGGACGCTGCTCAGAAAAGGAATACGCCAGCCCCAGGCCAGCAGACTCTCTTTATCCATCTGGATCACCGCCAGCCAGACCAGAGAGGCGATCAGCGTGCCGCTGTTTGAGCCCAGTGCGATCACGGAAGAGACCAGGCCGCGTCGTTCAACCGGGGCATATTCGCCCAGCATAACGGTGCCGCCAGAGAGCTCCGCCCCCGCTCCCAGCCCCTGCGTAAAACGCAGCAGTACCAGACAGGCAGGTGCCCAGAGTCCGATTGTTGCATAAGACGGGATCAGGCCAATCAGCGTAGTTGAAGCGCCCATCAGGATAATCGTACTGATCATCACGACTTTGCGCCCTTTGCGATCGCCAATCCAGCCAAACAGCAGCGCGCCTATCGGACGGGCGATAAAGCCGACTGACCAGGTGGCAAAGCTTGAGAGCAGCGCCATAGCGGGTGTCGCTTCCGGAAAAAAGATGTCGCCAAAGATGATACCTGCCGCCAGGCCATACAGCGCAAAGTCGGCATACTCCATTGCCGTACCGAGCCAGCAGGAGAAGGTTGCGCGCCAGAAATCTTTGCGGCCAGCGGGAGTTTGCAGCCGTTCATCAGCTGCGGTGAGGTGAGGTGAGTGCTGTGCAGTGGGATGATGTTCCGTCATAACCCTTTCTCTTAGTGAAGTGAAAACAGTAAACGCCCTTCCATGGGTCTGTTCCCTTGCTTAAGCAAGCAGAACGTCCCGGTGACGACGTTCGACAGGCAAATCCTGAAAGATCAGTAAGGAATTCCCTGGTGTTGGAATTCATCTCTCTGCTGCGTTTCGCCGGTGTTTAATTCACCGATCGTATTAGCACAGCAAATGTAACATGTTCATTTCAGGGCCGTAGCCGCGTCTGGCACCGTGAGTTATCACTGGGGAGACAGTCTATCTACGCGCGTAGATAAATCAAGCGGCAAAACGAAAATTAGTTAGATTATTTTGACTATCCTCCCTGATTAATACCAAAAAAATACGAGAATTCAGGTAATTGCATGCGTTTTAATTAAGCAAAAGCCGTATTAAAACGCAGCAACGGGTATCAGTAATTTATCAATAGCTGCGCAGTGCCTGCTGACGCGCCGCCTTTATGCCACCTGCAGATGACAATGAAATGACAGCGGCTGCCTCAGCTCAGCGTAAAATAACTTAACGCCTCACAGCCTGTGCCCGCCTGCGGTGTGGCTATCACCTTTCGCTGCGCCAGATCGATAACGCTTAACGACCCATCGCCTTCATTCGCGATAAGCAGCGTGCGGTTATCCTCACTGAAACAGCCATCCCCTGGCCGGCACCCTACGCGCAGAGTACCTAAGGGATTAAGCAGATCGTCAAACAGCGTAATCAGTGATTCATCATGCCCAATCGCAACCAGCCGTTCGCCACTGGCACTGAACCGCACAACCTGGCAGGGCTGCTGGTGGCCGGCCAGCGTAATGCGCTGCCGGACCCGGTGGCTCTGCCGATCGATCACATAAAGCAGCGGTGCGTCGGCGGCGCTGGCGACCAGATAAGGATGTCTGGGCGAGGCAGCAATACCGGCTATCGGACCAGGCAGCAGAATGTTATCAATGACGCGGCCTTCTGCCTCACATAAATCGATTACTGTGATGCTGGCGTCCTCTTCATTTTCCGTAAACAGCTTGCGTCCGCTGGGGGAGAGCGTCAGCCGGTGCGCGTTATGTGAAGGCAGCGGTATGGTTTTCTCTACGCGATCGGTGTGCGGATCGATGACCGCAACCGCCGCGCTGTTTTCACAGCAGAGATAGACTTTGCCGTCACGCCCCAGCTGTCCGCTGTGCGGCGACTGCAGTGGCGTAAGGTCGATAAAGCCGCTGATCCGGCGCTGACGCAGATCGATAACAGCGACTTTATGCCCGGGATAAGGATTAGCGCCGTGCACGCCGCTGCCATAGAGCGGGACATAGGCTTTTTCCAGTGCGGGCAGCATCAGCAGCTCGTGCGGGCACGGCGGAAACGCATTCAGCTCCTGCTCAACAGCAAAGCTTTCCGGATGCAGAAACAGCACCCGGTTCCCCTGTTTATCAACGGCTATCAGACCGCGGGCAGATGACTGCATAATCACTCCTTAAACAGAATGCCTGACTAAAGCGTAGCTAAGCTGTATGACGAAGGTAAATTTCGCTCTGATACCAGACTAAAATCCAGCAGGGATAAACGTTCATTTCTCACCACAATTTTCACATTCCCGCACTTCAGGCTGCACGCAGAGAACGATCTTAGGATTAATCCTGGCGGGGAAAAATAAACTGTGAAATTCGTCACGCTGTTATTTTGTTAAATTTTTATTGTTAACGGCAGCTTCATTTTCCGCTTTATCTGAAAGAGAAAAAAAGGATTAGCGCAATCGCGAAGAATGTTTTATTAAGCTCATTGTAATACTTTTACACACAGCCCCCGTAAGGAAACATAAGAGCGCCTAAGGCGCCAGCATCAGGGACTCCTTGCCCATAATCACAATAATCAGGTGCATCATGTCAAAAAAACGTCTTCAGCCGGCGCGCGCGCTCTGGCACAACTGGAAAAGAATAGCGTTTACCGGTCAGTCATTACTGCAGAAAAAACAGCATAATGCGCTCTGCGCGCCGGAGTATGATCCCAGCGAAGAGGACAATATCGTGTTACTTTCTGGTGAGAAGACGTTGCCAGATATCCCGAAAAAAGTATGGCTGTACTGGGATACAGAATATTTACCAAAATCACTGCAGGCGAATATTGCTAAAATACGCCGCGATAATCCTGACCACAGCGTTCACCTGTTAAATAAATATTCTGTAAAAGAAGTCCTGCCCGATTTTATATTTACCTCAGCGCAATTAACGGCGCAGCAGAAAAGCGAAGTGATCAGGCTTGAGCTGTTATTACGCTACGGCGGCATCGCTATCGACTGCGCTGCGCTGCTGTTTGAAGATCTGAGCTGGGTACACAGCGCCCATCAGGAACGTCCGATGGATGTGATCGGCTATTATTGTGAGCGCTCAACGCTGAATTATCTCGCGCCTGTTATTGAGAACTGGTTCCTTGCTGCTGCACCAAATAATCCTTTTATTCGCGAATGGCAGAAGCAGTATGCGCCCATCAAGCATCAGGGTGAGCAGAGCTTCTTTAACGAAATGCGCAAGCGTGATGACTTTTCGCTGCTGACGCAGAGAATCGCTGAACCGGCACAGCAGCCGGGCGCGCTGGCGCAGCAGGCGGCCATGCGCGAATACCGCCGCGTTAATCTCTTTCTGCGTAAATGCGAAGCCAGCGCCTTTTACTATCAGCGCCTGAACAACTGGAAAAGCGACGCCTTTACGCATGCCATTCTGTTTCATCAGCGCCCGCATACGCCGCCGCCGGTTATTAAGCTGGATGGCCACGCACAGCTGCATCTCGACTTTAACCTGCGCCTGGGGAACTACAACCGCAGCAGCCTGCTGGGTGCAATGATGCAGCCTGCTGCACCGCTCAGCGTGGCGCTGCCCTCACCCGTTAACAAAGCGAGCGCGTAGCCAGTGAATAAAGGTCGTCACCGCACGCGGCACCTGTGCCGCGTAAGGGCGCACCACCCAGAGGCGGTCGGCAAAGGCGTCGACCGCCTGCCACGATGAGAGCACCGGCTGCAGCGCGCCGCTTTCCAGCGCTGCGCGGGCGCTGAAATCGGGCAGCATGGCAATGCCTGCCCCCTGCAGCGCGGCGTCCCGAATCGACTCGCTGTTATTGGTGGCGAAATTTCCCTGAATTTTTACCGTCAGCGTTTCGCCGCCCTGATGCGACTGAAAGCGCCACTGCGGCGCATCGGGACCGCGCGGATACCACAGGCAGTTATGCTGAAGCAGCGCCTCCGGCGTCTGCGGCACGCCGTGCTGTGCCAGATATGCGGGGGAAGCCACCAGCAGCGCGCGCGTGGCGCACAGAGGCAGCGCGACGTGCGTTTCCGGCAGCGACTGACTGTGGCGGATAGCGAGATCAAACCCTTCCCCGCCGAGTGACACCAGGCGGTCAGTCACATCCAGCTGCAGGCGCACCTGCGGATATTCGCGCAGAAAATCGCCGATAATCGGCACCAGCTGCTGCCGGGCAAACGCCACCGGCGCGCTGATGCGTACCTGCCCGCGTACCGGCCCCGCTTCATCACGCACGCGATACACGCTTTCCGCTATCCGGGTAAAGGGTTCACGCAGCTCGCCAGCCAGCTGCTCACCGGCTGACGTCAGCCGCACGCTGCGCGTGGTGCGCTGAACCAGAGCAACCCCGGTCAGCGCTTCCAGCTCTTTAATTTTCTGACTCACTGCCGCTTTACTGACATCCAGCCGCTCAGCGGCGCGGGTAAAACTGCCCTGCTCCGCCAGTACCGTCAGCCAGTAAAGATGTGTCCAGAGCGCTTCGGTTTTCATCGCCTTACCCGCCATTGTTCAAAATAGTGAACAATCATTTTATCGCAGTCGCTTTTTCTTTGCGCGCGCAGCGGGCAGCATAGCCTCACTTAACGCGACTTTTACGCCCCTACTGTGAGGATTTACCGATGCCATTACTTACTTTCGATCTGATTCAGGGCCGCTCTGAGGCTGAAGTTCTTACGTTACTGGATGCCGCCCATCGCGCCGTCCTGACTGCGTTCGGCGTGCCTGAGCGCGACCGCTATCAGATTGTTCACGAAAACAAAGCTTATCAGATGGTTTTCCAGGATACCGGACTGGGCTTTTCGCGCACGGATAATCTGGTGATGGTGCGGGTCTACACCAGCCCGCGCAGTGAGGCGCAAAAAAGCTGTTTTATGGCAGAACTGGCGCGCGAGCTGCGTGAAAGCTGCGGCGTGCAGGGCCACGATCTGATGATAAGTTTTATCACCAACAGCAAAGGTGACTGGAGCTTTGCGCACGGTGAAGCGCAGTATCTTACCGGTGCGTTATAAACCACAGTCTGCCTGATACGCTACCGCCGCCGCGCTTATCATCCCGCCTGGCGGCACGATTCCGAATGTACCGCACAAATCCCGCCGGACAGGTTGCAGCCCGGTGACAGCCAATATAGATTGACGCAAAACCCCTGAGAGGGCGCGCGGCCGCTGGCGCTGCGCTATTCATCTATCGTGAGGATTTGCCGTTGGCATTGCTTTCAATCGTGCTGTTTCTGACCGCCATCATCATTTACGCCTCTAAAGCCGGACGCAATACGTTCTGGTTCAGCCTGATGCTGCTGCTGCTGACGCTGTTTATTGTGCTGAATGCAACGCTGTTCGCCAGCAACTATTTTACCGGTGACGGCATCAATGATGCGGTGATCTACACGCTGACCAACAGCCTGACCGGCGCCGGCGTCAGTAAATATGTGGTGCCCGCTATCGGGCTGATTATTGTGCTGTTTCTGCTGTTCTGCTTTCTTTCATGGATTTTGCGCCGCCATAAACGTCCGCATCATCTCGGCTGGAGCCTGCTGGCGGTCGCCTGCGCCGCCGGCTCGGTGCAGACCACGCCGGCGTTTCGTCAGGTTAAAGATCTGATTGCGTCGCACGCGCACGCGGGCGACTCCGATTTCGCCACCTGGTACATCACGCCGCAGAACCGTATTGAACAGCCCGCGCTCAACCTGGTCTATATCTACGGCGAGAGCCTGGAGCGCACCTATTTAAATAAGCAGGCTTTTCCCGACCTGGCGCCGGAGCTGAGCCGCGAGCAGGCGCAGAGCCTGGATTTCAGCAATACCGCGCAGCTGCCCGGCACCGACTATACCATTGCCGGCATGGTCGCCTCACAGTGCGGTATCCCGCTGTTTGCGCCTTTTGACGGTAACGCCTCAGCCGCGCTCTCCAGCTTCTATCCGCAGAGTCTCTGCCTCGGCGATATTCTCAAAAACAGCGGCTATGAGAACTGGTTTATTCAGGGCGCCGATCTGCGCTTTGCCGGCAAAGATACTTTTCTGCTTTCGCACGGCTTCGCCGCATCGAATCTCTATGGCGCGCAGGAGCTGAAAAGCCGCGTGGCCGATCCCGACTACCGCAACAACTGGGGCTTTTACGACGACACCGTGCTGGACGAGGTGTTTGAGAAGTATGCTGAACTGTCGCAGCAGAACAAACGCTTTGCCCTGTTTACCCTGACGGTGGATACCCATCATCCTGATGGCTTTATCTCCCGCAGCTGCCAGCGTAAAAGCTATCAGTATGAGGGCAAAATGAACCAGTCATTCAGCGCCGTCGCCTGTTCACAGGAGCACGTGGCGCGGCTGATTGAGCTTATTAAAGCTTCGCCGTGGTTTAAAAACACCGTCATCGTCGTCAGCTCCGATCATCTGGCGATGAACAATACCGCCCACCCCTATCTGACGAAGCTGCCGCGCCGCGATCTCTTTATGGTCATTCGCGGCGATCGGCCGCAGGCGGAGGTGCGCGATGCGCCACGCAGCACGCTGGATAACGGCGCCACGGTGCTTGAGATCCTCGGCGGTGACAAGGCGCTGGGACTTGGCCGCAGTTCACTCTCTACGCCGTCGCTCTCCACGCAGTTTGACGACATGGCGAAAAAGGTCAGCAGCTGGAAAGCTGATATTGTGCAGCTGTGGAATTTTCCGGCCAGCATGAAAGAGTTCACCATCGACCAGCAGAAGAATACCTTTACCTTCTCCGGCGCCACGTTCCGCCTGCCGATCCTGTTCCGGCTGGGCAATAAGCAGGTTGAACCGCTGCCGGAGGGAGAGTATGCCGCGCCGCTGCGCTATCAGCTGGCCGATTTTGCCGCGAGCGACAAATTTGTCTGGGCCGACCGCTGCTTCAAAATGGCGCGACTCTGGAAGCCGGAGCTGGCGCTCTCCACCGATCTCTGCCTGGCGATGGGCCAGATGGGTGGCCAGCCCAGCGTGGTGCGTATCGATCAGCCGCTCTGGCACGGCAAAACGCACTTTCCGCCGCTGCGCGTCAGCCCGGAAACCTGGCGGCTCAACCAGCAGCAGATCCGCATTGAGGATAATGACATTCGCTACGATGCCGACAGCTTTGTGCTGAACGTGCCGGGCGCTCCGCACAGCATCCGGCGCTTTAGCGGCATCTCGCGCCCGGAGAGCTGGGGGCGCTGGTCCAATGCCAATCTGGCTCCGGAGGTGAATATTGAGTATGCCGAACCGCTGCCGTCGCGGTTCGATCTGGTGATCACCGCGCGCGCGTTTGGTGCCAATGCGCAGCAGCCGATTCCGGTACGCGTAGGCAGCGAGGAGCAGGTTCTGCGGCTGGACGATAGCTTCTCCACCACCACGCTGCACTTCAGCAATCGCGACGGCAGCCATAATCTGGTGATTGTGCCACCGGCGCCGCAGCTGTCGAATCAGGACAATATTGTGGGTCAGGCGCCGCGCAAGCTCGGCATTGGCATGGCGGAGATCCGCATCGTGCCACGCCCCTGAGAGCGGGCTCAGTCGCGCGGGCGCAGCGTCTCCAGCCGCTCCCGCTGCGCACCATCGGCGCTGAAATTATCCGGCGCCAGCCAGCGCTCAAAGGCGAGCTTTAATACCGGCCAGTCGCCATCGATAACAGAGAACCAGCAGGTATCGCGGCTGCGACCTTTGTAAACCATCGCCTGACGGAACACGCCTTCGGGCTGAAAGCCGAGCCGCAGCGCCGCCTGGCGCGACGGCTGATTGCAGCTGTCGCATTTCCATTCGTAGCGGCGATAGCCGAGCTGGTCAAACGCATACGCCATCAGCAGAAAGTGCGCCTCGGTGGCCATGCGGGTACGCTGCAGCAGCGGTGAAAACACCACATACCCTACTTCCATTACGCCGTGCTGCGGCTCGATACGCATCAGCGCGAGCGTACCCACCGCCTGCCCGCGCTGCAGGTCGATTACGGCAAAATGCAGGTAATCGGGATTGTGCTGGCAGGCGGCGGCGAACGTCAGCCACTCATGCTGCGATGCCGGACGCTCCACGGGCAGCCAGGTCCAGCTGCTATCGTCCGCGGCGTGCGCATGCGCGGCGCTGAGATCGGACGCGTGGCGTGACGCATCCAGCGGCTCAAGGCGGCAGTAACGCCCCTGAAGCGTGACGCGCTCCGGACGCGGACGCGGCTGCCAGTCAGGCAACGCACTACCCGTCGGCTGGCCAAACTGATTAACGGTCGGGGCCATCTTTCCTGCCTCTGAAATAAAACAGGCGGACCCGGTGGCCCGCCTGCTGGCGTTATCCTTTAAAGAAGATGTCGCCCGATTTACCCATCACGATTTTGCCGCTGTCATCGGTGATCTGAATATAGTTGGCGTTGATGTAAGCCCAGTGTGCACCAGCCTGCGGAGCGGGCAGATGACGCGCCTGCCAGTCAGTGATGGTGTACTCTTTTTTGCGATACTCTTCCGGTACCACATCGCCGACCTTGTGCTCTTTGTAGTCGATGATAATGGTGTGCAGATTGTAGTTGTTGGCGGCGGAAGGCTGCTCACCGGTGCCGTTGTTAGACGGGCGAACCGGCGCGTCATCGCCTGATGCAGCAGGTGCCTGAGCGGCTGGCGCATCGGCGTCTGGCACCGGCGCGGCATCAGGCGCCTGCACATCCGGCTGCTCTACCTGAGGCGGCATCGGCACGCTATCGGTCTGCTCATCCGCTGCCAGTGCAGCTGGCGTCAGGCTGAGCGCGCCCAGAAACAGGCCGGCAGATAAAAGGGTTACGTGTGTCCTGCGCATTGGTGATTCCCACTCTGATTAATAGTCTGATGTCCATTTACTGACAAGCGCACCGGGCTAATGGTTCCCGCTGCCGTGCGGCGCTCGTCGCGTCATGCCACAGCATACCTCAGCCTGGCCCGATTCAGGCGCGCTAAAATTGCAAATAATCGTGATAATGCCGCTATAATCGCGCCATGAGATGCGGGCCTGGCCCGTACAGAATATTACGTGCAGGAGAGAAGCGATGAATCAGGGGCCGTTAACGGAAAAAGAGCTGAACTGGCTGGATGATATGCTGGAGAAGTATGGCAATGCACAATCCGTGGTGGATACGGCCGAGCTGGATGGGATGCTGACCGCCCTGCTCTCCGGCCCGAATGATATTGAACCCAGCGAGTGGCTGGTGGCGATGTGGGGCGGCCAGAAGCATATCCCTAAATGGGCTAATGAGCGCGAGATGGATCGCTTTATGACCCTGACCTTTCAGCACCTGAACGATATTGCTGAGCGTCTGGCCGAGTTTCCGGAGCAGTTTGACCCGCTGTTTGGCCTGCAGGAGATGGAGGGTCAGGAGTTTACCGTGGTCGAAGACTGGTGTTACGGCTATATGCGCGGCGTTGCGCTGGACGCCGACTGGTCACAGCTGCCTGAACCGCTGCAGCCGCAGCTACAGGCGATTGCCCTGCACGGCAGCGAAGAGCAGCGTGAAGCGCGCGAGGCGCTCGATCCGGACGCGTTCGAAGCGAGCATGGAGGCGATCCGCCCGGCGGCGCTGGAACTGCACGAATACTGGCAGGCCGAGCGCATGGCCCAGCCCGATCCCGAGCCACAGCTGCCGTTCTTTGCCGGTGACAAAACCGGACGCAACGATCCCTGCCCGTGCGGCAGCGGCAAAAAATATAAGCAGTGCTGCCTGAATAAATAACCTGCGTTTGGTCGCATAAATGCGACCCCTGTGGATATCGCGCCCAATCCACCCCGGGGCGCATAAATGCGGCCTCTATGGACATCGCGCTCCATCTTACGCCGGGTCGCATAAATGCGACCCCTACAACAATATCCACAAGGGCGCCATTTATGGCGCCCTGACCACATCGCGCATCAGCCCCATACAAATGCCACCACAGGGGCGCCATTTATGGCGCCCTAGCCACATCGCGCCCAATCCACCCCGGGCCGCATTAATGCGGCCCCTACGGATATCGCGCTCCATCTTATCTCGGGTCGCATAAATGCGACCCCTACATTGGTATCCGTAGGGGCGCCATTGATGGCGCCCTGGCCACATCGCGCACCTGATCCATACAAATGCCACCACAGGAGCGCCATTCATGGCGCCCTGGCCATACCGCGCACATGCCCCCGGGCCGCATAAATGCGGCCCCTACAACAATACCCACAGGGGCGCCATGTGCTCTGCAATCAGGGAGCGGGTCTGACATCGCTGACTAATACCGGCAGCTGCCAGGCGCCGCCGGCGCGGATGGCGCGGCACATGCCGGTGGTGGCGTCACTACTCTGTACAAAACTGCGCCCATCCCAGACCCATGCGGCGGTACTCCAGCAGTCGCCAATACCGCGGCCTTTCTGCGCTTCGCTAATTGCCCCGGCGTGATAATCGGAGCCGGAGTCAGTGATCAGCTGTGGTGAACCCTGCAGCGCGCTATCCATCAGCCAGTAGCCATATCCTTCGTTATAGGCACCGCGCCAGCAGAGGGCGGCGATCAGCACGTGGTCCGCATCCACAGCGGTCAGCGTCGGCGGCTCTGCGCCTTCTTCCGGCTGATCGTCCGCCGGTGCGAGATTATCGCAGCTGTCATCATCCGTCAGCGTAGCGATAAGCGCCGGCTTGATCCGCGCCAGCTCCTGCGGCGTCAGAGGACGCGGCTTTGCCTCAACGGTTCTGGCCTGAATGATCACCGGCATGGGTACGGCGGGCGGCACGCTGCTTTCCGGCTTGCTGCCTTTACGCACCAGCGCACCCGGCGTGCCGATGCGCCCCTGCGCCTCATCCATTTTCAGCAGTACGGCAAAAGCGCCGTTTGCAGAGAGATCAAACGGCTCGGCACCGCCACGGAACTCCACGCTGCCGCTGCCTTTAATGGCAGTGATAATCGACCGGGTCTGCGCATCGGTCAGCGTCCACTCATCGTTATCGGCCTTCGCCAGTTCACCCAGCGGGCGATCGTCAATCCAGAGCGTCAGCGTATCGACCTGCTTTGAGTCATCATCGCCGGTATCCGCCAGTACCACCCGGCCATGCGTCGCCGTATCCGGCCCGCCCGCCCGCGTCAGCAGCACCGATCCCCCCGCGCCCTCTTCCGCGCTATAGCCCGCCGCACGGCAGGTCAGCGTGTTATCGCACGCCAGTTCCCACTCTTTGTGAGCAAACGAGACGCCTTCTTCAGCTATCGCCGGTATCATCAGGGCGTTAAGCAGAGGGAGCGCCAGCAGCAACCGTATCTTCATGCCATGTTTTCCATCAGAATAAAGCAGCAGTGTGAGGATTTTTTGCAGGCAGGAAAAGTGAATTTTTGCAGCGGCAGAGGCGCACGCACCTCTGCCGCTCAGCGCTTAGCGGCTTAATTCCGCCTGCGCATCAGCCAGCTCTTCTCGCGCCTCAGTGAGTTTGCGCTGCTGTTTTTCAATCTTATCGCGGCGGCCGCTGGCCTGCGCCTCCTGCAAATCTGCTTCACGCTCAGCCACTTTCTGCTGCTTCTCCGCCACTTTCTCCTGACGCTCCTGCAGCAGGCCCGCATCAGTGCAGTGCTGCTGATTTTCACGCAGCGCTTTCTCCAGCCCGTTAATGCGCGCCTTATTACCAGATTCCCGCGCCATCTCCAGCTCCTGCTGGATCGACTGCTGTTTCTGCTGACAGCCGCCAGCAGCCTGCGCGGCGGTGGCAGAGAGCGCTGCTGCCAGGGTAATCAGTGCAATCGCTGTTATTTTCATGGGTTCATCCTGAATGTAGAGTAAAGCGCTTATTATACGGCGGGTTCTTAACAGATTCTTAAAAGCGCAGCGCGGCAAAGAGAAAATGCGGCTTGTTTTGATCGGGATCAGGTTTGTGGCTTTCTACTGTGGGTGGCGGATGGGGTATCCGGAGAGTAGCGGTATGTTGCTGTTGGCAGCTGAGTATTGCTATTCAATGATGTAAAGCAATAGCGCGGAAATGCTGAATCTCAGACAAAAAAACTTCTTATAAGCGACTCAACTCTAACCTTTAGTACGGAGGCTGGACGCATATATAATAGTTAATTCTTTGATTTAAAATAAATAAAAAATAACATTTAGATAATGTACCAACATCAATATCAACACATTGAATCGTTAATTTTAGCACTTGAATCGGGGCAAATGTTACCTGGAAGATGCTCACCACCGAGCGTATCTCTTGTGCTATGTATCAATCACATCCAATGCCGTTATGCGAAAACAGGCATAGGCCTCTTCCCAGGAAACGTGGCTTTCACCGAACACCATTGGTGTAACAAACTGCAGATAACGTTCCTTATAAACAGGGTTGCGCGCCAGTTCTTCCAACCCCATTTTTAGTTCTTCAACAGGCGACTCGCAGAATTCAGGATACTGAGCACCGTAACGTTGGATATCCTGCTCAATGCATTCCTGCACAAAGCGCTTCAAAACAGGAACGTCAGCACCTTTTTCTCTGACAATACAAAAGTTGTCGTAGATATGACGCACCAGTGACTCATCCACTGCACGCTCCACATTACGCACGCTTGCAGCCGTTCTGCGCATCATCGAGATCAGTTTTTCAGCCTGCGTGCTACCGATAGTTGCGCAGGGAAAAGCCCTCACTACTTCGCCCTTCTTTGTTAGATCCATTACCAGTGAGCTAATAGCACGATTTTCCGCAGCCTCAAGCAAATCCGTTTCCATCAGTTCCAGTTTGATAAATGGCCTTAAACAGGGAATTTGTACATATTCCTGCGGGTAGCGCACCGGAATTTCATTATAGCGGTTTTCATCACGAGTAACCTTTGGGTACTCCTCATCCATGCTAAACATACCTGAAGCTAAAATCGTTTCGGTGATGGTCTTAATAATATTTTTACGTTGATTTCTGGAATATTGCAGGGAAAAGCCGGTGACAGGAATAAGCTTAATGTCCACGTCCTCCGACATCCTGTTCAAAGATATACCCGCTTTAGACAATGCTGTTCCACCGGCAAAAACCAGCTGATGTGTATCAAAGGACAGAGGCTGGAGCAATCGCAATAACTCAACGATGTAATGATCTTTCTCTACAATTGCAACTGATTCAATGCCCAGAGCATCAGCAACGTCCGGGAATAGCTTTGTCAAATCATCCATTTAATTTGCTGTTCCCTACTGACAATGTTCTCTTAAAACGTGGTGAGGTTTTGATTTCCACTAACGCAGGGATCTGGGTGGATTTACCGCTATTATAGGCGCTTGTTGCGCCTGCCAGACGGTAATCCACTTTCAGACGTTCCAACGCCTCAATCATTACCGCAGCAGAACCTCCGGGAGCAGCAGGCATCAGCTTACCGGTAATCGCATTTTGCCGCGCTTTGGTGTAGACGCCATAGCCTACTTTCAGTAGCTGCCCCTCCTTCATTAGCTCACGCAGTGCTCTGCCTATTTGATCGTAGCCAGCAAGATCTTTGAAATCGTCACGAGTGAAAACATAACGCTTTGAGCGCTT
This sequence comes from Pantoea sp. ICBG 1758, assembly GCF_002928325.1. Lineage (NCBI taxonomy): Bacteria > Pseudomonadati > Pseudomonadota > Gammaproteobacteria > Enterobacterales > Erwiniaceae > Pantoea > Pantoea sp. ICBG 1758. The sequence continues at coordinate 211,691 of NZ_POWL01000003.1, forward strand.
CAGCCGTGACTGAATTCGAGCTTTTATGGTCATGTCATCCTCCTTTGTTCGTTTCTTCATCATAGCAAACATACGACACTTTTAACAGCAAACATACGACAACTAACTTACCTTGCAGCCAGCATTCCCGGATAGTGTTTAGCTATGATATCGTTCATACGTTTAATCAACTCCAGATGCTTGAAGGTCAAGTGCGCCGTACCTTTTTGATAGTAACGAATGCTGAATAACTCATCTTCGTAAACATTCTTAGCCGGATTATCACGAATATGCTCCATCAATCGGGTAGAGATATCACCACGGTTGTCAGGGATGGGTTTGCCATCCAGTAGAAACAGCATTCTCTCCAGATCCGCCAGTTGATCCCGTCGCCAACCCCAGTTAAGGCTAAAGCCCCAGCGGTTATGCGTCACCAGATTGTTAATGATGATCTTCTTACCGAAGCAGCAGGGACTATTGGTTTTGTAATCCCATGACAGACCTTTGAACACGTTGATGATCCCGCGCTCAAAGACATCCATTTTGTTCAAATGTAACTGCTCAAAAGTACTGAGGATATTCGCCTCACTGATCGCAGGAAGATCGCCCTCCTCCAGATGCTGCGATCTATATTGCGGGTGACGGCAGGGATTGCTCTATTTGGCACTGGATGCAGAGAATAGCGGTTATATCGAACATAATCTGGAATATGTTGAAGAACGCAGGTTAACGCACTGTGGGCATCATATCTATAAAACGGAAATGAATAATCCTGAACCCTGACAATGCCGGTGAATTTTGCGGAATGAGGTAATTGTTATCGTGTAAACCTCTATCAGTAAGAATAGTTAGCAGTAATTATTAAACGGTGAAATGACTCATCCACTTAATGAGGATTCAGCTGAGCCATTACTTAAAACTGTGCTTTTCCTAATGTCGTCGGCGGCGTTCCCAATTGCTTAAGCCATATCCCGCAAGGGTCGCATGTGGTAAGTGATTGCTCTTTAGAATCCCCCTCCGGGCTGAAATCCCAGGTTCTCCAGACTGACTTCATCATTAGTTTTGAGCCAACCGCATTCACCATGCTCGCCAATGGCGCAATCACGATAAACAATTATTTTTTTCTGCGTGATTGAGGTCCTCACATTCTTTCAAGAAGATCTCATAGCGGGTTTAACCGTTACGTTCATTATACAATAACAGCACTCTCCCCAGATTGAGTTGCACCATTGAAATCTCTGGTCTCAGGACATGCGCTGTTTGATGGAATTGAAGAACATATCCCAAAGGTGTCCAGCCATACCTTCGCTGGTGAGCAGAGATTCGCGTGAATCGCCGTAGCCAAACCCCATAAGAGCCCGGAACCCAAGCGTCTGCCCATTATCCGCAACACTAAGACTTTCATTACAACTATTGCGAGTCACCCCGCTTTGACTGTAGCAGATATCCCCGAATCCCATATTACGACTGCCACACCAGACTCCGCACTGACCAACCTTGCCACCGTTGATATACACGGCACATGTGAAGGAATCGTTATCAGGTCGGTGGAAATCAACGTCTAGCCCTGCATGGCGCTTTTTGAGTTCGTCCAGCGAGTTAGCAAAGTAACGAGCGACATACTCAAAACCCTCGCGACGGGCACGATCTTTATCAAGGTCAGTAAAACTCTTTGGCAGAGAAAGATTGCTCGAACGCGGTGTAAAGACGGTATCCGTTGCCTGAAGCATCGGATTAGCCGGAGCTGGGGCGTGCACAATCTGCTGCGGCTTTTTCGCTTCCAAATTGGCAATGGCTCGGGAGACAGCATCGGCAACCTGAACGTAACCCTCATCGTGACTGGCAAACCTGCTTATGGCTTTACCGTCGATTGTGGCTGCCATGATGTTGCCGAATGGCAATTGATGCCAAGCACACTCTCTTAAAATCACCGGAATGACCACCGCCTCGCCTTTTTTATGCCGCTCCAGTGCATTGGTCATCTCCACCTGATAACAATAATCAGAAGCGATGAAATCACTGCTAATTAGCAATAGGATAATATCTGCCTGCGAAAAATAGTGGTCGATCTGATGTTCAAACACTTGCCCAGGAACGATTCGGCGATCATGCCATGTGGTGATTTTCCCCATTCGCTTCAACGGGGACAGATGTTTCTCTAGCTCATTGCGTTGTGCTTCATCCGCATGAGAGTAGGAAAAAACGAGAGTAGTCATAAGGGTGAAATGCTCCTGAACCGTTACTGTATTTAGGGCTATTCTGTGCCCAATGTATAAAAAAATCACGCTATTGACTGTAATTAATAGATGCTTGATCTCTTTAAAGTTGTTACGTCAGTTTATTCAAAGCCACCGTATGCCATCCGGCTCACTTCGTCAGCCCAAATAGTGTGATATTCTTTCCAGAATTCCTGTTGTATCCACGACATAAGGCGATGATTGATGGAGCAGTCTCTCAATTTTGAAATGTTGCGCAGCCAGTGGCCGGAACTGGCTGAACTCGCGTGTATGGCGGAACGCTATGTTCATTCCGACCCGGAAAGCTGTCTGGTTAAGCTGCGTAACTACACTGAATTGATGGTGCGCTGGTTGTATCGTCAGGAGCGGTTGCCGGAAGGCATCAAGGCGAATCTGTACGATTTAATGAACGCCGATGTGTTTACCAGCATGATGCCGGAAGCCATCATCATGAAATTGGATGCACTGCGTATACACGGTAACCGCGCCGCGCACGGCGGACGTATCAAAGCTAAAGATACTTACTGGCTGTTAAAGGAAGCGTATTTACTGGGAGTTTGGCTGTATGTTCGTTATGCCCACGGTAATGTTGATAACTGCCCCAAATTTTCTCTTCCTCCATTAACGCAATCTTCAGGTCGTGCAGATGAAAAACGTCTGGAAGATGCAATCAGAGCTCAAGATGAAAGCCGTGAGCGTGAACTGGCGTTACAACGCGCACTACAGCAAGAGCAGGAAAAGGCCGAACACCTCACCCAGCGCCTGAATGAAGCCAGAGCTCGCAACCAGCATGTTGCCGATATCCTCTCTATTGATGAAGCGGAAACCCGCCGCCGCCTGATTGATTCTCGCCTGCTTGCCGCCGACTGGAATGTAGGGGAAGAGCTTAACAAGACCGATCAGGTTACGCAGGAACACCCCGTTAAAGAACAGCCTACCGCGACCGGTGACGGTTATGCGGACTATGTCTTGTGGGATGAGGCACATAAACCGCTGGCGGTGGTGGAAGCAAAAAAAACCAGCGTCAATGCCGAGCAAGGGCGAATTCAGGCCCGGTTGTATGCAGACTGGCTGGAAAAAGAATATGGTCAGCGTCCGGTCATCTTCTACACCAACGGCTACGATATCTGGCTGTGGGACGACCATAAAACTCATGGTTATCCTCCGCGTCGGGTATTTGGCTTCTACAGCAAGGAAAGCCTGCAATATCTTATTCAGCAGCGAGAAACCCGTCTGCCACTGAACAGTGTGGCGCACGTAAAAGACAACGAAGGTAAGGCCGTTGCCGGACGTTTGTATCAGCTTGAAACCATTGCCCGCGTCAGCGAACGGTTTACCAATAAATATCGTCAGTCATTAATCGTTCAGGCCACCGGCACTGGTAAAACCCGTGTAGCGATTGCACTGAGCAAACTGATGATTGATGCCCGTTGGGTAAAACGCGTTCTGTTCCTTTGCGACCGTAAAGAGCTGCGCAAACAAGCGGCGAATGCCTTCAATCAATTCACCAATGAGCCGCTGTATGTGGTCGGGAAATCGAAAAAAGCAGATAGGCAGAATGCCAGAATCTACATCGCTACCTATCCTGGCATGATAAAAATCATGGACCATTTCGATGTCGGTTATTTCGATCTAATCATCGCAGATGAATCCCATCGTTCGATCTATAACGTTTACGGCGATCTGTTTAAGTATTTTGATGCCCTCCAGATTGGCCTGACAGCCACGCCGATTGACATGGTGAGTAAAACTACTTTCGGCCTTTTTGGTTGTGAAGGACGTATCCCTACCGCTAACTACAGTCTGGAAGATGCCATCGCCGATAACAATCTGGTTCCCTATGAGGTTGTCACTCACACCACGGAATTCCTGCGCGAAGGCATCAAACGGGAGAAGTTAAGCGACACACAAATCCGCGAACTGGAAGAACAGGGTATCGATCCCAATACGCTGGAATTTGATGGTAAGGCGCTGGATGAGGCGATCTACAACAAAGACACCAACCGCTATATCCTGCGTAACCTGATGGAAAATGGCCTGAAAGATCGGGACGGCCAGCTGCCAGGTAAAACCATCATTTTCGCCCGGAACCACAAACACGCGCTGTTGTTAAATGAATTGTTCGACGATATGTACCCGCAGTTTGCCGGACGCTTCTGTCAGGTCATCGACAACTACGATCCCCGCGCCGAGCAACTGATTGACGATTTTAAAGGGCTGGATGAAAGCACTAACAAAGAGCTAACCATCGCTATCTCCGTTGACATGCTCGATACCGGTATTGATGTCCCGGAAATTGTGAATCTGGTCTTTGCCAAACCGGTCAAATCGAAAGTGAAGTTCTGGCAGATGATTGGCCGTGGTACACGCCTCTGTTCGGGGCTATACGGCAATGATGAAAACGGCAAACCGCTGGATAAACAGAAATTCCGCATCTTCGATCACTGGGGCAACTTTGAGTATCACGAGTTGCATACCGAAGAGGCCGAAGTCACAGCGACAAAATCGCTGGCGCAAAAACGCTTCGAAGCGTGGGTTATGCTGGGGGCTGCTGCACAGCGTAAGTTCGACAAACAGGCGGTGGATTTAGTCGCTCACCAGCTCCGCGAGCAGATCAACGCGCTGGATGAAAAGTCGATTGCCGTACAGGAAAAGTGGCAGCAAAAAGCGCAGTACAGCGATGAAAAAGTTCTGCGCCAGCTTTCCCCGAAAACACAGCAGGATCTGCTATCTGTCCTGGCCCCGCTGATGCAGTGGCTGGACGTTCGCGGGCAAAGCGATGCCATGCGCTTTGATATGGATATTCTGGCGGCGCAAACTGCCCGTTATACAAACCCGGAAGAGCTGGATGTGCTCTGGCCGGTCATCATCGAGAAAGTAGAACGTCTGCCGCCGCATCTGGCGCAGGTGCAACAGCAGGGACAGCGAATTAATCAGCTTCGTAATTTAGGCTGGTGGAAGCAAGCTAGCCTGGAAGAGCTGGAGGATATCCGCATTCATTTGCGCGGCATTATGCACCTGATGGAAAAAGATGCGACGCCGCAATTTGGTTCGATACAGGTGGATATTACCGAAGATGCGAACCTGATCCAGACGGAGACCCGCAAAACCAACATCCGCTCGATTGATTTCAAACTCTATCGTCAGCAGGTTCAAGGAGCGCTGGAGCCGCTGTTCCAGCAAAACCCGGTGCTGAAGAAAATCCGCATCGGCGAGCCGGTGACGCAAAGCGAGCTGGATGAGCTGGCAAAGCTGGTGCTGATCCAGAACCCCAACGTTGATATTCGTGCGTTGAAAGAGTTCTATCCGCAGGCAACCGCCAGCCTGGATAAACTGTTGCGTACCATCATCGGGATGGACAGCGACGCGGTGGAAGTGCGCTTTGCCCAGTTCGCCGCTGACAACAGTTTGACCAGCCAACAACTGCGCTTCCTGTCATTGCTGAAAAACCACATTCGCGATTATGGCACCATTGAAATGCGACAGCTCTTTGAACAGCCGTTTACGCATATCCACAACGAAGGCGTTACTGGCGTGTTCCCGGATATAGAGCAGATCGCCCGGCTGCAAAAGATAGTCGAAGAGCTGGGTGTTGTGACCGACGCAGCGACGGTATAATACGCACATGACAAGCCCCGGCAGCGGGGCTTTTGTATTTATAACAAGGTATAGACGTTAACAATGATCACCGGTGACTTAAAAAGTAAAATCGACGGCCTGTGGGAAGATTTCTGGGTAGGCGGCATAACTAACCCGCTGACCGTAATCGAACAGATCACCTACCTGATGTACTCCCGGATGCTGGATACCCAGGAACAACGCGACGAGAAGCGTAAACAAATCGCGGGCGTTGATTTTAAACCGCGTTTTGCGCCTGAGCAGCAGGAGTTCCGTTTCAGTCACTATAGCAACCTTGGCTCGGATGAAATGATGGAAGTGGTGCGCGATGGCGTCTTCCAGCATTTCCGTCAACTCGGGCTGGCTGACGATTCGAAGGTGACGCTGCTGGGCAACTTTATGAAAGACGCCCGTCTGGAGATCGTCAAACCGTCGCTGTTAACCAAAGCCGTAGAGGTGATCAAAAACCTGCCGCTAGATCGTGGCGACACCAAAGGCGATCTCTACGAATACCTGTTAAGCAAGCTAACCACCGCAGGAATCAACGGTCAGTTCCGTACGCCGCGCCACATTATCCGCACGATGGTTGAAATGATGGAGCCGAACCCCGCGCGTGGTGAGACGATTTGCGATCCGGCCTGTGGCACTGGTGGTTTTCTGGCGACCAGCTATGAGTACCTGTTGGAAAAATACAGCTCGCTGGAGTCCATCCATACCGAGATTGGCAGCAACGAACGCGGTGAACTAGAAGAGCAAAAAATCTTTACTGGTGATCTGCTGACGCCGTGGCGTGACCATGTGGATAACAACATGTTCCACGGCTACGACTTTGATACTACTATGCTGCGTATCGCCGCTATGAACCTGATTATGCACGGCGTGGAAGAGCCGGATATCCACTATCAGGACACCATGAGCCAAAGCTTCAGCACCAACTTCCCACAGGCCAGCAAAAATGCTTTCAACCTGATATTGGCGAACCCACCCTTTACCGGTTCACTGGATGAGGAAGATATCGACGCCACGCTGTCGGCGATGGTGAAAACCAAGAAAACTGAGCTGCTGTTCCTGGCGCGAATTCTGCAAATGCTGAAAGTAGGTGGACGCAGCGCCACTATCGTGCCGCAGGGTGTGCTGTTTGGCTCCAGTAAGGCGCACCAGTCACTGCGTAAAACGCTGGTAGAAGATAACCAGTTAGAAGCGGTGATCAATCTGCCTTCCGGCGTATTTAAACCTTACGCTGGTGTGGCGACGGCGATCCTGATCTTTACCAAAGGCGGTCAGACGGACGAGGTCTGGTTCTACGATCTGCAAAGTGATGGCTACAGCCTGGATGACAAGCGTAACCCGATAAAAGACAACGATCTGCCGCATCTGCTGGCAAGCTGGAAGCACTACCGTGCTTTGCGTGGTTTGCCAGTAGATAACTTTATGGGCGAGAAATTTGCCTCGTTGCTGAAACAGCAGTACCCGGAAGGGATTGCTGCTGGTGTTGATTTTAAAGATCGAACGCAGGCGGCATTTGTGGTGTCGAAAGAGGATATTGCAGCGCAGAAATATGATCTCTCTATTAATCGTTATAAAGAAGTGGTGTATCAGGCCGAGGAGTATGAAGATCCGAAGGTGATACTGAAGCGGCTGAAGGACTTGGAGAAAGAAATTCTGGCGGATCTGGATGAGCTGGAGGGAATGCTGTGAGTTGGCCGATGGTAAAGTTAGGTGATGTAGCACCTGCAACCCCAGTAAAGAATGTTAATTTAAACAAAGATGAACTTATCTGGCAGTTAAATCTTGACCAAATTGAATCAAACACCGGCAAAGTTATCGATAAAATTAAACAACCCTTATCAAAAGCGGGGTCATCCACACACTTTTTTAACAATGAACATGTACTATATTCAAAGTTACGTCCTTATTTAAATAAGGTAATTATTCCGGATGAGTTGGGAATCGCAACTACTGAATTAGTTCCAATGAAACCTGATCAGAAAAGATTAAATAAAAAATACTTAGCTTATTATCTACGATCAAAGCAATTCGTTGACTGGATATCCACACAGGTGTCTGGGGCAAAAATGCCTCGAGTTGTAATGAGTATATTCTGGCAACATGAAATGCCACTACCACCAATAGCCGAGCAGGAACGGATTGTTGCCATTCTTGATAAGGCTAATGGAATTTTACATAAGCGAAAAAAAATAAAAAAATTGGCTGATAATTTTTTGGATGCTACGTTTTTTGCAATGTTTGGAGATCCGGTGGTTAATGATAAAAAATGGTCAATAAAAAAATTAAATGATATATGTGACAATGTAATAGATTGCTCTCATTCAACCCCTAAATGGGTTGACGATGGAATTATTTGTGTACGTACATCAAACTTATCTAAAGGAGGATGGATTTGGTCTGATTCAAGATTCGTTAATAATGAAACTTATTTAGAGAGAACGAAAAGGAGTATTGTAGAAAAAGGAGATATTATACTTAGTCGTGAAGGAACTGTTGGTGTTGCAGCTATTGTGCCTGAAAATTTAAAATTATGCATGGGACAACGTTTAGTCCAACTTAAGTTAGATAAAAATAAAGTAACTCCAGAGTATCTCTTGGCTTTTTTACTTTATGAATTAGATCCTGTAAGAATATCAAGAGTAATGAGTGGTTCAACTTCAAAACATATTAATGTCAGTGAATTACGACAGTTGGATGTGATGCTTCCACCAATGAGAGAGCAAAAATTATTTTCAGAAATACGAAATAAAATAATCAATATATACAACAAGCCTGACATAGATAGTTCATTATTTGAAGCATTAAGTTCCCAGCTTACATTTTAGTTTCAAGATTGGATTATGAATAATCCCTCTCGTAAAAATTTTACGAGAGGTTCGAAATTAAAATCTGTTGCTATTTTTTATGAAATCATAGAGACATACTAATTTACAGAAATTACTTGATAACACTTGAATACTCATCGCTTCATCAATATGTTTTTTCAGTATCTTTAGTAGTTCATCCATATCACGCTTGATTAAACCCGATTCCATATATGGCATCATTCTTAAAAAGAAACCGAAATCATAAGCAAGATATAACTCGTTGACACCCACTCTGACTTCAGGAACGTTTTCAGAGCGTCTCTTATCCCATCCTTGAGATTGAAAACTTACTGGAGTGATATTTAATCGTGATAAAACACCACCTGAAAGTCCTGCTTCATTAATTACATTCCCATCTGGGTTAATTAAATTAGCGTGATTTAAGAAGTGAAAAACAGGTATGCGCGCATTGCCTTTGCATATATTTGGCAGAACATCATTAACAACACATTCCCAATCATAATGTCCATTTTCAAATACAACTTCTCGGATAAGATCTACACGTTCCAGTCCAACTAATCCTTTTGCCGCCATCGACTCTGATTTTTTTACCATCGAAATAGCACCATACCCTACAACAAACTCTGTTGTACTAATCCCCTCTTCAATCTTCTCTGAGTCCCTCACATATAATTTTCCTTTAGGATCATCGGTTAAGACTAATTCATAAAGCTCATCTTTTATCATTCTGAATAAATGTGCTGGAATCCTTTTTTTAGTTTCACTTAGCACTTCAAATATTTCTTTATAGGATGGTGCCTGAACATATTTCACCGGGATTTTTTTATGAATCACAGAATCACTAATGTCAGCCTCTTCAAGTTCAGGTTTCCATTCAACAAACAATAATTTATTCTGTAAAAAATCCAAACTGGCATCAGGAAAACAACTAACTATATCTTCCAGGATTTCAGCTATATGTTCATCTGTTAAAGAGTAGCCTAAGAAGATAACAGGCCTCTCTATAAACATAGTTAGTAACTTAGATGATAGGTAGGGGTTTTTCTTTCTATATTTATCATAGTCATTTGATGTTAAAATTAATGAGTTAGGCTCAGTGCAGCAACCATGTATTTTATATATTTCGGCAATACCGTGGCTCCTGCCAGTAATCAATCCATCTTGGCCTATAAAGGTTGTAAATTTAGGGAAAAGGCTTTCAAGAAAAACATCCCAGTTTGTGGTAATAACCCCATCAATATTTGCTTTCGCAAAAAGAGAAATTTCGTTTTTTAACCCATCATTATCTATAATATTTTCATGTGCATTCTCAATATATTTAGATATTGACAACTTCAAAGGAGACTGTTCGTTAATGAAAGTTTTCTCCTGTTCTTTTTCACTTAATGCTAATTGTCCTTCTTCAGTATCCCACCATTTCTCAGCGTATGCCGACACCAATAATTGTGCATATTCGGGTAGGTCACCATTAGATTTTGTTTTAAATTTTATATGATTTTCCCCAATCGCCTCAGCAAAATGCTTTAAAAGGTCTTGCCAACATGGCACACCAAGGTAACGACGAGACACTCCGGAGCCAACAAATAACACAGGGGATGCCTCAAACTGCTTAAAATGCTCTTCGAGTTTTTTCTTAAAATTCATACTGATACTCTCTTTACAAGAAATCAAACCCCTTTATACCGATAACATTAAGGTATTGCTTCTTTCATCACCAGTACATTTATCAATTTTACGCAAGAAATCTAATCATTTGGATTCAAGTAGTTATCAGGCTAAAACTTGAGGAATAGCATATCATTCTTGATAATAGCCGAATTGTTGTACCTTCGTTACGATGTAGGGCCCAATCAAGAGCCCATTCCCGTTTTCTAAGTAATCGTGACTTTAGGTTTAGGCTTACATGGCGCATTCCTGCCACTTAGGCTCAATGGAAAGTGTTGCCACAGTGAAAACTCGGCTATTTGACCTTACCGACCAACTCCTCATTTGATAAGTCAGCAGCTTTTAATTTAGGCTCGAATGTCCACTTTCAAACAACTCACTCGCCATTACCCCGGTTGATCTTCGCATAGTCAAACGGCGTAATCCCTTTCCCTCGATTGGCATCCAGAAAATCCGCCCACCACTGCAACATCAGCTTGCGTTCGTCCAGATGTTCCGCTTTATGGATATATGCAGCCCGCACCGAATTGCGTTCCATATGGCTCATCTGCCTTTCCACCGCATCCTTCGACCATAGTCCTGACTCAATTAGCGAGCTACAGGCCATTGTGCGGAAGCCGTAACCACAAACCTCAACTTTAGTGTCATAGCCCATCACCCGGAGCGCACTGTTTACGGTGTTTTCACTCATTGGCTTACGCGGATCATGATCGCCAATAAAGATCAGCTCATGTTCGCCACAGAACTGCTTTATCTGCTTCAGGATCGCCAGCGCCTGCTTTGAAAGCGGCACCAGATGCGGTGTACGCATCTTTGAACCTCGCTGAGAATGTTTCACATCAGGAATGGGCTCTCGCTCAGGTGGGATGGTCCACATTGACGTTTCAAAATCGATTTCTGACCAACGAGCAAAACGCAGCTCACTGGACCGAATAAAGATAAGCAGAGTGAGTTCTGTCGCCCAGCGGGTTAGCGGCCTGCCGGTATAGCTATCTATTTTCTCAAGCAACTCAGGGATGCGCTTTAATTCCAGCGCCGGACGATGTTGCCGATTACCGGAAGCAACCGCCCCAGCCATCTCTTGTGCCGGGTTATAATCAATTAACCCACTTTGTACTGCATAACGCATGATGGCCGTAGTGCGCTGTTGAAGACGAGCAGCAACCTCAAGACGTCCAGACATCTCTACGGCTTTAATGGGCGCTAATAAATCGCGCGTTTTTAACTCAGTGATATTACGTTCACCAAGCGCCGCAAAGAGATTATCTTCCAGACTTTTTAGCACACGATGGGCGTGATCTTCAGACCACTTTTTATTGGTGCCATGCCACTCGATCGCTACCTCTTTAAAGGTTCGTGCTTTACTCTGTTCAACCTTATCATTTTTCTTTTTGTCTCCCGGATCTACGCCATTCGCTAGTAGCTTACGCGCTTTGTCACGACGTGCTCTGGCATCCGCCAGTGTGATTTCAGGGTAAACTCCAAGCGCCAGCATCTTTTGCTTGCCGTCATAACGGTACTGCAAACGCCAGTACTTAGAACCATTAGAGTGGACAAGAAGATGCATACCATTGCCATCAGTCAGCTTGTATTGCTTATCTGTTGGCTTAGCTGTTCTGACTTTGATATCTGTTAACGCCATGCTTATCCCCTCCCTGTTGGTACAAGCATTATCGAACCGGAAATACCATCATCTGTACCAACATGTGTTGGTAGATGTACGTTGATGTCGGTTGACCCTGAGAGAGTTAATATAGCGGGAAAGATAGATAAACACTGGATTTTAGACATAAAAAAAGACCTCAGTTGAGGTCCATTTACATGCTTTTGGTGCCGAAGGCCGGACTCGAACCGGCACGTATTTCTACGGTTGATTTTGAATCAACTGCGTCTACCGATTTCGCCACTCCGGCATGGATAAGGATACGGAAAACGCTGGCGATTATACCGTTACCCGTGGGGTGTGCAACCGCTATTGAGTAGCGCGTGCGCTGAGCGTTGAAAAAAACAGCGTCATCATCTCATCAAAAACCAGAACACTCTCAATCTGCATGGCCCTGCCCGCTTCTCCGGAACTTTCTGAGATCCTGTGCCTCATATCCTGCATTATCGGCGTCTGAAAGACGGAACCATGAGGTTATACATGAGTAAATCAATGCAACGCGGCGTTTGGGCATGGGGTATGGCGGCAGCACTGGTCGCGGGCAGCGCGTCGGCGGCGAGCTGGCAGGATCAGCTGAGCAGCGCCGCTTCGCAGCTCTCGCAGCAGCAAAACAGTAATACCACCAGCAGCAATGGTGCGCAGAGCGGCGGGCTGTCGCTCTCCACGCTGACCGGCCTGCTGAACGGCGGCGATAAAGCGGTAAGCGCCAGCAATATGACCAACGCGGCGGGCGTGATGGAGTACTGCGTGCAGCATAACGTGGTGGATAACAATGTGAAGTCGGTGAAAGAGCAGGTGCTGAGCAAACTCGGCCTGAGCACGCCGGCGGCGCAGGAGCAGAAAACTGATTATCAGCAGGGTATCGCCGGCCTGCTCAATACCGGTAACGGCCAGCAGCTTAACCTGCAGAGCCTGAGCAACTCGCCAATGGGTGAGAAGCTTAAAACCAAAGCGTGTGATGTCGTGCTGAAGCAGGGCAAAAAATATATCGGCATGTAATCAGCGCCGTGTGCCGGGCTGCTGTCCCGGCCTTATCGTGCTGATGAATGAGATTTTTTATGGCCAGATGCGTACGCTGCTGGCCTCCCCATGTTTTTCTGTGCGCCCTGACGCTATAGTGAGATTTTGCAGCAAACAGGACAGCGCGCATGAAAGGCATCAACATAGCGATTTACTTCGATCCCGATCTGATTCGACTCTGCGTACATGAGCAGGATGACAGCTACCTCAACCAGACCTTTCAGTATGACGACAGCGTCATTGAAGAGATCTATCAGTGGCTGGAACAGTACACGCCAAAGCGCACCCATATCTGCCTGATTGAGCACGACACCGCTGATATCCTCGCCGATGAGCTGACCGATAACGGCTATCACGTCCATCAGGTGAGCCAGCATGACCTGCTGAGCTGGTTCGCCAGCGAGCCGCCTGCTACGCCGGATGGATCGCCGGTGCGCGCCCTGCTGCGCTATCTCGAGAGCGAACGCCCGGCGGAGTATGAGTCGCGCACGCCGCAGATCGAAGCGCTGATGGATCTGCTGGATGAGCTCGACGCGCTGGAAGGCGTGGATGAGGTGGAGGATGAAGATAGCCTGCCGGATAACGTGCTGCGCCTGATGAAGCAGAAAAAAATCAGCGCTGATGATGCCGCGCAGCGCCTGCTGCCGGAGGTCAATGAGCGCATCCGCGAACACCTCATTAACTACCCCGAACTGATGACGCCGGAGCTGCTGGAAGATTTTTTCCCCGAGATGATCGAAGCGCTCGATACGCCAAAGCACTGAGTAATACATCCTGTCACAGGGCTGCACACGCGGCCCTGCCCTGCGGAGATGCATGATGCTGGAACTCTTCAAAGCGATAGGCCTCGGGCTGGTGGTGATCCTGCCGCTGGCCAACCCTCTGACGACCGTGGCGCTGTTTTTAGGGCTGGCGGGCGAGATGAATTTTCAGGAGCGTAACCGTCAGGCGCTGCAGGCGTCGGTTTATGTGTTTCTGATCATGATGGTCGCCTGGTACGCCGGCAACGCGGTGCTGCACACCTTTGGTATATCTATACCCGGCCTGCGCATGGCGGGCGGGCTGATCGTCGCCTTTATCGGCTTTCGTATGCTGTTTCCGGCAAAACCAGTCGGCCATTCGGTAGAGGCGCGCCATAAAAAAGATGAGCAGGATGCCAGCGACGATCCGCGCGAGACGGTGAATATCGCCTTTGTGCCGCTGGCGATGCCGAGCACCGCCGGTCCGGGTACCATTGCGATGATCATCAGCTCAGCCTCAACGGTGAAAGCCGGCGTCGATTTCCCCGCCTGGGTGGTGATGGTCGCCCCGGTGCTGACCTTTCTGGTAGTAGCTCTGATTTTATGGATTTCCCTGCGCAGCTCCGGCGCGATTATGAAGCTGGTAGGCAAAGGCGGCATTGAAGCGATTTCGCGCCTGATGGGTTTTCTGCTGGTCTGTATGGGCGTGCAGTTCGTGATCAACGGCGTGCTGGAAGTGGTGCGTACGTTACATTGAGTTTTGTGCGGGCCCCGTAGGGGGCGCATTTATGCGCCCCTGGTTGAATTCAGGCGTCATTGAATCCGTGCGGGTATCGGCCAGGGCGCCATGAATGGCGCCCCTACGGGGGATGGATATTATCGAATGTCGTACGAACCCCGTAGGGGCGCATTTATGCGCCCCTGGTTGAATCCAGGCGTCATTAAATCCGTGCGGGTATCGGCCAGGGCGCCATGAATGGCGCCCCTACGGGGGATGGATATTATCGAATGTCGTACGAACCCCGTAGGGGCGCATTTATGCGCCCCTGTTTAAATTCAGGGGTCATTAAATCCGTGCGGGTATCGGCCAGGGCGCCATGAATGGCGCCCCTACGGAGGATGGATATTATCGAATCTCGTACGAACCCCGTAGGGGGCGCATTTATGCGCCCCCTGGTTGAATTCAGGCGTCATTGAATCCGTGCGGGTATCGGCCAGGGCGCCATGAATGGCGCCCCTAAGGGGGATGGATATTATCGAATCTCGTACGAACCCCGTAGGGGGCGCATTTATGCGCCCCTGGTTGAATTCAGGCGTCATTGAATCCGTGCGGGTATCGGCCAGGGCGCCATGAATGGCGCCCCTACGGGGGATGGATATTATCGAATCTCGTACGAGTCCCGTAGGGGGCGCATTTATGCGCCCCTGGCTGAGGATATTATCCGGGCGCCCCCGCTTAGCGATTAATGCAGGGTTTTGCGGACGTCGGCGACCTGCTCTTTGGTCACGGCCGGGGCGCGGTTGCTCCAGCCCTGGCGAACGAAGGTGGCGAGCTGTGCGACCTCTTCGTCGCTCAGGCGCTGGCCGAAGCCCGGCATCGCCAGCGTCGACGGCGCTTTAGCCGTTGAAGGCTGCTGCGCGCCGACGAGGATCGTATGGATCAGCCCCGTCGGATCGCCTGCGTTCACGATCGTTGCCTGATCCAGCTCGGGGAAGATCCCCGGCGCACCCTTGCCGGTTACGAAGTGGCAGGCGCCGCAGTTGTCGAGATAGAGACGCTCGCCTTCGCTCAGGTTCTTCGCGGCCGTCAGTTTCGCTTCGGTCTGCTGCTGCGCCTGCACGTTGTAGGCCTGCAGCGGCGGATTGCCGCCAAGGAACTTCAGATAAGCAGCAATCGCTTTCAGATCGGCGTCGGTCATATGGGAGCTGGAGTGCTCAATCACCGACTTCATCTCACCGCCCACGGCAGCTTTATCGTTCCGCCCGGTCTGCAGGTAATCGATCACCTCCTGCTCGCTCCAGTGCGGCATACCGCGCAGCGACGGCACATCCCAGTTATTCAGGCTGCCGCCGGCGAGAAAGGTTTTGTCGCTGCTGTCGAGCGATTTCTCATTCATGCCGAGACCGCGCGGCGTGTGGCAGCTGCCGCAGTGGCCAAGACTCTCGACGATATAGGCACCGCGATTCACTTCAGCAGAGGCGCCGCCAATCGGCTGAAACGGCTTGTCGGAGGTAAATGCCCAGTTCCAGAAGCGCATACCCCAGCGCTGGCTGAACGGGAAGCTCAGCTTCGTCTCCTGCGGCTGCTCGCTGCTCGGCTTTACGCCCTTCATAAAGTAGACCCAGAGCGCGTGCATATCAGCATCGCTGATCTTCGCATAGTCCGGATACGGCATGGCCGGATAGAGGCGTGAACCATCCGGCAGCACCCCTTTACGTACCGCGTCAGAGAACTGCTGTTCGCTGTAGTTACCGATACCGTGTGCTTTGTCCGGCGTGATGTTAGTGGAGTAGATCGTACCCAGGTTCGACTCAATTGCCAGCCCGCCCGCGTAGGCTGCTTTGCCCGCGACGCTGTGGCACGCCATGCAGTCACCCAGCCGCGACAGATACTCACCCTGCTTAATCAGGGCCGCTTCATCTTCCGCCTGCGCCTGCAGCGCCACGCCGCTCAGCGCCAGCGCTACCAGTAATGTTAGTTTTTTCATCTGCTTATGCCTGTACCAGTGGGCCGGGATTCTTCAGATACTGCTCTTTGATCGCCTGCGCCGCCATCAGGGTGATCGCGCCGATGGTATCGGTCGGGTTCGCCTGGAAGTTTTGCGGGAAGGCGTTGCCGCCCGGCACAAAGACGTTATGCACGTCCCAGCTCTGCAGGTATTTGTTCAGCGCCGAAGTTTTCGGGTTATCGCCCATCACCGCACCGCCCACGTTGTGGGTTGAGACATATTTGGTGAGGTCAAAATCGGCGCCCATCGGCAGGAAGCTCATACTCATGCTGTCCGGGTTCAGCTCTTTGGCAATATCGCCCACGATGCCCTTCAGATGCTGCTGCAGCTTCAGCTCGTTCTCTTTCCAGTTAAAGGTCATACGCAGCAGCGGGTTGCCGCGATGATCGGTGTAGTGCGGATCGAGATCGAGATAGATATCGCGATAGGACTGGCAGGTGGTAGTGATGCTGATCTTCATCGAATGGTTGTACCACTGCTCCAGACCCTCTTTGTAGCCCATACCCCAGGCGGGCGTGCCTTTCGGCAGCGCAGCGGCCATCGGCGTACCGGTCGCCTGCGAGCTGTGGATCTTGGCGCCGCCGAGGAAGCCGAGGCCCGGGCCGTCGAAGTTGCCTGGCGAGATGTCATTGAACATCTGGCCGGTCGCGCCGGCGGTGGCGTAAGAGTTAAAGTTCTTATCTTTAAAGAACAGCGTGGCGCCGCCGTTGGAGAGAAACGCATAGTTGCGCCCTACCACACCCTCTTCAGTGATCGGGTTATACGGCTTGCCGATGCCGGAGAGCAGCATCAGACGCACGTTGTAGAGCTGGAAGCTGGAGAGCACCACAATTTTGGCTGGCTGGAACACCTCGTTGCCGTCGGCATCGTAGTAGATCACGCCTTTTGCGGTTTTGCCATCATCGTGCAGAACGACTTTAGCCACTTCAGCGTTCACTTCGTAGGAGAAGTTCGGCAGACGCTTCAGCGCATCCATCACCGCCGTCTGCGGTGACGCTTTGGAGTAGTTCAGGCACGGATATTTGGAGCAGTAGCCGCAGTAGTTGCACGGTGCAATCTGGTTGCCGTAGGGGTTTTTCCACGCACGCGACACGCAGGCTGAAGGGTTCGGGAACGGATGATAGCCGAGCTTCTTCGCCGCCTCTTTAAACATCACGTTGTTGAGCGTGTCGTCCAGCGCCGGCAGCGGGTAAGGCTCTGAGCGCGGCCCTTCAAACGGATCGCCGCCTTCAAGGATCTGACCACGCAGGTTGCCGGTGGTGCCGGACTGCCCGCAGATCAGCTCAAACTTATAGAAGTAAGGCTCAATCTCTTCCCAGCTGAACGGGAAGTCCATAACGCGCATATCATCCTGCAGAATGCCTGGCTTATACGCCTGATCAACATAGGTTTTCAGTTTGATATCGGTCGCGGTCGGACGGATCAGTACTGCCGTCCAGTGCATACCTGCGCCGCCCACGCCGGTGCCGGGTGCAAAGGCACCCCATTTGCGGGTAGGCAGCGCGGTCTGGTCCATATTGTAACGCACCGTCACCGCCACCTCTTTTGGTGTGGCGAAGACTTTATTACGCACGTTGTAAGCGTATTCATCGGCCGGCTTCGGGTAGGCGAAGTCGGGATAGTCGCGCTCGCCGCCGCGCTCCAGCGCGCGCACCTCAAGTCCGGCCAGCGCCAGCTCGATACTCATCAGCGAGCCGGCCCAGCCGAGGCCGCACACAACGACATCGACTTCTTTTTTTGTAATCTGTGCCATGTTAGTTCTGTCTCATATACCAAATAGGGAAATTCAGGCGCGCTGGCCCAGCAGGCTGACCGGTCCGAGCGGATACGGCACGTTGTGCTGCTTCACCCATTCGGTAAAGCTGGCGCGGGCACCCGGGAAGCCGATAGCGATCCACGCCTTCATACCTTTATTACCGCCATACATCGGGTCGGCAAGATAACCATGTTTGGTATCAGCCAGCAGCTGGCTGAAGAACTGTGAGGCTTTCAGCGACGGCTCGCCCAGCGCCGCAAAATCGAGGCCATCATTCTTGTTGATACGGGTCAGCACGGCATCTTTCTCTTCCGTGCTCAGCTCGTGGAAGGCTTTCTGATAGGTCGTCTGCGTCCACTGCTCCACCAGCTTGATGGCGGTGCGGTACATCTGCTGCGGCGTAAACGGGATCTGATAGCCCATGGTCGCCGGCGCGTGTACATCAAACGGCCCCTGCAGATAGATTTCTGCACCGAACTCCGGCGTGTGCAGCTGCTGGTCGATAAAAATCGGTACGTTGGTTTCCAGCGCGCCGGGCGCCTTGCCGCTGCCGCCAGCCGGGATCAGACGGTCGGTTGCCGCCAGGATAAACTGCCATTCACTGGCGCTGAAAAAGATCGGTTTATAATCGGCGAGTTCCGGCGCAGCCATTTCTGCCGCCTGCGCGGCGGTAACGCCTTTTAATAAAAGGTCGCTGACCGGCAAAGCCAGCAGCGCCCCGAGTAAAAATTTACGTCTGGTGGTGGGTTTTTCTAACAGCATGGCGCGACAATTCTCACTAGCTAAGAAAGATAATTTATATTTTTGTTAATGACGTTATAAATCGGCAAACAAGCGGGCAATCTTATGGATACAAATATTTCAGGATGTAAAAATTAAATTTAAAATGTGTTTAAGTGAAGGATGGTTATTTTTTTGCAGTGTCATGCGAGTGCAACAGTGCCACTTATTAACTGGAATTGTGGTTTAAACCCGCTAAAAGCAGGGGTTTTTAGCGCTTTATCTTGATATAACGCCAAAAGCATTGCATTAAAGAAATAATCGCCTGGCGCAACTGTTGAAAATAAATCACGCTTACGCTGTAGCATCGAACAGCGTAAATATTCAGCTTCATTACCGCTCAGCCAGCTTTTTATCCCTCTGCGTTTTATTTGCCCATTTAATGCATAAAAAACCGGCAAAATAATTAATACCCGGTATTAACGTTATATTCTGACAAAGCTCAGAACAAACCGGCATTTTGACTCTGCCCGCCGCGCGTTAAATTCAGCGTCTCTTCCTCTGAGGATAATAATAATGCGCTTACTGATTTTACTGGCAGCGGTCTGGAGTACTGCCTTTACCCTGCATGCCGCCACGCCAGAGGATACGCTGGTAGTGGCGGTACCGCTGGATGGCATCATCAGCTTTGACCCGGCGGAGAGTTTTGAGACGGTCAGCAACAGCGTGCAACGCAATCTCTACCAGACCCTGACCGAGCCGGACCGCAACGCGCCGCAGCAGCTTGCGCCGCTGCTGGCTAGCGAATGGCAGCCCGGCAGTACGCCGCACAGCCTGCGGTTTACCCTGCGGCCCGGCGCGCGCTTTGCCAGCGGTAACGCGGTGACAGCGCAGGATGTGGTGTTCTCTCTGACGCGCGCGGTAGAGCTCAACAAAGCGCCGGCGTTTATTCTGGCGGAGTTTGGCTGGACCCCTGCCAATATCGCCAGCCAGTTTCAGGTGCTGAGCGACACACAGCTGGAGATCCGCTGGCCGGCCGCAATTGGACAGGATCTGGCGCTGCGACTGCTCACCGCGCCGGTGGCGTCGATTGTTGACAGCAAAACGGTACAGCAGCATGCGGTCAACGGTGACAGCGGCAACGGCTGGCTGCACACCCACTCCGCCGGCAGCGGCGCTTTTACGCTGCAGCAGTATGTGCCGCAGCAGGCGGTGGTGCTTGGCGCCAGCCCGCAGGCCAGACCGGCACCGCAGCTGCGGCGCGTGCTGCTCAAAGGGGTAACGGATGCCGGCGCACGCCGCCTGCTGATCCAGCAGGGCGATGTCGATGTCGCCTATCAGCTCGGCCCCGATCAGATCGACGCGCTGAAACAGGATAAGCACCTGCGTATTGAAGCCTTTCCTTCCAGCCTGATTTACTACCTGGCGTTCAATGCCCACAACGCCGCGCAGCCGGCACTGGCTAACCCGGCGCTGTGGCGCGCCGCGCGCTGGCTGGTGGATTATCAGGCTATCTCACAGCAGCTGCTGAAAGGACAATACCGCATCCATCAGAGTTTCCTGCCGCAGGGATTTGACGGCGCACTGGAGGAGACGCCGTTTCACTATGACGTCGCGAAAGCCAAAGCCATTCTGGCGGAGGGCGGCATTCAGCCCGGCACGCGCATTGCGCTGACGGTCATCAACCAGCCTCCCTATATTGATGTAGCGCAGGCGCTGCAGGCGAGTTTTGCTAAAGCAGATATCGATATCGATCTGCAGCCGGTAGCGGAGTCGGCGCTGTGGAGTAAAATGCGCGGCCGCGATTTCCAGTCGATCTTTATCTACTGGGGGGCGGATTATGTTGATCCCAATACCAACGCCAGCGCCTTTGCCTGGAACGTACCGGGCGGCGCTAAAACGCTGGCGTGGCGGGTCGGCTGGGATATTCCGCAGCTCAGCGCGCAGACGCGGGCGGCGGCGGGTGAAAGCGACGTGGTAAAACGCCGGGCGCTCTATATCGCCCTGCAGCAGCGCGTACAGCAGGACTCCCCGTTTGTGGTCACGCTGCAGGGTGCGCAGCAGGTGGCGATCCGGCAAAACGTGACCCACGTCCGGCAGGGTATCGGCGTCAGCCTGCTCTTCTTCGATACGGTCCGTAAAGGGTAACGCCTCTTCTGCCCTCCGGCACGACCGGGGGGCTTCTCCTTTTCTGCGCAATCAGTTGCGCTACCGCAGGCTGCGCTTGCTATCCTTGGTGTCATAACGCATTGCTGAAGAGCGAGAGATTATGACCACCCCACTGCTGATTGCTCAAACCCACGATATCCGGCTGTCGCTGCTCCCGGCGATGGCCAATCGCCACGGGCTGATCGCTGGCGCCACCGGTACCGGCAAAACCGTTACGCTGCAGAAGCTGGCAGAATCCTTTTCACAGGCCGGCGTGCCGGTATTTATGGCTGACGTCAAAGGCGATTTAAGCGGCATTGCCACTCCCGGCAGCGCCTCTGAGAAGCTGCAGGCGCGGCTGTCACAGATTGGCGTCAGCGACTGGCAGCCGCACGGCAACCCGGTGATGCTGTGGGATATCTTCGGCCAGCAGGGCCACCCGGTACGTGCCACCGTTACCGATCTGGGTCCCCTGCTGCTGGCGCGGCTGCTGGGGCTGAATGAGGTGCAGTCGGGCGTATTGCAGATTATTTTCCGCATTGCAGACGATCAGGGGCTGCTGCTGCTCGATTTCAAAGATCTGCGCGCAATGACGCAGTATATCGGCGACAACGCCAAAGCGTTTCAGACGCAGTATGGCAACATCAGCAGCGCATCAGTGGGTGCGATTCAGCGCGGCCTGCTGGCGCTGGAGCAGCAGGGAGCGGAGCATTTTTTTGGTGAGCCGATGCTCAATATCCGCGACTGGATGCGCTGCGATGAGCAGGGCCGCGGCTATATCAATATTCTCGCAGCAGAACAGCTCTATCAGATGCCTAAACTCTACGCCACCAGCCTGCTGTGGCTGCTGGCGGAACTCTATGAGCAGCTGCCGGAAGCGGGCGACCTGGATAAGCCGAAAATGGTCTTCTTCTTTGATGAGGCGCATCTGCTGTTCAGTGATGCACCGCCCGTGCTGCTGGAAAAGATCGAGCAGGTCATCCGCCTGATCCGCTCCAAAGGCGTGGGCGTCTGGTTCGTCACGCAGAATCCGTCAGATATTCCGGACAAGGTATTAGGCCAGCTTGGCAATCGCGTGCAGCACGCCCTGCGCGCCTTCACGCCGCGCGATCAGAAAGCGGTAAAAAGTGCCGCTGAGACCCTGCGCGCTAACCCGGCGTTTGATGCCGTGGCGGCGCTTCAGGCGCTCGGCACCGGTGAGGCGCTGATCTCTTTCCTCGATGAGAAAGGCAGTCCATCTATCGTGGAACGCGCTATGGTGATCGCCCCCGGCTCACGCATGGGGCCGCTGACGCAGGATGAGCGCAACGACCTGATCAACCATTCGCCGCTTTATGGCAAATATGATGAGGAGGTCGATCGCGAGTCGGCGTTTGAGCGCCTGCAGCAGGGTGTTGCCGCCGCGCCGCAGCAGTCAGCGGCGCCGGACGTTAAAGGCGCTGACGTGAAGGTAGACAGCGGCATTCTTGGCGGTCTGAAAGATATTCTGTTTGGCACCACCGGACCGCGCGGCGGTAAACGCGACGGCGTGGTTCAGAGCGTGGCCCGCAGCGCAGCGCGCCAGGTCACCAGCCAGATCGTGCGCGGCATGCTGGGCAGCCTGCTCGGCGGGCGCCGCCGTTAAGGACTCTCTGCTAAGATCGGATAATGGATAAATATCAACAACTGAAGCGCAGCAAACAGCTGGCGCTGGCGCTGCTGCTGGCGGCAGCGGCAACCTTTATCGTTACGCTGTTTCTGCCCGCTAATTTCTGGGTGCTGGGCGTTAAAGCGATCGCGGAAGCGGCTATGGTCGGCGCACTCGCCGACTGGTTTGCGGTGGTGGCGCTGTTTCGCCGCGTGCCGCTGCCGCTGATTGCGCGCCATACGGCGATTATTCCGCGTAACAAAGATCGCATCGGCGAAAACCTTGGTCGCTTTGTGCAGGAGAAGTTTCTCGATACCGATTCGCTGCTGGCGCTGATCCGCCGCAACAATCCGGCACAGCTGCTGGCGCAGTGGCTGAACGCGCCGGGCAACGCCGATCGCACAGGGCGTCATCTGCTGCAGGTCATGCGCGGCTTTCTCGATCTCACTGACGATGCACGCATTCAGCAGTTTATGCGGCGCGCCGTGCATCGCGCGCTGGATAAGGTCGATCTGACGCAGTCCAGTGCGATGATCCTCGACAGCCTGACCAAAAATAACCGTCATCAGGCGCTGCTGGATGCGGCGATTGAACAGCTGCTGCAGCTGCTGCATAAGCCCGGCACGCGTGAGTTTATCGCCCTGCAGATTGTGCGCTGGCTGAAGCGTGAACATCCGGTCAAAGCCAAAGTATTGCCGACCGAGTGGCTGGGCGAGCACAGCGCCACGCTGGTGGCTAACGCGGTGGACTCCATTCTCGACGAAGTGGCACGCGATCAGGGGCATGAGCTGCGTCTCGGCTTTAATCGCGCGGTGCAGCGGCTGATTGACCGGCTGAAAAGCGATCCGGAGATGGCAGCGCGCGCGGAGTCAGTGAAGCAGTGGCTGAAAGAGGATGAGTCGCTGAATCGCTATATCGGTGAGCTGTGGCAGGATCTGCGCGCCTGGCTGAAGCGCGATCTCAGCAGCGATGATTCCCGCGTACAGGAGCGGGTACGGCTGGCGGCGCTGTGGCTGGGAGAGACCCTGCTGGCCGATGAGGCGTTACGCAGTTCAATGAATCAGCATCTGGAGGATGCGGCGCGCAGCGTGGCACCGGAGTTTGCTGCTTTTCTGACGCGTCATATCAGCGATACGGTAAAAAGCTGGGACGCACGCGATATGTCACAGCAGATTGAGCTGAATATTGGCCGCGATCTGCAGTTTATCCGCATCAACGGCACGCTGGTCGGCGGCACCATCGGCCTGCTGCTCTATCTGCTGTCCCAGTTGCCCGCGCTTCTGCAGACGCTGCCCTGACCCGCCGAGGCTGAGCCAGGGCGCCATCATTAACCGAGGGCGCCATAAATGGCGCCCCTACAGGGCCGCTCGCAGGGGGCGCATTCATGCGCCCCTGGCCCAGGCTAAATACCAAAAAATCAGGGTGCCATAAATAACCAGGGCGCCATGAATGGCGCACCTGGGTTACCCTGTAGGGGGCGCATTAATGCGCCCCTGGCCCAGGCTAAATACCAAAAAATCAGGGTGCCATAAATAACCAGGGCGCCATGAATGGCGCCCCTACAGTGCCGCTCGCAGGGGACGCATTCATGCGCCCCTGGCCCAGGCTGAACACCAAAAAATAAGGGCGCCATAAATGGCACCCTGGATCTCTCCCGCTTAACGTCGTTTCAGCAACAGATAGAGACTGATAGCGAAGAAAGCGCCGCTGGGCAGGATTGCCCCTAATATTGGCGGCAAGCCATAGACCAGGCTCAGCGGACCAAAAATCTGATCCAGCACGTAGAACAGGAAGCCGAAGCTGATACCCGTCACCACGCGCACGCCCATCGATACGCTGCGCAGCGGTCCGAAGATAAAGGAGAGCGCCATCAGCATCATGACCGCTACCGAAAGCGGCTGGAAGATTTTACCCCACATATTGAGCTGATAACGGCCCGACTCCTGCCCGCTCTGCTTCAGATATTTACTGTAGTTATACAGTCCGCTGATAGAGAGCGCGTCCGGATCCAGCGCCACCACGCCCAGCTTGTCTGGCGTCAGGTTGGTTTTCCACTCGCCGTTCAGGCTCTGCGAACCGGTGATCTGTTTTGGATCGGTGAGGTCTGACTCATCCACCTGCGCCAGCTCCCACCGCTTACGCGCCTGATCCCAGGTCGCGGTGGCCGCATAGCGCACGCTCTGCAGACGGCGCGCGTCGTTAAAACGGTAGATGCTGACCCCATCAATCTCGTTATCGCCCTTGATGCGTTCGATATAGATAAAGTCGTTGCCATCCTTCGCCCAGAGGCCGTTCTGCGTGGAGACCAGCGACCCGCCGTAAAGCTGCTGGGCGCGGAAATTACGCGCCATCTGCTCGCCCTGCGGCGCCACAAACTCGCCGACGGCCATGGTCAGCAGCACCAGCGGGATCGCGGTTTTCATGACGGACAGCGCCACCTGCAGGCGGGTAAAGCCGGACGCCTGCATCACCACCAGCTCGCTGCGCTGAGCCAGCGTGCCGAGGCCAAGCAGCGCGCCAAGCAGCGCCGCCATCGGGAAGAAGATCTCGATATCTTTCGGCACGCTCAGCAGGGTGTAGTAGCCCGCATCCAGCGCGGAATACGCGCCCTGCCCGGTTTTGCGCAGCTGATCGACAAACTTGATAATGCCCGACAGCGACACCAGCATGAACAGCGTCATCATGATGGTGTTAAAAATGGTTTTACCGATATAGCGGTCAAGAACCTTAAACATCACACCGACCCTCCGCGGCTGAAACGCGCCCGCAGACGACGCATCGGCACGGTATCCCAGGCGTTAAGCGCCACCGCCAGTGCCAGATACGCGACGTTAACGGTCCACATCCAGATAGCCGGATCGAAGCGCCCTTTGGCCGCATTGGAACGCAGCGAACTCTGCAGCAGGAAGAAGATCAGATAGAGCAGCATCGCAGGCAGCATCGACAATACGCGGCCCTGACGTGGATTGACCACGCTAAGCGGCACCACCATCAGCGCCATAATCAGCACCGAGAAAACCAGCGTCAGACGCCAGTGCAGCTCAGCCTGGAACTGCGGCGTTTTAGTGTTGATCAGCGTAAGCAGATCGGCCTGATCGGCATCGTTAGGATCGAGCGTCGCTTCTTTATAGCCCACTACCGCCTGATAGTTCACAAAGTCAGTGATGCGGAAATCACGCAGCAGCGCGGTACCTTCAAAGCGGGTGCCTTTATCCAGCGTCACCACCTGCGAGCCATCCTTGCGCTGCTCCATATGGCCGCTGTCCGCCAGCACCACCGACGGACGCGCGTTGCCTTTAGGCCGCAGCTGCGCGAGGAACACGTTGCCGAAGGTGTTGCCTTTCACATCCTCGACAAACAGCACGGTATTGCCGTCGCTGGAGGTCTGGAACTGGCCTGCGGCCAGCGCAGCAGCGCCCGGGTTCGCTTTGGCATTCTGCGTAACCTCATCCTGGTAACGCGATGACCAGGGGCCGAGCCAGATCACGTTGACCGCCGCCACCAGCGAGGTCATCAGCATCAGGATCATCGCCGCTTTAACCAGTAACCCTTTACCCAGGCCGCAGGCGTGCATCACCGTAATTTCACTTTCGGTGTATAGCCGGCCCAGCGTCATTAAAATCGCCAGAAACAGACTTAAGGGTAAAATAAGTTGCGCCATTTCAGGCACACCGAGTCCTAACAAGGTCAGAACCAGATTTGTGGGGATTTCGCCATCCACCGCCGCCCCTAAGATCCTGACTAACTTCTGACAAAAGAAGATTAGCAGCAGGATAAACAGGATAGCCAGCTGGCTTTTGAGCGTTTCCCGAACCAGATATCTAATAATGATCACGCTTAGTACGCCTGTGAAAACTTGTCTTTTTGCAGGAAAATCGCTAGTTTCAACGCTTATCAGCCATTTTTCTTCATCAATGGCCGTATTGGTCGCTAAAATGGTCTGTTAATGCGTCAGGGTGGTGAAAAAATATCATATTGTCACCCCACTCATTATGACCAGCGGCGTTAAATTGTCATGGCGTCGCGCCAAATAATGGGTGACGAACGCGCTACATTCTAACGACAGCTACGGCCGTTGTCTTTAAGATTCAGGAGAGTGCATGGAGTTCAGTGTAAAAAGCGGCAGCCCGGAAAAACAGCGGAGCGCCTGCATTGTTGTAGGCGTTTTTGAGCCGCGCCGTTTATCGCCCATTGCCGAACAGCTGGATAAAATCAGCGACGGCTATATCAGTGCGCTGCTGCGCCGCGGCGAACTGGAGGGCAAAGTCGGCCAGACGCTGCTGCTGCACCATGTGCCGAATATTCTCTCTGAACGTATTCTGCTGATTGGCTGCGGCAAAGAGCGCGAGCTGGACGAGCGTCAGTATAAGCAGGTGATCCAGAAGACCATTAACACGCTGAATGACACCGGCTCCATGGAAGCGGTCTGCTTCCTGACCGAACTGCATGTTAAAGGCCGCAACACCTACTGGAAAGTGCGCCAGGCTATCGAAACTTCGAAAGAGGCGCTCTACAACTTTGATCAGCTGAAAAGCAATAAAGTTGAGTCGCGTCGTCCGCTGCGCAAGCTGGTGTTCAACGTCCCGACGCGTCGCGAACTCACCAGCGGTGAGCGCGCTATTCAGCATGGCCTTGCCGTAGCAGCCGGCGTGAAAGCGGCAAAAGATCTCAGCAACATGCCGCCAAATATCTGTAATGCGGCCTATCTCGCTTCGCAGGCACGCCAGCTGGCGGACGCTTACAGCAAAAACGTCACGACCCGTGTTATCGGCGAACAGCAGATGAAAGAGCTGGGCATGAATGCCTATCTTGCAGTTGGTGCCGGTTCGCACAATGAGTCGCTGATGTCGGTCATTGAGTACAAAGGCAACAGCGATCCGGACGCGCGTCCTATTGTGCTGGTGGGTAAAGGGCTGACCTTTGACGCCGGCGGCATCTCTATCAAGCCTGCTGAAGGCATGGATGAGATGAAATATGATATGTGCGGCGCGGCCTCGGTCTATGGCGTAATGCGCATGGTGGCAGAACTCAATCTGCCGCTGAACGTCGTGGGCGTGCTGGTGGGCTGTGAAAACATGCCGGATGGCCGCGCAATGCGCCCGGGCGATGTTCTGACCACGATGTCAGGCCAGACGGTGGAAGTGCTGAATACCGATGCTGAAGGTCGTCTGGTGCTGTGCGACGCCCTCACCTACGTTGAACGTTTTGAGCCTGAAGTGGTGATTGACGTGGCGACCCTGACCGGTGCCTGCGTAATTGCGCTGGGTCATCACGTCAGCGGCCTGCTTTCGAATCACAATCCGCTGGCGCATGAGCTGATCAGCGCTTCTGAACAGTCAGGCGACCGCGCGTGGCGGCTGCCGATGGCCGATGAGTATCAGGAGCAGCTGGAGTCGAATTTTGCCGATATGGCGAATATCGGCGGACGTCCGGGCGGTGCGATTACGGCCGCCTGCTTCCTGGCGCGTTTTGCACGCAAATATAACTGGGCGCACCTCGATATCGCCGGCACCGCATGGCGCTCCGGTAAAGCCAAAGGCGCTACCGGTCGTCCGGTACCGATGCTCTCTCAGTTCCTGCTGAACCGTGCGGGTCTGAACGGCGACGATTAATCGGTATTGCGCGTCCTGTGGCGGCATTTCCCCCGTAGGGGCGCCATTCATGGCGCCCGGTTTGATGCGCGTGCGGAACGTGATGACGCCATTCATGGCGCCCGGGGGTGATGCGCGCGCGAGACGTGATAACGTTCAAAATGGCGCGGTGTTTGACCAGGGGCGCATAAATGCGCCCCCTGTGGCGGCATTTCCCCTGTAGGGGCGCCATTCATGGCGCCCGGTTTGATGCGCGTGCGGAACGTGATGACGCCATTCATGGCGCCCGGGTTGACGCGCGTACGGGACGTGATGACGCCATCAACAACATTCCTGCTGCTGATATCGGCCTTAATGTTGGACGCACGCCGCGCGCTGACGCACAATGCTCTCTGTTGTTACTGATGGAATTTAGCCCGCCATGAAAAACGCCACCTTCTATGTTTTAGAGTCAGAAAGCGCCAGTGATGGCCTTAGCGCTATTGAAGCGCTGGTGTGCGATCTGGCTGCTACCCGCTGGCGTGAAGGCAAACGTATCCTGATCGCCTGTGAAAGCGAAGCGCAGGCGAACCGGCTGGATGAGGCGCTGTGGCAGCGCCCGGCTAACGCCTTTGTGCCACATAATCTGGCGGGTGAAGGCCCGCGTTACGGTGCGCCGGTAGAGCTTGCCTGGCCGCAGCGCCGCAGCAGTGCGCCGCGCGATTTGCTGATCAGCCTGCTGCCGGCATTCGCAGATTTTGCCACCGCTTTCCATGAAGTGATAGACTTCGTACCGTATGAAGAATCCCTGAAACAACCGGCGCGCGATCGCTATAAAGCCTATCGTAGCGTTGGTTTCCAACTGAAAACGGCGCCACCACCCCCGCCGCAAACGACATAGCAGAAATGGACAAGACATATAACCCGCAAGATATCGAGCAGCCGCTCTACGAGCACTGGGAACAGCAGGGCTACTTTAAACCGAATGGCGACACCAGCCAGGAAAGCTTTTGCATCATGATCCCGCCGCCGAACGTCACCGGCAGCTTGCATATGGGTCACGCCTTCCAGCAGACCATTATGGATACCATGATCCGCTACCAGCGCATGCAGGGTAAAAATACCCTGTGGCAGGCGGGCACTGACCATGCCGGTATTGCGACGCAGATGGTTGTAGAGCGTAAGATCGCCGCCGAAGAGGGGAAAACGCGCCAGGATTATGGTCGTGACGCCTTTATCGATAAAATCTGGGAGTGGAAAGCGGAATCAGGCGGCACTATTACCCGCCAGATGCGCCGCCTCGGCAACTCCGTGGACTGGGAGCGCGAGCGCTTCACCATGGATGACGGCCTCTCAAATGCGGTGAAAGAAGTTTTTGTGCGCCTTTATAAAGAGAACCTGATCTACCGTGGCAAACGCCTGGTAAACTGGGACCCTAAACTGCGCACCGCTATCTCCGATCTGGAAGTAGAAAACCGCGAAAGCAAAGGCTCGATGTGGCATATCCGCTATCCGCTGGCGGATGGCGCGACCACGGCAGACGGCAAAGATTATCTGGTTGTCGCCACCACCCGTCCGGAAACCCTGCTGGGCGATACCGGCGTTGCCGTCAATCCGGAAGATCCACGCTATAAAGATCTGATCGGCAAAGAGCTGATCCTGCCGCTGGTAGATCGTCGCATTCCGATCGTGGGTGATGAGCACGCCGATATGGAAAAAGGCACCGGCTGCGTGAAGATCACCCCGGCGCACGATTTCAACGACTATGAAGTGGGTCGTCGTCACAAGCTGCCGATGATCAACATTCTGACCTTTGACGGCGATATCCGCAGCCGTGCCGAGGTGTTTGACACCAACGGTGAAGCGAGCACCGCCTGCTCCGATGAAATCCCGGCGGCGTTTCAGGGTATGGAGCGCTTTGCCGCGCGTAAAGCGATTGTCGTTGCCGTGGATGAAGCGGGCCTGCTGGATGAGATCAAGCCACACGACCTGACGGTGCCGTACGGCGATCGCGGCGGCGTGGTGATTGAGCCGATGCTGACCGATCAGTGGTACGTGCGTACTGCCCCGCTGGCGAAAGTTGCGGTAGAAGCGGTAGAGAACGGCGACATCCAGTTTGTACCGAAGCAGTATGAAAATATGTACTTCTCCTGGATGCGCGATATTCAGGACTGGTGTATTTCACGCCAGCTCTGGTGGGGGCATCGCATTCCGGCGTGGTATGACAACGACGGCAACGTCTATGTCGGCCGCACCGAAGAAGAAGTGCGTCAGGAAAATAATCTGGCTGCAGACGTGGCGCTGCGTCAGGATGATGACGTGCTGGATACCTGGTTCTCCTCCGGCCTGTGGACCTTCTCTACTCTTGGCTGGCCAGAGAACACCGAAGCGCTGCGCACCTTCCACCCCACCAGCGTGCTGGTGAGCGGCTTCGACATTATCTTCTTCTGGATCGCGCGCATGATCATGCTGACCATGCACTTTATCAAAGATGAAAACGGCAAGCCGCAGGTGCCGTTTAAGACCGTCTATATGACCGGTCTGATCCGCGATGAAGAGGGACAGAAGATGTCGAAGTCGAAAGGCAACGTCATCGATCCGCTCGATATGGTTGATGGGATTTCGCTGGAAGCGCTGCTGGAGAAACGTACCGGCAACATGATGCAGCCGCAGCTGGCGGAAAAAATCCGCAAGCGCACCGAGAAGCAGTTCCCGGACGGCATCGTGCCATCAGGCACTGACGCCCTGCGCTTTACGCTGGCCGCGCTGGCCTCAACCGGACGCGATATCAACTGGGATATGAAGCGTCTTGAAGGCTATCGCAACTTCTGTAATAAGCTGTGGAACGCCAGCCGCTTTGTGCTGATGAATACCGAAGATCAGGATTGCGGTCAGCAGGGTGGCGAACTGAAGCTGTCGCTGGCGGATCGCTGGATCCTGAGCGAGTTTAACCGCACGGTGAAAGCGTACCGTGAGGCGCTGGACAGCTATCGCTTCGATATCGCGGCCAATATTCTCTATGACTTCACCTGGAATCAGTTCTGCGACTGGTATCTGGAGCTGACCAAGCCGGTGATGAACAGCGGCAGCGAAGCGGAGCTGCGCGGCACGCGCAACACGCTGGTAACGGTGCTGGAAGCCCTGCTGCGTCTGGCACACCCGATTATTCCGTTTATTACGGAAACTATCTGGCAGCGCGTAAAAGTGCTGAAAAACATCGATCATGACACCATTATGCTGCAGCCGTTCCCGCAGTATGACGCGGCGAATGAGGATGCCGCAGCGCAGGCAGACATTGAGTGGATGAAACAGGCGATTGTCGCGGTACGTAATATCCGTGCTGAGATGAACATCGCGCCGAGCAAGCCGCTGGATGTGCTGCTGCGCGACTGCTCCGCTGACGCACAGCGTCGCGTGGAAGAGAACCGCAACTTCCTCTCCCGCCTGGCGCGTCTCGCGAGCCTGACGATCCTGCCGGCGGGCGACAAAGGCCCGGTCTCTGTGACCAAGATCGTCGAGGGCGCAGAGCTGCTGATCCCGATGGCCGATCTGGTCAACAAAGAGGCGGAGCTGGAGCGTCTGGCAAAAGAGCTGCTGAAGCTGGATGTTGAGATTGAGAAGATCCAGACCAAGCTGGCGAACGAAGGCTTTGTGTCGCGCGCTCCGGAAGCGGTGGTCGCGAAAGAGCGCGAGCGCGTGGCGGAGATGGAGCAGTCAAAAGCAAAACTGATTGAACAGCAGGGCGTGATTGCGGCATTGTAAGCGCTTAAGACCTGTTCGTTAACCGAAGCCGGGCTCTGCCCGGCTTTTTTATTACCGGAATTCTGCCATGAGCACCCTCACCTCACTGAATCTGCAGGTCCGCCCGATCTGCGCCGCGGACAACCAGCCGATTGCACAGGTGATCCGCACGGTGTCAGCCGAGTTTGGCCTGACCGCGGATAAAGGCTATACCGTCGCCGATCCCCAGCTTGATAGCCTGTTTGAACTCTACAGTACCCCAGGGAGCGCCTACTGGATTGTGGAGCTGGAAGGCAGCGTCGTGGGCGGCGGCGGCATTGCGCCGCTGGCGTGCAGCGCGCCCGATATCTGCGAACTCCAGAAGATGTATTTTCTGCCGCAGGTGCGCGGGCTCGGCCTGGCGCGTGAACTGGCGCTGCGCGCGCTGGCGTTTGCCCAGGCGCAGGGGTTCCGCCGCTGCTATCTGGAGACCACCGCCAGCCTGACGCGGGCGATTGCGCTTTATGAAGCGCTGGGATTTACGCACATTGACCGCGCCATGGGCTGTACCGGTCACGTCGATTGCGAAGTGCGGATGCTTAAAACGCTGGCGTAGAAGCCCGCACTCAGAACGCGGGCACGCCGCTGTGAAAGCGCAGCTCCGTATCCGGCTCGCCGATCAGGCGCGCTTCCGCTGCGCCGATCGCCTGCACGCGCGGTGTAATATCGCGCGGTGAGATCTGCGCTGCCAGCGCAAGGTAGTCCTGATAGTGACGCGCTTCTGAACGCAGCAGCGAGATATAGAACTTCTCCAGCTGCGCATCCAGATGCGGTGCCAGGCTGGCAAACCGTTCGCAGGAGCGCGCTTCAATATAGGCGCCGCAAATCAGCTTATCCACCAGCGTATCGGGCTCATGGGTGGTGACCTCCCGCAGCAGCCCTTTTGCATAGCGGCTGGCGGTGATTTTGCGGTAAATCAGACCGCGCGCCTGCATGATCTCCCATACCTGATAAAAGTGGTGCAGCTCCTCTTTGATCAGCAGCACCATCTTCTCCACCATCTCATCCGCCCACGGCAGTTCGTTGCGCACGATAACGCTTTTGGTCAGATTTTTATGCGCATTGATGAAGTCGCTGCTGTGCGCTTCGCCAAAGACAAACGCCTCATAAGGTTCGAGCCACGCCAGAATCGCCTCACCGCTCGGTTTATCTGCCACATATTTACGGATCAGCCATACGGCGGTCTGTGCCGCTTTCAGCTCACATACCATGTGATCGGTCAGCAGCAGCGTAAGATTTTCCGGTTTGCGCGCCTCTGCGATCCACGCCTCAGGCGTGCGACAGTGCAGGAACTGGTGGATGGGTGCTAATAGCGGGGCGTAATTCATCGGTGGTCTTTACAGGCAGGTAAGTGAAACGGGCGACAGGCGCCGCCCGGTACAATCAGTGACGGACGCCGTTATCCTCGCCGTCGTCGTCCATCTCTTCATCTTCGTCTTCGTCATCTTCCGCGTTGGGATCTTCGAAGTAGGTACCCCAGCCGTCATAATCGACGTTGTATTTGCCCACCAGGTTCACCAGCTGCTCAACCTGCGCATCGATCAGTTCAGGTTTCAGGGCAGATTCGCTGAGGATATCCACACACATTACCGTGGTGCCATCTTCCAGCTCCAGCTCTTCCGGCTCGGTGACTTCATAGCCCAGCTTAAACGCATCAACTGCCGCTTTTTCCAGCGAGTCGAAGTTGTTGCAGGAGAGATGATGTTCAATGGTGTAGAGCGCGTCCGGATCGCTTCCGTCATCCAGCAGCTCTTCGATGATCAGACGCGTCTCTTCGCGCTGTTCTTCCAGCAATGCTTCGTATGCCATGTGTGAGTCCTCAAAATGGTGGCAGTGAATGCAATTATTTTCCCATACTGCCTCGCGCGCCACTACACAAAACAGAAAGTTTATTTGCGCCGGGGTTGAAAATGAATATTCATACCATTAAATTGAATTTTAATTCATTATTAAGCAGCTTACGGAGCAAAGCATGAGCCAGTTATATTCGAAACATTTCCTGCGGTTGCTGGATTTTACTCCGGCAGAGATCGCCAGCCTGCTGTCGCTGGCCGCTGAATTAAAGCAGGCCAAAAAAAGCGGCAGTGAACCGCGCTACCTTACCGGCAAAAATATTGCGCTCATCTTCGAAAAAGACTCGACCCGTACCCGATGCTCTTTCGAAGTTGCCGCTTACGATCAGGGTGCAAACGTGACCTATCTCGGGCCGGGCGGCAGTCAGATTGGGCATAAAGAGTCGATGAAAGACACCGCCCGGGTGCTGGGACGCTTCTATGACGGTATTCAGTATCGCGGCTATGGTCAGGCGCTGGTGGAAACTTTGGCTGAACACGCCGGTGTACCAGTGTGGAACGGTCTGACCGATGAGTTTCATCCTACGCAGCTGCTGGCCGATCTGCTCACGATGCAGGAGCAGCTGCCGGGTAAAGCGCTGAGCGACATGACGCTGGTGTATGTGGGCGACGCGCGCAATAACATGGGCAACAGCATGCTGGAGGCCGCCGCGCTGACGGGGCTCGATTTGCGTCTGGTAGCGCCTGAAGCGTGCTGGCCGGAGAGCGGGCTGGTAGAGACGTGCCGGGCAGCGGCGGCGCAAACCGGCGGCAAAATTACGCTGACGGAGAATATCGCCGAAGGCGTGCAGGGTGCAGACTTTATCTATACTGACGTCTGGGTCTCTATGGGCGAGGCGAAATCGGTGTGGGAAGAGCGTATCGCTCTGCTGCGCCCCTATCAGGTTAACAGCGCGATGCTGGCGCTGACCGGTAATCCGCAGGTGAAGTTTCTGCACTGCCTGCCCGCTTTTCACGATGACAAAACCACGCTGGGCCAGCAGCTGGCGGCGCAGTACGGACTGGAAGCCGGAATGGAAGTCAGCGACGAGGTATTTGAGTCGGCGCACAGCGTGGTATTCGATCAGGCGGAAAACCGCATGCACACCATTAAAGCAGTGATGGTGGCCACGCTGGCTCAGCGCTGATTAACGCCAGGCAAACGTTTACTTAGCGCTTGCTGCCCGCCCGCGAATGCGTATAATGCGCCACAATTTGCCGGAGGAAATATGCCACAGCGCCAGCCACATTTTGCCGCTCCCGTCCGCCTGAACGCAGGCGGCACCGCTGTTTCTTTCCGCTATTCACCGATCGTTATAAAGCCCCTGTAAAGGGGCTTTTTTTTGTCCGCTATCCGGCAGCACTGAGGAGAAAGCTATGGCTAACCCGCTATATCGCAAACACATCATTTCCATCAACGATCTTAATCGCGATGAACTGGAGCTGGTGCTGCATACCGCTGCCCGGCTTAAGGCGCAGCCGCAGCCTGAGCTGCTGAAGCATAATGTGATTGCCAGCTGTTTTTTCGAAGCCTCTACCCGGACCCGCCTCTCGTTTGAGACGGCGATGCATCGCCTGGGGGCATCGGTGGTCGGGTTCGCCGACGGCGGTAACACCTCGCTGGGCAAGAAAGGCGAAACGCTGGCCGACACCATTTCCGTCATCGGCACCTACGTTGACGCTATCGTGATGCGCCATCCGCAGGAGGGTGCGGCGCGTCTGGCCACGGAATTTTCCGGCGGCGTACCGATCCTCAACGCCGGCGATGGTGCGAATCAGCATCCGACGCAAACCCTGCTCGATCTCTTTACCATCCGTGAAACGCAGGGGCGGCTTGATAACCTCAGCGTCGCGATGGTCGGCGATCTGAAATATGGCCGTACCGTGCACTCGCTTACGCAGGCGCTGGCAAAATTCACCGGCAACCGTTTTTACTTTATCGCCCCGTCAGCACTCGCCATGCCCGCCTATATTACCGATATGCTGGATGAACAGAACATCGTCTGGACGCGGCACGACAGCATTGAAGAGGTGCTGCCTGAACTCGACATTCTTTATATGACACGGGTGCAGAAAGAGCGTCTCGATCCGTCAGAGTACGCCAATGTTAAGGCACAGTTCATTCTGCGCGCCGCCGATCTGCACGGCGCGCGCGGCAATATGAAGGTGCTGCATCCGCTGCCGCGCGTGGATGAGATCGCCACCGACGTCGACAGCACGCCCCATGCCTGGTATTTCCAGCAGGCGGGGAACGGCATTTTTGCCCGCCAGGCGCTTCTGGCGCTGGTACTGAATAGCGAACTGACAGACTAAGGAGCCGACGATCATGACCCAGGATAATAAACTGCAGGTAGAAGCGATTAAACGCGGCACGGTAATCGATCATATTCCGGCCCAGACGGGATTTACGTTGCTGTCGCTGTTCCGCCTGACGGAAACCGAGCAGCGTATTACCATCGGCCTTAACCTTCCTTCCGGCGAGATGGGACGTAAGGATCTGATCAAAATCGAGAATACTTTTCTTACTGAAGATCAGATCAATCAGCTGGCGTTTTATGCGCCGCACGCTACGGTAAACCGTATCGAAGAGTATGAGGTGGTGGCCAAAATTACCCCAACGCTGCCGGCGCGCATTGAGCAGGTGCTGACCTGCCCGAACAGCAACTGTATCAGCCGCAGCGAGCCGGTTTTCTCCAGCTTTGCGGTAAAGCAGCGTGAAGATGATATCCACCTGCAGTGTAAATATTGCGAGAAGTCGTTTGCCCGCCATGTGGTGCTGGGTCACTGGTAATCATCTGACCGCTCCCTATAATGGGAACCCTTGCTTACGCGGCGAGCGCCCCGCTGGCCGCGCACTTCTGAGGAGAAACGATGTCTCGCGAAATCAGTACGGAACAGGCTCCCGCCGCTATCGGTCCCTATGTGCAGGGCGTAGATCTCGGCAGCATGATTATCACCTCCGGACAGATCCCGGTCGATCCGGCAACCGGCGCGGTCGCCGATGATGTGGCAGCCCAGGCGCGCCAGTCGCTGGAGAATGTCAAAGCGATTGTTGAAGCAGCCGGTCTGCAGGTTGGCGACATTGTCAAAACCACGGTCTTTGTCAAAGACCTCAACGACTTTGCCACGGTTAACGCCACTTACGAGGCGTTTTTTACTGAGCATCAGGCCAGCTTCCCGGCGCGCTCCTGTGTCGAGGTCGCCCGCCTGCCTAAAGATGTCAAAATTGAGATTGAAGCGATCGCCGTACGTCGCTGATCCCCTGCCCCTCTCCCGGCCGGGAGGGGGGACTCACCACTTCCTTGCGGCATATCAAGCCATACGCAATTAATCCCGCCTGAACACAACATATAGTCATTACACTACCTGAAATATCTATATATAGCTCAGGAGTGGTAAATGGCGACGACGGTTATAAAACGCGACGGCTGCAGAGTCCCCTTTGATATAC
This sequence comes from Pantoea sp. ICBG 1758, assembly GCF_002928325.1. Lineage (NCBI taxonomy): Bacteria > Pseudomonadati > Pseudomonadota > Gammaproteobacteria > Enterobacterales > Erwiniaceae > Pantoea > Pantoea sp. ICBG 1758. Next base: position 249,063 of record NZ_POWL01000003.1, read on the forward strand.
AGCGTATTGAACAGGCCATTGCGGCGGCGGCAGAGGCAGTGGCGCAGTGCGATCCTGCCTGGTGCCGGGCGCTGGCTGAGCAGATTGGTCAGCAGCTGGCCGCGCGCGCGGAAGTCGATATCCATGAGATCCAGCTGGCGGCTGAAGAGGCGCTGATGCATGCCGGTAAACCGGCGGTGGCGCGCGCGTGGATTGAGTATCGCCACGACCGGGACCGGGCGCGCGAGCAGCGCAGCCGGCTGCATCACGCCATCAGGGGGCTGGTGGAGCAGACCGACACCGCGCTGCTGCATGAGAATGCGAACAAAGACAGTAATGTCATCCCGACCCAGCGCGACCTGCTGGCGGGCATCGTGGCAAAACATTATGCGCAGCGGCATCTGCTGCCGCGCGCGGTGGCCGAGGCGCACGATCGCGGCGAGATCCACTATCACGATCTCGATTACGCCCCCTTTTTCCCGATGTTCAACTGCATGCTGGTCGACCTGCGCGGCATGCTGACCCGGGGCTTCAAAATGGGCAATGCAGAGATTGAGCCGCCGAAATCGATCGCCACCGCCACCGCCGTTACCGCGCAGATCATCGCGCAGGTCGCCAGCCATATTTATGGCGGCACGACGCTTAACCGCATTGATGAAGTGCTGGCGCCGTTTGTGGAATTAAGCATGGCGAAGCATCGCCGGATTGCCGCGGCGTGGCAGATCGAAAGCGCTGAAGCGTATGCCCGTGAACGCACTGAAAAAGAGTGCTTTGACGCGTTTCAGTCGCTGGAATATGAAGTCAATACGCTGCACACCGCCAATGGCCAGACCCCCTTTGTGACCTTTGGCTTCGGGCTTGGCACCTGTGAAGCCGCGCGCATGATCCAGCGGGCGATTCTGCATAACCGGATCGCCGGACTGGGTAAAAATCATAAAACGGCGGTATTTCCCAAGCTGGTATTTGCCATCCGCGACGGCATAAACCGGCGACCAGGCGACATGAATTACGATATCAAACAGCTGGCGCTGCGCTGCGCTGCTAAACGTATGTACCCCGACATCCTCAATTATGACCAGGTTGTGGCGGTGACCGGCTCATTTAAAACGCCAATGGGCTGCCGCAGCTTCCTTGACTGCTACGAGGAGCAGGGAGAGCCGGTACATGACGGGCGCTGCAACCTTGGCGTGGTAACGATCAATCTGCCGCGCATTGCGCTGGAGGCACAGGGCATTGATGACCGCTTCTGGCAACTGCTCGATAAGCGGCTGGCGCTGACAAAGCAGGCCCTGATGACGCGTATCGCGCGTCTTGAACGCACCAAAGCGCGCGTGGCGCCGATTCTTTACATGGAGGGAGCGTGCGGCATACGGCTGCAGGCTGATGAAGAGATTGGCGTTCTGTTCCGCAACGGACGCGCGTCGGTTTCGCTTGGCTTTATTGGTCTGCATGAGACGCTGAATGCGCTGAGCGGTAATGCGCAGCACCCTTACGATTCGCCCACGCTGCAGGCAAAAGGCGTGGCGATTGTTTCCCGCCTGCGCGCAGCGGCCAGCGCGTGGAAAGCGGAGAGCGGCTACGGCTTTAGCCTCTACAGCACGCCGAGCGAAAACCTGTGCGATCGCTTCTGTCGCCTCGATGCAGCGGAATTTGGTGTGGTTCCGGGCGTGACCGATAAAGGCTACTACACCAACAGCTTCCACCTTGATGTAGAGAAGAAGGTGAATCCGTACGACAAAATCGATTTTGAAGCGCCCTATCCGGCCATCAGCAGCGGCGGCTTTATCTGTTACGGCGAATATCCCAGCCTGCAGCACAACCTGAAAGCGCTGGAAGATGTCTGGGACTACAGCTATCACCGCGTGCCCTACTACGGCACCAATACGCCGATCGATGAGTGCTACGCCTGCGGCTTCAGCGGCGAGTTCAGCTGCACCAGCAAAGGCTTTACCTGTCCCGCCTGTGGCAATCGCGACCCTGCCCGGGTCTCCGTCACGCGCCGCGTCTGCGGCTATCTTGGCAGCCCGGACGCCCGCCCCTTCAATGCCGGTAAACAGCAGGAGGTGCAGCGACGCGTGAAGCACATGAGTGGCGGCCTGCCGAAATGATGCGTATTCATGGCTATTATGATATTGACGTGGTGAACGGGCCGGGCACGCGCTGCACGTTGTTTGTCGCGGGCTGCGAGCATCGGTGCCGGGGCTGCTATAACCCGCGCACCTGGCGCACCGACACGGGCACACCCTTTACGCTGCAGATGGAAGAGCAGCTGATTGCCGATCTCAACGATACCCGCGTGCCGCGTCAGGGCCTGTCGCTAAGCGGGGGCGATCCGCTGCATCCGCACAACGTACCGCATATTCGCCGGCTGGTGCGGCGCGTGCGGCGCGACTGCCCCGGTAAAGATATCTGGCTCTGGACCGGCTATGAGCTGGCTGAGCTTTCTGCCGCTCAGCGGGTGATACTCGACGCTATCGATGTGCTGATTGATGGCCGCTTTGTTGAGGCTGAAAAGGATGCACGGCTGCAGTGGCGCGGCAGTCGTAATCAAAAGATCTGGTGGTTGCGCCAGCCGCCGCCTGCGGAAGACATTGCGCCGCCGGGCTTGCGTTTCAGTGATTAGCGTCCAGACTTGTCAGGTCACTCATGCAACGAACCCTGGGTTCGTTAACCACATGGAGAAGAGAAGATGGGCAAGAAAATAGCGGTTCTGATCACCGATGATTTTGAGGATTCTGAATTTACCTCACCAGCGGATGCTTACACCCAGGCGGGCCATGAAGTGGTCACCATTGAGATGCAGGCAGGAAAAACGGTGAAAGGTAAACAGGGCAAAGCGGAAGTGAAGATTGATAAAGATATCGATCACGTCAGTGCAGCAGAATTTGATGCACTGCTGCTGCCGGGCGGCCACTCCCCCGACGCGCTGCGCGGTGACGATCGCTTTGTCAATTTCACCAAAGAGTTTGTTGCCAGCGGCAAACCGATTTTCGCTATTTGTCACGGTCCACAGCTGCTGATCAGCGCCAACGGCGTGCGCGGCCGCAAGATGACCTGTGTGAAAGCGATTGCGATCGATTTGCGTAACGCGGGTGCCGATTTTTACGACAAAGAAGTGGTCGTGGATGATGACAAGCTGGTCACCAGCCGCACCCCGGAAGATCTGCCGGCATTTAACCGCGAATCGCTGCGCATACTGAGCGCATCATAATATCCCGGCCGCCCGTAGTATCCAGGGCGGCATGATATATCTGACCCAGGGCGGCATGAATGCCGCCCCTACAATTATACGACCTGTAGGGGGCGCATTCATGCGCCCCTGGTTTTTGCGATATACCCGCCCCAGGGCGGCATGAATGCCGCCCCCTGTGGTTGCACGATATCTGACCCAGGGCGGCATGAATGCCGCCCCCTGTGGTTGCACGATATCTGACCCAGGGCGGCATGAATGCCGCCCCTGTGATTGCACGACCTGTAGGGGGCGCATTTATGCGCCCCTGGTGTATTTATGATGCGATACGCTGCCAGCTGATTTTCTTGCCAAAACCCAGTGTGTTATCCGTCATCTTCAGCTCATCTATCGTGAGCTGCCAGAGAGGCGCGGTGACTTTTTTTGCGACCGGAAAACGGCGCTGATAGGCGCTTAACGCCTGCGCATCCTCGCTTAGCCGGATATGTCCGCGATACTGGACGCCTTTAAGCAGCTGAACACTTTTCGGCTGGCCATTAATGGTGCCTGCGACCTGCGGGTTATGCAGCATCATGGCACCGTGACGCGTGGCGGTGTCGCTCATCAACCAGAATGCCATCTGTGCTTCATCAAACAGATAGTAGCAATTAGCGCACCACAGCTCTTCCGATGCGCTGGCGCAAAGCGAAAGCACATGCTGTTTCTTCAGGTAGCGCAGTAAATGAGACAGATCGGACAAAGGTCGCTCCCTGCACATAGCCGTGAACGCGGCGGCACGTTACACTGCTGGTGCTTTGTTTTGAGGTCTGAGAAATGGAACAGAACTGGCAGCTTTATATGCTGCAAACCGCTGCCGGGATGATCTATACCGGAATTACCACCGATGTGGCGCGCCGGCTGCTGCAGCATCAGCAGGGACGCGGCGCCCGCTCGCTGCGCGGTAAAGGGCCGCTTACGCTGATGTTTCACTGCCCTGCCGGTGACCGCGCTGCGGCTTCACGACTGGAGTATCAGGTCAAACAACTCGCCCGTACCCACAAACTGCTGCTGATAGCGCAACAGCCGGCGTGTCTGACCACCTGGTTTACTCAGCGTGGTTAAAAGGCGCAGCAAATACCACTAACCCTTCTGCGCCGCTGAACGCATCGTCTGCCAGCTTGTAAATCTGGAATGTCGCCTCGCTGTCGGGCCAGCGGCAGTGCAGCCCATGATGGGCCGCCGACTCAAAGCCCAGCGGCTGGTAAAATGCGGGATCGCCCAGCACCACGACCGCGCTGTAGCTGAATTCATTCAGTGAATCGAGCCCCTCATAAACCAGCTGCTTTGCCAGGCCCTGCCCGCGTACCGAACTGTCAACGGCCAGTGGAGCCAGCGCCACCCAGTTACGATCTTCACCCTGCAGCGTTACCGGACTGAAAGCAGCATAGCCCAGCACCTGACCCTCATCATCGGTTGCCACCACGCCCAGCGTGAGCAATCCATCTTCGCGCAGCTGCTGTACCCGTTCAGCTTCAGCTGGGGTCGCAAAACTGCGTTTTAACAGGCTGTCGATGCCGGCAGCATCAACGCCAATCTCAGTACGAATTAACATGGCATCCCCGTGCGTGACGCATAAGCCTGCGCCTTTTGTTTCCCTTCTGCCTTAGCCCGAGCAGCTACCAGCAGCAAGTCGTTGGCTTCGCCGCGAAACCCGGCATCTGCTTCGGCGTCGCGTGAAACGGTCAGACGCCTCCTGCAGCGTGGCGATGCGGCAAAACTGACTCGCAGCAATCCGATCGCCCAGGCCGCGCCCTTGCAGAAAGTCTAACTCACCTTCAGCGAAAACATGACGAAATTGCGCGTTTAAGAGTTGTTGCAAAAGAGTTTTTTCCATCTCCGTACCCGCTTTGCCCGCAATATACGCCTATTCAGCAGGCTTTTTCCCCTAACCGGCGGCGTACGGTTACGAACGGTGTGGCTCTGCGTATTTATAACAGGTTATCAATTATGCCATCTCTGTCGCGCAGTCCTCCCTGCTGAGATCAACAAGCCTGCTATTACGCGTCAGGAAAATAGCGCAGCGGCAGGGGTATACCTTCCGGAAAAATGGTTAATAAAGGCACAATCCGGCTACATCCCTGCCCTTAATAGCAGTTTTAATATGGGTAATGTTGCGTAATACTTATGGCAGCAGGCTGTTCAACGCCTGCGCCATCATTTGCTGGAGTACTCATGTCTGAGAAAAAACCTGTTCGCCTGTCCGTGCTGGATCTGGCTCCTATTCCGCAAGGCGCGTCTGCGCGCGACGCCTTTCACCATTCACTGGCGCTGGCGCGTCAGGCGGAAGCGCTGGGTTTCCACCGCTACTGGCTCGCTGAGCATCACAACATGACCGGTATTGCCAGCGCCGCGACCTCGGTGCTGATCGGGTATCTCGCGGCAAATACCGAAACCCTGCGGCTTGGATCCGGCGGGATTATGCTGCCTAACCATGCGCCGCTGGTGATTGCCGAGCAGTTCGGTACCCTGGAGTCGCTCTACCCTGGTCGCATCGATCTCGGGCTGGGCCGTGCACCGGGTTCCGATCAGCGCACGATGATGGCGCTGCGCCGTCATCTCTCCAGCGCCCAGGCCGACAGCTTCCCGGAAGATGTCGCTGAGCTGCTGCGCTGGTTTGATGCTGAAGAAGGCGAGCATCATCCGGTACAGCCAGTGCCGGGCCTCGGCCTGAAAATTCCGGTGTGGCTGCTCGGCTCAAGCCTTTACAGCGCTCAGCTGGCGGCGAAGCTCGGGCTGCCGTTTGCCTTTGCCTCGCACTTCGCCCCGGATCTGCTGCTGCAGGCGCTGCATCTGTACCGTGAGAAGTTCCAGCCTTCGGCGCGCCTGGCTAAGCCATACGCTATGGTCTGTGTGAATATTGTGGCGGCAGAGAGTGAGCGCGACGCGCGCTTCCTGTTTACCTCCATGCAGCAGCAGTTTATCAACCTGCGCCGCGGCAAGCCGGGCCCGCTGCCTGCGCCGGTGGAAAATATGGATAGCCTCTGGTCGCCGTCAGAGCAGTATGGCGTGCAGCAGGCGCTGAGCATGTCGATTGTGGGCGATAGCGAAAAGGTGCGTCACGGTCTGGCAGCGTTGCAGCGCGAAACGCAGGCGGATGAGATCATGGTCAACGGTCAGATCTTCGATCCCAAAGCGCGGCTGCGCTCATTTGCGCTGGCGATGGAAGCTGCCGGCACGCTGTAGCAGGTTGAGTAAAAGAGATAAAAAAAGGGACGCCGCATGGCGTCCCTTTTTATTGCTTAACGTTTAGCGATTATGCATCACGACGACGTGAGGTGCCTTCGTCGCGACGTGGGCCACGGCCCGCTTCGCGGCTAAAGCGTCCGCCTTCGCGGCCACCTTCACGACGCTCGGAGAAGCGACGCGGTGCGCCTTCACCACGTGGTGCATCACCACGCGGTGCGCTGCTGCGACGCTCACCACCGAAATCACGACCGCCGCTGCGGCGCTCAGTACGCTCGTGTGGCTGTGCATCACCCAGCAGCTGCATATTCATCGGCTTGTTCAGAATACGCGTGCGCGTGAAGTGCTGCAGAACTTCACCCGGCATGCCTTTTGGCAGTTCGATGGTGGAGTGCGTGCCAAACAGCTTGATGTTACCAATGTAGCGGCTGCTGATATCGCCTTCGTTAGCGATAGCGCCCACAATGTGGCGAACTTCAACGCCGTCATCGCGGCCCACTTCAATGCGGTAAAGCTGCATGTCGCCAACGTCACGACGCTCACGACGTGGACGATCGCCATCACGGCTCTCACCACGGCTGTCGCGGTCACGACGCGGACGGTCAGCGCGGTCATCACGATCGCGGAACTCACGACGCTGCGGACGCGGCGCGTCAGCCGGTACGATCAGTGGACGTTCACCCTGAGCCATTTTCAGCAGGGCAGCCGCCAGCGTTTCGATATCCAGCTCTTCTTCCGGCTGCATTTTGCTCAGCAGCGCGCGATACTGATCCAGATCGCTGCTTTCCAGCTGCTGCTGTACTTTTGCTGCAAATTTGGCCAGACGACGCTCACCCAGCAGCTCTGCGTTTGGCAGTTCTACTTCCGGAATAGTCAGCTTCATGGTGCGTTCAATGTTACGCAGCAGACGACGCTCGCGGTTCTCAACGAACAGCAGCGCACGGCCAGCGCGGCCCGCACGACCGGTACGGCCGATACGGTGAACATAAGACTCCGCATCCATCGGGATATCGTAGTTAACAACCAGGCTGATACGCTCAACGTCCAGACCGCGCGCCGCAACGTCGGTTGCAATCAGGATATCAAGACGGCCATCTTTCAGGCGCTCCAGCGTCTGCTCACGCAGTGCCTGGTTCATGTCGCCGTTCAGCGCGGCACTGTTGTAGCCGCTGCGCTCTAAGGCTTCAGCCACTTCCAGCGTTGCGTTTTTGGTACGCACGAAAATGATGGCTGCATCAAAGTCTTCTGCTTCCAGGAAACGCACCAGCGCTTCAGTTTTACGGCCGTAAGCGGTCCAGTAAGACTGTGAAATATCCGGACGCGTGGTCACGCTTGACTGGATACGCACTTCCTGTGGATCTTTCATGAAGCGTTTGGTAATACGACGAATCGCTTCTGGCATAGTTGCAGAGAACAGTGCGGTCTGATGACCTTCCGGGATCTGCGCCATGATGGTTTCAACGTCTTCGATGAAGCCCATACGCAGCATTTCATCAGCTTCGTCCAGAACCAGACCACGCAGGTTAGAGAGGTCCAGAGTACCACGCTTCAGGTGGTCCAGCAGGCGGCCCGGGGTACCCACAACGATCTGTGGTCCCTGACGCAGGGCGCGCAGCTGTACGTCATAACGCTGGCCGCCATACAGGGCCACGACGTTGACGTTACGCATATGTTTAGAGAATTCTGTCATCGCTTCAGCCACCTGCACCGCCAGTTCGCGGGTCGGTGCCAGCACCAGAATCTGTGGTGCGCGGACAGAAGGATCAACGTTGTTTAACAGCGGCAGTGAGAACGCCGCGGTTTTACCACTACCGGTCTGCGCCATACCCAGAACATCGCGGCCCGCCAGCAGGTGAGGAATACACTCAGCCTGGATTGGGGAAGGCTTAACGTAGCCCATACCGTTCAGAGATTCGAGGATGTCGGCGTTCAGGCCCAGATCAGCAAAAGTGGTTTGAATATCAGTCATGTAGTACACGTGCCTCTTAGATTGCGGCGGCCAGTCTACATAACTCGTCGTGAAAATTTTCAGTCATTTTCATCAAAAAGTGTGAACCGGCTCAAATTAGAAGTTTTGACGAACAGAAAAGCCCTCACCTCTGGAGGTGATGACTTTACAGGTACAACAGGCAATAAAAGTTCGTCAGCTATTGCTGGTCAGATTCTGATAAATCGTCTTGTGTCTGGCCGAGTTGCGCCAGTTCCAACAATGCGTATCGGTGTTCAACAAAGTTGTTAACGTTGTTAGACACCGCCAGTTTGAACAACGCTTTCGCGTCGTCCTTCTCTCCCAGACTTAGGTAGTACTTACCTAAATAGAAGTTGGTTTCACTGAGATGTTCAGCGAGCGAGGTGTTATCCGTTGCGTCCGCCTTGAGACGTTCCATCAATGTTTTTTCACTGATGTCGCCCAGGTAGAACTCGACAATATTCCATCCCCATTGGTCCTTAGCCGCTTTGTCATAACGCTGTTTCAGCGCTACTTTAGCCTGGTCTTTGTCTATCTCGCTTTCAGTGAGATAGAGCCAGAGGCTGCGGAACGGATCGTTAGGATCGTCTTGATAAAACGCCAGCAGATCATCTTGCGCTAACCTGTATCGACCACCGTAGTAGAGAGCGATACCGCGGTTTAAATGCGCATAATTGTAAGTTGGATCAAGCTCAAGTACAGAATCAAACGCTTCGTAGGCGGCATCAAAGTTGCCAGCCTGCGTTAAGTATATACCAAGATAGTTAAACACTTCTGGCATATCTGGTCTTATAGACAGCGCTTGCGAGAAATCGTTCCGCGCCAGTGCCCTCAGACCCAAACTATCATACAACACTCCGCGCTCATATAACAGCTGTGCGCGTTCATCGTCGGTCAGGGCCCGACTGGCAAGAATTTGTTCCATTCGCGCCAGAATGACCTCTTGCTGCAGTGTGGGCTGCAAAGGTACTGCCAGAACTTCGTTCTTACGCCAATTGGAGTTGCTGCATCCTGCCAGCGAAATAGCTGTCGCAACAATACACCAGCGCAAAAAAGGCTTCATTTCCCACTCCCGATACAAACATTGGGATAACCATCCTGTCATCCGCCTGCTATGCACAAGGGTTCCCGCCCTCGCGATGATACCCTGGCGGTGTCAACTTATCGGCACAGCGACCGTGAATTGACGCTACCAGAGTATACAAACACCCCTTTCTGCCGGGCAGAAAGGGGCTAATCAGGACACGCTTATTCAGCGTCAGAAGCGTCCACAGCAGCAGCGGCTTCTGCCGGCTTCTGCTCAGTTGCCTCTTTGATGCTCAGACGTACGCGGCCCTGACGGTCAACTTCCATCACCTTAACCGGTACTTCCTGACCCATCTGCAGGTAGTCGGTCACTTTCTCTACGCGCTTGTCGGCAATCTGAGAAATATGAACCAGACCTTCTTTACCGCCACCGATAGCCACGAACGCACCGAAATCAACGATACGGGTAACTTTGCCGGAGTAGATGCGGCCCACTTCAATCTCAGCGGTGATCTCTTCGATACGACGAATCGCTTCTTTCGCTTTCTGACCGTCGGTCGCAGCGATTTTTACGGTGCCGTCATCTTCGATTTCAATGGTAGTACCGGTCTCTTCGGTCAGCGCACGGATTACCGAGCCGCCTTTACCAATCACATCTTTGATCTTGTCAGAGCTGATCTTAATGGTGTAAATACGCGGTGCGAATTCAGAGATCTCCTGACGCGGCGTGCTGATAGCCTGCTCCATGACGCTCAGGATATGCAGACGCGCACCCTTAGCCTGGTTCAGCGCAACCTGCATGATTTCGCGGGTGATGCCTTCGATTTTAATGTCCATCTGCAGCGCGGTAATACCTTCACGGCTACCCGCTACTTTGAAGTCCATATCGCCGAGATGATCTTCATCACCCAGGATGTCAGACAGCACGACAAACTTCTCATCTTCCTTCACCAGACCCATAGCAATACCGGCAACGGCTGCTTTGATCGGTACGCCTGCGTCCATCAGTGCCAGTGAAGCACCGCAAACGGAAGCCATAGAAGAAGAACCGTTTGATTCAGTGATTTCTGATACAACGCGTACGGTGTACGGGAACTCTTCCTGCTTAGGCATAACTGCCAGTACGCCACGCTTCGCCAGACGACCGTGACCAATTTCACGACGCTTCGGTGAGCCAACCATGCCGGTTTCGCCCACTGAGTATGGAGGGAAGTTGTAGTGGAACAGGAAGCTGTCGGTACGCTCGCCCATCAGCTCATCCAGGTTCTGCGCATCGCGTGCGGTACCCAGCGTAGCAGCAACCAGCGCCTGCGTTTCACCACGGGTGAACAGCGCAGAGCCGTGCGTACGCGGCAGTACGCCGGTACGAACGTCCAGACCGCGGATCATATCTTTTTCGCGACCGTCGATACGCGGTTCGCCGCTCAGGATGCGGGTACGAACCACATTCTTTTCGAGGCTATGCACGATATCGCCGATTTCTGCATCATCCAGCGCAGCATCTTCAGCCAGCAGCGCAGCGATCGTCTCATCTTTGATCACGCCAACCTGTGCGTAACGCTCCTGCTTATCGGTGATGCGGTAAGCATCAGCGATGCGCGCTTCCGCCAGCGCGGCAACACGTGCAATCAGTGCATCGTTAGTCGCTTCTGGCTTCCAGTCCCAGCGCGGTTTGCCCGCTTCGGCAACCAGCGCGTTGATGTTTTCGATAACAACCTGCTGCTGGTCGTGGCCAAATACCACGGCGCCGAGCATCTGCTCTTCAGTCAGGATATCGGCTTCAGATTCAACCATCAGTACCGCGTTCTGGGTACCCGCAACCACCAAGTCCAGACGTGACTGTTTGATCTCATCTGCGGTCGGGTTCAGGACATACTGGTCGTTGATGTAACCAACGCGAGCAGAACCGATTGGACCGTTGAACGGAATACCTGACAGTGACAGCGCAGCAGAGGCGCCAATCATTGCCACGATGTCCGGGTTAACCTGAGGGTTAACAGAAACGACAGTAGCGATAACCTGCACTTCGTTAACGAAGCCTTCCGGGAACAGCGGACGCACCGGGCGGTCAATCAGACGCGCAATCAGGGTTTCGCCTTCGCTTGGACGGCCTTCGCGACGGAAGAAGCTGCCCGGGATACGACCAGCAGCATAGGTACGCTCCTGATAGTTAACGGTCAGCGGGAAAAAGTCCTGGCCTGGTTTCGCTTTCTTCTGGCCAACAACGGTTACAAATACCGCTGTGTCATCCATGCTTACCATAACAGCCGCGGTAGCCTGACGTGCCATCATGCCGGTTTCCAGCGTGACGGTATGCTGACCATATTGGAATTTGCGTACGATCGGATTCAGCAAAATTAACATCCTTAAATTCAGGGCAGAGCCATTGCGGCTCGCCAGTGATAACCGATCTTTGTCGCATCCTCGCGACTAATGACAACCCTCAACCGCCCCTGCGGCAAAGCCTCTCATTAGCCGCGCGAACCTCTGCAAACAAAGATCACACTCAGCAACAATACATGAGTTTGGTCTGGATTGCTGCGGATTGCTCGAAAAAAGGGGCCTTAAAGGCCCCCTTTTCGCGAAACTCGCACAAATCTGATCGTCAGATGCGTTTTTTTGCATAGTGCATGCGCTACATCCCTGATCAGATTCTTCAGACTTAGCGACGCAGACCCAGGCTCTCGATCAGGCTGGTGTAGCGAGCAACGTCTTTACGCTTCAGATAGTCCAGCAGCTTACGACGCTGGGATACCATGCGCAGCAGACCGCGACGGCTGTGGTGGTCTTTCTTGTGCTCAGAGAAGTGACCCTGCAGGTGGTTAATCTGAGCAGTCAGCAGAGCAACCTGAACTTCAGTTGAACCGCTGTCGTTAGCGCCACGACCATATTTAGCAACGATCTCTGCTTTAGCTTCTACGCTTAGAGACATAATAAACTCCAGTAAAAAAATGAATGTATGGGTGCCGATCTCTAATTCAGCAGCCCGCTTTTAAAGCCGCGCTATTCTACTCTGCGCCCGCAGGCAACGCAAATGCGCTGTTGCAGCAAAGATGAGCAGCACGGTCAGCCAGGAAACTCCACCACCAGCCGGCGTGGCGCTACCCGTCCATCGGCGGCGATTTCAGCCATGCCGATGAATTTTTGTGCCTCACCTTCCGTGACCCTTACCAGACCTGCTGCCGGCGTATCCGCAGCCTGGACCGGCATACCCTGCTTAAAGCTGGCGGCAACCGTAACGGGCAGATTGACCACCGGAAAATCTTCCGCCGGGCTGTCCATTGGCAGCAGCAGCGCATCGAGCGCGCTGTAGTCAGGCGTTTCAGCCGCGGTGGCTTCTGCTGCCACCGCCTGCAGCTGCTCCAGCGTCATCATTCGTGCAATCGGGTAGCGTGCGACCTGCAGACGACGCAGCATAATGACATGCGCGCCACAGCCCAGCTTCTCACCCAGATCGTCGATGATAGTACGAATATAGGTGCCTTTGGAGACGTGGATCTCCAGCTCCAGCTCATCACCTTCATGGCGAATAAACTGCAGCTCAAATACGGTGATGGGTCGGGCTTCACGCGGCACGGTAACGCCTTCGCGCGCATACTCATAGAGCTTGCGACCCTGATATTTCAGCGCCGAGAACATAGTCGGCACCTGCATCGTATCACCGCGAAAACTCTCCAGCGCCGCATCCAGCTCAGGCTGGCTGAAGGTCACCGGGCGGGTTTCCACAATGTTGCCATCTGCGTCTGAAGTATCGGTACGTTCGCCCAGCCGGGCGATAACGCGATAACGCTTATCAGAGTCGAGCAGATACTGCGAAAACTTGGTGGCCTCGCCCAGACAAACCGGCAGCATACCGGTGGCAAGGGGATCCAGCGCACCGGTATGACCCGCTTTGTTAGCATTAAACAGGCGCTTAACTTTTTGCAGCACATCATTGGACGACGCGCCCTGATGCTTATCCAGCAGGAAGACACCGTGTACGTCGCGGCCGCGACGACGAGGACGACTCATCAGTCCTCCTTGTCATCTTCCGCCGGGGTTTCACCGCGCCGTTCTGCATCGTTTCTGATCACGTTAGAGACCAGATTTGACATGCGCATCCCTTCAATCAGTGAGTTGTCATAGAAGAAGGTCAGCTCCGGCACAATGCGCAGACGCATCGCTTTGCCCAGCAGAATGCGGATGTAGCCTGACGCCTCTTTCAGCGCTTTCAGACCATTTTTTACCGCTTCCTCATCCTGATCGTTCAGGAAGGTCACAAATACTTTGGCATAGGCCAGATCGCGCGACACTTCAACGCCAGAGACCGTCACCATCATACCCAGACGCGGATCTTTGATTTCGCGCTGCAGAATAATCGCGATCTCTTTTTGCAGCTCCTGAGAAACCCGCTGCGGGCGACCAAATTCTTTCGCCATAATGATATCTCCCAAATAATTCGGGAGGCCAGTGGCCTCCCAAATTGCAGTACATCGATAAGTGAATTATGCGATGGTGCGTTTAATTTCAATGATTTCGAACACTTCGATCATATCGCCAACGCGAACGTCGTTGTAGTTCTTCACACCGATACCACACTCCATGCCGTTACGCACTTCGTTGACGTCATCTTTGAAGCGACGCAGGGATTCCAGCTCGCCTTCATAGATAACCACGTTGTCGCGCAGGACACGAATTGGGTTGTGACGCTTGATGTTGCCTTCGGTAACCATACAGCCCGCGATCGCGCCAAATTTCGGTGATTTAAACACATCACGTACTTCGGCCAGACCGATGATCTGCTGTTTGAATTCCGGCGCCAGCATACCGCTCATCGCAGCTTTTACTTCGTCAATCAGATTATAGATGACGGAGTAGTAACGCAGGTCGACGTTTTCAGCATCAATCACGCGACGCGCAGAAGCGTCAGCACGGACGTTAAAGCCGAGGATGATCGCATTGGAAGCGGCCGCCAGCGTAGCGTCGGTTTCGGTGATACCGCCCACGCCAGAACCGATAATCTTCACCTTCACTTCGTCGGTGGAGAGTTTCAGCAGCGAATCGGAGATCGCTTCTACCGAGCCCTGTACGTCAGACTTCAGAACGATGTTCAGCTCTGAGACTTCGCCTTCAGTCATGTTCGCAAACATGTTTTCCAGCTTCGACTTCTGCTGACGCGCCAGTTTCACTTCGCGGAATTTACCCTGACGATAGAGAGCAACTTCACGCGCTTTCTTCTCGTCACGGACCACAGTCGCTTCATCACCCGCTGCCGGTACGCCAGAGAGACCCAGGATCTCAACCGGAATCGATGGGCCTGCTTCCTGTACTTCGCGTCCCAGTTCGTCACGCATCGCACGTACGCGGCCATACTCGAAGCCACACAGTACGATATCGCCTTTGTTTAGCGTACCTTCACGTACCAGCACGGTAGCGACCGGACCACGACCTTTATCCAGGAAGGATTCGATAACCACACCGCTTGCCATACCTTCACGAATAGCGGTCAGCTCAAGCACTTCCGCCTGCAGCAGAATGGCGTTCAGCAGATCGTCGATACCGGTACCCGCTTTCGCAGAAACGTTGACGAACATGTTTTCGCCGCCCCACTCTTCCGGAATGATGCCGTACTGAGTCAGCTCGTTCTTCACGCGGTCCGGATCGGCTTCTGGTTTGTCGCACTTGTTCACTGCAACCACAACCGGTACGCCGGCCGCTTTTGCGTGTTGAATCGCTTCGACGGTCTGTGGCATCACGCCATCATCCGCAGCAACGACCAGGATAACGATATCCGTTGCCTGCGCACCGCGAGCACGCATAGCGGTAAACGCGGCGTGTCCCGGGGTATCCAGGAAGGTGACCATGCCGTTTTCGGTTTCAACGTGATAGGCACCGATGTGCTGGGTAATACCACCCGCTTCGCCAGAGGCGACTTTGGTTGAGCGGATGTAATCCAGCAGGGAGGTTTTACCGTGGTCAACGTGACCCATGATGGTCACGACCGGCGCACGGCTCTCCTGCGCTGCATCAGTATCACGATCGTCCATTACCGCTTCTTCCAGCTCGTTCTCGCGGCGCAGGATCACTTTATGACCCATCTCTTCCGCGACCAGCTGTGCAGTTTCCTGGTCGATAACCTGGTTGATAGTCGCCATCGCGCCCATCTTCATCATCGCTTTGATGACCAGTGAACCTTTCACTGCCATCTTGTTCGCCAGTTCAGCTACGGTGATGGTTTCGCCGATAATCACGTCGCGGTTAACGGCCTGCGCTGGCTTGTTAAAGCCCTGCTGCAGTGCGCTAGGTTTGCGATGCTTACCGCCTTTACCACCGCGAACCTGCGCACGCGCTTCTTCACGATCGGTTTTAGCTTCGGAGTGCTTGTTGCCTTTTTTGGCAGGACGCGTGGCTTTAGCCGTGGTGCGTGCACGTGCACGACCCGCTTCAACCTGACGATCGTTTTCGTCTTCTGCCTGACGGGCATGAGTTGAAGTTGTGACGTGATAGTCACCTTTATCTTCTTCCTCAGGTTTGTCCCACTCAGCGCCTTTCTCTTCTGCCAGGCGGCGTGCTTCTTCCGCTACGCGGCGTGCGCTCTCTTCGAGCTTACGACGGGCTTCTTCTTCAGCTTTACGCTTCAGTTCAGCCGCTTCAGCTTCGCGACGGGCTTTATCAGACTGCGCAGCCTTGGTCACTTCATCGGTAGGTTGGTTTGTCACTTTATCTTTTTCCGCTGCTTCACGCTTAGCCTTGTCAGCGGCTTCGCGCCTGGCTTTATCTTCGGCTTCACGTTGCGCTTTTAATTCAGCCTCGCGACGGGCTTGTTCTTCCGCCTCGCGACGCGCCTGCTCTTCCGCTACGCGCTGTGCCTCAGCTTCCGCTTCTGCCTGAGCCTGCTGCTCAGCCTCTGCATCACCCTTCACATATGTGCGCTTTTTGCGAACTTCAATTTGCACCGATTTACTTTTACCCCCGGTGCCCGGAATATTCAAGGTGCTGCGCGTTTTGCGCTGCAACGTCAGTTTACCTGAACTGGTTTGACCGTGCTCACGGTTCAGGTGGGACAGTAAGGTCTCTTTCTCTTGCTGGGACACCGCGTCGTTTTCAGACTTAGGGATCCCCGCATCAGCAAATTGCTGTACCAGGCGATCGACCGGAGTCTGAATTTCGGCGGCCAGCGATTTTACGGTTACATCTGTCATGCTGTTCCTTCCTGTTATTACGCGTCATCGCCGAACCAGCAGATATTACGTGCAGCCATAATCAGCGCACCGGCCTTCTCATCATCCAGCCCTTCAATATCTGTCAGATCGTCAACACCTTGCTCAGCGAGATCTTCCAGCGTGCAAACGCCTTTTGACGCCAGGCGATAGGCCAGCGCACGATCCAGGCCTTCAAGATTCAGCAAGTCCTCAGCGGGCTCCTGATTACCAAGGCTTTCTTCTTTCGCTAATGCCAGGGTGGTTAACGCATTTTTGGCTCGTTCACGCAGGGCTTCAATGGTCTCTTCGTCGAGGCCGTCAATTTCCAGCAGCTCGTTCATTGGCACATAGGCCAGTTCTTCCAGCGAAGAGAAGCCCTCTTCCACCAGTATGGTGGCGAACTCTTCGTCGATGTCGAGATGTTTCGTGAACATATCGATTGCTGCGTGGGCTTCAGCCTGATGCTTAGCCTGCAGATCGTCGACGGTCATCACGTTCAGCTCCCAGCCGCTCAGCTGGGAAGCCAGACGCACGTTTTGGCCATTACGGCCGATCGCCTGAGCCAGATTACCGGCCTCAACAGCGATATCCATGGTGTGATTATCTTCATCCACCACGATTGACGCCACATCGGCAGGCGCCATGGCGTTAATTACAAACTGTGCCGGATTATCATCCCACAGCACGATATCGATACGCTCGCCGCCCAGTTCACTGGAAACAGCCTGCACGCGTGCGCCGCGCATACCGACGCAGGCACCTACCGGATCGATACGTTTATCGTTGGTTTTTACCGCAATTTTAGCGCGTGAACCCGGATCGCGGGCAGCCGCTTTAATTTCGATAACTTCTTCACCAATTTCCGGCACCTCAATGCGGAACAGTTCGATCAGCATTTCAGGTTTGGAACGGGTAACAAACAGCTGAGCACCACGCGCTTCAGGACGCACGGCATACAGCACGCCGCGAATACGGTCGCCCGGACGGAAGTTCTCACGTGGCAGCATATCTTCACGTACGATCACCGCCTCGGCGTTGCTGCCCAGGTCCAGCGTGATGTTGTCGCGATTCACTTTCTTCACCTGACCGGTGATGATGTCGCCTTGCTGCTCGCGGAACTGGTCCACAACCATTGCGCGCTCAGCTTCACGTACTTTCTGAACGATAACCTGCTTCGCAGTCTGTGTAGTGATACGGTCAAAGGTGACAGATTCAATCTGATCTTCAACGTAATCGCCCAGATTGAGCGCTTCATCTTCGAAGCGAGCCGCGTCCAGCGTGATTTCACGCGTAGGCTGAGTAACTTCATCAACGATTACCCAACGACGGAACGTGTCGAAATCGCCGCTGCGACGATCGATACTGACGCGCACGTCGATTTCCTGCTCATACTTCTTTTTGGTCGCAGTGGCCAAAGCGCTCTCCAGCGCTTCGAAGATTTTCTCACGCGGCAGAGCTTTTTCATTAGAAACGGCTTCTACTACAGCTAAGATTTCTTTATTCATCCTGGTTAGCCTCAATCCGGACTTTTAAAAGTGGGGGACCAGGTTCGCTTTCTGAATATTGCTCAGTGCGAACACTTCATCGTTACCCTCGACGGTCACAGTGATCATCTCGCCTTCCACCGACTTGATGATGCCCTGCCATTTGCGACGGTTCTGTACCGCCATCCGCAGGACCAGGCTGACTTCCTCACCCGCAAAGCGCGCATAGTGTTCTGCAGTGAAAAGTGGACGATCGAGACCCGGCGAGGAAACTTCAAGGTTGTAAGCCACCGTAATTGGATCTTCCACATCCATCACAGCGCTCACCTGGTGGCTAACATCGGCGCAATCATCAACATTGATACCCTCTTCGCTATCAATATAGATGCGCAAGGTTGATGTGCGACCACGAACGAATTCAATACCGACCAGTTCGTAGCCAAGCGCTTCTACCGGAGCAGAGATCAACTCTGTCAATTTTTGCTCTAATGTGGACAAGCCCACCCCCAAGACATAAAAAAAGGGCCTAAAGCCCAGTGTTACGATTTCCTGATAACAAAAAACCCCGAAAAATCGGGGCTTTTTATGACTGGACCCTGTATGCCGCAGTGCGGCTTCGGCGCACAATCCAGAAGAATTTTTTTCAAAAACTCACTGATAGTGCGTCCGTCGATGCATACAGTATATTTGAAAAAGAACTCTAAGGGAAAGTGGTTGCGGGGGCCGGATTTGAACCGACGACCTTCGGGTTATGAGCCCGACGAGCTACCAGGCTGCTCCACCCCGCGTCCGAAAACGTGGCGAATATTACGCCGATCTTGCGAAAATAGCAAGTTTTACTGAGAATTGGTACCGAGGACGGGACTTGAACCCGTAAGCCCTTTCGAGCACTACCACCTCAAGGTAGCGTGTCTACCAATTTCACCACCTCGGTACTGCACTGACTGCGACGATAGTATAGTCGCTTAAGCGTTGACGATTTACTGCTTACTGCGGGATATCATTGCCCGGGGTTGCCGGTTTAGCTGGCTGAGTCTGCTGTTCAGACTGAGCTGGCGCAGTGAGGTTTTCCCACTCGCTTCCTTTGGAAGTCTTATTGCTGTTCAGGTTACCCAGAATCAGACTGATAATGAAGAACAGCGAAGCCAGTATCGCGGTCATACGTGTCATAAAGTTACCTGACCCGTTTGAACCAAACAGCGTACCGGAAGCGCCTGCACCGAATGAGGCTCCCATATCAGCGCCTTTGCCTTGCTGCAGCATGATCAGACCAACCAGGCCAATCGCCACAATAAGGAAAACAACTAACAGAGCTTCGTACATAATCAACCTGTTTCCTTGCGCGTAACCGCACAGTTAAAGCTTCAACCAATACAGACGGGTAGTCTCGTCATTACCCATCAGAAGCGGGTGTGAATACTAACCAAAGGCGCCTGGCTCTGCAAGTGCAATTTTAGCCATAAAATTCAATTGCAGAAAAAAGCGCCAGCATGATGATTTACCAGGCGAAAAGGCGTCCCGCCTGCCGACTGGCCGGGTTTAAACTGCTTTTACCGCTGCGGCAATATTATGCGCCAGCGCGGTTACCTGCGCTTCATCTTCGCCTTCCACCATCACGCGGATCAGCGGCTCCGTGCCTGATTTACGCAGCAGTACCCGCCCGCGCCCTGCCAGCGCCTGCTCTGCTTCGGCAGCCGCAGCTTTCACGCTTTCGCTCTCCAGCGGATCGTGGCTGCCGGTAAAGCGCACGTTAACCAGGATTTGCGGCAGCATTTTCATACCGCTGCACAGATCGTGCAGACTCATGTGGTTGCGCACTATGGCAGTAAGCACTTGCAAACTGGCTACAATTCCGTCGCCGGTACTGATTTTATCCAGCAGAATAACGTGCCCGGAGTTCTCAGCCCCCATGCGCCAGCCTTTCTCCTGCATTTTTTCCAGTACGTAGCGGTCGCCCACTTTGGCACGGGTGAACGGGATGCCCAGCTGTTTCAGGGCCAGCTCCAGCCCCATGTTACTCATCAGCGTCCCGACCACGCCACCGCGCAGCTGCCCCTGACGCAGCGCTTCGCGCGCAATGATATAGAGAATCTGGTCGCCATCCACTTTCTGTCCCAGATGATCCACCATCATGATGCGATCGCCATCTCCGTCATAGGCGAGACCAAGGTTAGCCTGCTCTTCCAGGACGCGCTGCTGCAGCTGACGCAGGTCAGTCGCTCCGCACTCCTTGTTGATGTTCATGCCGTCCGGCTGCACGCCAATCGCGATGACCTGCGCACCCAGCTCACGCAGCACGTTAGGGGCGATGTGATAGGTGGCACCATTCGCGCAATCGACCACAATTTTCAGACCGTTGAGACTCAGCTCGCCGGGGAAAGTGCCTTTACAAAATTCGATATAACGGCCGGCGGCATCCACGATACGGCTGGCACGCCCCAGTTCAGCAGATTCCACGCAGGTCAGCGGTTTTTCCAGCTCGCGCTCAATCGCTTCTTCCACATCATCCGGCAGCTTGGTGCCTTCGGCTGAGAAAAATTTAATGCCGTTATCATCAAACGGATTGTGAGAGGCGGAGATCACGATCCCCGCTTCCGCACGAAACGTTCGCGTCAGGTAGGCGATTGCCGGGGTTGGCATCGGTCCGGTAAAAGCTGCCGAGAGGCCTGCTGCTGCCAGCCCCGCTTCGAGCGCCGACTCCAGCATATAGCCAGAAATGCGCGTGTCTTTGCCAATCAGTACTTTTCTTGAACCTGAACGCGCCAGCACTTTGCCTGCGGCAAAACCCAGCTTCAGTACAAAATCGGGCGTGATCGGCGCTTCGCCTACTTTGCCGCGGATGCCATCTGTACCAAAATATTTACGCTCACTCATGCCTGTTATCCTTTTGCTCTCTGGGTCGCTTCCACGATGCGCATCGCTTCAACTGTCTCTTTCACATCATGCACGCGAATAATCT
Organism: Pantoea sp. ICBG 1758; assembly: GCF_002928325.1. NCBI lineage: Bacteria > Pseudomonadati > Pseudomonadota > Gammaproteobacteria > Enterobacterales > Erwiniaceae > Pantoea > Pantoea sp. ICBG 1758. The sequence continues at coordinate 270,073 of NZ_POWL01000003.1, forward strand.
GGGCGCCCTGCATCGCAGCAATGACTGCGCAGCTCAGGCTGCCGGTAAGACGCTGTGCCGGGCCGACATTAAGCAGCTGACCAATCATCGATTTACGCGACATTCCCACCAGCAGCGGTAAGCCGTAATGGTGAAAATGGCTCAGGTGGGCCAGCAGCTCATAGTTATGGCTGAGATTCTTACCGAAACCAAAGCCCGGGTCGAGCAGCAGTTGCGCTTTTTTGATGCCCGCCGCCTCACAGCGCGCAATTTGCGCAGCGAAGTAAGCGTCCACTTCGCTGACCACATTGTTATACGAAGGTGTCTGCTGCATGGTACGGGGTTCACCCTGCATATGCATCAGACAAACCGGTAAACCGCTCTCTGCCGCCGCACCGAGCGCGCCAGGCTCTGAAAGCGAGCGAATATCATTGATGATGTGAGCACCCGCTCTCGCTGCTTCACGGATGACGTCAGGCTTTGAGGTATCTACTGAGATCCAGACTTCAAACCGCTGTGCAATGGCCTCCACGACCGGGATAACCCGCTCCAGCTCCTCCTCAACGCTGACCTCGTCCGCTCCGGGCCGGGTCGACTCGCCGCCGACATCGATGATTGTCGCGCCCGCATTTACCATCTCATTAGTATGCGTCAGCGCGTTTACCAGAGAGTTATGCGCGCCGCCGTCAGAAAAGGAGTCGGGCGTTACGTTCAGAATACCCATTACATGGGGGAAGGAGAGATCGAGAAAGGAATCACGCGCGTGGAGTTTCATGGCAGGTATGGTCCTGAAGTGGTCAAACGTTAAATGTAAAAAACCCCGGACTGGCCGGGGTTTTTGCTGAGGTGATGGCCTCTTATTTATTGAACTGCTCAGACATGGTATTACCCGGATTCGGCGTACGCGGTTCATCAACCGGACGTGGCGCCTTTGGCGTACCGTTGCTGTCAGAGTTGTTGCTGCCGGGATCTTCCCAGCCAGCTGGCGGTCGCACATCGCGGCGCGCCATCAGGTCATCAATCTGCGGAGCATCAATGGTTTCATACTTCATCAGCGCATCTTTCATCGCATGAAGAATATCCATGTTCTCGCCCAGAATACGACGTGCACGCTGATAGTTGCTGTCGATCAGGTGTTTAACTTCCTGATCGATGATACGCGCAGTCTCATCTGACATATGCTTGGCTTTCGCTACGGAACGGCCAAGGAACACTTCACCCTCTTCTTCCGCATAGAGCAGCGGGCCAAGCTTCTCTGAGAAGCCCCACTGCGTCACCATGTTACGAGCCAGATTGGTCGCCACTTTGATGTCGTTAGATGCACCGGTAGAGACATGTTCTGCGCCGTAGATGATCTCTTCAGCCAGACGACCGCCATAGAGCGTGGAGATCTGACTTTCCAGCTTCTGACGGCTGGCGCTGATAGCATCACCTTCCGGCAGGAAGAACGTCACGCCCAGCGCACGGCCGCGCGGAATGATCGTAACTTTATGTACCGGATCGTGTTCTGGCACCAGACGGCCGATAATCGCATGCCCGGCTTCATGGTAAGCGGTTGACTCTTTCTGCGCTTCCGTCATCACCATGGAGCGGCGTTCTGCACCCATCATGATTTTGTCTTTGGCTTTTTCGAACTCGACCATCGACACTACGCGCTTGTTGCCACGAGCGGCAAAGAGTGCGGCTTCGTTGACCAGGTTTGCCAGGTCAGCTCCCGAGAAGCCCGGTGTACCGCGTGCGATAATAGCCGCATCGATGTCGGTTGCCAGCGGCACACGGCGCATATGCACTTTCAGGATCTGTTCACGACCGCGCACGTCCGGCAGGCCAACGACAACCTGACGGTCAAAACGGCCCGGACGCAGCAGCGCAGGGTCGAGTACATCCGGACGGTTGGTTGCGGCGATAACAATAATGCCTTCATTGCCTTCAAAACCATCCATCTCAACCAGCATCTGGTTCAGCGTCTGCTCACGCTCATCGTGACCACCGCCTAAACCGGCACCACGCTGACGTCCTACCGCATCGATCTCATCGATAAAGATGATGCACGGCGCAGCTTTTTTCGCCTGTTCGAACATGTCACGCACGCGGGATGCGCCCACGCCGACAAACATTTCTACGAAATCGGAACCGGAAATAGTGAAGAAAGGCACTTTCGCTTCGCCGGCGATAGCTTTAGCCAGCAGCGTTTTACCTGTACCCGGCGGGCCCACCATCAGGACGCCTTTCGGGATTTTACCGCCCAGCTTCTGGAAACGGCTTGGTTCACGCAGATACTCTACCAGCTCACCTACCTCTTCTTTCGCTTCATCACAGCCAGCGACGTCGGCAAAGGTGGTCTTGATCTGGTCTTCCGTCAGCATGCGGGCTTTGCTTTTGCCGAAGGACATCGCGCCCTTACCGCCGCCGCCCTGCATCTGACGCATAAAGAAGATCCATACGCCAATCAGCAGCAGCATCGGGAACCAGGAAATGAAGATAGAAGCCAGCAGGCTTGGCTCTTCAGGTGGTTCACCCACTACTTTGACGTTTTTGGTCAGCAGGTTATCGAGTAACTTGGGATCGTTGACAGGAATGTAGGTGGTATATTTATTACTGTCTTTTTTGGTTACGTTAATTTCACGCCCGTTAATACGTGCCTCGCGGACCTGATCCTGGTTCACTTCCGACAGGAAGGTTGAATAATCAACCCTACGGCCATTCGACTCGCTGGGCCCAAAGCTCTGGAATACTGACATCAGCACGACCGCGATGACTAACCAGAGAATCAGGTTTTTCGCCATGTCACTCAAGGGATTAACCTCATATTACAACGGTGTTAACAGACAGCGTAGGGTACTATATATCCTTCATACCTGGAATCGCAGCATGGATGAATTTGCTGGTTTACCCTGAAACTCAGAATCAGGCCGGGATAAACGCACTATTCAGCTTGCTTTGACGCCGGTATTCGGGCCTACAGTTTGCGCCCTGTCGCCACAATATACACTTCACGTGAACGTAACCGCGAAGCGTCTGGCTTACGAATTTTCACTTTCGTAAATAGGGAGCGAATTTCCCGGAGGTATTCATCGAAGCCATCTCCCTGAAACACTTTCACAACAAAACTGCCGCCGGGAGCCAGTACATCCCGACACATTTCCAGCGCCAGTTCAACTAAATACATTGAACGAGGAATATCCACAGCTGGCGTACCGCTCATGTTGGGTGCCATATCTGACATCACCACCTGAACTTTCTGGTCCCCTACCCGCTCAAGCAGCGCTTTCAGCACGGCCTCGTCACGGAAGTCACCCTGCATAAAATCCACGCCGACAATCGGATCCATCGGCAGCAGATCGCAGGCAATCACCCGCCCGCTATTGCCAATCTGCTGTACCACATATTGTGACCAGCCGCCGGGTGCCGCGCCTAAGTCCACCACGGTCATACCGGGTTTAAACAGCTTGTCACCCTGCTGAATTTCATCAAGTTTAAACCAGGCGCGCGAACGCAGCCCTTTTTTCTGTGCCTGAAGCACATATTTATCGCTAAAGTGTTCCTGAAGCCAGCGACTGGAACTGGCCGAACGCTTTTTACCCGTCATAATTTTTCCAGTTAAATCGTCATCGTAGCGATAAATCAGCGCGCAATGGGTAGCGATGATTTGGCGATATACCCGAGATGGCGGTAGAATGACCCGTTTTCAATCCCTGAGTAAGCAAAAAATACGATGAATCTGAGTACCAAACAAAAACAGCACCTGAAAGGCCTGGCCCACCCACTGAAGCCGGTGGTCATGCTGGGCGGCAACGGCCTTACTGAAGGCGTGCTCGCCGAAATCGAACAGGCGCTTGACCATCACGAACTGATTAAGGTGAAAATTGCCTCAGAAGATCGCGAAACCAAGCAGCTGATCGTCGAGGCCATTGTGCGTGAAACCAAGGCCAGCAATGTGCAGGTTATCGGCAATGTGCTGGTGCTGTACCGCCCGGCGAAAGAGCGCAAAATCACGCTGCCTCGTTAAGCTCTATACTAAGCGCGGCGCAGCGGGCAGAGAAAGTGCCACGCTCACGCATGCGATAAAAGGCCGCCATGCGGCCTTTTTCCTTTCTTTACATTGTGCCCGGCATAACAGCAGCGGGTGCTTACAGATATTCAACCTTCAGCACTTCATACTCCACGTCACCGCCTGGCGTTTTCACAATGGCTACGTCATCGGCCTCTTTGCCCACCAGACCACGCGCCATTGGCGAGTTAACTGAGATCAGATTTTGTTTAAAATCTGCTTCATCGTCACCCACAATGCGGTAAGTAAACTCTTCGTCGGTATCTACATTCAGCACAGTTACCGTGGCACCGAAAATGACGCGACCGGTTTTTGGCATAGATGTGATGTCGATCACCTGCGCATTAGAAAGTTTAGCTTCAATCTCCTGAATACGCCCTTCGCAAAACCCCTGCTCTTCACGCGCAGCATGGTACTCGGCGTTCTCTTTCAGGTCGCCATGCTCACGAGCTTCAGCGATGGAGGCGATGATGCGCGGACGCTTTACGGTTTTCAGTTCGTTCAGCTCTTCACGCAGCTTCTCAGCGCCTTGTAACGTCATCGGAATCTGATTCATTTTGGCTCCTCGTCTCTATCCTGGTTAACGGTGTCATCCTGACTGGTGACAGCAGAATAATCGCTTCTGCGGCACACGGCCCCTTTTCAAAAGCAAAAGAACCCTGACCCGGAAAGCTTTCCGGGTCAGGGATCGGTTTTGCATTTTGATACGTATTTTACCCCAGAGTTCCCTGTGGGTCATCGTTTACTTTGCCCTGCCCGGGGACGTAGTATTGACGCCCCATCCGTCAGTTACCGCGAGATTATGCGATTTTCACGACTTGTTACCGGATTAACCTGCGCGGTAATGCTGCAGGCACAAGCGGCCCCCGTTGAAGAATACATGCAGTATTTACCTGACGGCGCGAACCTGGCGCTGATGGTACAGAAAGTGGGCGCATCAACCCCTATTATTGACTACCACGGAAAACAGATGGCTTTACCGGCCAGCACCATGAAAGTGATCACGGCGCTGGCGGCACTTCTGGAGCTGGGACCCGACTTCCGCTTTCAGACCACGCTTGAGACACGCGGTGCTATTACCGACGGCACGCTGAACGGCGATCTGGTGGCCCGCTTTGGCGGCGATCCTACGCTGAGCAGGCAGAATCTGCGCAATATGGTCGCCGCGCTGAAGCAGCAGGGTATCACGCACATCAAAGGCAACCTGGTGATTGATACCTCCGTATTTGCCAGCCACGATATGGCTCCCGGCTGGCCATGGAACGATCTGACCCAGTGCTTCAGCGCACCACCTGGCGCGGCGATTGTCGACAAAAACTGTTTCTCGGTTTCGCTTTACAGTGGCAAAACCGCTGGTGAAACCGCCTTTGTGCGTATTGCGTCTTACTATCCGGCCCATATGTTCAGCCAGGTCCGGACGCTTGCCCCTAACAGCGGCGAAGGTCAGTACTGCGAGCTGGATGTGGTGCCTGGTGAGCTTAACCGCTATACGCTGACAGGCTGTATGCGCCAGCGGGCAGAACCGCTGCCGCTCGCCTTTGCGGTTCAGGATGATGCCGCCTGGTCAGGTGAAATCCTGAAAGGGATGCTGCGTGCGGCTGATATTGATTATAGCGGTCATCTGGTACGCCAGACGCAGGTTACGTCGCCGGGTACCGTGCTCGCCTCGACCCAATCCGCGCCGCTGCATACGCTACTGCGCATGATGCTGAAAAAGTCGGACAACATGATTGCGGACACCGTGTTCCGCACCATCGGCCATCACTACTTTAACGTGCCGGGTACGTTTCGTGCCGCCTCTGACGCCGTGCGTCGTATTCTGCGCGAAAAAGCGGGTATTGATATGGGCAACAGCATTCAGGTTGATGGTTCCGGCCTGTCGCGTCACGATTTGATCTCGCCAGAGACAATGATGCAGGTGCTGCAGTACATTGCTAAAAACGACGCCACGCTCGACTATATCTCTATGCTGCCGCTGGCTGGCTACGACGGCACGCTGCAGTATCGTGGCGGGCTCCATGAAGCGGGCCTCGATGGCAAAGTCTCAGCAAAAACCGGTTCTCTGCAGGGCGTCTATAATCTGGCAGGGTTTATTACCACGTCCAGCGGTGCGCGCGTTGCCTTTGTGCAGTTTCTGTCAGGCTATGCCGTGCCCCCGGAAAATCAGAAAACGCGGCGTATTCCGCTGGTTCGCTTTGAAAGCCGCCTCTACACGGACATTAACAAGAACAACTAATGAAATTGTTGATTGTTGAAGATGATGCGCTGCTGCAGTCGGGCCTGGCACAGGCGCTGGGCGCTAAGGGTTATGCAACAGATTGCGCCAGCAGCGCCGCAGAGAGTAATGCGCTATTGCGCAGCGGTCAGTATACGCTGATCGTGCTGGATCTTGGCCTGCCGGATCGCGACGGCGCTTCGCTGCTGCGCCAGTGGCGGCGCGAGGGCGTTGCGATCCCGGTGCTGATCCTTACGGCGCGTGATGCGCTGGAGGATCGCGTGGAGGGCCTGGATGCCGGTGCGGATGATTATCTGATCAAGCCTTTTGCACTGGCAGAACTGCAGGCGCGGGTTCGGGCGCTGATCCGCCGCTATCAGGGGCAGAGCGATAACCAGCTGCAACAGGGCGATCTGACGCTCAATCTCAGCACGCAGCAGGTGCTGCTTGAAAATCAGTCGGTGGATATTACGCCTAAAGAGTTTGCGCTGCTGACGCGCCTGCTGATGCGCATCGGACAAAATGTGCATCGCGAAACGCTGCAGCAGGATCTTTATAGCTGGAACGACGATCCTGGATCGAACACGCTGGAAGTGCATATTCATAATCTGCGCCGCAAGCTTGGAAAAGATCGGATTAAAACGGTTCGCGGTGTGGGTTACCGGCTGGAACTGCGCGAATGAACAGTATGCGGCAGCGCTTACTGATCATGCTGGCGCTGATCCTGCTTATCTGTCAGGTCATGAGCGTGATCTGGCTCTGGCACGAGAGCCGGGAGCAGATCAGCTTTCTTGTCAATGAGACGCTTTCGGCTCAGGCGCGCAATCAGCGGGTCGAGAATGAGATCCGCGAAGCGATCGCTTCGTTGCTACTGCCCTCACTGGTGATGGTATGCCTGACGCTGCTGCTCTCGTTCTGGGCGATTAACTGGATTATTCGCCCGCTTAAGCTGCTGCAGGATAGCCTGGCGCATCGTTCCGCCGACAACCTCACTCCCCTGCCGGTGTATGCGGATATGGATGAAATTGTTGCCGTCACCGGCGCGATAAATCAGCTGTTTTCCCGTCTGGACCACACGCTGCAGCAGGAGCGGCTTTTTACTGCCGATGCTGCCCATGAACTGCGTACGCCCCTCGCCGGGCTGCGGCTGCATCTGGAACTGCTGCAGCAGCAGCAGGTGCCGCAGAGTGAAATGCTGATTAGCCGTATCGATCAGCTGATGCACACCGTAGAGCAGCTGCTCATGCTGTCACGTGCCGGCCAGGCGCTGGCGGGCGGACACTATCAGCAGCTGTGGTGGCTGCAGGATATCATGCAGCCGCTGAAACCAGAGATGGACGAGCTGCTGCTACAGCGTCAGCAGCGGCTGCGCTGGCCAGAGGGGAGTGATATCCCGCAGCAGGGCGAAGCGGTGCTGTTGCGCCTGATGCTGCGCAATTTGCTGGAGAACGCCTCGCGCTATAGCCCGGAAAACAGCGAGGTGCAGGTTAAGCTATACCGGGATGCGCAGCAGGTAACGGCAGAAGTATGGGATGAAGGGCCGGGTATTGATGCCGGAGCCGCAGAGGAGTTAACCCAGGCCTTTCGCCGTCGCGATCAGCGCTACGGCGGCAGCGGACTGGGTCTGAATATTGTGCTGCGTATTGTACAAATGCACCGCGGTACGCTGACGCTGGAAAACCGTGAAGACCGCAGCGGACTGATTGCCCGCTGTACGCTGCCGTATCAGCTCAACGGCTAGCTCTGCAGATAAAAAAAGCGGCCCGAAGGCCGCTTTTAGCTGCGATTAACGCTGATAGATAATTTCGACGCCTTCGTCGTCTTCATCATCCCAGTCATCATCCCAGTCATCATCTTCTTCCACTTCCTGAGCGGTCTCCAGCGCTTCACGATGGTAATCATCCCACATGAACGCGACCTTCTCAGGCTGCTTCTCTTCCAGTTCCGCTTCTTTAGGATTAGCGATGATAAAGCTCATCACATCCCAGCAGAGTTCATTCACGCCGGTACGGCTGGCGGCAGAGATAAGATAATATTTGTCATCCCAGCCGAGCGCCTCTGCAATCGCTTTAGCGCGGCTTTCAGCCTCTTCCTGACTCAGCAGGTCAGTTTTGTTAAACACCAGCCAGCGCGGCTTCTGATAGAGCTTCTCGCTATATTTTTCCAGCTCGCCAAGAATGATGCGGGCGTTTTCAACCGGATCGGTTTCGTCGATAGGCGCAATGTCGATCAGGTGCAGCAGGACGCGACAGCGCTCAAGATGCTTCAGGAAGCGAATGCCCAGCCCGGCGCCTTCCGCTGCGCCTTCAATCAGCCCCGGGATATCGGCCACGACAAAGCTTTTTTCGCTGTCCATGCGCACAACGCCCAGGCTGGGAACCAGCGTGGTAAACGGATAGTCCGCCACTTTTGGCTTCGCTGCAGAGACGGCGCGAATAAAGGTCGATTTACCCGCATTCGGCAGACCCAGCATGCCGACATCGGCCAGCAGCATCAGCTCCAGCTGCAGATCGCGTTTCTCGCCTGGCGTCCCCATGGTTTTCTGGCGCGGGGTGCGGTTAACCGAGGATTTAAAACGCGTGTTACCAAGACCGTGCCAGCCGCCTTTCGCTACCATCAGCTTCTGCTCATGGCGCGTCATATCGCCCAGCGTTTCACCGGTGCCCTGATCGATTATGCGCGTACCGACCGGCACTTTGATGGTGACATCTTTGCCACGTTTGCCGGTGCAGTCGCGGCTCTGACCATTCTGACCGCGCTCAGCGCGGAACGCTTTTTCAAAGCGATAATCGATCAGGGTATTGAGGTTTTCATCTGCCAGCAGATAGACGTCACCGCCATCACCGCCGTCACCGCCGTCCGGGCCGCCTTTAGGAATATATTTCTCGCGGCGGAAGCTAACGCAACCGTTGCCGCCATCGCCTGCGACCACAAGGATCGTCGCTTCATCAACAAACTTCATTCTATTTCTCCGTCACACTGTCGTCTGTCGCTGCAGAGAGCGGCAGACGGGTCCGCCAGGGTCTTCTGTGCTGACCGGCGGCGGATAATGCAAATCTGGTAATATGATATGTACAGAAAGTGTACAACAAACCGCGCAGCTCAGTTAGCGGGGAATCGATAACCGGCGGCAGAATGTAAAAAGCCCCGCAAAGCTGCGGGGCCTTTCCTTCGTGTGTTCAGACGATTATCGTCTGCAGCACGACAACCTTACTCAGCAACGATGCTGATATATTTACGGTTGTTCGGGCCTTTCACTTCGAATTTAACTTTGCCGTCTGTGGTAGCAAACAGGGTGTGGTCACGACCACAGCCTACATTGGTACCGGCGTGGAACTTGGTGCCACGCTGACGAACGATGATGCTACCTGCCAGAACAGATTCACCACCGAAACGCTTAACACCCAGACGTTTTGCGTTGGAGTCGCGACCGTTACGGGTCGAACCACCAGCCTTCTTATGTGCCATTTGTCAGATCTCCTCTTACGCGCTGATCGTCGTGATTTTCACATCAGTGAACCACTGACGGTGACCAGCTTGCTTACGGTAGTGTTTACGACGACGAAACTTAACAATCTTGATTTTTTCGCCGCGACCGTGAGCAACAACTTCTGCCTTGATCATTCCGCCTGAAACCAGTGGCGCGCCGATTTTCACGTCTTCGCCATTTGCAATCATCAGAACCTGGTCGAACTCAATGGTTTCGCCGGTTGCGATGTCCAGCTTTTCCAGGCGAACGGTCTGACCTTCGCTTACTCGGTGTTGTTTACCACCACTTTGGAAAACCGCGTACATATAAAACTCCGCTTCTGCGCTTGCCTTTCTGTGTAATCAGGCGGCGCGATAATATTCACAATAGGGCGCGAATTCTACGCAAATATCCAGCAGAAAACAAGCGCACTTTGCACTCTCCTGCAGAAAAAAAGCGCAGAGTGAATGCAACCGTTTCTCATCCTGAATTTTCAAGTACAATCAGTAACAGATTACCTGAACTCACGCTGGGTAAAAGCGCCTACCATGCAAAAAACGAGTCAAAGCTGAACAGACGAATGAACCTAGAACAAATTAACGAACTAACCGCGCAGGACATGGCGGCCGTCAACCAGACCATCCTCGACCAGCTGAATTCAGATGTCTCACTGATCAACCAGTTGGGCTACTACATTGTCAGCGGCGGAGGTAAACGCATTCGTCCGATGATTGCCGTGCTTTCAGCGCGTGCGCTCAACTATCAGGGTTCGCTGCATGTTACGAACGCAGCACTGATTGAATTTATCCACACGGCAACACTGCTGCATGATGATGTGGTGGATGAGTCTGACATGCGTCGCGGCAAAGCGACTGCGAATGCGGCGTTTGGTAATGCCGCCAGCGTGCTGGTAGGTGATTTTATCTATACGCGCGCTTTTCAGATGATGACCAGCCTCGGATCCTTAAAGATCCTCGCGCTGATGTCAGAAGCGGTGAATGTGATCGCAGAAGGCGAAGTGCTGCAGCTGATGAACTGTAACGATCCTGACATCACTGAAGAGAGCTACATGCGCGTGATCTACAGTAAAACGGCGCGTCTGTTTGAGGCTGCTTCTCAGGCCTCAGCGATTCTGGCAGAGGCTTCGCCTGCTCAGGAGAAAGCGCTGCAGGATTATGGTCGCTACCTTGGCACCGCTTTCCAGTTAATTGACGATTTGCTCGACTACAGCGCAGATGGCGAGACGCTGGGTAAAAATACCGGTGACGATCTCAGCGAAGGGAAACCGACGCTGCCCCTGCTGCATGCCATGCATCATGGCACCCCCGAGCAGGCCGCTATGATCCGCAGCGCGATTGAGGAAGGCAACGGACGCCATTTGCTGGAGCCGGTGCTGGCCGCTATGCAGCAGACGGGTTCACTGGAATGGACGCGCAAACGCGCTGAAGAAGAAGCGGATAAAGCGATTGCTGCGCTACAGCTGCTGCCTGAGAGTCCGTGGCGTACTGCGCTTGAAGCGCTGGCGCATATGTCAGTGCAGCGCGACTTTTAATTCCGGACGGAGCCGCCCGGCTCCGTTTTTTATTTTCCCGCCGTTTCCTGCGCCGTTTGCATAAGTTTGCACGCTTTTTGCGAATACCCGCCAGATTTTGCTACCTGGGTGTAACAATTACTGGAAATTAATGGAACCTTTTTGCTATATAGAGCCGTTAATTTCCAGTTTTACCCTTCACTGCCACAGCAGCGATTACGCATTACATGGATATGGAGAACAAGTTATGCAGACAAGGAAAGAGGATTGGCATCCTGCAGATATTATCGCAGCGCTACGCAAACGTGGTACTTCACTGGCGGCTCTGTCACGTGCGTCAGGACTTTGCTCCTCAACGCTCGCCAATGCGCTGTCACGCCCCTGGCCCAAAGGCGAGTGGCTTATCGCTATGGCGCTTGAGGTACATCCGGCAGAAATCTGGCCAAGCCGCTATTACGATCCTGACACCCTGCTTCTGCTGGATCGCAAAAAGCGGATCCGATCGCCCGATAGTCTGAAAAAGATCCCGGAAAAAAAATAAAAAAAAACCAGCCACGCTGCTGTGACTGGTTCTGGTCCATCATACTGACTGGCTTATTCGCCGCTGATACGCTCAATGTTCGCGCCCATCGCTTTGAGCTTATCTTCGATATGCTCATAGCCGCGATCGATATGGTAAATCCGGTCAACAACCGTAGTGCCTTCAGCAATACAGCCTGCCAGTACCAGACTCGCCGAAGCACGTAAATCGGTCGCCATAACCTGTGCACCCGAGAGCGTTTCCACACCGTGACAAATCGCCGTGTTGCTCTCGATTTCCGCATGCGCACCCATACGGATCAGTTCCGGGATGTGCATAAAGCGGTTTTCAAAGATGGTTTCTGTGATCACGCCCGTGCCTTCCGCCAGCAGATTCAGCAGAGTGAACTGCGCCTGCATATCGGTTGGAAAACCCGGATGCGGTGCAGTGCGGATATTCACCGCTTTTGGCCGCTTGCCGTGCATATCAAGACTAATCCAGTCATCACCGGTTTCAATCTCTGCACCCGCGTCGCGCAGTTTAGCCAGTACCGCATCCAGCGTATCCGGCTGTGCATTGCGGCAGATGACTTTGCCGCGCGAGATAGCCGCAGCCACAAGGAAGGTGCCGGTTTCGATACGATCCGGCAGCACGCGATAGACACCGCCACCCAGACGTTCCACACCTTCAATCGTAATTTTGTCCGTGCCTGCGCCAGAAATTTTTGCACCCAGCGTATTGAGGAAGTTTGCCGTATCAACAATCTCCGGCTCGCGCGCCGCGTTCTCGATTACCGTGGTGCCGGTTGCCAGCGTTGCCGCACTCATAATAGTTACGGTAGCGCCGACGCTGACTTTATCCATGACGATGTGCGCGCCTTTCAGGCGGCCATTGACTGAGGCTTTAACATAGCCCTCTTCCAGCTTAATTTCCGCGCCGAGCTGTTCCAGACCAGTGATATGCAGATCGACCGGACGGGCACCAATCGCGCAGCCGCCCGGCAGTGATACCTGACCCTGACCAAATCGTGCCACCAGCGGCCCGAGCGCCCAGATAGAAGCACGCATCGTTTTAACCAGATCGTAAGGAGCGCTGAAGACGTTAACTTCGCGCGCATCAACATGCACCGAACCGTTACGCTCTGTGCGTGCACCCAGCAGGCTCAGCAGCTTCATGGTGGTATCAATATCACGCAGCTGCGGGACATTCTGAATTTCTACCGGCTCTTCTGCCAGCAGCGCGGCAAACAGAATCGGCAGCGCTGCATTTTTTGCGCCGGAAATGGTCACTTCACCACTTAAGCGGGTGGGGCCTTGCACACGAAATTTGTCCATTAACACGGCTCTCAATTATCTATCAACAAAACAACCAGACTGGTACTCAGAATCCGTTAAGTTTACGGTCGCGAGCCCACTCGGCGGGAGTATAAGTCTTGATGGAAACCGCATGAATGCGATTATCCGCAATGTATTCCATCAGCGGCGCATAAACAGCCTGCTGTTTTTTTACCCGGCTCAGTTCGCCAAACATTTCGCCCACGGCGATCACCTGGAAATGGCTGCCGTCGTTGCTCATCACGTGGACTTCATCTAATGACAGCGCCTGCATCAGGACTGCCTGAACTTCACTATTTTCCATGGTTTATAACTTCACTTGATAATAATAAGGCGGATATCTTAGAGGAAAGCGGCTGAGTCTTAAATATGCAAAAGCCCCTGAACGCATCAGGGGCCTGGTTTTTCAGCCGTCAGATCAGACGCTTTTCTCCGCAGAAACAATAATCTGCTGAAGATTATAAAGCGTAATAAGAGAATGGAGTTTATCTGTCACACCCGTGAACAGCGGCGTACTTCCCTGCGCGCGTACCATCTCGCGCAGATGCACCAGCAGCGCCAGCCCGGCCGAATCGACCCGCTCCAGAGCCGCCACATCAATGACATTTATATTCTGCATAACCGTTTCACGCTGCTGCCATAGTGTCAGCAGCGTATCCCGGTCAAGCTTGCCGCTCAGTACCAGCGTATCAGTACTGCGCTGCCAGCGTAACGATTCACTCATTATTGCTGTTTATCCAGTGTAATAGGTTGTGCCGCATAGGTTTTCAGCTGTGCAGTCAGGCCATCAATGCCTTTAGTGCGCAGCAGATCGCTCCACTCATTCTGCTTGGTGGTGATCATACTGATCCCTTCGGCAATCATATCGTAAGCCTGCCATTTTCCGCTCTGGCTGTTTTTACGCCACTGAAAATCGAGACGCACCGGCGGACGGCCGTTAGGATCAACAATGGTGACGCGAATAGCCACAATATTGGCATCGCCCAGCGGTTTTTCCGGCTGAATCTGGTAAGTCTGACCGTGATACAGCGCCAGCGCCTGCCCGTAAGCCTGGGCCAGGTAGTCACCGAATGCGGCAAAGTAGGCGTCGCGCTGTGCCGGCGTCGCTTCACGATAGTAACGGCCTAAAACCAGCGCGCCGGCATATTTAATCTGCACATAGGGCAGCAGCTCCTGGCGCACAATATCGCGCAGATAGTTGGGATCCTGCTTGATTTTCGGCTGTTCATTTTTCAGCCGGGTAAAAGTTTTGGCTGCGGCTTCATTCATCAGCTTATACGGGTTGCTCTGATCCGTATCCGCTGCCGTGGCGGCCAGGGGAGCGATTGCCAGCAGGGCAACCATCAGAAAACGTTTCAACATCGTGTTTTACCTCTTTGGATTATTCCGTTGTGGCAGGCGCAGGTGCACGCTCGCCATCCTGTGACTGATTCTCTTTGCTGCCGTCGCCGCTTTTATAAAGGAACTGACCAATCAAATCCTCAAGCACCAGGGCAGATTTGGTGTCGCGCAACGTTCCGCCATCTTTCAGCATAGCTGAACCGAGATCCGGATCGTCAAAGCCCAGATTCAGCGCCAGAAACTGTTCGCCCAGCAAACCCTGCGTACGAATAGCCAGAGAACTGGTATCCGGGATTTTGTCGACATACTGTTCGCTGATATCCATGGTCACGCGCGGCGACAGGCTTTTCTCATCCAGTGAAATATCCGTTACGCGGCCAATGACGACGCCGCCAATTTTTACAGGTGAACTGATTTTCAGGCCGCCAATATTGTCAAAGGTAGCGTAGAGCTTCCACGTGGGCTCGGTGCCCAGCGATTTGAGATCGGCCACGCGCAGACTGAGAAACAGCAGCGCCACCAGCGCCGCCAGCATAAATACCCCTACCCAAATTTCATTTTTCTTGCTTTGCATTGCATCAGTTCCCAAACATCAGTGCGGTCAGCACAAAATCAAGCCCAAGCACCGCCAGTGAAGCGTGTACGACGGTACGCGTTGTTGCCCGGCTGATACCTTCCGACGTCGGAATCGCATCGTAGCCGTTAAACAGCGCAATCCAGGTTACCGTAATGGCAAAAACTGCGCTCTTGATCAGGCAGTTAAGGACATCATTATGAAAATCTACCGCGCTTTGCATCGCGGACCAGAAAAAGCCGGGATCGATACCTTTCCAGCCAACGCCAACCAGTGCACCACCGGCAATACCGACGGCCGTAAAAATCAGCGTTAACAGCGGCATACTGATAAAACCCGCCCAGAAGCGTGGCGAGACCACGCGGCGCAGCGGATCCACCGCCATCATCTCCATACTGGAGAGCTGCTCTGTGGCTTTCATCAGACCAATCTCTGCCGTCAGCGCCGAGCCGGCTCGTCCGGCAAACAGCAGCGCCGTGACAACCGGCCCCAGCTCACGCAGCAGCGACAGCGCCACCAGCATGCCAAGGCTGGTCTCCGCGCTGTAGGTGGTCAGCACCAGATATCCCTGCAGTCCCAGCACCATGCCGATAAACAGACCAGAAACCACAATAATCAGCAGCGAGAGTACGCCAACGCTATAAAGCTGCCTGATCAACAATGGAGCATGGCGGCGAAAAGCGGGTTTTCCCACCAGCGCATGAAACAGCATCAGACCGGCGCGACCAAAGGTCGCACAGCTGTTTATTCCCCGACGCCCGAACGACGCCAGTGCCTGTAACACCATGAGTTTACTCTCTCCCTGTCCGGGTCAAATCACTAAGATAGTCGCCGGCGGCGAAACGAAACGGCACCGGACCATCAGCATGCCCATCAATAAACTGGCGTACGCGCGGATCGGCGTTCTCCTTCAGCTGCCGGGTGCTGCCTTCAGCAATGATTTTTTGCCCGGCAACAATATAGGCGTGATCGGCGATGCTCAGGACTTCAGGCACATCATGCGATACCACAATACAGGTCACGCCCAGCGAGTGGTTCAGCTCATCAATCAGCTTGACCAGCACGCCCATAGTTATTGGATCCTGCCCCACAAACGGCTCATCAAACATAATGAGTTCCGGTTCCAGCGCAATGGCACGTGCCAGCGCAGCACGTCGCGCCATCCCGCCGGAGAGCTCTGCCGGCATAAGTTTTGCCGCGCCGCGCAGTCCGACCGCTTCAAGCTTCATCATCACCGTGCTGTGCAGCAGTTCCGGCGGTAGCTGAGTGTGCTCGCGCAGTGGCCAGGCGACGTTTTCATAGACGTTAAGATCGGTAAAGAGCGCGCCTGACTGAAACAGCATGCTCATTTTCTTACGGGCTTCATAGAGCTTGCGCCGTGACAGGCTGGGAATATTCTGGCCCTGAAACCAGATTTCGCCGTGGTCAGGCTGCAGCTGACCGCCAATCAGGCGTAACAGCGTTGTTTTTCCGATGCCGGAAGGTCCCATAATCGCGGTCACTTTGCCCGCCGGAACCGTAAGTGAAATATCATCGAATATCGTGCGATCGCCACGGGTGAAACTCACACCGCGCACCTCGACCAGATTCGTTTGCTGCTGAGTCATTATTACCTCGTTAAGCGGGTCGGGCGTACTAAATGGGGTGGATGGTAGCCTGGTAAACCGCAATTCACGATAGTTTTACAGAAACTTACCGGTTCAGTGTGGCGAAAACGGTCATTAAATTTACTTTTGTCGCTCAGAGAGTCAAAATCAGCGGCTGACTCTCCCCACATCTCAGGTTTTTTTGCCGGCCAGGGTCCGCCGGCACCGTATCCATCAAGGATTTTTCATGTTTGTAGCTACCGCCCTGTTGTTTATCGGATTGCTGTTACTGGCTTACGGGGCCGATCGACTGGTCTTCAGCGCCGCCATTCTGTGCCGCTCATTCGGTATTCCGCCGCTGATTATCGGCATGACGGTAGTCAGTATCGGCACATCGCTACCGGAGCTGATTATTTCGTTTTCAGCTGCGCAACATGGACAGATGGATTTGGCCGTAGGCACCGCGCTGGGCTCAAACATTACGAATATCCTGTTAATTCTGGGTGGCGCCGCGCTGCTTCATCCTTTAACCGTACACTCCAATTTGATTCGGCGCGAACTTCCGCTGCTGCTGCTGGTCTCTTTGCTGAGCGGCATTATGCTGTTTGATAATTACCTGAGCCGGCTGGATGGTGTCGCGCTGTTGCTGATGGCGCTGTTCTATCTGCTGATCGTGATCCGCATTGCCCGCCGCGCCGGACATGACAACAGCGATACACTCACCCGGGAACAGCTGGCAGAACTGCCGCGCGATGAAGCGGGTAACACGGTAGCCTTTCTCTGGCTGGCGGTCGCGCTGATTATATTGCCGATGTCGACCCGTATGGTCATCGACAATGCCACCGTCTTTGCTGATTACTTTGGCGTAAGCGAGCTGGTGATGGGGCTGACGCTTATCGCGGTAGGGACCAGCCTGCCGGAGCTGGCCACGGTTGTCGCGGGTGCGCTGAAAGGTGAAGATGATATGGCGATTGGTAATCTGATCGGCGCCAATATTTTCAACCTGGCGATTGTTCTTGGCCTGCCCGCGCTGTTTCATCCGGGCGAGGTCAATCCGCTCGCGTTTAGCCGTGATTACTGGGTCATGCTCGGCGTCAGCGTAGTGTTTGCCCTGTTTTGTCTGCTGCGTAAGCGGCGCGTCGGCCGGATAGCCGGCGCGCTGTTACTGAGCGGATTTCTTCTCTGGGTGCTATGGCTGTGGCTCAGCCCCACCCTTCTTACTGGCTATTAAGGATGCACTGATATGTCACAGCAGCATGCAGAGTTTGATTTTCAGCAGGCGGGTAAAAAGGTTCTGCGCATCGAACGTGAAGGACTTGAACAGCTTGATCAGTATATCAATGACGACTTCAGCCGCGCCTGCCAGCTGCTTTATGCCTGCCAGGGAAAAGTCGTGGTGATGGGCATGGGCAAGTCAGGACATATCGGTAAGAAAATGGCCGCGACCTTTGCCAGCACCGGCACCGCCTCCTTTTTTGTGCATCCGGGCGAGGCGAGCCATGGCGACCTCGGCATGGTGAGCGCCAGCGATGTGGTTATCGCCATCTCGAACAGCGGCGAGTCGGCAGAGATCCTGGCGCTGATCCCGGTGCTGAAGCGACAGAAAGTGCAGCTGATCTGTATGACCAGCCGCCCGGAGAGCGCCATGGGCCGCGCGGCAGATGTTCACCTGTGTGTGAAAGTGCCGCAGGAAGCGTGCCCGCTGGGACTGGCACCAACGTCCAGCACCACGGCAACGCTGGTGATGGGCGATGCGCTGGCGGTGGCGCTGCTTGAGGCGCGCGGTTTTACGCCAGAGGATTTTGCTCTGTCGCATCCTGGCGGCGCGCTGGGTCGTAAACTGCTGCTGCACGTCAGCGACATTATGCACAGCGGCGATGAAATTCCGCACGTCACGCGCGAGGCGTCGCTGCGTGATGCCCTGCTGGAGATCACGCGCAAAAACCTCGGTCTCACGGTGATCGTCGATGACTTAATGAAAATTGAAGGGATTTTTACCGATGGCGATCTGCGCCGTATTTTTGATATGGGCGTCGATTTTCAGTCAGCGCGTATTCAGGACGTCATGACGCGTGGCGGCATCCGCGTCCGGCCAAATATGCTGGCGGTAGAGGCCTTAAATCTGATGCAAAATAAAAATATCACTGCCGTCCTGGTAGCCGATGAAGATCGGCTGCTGGGCGTCGTCCACATGCATGACATGCTGCGCGCTGGCGTAGTCTGAACAGGAAATGTAAATGAACGCTGAAAATGCGCTGGTTGCCACCTGCTATGGTCCGGTATCAGCTGAAGTCATGGCACGGGCAGCGCAAATCCGCCTGCTGATTTGTGATGTCGATGGCGTCATGTCAGACGGCCTGATCTATATGGGAAACAGCGGTGAAGAGCTGAAGGCGTTTAATGTGCGGGATGGCTACGGCATACGTTGCCTGCTGACCTCCGGCATCGAAGTCGCTATTATAACCGGCCGTCGCGCTAAGCTGCTGGAAGATCGCTGTGAAACGCTGGGCATTACGCATCTTTACCAGGGACAATCAGATAAGCTTTTGGCGTGGCGCGAACTTCTGGATAAACTGTCACTGGACAGCACGCAGGTTGCCTATATTGGCGACGATCTGATCGACTGGCCGGTCATGGCGCAGGCGGGTCTGAGTGTTGCCGTAGCGGATGCACATCCGGTCTTGCTGCCGCGTGCAGACTATGTCACACGCATCGGCGGCGGACGCGGTGCGGTACGCGAAATATGCGACCTGATATTACTGGCGCAGAATAAATTTGAGGATGCCAGAGGGCAATCAGTATGAGTAAAAGCAGGCGTTGGATAACGCTGATTCTGGCTCTGGTCGCGCTGATATTGATCGGCTGGAACCTGACGAATCAGGATGAGAGTGCCACGCCGTTGGCTTCAAACGATCAGGAGCCAACCTACACCAGCGCGAACTCTAATACCGTGGTATACAACCCAACGGGTGCACTGGCCTACAAGCTTGTCTCCGATAAAGTGACCTATTTTTCAGCTGATGAAGTCAGCTGGTTTGATCGTCCCGTTATGACAACCTTTGATGAAAACAAAGTGCCAACCTGGTCAGTACGGGCGGACAAAGCAAAGCTAACGAAAGATCGTATGCTTTATCTGTATGGCCACGTTGAAGTGCATACGCTGACGCAGGATTCTCAGCTGGAACGCATTATCACTGATAACGCGCAGGTCAATCTGGTGACCCAGGATGTCATGTCTGACGACCAGGTGACGCTATTTGGCCGCAGTTTTAACTCCACGGGCATGAAGATGCGCGGCAATTTGCGGACAAAAAACGCCGAACTGCTTGAAAAGGTCAAAACCTCTTATGAAATTCAAAATGAACAAAAATAGCGTTAACGCGCTGCTGCTGGGATCGCTGCTGATTGGCAGCCTGCCCGCGCTGGCTGTCACCGGCGACTCAGAAAAACCGGTTAATATCGACTCCGTTAATCAGGCGCTGGATCTGCAGGGCAACGTGGCGACCTTTACCGGCAATGTTATTGTCACGCAGGGCACGATTAAAATTACAGCGGATAAAGTCGTGGTAACCCGTCCCGGCGGCGACAGCAACAAAACCATTGTTGATGCCTATGGCAATCCGGCTACGTTTTATCAGATGCAGGACAACGGCAAGCCGGTTAAAGGCCATGCCGCTAAGCTGCACTATGAGCTGGCCAACGATTTTGTCGAGCTGACCGGTAATGCTTTTATTGAACAGCAGGACAGCAACATCAAAGGCGATCGCATCACCTATCTGGTGAAAGAGCAGAAAATGCAGGCCTATAGTCAGGGTCAAAGCAAACGCGTCACCACGGTGCTGGTTCCTTCACAGCTGCAGGATAAAAACGGTTCCGCTGCGAGCCCTAAAAAGAGTAACTGACCGATGGCAACTTTAGTCGCTGAAAATCTGGCCAAAGCGTATAAAGGCCGCC
Organism: Pantoea sp. ICBG 1758; assembly: GCF_002928325.1. Taxonomy (NCBI): domain Bacteria; kingdom Pseudomonadati; phylum Pseudomonadota; class Gammaproteobacteria; order Enterobacterales; family Erwiniaceae; genus Pantoea; species Pantoea sp. ICBG 1758. Next base: position 290,627 of record NZ_POWL01000003.1, read on the forward strand.
GCGTAGTGGAAGATGTCAGCCTGCAGGTTAAATCGGGCGAGATTGTCGGACTGCTGGGTCCTAACGGCGCCGGTAAGACCACGACATTTTATATGGTGGTCGGCATTGTCCCGCGCGATGCGGGCCGCATTATTATCGATGATGAGGATATCAGTATCCTGCCCCTGCACGCCCGTGCGCGTCGTGGTATCGGATATCTGCCGCAGGAAGCCTCTATTTTCCGGCGGCTGAGCGTGTATGACAATCTGATGGGCGTGCTGCAGATCCGCGACGATCTGACCGAAGAGCAGCGCCAGGATCGCGCCAATGAGCTGATGGAAGAGTTCCATATTGAGCATCTGCGCAACAGCCTGGGCCAGGCGCTCTCCGGGGGAGAACGTCGCCGCGTTGAAATTGCACGCGCGCTGGCAGCGAATCCAAAGTTCATTCTGCTGGATGAGCCGTTCGCCGGGGTTGACCCCATCTCCGTTATCGATATCAAAAAGATCATCGAACATTTGCGCGACAGCGGCCTCGGTGTCCTGATCACCGACCATAACGTGCGTGAAACGCTGGCCGTCTGCGAACGCGCCTATATTGTCAGCCAGGGCAATCTGATTGCACACGGCACGCCGGATGAAATTCTGGCAGATGAGCAGGTTAAGCGGGTTTATTTGGGCGAAGAGTTCAGACTCTGATAAGGTGTCGATTAACCCGATATTCGCTTAGGACATTCAAGCCGGATTATGAAGCAAGGTTTGCAACTCAGGTTCAGCCAACAGCTGGCGATGACCCCCCAGCTGCAACAGGCCATTCGCCTGCTGCAGCTCTCTACGCTTGAACTCCAGCAGGAGCTCCAGCTGGCGCTGGAGAGCAATCCGCTGCTTGAGCAGACCGATATTCATGATGAAGTGGACGCACGCGAAACGCAGGAAAGCGATACGTTAGATACCCGTGAGGCGCTGGAACAGAAAGAGATGCCTGACGAGCTGCCGCTGGATGCGTCGTGGGATGAAATTTATACCGCCGGCACCCCTTCCGGCACCGGAACAGATTATCAGGATGATGAACTGCCGGTGTATCAGGGAGAAACCACGCAGTCGCTGCAGGATTACCTGATGTGGCAGGTGGAGCTGACCCCGTTTACCGATACCGATCGCGCTATTGCGACATCGATTGTTGATGCGATCGACACGACCGGTTATCTCACCGTGACGCTGCAGGAAATTTGCGACAGTATCGGCGACGATGAGCTGACGCTGGATGAGGTAGAGGCGGTTCTCAAGCGCGTCCAGCGGTTTGATCCGGTTGGCGTAGGCGCGCGCGATCTGCGCGACTGTCTGCTGGTTCAGCTATCGCAATATGCGGCTGACGCTCCTATGCTAAAAGAGGCGCGCCTGATTGTCAGTGAACATCTCGATCTGCTGGCTAATCACGACTTCCGCAGCCTGATGCGGGTGACCCGCCTGAAAGAAGAGGTGCTGAAAGAGGCGATGCTGTTGATACAGTCGCTCGATCCGCGCCCCGGACAATCGATTAATACGGGTGAACCGGAATACGTTATTCCGGATGTGCTGGTGCGCAAAGCGGGCGCACGCTGGATAGTGGAACTGAACGCTGAAAGCCTGCCGCGTCTGCGGATCAACCAGCACTATGCCGCCATGGGCGGTTCAGCGCGCAGCGATAGCGACAGCCAGTTTATTCGCAATAATCTGCAGGAAGCGCGCTGGCTCATTAAAAGCCTGGAGAGTCGTAATGACACTCTGCTCAAGGTTACCCGCTGTATCGTTGCGCAGCAGCAGGCGTTTTTTGAGCAGGGCGAAGAGTATATGCGTCCGATGGTGCTGGCAGATATCGCGCAACAGGTCGATATGCACGAGTCCACCATCTCACGCGTGACCACGCAAAAATATCTGCACAGTCCGCGTGGTATTTTTGAGCTGAAATATTTTTTCTCCAGCCATGTCAGCACGGAAGGCGGCGGCGAAGCCTCGTCTACGGCCATTCGTGCGCTGGTAAAAAAACTGGTCGCGGCAGAAAATCCCGCAAAGCCCTTGAGCGACAGCAAACTGACCGCCATGTTATCTGAACAGGGTATTATGGTAGCGCGACGTACGGTTGCGAAGTATCGCGAGTCTTTATCTATACCGCCATCAAACCAGCGTAAACAGCTGGTCTGACCGAACTCAGAAGGAAGACCTATGCAGCTAAACCTTACCGGACTCAATGTCGAAATCACTGACCCGCTGCGCGAATTTGTGAACAGCAAATTTGGCAAACTTGAACACTATTACGATCGCATCAATCAGGTTTATATTGTTCTGAAAGTGGAGAAAGTGACTCAGATTGCAGAGGCAACTCTGCACGTTAACGGCGGTGAGCTGCACGCCACAGCGGAAGCGGAAGATATGTACGCGGCCATTGACGGGCTGGTTGATAAGCTGGCACGTCAGCTGACCAAACATAAAGACAAACTGAAAAAACACTAACCTTCACGTTTGCAGAGCGCTGACCCGTTCAGCGCTCAGGGAAAAATGGGGCGGAAGAGCGCCCCGTTTTATCATCTGCGCAAGCGCCAGCAGGGCTTTTCGCTCTGTGGCTATGTGAACTCGCAAGTGAAACCACGATGAACAACGATCTGACACTGGAATTGAGCTCGGTTCTGACGCCTGACTGCACCCGCAGCGGCGTACACTGCCAGAGTAAAAAACGCGCGCTGGAGATTATCAGCGAACTGGCGGCTAAGCAGCTCAATCTGCCGCACCAGACGCTTTTCGAAGCGATTCTGACCCGCGAGCGTATGGGCAGTACCGGCATTGGCAACGGCATTGCTATTCCGCATGGCAAACTGGAAGAGGATACGCTGCGGGCGGTGGGGGTGTTTATCAGCCTCGATCAGCCTATTGCTTTTGACGCCGTGGATAATCAGCCGGTCGATCTGCTGTTCGCTCTGCTGGTGCCTGCCGATCAGTGTAAGACGCACCTTCATACCCTGTCGCTGGTCGCAAAACGCCTGGCAGATAAGACGGTTTGCCGTCGCCTGCGTGCGGCCCAGAGTGATCAAGAGCTCTACGCCATTATCACAGAAGCTCAGGAAGCGCATTCGTAATCAGTACATAGCGTTACCGGTCTGCGGGCCGGATAAAACAGGAGAGAATAGTGATGGTGCTGATGATCGTCAGTGGTCGATCAGGCTCAGGTAAATCAGTTGCGCTGCGTGCCCTGGAGGATATGGGCTTTTACTGTGTCGACAATCTGCCGGTAGTCCTGCTGCCTGAGCTGGCGAATACGCTGACAGAGCGGAATATTTCGGCGGCGGTAAGTATTGATGTACGCAACATGCCGGAGTCGCAGGAAGTCTTTGAGCTGGCGTTAAATAATCTGCCTGACTCTTTCTCTCCTCAGCTGCTGTTTCTGGATGCCGATCGCAATACGCTGATCCGGCGCTACAGCGACACCCGTCGTCTGCATCCGCTCTCCAGCAAAAACCTGTCGCTGGAAAGCGCCATTGATGAAGAGAACGATCTGCTGGAGCCGCTGCGCTCGCGTGCCGATCTGATTATTGATACCTCAGAAATGTCAGTGCATGAGCTGGCTGAGATGCTGCGCACCCGCCTGCTGGGCAAGCGCGAACGCGAACTCACGATGGTGTTTGAGTCGTTCGGTTTCAAACACGGTATCCCGATCGATGCCGACTACGTGTTTGACGTGCGCTTTTTGCCTAACCCGCACTGGGATCCCAAGCTGCGTCCGATGACGGGCCTAGATCGACCGGTGGCGGCGTTCCTGGATCGGCATACAGAAGTACATAATTTTATCTACCAGACGCGCAGCTATCTTGAGCTATGGCTGCCGATGCTGGAAACCAACAACCGCAGCTACCTTACTGTGGCGATCGGCTGTACCGGTGGCAAACATCGTTCCGTGTATATCGCCGAGCAGCTGGCTGACTATTTCCGTTCGCGCGGTAAAAACGTGCAGTCGCGTCATCGCACACTGGAAAAGCGTAAATCATGACCGTAAAGCAAACCGTCGAAATCCGTAACAAGCTGGGTATGCATGCGCGCCCGGCGATGAAGCTGTTTGAGCTGGTGCAGAGCTTTGACGCGGATGTTCTGCTGCGCAATGAAGCGGGCACCGAGGCTGAGGCGAGCAGCGTTATTGCGCTGCTGATGCTGGATTCAGCAAAAGGCGGTCATATTGAAATTGAAGCCAGCGGACCGCAGGAAACTGCGGCGCTGGCCGCCGTTATTGAGCTGTTTGAATCGGGCTTTGACGAAGAGTAAAGGTTTTAGTGTAGCCGGTAGCGATTCAGGAAACCCTCCCCTCCCAGCTGGCGCATCTGACGCATGATCCACTGCTGACGCTGGCGAACATAGCCTGAAGGCGCATCCGCGCGAAAACGGATCGGATTAGGCAATACTGCAGCCAGCAGGGCAGCCTCTGCGATAGTCAGGCGGCTGGCGGGCTTATGGAAATAGTGCTGCGCTGCAGCTTCAGCGCCAAAAACGCCGGGACCGAACTCAGCAATATTAAGGTAGACCGTCAGAATACGACGTTTACTCCAGACGGTTTCAATGCCAACCGTCATCCCCGCCTCCAGCCCTTTACGTAGCCAGCTACGTCCGTCCCACAAAAAGAGATTTTTCGCTGTCTGCTGAGAAAGCGTTGACGCGCCACGCATGCGCTCGCCGCTGCTGTTGTCGAGCACCTGCTGAATAGCGCCAACGTCAAAACCCCAGTGCTCAGGGAATTTCTGATCTTCGGCGGCAATCACGGCCAGCGCCATCCACGGGGAGATGTTATCCATGCTGACCCACTCTGAATGTGCGACATAACTGATATCTCCGTGCAGCCAGGCGCCTGCCTGACGTTCCGCCATAACCGCGGAAAAAGGCACGGGTAAAAAAGCGAAAACGGCAATTCCTCCGATCCAGAGTACTGCCCATGCCAGCAGACATTTAACCATCAGCGACCTGAAAAGGCTGAACCCTTTCCCTCTGTATTTTTTCATTACCTCTTCCTGTATCCCTTCCCTGTATTAATTAATCACTCTGGTCATGATTGCGTCCAGTGCTCATTGTTATACCTGCCTGCATGCTGCCAGCCGGTTTCCGGAGCTGAAAAAGCGTTCAGGCCAGCCGCGGCTCTTCTGCTGATACCCTGAAACATCAAAGACTTCCATCTTTAAGGAATCGGTTCCATGCATAAAAATCGCGCAAAGCAAACTTCAGACCGCCGTTAACCTGTACTAATAGTCATGTTAATAAGACTTTCATATAGCTTAACATTTGCAAAGAATAGCTTAGCGTTTCCTGACTATCGTCTGCTATGAGATCGGTTTCAGACACATATTATGCTGCCAGAAAGCCGAATCCCCCGGCAATTGTCCGTAAATCAAATTTTACACTCTGACCGGCCTGTTTTTCAGAACGACCGATCTGGAAGTTTAACCGCCTGCTTTCCAAAACGTTTCGGATAAATGTGATGCAATACGGCTATTTTTATTACAAAACAATAGCATAAAGAATATTTTCCTGATAACAATCCGTCCCCGGATAGCTATCCGGGCTTTCGCCGCTTCCCTCAATCCTGATGGCGAAAAATCAGCCAAAACCGGTTGATATTGGTTAAATAACAAACAAATCAGCGAGGAAATTGATTCCCCGCTTGACAGTGTTGTCAAATTAATGTTTTCTGTAGCGGAACGTTGTTCAACATCACACAATTTAATGAATCTTGTCGCGCAGGCTGGCAAATTTGCTAAGGTGATTTTGTAACGTTAACCAATACCTGACTGCTGCTTTTTACTTCAATTAACCATAACAGCAGCAGTCACTTTTTCCCTGGTGTTGGCGCAGTATTCGCGCACCCCGGTTTCGACCGGGGTCATTTTTTTTAGCGCTTCTGATTTTCCCGCCCGGCAACCCATTCACGCAGTACGGCAACATCCTGTCGCCACTCCTGCTTCAGTTCATCGATCCACTCCTGCACATTGTCCCACCAGGCCGGCAGTTCCGGTGACTGGATCTGTTTTGCCAGCTGCTGCAGATGCAGCAAGCCTACCGATCCCGCGGCACCTTTAATTTTGTGCCCCTCTTCGGCAATGCCTTTTTGATCGCGCGCCATCATGTTGGAATCGAGAACATCAAGATAACCAGGCATCATCTGCTCAAACATCGTCAGGCTCTGCGTGATCAGGCCAGGCCCGACCAGCTCGATATACTGCTCCAGCATCGCCACATCCAGTAGCATGCGCGACTGCGTATCCGCGACAGGCATATCTGTCTCTTCTGCCTCGCCCTGATAATCCCAGAATTTTTTGATCACCGCCGTCAGCGCCGGCACCGCCAGCGGTTTACTGAGTACTTCATCCATTCCGGCATCGAGATACTCTTTTTTATCTTTAAGTACGTTGGCCGTCAGCGCGACCAGCGGCGGCAGCTGCACGCCCTTATGCTGCTGATGGATAGCGCGCGCAACGTCCAGTCCGGTCATATCCGGCAGCTGAATATCCAGCAGCACCAGGTCAAACTCCTGCGGATCAAACAGGCTTAGCGCGTCATGGCCGTTCATGGCGACCTCAACGCTGCATCCGAGCTTCTCCAGCACCGAGCGGGCGACAATCACATTCAGTTCAATATCTTCCACCAGCAGTACGTGCAGCGCCGGCAGCGGCAGGCTGTCATCCAGGCCGGTATCTTCCACTTCGTCAGCCACGCGCGGCGCGTTAATCTCAACCACAAAGCAGGAGCCCTTACCCGGCGCGCTGCTGACTGTGATATCTCCGCCCATCGCCTGCGCCAGGCGGCGCGATACCGCCAGCCCGATACCGGTGCCGGTCGCGGGCTTGCCGCCGTGCTGATCTTTGACCTGATAATACATGGCAAAGATTTTGTCCTGCTCCTCCTGCGGAATACCCATTCCTGAATCCTGCACTTCAAAGCGCAGCGTTTCATTCGCGCTGTACGCGACCCGCACGACAATCTCTCCCTCGCGGGTGAATTTCACGGCGTTTCCAATCAGGTTCCACAGGATCTGCCGTAAGCGCGTGCCGTCAGCCAGAATTTTATGCGGCAGCGGCAGCGCGGGCTGCATAACAAACTTCAGATCTTTCGGCTGGGCCAGCAGGCCGGATAAGTTTTCGAGATCGGCAAGGAAACCGGTGAAATCAAGCGGCTGGTTATCCAGCTGAACTTTGCGCCGCTCGATTTTGTCCACTTCGATCACATCATTAAAGATATTGCCCAGCGTAATGGCTGAGACGTGAATCGTTTTCAGGTACTTCAGCTGCTCCTGGCTGAGCTCGGTATCCAGCAGAATACGGCTCAGACCCACGATGCCGTTCAGCGGCGTGCGCAGCTCGTGGCTGATCGTTGAAATAAAGGTGGTTTTCTCCCGGCTGGCGTTCTCCAGCGCATCCTGATAGCGCTTACGCTCCGTGATATCGCGTCCGAATCCCATCAGGCCGCTGCGCTTGCCCACCCGATCGTAATAGGGCACTTTACGGATTTCAAAACAGGCTTTGCGCCCGTCCGGATACTGCAGCCACTGCTCATAGGTGAGCGATACGTTATGGCGAAACACCTTTTCGTCTGTTTCCAGTACCTTGGTCGCTGCCTCATCATCATAAATATCGCGCGGCGTCAGTCCGATCAGCTGTTTTTCACTTAGGCCGGTCAGCAGCTCCATGGCGCGGTTGCAGCCGGAGAACTGTTTGTCGATATTACGGTAGAAGACCAGATCGGGCGATGCATCCAGAAATGAGCGCAGGAAAGAGGATTGCTGCTCCAGCTCAATCTGCGCCTGCTCGCGGCGCGCCATCTCTTCACGCAGCTTATCCATCACCTGTTTACGCGCCTCTTCTGCGCTGATGCGATCGCTGATCTCCTGATTCAGCTGCGTGATGGTCTGTTTCATCTGCTGATTAAGCTCGAGATCGCGCGTGCGCATCTCTTCCAGCTTATCAACCAGCTTCGTTAGCCGCTGACGCGACTCCTCCAGCTGATCGACCACGACTGACAGGAAATAGACCGCCCAGGGCGTAATCAGCAGACCAAAGAAAACCGAGCGCACCACGTCGATACTTTCCACGTGCCCGCGCAGTACCATAGTGACCGCCATCTGGACAATCATCGCCAGCACCACCAGCGCCGACGCCAGCAGCAGTGAAAAGCGCACCAGACCGAGTTTGACCATCAGGTCGACATAATATTGAGCTAACAGACGAATTTGTTTCATGGCAGATCCCCTGAACGAATGGCGCCATCATAACGTAATTAGCCTGCGTCTGCCCGGGCTGACCGGGATATTGCGCCCGCCTGACGCCCCATCATAGTGCATCCGCGCCCGGCTTGAACGTTATCTGGCTCGCGCTGAGTAAAGCACTTGACTAATTTGCACAGGTGAATAATCTGAAAGGCCGTCTGCGCGCAGCTAAGCGTCAGACCTTATTGCTCTCTTTCGCCTGTGGCAGCTGATTTCTCAGCATACTGCCACCCCTCCTTATTGCATACTGATTCACATTTAACGAAATTTTACTCAGTTACCTTCTGATTAGTTTTGCTTATACAGACCTATATTTAATTCAAAACAGACCCCATAAGAAAAACAGATACATGACATGCCGGTCTGCACAGCTACGATATTTTATGCTGCTATAAGCAGCACTGCCAGCAGGGTAAAGTAATATCGCCGCCTGCAGATAGTGAGACGGCTCACACTTAGCAGGGGTTTAAATCGGCGCTTATTGACATAAATTTACTGTTAAAAAACATAAAATTCATAAGGTTAACCTCTTTTTTCTGCAGATATAGGGCTCAGCGCTCTCTATTTGACCTCTGTGCGCTTTCCCGATAAGTTGAAATTCCGCTGGATGCTTTCCAGTCGGGACTGTGTCTCGACATATCTATGCAGCAAGAAGACTCCCTCTGGATGCAAGTTATCTCCCGTTAGAGACCGGATTGAAGAGCAACTCATCAAGGACGTTATACCCGGATCCTGAGAGTCATTGCTCGGTGTGGCGACGCCCGCGTACAGCGCGGAAAAAACCAGTGAAACAGCACGCGTCAGCGCTCTGTGCCTGAAACAGAACAGGCAATGTCTAAAGCAGTTTAAGGAGACTCTCAATGTCCACGCAAAAACCTCATTCCTATGGTTTGTACGACCCGGCCGCAGGCAGCGATAGCTGTGGTGTAGGTTTTATTACCCGCAAGGACGGCGAGCAGACACATGACATTCTGCAGATGGCGCACAGCGCACTCTGCACCGTGCCGCATCGCGGCGGGATGTCCGCAGAGGGTGTCGGTGATGGTGCCGGCGTTAACGTCGATCTCTCGCTTAACTTTTTCCGTAAATTAACCGGCCAGGCGCTGGAAGCTGGCCAGTTTGGCGTAGGCAACTTTTTTGTCCCGAAAGATGCCGCGCTGCGGGCTAATGCCGAACGTCTGGTTGAAGAGACGCTGGCCGCATGGAATTTCCCGGTGCTGCTGAAGCGCGATATGCCGCTGGATAATAGCGTAACCCGCCCTGCCGCCGTGGCGTTTCAGCTGCCGATTGTGCAGTGGGTGTTTGCCGCTCCGCCTGCGCTGACGAATCAGACTGACTTCGAACGTCAGATCTACCGGGCGCTGCTGGATATCGAAGCGCGCGCGTTCACCGAAAGTGAGTTTGGCGGCCTCTATCCGCTCTCACTCTCTTCCCGCACGCAGGTGTTTAAAGCGCGTCTGAACTCGAATGAAGTGATCCCTTACTTTAAAGACCTCACCGACAGCGATCACCAGGTGCGCGGACTCTTTTTCCATACCCGCTTCTCGACCAATACCGATCCCCATACCACTATGGCACAGCCGTTCCGCCTGATGGCGCATAACGGCGAGCTGAATACCGATCGTAAAAACCGCATTGCTGAAGCGGCGCTGATGCTGGCGCGCGGTAAAAAAATTGTCCGCCCTAAAGGCCAGTCTGACAGCTCGCGTCTTGACCAGAGCATCCACAGCCGCCTGATGGAAGACGATCTCGACCTGATCACCGCCGTGGTCTCCATGATGCCCCCGGCGTGGGAGAACGACAGTTCACTCTCCGCTGACGTGCGTGCGATGCTGGAGTACTTTTCGCTGTATGAAGAGAAAAATGATGGTCCGGCCGCGCTGATTTTCGGCAACGGCGAGGTCATCGGTGCCCGTCTGGATCGCCTGGGCCTGCGTCCGCTGCGTTCAGTGGAAACTGCCGACTATATCGGTGCCATGTCAGAAGCGGGCCAGATTGCCTTTCCGCCAGAAAGCGTACTGCGTCGCGGCCGCATCGAAGCGGGCGGTATGCTCTATTACGATCACAAAGAGAAGCGCGCCTATACCACGACCGAAGCGCTGGAAAAACTGGCGGCCGCAAAAGATTATCGTGCCCTGCTGCAGGCGGCGCGCGTCGAGCTGCATGAGCTGCCGGAAATTCCGGCTGAGAAGCTTGGCTCTCCGCTGCGCTATCGCGGCGATCTCAAAACCTACCAGCGTTTTGTCGCCTACTACTACAACCAGGAAAGCTTCAAGTTCATGATGGATCCGATGCTGCAGACCGGTGCGGAGAAGATCTCCGCAATGGGTTACGGCAACGCCATCAACGGCCTTTCCGATCATGAAGGCGGCATGGCGCACTACTTTTCGCAGCGCTTTGCGCAGGTGACCAACCCGCCGCTCGACTCTATCCGTGAAGCTGACGGCATGACGCTGCGCGTGGCGCTGGGCGCAAAACCCCATCTTGGCCGTAGCAAAGGGCAGCAGATTATTGTTCCCAGTCCGATCCTGACCCACCTTGATATGCTGCGCCTGCGCGAGCAGAACGTGGCACCTTACGCGCGCTTTGAAATGCTCTATGAGCCGGTGACCGGCAAAGATATCGTCAGCCGCGCCGCTAATGCCAGCGCGCTGGAAAAAGCGATAGATAATCTGGCTCAGCAGGTGGTGGATTTCGCCCGTACGCAGGGCGGCATTGCCGTGATCACCGATCGTCACGTATCAACCACTCATGCCGCCATGCCGATGCTGCTGGTGATCTCCGCCATTAACCAGCGTCTGGTGCAGGAAGGGCTGCGTCTGGATGTCTCTCTGGTGGTTGAGAGCGGTCAGAGCATCTCGTCGCACCATATCGCTGCCACGCTCGGCTTCGGTGCTTCCGCCGTCTATCCGCTGGGCGTACAGATGCGCGCAGAAGAGAAATTTGGTGAAGGCGAAGAGGGTAATAAGGCGTTCAGGCGCTATGCCAAAGCCGCTGAGAAAGCGCTGATGAAGACCATGGGTAAAGTGGGCCTCTGCACCGTCGAGAGCTACAGCTGCGGTGAGTTTTTTGAGCCTAATTTTCTCGATACTGAAGATCCGGTGCTGAAAAAATATTTTCCGAATATCAAAACCCCGGTGGGTGGCGCAGGCTTCCCGGCGATCGCCCAGATGGCAGTAGACTGGCATCAAAGCGCGCTGAAAATCCAGGGTGAAGCGGAAGTGCCGCTGCTTGGCCTGTTCAAAGAGCGTGCGGAAGGTGCCGGTCACTCCTACGGCACCATCGCCGTGCGAACCTTTATCGATATGACTGAACAGCCGATCCGCTTTGCCGATAAGGCGCGCGAAGAGGATAACTTTATCCGTCTGATGACGCTCGCCAGGCTGGAAAACGCGTTTGGTATTAAAGCGGACGCATTCAAAGAGAGCAGCTTTGAACGGATCCCGAATGCGGTCATCGATACCTTTGCCATTACGCCGGATTACCGTCAGTTCTCCAGCCTGATGCATGCCGAGCGCAAACGCCGTCCGGCAGCGCTGCGTGACATTCTTGCCCTGCCCTGCGATCTGACCCACGTTGACAGTGAAGCGGAGTTTGGCCGCAAGCTGGGCCGCTATTCGCTGGTGAACAATGGTTTCGCCATCCGTGGCCTGCAGTGTCAGACGGTGGCGGGCAGCCTGAACCAGTTTGAACTGCGCCTGATCGACGCGATTGCCGGTCTGAAACCGGAGCAGGAGCGTCTGGCGGCGCTGGCGCGTGCGCTCAGCACCCGCTTCCGGGATGACATTGAGAGCAGCAGCGTGGAAGAGAGCGTGCTGCGCATTACCGCCTATGGTAAGGCCGCAGAGTACCTGGCAAAAATTTTCACGGCGCAGCCTTCGCTGCCGCTGGAGGAGATTCAGCCGGCACACGAAATCACCCGCACCTTCGCTTCCGGTGCAATGAGCCACGGAGCGCTGGTTGCGCCTGCGCATGAAGCCGTCGCGCACGGCACCAATATGGTGGGCGGCATGAGTAACTGCGGTGAAGGCGGCGAGCACTATTCGCGTCACGGCACCATCCGCGCCTCGCGCATTAAACAGCTGGCTTCAGGACGTTTTGGTGTCTGGGCGGCCTACCTGGCCGATCCGATGCTGGAAGAGCTGGAGATCAAAATTGGTCAGGGTGCAAAACCTGGCGAAGGCGGTCAGCTGCCGGCGCCTAAAGTCACGGTAGAGATTGCTGCCGCACGCGGCGGCACGCCGGGTGTGGAGCTGGTGTCGCCTCCGCCTCACCATGACACCTACTCCATTGAGGATCTGGCACAGCTGATCCACGACTGCAAAGCCGCGCGCGTGCGCGTTATTGTCAAACTGGTCTCTTCAGAAGGTATCGGCACCATTGCGGTGGGCGTAGCCAAAGCCGGCGCCGACGTCATTAACGTGGCGGGCAACACCGGCGGAACCGGTGCGGCATCGGTAACCAGCCTGAAATATACCGGCCGCGTGGCAGAAATCGGTATTGCTGAAGTTCATCAGGCGCTGTGCGCCAATGGCCTGCGTGACAAAGTACAGCTCCGCTGCTCCGGCGCGCAGCAGACCGGCAGCGACGTGATTAAATCCGCGCTGCTGGGCGGCGATAGCTTTGAGTTTGGTACCACGGCACTGATGATGCTGAAGTGCGTGATGGCGAAAAACTGCAACGTGAAGTGCCCGGCGGGCTTAACCACCAATGCCGAAGCCTTTGATGGCGATCCGCGTCAGCTGGCGCAGTACTTCATCAACGTGGCGCAGGAAGTGCGCGAGTTTCTCGCCCGCCTCGGCCTGCGCTCGCTGCGTGAGGCGCGCGGCCGGGCCGATCTGCTGCACCTGATGGATCATCCGCTGGAAGTGGGCAAACTCGATCTGCGCGCCATGCTGACGGTAGTACCGGAACAGAAAATCGCGCATCCGGTCTATCTGGAAAAAGATTTTACGCTCGACGACGGCTGGGTAACGGAAGTGACGGCGCAGCTGGTTGAGCAGGCGGGCCGTGAGGTTACTCTGGGCAACGGCGTGACGCTGAATAACCGCAATAAAAGCGTTGGCGGACAGCTGGCTATCGATATCGAGCGCCTGCTGAACCATACGCTACCGGCTGAGCAGCGCCTCCTGCTGCCGGCGGTGCTGAAGGACGATCGCGGGCGCCACTACCTGGCGCCACGTACGGTGCAAATCCATACCCAGGGCGCAGCCGGACAATCATTCGGGGCGTTCTGTAACGACGGCATGCTGATGCAGCACTACGGCACCTGTAACGATGGCGTAGGCAAAGGTCAGTGCGGCGGTGAGCTGGTGGTGATGTCACCAGGCGGCGGCGCACAGGATAGCGATGGCAACGTGCTGATCGGCAACTTTGCGCTGTTTGGTGCCACCGGCGGCCGGCTGTTTGTGCAGGGCCAGGCGGGCGATCGCTTCGCGGTACGTAACTCCGGCGCCACCGCCGTGGTGGAAGGCGTGGGCGATTTCTGCTGTGAATATATGACCAACGGCGCCATCCTTAACCTCGGCACCTTTGGCAAAGGCTTTGGCAACGGCATGAGCGGCGGCTTCGCTTATCAGTATGACCCGTACGGCAACCTTGCCGGCCATGCGGCGGGAGACTCCGTACTCTTTGGTTCCATTGCGGATGATAACGAGATGGCGCGCGTGCATAAGCAGGCGGTACTGACCATGCTGAACTGGCATCTGGAAGCGACCCGCTCGCCACGCGCCGCCTGGCTGCTGGCGAACTGGGAGAGCGAATGTCAGCACTTTGTGTATGTTATGCCGCGTTCGCTGCTGCTCTACCAGGATGGTGGTGAGATCCTGAAAGCAAAATCGCGCAAAGATCTGCTGGAAGAGCTTTCAACCTCGCTGGCTGCGCACCAGGTAGCCAAATTTAAAGCGGCGTGGCGCAGCGGCAAAACCATTGCTGACGGGGCCGTACCCGCCTACGGTGCGACTGATACGCAGGAGATGTTTATCCTGCTTAACAACTACACCGTGCTGAGCTTTGCGCAGCAGCTGGCGCTGGGCAAGCTGCCGAAAGGCACCGCAGTGGAAGATCCGGCGGTTGAAAAAGCGGTACGCAATCTGCTGATGACCGAGGATTTTGCGCTGGTCAGTAAGCTGCAGCGGCACGCCCGCGCGGCAATTGAGAGCTACAGCGATGATGAGCTGGCAAGCCTGATCGCGGCAAAACGCATGGCTGATTACAAAGCGGCATTAACGCAGCGTAATATCCGCTCTATGGATAGCCTGGCGACCTATGGCTGGATCATCTATCAGGATGCGCGCCATCGCGAGGTGCTGGGCCACCTGCCGGACTTTGAAGAGCTGTTTGCGCGTGCGGCGCTGCCGGAAATTGCCGCTGCGGTCGGAAAACTGTCCTGATCGCGTCAGCCCGGCATTTGAGCCTTAAGAGTGAACATTACTAACAGGATTGAGTACCCGTATCATGAAGATTCCTTACATTCCTGAAGACGCACCGTTTAACGGTGAGCAGAAATACTGGCTGGCGGGTTTTCTCGCCGGTCTCCACTCGCGCCTGTTAGTGCTGGAAGATAAGCAGACGGCGCCTGCCGCTGGCGCCAGCGCAACTACGCAGCTGCACATTCTGTACGGCTCCCAGACCGGCAATGCCGAAGCGCTGGCCCAGACCGCGGCTAAAGCGGCTCGTGCCAAAGGTCTGGTCCCGGTGGTGCAGGCGCTGGGTGAGGTCGATCTCGAAGTCTTCACCACCATGCGTCATGTGCTGATTGTGACCTCAACCTATGGTGAAGGTGAGATGCCTGACAACGCGCAGCTGTTCTGGCAGGCGATTTCAGCCAGCACCGCACCGCGCCTGGAGCAGATGCACTTTGCCGTGCTGGCAATTGGCGATACCGGCTACGACGGTTTCTGCCAGGCGGGTAAATTCATCGATATGCGTCTTGAACAGCTGGGTGCGCGCCGCGTAGTGGATCGCATCGACTGCGATATCGATTTTGAAGAGCCATCCGATGCCTGGATTGGCAGCGCGATGCCGCAGTTTGCCGCCAGCGCCGGCAGCAGCGGCACCGTGCTGGAGAGCGCACCGGAAGCGCCGGTAATCCCCGGCAGCAATAAGCAGAATCCTTATGCGGCTGCGCTGACCACCAATAAACGCCTCTCCGGCGAACAGTCGGCCAAAGATATCCGCCACTTTGAATTTGATCTCAGCGGTAGCGGTCTGAAATATGAAGCGGGCGATGCGCTGGGGATTATTCCGGTCAACGACGCCGCGCTGGTCACGCTGCTGCTGACTGAGCTGAAAGCGGACTATGAAACACCGGTACCGGGCTTCGATCGTAATCTGGGCGATCTGCTAACCTATCAGTTTGAAATCGCCGAGCCGTCACGCAAGCTCATTGAGTGGATTGGCCAGCACACCGCCAACCAGGAGCTGCTGCATGTGCTGCAGCACGACGATAAAGATACGCTGGCCAACTGGCTGTGGGGCAAAGACAGCCTCGATCTGCTGCAGCTGGAGCTGAAGCGCAGCCTGTCGGTGCCGGAATTTGTGGCGATGCTGCGGCCGCTGCAGCACCGCGCTTACTCCATCTCCTCCAGCGCCAAAGCGCATCCCAATCAGGTACACCTGACCATCGCCTCTGTGCGCTATCACAGCGGCGGACGCGAGCGTAAAGGCGTCTGTTCCACTTATCTGGCAGAGCGCGTACGCCGTGGCGAGAAGCCGGCTATTTTTATTTCGCCTAATAAAGCGTTCCGCGTGCCGGCTGATGGCAATGCACCGCTGATCATGGTCGGACCGGGTACCGGTATTGCGCCGTTTCGCGCATTTCTGCAGGAGCGCCAGGCAACGGAAGCAAAAGGCAAAAACTGGCTCTTTTTCGGCGATCAGCATCAGGAGCATGACTATATCTACAGTGATGAGCTGCACGGCTGGCAGCAGAGCGGTCTGCTGACGCACCTCGATCTCGCCTTCTCGCGCGATCAGGAAGAGAAAATCTATGTTCAGAACCGGATGCTGGAGAAAGGCGCTGAGCTCTACGCCTGGCTGCAGGAAGGCGCATACTTTTACGTCTGCGGTGATGCATCGCGCATGGCGAAAGATGTCGACGCCGCGCTGTATGAAGTGGTACGCCAGGCTGGCGGTCTGTCCGGTGAACGTGCCGCAGCGTATATCGACCAGCTGAAGAAAGAAAAACGCTATCTGCGCGACGTCTACTGAGTGACAGCATAAAAAAACGGGCCATCAGGCCCGTTTTTTCTGCGCGAAAAGATTACTTAACGACGCGCAGTGAAGGACGTCCGCCGCGCGGCGGTGGCTCGTCATCAGGGGAATGATCCTCATCCTGAGCATCATCCGGACGATCGCCATCGATAACGGACATGACCGTCTCTTCCTGACCCGCTTCCTGATCGTCCATCGCCTGATCGTAGACCGGCTCCGGTTCGAACATGGTGCCCGCACCATTTTCACGCGCGTAGATTGCCATTACAGCAGCCATCGGCACGGAAACCTGACGCGGCACGCCGCCAAAGCGCGCGTTGAAGCGCACTTCGTCATTGGAGAGATCGAGATTGCCTACCGCACGCGGCGCAATATTCAGCACGATCTGTCCGTCGCGCGCATACTCCAGCGGGACCTGTACGCCAGGCAAATTGATATCCACCACCAGATGCGGCGTCAGCTGATTATCCAGCAGCCAGTCGTAAAATGCCCGCAGCAGATAGGGGCGACGCGCGGTGAGTTGCGACATTTCCATACTTAGCCCCGAGCCTGCAGGCGCATTTCCCGCTCAGCTTCCGTCAGTGAGGCGAGGAAGGAGTCGCGTTCAAATACGCGTGTCATATAACCTTTCAGCTCTTTCGAGCCGGCACCGCTCAGATCAACGCCCATCTGCGGCAGACGCCACAGCAGCGGCGCCAGGTAGCAATCCACCAGGCTGAACTCTTCGCTCATAAAGAACGGCGTGCGCGCAAACAGCGGCGCAATCGCCAGCAGCTCTTCACGCAGCTGTTTACGCGCGGCATCTGCCTCAGCGCCGCTGGTGGTTTCGATGGTACGCAGCAGGCTATACCAGTCCTGCTCAATGCGGTGCATCATCAGGCGGCTTTCACCACGCGCAACCGGATAAACCGGCATCAGCGGAGGATGCGGGAAACGCTCATCCAGGTACTCCATGATGATGCGTGATTCATACAACGTCAGTTCACGGTCAACCAGCGTAGGTACGGTGCGATACGGGTTGAGGTCAATCAGATCCTGCGGCAGATTATCTGGTTCAACCTGCTCGATCTCCACGCTGACGCCCTTTTCAGCCAGTACGATACGTACCTGATGGCTGAAAATGTCAGTCGGACCAGAAAACAGCGTCATTACCGAACGTTTGTTGGCAGCGACAGCCATGAAAACCTCCAAGTTTGTTCACAAAAATATACTGCGAATAGCCAACCACACGGCGACTCACCCGATCATCAGACTCGCACACTGCCGGGCAGCGCTGATATCCGGCTCATGTCCGGAGCGGAGCGTCAGTTCAGGCCGCGGCTCGCGGGCGCAAAGTGTCAGTGAGTTTACCAGATTTTAAGCAGCTTGTGGGGCGGGGTTGCGCATTTGCGGGCAAATAGCCGGGAAAGCTCGCGTTTTTACACTGCTTTACCGGGATAACAGCCAATAAAAAACCCGCCGAAGCGGGTTTTTTGAGCCAATTGACACTGCCGAAGCAGTAAGCAATTAACGCTTGGAGAACTGAGGACGACGACGTGCTTTACGCAGGCCGACTTTCTTACGTTCAACCTGACGAGCATCACGGGTAACAAAGCCCGCTTTGCGCAGTTCTGCACGCAGAGATTCGTCGTATTCCATCAGAGCGCGGGTGATACCGTGACGGATCGCACCAGCCTGACCAGAAATACCACCACCTTTAACGGTGATGTACAGATCCAGTTTACCAACCATATCAACCAGCTCCAGCGGCTGACGCACGACCATGCGTGCAGTCTCGCGACCGAAGTACTGCTCCAGAGAGCGCTGGTTAATTACGATGTTACCGCTACCCGGCTTGATAAAGACGCGAGCGGCAGAGCTTTTGCGGCGACCAGTGCCGTAGTTTTGAGTTTCAGCCATTGCCTATAATCCCGATTAAATGTCAAGAACTTGCGGTTGCTGCGCCGCGTGGTTGTGCTCGTTGCCTGCGTAAACTTTCAGTTTACGGTACATAGCACGACCCAGTGGGCCTTTTGGCAGCATGCCTTTAACCGCGATTTCAATCACACGCTCAGGACGGCGGGCAATCATCTCTTCGAAGGTCGCCTGCTTGATACCACCGATGTGACCAGTGTGGTGATAGTAAATCTTGTCGGTACGCTTGTTGCCGGTTACAGCAACTTTGTCCGCGTTCAGAACGATGATGTAATCACCGGTGTCAACGTGCGGAGTATATTCCGCTTTGTGCTTACCACGCAGACGGCGCGCCAGTTCAGTCGCCAGGCGACCCAAGGTTTTGCCAGTTGCGTCAACAACATACCAGTCACGCTGTACGGTTTCTGGTTTAGCTGTAAAAGTTTTCATTGAAAAGCTTACCCAAATAAAAGTTACACGTTGGTGAAATCCCAAACGCTAAGTTAACGATTGAGGCTCACGCGACCATTTCGCCCAGCAAGCCCACCCCCTCAGGTAGAGTTACCGGATCACACAGCTTTCCGGGAAAAGAAATGCTGTGCTGTAACGTGGGGTCGCAAGATTATAGAGAAGTCAGATTTAAAAATCGAACCTTTTTGCGACAAAATTCACGATTTCTGGCCGGGCGTCACGGCAGATGCGGCAGCCGGAGATACTCCTCGCTCTGCATCTCCTGCAGGCGTGACAGGCAGCGCTGATACTCGAACTTCAGCCGGGTTCCCTGATAAATTTCAAACAGCGAGGTTTCCGCTGCCACCACCAGTTTGACGTGGCGTTCGTAAAATTCATCCACCAGCGCCAGAAAGCGGCGCGCCTGATCTTCAGTTTTATAAATCATCACCGGCACATCAAACAGCAGCACGCTATGGAAACGCCGCGATAGCTCAATGTAGTCGTGCTGGCTGCGCCCCGCCCCGCACAGCGTCAGGAAATCAATGGCGAGCACGCCTTCATGTACTCCACGGGTGGGCATCTCCCGGTGATTGATCTCCAGCACCGGCGCATCATCGGGCGCTCCGCCCGCCAGCGCACGAAACATGCGCGTCATCTCCGCCTGTGTGGCGTCATTAAGCGGATGGTTCCACAGATGTGCTGACGTCAGCGTACGCAGGCGATAGTCGATGCCGGCATCCACGTTCATCACCTCACAGTGCTGTTTAATCTGCTCAATAGCGGGCAGGAAGCGCGCGCGCTGCAGACCGTTGCGGTAGAGATCGTCCGGCGGAATATTGGAGGTGGCGACCAGGGCGATACCGCGTGCGAACAGTGCCTCCATCAGCGTACCCAGCAGCATGGCATCGGTAATGTCGGAGACAAAAAACTCATCAAAGCAGAGGATATCGGTCTCTGCTTTAAAACGGTCAGCCACAATCTGCAGCGGATCGCTTTGTCCCTGCAGCTGCGTCAGCTCTTCATGTACCCGCAGCATAAAACGATGAAAGTGCAGCCGCAGTTTGCGATCGCCAGGAATTGACTGAAAAAACAGGTCCATGACCCAGGTTTTTCCCCGACCCACACCGCCCCACATATAGAGACCGCGTACCGGTGCTTCCGGCGCTGCCTTCTCTTTGCCGACCAGTCGGGAGAGGCGTCCCAGCAGGCCGCGACCGCTGTTTTCACGCGGCTGCTGACGGGCAATCAGCCCTTGCTGGATAGCGTCTAAGCGGGTTATAGCTTCACGTTGTACGTCGTCCGGGCGGAACTCGCCCTGCGACAGCGCCTGCTCATAGCGCGCAAGCGGAGATGAGGTTTGCATGGTTCTCTCAGAATCCCTGAAAAGTCCGATTCACGTGTCGGTTGCTGAAAATTAGGCCGCTCTACACTAAGCGATACAGTCCGATAGTTCCACTTCCTGCAGATTAACGGGTATAGTGACTTATAGTGAAGCTGAAGTTGAAGTTGAAGCAATGCCCTACGAAGCAACGGAAATTACACGGGAGTTATTATGACCTGGGAATACGGGCTGATTGGTTTAGTGATTGGCATTATTGTCGGCGCAGTCGCTATGCGTTTTGGCAACAAAAAATTGCGCGAACAGCGCAGCATGCAGTATGAACTGGAAAAATCAAAAGCGGAGCTGGCAGATTATCGCGAAGAGCTCACCAACCATTTTGCCCAGAGCGCAGAGCTGCTGGACAATATGGCGCGCGATTACCGCCAGCTTTATCAGCACATGGCAAAAGGATCCAACGATCTGCTGCCTAATCTGCCGGGTGAAAAAAATCCGTTCGCCTATCAGCTGACGGAAGCGGAAGCGGATAACGATCAGGCGCCGGTGCAGATCCCGCGCGACTACTCTGAAGGCGCTTCCGGGTTACTGCGCGGCAGCGATCGCACTACCCCGCCCCGCAGTTAATCTTTTCAGGGCACCGCCTCATGCGGTGCCCTTTTTGTTTCGAACACTTGCAGTAAACGATTGTCACACTTTCTGTACTCCCCTATTCGCAGCGAGAGCCTGATAACCCATGAAAAAACAAACAAAACTATTAAGCGCACTGGCGCTGAGTATCAGCATGAGCCTGGCCGCAACGTCAGGCGCGATGGCCGCGCTTCCGGCACAGATTCAGGGGCAGGCGCTGCCAAGCCTGGCACCGATGCTGGAGAAAGTGCTGCCGGCGGTGGTCAGCGTACACGTTGAGGGCAGCGACAGTGGTCAGCAGGCGCAGGAGATCCCGGAACCGCTGAAGCGTTTTTTCAGCCAGGCGCCAGGTCAGTCGCAGCCTCAGCCATTTGAAGGCCTCGGTTCCGGCGTCATTATCGATGCGGCAAAAGGCTATATTCTGACGAATAATCACGTTGTAAACGGCGCGGACAAAATCAGCGTCCAGCTCAGCGACGGCAACGAATATGATGCCAAACTGATTGGCCACGACGAGCAGACAGATATCGCTCTGATTCAGGTTGAAGGGGCTAAGAACCTGACGCAGGTGAAAATCGCCGATTCTGATGCGCTGAAAGTCGGCGACTTTGCGGTAGCCATCGGTAATCCGTTTGGTCTGGGTCAGACAGCCACCTCCGGGATCATCTCGGCACTCGGCCGCAGCGGCCTTAATCTTGAAGGACTGGAGAACTTTATTCAGACGGATGCGGCGATTAACCGCGGTAACTCCGGCGGCGCGCTGGTCAACCTGAACGGTGAGCTTATCGGTATTAATACCGCGATTCTGGCATCAAGCGGCGGCAATATTGGTATCGGCTTTGCCATCCCCAGTGATATGGCGATCAACCTGGCGCAGCAGCTGATTCAGTTCGGCGAAGTGAAGCGCGGTCAGCTAGGTATCAAAGGCACCGAGATGACGGCGGATATTGCGAAAGCGTTTAACGTTGACGCGCAGCGCGGCGCATTTGTCTCTGAAGTGTTGCCAAAATCGGCCGCGGAGAAAGCGGGGATAAAATCGGGCGATATCATCACCTCTATCAACGATAAGCCGATCGCCAGCTTCGCCGAGCTGCGCGTTAAAGTAGGCACCACGCCGCCAGGCCAGCAGGTGAAAATCGGTCTGCTGCGCGACGGTAAGCCGGTCAGCGTGACCGTTACGCTGGAGCAGAGCGCGCAGAGCACCGCCAGCGCGCAGCTGATGTCTCCTGCTTTGCAGGGCGCGCAGCTGAGCGACGGCACTACCAAAACAGGCGATAAAGGCATTAAAGTCGACGCCATCGAAAAAGGCACGCCGGCTGAGCAGGTCGGTCTGCAGAAAGATGATGTGATTGTGGGCGTAAACCGTACCCGGGTGCAGAGCCTTGCCGAGATGCGTAAAGTGCTGGAGGGCAAACCGCCGGTGCTGGCGCTGAATGTGGTACGCGGCGACGAGAGTATCTACCTGCTTCTGAGATAATCCCCCCGACAGGCGGACAAGCAGGTGTGTGTCCGCCTTTCTCATGTTATTCTGCCCTGCGATCTCACCTGGCTTGAAATAACACCATGTTTCTTAAACTTTTGCGTGCAGTGGTGATGGGCCTGATCGTAGCAGGCTTGCTGCTTGTTGCGATCCCGGCGCTGCGGATGGGCAGCGACGTCACTTTTGATCATGAAAGCAGCGCTGACGAAACCCCTTTCAGTTTTAATCCGGGGGTGCGCCGTGCCGTGCCCGCCGTAGTCAATGTCTACAACCGCAGCGCCCACGGTAACAATAATCGCGGTATCACCACGCTCGGCTCGGGTGTGATCATGAACGCGAAAGGGTACATCCTTACCAACAAACACGTTATCAATAACGCCGATCAGATCATCGTGGCGCTGCAGGATGGCCGCTTTTTTGAAGCGACCCTGGTGGGCTCCGACGCCATGACCGATTTAGCCGTGCTCAAAATCAGCGCCTCAGGCCTGCCGGTTATCCCGATTAACCCTGCGCGGCTGGCGCACATTGGTGACGTCGTGATGGCGATAGGCAACCCCTATAATCTCGGGCAGACGGTCACACAGGGCATTATCAGCGCGACCGGACGCGTCGGCCTGAGCTCTTCCGGCCGGCAAAATTTCCTGCAGACCGATGCCTCAATTAATCAGGGCAATTCAGGCGGCGCGCTGATCAATTCGCTGGGCGAGCTGATGGGTATCAACACGCTGACCTTTGATAAAAGCAACGACGGAGAAACACCGGAAGGCATCGGCTTCGCTATTCCTACCGCGCTGGCGGCCAAAATCATGGATAAGCTGATCCGCGACGGGCGGGTGATCCGCGGCTATATCGGCATTACCGGACGTGAACTGCCGCCGCTGCACGGCCAGGGCAGCAATCTCGATCGCGTACAGGGTATTATTGTTAACAGCGTCGCGCCGGGCGGTCCGGCCGATAGCGCCGGGATCCAGGCCAACGATGTGCTGCTGCAGGTTAATGGCAAGCCTGCGCTCTCCGCGCAGGAGACGATGGATCAGGTGGCGGAGATCCGCCCCGGTTCAGTGATTGATGTGCAGGTGCTGCGCAATGAGCAAAAAATGACGCTGCCGGTTACGATCCAGGAATTTCCGGAAGCTGCCGCCCCCGTCACCACCGCCCAGTAAGCCGCGGCGCCAGCCGGCGCCGCGCTTAACCTGACGTTCTCAGCTTCTGTCGACCGGAAACGCGATCACATCGCTCAGCGCGCTGGCTTTCAGCGCCAGCATAATCAGGCGATCCACGCCCAGCGCCACGCCGGAACAGGCTGGCATACCATGCGCCAGGGCATCCAGCAGATAGTGGTCAATCGGATGCTGCGGCAGCCCGCGCGCCGCACGACGACGGTTATCCTGTTCAAAACGCTGACGCTGCTCACGGCTGTCGGTCAGCTCGCGAAAACCGTTCGCCAGCTCAACCCCTTTGTAATAGACCTCGAAGCGTTCAGCAACGCGATGATCTTCCGTGCTGATCTCCGCCAGCGCAGCCTGACTTGCCGGGAAGTGATAGACAAAGCAGGGTTTGTCGTTGCCAATTTTCGGCTCTACGCCCAGCATAAACAGCAGCTGCAGCAGCGTATCGCGATCCTCTTCACGCTGCGCCAGCTCCCCCTCGCCGAGCTTTGTCGCGGCTTCGCGCAGCTGCGTTTTATCCGCAGAGAGCGGATCAATCTCCAGATGACGGATAAACGCCTGCTGATAGGAGAGGGATTCTGCAGTGTCGCACTCCAGCACCTGCTGCAGCAGATCGTCCACCTCGTTCATCAGGCGATACATATCGTAGTGCGGGCGGTACCACTCCAGCATGGTAAATTCAGGATTGTGATGACGCCCCGCCTCTTCATTACGGAAGCAGCGACCCATCTGGTAGATCGGCCCGCTGCCAGCGGCCAGCAGCCGTTTCATATGGTATTCCGGGCTGGTCATCAGCCAGAGATCGCGGCCTTCGCTGGCGCCGGGTCCGACAAAACGCGTCTGAAACGGCACCAGATGGATATCGGTAATGGTGGCCTGGCTCATCGCCGGGGTATCCACTTCCAGCACGCCGCGATCGGCAAAGAAACGCCTGATTTCCGCCAGAATCGCGGCGCGTTTCAACAAATTGGCAATGGGTGCGCTCGGCTGCCAGCTTGCCGTTTCGCTCATGGTGATGACTCCTCATACAAATAAGGGGTGGAAGTCTACCCGGAACAGAAGCAGCAAACAACGAGGCGTAGCGGAAGAGAAGCTGGCAGATCAGAGGAAAAGAAGAGCGGTGCGAAAGCTTTCGCACCGGCAGATTTTACTGGGTGCTGCGCTGAATTGCCTGACCACCCGCTTCGACATCCTCACCGACGCCGCGCGTGGTGTTACAGCCGCTCAGTACCGAAGAGAGCACCAGCACAGAGAAAATTGCGACAATACTTTTCTTAAACATAGCCATATCCTTGTTGGTTGCAGTAAAAGTACAGCTTTTAAAGCATAGTCTGCTTCTGCAACCCTGGTAGCTGCGCCCCGGAAAAATTCACGCCGCCATCGCGTTTCGCGGCCATAAAAAAAGGCGCATCACCGATGCGCCTGATTGAGTACTGATGTCGTGCTTATTTTACGCGGGAAACGTATTCACCCGAGCGGGTGTCAACTTTCACCACTTCGCCAATCTGAACGAAGAGTGGCACTTTGATCACTGCGCCGGTAGACAGGGTCGCTGGCTTGCCGCCGGTTCCGGCGGTATCGCCTTTCAGGCCCGGATCGGTTTCGGTGATTTCTGCTTCGATGAAGTTTGGCGGCTGAACGGCAATCGGTTTATCGTTCCACAGGGTTACGATACACTCTGCGTTGTCCTGCAGCCACTTGGTCACGTCATCCAGTACTTTGGCTTCAACCTGGTACTGTTCAAACGACTCAGGGTGCATGAAGTAGAAGAAGTCACCGTCGTTGTAAGAGTACTGCAGCGTCATATCACGAACGTCTGCGCCTTCGGCAGAGTCGGTAGATTTGAAGGTCTTCTCAACGCGAGAACCGGTCAGCAGACGACGCATTTTAACGCGTGCGAAAGCCTGGCCTTTACCCGGTTTTACGAATTCACTGGATTCGATGGCATACGGTTCGCCTTCGAACATGATTTTAAGACCGGAACGAAAATCGTTGCTAAGATAAGTCGCCATAAAGGCCCTCTGTAGATATTAACTGGTAATAGCCAAAAAAATGGCACACATTGTAACCCTAAATTCCCCTGTCAGAGAAGATTGGTTGCAGCAACTTGCTGATGTTGTCACCGATCCTGCTGAATTACTGCAACTTTTAGGCCTCGAACATCATCAGGAATTAGCTGCCGGCCACGCTGCACGCCAGCTTTTTGCCCTGCGCGTGCCGCGCGCCTTCATTCAGCGCATGCGCCACGGCGATGCCGGTGACCCTCTGCTGCTGCAGGTGCTGACCAGCCGCCAGGAGTTTACCGATGCGCCGGGCTACACTACCGATCCGCTCGATGAGCAGAGCAGCGTGGTGCCGGGCCTGCTGCACAAGTATAAAAACCGCGCGCTGCTGCTGGTCAAAGGGGGCTGTGCGGTAAACTGCCGCTACTGTTTCCGCCGTCACTTTCCTTATCAGGATAATCAGGGCAACAAGCGTAACTGGCAGGCGGCGATCGACTACATTGCCGCGCACCCGGAGCTGGATGAGATTATCTTTTCCGGCGGCGATCCGCTGATGGCTAAAGATCATGAGCTGGCCTGGCTGATTGCGGCGCTGGAGCAGATCCCGCATCTGAAGCGCCTGCGTATTCACAGCCGGCTGCCGGTGGTGATCCCGGCGCGCATTACGGAAACGCTGTGTCAGCTGCTGGCTGACACCCGCCTGCAGGTGCTGCTGGTAAGCCATATCAATCATGCGCAGGAGATTGATGAGGCGCTGCGCGCGCGTCTGCAGCTGCTGAAGCGATCGGGCGTGACGCTGCTGAATCAGAGCGTGCTGCTGCGCGGCGTTAATGATAATGCGGATGCGCTGGCTGAGCTAAGTAATGCGCTGTTTGATGCCGGCATTCTGCCCTACTATCTCCACGTGCTCGACAAAGTTCAGGGCGCTGCCCACTTCTTTGTTTCAGACGCCGAAGCGCGCGCGCTGATGCGTCAGCTGCTCAGCCGGGTCTCCGGCTATATGGTTCCCAGACTGGCGCGTGAGATTGGCGGTGAGCCGAGCAAAACCCCGCTGGACCTTCAGCTGCGTCAGGAGTAACGCTCGCTCTCCGGTGCGCATGAATGCGCACCCTACAAAGACGTGCCGCAATTGATGCGCACCCTGCAAACAGACGTGCCGCAATTGATGCGTACTCTGCAAGCAGACGTGCCGCAATTGATGTGCACCCTGCAAACAGACGTGCCGCAATTGATGCGCACCCTGCAAGCAGACGTGCCGCAACTGATGCGCACCCGGCGTGCTTATGTAGGGTCGCCATTAATGGCGACCACAGCGGCTCGTAACCCCCACATTCCGCTGCAAATAAAAAAAGCCGCTCTCGCGGCTTTTTTATTGCTGCTCTGCTATTACGGACACTTGTAAACCTGGCCGGTCATTTTGCTGTCGAGCGGCGCGAACGCAGAAAGCAGATTCTGCGTCGGGCTGGTGGCACCATAAATAACGTTGCCGCCCATTTCAGCCGCCCGGTTGCGCAGATCGTTGGCAGCACCGCGCAGCGCGCTATTTTCGCCGCCCGCCCCGCTCAGCCAGTTGCTCTGTGAGCCGGTGACGTTGCCCAGAAGCTGACATTGACTTGCTGGCTGCTCATCGACAAACGTGACGCGTTCGCCAGCGGCGCTCAGCTGATTTGAGCTGCTGCAACCCGCCAGCAGCATGATGCCCGCTGCCAGTCCGGGCAAGAGGTTAATCCGCATTGTAATCCCCATTTTATTATCATCAGTGTCGGGCGGCAGCGTAGCAGAAAAGCGCACTTTTTTTCTGAACATTCATTGCCCTGAACCCACAAAGCCGAAAGATCGCGTCCCTACTTATACCCTGTTCGCCAGCAAAAGAAAAACCCCCGACCGTTTCCGGTCGGGGGTTTCGCAGATAGCTTACGCTGTCGGGGACAATTACATCATGCCGCCCATACCGCCCATGCCACCCATACCGCCTGCGCCCGCGCCTAAATCAGGTGCGTCGCCTTTAGGCAGATCGGTAACCATGCACTCGGTAGTGATCATCAGACCAGCTACAGAGGCCGCGTACTGCAGCGCAGAACGGGTTACTTTGGTCGGGTCCAGGATACCGAAGTCGATCATGTTGCCGTACTCTTCGGTCTGCGCGTTGTAACCGTAGTTACCGTCGCCCGCTTTCACGTTGTTTGCCACAACGGAAGGCTCTTCACCGGCGTTGGAAACGATCTGACGCAGCGGAGCTTCCATTGCGCGCAGCGCAACTTTGATACCGACGTTCTGATCTTCGTTCTGACCACGCAGATCGGTCAGCTGAGCCGCAACGCGAACCAGCGCGACGCCGCCGCCTGCTACCACGCCTTCTTCTACCGCAGCACGGGTAGCGTGCAGGGCATCTTCAACGCGGGCTTTCTTCTCTTTCATTTCCACTTCAGTAGCGGCACCTACTTTCAGTACGGCTACGCCGCCTGCCAGTTTCGCTACGCGCTCCTGCAGCTTCTCTTTATCGTAATCTGAGGTCGCTTCTTCGATCTGCTGACGGATCTGCGATACGCGGCCAGAGATAGCACCCTGATCGCCCACGCCATCAATGATGGTGGTGGTATCTTTGTTGATCACAACGCGCTTCGCCTGACCCAGATCTTCCAGCGTGGATTTCTCCAGCTCCATACCGATCTCTTCAGAGATCACGGTACCGCCGGTCAGGATAGCGATATCCTGCAGCATCGCTTTACGACGGTCGCCAAAGCCTGGTGCTTTAACCGCAGCCACTTTCACGATACCGCGCATGGTGTTCACCACCAGCGTTGCCAGTGCTTCACCTTCCACATCTTCCGCGATGATCAGCAGTGGTTTGCCCGCTTTCGCAACGGCTTCCAGTACTGGCAGCATTTCACGGATGTTGGAGATTTTTTTGTCAGCCAGCAGAATGAACGGGCTTTCCAGCTCAACTGCGCCGGTTTCTGGCTTGTTGATGAAGTAAGGAGAGAGGTAGCCGCGATCGAACTGCATACCTTCCACTACGTCCAGCTCGTCCTGCAGGCCGGTGCCTTCTTCAACGGTGATAACGCCTTCTTTACCCACTTTTTCCATCGCCTGGGCGATCAGGGTACCAACGCTCTCATCGGAGTTAGCAGAAATCGTACCTACCTGCGCGATTGCACGGGTGTCCTGGCAAGGTACAGACAGCGCTTTCAGCTGCTCAACAGCAGCGATAACAGCTTTATCGATACCGCGCTTCAGATCCATCGGGTTCATGCCGGCCGCAACGGCTTTCAGGCCTTCGTTAACGATAGACTGTGCCAGTACGGTTGCGGTGGTGGTGCCGTCGCCTGCTGCATCGTTTGCTTTAGACGCGACTTCTTTCACCATCTGTGCACCCATGTTCTCGAACTTATCTTCCAGCTCGATTTCACGCGCAACAGAAACACCATCTTTAGTGATGGTCGGTGCACCAAAAGATTTATCCAGAACCACGTTACGGCCTTTCGGGCCCAGGGTAACTTTTACTGCATCTGCCAGTACGTTCACGCCACGCAGCATTTTTACGCGTGCGTCATTACCGAATTTTACGTCTTTAGCTGCCATTTCAAATTTCCCTTAAATTCGTTTCGTTCAGTGAATTACGCGTAAATTACGCTTCGACAATCGCCAGGATGTCGCTTTCAGAGATGATCAGAACTTCTTCGTTGTCGATTTTCTCGGTTTTTGCACCGTAGCCTTCGCTGAAAATCACCAGATCACCTACTTTCACGTCCAGCGGCTTGATCTCGCCGTTGTCCAGGATGCGGCCATTGCCAACAGCCAGAACTTCACCACGGGTTGATTTGCCAGCTGCAGAGCCGGTCAGGACGATACCGCCTGCTGATTTAGCTTCAACTTCTTTACGCTTGACGATAACGCGATCGTGCAACGGACGAATTTTCATTTGGTAGCTCTCCTTTGAGAAGTCCAATCATTCATTTTTGGGTTGAACGCCGGGCTTGAGGGTTCCGGCCTCGTGCAGGAAGAGATAGGGGCAGACAGGAGAGTTTCAAGGGGACAGAAATAAAAAAATTTTTGTTTGTGCTACAAACGCTTAAAAAGAATACAAATAAGGCGGCTTGCGCCGCCTCGCTTACCTCAGCGATCTTTATCGTGGCCGATGCGATCCTGATCTTTACGCTCAAATTCACCATCCATCGTTACGCCGCTGTCGGGTCCCTGTCCCGGACCGCGCCAGACGCGCAGATGCGGCATCAGCCTCAGCGTCAGGAGCTTTTGCACTGGCGGCAGCAGCAGCAGCAGGCCGAGAAAATCGGTAAAGAAGCCGGGCAGCAGCAGCAGCACACCGGCGATGATCAGCGAGACGCTTTTAATCATCTCCGCTGCCGGGCTTTCGTTACGCGCAAGCTTCTCCTGCATCAGCATAAAGTTTTTCATGCCCTGATTTTTCACCAGCGACACACCGATACAGGAGGTAAAAATTACCAGCAGCATCGTCAGCAGCACGCCCAGCGCATGTGCTACCTGGATAAACAGCGTGATCTCAATCCACGCCAGGACAAAAAAGAGTAAAAACGGTAACCAGCGCACCGGTGTCTCCTGTGAGTTGGGCCGCCCCGCGACAGGCCAGGCGGCAGAAACAGAGCGATCGTAACGATCATAGGTAGTGAGATGGGCACCCGCGCGGTGGATTTCAACCGCACCGGCCAAATAATTCCTTTTGACATAAAAGTGAGAGATACATCACATATCGTTATTACCACTTGCCGGGCAAATGTCCGTAAAGTGATCTGTGTACGAGCATTTCTGCCGTGACAGAATATGATCGTGCCCGCCAGCCCGAAGATGGATAAAATGTCGGCACTGGTATTCCACGACAATATAATTGCTTCACCTGCGTGTTATTCGCTCTCCATCCATGCCGGATGCGTGGCGGTATCAGAGCAGCAATAATAAGAAGGTAATCATGGCGAACAACATTCGTATCGAAGAAGACCTGTTAGGCATGCGCGAAGTGCCGGCGGATGCTTACTACGGTGTTCATACTCTGCGTGCGATTGAAAATTTCTATATCAGTAGCAGCAAAATCAGCGACATTCCTGAATTTGTCCGCGGCATGGTGATGGTTAAAAAAGCAGCCGCGCTGGCTAACAAAGAGCTGCAGACGATCCCGCGCAACATTGCGAATACCATTATTCAGGCCTGCGATGAGGTGCTGAACAACGGCAAATGCATGGATCAGTTCCCGGTAGATGTTTACCAGGGCGGCGCCGGCACCTCGGTGAACATGAATACCAACGAAGTGCTGGCAAACATCGGCCTGGAGCTGATGGGTCACCAGAAAGGTGAGTATCAGTATCTCAACCCCAACGACCACGTTAACAAATGCCAGTCAACCAATGATGCCTACCCGACCGGCTTCCGGATTGCGGTTTACGCCTCTATTCTCAAGCTGCTGGATGCGATTGCCCAGCTGAGCGAAGGCTTCCAGCGCAAAGCCGTGGAGTTTGAAAACATTCTGAAGATGGGCCGCACCCAGCTGCAGGATGCAGTGCCGATGTCGCTGGGCCAGGAGTTCCACGCGTTTAACGTGCTGCTGAATGAAGAGACCCGCAATATTCTGCGCACCGCCGAGCTGCTGCTGGAAGTGAACCTTGGCGCAACCGCAATCGGTACCCGCCTCAACACGCCGGATGGCTATCAGCAGCTGGCCGTGCAGCGCCTGGCGGAAGTCAGCAATCTGCCGGTGGTGCCGGCGGAAGATCTGATTGAAGCGACGTCCGACTGCGGCGCCTACGTCATGGTGCATTCAGCGCTGAAGCGTCTGGCGGTGAAGCTGTCAAAAATCTGCAACGACCTGCGTCTGCTCTCTTCCGGTCCGCGCGCCGGCCTGAACGAAATCAACCTGCCGGAACTGCAGGCGGGCTCCTCGATCATGCCAGCCAAAGTCAATCCGGTGGTGCCGGAAGTGGTTAATCAGGTCTGTTTTAAGGTTATCGGCAACGATACCACGGTGACCATGGCGTCTGAGGCCGGTCAGCTGCAGCTCAACGTGATGGAACCGGTGATTGGCCAGGCGCTGTTTGAATCCGTCAGCATCCTGACCAACGCCTGCTATAACCTGCTGGAAAAATGCGTTAACGGCATTACGGCGAACAAAGCAGTCTGCGAAGCGTACGTATTCAACTCTATCGGTATTGTCACCTATCTCAACCCCTACATCGGCCATCACAACGGCGATATCGTGGGTAAAGTCTGTGCTGAAACCGGCAAAAGCGTACGTGAAGTGGTGCTGGAACGCGGCCTGCTGACCGAAGCGGAGCTGGATGATATCTTCTCCGTCCAGAACCTGATGCATCCGACCTATAAAGCGAAACGCTATACCGACGAAAACGAACAGTAATCTGTTTCCGATCACGTCGTCCCGGGCACGCCTGTATACAATACGGCGTGCTTTTTTTATATGTGGCGACTACAACATTCAGGGGGCACGTTCTGCAGCCTGAGGAGAGAAACGGATGATAGCAGTGGAACTGGCAGTGGTATTCATGGCGATCTGGCTCGGTGCCCGTCTGGGCGGTATCGGAATCGGCTTTGCCGGCGGTCTGGGAGTGCTGATACTGACGCTGGTATGCGGCATGAAGCCCGGCGCAATCCCGTTTGATGTGATCGAAATTATTATGGCCGTTATCGCCGCGATTGCTGCCATGCAGGTCGCAGGCGGTATGGATTACCTGGTCGGGCTGGCGGAAAAGCTGCTGCGCCGCCATCCGCGCTACGTGACTTTTCTGGCGCCGCTGGTGACCTATCTGATGACGCTGCTGGCCGGCACCGGCCACACCGCTTTTTCCACGCTGCCGGTTATCGCTGAAGTTGCTAAAGAGCAGGGCGTCAGGCCATCGCGTCCGCTCTCTATCGCGGTGGTGGCCTCCCAGATTGCGATCACCGCCTCTCCGCTCTCTGCGGCAGTGGTATTTTTTGCCTCCATACTGGAACCCCGCGGCGTCAGCTATCTGGCGCTGCTGGGCGTGGCGCTGCCCTCAACGATGGCGGCAATCTTCTGCGCGGCAGTGATCACCAACTTTCTGGGTACAGAGCTGAAGGATGATGCAATCTATCAGGCGCGACTTGCCAGAGGCGACGTGACGCTGCGCGGTGAGAAAGTGTATACCACCCGACCCGGCGCGCGCCGCGCCGTATTGCTGTTTCTGACCGGCATTGTGGCAGTGGTGCTCTATGCCACCGCCATCAGCGACAGCGTGGGCCTGCTCGCCAGCCCGGTGCTGCCGCGTAACGAAGCGATCGTCGTGTTTATGCTCACGGTCGCTACGCTGATCTGTCTGACCTGCCGCGTGGACAGCAGTGAGATCCTCAGTGCCAGCACGTTTAAATCGGGCATGAGCGCCTGTATCTGCGTTATGGGCGTGGCGTGGCTGGGCGATACCTTTGTCAAAGCGCACCTGAGCGAGATCCAGACTCTGGCGGGTGACATGCTGCAGCGCTATCCCTGGATGCTGGCGCTGGTGCTGTTTTTTGCCGCCACCTTGCTTTATTCGCAGGCGGCAACCACCAAAGCATTGATGCCGGCAGCACTGATGCTCGGCGTCTCGCCGCTGGCGGCAGTAGCCTCGTTTGCTGCGGTATCAGCGCTCTTTGTCCTGCCTACCTATCCGACGCTGCTGGCCGCGGTGGAAATGGATGACACCGGTTCGACGCGAATCGGCAAGTTTGTCTTTAACCACTCCTTTATCATTCCGGGCATACTGGCCATCGCCTTTTCCGTGGCGTTTGGCTTTCTGTTTGGCAGTCTGATCCTCTGACGCCGTTACATTGTGAAATCCTGTGCAGAAGCGGTCGTGCTATGCTCACCGCTTCTGCACTACCGGAGTTGATTAATCTTTTATGGCTGCACCTCTTTCCCGCCTGCTGACGCTCTGCCTGACGCTGCTGCTTTGCCTGTCGGCTCAGGCCGATCTCTTTGCGCCGAAATCCACCAGCCGCTTTGTGCCGGTCGATCAGGCCTTTCAGTTTGATTTTTCTCAGCGGGGCTCAACGCTGACGCTGAACTGGCAGGTCAGGCCCGGCTACTATCTCTATCGTCAGCAGATGAAGATTACGGCTCAGCACGCGCAGCTGGCCCCGCTGACGCTGCCGGCTGGCGAAGCGCATGAAGATGAATTTTATGGCAAAAGCGAGATCTATCGTCAGGCGGTGACGCTGCCGGTGACGCTGCAGCGGGCGGATGCGGGCGCCACGCTGACGGTGACGTATCAGGGCTGCGCCGCGGCCGGATTCTGCTACCCGCCGGAGAGCCGTACCGTTCCGCTGAGCGCCGTCAGCAGCGGCAGCGCGCCGGTTACGGCGCAGCCTGCCGCCACGCCGCTGCCCTTCTCGCCGCTCTGGGCACTGCTGATCGGTATCGGCGTCGCCTTTACCCCCTGTGTCCTGCCGATGTACCCGCTGATTTCCGGCATTATCCTCGGCGGCGCACGCCGCTACAGCGTCGGCCGGCTGCTGGCGCTGGCGCTGGTCTATGTGCAGGGCATGGCGCTGACCTACACGCTTTTGGGCGTTGTGGTCGCGGCGGCCGGGCTGCGCTTTCAGGCGGCGCTGCAGCATCCATACGTCCTGGCGGGTCTGTCGCTGCTGTTTATTCTGCTGGCGCTGTCGATGTTTGGCCTGTTTTCGCTGCAGCTGCCCGCCAGCCTGCAGACGCGTCTTGCGCACTGGAGCAATCAGCAGCGCGGCGGCTCGCTGCCTGGCGTATTTGTCATGGGCGCGCTGGCCGGGCTTATCTGCTCCCCCTGCACCACGGCGCCGCTCAGCGCGATCCTGCTGTATATCGCACAGAGCGGAAACCTGTGGGCCGGCGCCGGCACGCTGTGGCTCTACGCCGTGGGAATGGGGCTGCCGCTGATCGCCGTGACGCTTTTTGGTCATCGGCTACTGCCCAAAAGCGGCCCGTGGATGCAGACGGTAAAAGAGGCGTTCGGGTTTGTTATCCTGGCGCTGCCGGTATTTCTGCTGGAGCGTATTCTCGGTGATATCTGGGGTTTGCGGCTCTGGAGCCTGCTGGGCGTAGCGTTTTTCAGCTGGGCATTTATTCACAGCATGCACGCGCGCGGCAGGTGGCGCGTTGTGCCGGTAGTGATGTTAGGGGCAGCGCTGATTATGGCGCGGCCGCTGCAGGAATGGGCGTTTGGCGCTACGGCAAGCCAGAGCGTGGCACACCTGCCCTTTAAGCGCATCAGCAGCAGCGCGGAGCTTGAGCAGGCGCTGCAGCAGGCACCGGGGCGCATCACCATGCTCGATCTCTATGCCGACTGGTGTGTCGCCTGCAAAGAGTTTGAAAAATATACCTTCAGCGATCCGGCAGTCGCCAGCGCGCTTGCTGACGTGCAGCTGCTGCAGGCGGATGTCACCGCAAACAGCGCGCAGGACAATGCCCTGCTGAAGCAGCTGCAGGTGGCGGGATTACCGACCATTCTGTTTTTTGACGCGCAGGGTCGCGAGATCCCCGATTCGCGTATCAGCGGCTTTCTGCGTGCGGCAGCGTTTCGCGCGCATTTGCAGAATCTGCCGCGTTAAACGACACTGGTTCAGCCACTGCCCGCTCATCGACGAGCGGGCCGATATTCCAGAGGAGAGTCATGTGCAACGCGAACAAATTCTGGAGCATGCGCTGAATGTGCTCGAACAACACGGCCTGGCGGCCACCCTGTCGCTGCCACAGCTGGCAGGTGAAACCGGCCTCAGCACCAGACAGCTGACCCGCTACTGGCCCGACTGCGATGCGCTGCTCTATGATGCACTGCGCTATCACGGTCAGCAGATCGACAGCTGGCGGCGTCAGGTACAGCTGGATGAGCGGCTCACTCCGGCGCAAAAGCTGATGGCGCGCTATGACGTGCTGGCAGAGTATGTCAGCAAAGGCCGGTTTCCCGGCTGCCTGTTTATTGCTGCCTGCAGCTTCTATCCGCAGCCTGACCAGCCGGTGCACCAGCTGGCGGAGCAGCAGAAGCGCCACTCATGGCAGTTTACCCATGAGATCCTGGTTGAGCTGGCGCTGGATAATCCCGCGATGGTGGCCGATCAGATGGAGCTGATCCTCGAGGGCTGCCTGAGCAAACTGCTGGTGAAACGCAACGTACAGGATGTGGCGACCGCCCGGCGCCTGGCGGAAGATGTATTCAGCATTGCGCTCTGTCGTCAGAACGGCGCACTCGCCTGAAAACGGGCTGACATGCCTGAAAAGCAGGCAGTCAGTCACGGATAGCGCGCTTTTTTGCTAAAACCCGTTGACGATCTGCGGCCATTAAGGTTTAATGCGCCCCGTTGCCCGAATAGCTCAGTCGGTAGAGCAGCGGATTGAAAATCCGCGTGTCCCTGGTTCGATTCCGGGTTCGGGCACCACAATTCAGAAAACCCGGCCTTATGGCCGGGTTTTTGCTTTTCTGCTTTTTACCAGCTGACCCACTCTGCGCCAGCGTCGGCAGATGCCACACAGCGCTCAATCCAGTAAACACCTGTCACGCCGGCATGCACGTCGGGATACCAGAAATCTGCCAGAAACGCTTTATCGCCGCGATCGGTTGCTGCCATCGCCAGGGCAAAACGGCGGTAGAGATTAGACCAGGCTTCAAACAACCCTTCCGGATGTCCGCCACCAATACGGTCATCTTCCCGTGCGCCTGAATGCAGGTAATCCATGCCGCGCTCCAGGATCCGAACTGGCTCCCCCTGGACTTCATAACGCAGCTGGTTGGGTTGCTCGTCCCACCACTCAAGGCTCGCTCTGGCGCCAATAATGCGGATTTTCTGTCCATGCATTGACCCGCAATTCACAGCAGAAGCCCAGAGCGTACCCACCGCGCCGTTATCATACTCCATCATGACAAAAGCGTTATCTTCCAGCGGCGCCCGGCTGGTCACAAAGCTTTGCCGGTTGCAGAGCAGCCGTTTAATGGTCAGCTGCGGCATCATGGTTTTCGCCAGAAACAGCGTATGCGTCGCCAGGTCACCCAGCACGTAGCTCGGTCCGACATATGCCGGATTGACGCGCCAGCGGGTACTTTCATTCTGCAGTTCCACTGCCTCGTGGTGAAAACCGTGGGCAAACTGCATATTAACAACCCGGATGTCGCCCAGCGCGCCGCCGGCAATCATCGCGCGCGCCTGATGAATCATCTGATGCCCGGCGTAGCCGTAGGTGACTCCCACAATTTTCTGCTGCTGCTGGCACAAGCGCGCGAGCTCCTGCGCTTCTTCTGAGGTAAAACATAGCGGCTTTTCGCACACCACGTGCAGTCCGGCATTCAGCGCCGCGCAGCAGATAGCAAAATGGGTGTGATTAGGCGTAGCGACAGAGACCGCCTCAATACCATCTTCCCTGCCCGCCTCTGCAGCAAATAGCGTCTGATAGTCAGGGTAGCAGCGATCGGGTGCCACGCCCAGCGCCAGCCCGAATGCCTGCCCCCGCGCCGCATCGCTGTCAAATGCACCGGCCAGCAGCGTGAAGTTACCGTCGCGCTGTGCTGCCGAGCGGTGGATATAGCCAATCTGGCTGGTAGCGCCGCCGCCAATCATGCCCCAGCGCAGTGAACGCCCGATAACCGGAATGCCAATGATCATATTATTCCCCTTAAAAACCTGTTGATTTCAGATAGCGCAGGCTGGCGGTGACATCCTGCAGGCTGGTCGCGGCGTGACGCGGATCGCGCTCCTGCTCAATCGTGATCCACCCCTGGTAATCCCACTTTGCGAGCAGCGTATGAATTGCCGGATAATCGATTGCTCCCTGCCCCAGCGGGCACATAACGCCTGCTGCACAGGCGCTGAAAAAGTCGAGGCCGCGAGTGGTGACATCGCGCCATACCGGTTCACTGACATCTTTAAAGTGCAGATAGTCAATGCGCTCCCGGTAAGCGTGCAATGTAGCTACCGGATCCATACCGGAGTAGTAAAGATGTCCGGTATCGAGACACAATCCTGCCGTCTCATAGGGAAGATCCTGTGCCAGCTGTGCCAGCTCGTCGGCAAATTCAATGCAGCCGCCTGCATGCGGATGAATCACCGCGCGTACGCCATACTCCTGCCAGGAGATCTGACTAAGCGTAGTGATATGCTGCATAAGACGCTGCCAGGCTGCGGGCGGCAAACGTGGCGCCCTGTCGGGCTGACCGGCATAGCGCGCACGCTGCGCATTACCAAAGTCGATAATCACCAGATAGGGTGCGGGATAGCGCGAGCCGGGCGTTGCCGCGGCAACGGGAACCTGTATCAGGGTGCGGCAAATGTTGTGCGTCAGGGCAACCATGGCAGGAAAGTTTTCTTCGCTGACCAGGTCATCAAACAGCGTCCCCGCGACCAGTGAAATCTGGTGCGCAGTAAGCTGCTCGCGCAACACCACAGGATCGACAGGCAGATAGCCCCACGGTCCCAGCTCAATTGCCGGATAGCCAGCCTGCACAGCCTCCTTCAGAACGGTTTGCCACGGGGGAAGAAAAGGATTGTTAGAATCGTCAACGCCCCAGCTGCAGGGCGCGTTAGCAATATGGATCATCATGATTGCTCCTGGCGCAGAAAGAGAGCACCAGTATCAGATTAAAACTTCATCATCAGCAATCGCATAACTTTCAAATATTGATAGTGATCAAATTATTTATCATCATTTTAATGATAGTTTTTTATCAAAAACTGCATTATGCACTTCAAAGGTTTTCCCGGGTGACAATGTCAAAAGGCAACGTGACGCGGGAAAAGTGGCGATCGCCTGCAATATTGCACTGCTGCAGAGTCTGCGTTATGCGCACTGCCATCTCATCCAGATCGTGCCGTAGCATTACGGTGATCTCTCCAGAAATCAGCGCCAGCTCTCCCTGCTCGACCGGACCGTGGCAAATCAGCGCGACTTTTCGTTTGGGCTGTTCACGCAGCGCCTGAATAACGCCTTCGATCCCGCCACAGGGTGCATAAATCAGAGCTAAATCGCGCTGCTGTGCCAGCAGCGTGCTGGCAGCCTGATAACCACCGGCGCGGGTCTCCTGCGTCTGCAGCGGTTCCGGCACCTGCAGCGCGCTCTGCTGCTCACGCAAATAGGAGCGAAAACTAATTTCACAGCTTTCCTGACAGGTAAAACGGTGATCTCCGGTTAGCACCGCGGCGATACCTCTGGCCTGCAGCAGGTGCGTTGCCAGCCAGCCAGCCGTACGCCCGGCTTTCTGATTATCCAGCCCAAAATAGCCGGCATGGCCGCAGGGAGAGAAATCGGAGAATAGCGCGTAGATGCGTATACCACGCAACGAAAGTTGTTCAATGGCGTGCCGAATCAGCGGATGATCCAGCGCCACCAGCGCAATCACATCCACCTGCTCAGCCAGCGTATATAGCGAGGCCACGACCGAGGTCACATCGTGGATATCGTGCGTATAAAACAGGGGTTCACTGCCGGGCGGATGCAGCGGCAGCGCATGCTGACGCAGCGCATCCTGTAAGGTCTGATAAAAAGAGTAGCCTGCCGGCAGCAGAATAAATCCCATGCGCAGCGTTGCGCTGGCTGACACTACGCCAGTGGCGTCTTCACAGATCAGACGATAGCCCAGTCGCTGCGCGGCGTTGCGCACCCGCAGTGCTGTTGCCGGACGTACCGGCGCGCGATTATTCAGTACCCGATCCACGGTTGCTACACCCACACCGGCAGCTGCAGCGACAGCCTGTAAAGTGACTTTGCTCATTCCGTTTGTCTCATTGATAAAAAGCTATCAAAATAATGAATATAATCGGATAAAAAATCGATGAAAAATTATCTTATTCTTGCGCTATCTCGCAAAATTCCTCGATAAAATTTAATACCATAAAAGTCGTACAGTTTCTGTACCGGGTAATATCCGGTTGATTGAAATCCATCAGCAAACGTATAGATCGCCACATACCGGTTCCCTATAGTGATTTCACTCTGCATATCAAGAGCGCGCGACAGGGCGCGCAGGAGAAGCGACAGCATGAAAATTGCTTTTGACGTGGACGTTATCCGGGATCTCGGCATTACCCGGATGGTGCATCAGGTGGCGGAATGGGGCTATAAATATATTGAGCAATCACCCCATCCGCAGATCAATCCCTTTTATAAACACCCCAAAGCCAGCCGCGAAATCCTGCGTGAATATAAAAATGCGCTGAACGCCACCGGCACCGAAATCTCTTCCTTCATCACGGTTTATCGCTGGTCGGGACCCGACGAGCTGCGGCGTCAGGCGGCGGTAAAAAACTGGAAGCGCATGATTGAGATTGCGGTTGAAATGGGCGTGCAGGTTATCAATACCGAACTCTCCGGCAACCCTAATGAGCCAGAGATCTGCGAAGAGATGTTCTACCGCTCTATGGAGGAGCTGCTGCCGATTGTCGAGCGTGAAGGGATCCGCATTGAAATCCAGGCGCACCCGTGGGATTTCTGCGAAGAGAACAATGAAACAGCGGATATCGTGAAGTCGTTTCGCAGCGATAACGTGAAGTATATCTATAGTGCGCCCCACACCTTCTATTATGACAAAGGCAAAGGGGATGTGAAAAACATGCTGCACTACGCTGGCGACGATCTGTCGCATATGCTGATCGCCGATACCATGAACCACACCAAACACTGCCGCTACATTGTGAATCCGCCCGGCGTGGACGCAACCATCCATCAGCACGTCGCGGTGGGAGAAGGGGAAGTCAACTTCGATGCGCTGTTTGAAGCGCTGCGCGAGATGGATTTTGCCCGGCGCAGCTTCAAAGTCGGCGGTGAGTCGATTATCTCAGCGGCGCTGTTCGGCTATCCGGAGAAGATGCGCTATCAGGCGGTAGAGACGCGCGAACTGATTGAGCGCGAACTGCTGAACCTCTGATTGCCGCATCGGGTAGTATTCTCCCCCTGGGCCCTGCAGGGGGAAACGCACCGCTTACATCGCGCCAGGCATCACCGCGCCCTTCTGCAGCGGCACTATTATCATCGCCATATCAACAGCAAAGCTGCGGATCTCCTCCTTTAGCTCACACTTCAGAATGCCCTGTCTTGTCAAAATATCCCGTTCTGGCAGGCTGTCAGAACGCAGTTTTTTGATGGAATTCACTCGAATGAAAGCAACCACGCTGGCCGGACTGGCTAAGCGCGCAGGCGTTGGCGTCGCAACCGTGGATCGGGTCCTGAACGATCGCGGGGGCGTCTCGCCCGCGATGACGCGAAAAGTGCTGCAGGCGGCCCGGGAGGCGGGCTTAAAACGTATTCTGCCGGAGGAGCATCGCCACAGCTGGCAGATAGAGGTCATCCTGAGCGGCAACGGCTCATTCTTCTTTCAGCAGCTGGCGCAGGAGTTTGCCCGTCTGGCAGATGCGCTGGGCTACCGGCGGGTCCGGCTGCATCGCACGCTTATCCCGGAAGATGCGCCGGAGAAGCTGGCGGCCCATATCGATGCCGGCAGTAAAAGAATGGACGGGCTGATTGTTTTTGCCCACGCCAGCCCGCTGATTTATCAGGCGCTGGCCAGCTGCCAGGCGCGGGGCGTGCCGGTCATCACGCTGGTGAGCGATCTGCCTGACGCGCCCCGGCTCTGCCATGTCGGTATCGATCAATACAAAGCGGGACGCACGGCGGGCCTGATGCTCGGCAGCATGGCGGCCAGTACAGGGGATGTGGTGCTGATCAGCGGTCGCGCTGACTACCTCGCGCACCAGCAGCGTATTGAAGGTTTTCAGCAGGTGCTGGCTGAGCGCTTTCCGCAGCTGCGACTGCGTGGGATCCTCGCCGGCCAGGACGATCGCGAACGCATCAGCCGGCTGCTGGAAAAAACGCTGGCGGGATCGCGCCAGATCGCCGGACTCTATAACACCGGCATGGGCAATACCCAGATTTATGAAGCGCTGGCGCGCCACCGGCTGTGCGGCAGCACGGTTTATGTGACGCATGAACTTTATGCAACTACGCGCCAGCTGCTGCAGCAGCGCATCCTGACCCTGACCCTCGATCAGAACACGCAGCGCCACGCTGAACTCGCTCTGACCCTGCTGCTGCGGCATCTGGAAGAGCGCGAGCAGCCTGATACTTACGCGCCGGGCAAAGTCGACTTTATGCTCTATACCCAGGAGAACTGTACCTGATCCCGCAAACCCGCTCACCGCCAGCGCGGTTAAATCGGCGCGGAATTGCGCTGCTACACTCAGTGGCAGCGCAACGCTCACGACCATAAGGTGAAATGACGATGTCAGATAATCAGTATCAGCCCGCAAAAGTCTGGACCTGGGAACCGGAAGCCAAAGGCAACGGCGCCAGCACGAACCGCCCTGCCGCTGGCGCCACGCATGAGCAGGCGCTGCCGGTCGGGAAGCATCCGCTGCAGCTCTACTCGCTCGGTACGCCAAATGGTCAGAAGGTCACTATTCTGCTGGAGGAGCTGCTGGCGGTGGGCGTAAAAGAGGCGGAGTATGACGCCTGGCTCATCCGCATTGGTGAAGGCGATCAGTTCTCCAGCGGTTTTGTTGATGTGAACCCTAACTCTAAAATTCCGGCGCTGAGCGACCACTCCGTGACGCCACCGCAGCGGGTGTTTGAATCAGGTAATATCCTGCTCTATCTGGCGGAGAAGTTTGGCTACTTTATTCCGGAAGATGTGGCGGGCCGCACTGAAACCCTGAACTGGCTCTTCTGGCTGCAGGGTTCTGCACCCTATCTTGGCGGCGGCTTTGGCCACTTCTACCACTATGCACCGGAGAAAATTGAATACGCCATCAACCGCTTTACGCTGGAAGCGAAGCGTCAGCTGGATGTGCTGGATCGCCAGCTGGCGGATCACCGTTTCCTCGCAGGTGACGCCTATACCATTGCGGATATCGCGACCTGGCCCTGGTATGGCAACCTGGTGCTGAATGGCCTGTATGGTGCAGCAGAGTTTCTGGATGTGCAGGCTTACACCAACGTGGTGCGCTGGGCGAAAGAGATCGCGGAGCGTCCGGCGGTAGTACGCGGACGTAAAGTTAAT
Organism: Pantoea sp. ICBG 1758; assembly: GCF_002928325.1. NCBI lineage: Bacteria > Pseudomonadati > Pseudomonadota > Gammaproteobacteria > Enterobacterales > Erwiniaceae > Pantoea > Pantoea sp. ICBG 1758. The sequence continues at coordinate 333,043 of NZ_POWL01000003.1, forward strand.
CGCGCCTTTGGCGCTGAGCCGCAGGATCAGCTGCTGGAGCGGCATGACGCCAGCGATTTTGAACACAACACCGAAGATAAACGTCAGGCACGGGGAGAGAAGTAATGACCGCTTACATGGTAATGATTAAGGATGAGACGCTGGACAAAGATGAGCTGGCAACCTACTCACAGAAAGCGGGCGACGCGCGTGGCGATCATCAGATCACGCCGCTGGCTTTTTATGGCGAGCAGGAAGTGCTGGAAGGCCGGGATGCCGAAGGCGTTGTCGTTCTGGCATTTGCCGATATGGACGCCGCGCGCGCCTGGTATCACAGTCCGGCTTATCAGGAAGCGAAAGCGCACCGCGTGAAAGGCGCTAACTACCGCGTTATCCTGGTCAACGGGGTCGCATAACGCGCCGACGCCAGGCAGACCGGCTGCCGGTCTGCTGATGTGCCCGGCGGCGTGATGCTGCGCCGGGCACCCTCATCTACACGCCGCTTTCATTCTCCAGCTTTTGCCGTTTGCGCAGATGCGGGAAAAGCGTCATCCAGACGGCGACCACTATCAGCGTACCTATTCCGCCCAGCGCGGCCGCCGGTACCGCCCCCAGCCATGCGGCCAGCAGGCCAGATTCAAACTCCCCCAGCTGATTGGACGTATTGATAAAAATAGCGTTCACGGCGTTGACGCGACCACGCATATCATCCGGCGTATCGAGCTGGACCAGCGCACCGCGGATCACCATACTGACCATATCAAATCCCCCCAGCGCAGCCAGCGCCAGCAGCGACAGCCAGAGCTGAGTGGAGAGCGCAAACAGCAGCGTCGCCAGACCAAAACCGGCTACCGAGCCAAACATAATCATACCGACGTGCTTCTCCAGCTTATTACGGCTGAGCCAGACGCCCACCACCAGCGCTCCGACTGACGGTGCGCCGCGCAGCATGCCCAGCCCCCACGGCCCGGTATGCAGAATATCCTGCGCAAAAATCGGCAGCAGCGCCGTGGCCCCGCCCAGCAGCACGGCAAACAGGTCAAGCGAGATCACGCCCAGCACATCTTTGCGCTCGCGAATAAAACGCACGCCAGCGAACATATTGGTCAGGTTCATCGGCATGCGCGACTGCGGCGGCCGCGCGTAGCGCAGGCGGCTAATCAGTACAATAGAGAAGAGATAGAACAGCGCGGAAACGCCATACACCACTTCAGGCCCGGCGACATAAAGCAGGCCGCCCAGCGTCGGGCCGACGATCACCGCCGCCTGACCGCCTACTGAACTGGCAGCCATCGCACGGGCCAGAACCGGCGGCGGCACCAGCGCCGGCAGCATAGAGGTGATAGCCGGCCACTCCAGCGCCTTTGCCACTGAGATCAGAAACACCAGTCCCCAGATCTCAACGCTTCCTGCCCAGTGCAGCAGCGTCAGCGCCACCAGCCCAAGCAGCGCTGCCCACTCAATCAGTTGTCCCACCAGAACAATGCGACGACGGTCGTGCTGATCGGCCAGATGACCAGCCGGCAGCGCCAGCAGTACCGAGGGTAAAAACTGCATTAAGCCGATCATACCCAGCGCCAGCGCACTGTGTGTCAGGGCATAGATTTGCCAGCTGACCGCCACTGAAAACATCTGAAAGCCGAATGACGAGCAGGTGCGCGCCAGCCAGAAAGCCACAAACGGTCGATGCCGCAGCAGAGAGTCTTCTGCAGCAGAGCTTTTTATACCTGTCATGCGATCCCATCCTGAAATGATTAACTGATTAGCGTCATTGCACTAATCTGGTCAGAAGCCAGGCAGTGACTTCTGTTATCGTTTTGTCTCTCTGAGCGTGCGTGATATCACTCTGGCAGGCAATGGCAGGTTGTGCGCTTTTGAAACAAAAACTTAACTGCCTGGCAGATAAACATTGGTCTCTATATATCAGGAGAGTGATTGTTATTGATTGAATACCGGTATTGATTTATTGATTACTGAATTAACAGCTTAATTATCCCTTTTAACGCCAGGAATATCTCTGTATCAGAGACAGGTAAAAAAAGGTGATTTAACACTCTCTTTCGATCTATATTAGCCGCCGGTAAATTTCAGTCATAACACGCATTTATAATAAAACATATCTTTCCGGTTAATAATTTTTTTGCAGAGATACATGAAAAACAGTACTTATAATCCTTATGTTACTGAGCGTATTCATCGCTTTGACAACACGCTGTGCGGCGTGTGTTATTCAGCACCCTTTATGCATTGCGAGCAGGACGCTGATACATTACTTAATGGACATAACATAATTGCTTTGCATAATCAGTTGCCTGATACCCCTGAACTAATAATTATTCCGCTGGCGGGAAATAGCCTGATGGAATTTTTACGTGCCCCGGAAAATTATCCGATGCTGCAGGCTGCCCACGTCCGTCTGGCAATTGATTATGCAGGGCTGCTACAGGGTGGTGCCCCTCTGCTTGCCGTTGCGCACCACTTCTCATTCTGGCTGTGCGATCTCGCGCCGCCGGGAACAGAGTGGAAAAAGATCGTGGCGTTTCCATTTAGCGGTGTGGTTTTATCCGAGGATTTTTTTAACGATAATTACCTCAAGTTCAGCTTTCCGTTTTTAATTGAGTCTCTGAGAGAAAGAGAAGCAGACGTTATATTACGCACCGCACAGCTGACGCTGAATAGCGAACATTACCAGCGCCTGCAGTTAAGCGGCTGGCAGCAGCAGCGCACACCCGGCACGCTTTTTTAGGGTAACCGTTTACACAATCTGCTACTTCGCGGCGCAGCCACCTGATTTGATCGGAATTAACGCCGCTATTCCGCCATAAAATGTCGTGTGATTTGGTCCGACAGAGTTAAAACCGCTAAAAAAAGCAAACTCGTTAACGTTTTTAAGATAAAATTTAACGCAAAGGGATCATCTGGCGTCACGGAAGAACGCTGCGTGAACATTTCTGCTCACTTCGTACTCTATGTCGGGAAACAGCCTGAAGCGTTGTTTCCTTTGTTTTTCTATGGCAAAGAAAGAGGTCAATATTATGGGGAAAGCTTCCTCATCTTTTGGCGTAATCCGCCTGCTCACGGTGCTGTTCGCACTGCTAACGGGCGCGTTTATGCTGGTTGGTGGCATTTGGTTAGCCACCATTGGAGGTTCCTGGTACTACGTTATTGGCGGTGTGATGATGCTGATCACCGCTGTTCTGCTCTGGCGTCGCAGCAGCGCCGCGCTGCTGCTGTATGCGCTGCTGCTGCTTGGCACGCTGATCTGGGGCGTATGGGAAGTCGGCTTTGACTTCTGGGCGCTGGCACCGCGCACCGATGTACTGGTGATTTTCGGTATCTGGCTGATCCTGCCTTTCGTCTATCGCACGTTCAATCCTGCCGGCAGAGGCGCGATGCTGGTGGCGCTGATTGCCAGCGTACTGGTTCTGGCGTGGGCTGTTTTCCACGATCCGCAGGAGCTGAATGGCGAGCTGCCCGCTGCAGCGACCACCCCGCAGACTCAGCCTATCAGCAATATTGCTGATGCTGACTGGCCGGCGTACGCGCGCGATCAGCAGGGTACCCGCTTTTCTCCGCTGAAGCAGATCAATGCCAGCAACGTCAAAGAGCTGCAGGTTGCCTGGCAGTTCCAGACCGGCGATCTGAAAAATGCTAACGATCCGGGTGAAATCACTGATGAAGTGACGCCGATTAAAATCCGCGACACGCTCTATCTCTGCTCACCGCATCAAATCCTCTTTGCGCTGGATGCTACAACCGGTAAACAGAAGTGGAAGTTTGATCCGGCTCTGAAGCAGAATCCGACCTTCCAGCACATCACCTGCCGCGGCGTTTCCTATCATGAAACCCCTGCAGCAGCGGATAGCGCGGCAACTCAGCCGGCACTCTGCGCACGTCGCATCTATCTGCCGGTCAATGATGGTCGTCTGTTTGCTCTGGATGCGGAAACCGGCGAACGCTGCCCGGCATTTGGTAACAACGGTGAGCTGGATCTGCAGCACAAGCAGCCGGTTACCACCCCTGGTCAGTATGAACCGACCTCACCACCGATTATCACCGATACCACTATCGTGATCGCCGGTGCCGTAACCGATAACTACTCTACCCGTGAGCCATCAGGTGTCATCCGCGGCTTTGACGTCAACACCGGCAAACTGCTGTGGGCATTCGATCCGGGCGCGAAAGATCCTAACGCGATTCCGGAAGATGAGCACACCTACACCCTGAATTCACCGAACTCATGGGCACCGGCGGTTTACGATCCGAAACTGGATATCGTTTATCTGCCAATGGGCGTCTCTACCCCGGATATCTGGGGCGGCAACCGTACGCCTGAGCAGGAGCGTTATGCGAACAGCGTTCTGGCGCTAAATGCCACCACCGGTAAGCTGGTCTGGTCTTATCAGACCGTGCATCACGACCTGTGGGATATGGACCTGCCTTCTCAGCCGACGCTGGCTGATATCACCGACAAAGATGGCAACACCGTTCCGGTGATCTACGCGCCGGCGAAAACCGGTAACATCTTTGTACTGGATCGCCGCAACGGCAAGCTGGTTGTACCGGCACCGGAAACCCCGGTTCCGCAGGGCGCAGCGAAAGGTGACCACGTATCACCGACGCAGCCTTACTCTGAGCTGACCTACCGTCCTAAGCAGAATCTGACTGACAAGGATATGTGGGGCGCGACGATGTTCGACCAGCTGGTGTGCCGCGTGATCTTCAAGCGCCTGCGCTATGACGGTCCGTTCACGCCGCCGTCTGAACAGGGTACGCTGGTCTTCCCGGGTAACCTCGGTATGTTTGAATGGGGTGGTATCGCCGTTGATCCACATCGTCAGATTGCCATCGCTAACCCAATGGCGCTGCCGTTTGTCTCGAAGCTGATCCCACGCGGACCGGGCAACCCGGCTGAGCCACCGAAAGGTGCGGAAGGCGGCTCCGGTACTGAAACCGGCGTGCAGCCGCAGTATGGCGTGCCGTTTGGCGTTGAGCTGAATCCATTCCTGTCACCTTTCGGCCTGCCGTGCAAACAGCCAGCCTGGGGTTACATTTCAGCGGTGGATCTGAAAACCAACGAAACCGTGTGGAAAAAACGCATTGGTACCGTGCGCGACAGCGCGCCACTGCCGCTGCCGTTTAAGATGGGTATGCCAATGCTGGGCGGCCCAATCACTACCGCGGGACACGTTGCCTTTATCGGCGCAACGGCAGATAACTATCTGCGTGCGTTTGATACCAACACCGGTGAAATGCTGTGGCAGGCGCGTCTGCCAGCCGGTGGTCAGGCAACGCCGATGACCTATGAAGCGAACGGCAAGCAGTACGTTGTCATTGCAGCTGGCGGTCACGGTTCGTTTGGCACCAAACTGGGCGACTACGTGGTTGCCTATGCGCTGCCTGATACGAAATAACCTTTCGTAACAGCAGAATAAATCAGGCGGGCCGGTGGCCCGCCTTTTTTATGCGCTCTGTCTCTCCTGCACCACGCCGCGTACCAGTAAAGCACACAGCGCCATCATCAGCGCGGTGAGCAGAAACACCGGCTGCATGCCAAACGCTCCGCTCACGATCCCGCCGCAGAGCGGTCCGGTCACCTGCCCGGCATACTGTGCCGAGGTCGCATAGCCCAGCATTTTTCCCGTCTGCTGCTGCGGGACGTGGTGGCGTATCAGCGTGGTAATGCAGGGCAGCAGTCCGCCCAGCGCCACGCCCATCAGAAAACGCAGGCCGGTAAGCTGCCATACGTGGCTGATAAACGCCTGCGGGATCAGCAGCAGCGCGCTGGCCGCGAGCCCGGCAAGCAATACTCGCCCGTGCCCGATGCGGTCCGCCAGCCGCCCGGCCAGCGGCGCAGCAAGAATACTTCCCAGCGCCGCCGCCGCCATCACAATCCCGGCGTTGACGGTTATCGCGTGCTCGCCCTGCACAAACTGCGCAATATAGAGCGTGATAATAGGTTCCACTGACATCGTGGCAAACATCATCAGCATGGCCGTGAGCCACATCAGTCGCACCACCCGAAGATTCGCCGGCGGCTCATCAGCGGCCTGCCCTGCCGTGGCTGCGCCTTTGGGCTGCCGCGGTGCCTCTTTCAGCAGACACGCCGTGCCGAGAAACGCGAGGAAGATCGCCGCGCCCGTCAGCCAGAAGGTGTGACGGATGCCAATCAGCGGCGGCAATATTCCGCCCAGCAGCGGCCCCGCGACGTTGCCCGCCATAATGCCTGCTGAGAGGATACCCAGCGCCCAGCCGGTGTGGGCTTTTGGCGTCTGCGCAGCGACCAAAATCGTGGATCCGGAAGCGTATCCCCCCAGCAGCCCGGCCAGCAGGCGCAGCGCCACCAGCTGCCAGGGTGCAGTGGCCATACCAATCAGCGACATGGCTATCGCCATGCCGAGGCTGGCGCGGATCAGCATCAGTTTGCGTCCGTAGCGATCTGCCAGCCGGCCCCACAGCGGCGCCGTCAGCGCGGCGCTCAGAAACGTGGCCGCATAGGCGGCACCCGACCAGCGGGCGATCGCCGCCGGCTCCTCAACCCCAAGCTGCTGAACATAGATCGGCAGAAACGGCAGCAGCAGCGTCATGGCGACGATAGTGGTAAATGACCCCAGAGTGCAGACCAGCAGGTTGCACTTCCAGTGTTGCTGTTCAGCTGTTAATGATACTGAAGCGTGTGACATACCCTCTCCCGGCGGTTGTTTTTATCAGGCTACCTGCGCGGAGAGAGAGAAAACAGAGGGTGCCGGAGAGTTACCTGCCAGCCTGCCACTGTTGCCAGCGAGCAACAGTCAGGGCACCTGCAGTGCGGTGATCAGCGCATCGCAAAGCTGTGTAACCGGAGAGGAGGGCTGCGGCTGCTCTTTCAGCAGCAGGTAGCTGTGAAAGCGGTCCATTTGCCAGTCGCTCAGCACCGGCTGGATATCGCCGCGCGCCAGCGCCTCACGCGTCATATAGGAGGGCAGATAGGCAATGCCGCCGCCGGCCAGCGCCGCGTTAAGCAACGCCATGCTGTTGTTAGCGCGGAAGCGGCTGCGCACCTCCAGCGCCAGCCGCTGCTTATCACGCCGGAACGGCAGAGCGGCGGTATGGGCCGGCCCGTGGAACAGCAGCAGGTTGTGGCGCGTCAGGGTACGGGGATGATCAATCAGCGGATGCGCGGCAAGGTAGCCGGGTGTAGCGTAAAGGCCCCAGTCGATGATACTGAGTTCGCGCCAGGCGCCTCCCTGCGGCGCGCGGCTGCGGACCACAATGGCGACATCGGCATCGGGGTGAGGGTCTTCGCTGGTGGTGAGATCCAGATCCACATGCAGATGAATATGCCGGCGAATAAAGGCGTCCACCACCGGCGCCACGCACTGGCAGCCAAAGGTTACCGGAGCCTGCAGGCGAAGATTGCCGGCCGGCAGCTGGTGCAGCTGCTGCACAAACGCATCCGCCTGATGCAGCTCATCCAGCATGCGCAGGCAGAATGGGTAGTACGCCTGCCCGTGGCCGGTCAGCGCAACATGACGTGTGGTACGCTGCAGCAGTTTGATCCCCAGCCGCACCTCCAGCCGGGCAATTTCACGGCTGACATAGGATTTAGAGACGCCGAGAATACGCGCGGCTTCGCTGAAACTTTGTTGCTCCGCCACGTGCGCAAACAGCAGCATGGCTGTCAGATTATCACCAGGGTTCATGGGTCCGGCTGTCAGAGAAACATGACCCGCAGCTTAAAAGGTATTGCGCCGTTCTGCACCCGATTTTCTTTCCGCTGCTGGCCGGTCATACGGCGACGGCAAAAGGCAGCAGCAGCCGCTCCGGCTCAACGCGACGCTGACGACGCAGCTGGCCTGGCGTAATGCGAAAATAATTTTTAAAGGTGCGGGTGTAGGCCTGCTGCGTATCAAAACCGTAGTTCATGGCGACCTGTAAAATGGCGTCGTCGCTGTTAAGCAGCGTTAATGCCGATTCAGTCAGACGGCGCTGGCGGATATACTCAGCCAGTGAAAAACCGGTGTGCTGACGAAACAGACGCTGCAGATGCCAGCGTGAATAGCCCGATCGACGCGCCACCTCATCCAGATGCAGATCGTGACCTAAGTTATCTTCAATCCACTCCAGTAAACTACGGATAAACTCTCGCTGATTCATCGCACCCTCCGGCTTAACAGACTGTTCCTGAAGAGCCACTGTAGCGCAGGAGATTTATCCCTTAATTAGCGAAGAATTAGCGCAGAATTAGCAAAGCGCGCAGCGGTAAAATTCAGCGGTGATAATTTTTCGCTAAGAATGCAGCGTTACACTGCCCACACTGATAAGGAGACTCCATGCGCGTGCTGCTGGTAGAAGATGATGAGATGATTGGTGCCAACCTGCAGCAGGCCCTGGAAGCCGCAGGCTGGTCGGTGGACTGGGTGCGCGACGGCCGGTTTGCCTCGCACGCCTGGTCGGAAAGCAATTACACCTGCGTGCTGCTCGATCTTGGCCTGCCGCGTGAGGATGGTATCGACGTATTGCGGCGTGCCCGCGCCCGCGGTGATATGACGCCGGTGCTGGTGCTGACCGCCAGGGACAGCGTTGCCCAGCGCATTCAGGGGCTGGATAGCGGCGCGGATGATTATCTGCTCAAGCCCTTTGATCTGCAGGAGGTGCTGGCACGTATGCGCGCTATCACCCGACGCCGCCACGGTGCCGCCGACTCGCTGCTCGGCAGCGGCGACGTGCAGCTGGATATGATGACGCGGGAAGTGCTCTATAAGGGCCAGCGTGAACAGCTTACCGCTCGCGAATATGCACTGCTCTATGCGCTGCTGGAGCGGCCCGGCGCGATCCTTTCACGCGAACAGCTGGAGAATCGCATCTATGGCTGGGGCGAAGAGGTCACCAGCAACGCCGTTGATGTGCTGATCCACGGCATGCGGCGTAAACTGGGCAACGAAGCGATTCGCAACGTGCGCGGCCTTGGCTGGCGGGTACCGGCACAATGAAAAATTTTACGTTTCTGCGCTCCCTGCGCAATAAGCTGCTGATGAGCCTGGTGCTGCTGCATCTGGCGATGATTGGTGGCGTGACCTGGTACTTTTTCCACTGCTACGGCGACATGATGGGCTCAATGAAGGACGATCAGCTCGCAAAAGTGGCCGACGTCTGGTCAGCCAGTCAGACCATGCCCGCGCTGATCCCGACGATCCTCGATCAGGACCGGCTCAAAAGCGCTTACATCGTCCAGCTGTGGGATACGCATAATCAGCTGCGTGCCAGCTCGTGGCCGGCGCTGAAAGCCCCGCTGCAGGCGGTGCACGGCTGGTCCGATTTACGCCTTGGCGACTGCGGTGACGATTGTGAATGGCGCGTCTATACCCGCCCTGGCGAAGCGGGCAGTGAAATCGGCACGGTTCAGGTGCTGCACAATATCGGCTATATGAAAAGCCTGATGGTAAAACGCGTGCTCTCGGCGGTGATCCCGCTGATCCTGATGATGCCGCTGTCGCTGCTGCTGATCTGGCTGATCGTACGCGCCATTACGCGCAATCTGCTGGTGGCATCCCGGCAGATCGCGGCGCAGGAGAGCCTGCACCCGCATACGGTATCGCCGGATGGCCTGCCTGACGAAGTGCTGCCGCTGGTCGCCGCCTATAATGCGCTGCTGGATAAACTGCGCGCCGCCTGGTCCGCCCAGCGGCAGTTTCTGGAGGATGCCGCGCATGAGCTGCGCACGCCGGTCACCGCCGTTACGCTGCAGCTGGAGAATCTGCGCCAGCATATTCAGCCCGGCGAGGCGCGCCGTCAGTTTGATCAGCTGGAAGCGGGCGTCAGCCGCACCCGTCATCTGGTGACGCAGCTGCTGGATGTGTCACGTCAGGAGGATCGGTCCGCGGTGCCGGTCGCGGAAACGATCGAACTCGACGATCTGCTGAAAGAGAGTATTGAGCAGCTGATGGTGGTTGCCGATAAGCGCGGCATCGATATCGGCTATAGCGGCAGCACGCGTTACCGGCTGCAGGCCAGCCGCTCTGAGCTGCGCACTCTGTTTGATAACGTCATCGGCAACGCAATGCTGCATACGCCAGAAGGAAGCCTGGTCGATGTGCTGCTGCACCGCACAGGCGATCGTACGGTGGTCGATATCGTCGATAACGGTTCCGGTATGCCGGAATCGTTTCTTGAGCGGGCGTTTGACCGCTTTACCCGTTCACCGGACGTGCAGGCGCAGGGCAGCGGTCTCGGCCTGTCGATTGTGCGCAGCGTGGCGCAGAAGCATCAGATGCAGGTGGCGCTCTCTAACTGTCTTACCCCTCAGGGCGAGCGCTGCGGACTGCGGGTGCGGGTGACGTTGCCATAGGGGCTGGCGCTGAGCCGCGCGGGGCTGATTGCGGCAGCGCGCGGCACCGGAGGGGTTCCGCCCGCCAGCGCAGAGGGGCGCTAAGCAGTGCGCGGCACTGAGGGGGTTCCGCCCGCCAGGCTTCTGGCAGTTTCAGCGGCATCTCCGCACGCGGACGGGCTAAGGGGCGGGTGGGCGCGCCCCTTAGAAATCCGCGCCCCGCGCCGTCCTCGCGAATTCCCGGACTTATCCCTCCGGCCTTAACGGACCGCGCGGATTCGCTCCTGCTCACCCCGCGCTCTCGCCGGCGTCCTGCCGGCTCGCCCTGGCCGTCACTCTGCGCCCGGCGCTGCGGATAGCGCCCCTCCTCCCCGCCTGCAAATTCTTCGTTTCTTTTTTAAATTTGGTTTGGTGTGCGCAGAGGCTTCTCTACAGAACCTTCAGCCATAAGACACTTGTTGAAGAGAAAAAAAGCAGCAGCGGCGGGAAGCGCCATCCGTGTCCGCCGAGGGAGGGCACGGTTCCGGGATGAGCCGACAGGACGTCGGCGAAAGGGCGCGGTGAGCAGGAGCGAATGGCGGCCGGTCCCCGGGAAGCGGGCGTGAGCGAGGGAACCGCGCAGCGGCGGACGGGGCTGGCGCAGGGCCGGGGAGTGCAGAGGGCGCGGCCAGGCGTCCTCTGCCCGGTCGCCGTGCCGGGGCAAAGGCAGCCGCCGCAGCTGACGGCGAACGGAACCGGCCCCGGGCCCCGTAGCGAACGGAACCTGCCCCGGTGCAGCATCGCCGTGCCGGGGCACAGGCTGCCGCCGCCGCTGACGGCGAACGGAACCGCCTCCGTGGCGAACGGAACCGGCGCTTAACCCGGAACCGGTGCCCGTAGCAAACGGAACCGGCGTCCACGCCCCACTCCCAATCGTATCTCTTCGCGACCACGTAAACGGTTGCGGAGTTCCGTTCGCTGCAGATAGAATATGTGACAATTGTCACAAAATAACTGAATCCTATTGCAACACTTTTTGACAAATGTGATGAAAATCTATTTTCTAACGCTCTGTTACAGGCACATTACGCGGGCCTGAAGGCTGGCAGTCAGCACGCGTTATCGCCGCATACTGCTCAATACCCGGGAACGTACTCATTCGATCGTGGCATCTCTGCGGCGATCCTCAGCAAGTGGTCAAACAATAATGAAATTTAAATCGTTGATAGCAGGTGCATTACTGATTGGTAGCGGAATGGGCGCAGCGCAGGCAGAGAGCGACCCGCAATATCTGTCTGACTGGTGGCATCAGAGCGTAAACGTGGTGGGCAGCACCCATACCCGTTTCGGGCCGCAGTTTAATAACGACGTCTACCTGGAATATGAAGCCTTTACCAAACAGGAGTGGTTCGATTTTTACGGCTACATCGATTTGCCAAACTTCTTCGGTGCGGGCAACAGCAACGCCAATGGCATCTTCGATCACGGCACGCCGCTGTTTATGGAAATTGAGCCGCGCCTGTCGCTCGACAAGCTGGCGGGCACCAGCCTGGCATTCGGTCCGTTTAAAGAGTGGTTCTTTGCCAACAACTATATCTACGATATGGGCCGCAACAGCGACAACCGGCAGAACACCTGGTATATGGGTCTCGGTACCGATATCGACACCCACAGCGATGTCGGTCTTTCGCTTAACGTTTACGCCAAATATCAGTGGGAAAACTACGGCGCGGCCAACGAGAACAGCTGGGATGGTTACCGCTTCAAGGTAAAATACTTTGTGCCAATTACCGACCTGTGGGGCGGCAAGCTGAGCTATATCGGCTTCACCAACTTTGACTGGGGCTCCGATCTGCGCGATAAATCTGACCGCTCGCGCACCAGTAACTCTGTTGCCTCAAGTCATATTTTATCACTGAACTACGACCACTGGCACGTCTCTGCCGTTGCGCGTTATTTCCATAACGGCGGTCAGTGGGCGGATGGTCAGGAGCTGAATTTCGGCAATGGTCCGTTTGAAGTGAAATCAACCGGCTGGGGTTACTATCTGGTGGCAGGTTACAACTTCTAAGTGCGGCAGTTTTGCCCCGCCGGATGCAGCGCCGGAGGGGCAAAAACAGAGGCGTTAATCCTGCGATTTCACGACGTTGATGCGCCACGGAATGTTGAACTTATCGATAAACATGCCGAAGCCGTCTGACCAAAATGTTTTCTGCCATTCGGTCGTGATTTTGCCGCCAGCAGAGAGTTTATCAAACCACTCTTTGCCCTCTTTCTCGTCAGTGGTTGCCAGGCTTACCGCATAACCCGCGTGCTCAGACGCCGGTGGCTTGCTGGTATCGCCGTCGCTCAGCATCAGCTCGCCCTGACCAATCTGCAGATGTGCATGCATGATTTTTTCCGGTGGCAGCGGCGGTGCGGATTTATCGCCCACCTGCTCTCCCTGCTCCGGATTATCGCCGAAGGTCATTTTTTGCAGCACTTTGCCGCCGGTGGCCTGCAGGTAAAATTCGATGGCTTCTTCACAGCGACCATACAGAAACAAATAAGGACTTACTTGCATCGTTCCCTCCGCTTATCAGTTAGTGAGCTTTTGCACTCACCACTAAGTGTAGACGATCGCGTTCAGCCCCCGCCCGCGCTGGCTTTGGCTGATCCGTCGCTGTTTTTCGCCCATAAAAAATCCGGGCACCAGGCCCGGATAATTAACGCTCCGCAGGCGCGCTTACTTCTCTAATGCGTGGATATCCGCGCTGCCCTGATAAGGCTGTACCGTTTTATCCTTACGCTGCTTCGCCACGTCGCCAGCCGTTACGCGGGTGGTAACGCCGTTGCCCCAGCTGCTGCGAATAAAGTTCACCACATCCGCAACCTGCTGGTCGCTGAGACGCCAGCCAAATGCCGGCATGGTGATGGCCGTCGGCGCGCCTTTCACGCCTGGGAGCGTACCGCCCACCAGCACAATGTGGATCAGCGAAGCCGGATCGTCAGCCATCACGACCGGGTTGCCGCGCAGCGCCGGATAGAAGCGCTGATAGCCTGAACCGTCAGTTTTATGGCAGGCAGCACAGCTGTCTACGTAGACTGACGCGCCCGGCTGGCTGTCATCGCCGTGCCACAGCGCTTTCGCTACCGTATCATCCGGGGTAAATACCGCCTGCTGCGGATCCTTGGCGCCCAGCGACTTCAGATACTTCGCAATCGCGCTGATATCCTCATCGCTGAGATGCTGCAGGCTGTGTTCCACCACCTCGGTCATACCGCCAAACGCCGCGGTGTGATCGTTACGGCCAAAGCGCAGGAACTGCTTCAGCTCCTCTTCGCTCCAGCGGCCCAGCCCGTCACGGTTGTCACCGCGCAGATTGCTGGCGGTCCAGCCATCAATCGGTGCGTTGCTGCCGGCAAGGTAGTCGCTGCCGTCACCGTTGTTCAGCGCTTTCTCCTGCATCGTAATGCTGCGCGGCGTATGGCACGCTCCGCAGTGTCCGAGCCCTTCAACCAGATAGCGTCCGCGCGCCAGCGCCGGATCTTCCTGTGCGGCGGGCTGGAACGCTTTCACGTCCGGTGCAAAGATGCCGCGCCAGATCGCCAGCGGCCAGCGCATGGAGAGCGGCCAGGGAATGTCGCTCTCTTTGTTCGCCTGGCTGACCGGCGCCACGCCGTGCATAAAATAAGCGTAAAGCGCTTTCATATCCTCGTCGCTGACAACCGCGTAGGAGGGATAAGGCATCGCCGGATAGAGCGTATCGCCATTTTTCGCTACGCCATGACGCACTGCTTTCTGAAAGTCGTCATAGCTGTAGTCACCAATGCCGGTCGCTTTATCAGGTGTGATATTGGTGGAGTAGATGGTGCCAATCGGCGTCGCCATTGCCAGTCCGCCGGCAAACGGCTTGCCGCCGGCCGCGCTATGGCAGGCCACGCAGTCCCCGGCGCGCGCCAGATATTCACCGCGTTTGATCAGTGATTCGGCGGCCACATCGTCAGCCAGCGCGCTGAACGTCAGGGTGCCCAGCATCAGGGCCAAAACTGATTTCATCATCGTCATGTTCCTTATGCCTGTACCAGCGGACCCGGGTTTTTCAGATACTGTTCGCGGATCGCTTTCGCTGACCAGTAGCTCAGTGCAGCGACCATACCGGTCGGGTTATAGCCCAGCCCCTGCGGGAAAGCTGACGCCCCCGGCACAAAGACGTTGGGCACATCCCAGCTCTGCAGATAGCGGTTGACCGCGCTGGTCTGCGGATCTTCACCCATGATCGCACCGCCGCTCATATGTGTGGTCTGATAGGAGGTCGTATCAAAATGGGTTCCCGGCGCTTTGGCGGAGCCGATAATGGTTTTCGGGTTCATCGCCTCGGTGATCTTGCGCATCTTGCCAATCATAAACTGCGCCATTTTGATGTCGTTATCCTGCCAGTCAAAGGTCATACGCAGCAGCGGCTGGCCGTACGCATCTTTATAGTTGGGATCGAGATCGAGATAGTTAGCGCGATAGGACTGGTGCGCACCGTGCGCATCCATGGAAACATGGTGCGTATAGGTATCGGCTACCGCCGCTTTCCACTGGCTGCCCCAGCCTGGCGTACCGGCTGGCACCGGCACGCCGGAGATAGGCTTGGTGCCGGCCTGGTTAACCCAGAAAGGAGACCCGCCAACAAAACCGTGCGGCCCGTGATCAAAGTTGTCCGCGTTAAAATCATCTACCGCCACACCCGCCCCGCCTGCGCCGATAAACGGGTTGGTGGTGGTGTTTTTATCAAACAGCGCTTTCAGCGTGGAGAGATTCTGATAGGCGAAGTTGCGCCCCACCACGCCCTCATTAGTGATCGGATTATAAGGTTTGCCGATCCCGGAGAGCAGCATCAGATGAACATTGTGGAACTGGAAGGCGGAGAGGATCACCAGATCGGCCGGCTGCACCACTTCACGTCCCTGACCATCAAGGTAGGTTACGCCGGTAGCACGCTTTTTATCATCGGTCAGATTGACGCGCAGAACGTATGAATTGTTGCGCAGCTCAAACTTCGGCTCCTGACGCAGTGCCGGCAGGATATTGACGTTAGGCGACGCTTTGGAATACATGTAGCAGGCGTAGCCACTGCAGAAGCCGCAGAAGTTGCACGGCCCCATCTGTGCACCGTAGGTATTAGTATAGGGTCCGGAGGTGTTCGCTGACGGCATATCATAAGGGTGATAGCCAACCGACTCCGCCGCCTGCGCAAACAGCTGCGCAGAGTAAGTACGCTTCTGTGCCGGCAGCGGAAAGTCGCTGGAGCGATCCGGCGCAAACGGGTTGCCGCCGTGTGCGTTATTGACCACTTTGCCCTTGATTGACCAGGCGCTGCCGGAGGTGCCAAACACCTTTTCGGCTTTGTCGAAGAACGGTTCCAGCTCATCGTAGCTGACGCCAAAATCCTGAATGGTCATGCCTTCCGGAATAAAGCTTTTACCGTAGCGCTGCTCATAGTGGCTGCGCAGATTCAGCTCAACCGGATCGACGCGGAAATGCACGCCGGACCAGTGCAGGCCCGCACCGCCGGTGCCGGTGCCGGGCAGAAAAGCGGCCAGCTGGCGATAAGGTACCGCGGTCTGCGACGCATCGTGACGGATAGTCACGGTGCTTTTAGAAAGGTCCTGAAACAGCTTTTTGCGAACGTTGTAGGTTAGTTCATCAATCGACTGCGGATAAGAGCCGTCCGGATAGGTGTCGCGATGCGGACCGCGCTCCAGCGCAACGACGTTAAGACCCGCTTCGGTCAGCTCTTTCGCCATAATGGCGCCCGCCCAGCCAAATCCCACAATCACTGCATCAACTTGTTTTAATTCGTTTGCCACGCTTACGCCCTCGCTCCGCGAATGTCGACTGACGGGAACGGATAACGTTCACCGCGCTCTACCCAATCCATAAAGTCGGCGCGGGCGCCCGGGAAGCCAATCAGCTTCCAGCCCACCATGCCCTGGTTGCCGCCATGAATCGGGTCGCAGAAAAAGCCTTCGCGGGTATTCTGCAGCAGGTAAGAGAAAAAGGTTTTTGCCGGCAGCTGGGCAAACTCAGCCTTACCGGTTTCGAAGGCGCTCAGCAGCGCATCCTGCTGTTCGCCGCTCAGGCTGGCGAACACCTTGCCATGCTGTTTCTGACTCCAGGCATTGGCGTCGGCAATGCCTAAGCGATAGATCTGCTGCGGCACCAGCGGCAGCTGGTAGCCCAGCTCTTTCGGCATATCCGGGTGAAAAGGTCCCTGCATATACCAGTTGCTGCCGGTGGCGTAAGGCGTATTCATCTGACGATCGATAAATTCCGGTACGCCTGCTTCCAGCGCGCCTGGCCCGCGCTCGTCGCTGGGGATCAGCCGCGCCACGGCGGCGGTGATGAAGGCAAACTCTTCGGCGGTAAACCAGCCTGGCTGATAGTCGCGTGCCGGCTGCGCTGGCGCTGCTGCATCGCTGGCAGCAGCAGGCGCGACCAGCACGCCCATGGCGGTTGAACCGACCGCCATAGCGGGTGCGAGGGTGATCGTCCTCAGCAGGAAATCACGACGTGAATGACCCTTTTTTTGTTCTGACATGACATTGCCTCAGTACCGCATATAATGCGGCATGGAAGGTTAAGTAGTTGCGTTGTAATGGTTTTTATTCTTGACTTAAGGGATACAGCACGTTTGTTACCGGTAACAAGATGACAATTGTAACACCGAAACGGTAACGAATTTAGTTTTCCGAAACAATTACGCACAAAATACTTAACATTTTCCCGCGCTGGTTTACATTCCGGCGACGGAATTGTCATGCCCGGAAACAACCCACTACAGACAGATAAACAGAAATAGCGGTATAAACGTGTCTACACCACAGCGGAGTGCTTATGTTTAAATCCTTTTTTCCGCGGCCCGGCGCATTTTTCAGCTCGGCAGCGATTTGGAGCGTGCTTGTTATTTTTGCCTGGTTTGGCTTTTTCAGCGACCTGCCGGCGCGCTGGCCCGCACTGCAGGCCGCGATGCAGCAGCCGCTGCCTACCAATGCCAGCCGGTTTATTCACGCCAGCCAGCTCTGGTTTTACGGCTACTACTGGTCTGCGGTTGCGCTGTTTGCCCTGGCGTGGATGATAATCGATCGCCATCCGTGGCAGCGCTGGTCGGTCTGGGGCACGGCGCTCATCATCTTTGTCACCTGGTTCAACGTTCAGGTCAACGTGGCGGTCAACGCCTGGTATGAGCCGTTTTACGATCTGATCCAGAAAGCGCTGACCAAAGCGGGTGCCGTACAGATAACCCAGTTTTATAGCGAAATCAGCGACTTTCTCGGTATAGCGCTTATCGCCGTGACGATTCTGGTCGCCAACGTCTTTTTCATCAGCCACTGGATTTTCCGCTGGCGTACCGCGATGAACAGCTACTACATGCACAACTGGCAGCGTCTGCGGCATGTGGAGGGGGCGGCACAGCGTGTGCAGGAAGATACGATGCGTTTCTCCACCACGCTGGAGGACTGGGGCGTCAGCTTTATTAAGGCGATCATGACGCTGGTAGCGTTCCTGCCGGTGCTGCTGGCGCTGTCGAAACATGTGAAAGATATACCGATTCTCGGTTCGATACCCTATGGCCTGGTGATCGCCGCTATTCTCTGGTCGGTGTTCGGCACCGCGCTGCTGGCGCTGGTCGGCATTAAGCTGCCGGGACTGGAGTTCCGCAATCAGCGGGTGGAAGCGGCCTACCGTAAAGAGCTGGTCTATGGCGAAGACGATCCGTCGCGCGCGTCACCGCCCACGGTGCAGGCGCTGTTCAGCCGGGTGCGCTACAACTATTTCCGGCTCTACTTCCACTACCTCTATTTCAACGTCACGCGTTTTCTCTATCTGCAGGTAGATAATGTCTTTGGCGTGTTTCTGCTGTTTCCGGCGATCGTGGCCGGTGCGCTGACGCTGGGCCTGATGAATCAGATCCTCAACGTGTTTGACCAGGTACGCTCCTCCTTCCAGTATCTGATCACCTCCTGGTCGACGCTGGTCGAGCTGATGTCTATCTACAAGCGTCTGCGCAGCTTTGAGCAGATCCTGCAGGATATCCCGCATCAGGAGATGCTGCGCGAGGCGGCGAAAGAGCCAGCCGGCGAGTAACGGCATCCTGGGCCCGCCTTCTGCATGGCCGGGAAGGCGGGCGCAGCCTGGTGCGGTGTCACCCTGGCAGGCAACTCAGCCTGCCATCACCTGAAACACTTTCTCTACCGCATACGCACCGGGATCTTTTACCCCATCCAGACTCTGCTGGTTGAGATAGGCTGAGCGTCCCGCTTTCGCACTGTTCATCTGCGCCGTAGCCTCTGCGCCCTGCGCCGCCGCCTGCGCGGCCGCCGTCAGCGATTCGCCCGCTACCAGTTTTTCCAGCGCCGGCTGCAGCGCATCAATCAGCGTGCGATCGCCCGGCTGCGCGCCGCCATAGTGCTTCATGCGCTCCAGCCCCTGCATCAGCGCCTCCGGCAGTGAGCTGCCCTCTTCCAGATGCTGTCCGGCGGAGGTAAACAGAATCGACATCAGTACGCCGCTGGAGCCGCCCATCGCCCCTGCCAGCTGCTCGCCAATCAGCGCGATCAGCGTCGGCAGCTCGTTCAGCGGCAGCTGCTTCTCCTGCAGCGCGCGCTGAATACGCTTTGCACCCGCAGCAAACGTGGAGCCGGTATCACCATCGCCGACCTTTGCGTCCAGCGCATTCAGTTCACTCTCCAGATCGATGAGCGTCTGCGTAACGCGCGTGATCCAGCCCGCCACCTCATCATTTTCAGAGGGATCGAAGTCGAGCGCGCTGCTGACTTTCTCTGCCGTCTGCAGATTGATGGGCGCAAACTCATAGGGCGCAACCCAGCCCTGCACCTGAACCGGTGCCTGCAGCGCCAGCAGGAACGGCTCTTCCAGCGCCAGCACGGAGAGTGAAAAGCCTTTCATATCCAGCGCGCTGACCAGCGTAGCGGGACCGATAAGATGGGTAATACGCGCGGCCAGCGGCGTGCGCAGGACTTCACGCGTCAGCAGCGCCAGCTCCAGCTGCGAAAAACCGCCTAAATTGTTGATAAGCAATAGCGCCAGCTTACCGTCCGGCAGCGCCTGCGCCAGTTTATCCGTCATCAGAGCGGTGATTTTTCCGCTGTCCTGCGTATCCAGCGTAATGACCCCCGGCTCGCCGTGGATCCCCATACCGAGTTCACTGTGGCCTGGCGCCACGCGCGCTTCGCGCTTCTCACCCGGAAGATGGCAGGTCGCAAACGCCAGACCAATAGAGAAAACAGACTCAATCGCCCGCTGCGCCAGCGCCTTCACCTCCTGCAGTGAATGCCCGTGCTCAGCCGCGTAGCCCGCAATCTTATGCACCAGTGCGGTGCCGGCGAGACCGCGCGGCTGCGGGTTTTCAGGCAGCGCAATATCATCCTCGACCATGACCAGTTCTACGTGATAGCCCAGGTTTTTGGCTTTCTCAGCCGCCAGACCAAAATTAAGGCGATCGCCGGTATAGTTTTTAACGATCAGCAGACAGCCCGCGTCACCGGTCACGTTGATAATGGCGTTAAGCACCGCCTCCACGCTGGGCGATGCGAAAATATCACCGCAGACGGCCGCAGTCAGCATCCCTTTGCCGACGAACCCGGCGTGCGCCGGCTCATGGCCCGATCCGCCACCTGAGATCAGCGCCACCCGGCTTTTATCCCAGTCTGAACGCACCACAACGCGGATATCATCGCCCAAATCGAGACGACGCAGGTTACGCCACGGCGTGCTGAGTAAAATACCTTCGATGGCTTCGTTAATCAGATCGTTCTTTTCATGCATAAAAAACTGGCTCATCGCTTTTTTCCCCCTGGTGTAGTTGTCACTAAAGGTAGCGCATCTGTGCAGAAAACCGTCAAAGCAACGCGCGGAAATGCAAAGGGCGGCACACGCCGCCCCTGAATCAGAAAAAGCCCTGCCGCTGCACCTTAGCCATGCTGCCTGACGCGCGTATAGATGGTTACCGCCGCCAGCAGCATCATGACGCCGCTTGCCATAAAGACGCCGCCCGCGCCCTGCAGGTCAAACATCCAGCCGCCGGCCGCCGCGCCCGCCGTGATCGCCAGCTGAATGGTCGCCACCAGCAGTCCGCCGCCCGACTCTGCATCATCAGGCACGGCACGCGAAATCCATGCTGACCAGCCGGTGGGCATGGAGCCAAATGCCAGTCCCCATAGCGCCACGCCGGCTCCCACCAGCCACGGCAGCTGCGCCATTGCGGAGAGTACCACCGCCGTCACGCTCATCAGCAGCGCCATGCCGGTCAGCGTCAGCGAGACGCTGCGCGTAACCAGCACGCCCGCCAGCGAGGTGCCAAAGAAGTTAGCTATTCCAAACGCCAGCAGCGCGAGCGACAGCTGATTAACGTTAAGCTGCGCGCTGCCCTCCAGATAAGGTCGCAGGTAGGTAAAGAAAGCAAAATGTCCGGTAAACATCAGGATCACCGCCAGCATGCCCCAGCGCATGACGCCCTGGCGCAGCAGATCAAGCACGCCGCCGCTTTGCGTCCGGTTTTCCGGCGGCATTGCCGGCAGCGTGAAGAACTGCCACAGCAGCGCCAGCACGCCCAGCAGCCCCGTCATCAGAAAAATGTTGCGCCAGCCAATCACATCGCCGAGATAGCTGCCGAGCGGTGCCGCAATAATTGTCGCCAGCGAGATGCCGCTAAAGACAATTGATAGCGCGCGCGGCACCTGCTCTGCCGGCACCAGTCGCATGGTAATGGCGGTTGACAGCGTCCAGAAGCCGCCAATCGCCATACCCAGCAGCACACGTGCCAGCAGGATCATCGGCAGACTGTCCGCCAGCGCCACCAGCAGCGCCGAGGCGATAAGCAGCAGGGTAAATGCCAGCATCACCAGACGACGATCAAACCGCCGCGTAAGCGTGCCGATCACCAGACTGGTGAGCAGCGCAACCAGCGCGGTTACCGTCACCGTCTGCCCCGCCTGACCTTCGCTGACCTGCAGCGACGCGGCTATCGGCGTCAGCAGGCTAACCGGCAGGAACTCAGCGGTGATCAGGCCAAACACGCCAAATGCCATGGCAAATACCGCGCCCCACGCGGGTTTTTCTGCCACCGCGCGGGCAGCTGTCAGTTCAGTTTCCAGACTCATTTGCGATCCCCATCACAAAAAAATAGTTTCGCTAAGGATAGAGCGCTGCGGTAAGACGATCTATGATACAGAAAGTTTATTAGTTGATAATTCGTCTGGATTGCGATGAGCCGTTATAAAGATTTAACCAGCGAGCTGCTGATGGGCATGCGCCTGTACGGCGTAAAATATCAGCGTATTGCGCTGCATGCGCCTTTTGGCCTGCAGTATGACGACGCGCCTGGCCGGGCGCAGCTGCATTTTGTCGGGCGCGGTACGCTGCTGCTGCGCGCCGCTTCCGGTACGATCTATCCGCTGCAGGCGGGCGATGCGTTACTGATCCCGCACGGAAAAGCGCATGCGCTGATCTCAGATGAGACGGCGCACTGTGAACCGATCACCACGTTTAACAGTAAGCCCATCTGCCCCAGCGTCTGCGCGATCAACGATGCGGCAGATGCCGATCTCTGTCCGGCGGATAGCGATGTGATCCTGTTCAGCGCCTGCATGGCGTTTGAACTGGGCGGTATGCAGCCGCTGGTACACACCATGCCGGATGTCATGCTGGTCAGCACCCTGCTGGGACAGTATCCGGAAATCCAGCCGATTCTGGACGCGATGGAGCGGGAAACCCGCCAGCGCAAAGCGGGCTTCGCCGGTATTCTGTCGCGGCTGGCGGATGTGGTGGCCGCGCAGATCGTGCGCGGCTGGGTAGAGAACGGCTGCGGCGCCGGCAGCGGTCTGGTCCAGGCGCTGCGCGATCCGCGCCTGAGCCTGGCGATGGCGGCGATGCACCGTGCGCCGGGAGAAAACTGGACGGTGGAGCGGCTGGCGCGTGCGTCCGGCAGCTCGCGCTCGGTGTTTGCTGCCCGCTTTCAGAACGCCACCGGCATGACGCCGCTGCGCTATCTTACCGAACTGCGTATGCGGCTGGCGAAAGAGCGTATCGTTGATCAGGGCGAGGCGGTAGAGAGCGTTGCGTTTGAGCTTGGCTACGGATCGCTGGCTGCGTTCAGCCGCGCCTTTAAACGGATTACGGGCACGTCACCCGGCGCGCTGCGCGCCGGGCGGGAAGTGGCATAAGCGTTAGCGAAAGACGCTAATCGCCTCAACCAGGCGGTTCGCCTGATGCGCCATGCGGGTTGAGGCTTCTGCGCCTTCAGCCACGCGCGCGGCGTTTTGATGGGTGATATCATCCAGATCTTCTACCGCCGTGCTGACCTCGCTCAGCGCCGTGGCCTGCTCGGCGGTGGCTGCGCTGATCTGCGCAATCAGCGTCGTCACGTTCTGCACCTGGCTGACAATATCCTGCATGGTGCGGCCGGCGGCTGCCGCATAGTCGTTGCCTGACGCTACGCGGCTGGCGCTGGTCTCTACCAGCGTTTTGATTTCGCTGGCGGCTTTTGCGCTGCGCTGCGCGAGATTGCGCACTTCACCCGCGACTACGGCAAACCCTTTACCCTGCTCACCAGCCCGCGCCGCCTCTACCGCCGCATTGAGCGCGAGGATATTGGTCTGAAAGGCGATGCTGTCGATCACGCTGGTGATGCTGGCGATGCGTTTCGCGCTGTCGGCAATATCGCCCATCATGCCTGCCATCTCCTGCATCACCTCGCCACCTTTGATAGCAGCGTGGCTGGTGGTGCCCGACAGCGCATTGACCTCGCTGGCGGTTTCCGTGTTGCTCTTCACGGTGGCCGTCATCTCATTCATGGTGGCGGCCGTCTGCTGCACGTTAGCGGCTGCCTGTTCAGTCCGGCGGGAGAGCTCACTGTTACTGCGCGCCATCGCATCACTGGCACTGAGGACGTTGATCGCCTGGCCGCTGACGTCATCCACCAGCCAGCGGAACATCAGCCCCAGCTGGCCGATGGCGCGCAGCGTCATGCCGATTTCATCCACGCGGTCGGGCTGATCGACTTTATGGCTGTTGCCGGTCGCCACGCTCAGCGCCTGCTGGCACATCCGCTCGATGGGGCGTGAAATTTGCTGCTCCAGCCAGAGGCTCGCCAGCAGCAGGCAGAGGGCCGTCGCAACGCTGAAGCCGCCGAGTGCCAGCGCCGTCAGGCCTGCCCCCCAGGCGCTGCCCGCTATCAGCGGCAGCAGCAGCGCCAGCGCTGAACGAATGCGCCAGCGCAGCGGCAGCGTTTTCAGCAGTGAGGTGGCGCGACGCCAGCCGCTGCCGATAATCAATCCTTTGTAAAAACAGCGTCCTTTGCTGCGCCCTTCGCGAAAATCGCGGTACAGGGTTTCAGCCTGCTGCACTTCCGCTGCTGAAGGTTTGGTCCGCACCGACATATAGCCGCGCACGCATCCTTCGCGTACCACCGGCACCGCATTGGCCCGCACCCAGTAGTGATCGCCATTCTTACGCCGGTTTTTCACCAGCGCGCTCCAGGGCTGCCCCTGCTTCAGGGTATGCCACATATCGGCAAAGGCTTCGGGCGGCATATCCGGATGGCGCACCATGTTGTGGGGCTGACCGTTTACCTCTTCCGGCGTGAAGCCGCTGACCTCAATAAAAGCGTCGTTGGCGTAGGTAATATGGCTGCTGAGATCGGTAGTCGACATCAGCGTCGCATCGTCATTGAAAACGAATTCACGCTGTGTCACGGGCTGGTTATTGCGCATACAGAGATCCCTGGTCAATTCAGGCTGATAAACATTATTCCGGATCTATCGGCTGATTAGCGGAACGACTTAAGCGCTGATGATTTATTTCTTGCTGCTAAAAAAGAGCAATTTTTATAAATAACTGTATTGAAGGGTAAAAACTGAAAGATGAAAACAGGATTATGCGTTGCGGCTCACACCATTATTTAGCCAGAATGGAGGAAACGGTAAATATTTACGGGCGCAGCAGCGCCCGCAGCGGGCGTTAACCCAAATCGATATTTTTCATGCCCCACCACCAGGTGAAGAGAAACCCGCCCGTCCAGGCGACCAGCAGACCGGCAAGATAGACCGCCATGCCGGCAAAAATGCCCTGTGCTGACGTCATCAGCGGCAGCGTCACCAGGCCGGAGGGGCCAAACACCGTATTCATCCCCACCGGCAGGCCGAGCCAGGCCACCAGACCGATAAAGAAGCCGCCCAGTGCACCCCCGCAGCAGGCGGTGATAAAAGGCTTGAGGCGCGGTAGCGTGACCCCGTAAATCAGCGGTTCCCCCACGCCCAGCAGCCCCGGCACAATGGCTCCTTTGATCTGGCTGCGCAGCAGCGACGCTTTTCCGGCTTTGCACCACAGCGCCAGCGAGGCACCGACCTGCCCCGCTCCCGCCATAGCCAGTATGGGAAACAGCGAATTAAAGCCCTGCGTCTCCATCAGCGCGAAATAGACCGGAATAAAGCCCTGATGGATACCAAACATCACCGCAATTAAAAACAGCCCGGCCAGAATGGCACAGCCAAACGGATTGTTATTGAGGTGAATAAACAGCCACGACATTCCTTTAAACAGCTCCCCCCCCACCGGCATAATGAGCAGAAATGTCACGGCGCCGGTAATAAGCAGCGTCAGCAGCGAGGTGAGGATCATATCCAGGTTATCGGGAATGATTTTACGCAGCTGCTTCTCTGTCCAGGCACCAAATATCGCGGCCAGCAGCACGCCGATAATGTTGCCGCGCGGATCGATCGTCAGCCCGAAAAAGTTCTCCATCCCGCTGTAGTACCCGACGGTGGCTTCCGGGCTGTAGCCAAGCACAAACAGCGAGGCGATAATCGCGCCGTTGACGCCGGTGCCGCCAAACGCTTTCTGCGCGTTATAGCCGATCAGAATGCTGAGAAAGGTAAACAGTCCTTTGCCAAACACTTTCATGTAGGCCACGGTCGCCAGCAGCCACGGGGCGTGCTCACCCGGCTGATTAAGGTGAAACAGCTGCTCGGTCAGGGTGGCAAAACCGAGCAGCAGGCCAGCTCCGATAAATCCCGGAATAAGCGGCGTAAAGATGGTGGCAAAGCAGGCGAGAAAGCGGTGCAGCGCACTGCTCTGTTTCGCTTTTAACTGCTGCTTTTGCGCCTGGGCGATCGCCTGCAGATCCTGCGCCGGAGTGCCGTCATTGAGCAATAGCTGCATCTTTACCGCCGCGGTTTGCGCCTTGCCCGGCCCCAGAACAATCTGCAGCTGAGCGTCGCTGACAATCACGCCCAGTACGCCCGGCAGCTGTTTCAGCTGCGGGCTATCCGCCAGCGCAGCATTCACCAGCGTCAGGCGCAGGCGGGTCATGCAATTGCCGCACATCGCTACGTTACCCGGCCCGCCCACGGCCCGCAGAATATCGCGCAGCAGCGTTTCAGTGATTGCGGCCATCAGCGTACTCCTGAGTCACGTAATGCGGCGCGGATAAACCCGCGGTTCTGATCCAGCAGCGCGCGCGCCTCCTCCGCCGTCAGGCCCGCCAGCACCATGACGATAGCGGTTTTGCAGTGGCCGCCGCACGCCGTCAGCGCCTGCTGTGCCGTGGCGTCGTCGCATTCGGTGGCCTGCTTAACAATGTTTATCTGACGCTGAACCAGTTTCTGGTTGGTGGCTTCCACATCTACCATCAGGTTGCCATACACCTTGCCGCTGCGGATCATCGCGCCGGTGCTCAGCATATTCAGCACCAGCTTCTGTGCCGTGCCCGCCTTCATGCGCGACGATCCGGTGACGATCTCCGGCCCCACAACCGGCGTCAGCGCGACATCAGCCGCCTGCGCCATCGCGCTGTCGGGATTGCAGGTCAGCGCGGCGGTAAACGCGCCCTGTTCACGTGCGTAAGCGAGCGCGCCCAGCACATAGGGGGTGCGGCCGCTGGCCGCAATTCCGACCAGCACGTCCCGGGGGCTGAAACCGATATCCGCCAGATCCTGTGCGCCCTGTCCGGCGTTATCTTCCGCGTTCTCAACCGCCTGCAGGATCGCCGTATGCCCGCCGGCAATCAGCCCCACCACCTGACCGCGCGGCGTACCAAAAGTAGGCGGGCACTCACTGGCATCCAGGATACCGAGCCGGCCAGAGGTACCGGCGCCGCAGTAAATCAGTCGCCCGCCCTGGCTAAAGGCGTGCGCAATCGCCTCCGTAACCTGTGCGATCTGCGGCACAATCGCCTCTACCGCCAGCGCCACTTTTTTATCTTCGTCATTAATGACGCGCAGCATCGCTTCCGTGCTGAGCTCGTCAATATTCTGGCTGGCCGGATTGCGGCTCTCGGTGATCATTTTGTTGAGATCAAGGGTCATACTACGCTCCTGCGAATGAATAATTTATTCTGAAAAATTTATACCACAAAGAATTGTTAATTCATGTGCAGCGGCGCAGAATTTTTTTATTTTTACTGCAGGCATAAAAAAACCCGCCAGCGGCGGGTTTTGTTATGCTTAGTAGCGGATCAGGTGGCGCTTTGCATACGCAGCTGCAGCTCGTAGGCGGCGGCCTGCTTAGCATCAAACTGATTTTCCCAGCGTGCAATGACCAGCACAGCGAGCGCATTTCCCACCACGTTCAGCGCCGTACGCGCCATATCCATGATGCGGTCAACGCCTGCGATAAACGCCAGCCCTTCAAGCGGGATCCCTACACTGCCCAGCGTCGCCAGCAGCACCACGAAGGAGACGCCCGGAACACCGGCAATCCCTTTTGAGGTTACCATCAGCGTCAGCACCAGGATGATCTCATCGGTCAGCGACAGGTCAATGCCGTAAAGCTGGGCAATAAAGATGGCGGCAATACTCTGATAGAGCGTAGAGCCATCCAGGTTGAAGGAGTAGCCGGTAGGCACCACAAAGCTGGTGATCGCTTTCGGCGCACCATACGCCTCCATCTTCTGCATAATGCGCGGCAGCACCGTCTCTGAACTGGAGGTAGAGTAAGCCAGAATCAGCTCATCCTTCAGAATACGCATCAGGGTCGTAATACGCAGCTTGCAGAAGCGCGCGACCGCACCGAGCACGACAAAGGCGAAAAACAGGATGGCGGCATAAACCAGCAGTACCAGTTTCGCCAGCGGGTAGAGCGATGCAAAACCGAAGTTAGCAATGGTTACCGCAATCAGTGCAAATACGCCCACCGGCGCATACCGCATGATCATATGAGTCACTTTGAACATGGTTTCTGATACCGAGCGGAACAGGCCGACCAGCGGATCGCGATGTTCCGACGGCAGCGCCGACAGACCCAGGCCAAACAGCACTGAGAAGAAAATAATCGGCAACATATCGCCTTTGACCAGCGAGGCGAAGATGTTCTGCGGGATCAGTGACAGGATGGTACTGACCAGGCCATGAGGAGCGCCCTGAACCGCTTCGGTGGTAGCTTCATATTTAGAGATGTCCACCGTTGCCAGCGTTGACATATCAATGCCGCTGCCGGGTTGGAATACGTTAGCCAGCGTGATGCCGACCACAATGGCAATGGTGGTGATCACTTCAAAATAGATAATGGTTTTCACCCCGATACGCCCGAGTTTTTTCGCGTCCCCGACGCCGGCAATGCCAACAATCAGCGAGGAAATAACAATCGGCACCACAATCATCTTGATCAGATGAATGAAGATATCACCGGCAGGAGTAAGAATATTGGTGATTAACCATTCACGATCGTCTGGCTGATTATGCAGCACGGTTCCTGCGATAATGCCGAGGATCAGGGCAATCAGGATCTGCCAGGCGAGGGTGAGTTTAAAACCTTTCATAACGCGTTATTTCCTCAGTTAAAACCCCTTTGCTCTGCTGCGAAGGTGCAGGAGATGGTACACACAGGGAAGTGAGCAAAAGCCCGATAAAATAGAGGGTTATAATGGGCTGTATTCCGCTTTGTTCTGCCGGCGGTTTGCGCCAGCGCAAGGATACAGCCTGAGTTGATACCTGCTGAACAGCGGCCAGATAAGTACCATTTTCACTACGGTAAATGCAACCCCCGGCGCGATAGCTTAAATCGTGCGCAGC
Source organism: Pantoea sp. ICBG 1758 (assembly GCF_002928325.1). Classification (NCBI taxonomy): domain Bacteria; kingdom Pseudomonadati; phylum Pseudomonadota; class Gammaproteobacteria; order Enterobacterales; family Erwiniaceae; genus Pantoea; species Pantoea sp. ICBG 1758. The sequence goes on from NZ_POWL01000003.1 coordinate 361,364, forward strand.
TCAGTAGCATAAAATGCTGCTGTTATCCTGTGGCTATAACCCGCTGTTATGAAAAGCGTTAATTCGATAATTTTCCGCATAGCTATTCAGATCTGACGATTTTATCGCCCGGCGCGTTTGCTTAACATTTAATCACAAAACCCTCTGTTGCCTGCTGACAGCCGCTTTCAGCACGCTGCTTTTTTGCCGCAAAAAGCGCCGTTTTTGCGCGCTTTAGCGCATGCCGGCAGGCCGTGATCCAGACTGCAAAACCGAAACAAAGCCCCTGCCCCCTCTTCAATTAACCTTTGATTGACATATGATTAACATCTTCAAGGAGGTCAGCCATGAGCCAAATTCACAAGCATCCTGTACCCGCTGCCATCGCAGCGAACGCCCTGATTAATGCCGACGAGTATGCGGCGCGCTATCAGCAGTCCGTGGACGATCCTGACGCCTTCTGGGGTGAGCAGGGAAAGATTCTCGACTGGATCACGCCTTACAGCACGGTGAAAAATACCTCGTTTGCGCCGGGCAATATCTCTATTCGCTGGTATGAAGATGGCACGCTGAATCTTGCGGCTAACTGCCTGGATCGCCATCTGGCGACGCGGGGCGATCGCCCGGCCATTATCTGGGAAGGGGATGACGCCAGTGAAATTAAAACGCTGACTTTCCGGGAGCTGCACGCTGACGTCTGCCGCATGGCAAATGTATTAACGCAGCTTGAGATTAAAAAAGGCGACGTGGTGGCCATTTATATGCCGATGGTGCCGGAGGCCGCTGTCGCCATGCTGGCCTGCGCGCGTATTGGTGCCGTGCATTCAGTGATTTTTGGCGGCTTTTCGCCGGAAGCCGTGGCGGGACGCGTGGTCGACAGCAACGCGAAGCTGGTGATCACGGCGGATGAGGGTATCCGCGCCGGACGTGCCATTCCGCTGAAAAAGAATGTTGATGACGCGCTGGCAAATCCGCTGGTGACCAGCGTGAAGCAGGTAATCGTATTTAAGCGCACCGGAAAAACCACGGAGTGGCATGAGGGACGCGATCTCTGGTGGCACGATCTGGTCAGCCAGGCCAGCGCAGAGCACGAAGCAGTGGCGGTTGAAGCGGAACACCCGCTGTTTATTCTGTACACCTCCGGTTCAACCGGCAAGCCAAAAGGCGTATTGCATACCACCGGCGGCTATCTGGTCTATGCGGCCAGCACCTTTAAATATGTCTTTGATTACCATGACGACGACGTTTACTGGTGCACCGCAGACGTCGGCTGGATCACCGGTCACAGCTATCTGCTCTACGGGCCGCTGGCCTGTGGCGCAACCACGCTGATGTTTGAAGGGGTGCCCAACTGGCCGAAGCCGAGCCGGATGGCGGAAGTCGTCGACAAGCATAACGTTACCCTGCTCTACACGGCGCCCACCGCGATTCGCGCGCTGATGGCGGAAGGCGATCGGGCGATTGAAGGCACCCGACGCAGCAGCCTGCGCATCATGGGCTCCGTGGGTGAACCGATCAATCCGGAAGCCTGGGAGTGGTATTACAAAAAGATTGGCGACAGCCGCTGCCCCATCGTCGATACCTGGTGGCAGACTGAAACCGGCGGCTTTATGATCACGCCGCTGCCGGGCGCAACCGAGCTGAAAGCGGGCTCGGCCACCAAACCCTTCTTTGGCGTACAGCCGGCGCTGGTGGACAACGAAGGCAATCAGCTTGAGGGCGCAACCGAGGGTAACCTGGTTATTAATGACTCCTGGCCTGGTCAGGCGCGCACGCTGTTTGGCGATCATGAACGCTTTGAACAGACCTACTTCTCCACGTTTAAGCATCGCTACTTCAGCGGTGACGGCGCGCGGCGCGATGAAGATGGCTACTACTGGATCACCGGACGCGTGGATGATGTCCTGAACGTTTCCGGACATCGTCTGGGCACGGCAGAGATTGAGTCCGCGCTGGTTTCACATCCGAAAATTGCTGAAGCGGCCGTGGTCGGTATTCCGCACAGCATTAAAGGGCAGGCCATTTACGCCTATATCACCCTGAATCAGGGCGAAGAGCCGTCAGCGGAGCTGTATACGGAAGTGCGCAACTGGGTACGCAAAGAGATCGGCCCTATCGCCACGCCGGACGTGCTGCACTGGACCGACTCGCTGCCGAAAACCCGCTCCGGTAAAATTATGCGGCGTATTCTGCGCAAAATTGCAGCGGGCGATACCAGCAACTTTGGCGATACCTCTACGCTGGCCGATCCAGGTGTAGTAGAGAAATTACTGGAGGAGAAGCAGTCGATCGCCATGCCGTAATCGTTGCCCTTATCAGCGGAGAGCATCAGCCTGTCCCCGGCAGGCTTCTCTCCGTTAGTTCACCTTACGCCGTATGCTGTTCACCATCGCACAACCCTGATAACCAGAATATTCAATCCGTTAAATCACATTAATGTGAGATTTCCGTCTGCTTTGCCTCTGGAGAAACTGTGATGAATGACACCCTGAATCAACAGGAAGCCGTCTGGCAACAAATAGAAAATAACCCCCGTTTTCAGGAGCTGGTCCATAAGCGCCAGTCTTTTGCGCTGCTGCTGAGCATTATTATGCTGGTCCTGTATGTCGGGTTTATCCTGCTGATCGCGTTTGCGCCCGGCTGGCTCGGCACGCCGCTGCATGCCGGTACCAATGTGACGCGCGGTATTCCGATTGGCGTGGGCCTGATTGTGGTCTCTTTTCTGCTTACCGGCGTCTATGTCTGGCGCGCCAATGGCGAGTTTGATCGCCTGACTAAACAGATCGTCAGCGAGGTAAAATCATGAAGCGCGCGCTCCCGATTCTGCTGGCGCTGGCGCCAGCGGGCGTACTGGCGGCCGATGCGCTGACCGGCGACGTCCAGCAGCAGGCGACCAACTATGAAGCGATAATCATGTTTGTGGTGTTTGTCGCGTTCACGCTGGGTATTACCTGGTGGGCATCAAAGCGCACCCGCTCACGCAGCGACTACTACACCGCAGGCGGCAATATTACCGGCTTCCAGAATGGCCTGGCGATGGCGGGCGATTTTATGTCCGCCGCCTCATTTCTTGGTATTTCGGCGCTGGTCTATACCTCGGGCTATGACGGGCTGATCTATTCGCTCGGCTTTCTGGTCGGCTGGCCGATGATCCTGTTTCTGATCGCTGAGCGGCTGCGCAATCTCGGACGCTATACCTTTGCCGATGTGGCCTCCTACCGGCTGCAGCAGAAGCCGATCCGCACCCTCTCTGCCTGCGGTTCGCTGGTGGTGGTTGCGCTCTATCTGATTGCGCAGATGGTGGGGGCCGGCAAGCTTATCCAGCTGCTGTTCGGCCTTGATTATCATATCGCCGTGGTACTGGTTGGCATTCTGATGGTGCTCTATGTTCTGTTCGGCGGCATGCTCGCGACCACCTGGGTGCAGATCATCAAAGCGGTGCTGCTGCTGTTTGGTGCCAGCTTCATGGCGATTATGGTAATGAAAGCTACCGGTTTCAGCTTTAACGCGCTGTTTACGGAGGCGATGGCGGTCCATCCTAAAGGCGCGGCGATTATGCAGCCCGGCGGACTGGTGAAAGATCCTATCTCCGCCCTGTCGCTGGGGCTGGGGCTGATGTTTGGTACAGCGGGACTGCCACACATTCTGATGCGCTTCTTTACCGTGGCGGATGCGCGCGAGGCGCGTAAAAGCGTGTTCTGGGCAACCGGCTTTATGGGTTACTTCTATTTCCTGACCTTTATTATCGGCTTTGGTGCGATTCTGCTGGTGGGTGCAAACCCGCTGTTTAAAGACGCCAGCGGCGCCCTGATTGGCGGCACCAATATGGCAGCGGTGCATCTATCGAATGCGGTAGGCGGCAGCCTGTTCCTCGGCTTTATCTCGGCGGTAGCTTTCGCCACGATTCTGGCCGTTGTCGCCGGGCTGACGCTGGCGGGCGCGTCGGCAGTGTCGCACGATCTCTACGCCAGCGTGATCCGCAAAGGTCAGGCAACGGAGCGTGAAGAGCTGCGCGTCTCTAAAATTACCGTGCTGGTGCTGGGTGTGGTTGCCATTGCGCTGGGGATCCTGTTTGAGAAGCAGAACATCGCCTTTATGGTCGGTCTGGCCTTCTCTATTGCAGCCAGCTGCAATTTCCCGATTATTTTGCTCTCCATGTACTGGTCGAAACTCACCACACGCGGCGCGATGGTGGGCGGCTGGCTGGGACTGCTGACGGCGGTGGTGCTGATGATTCTGGGCCCTACCGTCTGGGTTCAGGTGCTGGGTCACGCTACCCCGGTCTATCCTTACGAGTACCCGGCGCTGTTCTCCATGCTGGTCGCTTTTGTCTGCACCTGGTTCTTTTCCATCACCGATCACTCCGCTCAGGGTGCACAGGAGCGCGCACGGTTCCGCGGACAGTTTATTCGTTCGCAAACCGGTATCGGTATTTCACAGGGGAAATCGCACTGATCGCAGCCGCACCGGGTTCGACACGGTCGCCATAAATGGCGTCATCGGATCCGGTGCGGGAATTGACCAGGGCGTCATGAATGGCGCCCCTACGGGGGTGATGTGGGGGGCGCATTTATGCGCCCCTGGTTTATTACGCGCACCGCATCGACCGCCATAAATCGCGTCATTCAGTCACGTGCGGGAATTGGCCAGGGCGTCATTAATGATGTCATCGGAACCGGGGCGGATATCAACCAGGGCGCCATTAATGGCGCCCCTGCGAGGTGATGTAGGGGGCGCATTTATGCGCCCCTGGTTTGCAGCGGCAGATCAGAAGCGGAGTGAGGCACCTACGTATGGGCCATCTACCAGCACGTTATCTTTGCGGCTGCCTTTATTGTTCAGCTCGATATACTGGTAGCCCACGCGCAGGTTCAGCAGTGAAACTGGCGTAAAGCTCAGGCCGCCTGACGCTTCCTGATAGCTGTCCAGACGATCGGAAAACGCCTCTGGCGCATAGTAATATTCACCATACAGGCCCCACATGCTGTTGAAGCTGTACTGTGCACCTGCACCCACGGCGATGGTGAAGCCATCACGGCCATCTTCCGGGTGCGTAAACAGCGCTTTTGCCGTCGGCGCGACGCGCAGATCGCCAACATCGATGTTATAGCCCAGACCTGCACCGTAGGTGCTGCCGTCATGGTCGCTGCGCAGCCAGTTACCTTTCAGAAACAGACCCGGAGAGGTAGTACCGAGGCCAAGGTTCAGGTTGGTGCTGTGCTCACCCACGTCAACACTGCCCTCAATCGCCTGTACGCTACCGCTCAGCAGTGCAAGGCCCAAAACGCTTCCGGTAACAAGTTGCTTGATCATGCTAATCCACTCCATGAAGTAAAAAATAAGTCGGCGCAAAGAGTAGTTAGCATAGTCGTCAGACACAACTTTTATTGGAAACCTTTACGTAAAATTAAATTACAATGGGAACGATTTATCGATAAACGTGTCACGCCTGCCACAGCAGATGGCTCAGAAGCGGCGCCAGCAGAACCGTGACGACGCCCGAAAGCATCATCACCAGGCTGGATACCACCCCCTCCTGCTGACCAATCTGATAGGCGCGCGCAGTTCCGGCACCGTGAGAGGCGGCACCCAGCCCGGCGCCTTTCGCCACCCCCTGTTTTATCGCGATGCGCAGAAAAAGAATATCCCCTGCCGCCATGCCAAACACGCCTGTGATCACCACAAACAGCGCGACCAGATCGGGCTGTCCGCCCATCGGACCGGCGGCGGCCAGCGCAAATGGCGTGGTGATTGAACGCACGGCCAGACTACGCTGAATACTCTCCGGCAGCGCCAGTAATCGCGCCAGCCAGACTGAGCTACACACGGCAACCGTGGTAGCGCACAGAACCCCCGCACTCAGCGACAGCCAGTGACGCCGGATGAGCGCCATGTTTTCATACACCGGCACGGCAAACGCCAGCGTGGCGGGTCCCAGCAGCCAGAGCAGCCAGTGACTCTCCGCAATATAGTTTTGCCAGCTGACATGCGTAATCAGCAGCAGCCCGACCAGTATCAGCGGCGTCAGCACCAGCGGCATCAGCATCAGCCGCCGCCAGCGCCGGTAGAGACGCTTGTTGAGGTAATAGACCAGCAGGGTGAGTGCCAGACAGAGCAGACTGATGATGGCGTTACTCATTGATATCCTGCCTGCGTGCCGCACGCGCCATTTCAAACCGGTAGAGGCGATCAACCACCAGCGATGTGACCGCCAGCACCAGCAGCGTGCTGATCGCAATCACGATAAAAATACGCCATCCCTCACTGCGCAGCAGATCGCTGTAATTGACCACCGCCACCACCGCCGGAATAAAAAACAGCAGCATTTCAGCCAGCAGCCAGTTTGCCCCGGCCCGGACCCAGCCCAGCGGCAATACGCGCAAAACAATCAATAACAGCAGCATAACCATGCCGAGTACATTTGCCGGTAGCGGCAGGTGCAGCCAGCGCACCAGAAGATCGCAGACGCTGAATAGCCCGATATAAAGCAGCAGCTGCAGCGGCAGTATCAGATGTTGTAACAGACGGGGGCGCGGATTAATGGCGGCAGCCATGGCGATCTCCGGTAAGGAATGTGAGAAACGCAGTATAAATCTGCCGCTAACCGTGAAAGAAATGAATTAAAATCATCCGGACTATGCCATTAAGGAATGATCATGGATATACGTGCCCTGCGCTACTTTGTCGCCGTAGTACAGCAGCAGAGCTTTACCCGTGCAGCAGAGCAGCTTTATGTTACGCAGCCCACCATCAGCAAAATGGTGCGCCAGCTGGAAGAGGAGCTGGGGTGCGCGCTGCTGCGGCGGGAGGGACGCCGTCTGCATCTCACCGACAGCGGTCAGGCGGTCTACCAGCGCGGTCTCGCGATCCTGCAGGAGTTTCATCAGTTGGAGGCGCAGATTGGTGATATCAATCAGCTGAAAACCGGTGAGCTGCGCCTGGGTATTCCGCCGATGGTGGGCATGCAGATTGCCGGCTCAATTTCAGCATTTCAGCGCCGCTATCCCGGCGTGCAGCTGCATATTGCAGAATCAGGTGGGCTGACCGCACAGCAGGCGGTGCTGAGCGGCGCGCTGGATATTGCGCTTACCGCCCTGCCGGTTGAGCCCGATTTACCGCTTAACACGCTGGAGCTGATGCGCCATCCGCTCTGCGTGCTGGTGTCGCGCAGCGCGGCCTGGCACGCCCGCCCGCATCTGACGCTGACAGAACTGGCGCAGCATCCGCTGCTGATCCTGAATGAAGAGTTTGCCCTTAACCGCCAGCTGATGCAGGCATTTCAGCGTGAAGGCGTAACGCCTCAGATTGCGCTGCGCAGCGGTCAGTGGGATTTTCTGGCTGCGATGGTGCAGGCGGGGATGGGCGTAGCCGTACTGCCGGAACCTATCTGTCAGCGGCTGGATCCGCAGTCGCTGGCGTGGCTGCCGCTGGCATCTGCGCTGGAGTGGCGTATCGGGTTGATCTGGCGTGAAGGGAGCTATCTGTCGCGCAGTGCGGAAGCCTGGATCAGCTGCTGTCGCACACACTGGCCGGATGATGCGCCGCGTCTGCAGGTGTGAGACGCGGCGGCATGCAAAGGAGGTTACTCCTCTTTCTCGATCAGTAGCGCTTCCAGCAGATCGAGATCGCGCAGCAGGCGCTGCATCGTTTCATTGGAAATCTGCTGCGTTGCGCGCAGGTGATACACTTCAGCACGCTCGGCGCGCAGCGCGGTCAGACGGAAACGACGCTCCAGGTTCTCAGCAAACAGTGCCTGATCCACGTCATCCTTGCCATCCACGCGGCGGCGCAGGTTGCCAATCACCCGCAGGCTGACCTCTTTAAGCAGCTCCGGATCGATATTCTCTTCGGTATCACTCTCCAGCCGCTGCTCCATCTTATGCAGGCTTTCAATCGCCACACCCGCCATCGCGGCTCGCGCATGCTGCAGTTCATGACGGTGGCCTGCTTTATCATGGCTGTCGATACCGCGCAGCAGGAGAGGCAGCAGGATAACGCCAACAAACAGCGAGAAGAGGATCACGCCGGTGGCGATGAATACCAGTTCATAACGCGCCGGGAAGGGCTCGCCATTACTGAGAAACAGCGGAATAGAGAGCACGCCCGCCAGCGTAATCGCACCGCGTACGCCCGCAAAAGAGGCAATCAGCAGCTCGCGCAGCGAGTAGTTTGAGAATTCCAGCGGTTTTTTCTTCAGCAGGCGCATGCTGGCGCGCTTCATGATCCAGAGCCAGCCAAAACGCACAATCATCAGCGCCGCATACACCAGCGCGACATCGGTAAACAGCATCCACAGCTCGACGTTGGGATCGGCATTCGCCTGCTCAACGGACGTCGCAAGGATATCCGGCAGCTGCAGGCCGAGCATCAGGAACACCATGCCGTTGAACACAAACTCCAGCATCTGCCAGACGCTGTTTGCGCGCAGGCGCATCGCCAGCGGCGCCTGACGGATGATGCCGGAGCGCGTGATGGTCATCCCGGCCGCGACGGCGGCAAGGATACCGGAGACGCCGAGATGTTCAGCAATCAGGTAGGAGGCAAACGGCAGCAGCAGCAGCAGCACGGTCTGCGTCGCCGGATCGTCTCCGCTCCAGCGGCTCAGCAGGCGCAGCGAGCGGCCATAGAGCCAGCAAACGGCCACGCCGGCAATCAGTCCGCCAATGGCCACTTTAAGAAACTCCACGCTGGCGCCGCCCCAGGTAAAGACCATGGTGCCCATCGCCACGGCGACCGCAAATTTCAGCGATACCAGGCCAGAGGCGTCGTTCATCAGCGCCTCACCCTGCACAATCGACATGATTTTCTTTGGGATGCGCCCTTCGCCAACGATACCCGACAGCGCCACGGCGTCGGTCGGTGACAGCACGGCTGCCAGTGCAAAAGCCGGGATCAGCGGAATACCCGGCACCAGCCAGTAGATCAGGTAGCCGATACCGACCACGGTGATGAGCACCAGTACCAGCGCCAGCCCGAGGATCTCGCGACCGTGGCTCAGAAACTCATTGATAGGCGTCTTCCAGCCGTCAGCAAACAGCAGCGGCGGGATAAACAGCACCAGAAAGAGTTCCGGATCGAAATCGACATGCAGGCCAAACGTGGGCCAGGCAAGTAAGGCACCCGCTGCGATCTGCACCAGCGGCAGCGGAATTTGAAACGGCAGGATTCTTGCCGCGACGCCGGAGAGTGACACCACCAGCGTCATAATGAGAATAGTAAAAAAGATTTCCATGCTTTCCTTAGGCGAATCGAAATGGTTAAAAGCGAGGGTCGTTACGCTAAAAAGTGTAAAACAAAACGCCGCACATAGGGGGACCCGATGTGCGGCGCTGGCAAAGTCAGGGGATTATCTGAAAATTACTGGAACCTGTGGTCAGATAGCCCAGCCTGCCGCATAAAAGGTGACCAGTGCAACAGCGATCGCTACCGTCCCCACGTTGAGTTTGCGCCACTCCCCGGCAAACAGACGGCCAATCACCAGCGAGGCGAAGCCCAGCATAATGCCGGTCACGATGTTACAGGTCAGCACAATAAACACCGCGGTCAGCAGGCCTGACATGGCATCTACAAAATCGCTGAAATCAATTTTTGCCACGTTGCTCAGCATCAGTAGCCCGACATACATCAGCGCCGGCGCGGTCGCATAGGCCGGCACCAGACCGGCAAGCGGCGACATGAACAGCATCAGCAGAAACAGTACGCCTACGACGATAGCGGTTAAGCCGGTTTTGCCACCCGCTGCCGTACCGGCTGCTGATTCAATATAGACTGCTGCCGGAGACGCACCGACCAGGCCGGCAAACAGGCTGCTGAGGGAGTCGCTGGTCAGCGCCCGGCCGCCATTGAGGATCTGCCCTTCTTTATCCAGCAGATTGGCCTGCCCGGCAACCGCACGAATGGTGCCGGTCGCATCGAATACCGCTGTCATAACCAGCGCCAGAACGCTGGGCAGTACGGCTGGCTGCAGCGCGCCTGCGATATCCAGACTGAACATCGCTGACTGACCGCTGGCATCCTTCAGGCTTGGCATCGCAAACAGCCCCTGCCAGGTCACCGCCGGATCAAACACAAGCCCAATCAGTGAGATAGCCAGTATAGTCAGCAGGATGCCGCCAGGTACGCGGCGTTTTTCCAGGCCAAAGATTGCCGCCAGACCCACCAGCGACATGATGACCGGAAACGCGGTAAAATCGCCCAGCGCCACCGGCAAGCCTGCGGCCGGGTTTTTTACCACCAGGCCAATACCGTCTGCTGCAATCAGCAGTAAAAACAGGCCGATACCAACCCCGGTACCGTGCGCCACGCCCATCGGCAGATTGCGTAAGATCCAGGCGCGGATACCGGTTACCGAGATAAACGTAAACAGTAATCCCATCAGGAATACGGCGCCCAGCGCGACCGGTACGCTGATGTGCTGCCCAAGGACCAGGCTGAATGCAGTGAAGGCGGTCAGCGAGATAGCACAGCCGATAGCCAGCGGCAGATTGGCCCAGAGTCCCATCAGCAGGGAGCCAAACCCGGCGACCAGGCAGGTGGCAACAAATACCGCCGTAGGGGAAAAGCCCGCTTTACCAAGCATGCCCGGTACCACAATAACCGAGTAGACCATGGCCAGGAAGGTGGTAAGCCCCGCCAGCACTTCCTGCCGCACGTTGCTGCCGCGTGCTGAAATGTGGAACCAGGCGTCCAGTTTTCCACTGGCCGGGCGTGAGTCGCCAGACATAATTATTCCTCTGCATATTTTAGATGTAAGTCGCCGCACAGCTGCCGCTTACGCATCACCCTGGTGGGGATTTCTCAAAGAGAAAAGAGGCGCAAACGATTACGCAGCTATGTACTTCCCGTCAAAGAGGGGGAGATAAAATGGCAGGCGATTATCTGGCGTTTGGGGTAACGTTTTCAACTGTTAATCGTCACCGGACTGGAGAAAGCACGCCTGCGGTGACGGCGGACCAATTCGGGGCGCATTAATGCGCCCCCTACGATTACCGGATTCCGGGCCGGCGTCAGTCGCTGAATTTAATCGGGCCGCCCTGCTTCAGCGCCCGCTGCCAGGCGGCGCGCTGCTGCATCTCTTCCAGCCAGCGGGTGGTGGCAGGCAGATCGTGCAGGCCGCCGCGCATCTGAAGCGCCAGCAGCGGAAAACTCATCTGAACATCAGCGATGCTGAAACGCGAACCGGCAAAAAACGCATGCTGACTTAAATGCTGTTCAATCACGCGGGTATGCAACGCCAGCTGCTTATTCAGCCAGGCTTTCTCCATTCCTTTACGCATGGCGCCACCGATCGGGCGCAGCAGCCAGGGAACCGGTTTTTTGCTTAGCTGCGCAAAAACCAGCTTGATGATCAGCAGCGGCATCAGCGATCCCTCGGCATAATGCAGCCAGTAGCGTCCCTGAATCTGTTCATCTTCATTGCTCAGCGTCAGCTGCTGCTCGCTGTCATACTTCAGCTGCAGATACTCCAGAATGGCGCCGGATTCAGCAATAACGCGGTTGCCATCGGCTATTACCGGTGATTTCCCCAGCGGATGCACCTTTTTCAGCTCATCGGGTGCCAGCATCGTATTTTCCCGCTGATAACGTTTGATCTGATACGGCACCGCCAGCTCTTCCAGCAGCCATAACACACGATGCGAACGGGAGTTTTCCAGATGATGAACGGTGATCATGTACAGCTCCTTGCTGATAAAGGTATCGCACCAGTATAGCGGATTAACGCCCCTGCTCATCCTGCTCCGGGTCAAGCAGCACGGCGCCTGAACCCTGCTGCGCCAGCCGGTCGCCGGGGTTGCGTAACGGACAGTCGCGCATCGACAAACAGCCACAGCCAATACATCCGTCCAGATCGTTCCGCAGCCGCGTCAGCGTCTCAATGCGTTTATCCAGCTCCTCACGCCAGTGCTGCGTCAGTGCATCCCACTCCTGCGTCGACATCCGTTTATTCGCCGGGACATGCATCAGGCTCTCACTCACCGTCGCCAGCGGAATACCGATACGCTGCGCAATTTTAATAATCGCCACGCGGCGCAGTACATCACGGCTGTAGCGTCGCTGATTGCCATTATTACGGGTGCTGGAGATCAATCCTTTGGTTTCATAAAAGTGCAGTGCCGAGACCGCTACGCCGCTACGTTTTGCCACTTCTCCTGGCGTCAGCACCGGCTTTGGATAGTTACGCTCTTTTTTTACCATCAGCCTTTACCTCAAGTTAACTTGAGGAACTATACTCGCTCACCATCAAAAGTACGAATTTCTCACCGGGTAATACCCCTTCAGAAGGATGAGGCTATGATGCAACAGGAAATCATTCATTCACTGACTAACTGGATCGATCAGAATCTGGATAAAGCACTGTCGATTGATGATGTGGCAGCAAAATCGGGTTACTCAAAATGGCACCTGCAGCGTATGTTCCGTACCGTGACGAAACAGACGCTGGGTGGCTATATTCGTGAACGGCGTCTGACGATGGCGGCAGAAGCGCTGCTGCAGACGCAGCGACCGGTTTTTGATATCGCTATGCAGTATGGTTACGATTCGCAGCAAACCTTTTCGCGCGTGTTCCGCCGGCAGTTTTCGCAGACGCCTACGGCCTATCGTCACGCCATGCGTCGTCAGGCGATTGCGCAACGGCCTCGCCTGCTTAGCTTTGACTGCAGCGACAATATGAACAGCTTCGCCCAGCGCACCACCGGTGAATGCTGCCCTGTCCGGTAATCAGCGCGCCTGCTTCAGGCGCTCTCTTCCAGCTTTAGCCGCGCGTCCCAGCCCGCCTTCGCGGGTACAAAATTTGTTCAAAAATTCAAATCCGCTGATATAATGTGATCCAAATCACACTCAATCCGACGTGAGAGCGTTTCCTGACGCGCTCTTTGCCGTCAGTGATGTCCGGTTAATGTCAGGGATATCACTGATTCGAAGAGGTTTTGCGTTAATGGCTACGTTAACAACCAGTTTACTGGTAATGCGCTGGGGTATTCTGAGCGCCGTTCTGATGTTTCTCGCCAGCTCAATGAAAATAAAACTGCTGCAAAAGAGCCATCCGGTTATGGCGCTGCTGTGTGGCGGTCTGGGCGTGGGGATGTCGTGCTGGTTTGTGACCGGACTGCTGGGTATTACGCTGAGCATGGAGAACGTGCACAACTTTATGCAGATTGGCAAACAGGCTTTTATCGATGTGATGAGTCAGGCGCCGACTGAGTGGCCAATTCCCTGAATAGTATGCATAAAAAACCCCGCGCTGCGGGGTTCTTTATATTGCTGTGCGATCAAATTTTCTTCAACACGGCGGGAATACCGACTTCCGCAACCGAAACGCCCGGTCTCTTCGTACCGCGACGATCCTGAATCCACATATCACCCATCATCTGGTCCAGCCCGCGGTCCAGACCCGTTACCAGTCCGGCACCCGGCGTGAAGGTCAGCTCACCAAAGTAGATCTCTTCACCGTGGATATACCAGTCAACGCGGACATAGTCGAAATCGCTGGCCAGCGTCTTGCTCAGCGCCAGCGCCTTCTGCAGCTGCGGCAGAATAGGCTCAACATCCAGACCGGTATCGCGGATCTTATGATACGCCTCGTTCAGATTGTTGACGTAAAAGTTCATCGACAACAGCGGGTTGCAGCGGTTGTAGATCACCTGCAGCACATATTCAAAACTGCCATCGCGCTTATTGAACATGTGAAATTTGTAGTCAATCGGCGCACTTTTGCCATCGCCAATGTACTGCTCTACCAGAATCCGCGGCTTGATGTAGCGATAGTGGATCTCACGCGCTTCATTAGCGAAGTCCGTTTTCAGCCAGCGATGACAGTCGCTGATGATCTGCTGCTTCTTCAGCGCATCCGGCTCTTCCAGCAGGATCTCAACCATGTTGGAACCATGGTTAGGCTTGATCACAGTATTCTTCCACTGCGACAGCGTGTGAAGCGAATGCGGATCGCTGGTCTCGTAAACCAGCGGGATCAGATACTCACTGCCTACCTTCTCAGCAATGTATTCGCGTACTGAATACTTGTCCGACAGGCGACCATAGATTTGATAGTCGCCATACACAAATTTGCGATACAGCACCTTCTCGTTAAACACCTTTGGCTCGCGCAGATTAGGCAGCTTACGGAATTTACGGAAGTAGTAGATGCGATCCTGCGTAGCCCAGGGCATCTTCTTGATAAAATACTGAACGCTTCTTCTGAGTTCTTCTTTCAACCTGAGCATATCTGACCTCATTTGTAGGTTTTGTAGTTGAGTGAGGAAACCTGAATTTTTTGAATGACGCCGTTTTTAAAGAAGTAATTCATTACGGTAAGGGAGAGCAGCTCAGTGATGAAGACGCTCCAGGCGGCACCCATAATGCCGTACCCCTGGATCAGCCACCATGAGAGCGGCAGGCTGATAACCATCAGGCAGAGGATCTTCTTCAGCAGATAGTTAAACCCGCCCTCTTTGACCATGTAGCGGTAAGCTACGGTCCCCATTGCCGAAAAGCAGGTTGCTAACGACAGTAACGTAACGAGACTTCCCGATTGTGTGTACTCGTGACCATATAACGCGATGATGATCTTCTCGCCAAACATGGCGATCACCGCCAATAACAGCAATGAAACTCCCATGACATAGCCGTTCAGCCGCGCGGTGAGTTTGATTGCGGCTGCTCCACGCTCACGGAAAATTTCCGAAAAGCAGGAAGTGATGATGGCAACCGGGATAAAAATCCAGGAAGCCGAAATGGTGTTAGCCGCGGCGAACAGGCCCAGATCGCGGGCGGAAGCGATACCGGCCAGAAACATCTGCGCCGCTTTTACCTGCACGGAGATAAAAATGCTGGAGATAGCGAGCGGCAGACCGGCATACATCAGGTAGCGCAGATAGGTAGTGCGTTTCTGCTGCGGCGGCGCAATGTCCTGATGCTCACGGTAAAAATTGATGCGCTTGATGAGATAAGGCACCAGCGTTACCGCCACGATGGATATGGTCAGCCACAGCGGATTGAGATGCAGCCACGCGATGGTAAAGCTCAGCGCGAAGCCAAGCAGCAGTCCCACTGAGTTAGCCAGCGTATTGAGCCGCGACGCGAGACGCGCATTGTTGTAGACGCTAAAAGTGTCCTGCGTTACAAATACCGAGGAGATAAATGAGGCCAGTGCAAATGCGAGAAAATTCTCCTGCATGTTGTACCAGACCCAAATCAAGACCGGAATGGAGGTCAGCAGCAGCAGCGCGAGGCGCATGGTGCGCGCCACGGCCATCAGACGCAGACCTTTAGGCGCACTTTTGCTGATGCGCTTAAACAGGATGGTTTCGGTACCGAAAATCGCCACGGTCTGCACCATGGAGAATAGCGAAGCTGAAAATGCCATCTGGCCAAATATGGTCGGGCCAAACGATTTTGCCACATAGGAGGTGACAAAGATGACGCCGAACACCGAGACGACTTTTTCAGACATCATCCAGACGGCATTAGACATTACGCTCAATTTCATTGACTGGTCCTTAGTATTACTTACAGCAACTGCCTTGCGGTAAAACGTCCTTGAAATGAATTAACAAGCGCTCAGTGGGCCTGACAAAAATTAATAACTTCAAACCAGGCTGGTCCGAAAAATGAGACTCGCGTCAGGATTTAGAAGAGAAATTCAGGAAAATTCTGATTAAATCTGGTGCGAATTTCAGCGGATGTAAACGATTTCAACCCGAATTCGAGACAAAAGTTTACTGGCACGCCCTCTCTTTTTTGCAAGAAAGCTGTACCGAATATCCAATGTTTGTCGTATTTTTCTGCATTTGGGATGGAATGAATCTATATCAAAAAGCCAATGCCAGGAAGATGTTCATTGGCATTCATAATAAAATAAGATTTATCCCATGATGATATTTATTCTAAATATCTTAATTTATCCCTCGCAATTCAAATCGCGCACTTTAATACTGCATTAATACCGTTTTTGCAGTACCAGATATTAATACAGTAATTCTCATCCACTAATTGATAAGAAAGGTAAGAGCATTTATGAGAAAGTCACGATATAGCGAAGAGCAAATCACAAATGCCATTAAAGCTTCTGAAACAGGAGTAAAAGTCAGGGAGATTTGTGAAGAGCTCGGCATTTCAGAGGCTACCTTCTACAGCTGGAAGAAGAAATTTTCAGGCCTTTCTTCTGAAGAAGGAAGAAAGATCAAGGAGTTAGAGGACAAACTACAGAACCTTACCCGCGAACTGCAAACGCTGAGTTCCGATAAAGAGATGCTGCAGAGCGTGCTCAAAAACTTCTTTACCACCAATGAAAAGCGTCAGGCAGTCAACTTTTTGCAGACAACCTTTGATATTGGAACCCGCCGCAGCTGTCGTTTGCTCGACATCAGCCGCAGCGTTTACCACTATCCGTCAGGATCAGAAAATCGCTAATAGTTGTAAGGCCGCTGTTATTTGACTAAATGCTGAGATTTGTTCTTACCAGAAGAGATGAAGATCATTTAATCCGGCGTTCACAATATAACAATTCGCACCTCTTTTTCCTGATGAGTAATGGCAGGAAAATGCTTCTTTTTTTGCGGTAAAATTGATTCACACCAGCAAAAGTCTTGTAGTTTAAGCCATTTAGACGTTGCCCAATCTCATTGCGGTGAGATTGGCGCTTCGTTTATTGCATTAATGCCACTGTTGCTGGCCTTAAATCACAGTTGTTTTTAGTTAGCACAACTGAACATCTCCTCCGGCTGCACCACTTTTCCCCTCTCATTTATCCTGGCCCTGACGGTTGCGCTTAAAAATCGGCGCGTCGCGTGGGATAAACAATTTATGATTTAATTTCTCCAGGAATTTTCCCGCCCAAAAACGTAATGAGCTTTAAACTATGTAAGATAAAAAGCGATATGATCGATAAATAACATTCGGTTATTTGTCGCTGGTTTTAATATTTTTATGCGGAATGTGACCGGGATCATTCTTAACCGCAGCGCTCTCGCTTGATACCTGAATGGTTTTTCTTACCATTAAACAGGGCCATTCTCTGATTAAAACCGGGGGCAGCAGAGCGGTTCCAGCCAATTTTTATTCTCATTTCGTCTCATCAATATGCAACTGCTGCTCTGTTTTGCATAAAAAACAGACGTCCTGACACATTTATCATCGGGGTAAGCACGCCATAGCAGCCGGGCTTTATGTCAAAAGGTGATTAAAAGACAACCTGTCTGCCTGCTCAGGAGCATATAGCAGCGGATGTGCAGGCGATAAGGCGGGTAAATCAGGCAAAAGCGGGTGGGCTAAATTCTTAAAAACGCCGGTATAACACTACAAATCAACGCCGGTTGGACATCGCTGGCCGTGGTCACAGAATGAGGAGGCATGAACGCCAGCAACCTCAGCAAAAGCTGTTAGCGACATAATACGCAGAGCACAACCGGCACGCCTCTGGCTGTAAAAAGCGCGTCACTGCTGGCGAGCTATATCGCAGCGTAAACCTGCCGGGCTGACGCTACGGCACTTCTGTTTTCGTCAGGCTGTCCGTTGCCTCTCAATCTCAGTCAGTAACTTCTGGACTAACCCTGCAGCAAAACGCTGTCGGCTAACAAGCTCATCTTCGTCTTCATCGTTCTCGCTATGGAAACGTGCATAGGCAACGGGGGACCAAACCACCGACAAGTCTCAGAGTTTCTCTCAAATTTCCAAAGGCGCTTAACAGTGTAAGCAGCGTCCTCTCGCATGCCAGTGTGACATTTTGATCGTATCCAGCCGCTGTACGAGGTTTCAATTCCGTTGCCATAAAGACTCCAATCGTTCTCTGATATGTTGCGCCAGTTCCTTGTTACGGCCCCGACCATCTAATAAGTCCAGATACAGAATGTAAGGACTGGCGAAAAAGGCAGGCTGATCCGAGCGCATATATCGATAAAGCAAGCTCGCAGGTTCGCGCTCGATGAGCGTAACGTTTGCCCCTTTACTCACTGGCTTCAGGCCTAATCTATCAGCCATCTTATCCGCATAGCCCCTGGGCACAATGATTTCTGCTCCCTCAGTACTGGTCAGCAGTGGAGCATAAACATTCGCTGCAGCAGCACCCGTAAATGCCCACGGATAATCCACTTTCTGACGGTCTATCTCTTCCGCCAGGTGAGCCAGCAGATGCTCGGGCGTTTCGACAAAGGTGTACCACTTTGACCTTTTTTCTTTACGCCCCTGCCACTGCTCAGACCAGGCGTCTAAAAGCTTATCAGGGTGAGTGAGCATTCTGCGCTTGCCCGGTCCTCTACCAGTAGACTCCACCCATTCACGCAGCGTCAGCTCCTGCAGGACGAGAGAGCAGGTGTATGGAGATGTTTCGGCTTTTTCGGCCAGTTCTGCACCGGTTAACCACTTATGACTATTCATCAGAAGCGCATGTATTACACTTTCCCGAGCCTCAGTGAAAAGCTCAATGCCATGAGTGTTCTTTTTGGTACGGTGGGAAGGCTTTTCGATGTTAATGAGCCAGCCTTCATGCTTCAGATAAAGGCTGCCCCCCAGCTCGAATGAGGCGATATTTTGATTCCTGAGCTCCTGTTTAGCCCCGGGACTCAACTCACCTGCAGCAAGCAGTCCAATCGCTTCGTGACAATCACTGGTTTCATCTATGCCTCTGCGAAGCTGGTAGACAGCATTTCTCAGGTCTCTTGGGTAGACCTTTTTTTTGACGTCGACGAATACCTGCAGGGTTTTACCAGGAGTCTTGATCACAATCTTGCCATCAAGTTCAACTCCAGCTTCGGGAAGCTCGTGTGAGGCATTCAGTACAGAAGCTTTGGAGCCGAAGGCTTCAGCAATAGCTTCCCTCAGTGCATCCAGCATCTGTTGTTCGAATTCTGAATAATGTGCGTAATGGCTCATAACATTCGTTTCCAGCCCGTTATTAGCTGTGCAAAAATAAAGCTAGCTTAGCTAATATTAGTCATAATTGCATCATTAGCTGCGCAGCTAATAATTATTCTAAGGCTAATATTGCTCTTTCCTGCTTTACATCAGCTGACGCGTTCATACAGATAAAATATGCCACTCTTTTTTCTCCTGGCTGTCATGCAGGATCTTTGGATCAAAAAACGGATATGAATTGATATTTGATGAGTGCCGAAAGTACAAAATAAAAAGCCCCTGTATTAACAGGGGCTTGCGCATATATTTTAAAAGGTGACTTATCAGTCAGCTTCAGAACGGGATATCGTCGTCGAAATCCATTGGCGGTTCGTTGTTCGCCGGTGCGCTCTGCTGCTGTGGACGCTGCTGCGCGCCGCCGCTGAACTGATTGCCGCCCTGAGACTGCTGCTGCTGCTGCGGCTGCTGTGGCTGACCCCAGCCGTTGTTATTTCCGCCGCCGCTCTGGCCGCCCATCGGTGCGCCACCTGCATTCGCACCGCCCTGCTGACGTCCGCCCAGCATCTGCATGGTGCCGCCTACGTTGACAACAACCTCGGTGGTATATTTTTCCTGACCGCTCTGATCCTGCCACTTGCGCGTACGCAGCTGACCTTCAATATAGACCTGTGAGCCTTTACGCAGATATTCGCCGGCAACTTCAGCCAGTTTGCCAAACAGCACAACGCGGTGCCATTCGGTGTTCTCTTTGTTTTCACCGGTCTGCTTGTCACGCCAGCTTTCAGACGTGGCCAGCGTGAAGTTGGCTACAGCGCCACCGTTTGGCATGAAACGCACTTCCGGATCCTGACCCAGATTCCCGACAAGAATCACTTTGTTTACGCCACGACTGGCCATGTTGCTCTCTCCCGATGAGTTGATGCTATAAGTCTAAACGACAAAGTTTAACACGTCCTGATCTATGATGGATACTTTGGAGCGTGCTTCCAGTTTTGCGTCTCTAGTGTACCAAAGGATAAAACTACTGGATATTTATTCAGGTTATTTTTTGTGCCATAATGATGCGTTTCTATCCGTTATGCTTTGCTGGCATAGCGGGTGTAGTTCAATCCGGGAAAGGTGAATGGATAAGATCGAAGTCCGCGGTGCTCGCACCCACAATCTGAAAAATATTAACCTGATCATTCCACGCGATAAGCTGATCGTTGTCACCGGTCTCTCAGGTTCCGGGAAGTCATCGCTGGCGTTTGATACGCTCTATGCCGAAGGTCAGCGGCGCTATGTAGAGTCCCTCTCTGCTTACGCGCGCCAGTTTCTCTCGCTGATGGAGAAGCCGGATGTCGATCACATCGAAGGCCTGTCGCCCGCCATTTCCATTGAGCAGAAATCGACTTCGCATAACCCGCGCTCGACGGTGGGTACTATTACTGAAATCCACGACTACCTGCGCCTGCTGTTTGCCCGCGTGGGTGAGCCACGCTGTCCCGATCACGACGTCGCGCTTGCGGCGCAGACCGTAAGCCAGATGGTGGATCAGGTGCTGGCGCAGGAAGAGGGTCGCCGCCTGATGCTGCTGGCACCGGTGGTGAAAGATCGCAAAGGTGAGCACACCAAAACGCTGGAAAACCTGGCGGCGCAGGGTTACATCCGTGCCCGCATCGATGGCGAAGTGTGCGATCTCTCCGATCCGCCGAAACTTGAGCTGCAGAAAAAGCACACTATTGAAGTCGTCATCGATCGTTTTCGCGTGCGCGACGATCTCGCCACGCGTCTGGCGGAGTCGTTTGAAACCACGCTTGAACTCAGCGGCGGCACCGCGATCGTGGCGGACATGGACGATCCTGACAGCGAAGAGATGCTCTTCTCCGCCAACTTCGCCTGCCCGATCTGCGGCTACAGCATGCGTGAGCTGGAACCGCGCCTGTTTTCGTTCAACAACCCGGCCGGCGCCTGTCCAACCTGTGACGGCCTTGGCGTGCAGCAATACTTCGATTCCGATCGCGTGGTGCAGAACCCTGAGCTGTCGCTGGCGGGCGGTGCGATTCGCGGCTGGGATCGCCGCAACTTCTACTATTTCCAGATGCTGCGCTCGCTCGCTGAGCATCTCGATTTTGACGTAGAGGCGCCGTTCAGCAGCCTGAGCGACAAAGCGCGTCAGGTGATCCTGTATGGCTCGGGCAAAGAGAATATTGAATTCAAATATATCAACGATCGCGGTGACACTTCCGTGCGGCGTCATCCGTTTGAAGGGGTGCTGCATAATATGGAGCGCCGCTATAAAGAGACGGAGTCCAATGCGGTGCGCGAAGAGCTGGCGAAGTTTATCAGCAACCGCGCCTGCACCAGCTGTCACGGTACCCGCCTGCGCCGCGAAGCGCGCCACGTGTTTGTTGAAGATACTAACCTGCCTACCATCTCTGAAATGAGTATTGGTCATGCGATGGAGTTTTTCACCAACCTTAAACTGAGCGGCCAGCGCGCAAAAATTGCTGAGAAAGTCCTGAAAGAGATCGGCGATAGGCTGAGTTTCCTGGTCAACGTCGGCCTGAACTATCTCTCCATGTCACGTTCGGCTGAAACGCTCTCCGGCGGCGAGGCGCAGCGTATTCGTCTGGCCAGCCAGATTGGCGCGGGCCTGGTTGGCGTCATGTACGTTCTTGATGAGCCCTCTATCGGGTTACACCAGCGCGATAACGAACGCCTGCTCTCGACCCTGATCCACCTGCGCGATCTCGGCAATACCGTGATTGTGGTAGAGCATGACGAAGACGCGATCAGAGCGGCTGACCATATCATCGATATCGGTCCGGGCGCGGGCGTGCACGGCGGACAGATAGTGGCTGAAGGTGATGTACACGCCATTATGGCGCATGAAGAGTCGCTGACCGGCCAGTTCCTGAGCGGCAAGCGCGAAATCGCAGTGCCGGCCGAGCGGGTGAAAGGCGATCCGGCTAAAGTGCTGAAGCTCACCGGCGCGCGCGGCAATAACCTGAAGGATGTGACGCTGACGCTGCCGGTTGGCCTGTTTACCTGCATTACCGGCGTCTCCGGCTCCGGGAAATCAACGCTTATCAACGATACGCTTTTCCCGATCGCGCAGCAGCAGCTTAACGGTGCAACCAGCGGTGAAGCGGCACCTTATCGTGAGATCGCCGGCCTTGAACACTTCGATAAAGTGATCGACATCGATCAAAGCCCGATCGGGCGTACGCCACGATCTAACCCGGCGACCTATACCGGCATTTTTACGCCGGTGCGTGAACTCTTTGCCGGTGTGCCGGAGTCGCGCTCGCGCGGCTACAATCCGGGCCGCTTCAGCTTTAACGTGCGCGGCGGACGCTGTGAAGCGTGCCAGGGCGATGGCGTGATCAAAGTGGAAATGCACTTCCTGCCCGACATCTATGTGCCGTGCGATCAGTGTAAAGGCAAGCGCTATAACCGCGAAACGCTGGAGATCAAGTACAAAGGCAAAAGCATTCACGAAGTGCTGGAGATGACGATTGAAGAAGCGCGCGACTTCTTTGAAGCGGTCCCGGCGCTGGCACGCAAGCTGCAGACGCTGATGGATGTCGGCCTCTCCTATATCCGTCTCGGCCAGTCCGCCACCACGCTCTCCGGTGGTGAGGCGCAGCGCGTCAAGCTGGCGCGTGAGCTGTCGAAGCGCGGTACCGGACAGACGCTCTATATTCTGGATGAGCCGACCACCGGCCTGCACTTTGCCGATATTGCGCAGCTGCTGGAAGTCCTGCATCAGCTGCGTAATCAGGGCAATACCATTGTGGTGATTGAGCATAATCTGGATGTGATTAAAACCGCAGACTGGATCGTGGATCTGGGTCCCGAAGGCGGCAGCGGCGGCGGTGAGATCCTGGTCGCCGGTACGCCGGAAACCGTGGCAGAGTGTGAAAAGTCACATACCGCACGCTTCCTGAAACCGATGCTGAAGAAGTAAGCCTTTTCTGTCTGCGCCTTTACCATTATCAGGCCGCCCTCCGGGGCGGCTTTTTATTTGCCGGTTATTCAGACGTGCCTGATTACGCAACAAAATGCAGAAACAGGCAAGAATCAGACAACTTCAGGCATGGTCGCATCCAGGCGAGCTGACTACGCTTATAGCGGTCTGCTTGCAACGCTGCCTCAGCGTTGCGGCCTTTCGAACTCCGTAAGGCGTTTGCATACCCTACTCACGACACATCCGACTGGAGACACCATGAATATTACCCATGCCTGGGCTGCACAGGACGCCAAATCAAAACTCGCCCCGTTCGACTACAAACCGCGCGAACTGCGTGAGCATGATGTGGAGATTGAAGTGCTCTATTGCGGCGTCTGCCACTCCGATCTGCACCAGGCGCGCAACGAATGGAACAACACAATTTTTCCGGTCGTACCGGGCCATGAAATTGTCGGTCGCGTAACCGCCGTGGGCGCGCACAGCCATAAATATCAGCCCGGTGACCTGGTGGGCGTTGGCTGTATGGTTGACTCCTGCCGCAGCTGTCCGAGCTGTCAGGAAGGGCTGGAGCAGTATTGCGAAGAGGGCATGACAGGCACCTACAACGGCCAGGATCGCGAAACCGGCGCGGTCACCTACGGTGGCTACTCCACCAGCATGGTGGTCAACGAAGATTTTGTGCTGCGCGTGCCGGAAAACCTCGACCTGGCAGGCGTTGCGCCGCTGCTGTGCGCGGGGATCACCACCTATTCGCCGCTGCGCCACTGGAATGTCGGGCCGGGCAAAAAAGTGGGTATCGTAGGCCTCGGCGGCCTGGGCCATATGGGGGTGAAAATTGCCCATGCGATGGGCGCGCAGGTCGTGCTGTTTACGACATCGCCATCAAAAGTCGAAGATGGCAAACGTCTTGGCGCTGATGAAGTGGTGATATCTAAAGATGCCGATCAGATGGCGGCCCACGCTAACAGTTTCGATTTTATTCTGAACACGGTAGCCGCACAGCACGATCTCAACCCGTTTATCACCCTGCTGAAGCGTGATGGCAATATGACGCTGGTCGGTGTGCCCGAGCACGATCATCCGGCACCTCAGGTGGTTAACCTGATTTTCAAACGCCGCAGTGTCTCTGGCTCGCTGATCGGCGGCATCGCTGAAACGCAGGAGATGCTCGATTTCTGTGGCAAGCACGGCATCACCTCAGACATTGAACTGATTGCCATGGATCAAATTAATGAGGCGTATGAGCGCATGCTGAAAAGCGATGTAAAATATCGCTTTGTCATCGATATCAATACCCTGCGCGATACGCCTGCGGCGTAACGGCTCAGGCGTTGTGCTGGCTGGCGCCCGCCGCGTGCGTGGCGTCGGCCTGCTGGTAAGAGGCGTCAACCAGATAGTAAATCTGCGAATCCTTCAGCGATCCATCCAGCCACAGCGTGCTCCAGCAGGATTTATTCAGGTATTCGCTGGGAAAGACGTCGCTGTGCTCTTCACGCAACAGTTCAGCCAGTGCGGGAGAGGTTTTCAGCGTCACCGCCGGCCGCCCTGCTTTCTCATAAAGCATGGCAAACAGCACACCGTGGCTCTTAATCTGCGTTGCATCCCACGCCTCTTTAATGTCCTGTTCTGCGGCGGGTTTGCTCATGCAGTAGGTCAATAGCTCAGAAATCGTCATTGGTTATTCCCCTTGTAAAGTCGCGACGATGCGTCTTGCACCGCCCTGTATGCGATGTTCGCCCAGCCAGATGCCCTGCCAGGTCCCCAGCATCAGCCGCCCGCGACTGACCGGCAGCAGCAGTGAAACGCCCAGCAGTGACGACTTGATATGGGCAGGCATATCGTCTGCGCCTTCATAATCGTGCTGCCACCCTGCGTTTTCAGGCACCTGGCGTAAGAAATGCTGCTCCATGTCGCTGCGCACGGTGGGATCGCAGTTTTCATTCAGCGTCAGCGACGCGGAGGTATGCTGTAACAGCAGATGCAGCTGGCCGATGCGCACGCCATTGAGGCCGTTAAGCTGGCTTAAGATCTCATCGGTAATGAGGTGAAACCCGCGCGCTTTTGCGCTCAGGGTGAGGGTCTGTTGCTGCCACATAGCAAAGTCCTAAAAAAACAGGTCTCTTAAGTGTGCAGCATGTTGGCGAAAGGTAAACCCTGCCGCAGGAAAAAGCATCAGCCTGCCTGGCAGACGCAAAAAAAAACCATCCGCATTAAAACGGATGGTTCGTGGTGTCGCGTCCGGCAGTTACATAACGGCAGCAAACGCCTCTGCAACGCGTTTAACGTTACTGCGGTTCAGACCAGCAACGCACATACGCCCGCTGGCGATAAGATAGATCCCGAACTCATCGCGCAGGCGATCAACCTGCTGTGCGCTGAGACCGGTGTAGCTGAACATACCGCGCTGCTTCAGCAGATAGTCGACATTTTTACCCGGCAGAATTGCCTGCAGCTCGCTGACCAGCGCCTGGCGCATCTCCGCAATACGCAGGCGCATCGCTTCAACTTCTGCCAGCCACATGTTCAGTAATGCGGCATCATTCAGCACGCAGGAGACTACCTGCGCACCAAAATTTGGCGGACTGGAGTAGTTGCGGCGCACGGTGGCTTTCAGCTGACCCAGCACCCGTCCCGCTTCTTCAGCGCTGTCGCAGACCACAGAGAGCCCGCCCACGCGCTCGCCATAGAGCGAGAAAATCTTGGAAAATGAGTTGCTCACCAGCGCCGGCAGACCCGCGGCTGCGATAGCGCGAATGGCGTAAGCATCCTCTTCCATTCCTGCACCAAAGCCCTGATAGGCGATATCGAGGAACGGGATCAGCTCCTGCGCTTTCAGCACGGCGGTGGTCTCATCCCACTGGGCGTCAGTGAGATCGGCGCCGGTCGGGTTATGGCAGCAGGGATGCAGCAGCACAATGGCATGCTTCGGCAGCGATTTCAGGCAGCGGATAAATGCGTCAAACTTAACGCCGTTGGTCTCAGCATCGTACCAGGGGTAGGTGTTTACCGCGAAGCCCGCGCCGTTAAAAATCGCTACGTGATTTTCCCAGGTCGGATCGCTGACCCAGACCTCTGAGTGCGGAAAATAGCGCTTCAGGAAATCAGCCCCCACTTTCAGCGCACCGGAACCACCCAGCGTCTGAATAGACGCGATGCGTCCCGCTTTCAGCACCAGGTGTTCGTGACCAAACAGCAGCGGCGCAATGGCGTTGCGGTAAGGGCCTAAACCTTCCATCGGCAGATAGAGTGATGCCTGATGCGGCTGCGCCTGCAGACGCTCTTCAGCTGCCGCAACGGCCTGCAGCTGCGGAACGATCCCTGCTTCGTTGTAGAACAGGCCGATACTGAGATTGACTTTATGCGCGCGCGGATCTTGTTTGTAGGTTTCCATCAGCGACAGAATCGGATCGCCGGCGTAGGCATCAACGTTTTGAAACACGGTGCAGATCTCCATAAAAATGCATGAGTAAGCGTAAGACGGCGCTTTTATACCTGATAGCGGCCAGGACGATGGTTCAGCGCAATGATAAGGTTAAGGATCGCCGCGCCCGCAACAGAGGCCAGCAGCATCGGTAGCGGTACGACAAACAGCGAGGCGCATACCACACAGGTATCAACCATCATCTGTAGCTTCCCGGCACGCAGACCGGTGCGATCCTGCAGCCAGAGCGCCAGAATATTGATACCACCCAGGCTGGCTTTGTGACGAAACAACACTATAAACCCGATCCCCATGACCACGTTACCGAACAGTGTCGCATAAAAAGGATTTAATGCCGAAAAGTGGATAAACAGCGGATGCAGCTGTGTGAACAGGGAAACCAGCGCCACGGCACCAAAGGTTTTGCAGGTAAACTCCCACCCCATGCGGCGTATCGCCAGCCAGTAAAACGGCAGATTGATGGCAAAAAAGGCGGCGCCGAAAGAGGAGGATGAAAGGTAGCTGATTAAAAACGCGATACCGGCCGTTCCGCCGGTCAGCGCGCCCGCCTGCTTCAGCAGCATGACGCCAAATGAGACCATCAGCGTTCCCAGCACGATAGCCAGCGCATCTTCGATGCGGGAGTGAGGAGCCGCCACTGGCTGAGCGATGTTGTCCATCAGGAGTTCTCTGTGCAAATAAAAGCGATATAGCTGCAAAAAACGCACCACTCCGGCCTCGCTGCTGCTTAGCCGGAGGGTGCCAGCGAATATCCCATTGATATCTAAGGCGCTTTATTGCACAGTTTTATGCATGAATCAGAATAAAACCGTTGATTCATGCACAAATTCGGTCTTAATCGCGAGAAATAAGCAGAGAGAGGGAGTCTGATGCACTTTTATGGCGCATTATGCACCTTTATGGCGCACTTTGTGCGCAGGCTTCATCATCAGGCCATTCTCTTTCAGCCGGTTGAGTACCACCGCCGTTTTAACGTGCGACACGCTCTGATGGCCCGCCACCAGCTGGCTGATCAGCGCGCTCAGCGAAGCGAGATCGGCCACCGCCACTTTCAGCAGATAGTCAGCGTCTCCGGTGGTTTTAAACGCGTCAACAATGGCGGGTTCTGCTTCTACCATCTGCAAAAAGTTATCTTCGTAATCGGGCGTATGGTTTTTCAGCCGCACTTCAATCAGTCCGACCATGCCGAGACCCACCGCATCAGGCGACAGCCGGGCATGATAGCCAAGGATTAAATTCGCCTGTTCAAGATTGATGCGGCGGCGTGAGCATTGTGATGCGGATAACCCCACCAGATCGCTCAGTTCCTGATTGGTAAGACGGCCGTTAGATTGTAATAGCGTCAATATCTTAAGATCGTAATCATCTACCTGCGTCATTCTGATCCCACAGCGTTGTCACATTCGCTTTGGCACAGATAACCTGATAGCGGACCGCCTTGTCCAACACTATTTTCTGATGACGTGAGGTGCATGCACAAAACGTGCATGCACTGGCAGGCAAAGGCTTATTCGTCGTCGTATTGCGGGCCGGCGTAGTTGTCAAAGCGCGACCACTGGCCGTTGAAGGTAAGACGCACGGTACCGATCGGCCCGTTACGCTGCTTGCCGATGATGATCTCAGCGATGCCTTTCAGATCGCTGTTTTCGTGATAAACCTCATCGCGGTAGATAAACATGATCAGGTCAGCATCCTGCTCGATCGATCCTGATTCACGCAGATCGGAGTTAACCGGACGTTTGTCGGCGCGCTGCTCCAGTGAACGGTTTAGCTGCGACAGCGCCACGACCGGCACATTCAGCTCTTTGGCCAGCGCTTTCAATGAACGCGAAATTTCGGCGATCTCCAGCGTACGGTTCTCGGAGTGCGACGGCACGCGCATCAGCTGCAGATAGTCGATCATGATCATGCTCAGACCGCCATTTTCGCGGAACACGCGGCGGGCACGCGAGCGTACTTCGGTTGGCGTCAGGCCGGAAGAGTCATCAATAAAGATGTTTTTCTTCTCCAGCAGAATACCCATCGTGGCGGAGATGCGCGCCCAGTCCTCATCTTCCAGCTGGCCGGTACGAATACGCGTCTGGTCCACGCGCGACAGAGATGCCAGCATACGCATCATCAGCTGCTCGCTGGGCATCTCCAGACTGAAGATCAGCACCGGTTTCTCATTGAGCATCGCGGCGTTTTCGCACAGGTTCATGGCGAACGTGGTTTTACCCATTGAGGGACGCGCCGCCACGATAATCAGATCGGACCCCTGCAGGCCAGCCGTTTTTTTGTTCAGATCCTGATAGCCGGTATCTACGCCGGTTACGCCATCGTGCGGCGTTGAGACCAGCGCTTCAATACGGGACACGGTGGCTTCAAGGATCTGCTCAATGTTCTGCGGGCCGTCATCTTTATTCGCGCGCTGCTCGGCGATTTTAAAGACGTTGGATTCGGCAAAGTCGAGCAGATCTTCACTGCTCCGCCCCTGCGGATCGTAACCGGCGTCAGCAATCTGGTTAGCAACCGCGATCATCTCACGCACTACCGCACGTTCGCGCACGATATCTGCA
The DNA here is from genome assembly GCF_002928325.1 of Pantoea sp. ICBG 1758. Lineage (NCBI taxonomy): Bacteria > Pseudomonadati > Pseudomonadota > Gammaproteobacteria > Enterobacterales > Erwiniaceae > Pantoea > Pantoea sp. ICBG 1758. The sequence continues at coordinate 390,147 of NZ_POWL01000003.1, forward strand.
TAGGCGCCGATGTTAGCCGCACTTGGCGTATTTTTCGCGAGTTCGGCCAGATAGGCAAAGCCGCCCGCCATCTCCAGCTCGCCGCGCGTTTCCAGCGACTCTGACAGCGTGATCAGGTCGATAGGCTGGCCCAGCTCCAGCAGCCGCTGCATCTCAGCAAAAATCATGCGGTGTGAGCGGTTAAAAAAATCGTCTGCGACAACGCGCTCAGAGACGTTGTCCCAGCGCTCGTTGTCCAGCATCAACCCACCCAGCACCGACTGCTCCGCTTCTATGGAGTGCGGCGGCATTTTTACGCCTTCCAGCTGCCGATCGCGGGGTTCGTTCGATTTGTTGGTGGGTTTGTTTCCTGCCATAGTGAATGCATTACCGATCGTGAAAGGGACGCGCAAGTATACCGCCCCCGGATGAACATTCACAGGAGTCAGCATGGCAAAGCGTATTCAGTTCAGTCAGCACGGTGGCCCGGAGGTTTTGCAGTGGGCAGATTTTGATCCTGCCGATCCGGCTGAGCATGAGGTGCAGGTAGAAAACCGGGCGATAGGCATCAACTATATCGACACCTATGTGCGCAGCGGGCTCTACCCGGTTTCAGCCTTTCCTTCCGGACTCGGTACCGAAGCGGCAGGCGTGGTCAGCAAAGTGGGCGCAGCGGTCACGCGTTTTCAGCCTGGCGATCGGGTGGTTTACTGTCAGGCCGCTCTGGGCGCTTACAGTGAACTTCACAACGTTGCGGAAGAGCGGCTGGCGCTGCTGCCGGAGAGTATCTCTTTTGAAACGGCGGCTGCCTCATTTCTTAAAGGGCTGACAGTCCAGTATCTGCTGCGACAAACCTGGAAAGTCAAAGCGGATGAGACGTTTCTGTTTCATGCTGCCGCAGGCGGTGTGGGTCTGATTGCCTGCCAGTGGGCCAAAGCGCTGGGTGCACATCTTATCGGCACGGTGGGTTCTGCCGAAAAAGCGCAGATTGCCAAAGCGGCTGGCGCATGGGCCACCATCAACTATCGCGAAGAGGATATTGCACAGCGCGTCAGCGAACTGACGCAGGGGAAAAAAGTGGCCGTGGTGTATGACTCTGTCGGTAAGGATACCTGGGAACCATCGCTCGACTCTCTGCAGCGCCACGGGCTGCTGGTCAGCTTTGGCAACGCCTCCGGCCCGGTAACCGGCGTGGATTTAGGAATTCTTAATAAGAAAGGCTCTCTGTTTGTCACCCGCCCGTCGCTGTTTGGCTATATCACAAACCGTGAGGAGCTGGAGCAGGCGAGCAGTGAACTCTTTTCCCTGATAGCCAGCCGCGCCATTCAGGTAAACGTACCGGAGCAGCAGAAGTTCCCGCTGCGCGATGCCATGCGCGCGCATCAGATACTGGAGAGTCGTGCGACCCAGGGCTCCAGCCTGCTGCTGCCCTGATGCAGGCAAAAAAAGAGGGCTTCCTGAAGGAAGCCCCTGATTCTTTTTTTAGTTCGCGCTGGTGTAGGGACAGCGGTACTGAATCTGTATACGTATAGTGGCAGAAAACATAAGTAAAAAATATGTTTACGTTTTATTTAGCGCCAGCGGAATTCAGCGCTGTGATCTGAGCCGCATTTTTTATCAGCCGCGTCGCTCCATCCTGCTGATTTTTCTCCTGAGCCGGTTCAGTCTGGTGCTGCTACCCGGTGTGGTAACGCTGCGCCAGACCCAGACGGCGACCACGGCCAGCAGCAGCCAGGGTAACAGTTTTATAACAAAGGCAAACAGGCCGGTTAAAAACATCAGCGCGGTGGCAACGGCTAAAGCCGCAATCACCCCTAGCAGGGAAACGCCGGTCAGCAACAGCATTAAAAAGAACCCAAGCACAAATACAATTTCCACGTCTATTCTCCTCTGTCAGGACTCTGCTGACAGATACAATTTTCGTGCCAGATCGGTTAATTTATAAGATATTGATTTAAAAGTATTTATTCAGGGCACTGCGGTAGAAGTGGTGAAAAAAACCAGGTTTCAGGCAAAATAAAACCGCACCATTTCTGCTGCGGTTTTCAGAGCGCGCGGATTACGCTTCCTGGGGGATGCGATCGGCCACCAGCGCCAGCGCGGCTTCCAGCACCCGCACATCAGCACCCGGTTTATGGGCATTTTCGCTCAGATACCGTCGCCACTGACGGGCACCCGGAATACCCTGAAACAGCCCCAGCATATGCCGGGTGACGTGCCCCAGATAAGTGCCCTGCGTCAGTTCCGCTTCGATATAGGGATACATTGAACGCACAACGGCGACCAGATCCACTGCCGGCGTTGTGCGGCCAAAAAGCTCGCGGTCAACCTGCGCCAGCACGGAAGGATTTTGATACGCTTCGCGGCCCATCATCACGCCATCCAGATGCATCAGGTGCGTCTTGGCCTCTTCAAGCGTTTTTACCCCGCCGTTGATCGCCATGGTCAGCGCCGGAAAATCACGTTTTAGCTGATAAACGCGCGGATAGTCCAGCGGCGGGATCTCCCGGTTCTCTTTGGGGCTCAGGCCTGACAGCCAGGCTTTGCGAGCGTGAATGATAAAGGTGTCGCAGCCGCCCCGCTCTGCCACGGTGCCGGTAAAGTCGCGCAGAAACGCGTAGCTGTCCTGCTCATCAATACCGATGCGGGTTTTTACCGTGACCGGAATAGAAACCACATCGCGCATCGCTTTAATGCAGTCAGCCACCAGGTTCGCATCCGCCATCAGGCAGGCACCAAAACGACCGTTCTGTACGCGGTCGGAAGGACAGCCCACGTTAAGGTTGATCTGATCGTAACCGCGCGCTTCAGCCAGTCGGGCGCACTGCGCCAGCGCCGCCGGATCGCTGCCGCCCAGCTGCAGCGCAACCGGATGCTCCTCTTCGCTATAGGCAAGGTAATCGCCTTTGCCATGAATAATCGCGCCGGTCGTCACCATTTCGGTATAGAGCAGCGTATCGCCGGTCAGCTTGCGATGAAAATAGCGGCAGTGACGATCGGTCCAGTCGAGCATCGGCGCGATAGAGAAGCGTTGCGAAGAGAAGTTATCAGTCATGAAGCGCAGTAGATCCGGAGTTAAATGATGAGAAACTGCGCAATGATACCACAGCCGTCACGGACGACACAGCCGCCCGTGACAGACCCGTCAGAAGTTAAAGCCGAGCTGTACCATCGCACCCCAGGTACGATCTTTACCGGCGGAGCCCGCGAGATCCAGATGCACCGCATTATTAAACGGCGACAGCCCGAGGCCGGCGGTAACCACGTTAACGTCATTTGATTTCAGATCGGCGCGATAGCCTGCCCGCAGTGCCAGCCAGTCGAGCACGCGATATTCCGCGCCTGCGCCCGCATACTGGCTGCTCTCCTGCGACTTAAAGCGTTTGGTTTCCGTCAGGTCCACATCGCCGGTCAGGGTAACCGGCCCGCGCTCCCATGCCAGTCCGGTTGTCACCAGCGGACGGATTTGATAGGTATCGCGATAGCCATTGACGACTTTGGTTTCCAGATCGCGTGAGATCAGGTTCTGCCCGGTCAGACCAAACGTCCAGTTTTCAGCAAACGCGGTTGCGAGACCGGCATCAACGTTAAAGCCGGTGTCTGAACTGCGATAGCGTCCGTTTTTAAGATCGTTTTTATCGTAGTTATAGACGCTGGCGCTGTAGTTATAGAGCCATGTCTTCTGCAGCTTGGGCGTAATACCGAGCGAGACCGGATGACCGGCAACCGTGAACTCATGCGCCATGGCGATACCATAATCGGTGACCAGCGCTGCCAGTCCGTTCGCGCTGGAGCGCAGGTTATCCTGATCGCCCGGCTGCGGAAACGCCCCGTTTGCCAGACTATCCAGATAATCGATATCGCTCTGAGCCACATTGGCCCGGATATGGGCGGTGCCATAGGCTTTGGTAATAAAAGCAAACGGCAGCGTCGCATTGGGAACGGTGACGGCCAGCGCAACGCCAGCGGTGGCATCCGCTTTGTTACCTTTAAGCCCGCGCAGCTGATCGGCCATATCACCGGCTGCGGCACGCAGTTGCGGTACCGCATTGATGGCGGCAAACGGATCCGAGATGAGATTCGCGTTGATGTTATCAATCACGTCGCGATAGCGATCAACCGTATCGGTGATGTCATCAATGCGATCGACCAGCTTGTCTTTATCCGTCACCTGTAACCCGGCAGAGGGAAAAATAATGCCGGCGTTCTCTTCCGGCTGCGCGCGTGTCATCAGCGCGGGGTTAGCCAGCACGGCAGAGCTCCAGTGCGACGATGCGACACCGGTTCCGCCCATCGCATCATTGCGCGCATCATACCAGGTTCCCGCGGCCAGCGCTGAAGAGGAAACCAGCAGCGCGTTTAAACCAGCAAAATAAGCCACCCGGGCCAGCGTAAAGCGTGTTGTCATCATGAGGCTGCTATCACCTTAAAAAATTATTGAGTGTCGCGTAGGCGAAATAATGGTGTTAACCGCTATTCTGAATGGCGGCTAACGCTTCATTGCTGTGAACTGAAAGGGATAAGCACTGCTGTTCGCAGAATTGGACACGATTGCGTCACACTGCGCTTTTTTTAGCCACTCAGGCGAATTATTGCTCTTATAAGGCCAGTGATAACTTTAGCCTGCCTGAACCATATCGGGAATCTGGTCACTTGCAAAGCAAAAATAGCGCGCTAAACACGCTTAAAATTGCCGGATAAGTGTGATCGACAGCACGCTTCGGCCAGGGCAGGCAAAAACAGCATGGGCGGATGGAGTGTGATAAAATAACATCACCTGTTAGCCGGAGAACATTATGTCAACTCTTACCCCAGCGCAGCTGCTGACCCAGGTCGAGGCGCTCTGTCTCGATCGCGGCGTGCGTCTTACGCCACAGCGTGCCGAAGTACTGCGCCTGATGGCTGAGCAGAAAGGTTCTGTCAGCGCCTACGATCTGCTGGATCAGCTGCGTATGAGTGAGCCTCAGGCGAAGCCGCCCACGATTTACCGCGCCCTCGACTTTTTGCTGGAGCAGGGATTTATCCACCGCGTGGAGTCCAACAACAGCTATGTGGTCTGCCATCATTTCAATGAGCCGGCCCACAGCTCTGTCATGCTGGTTTGCGACAGCTGTGCCGCAGTGAGTGAACAGCAGGCGCACGGCGTGGAAAAAATCATTGCGGGACTGGCTGACCAGGCAAACTTCAGCCTGCGCCATACGGTAATTGAAGCGCACGGCCTGTGCGAAAACTGTGCGGAAATTGCCGCCTGTACACAGCACGCCAGCTGCGCGCACGATCATGAAGCGATGAGTAAAAAACGCGGCAAAAAGGGCTGAGCGCACGCCTGAAGGCATGCGGGCGGGTTATGCTCTGAAGCGGGGTGGCACTAGCTGTGTGGATCGTTGTGCCGGCTTTCCCATTCGTTTACTTCGCGCTCCGCTTCTGCTCTGGCATAGCCGTAGCGCTCCTGAATTTTGCCGATCAGCTGCTCGCGTCTGCCTTCGATCACGCTCAGGTCATCATCGGTCAGCTTGCCCCACTGCTCTTTGCATTTTCCTTTAAACTGTTTCCAGCTGCCACTCGCTTCATCTCTGTTCATTGCATCTCTCCCCGGTTTGCTGAGCCAGACGGTATGCCACCACAGCGCGGGCTGAACCGCCGTATAACCCGCGTGCTGTCACGTTAAGGTTAACCGCTGCAGCACAAACTGCCAGTTTTGTGGGCTACCGCCTGACCGGCTGCTATCACACGCTGAACCAGCTGTCGCGCTGCCAGTGATGACGCCAGATCAGCCCGAGCGTAATGCCTCTCAGCGCGAGAAATACGGTAATAGCCAGCCATAAACCATGATTCCCGAGCCACGGCAGCGTCAGCAGCGTCAGCGCATAGCCCAGCGCCGCCAGCAGCATGCTGTTGCGCATATCCCGGCCGCGCGTGGCTCCGATAAACATCCCATCCAGCAGATAGCACCAGACGCCAGCCAGCGGCAGGATCACCTGCCAGATCAGATAGCGGTCAGCCGCCTCACGCAGCGACTCAATCGAGGTCAGCAGCGCGATAATTGCCGGACCGCAGAGGGCGTAAATCACAGCGAACAGCAGCGCCACAATGCCCGCCTGCCGGCAGGCGGCATACCAGATCAGCCGCAGCCGGCTGCGATCGCCTGCGCCGGTCGCCTCACCGGAGCAGGCTTCCACCGCATACGCAAAACCATCCAGCGCATAGGCAGTAAAAGTCAGGAACATCAGCAATACCGCATTGACGGCGACCACGTCAGCGCCGAGTCGCGCGCCCAGTAGCGTCAGTGAGGCGAAGCAGAGCTGCAGCAGCAGCGAACGCAGCATGATGTCGCGGTTAAGCCGGAACAGGCGCGCGGCGTCGCCGCGCCAGCTGGCTTTAAGCAGCGAAAATGATATGCCGCGCAGCGCCAGCACCCGCGCCACCATCCATAGCCCCACGGCCAGCGTCACATAGTCCGCGACGGCGGTGGCCGCTGCGGCACCCGCCACGCCCCAGTGCCACTGCAGAACAAACAGCAGATCGAGCAGGATATTCACGACGTTGCCGGTAATAAGCAGCACCATCGGCGCGCGCGCATACTGTACGCCGAGCAGCCAGCCGAGGATCACCAGATTTGCCAGCGTGGCAGGCGCGCTGAGCCAGCGGATAGCGATAAAGGTTTGTGCCTGCTGCTGCACCGCCTCGCTGCCGCCCATCAGCGCGGCTGCCAGCTCGCTGACCGGCGTTCGTAGCGCAATGAACAGCACGCCTGCCGTCAGCGCAATCAGCATCGGCTGGATCAGCGCCCGCGCCAGCGCTGGCTTATCGCGGGCGCCGAACGCCTGCGCCGTCAGGCCAGTGGTGCTCATCCGCAAAAAGAGCAGCAGCATAAAGACAAAGCTGGTGGCCGTTGCACCCACGGCTACGCCGCCGAGGTAAACCGGGCTGTCGAGGTGGCCAATGATAGCCGTATCCACAATGCCCAGCAGCGGTACGCTGATGTTAGAGAGGATCATGGGCAGCGCCAGGCGCCAGAGCGTGCGATCAGAAGAGGTAAACAGCGGCATCAGCCAGTCCTGTTATTGCGGGCAACGCGCCTCATGCAGCTGCACGGCGCCACGGTTGGAAGCAGAGGGGTAATATAGCAGACCGCGGCCTGTGCAGGCACAGACCGCAGCGGGGGGACTAACCAGGTATTACAGCCATTCACCGGTACGGACAATACCGACAGCCAGACCTTCAACGGTCAGAGACTGCTGGCGCGTATCCACTTCGATAGGCTGAAAATCGCTGTTTTCCGGCAGCAGATGCACGATAGCACCCTGCTTTTTCCAGCGTTTTACGGTGACCTCGTCGTCAATGCGCGCCACCACGACCTGGCCATTACGCACATCCTGGGTTTTATGCACGGCAAGCAGATCGCCATCCATAATCCCGATATCTTTCATCGACATGCCGCTAACGCGCAGCAGAAAATCCGCGCTCGGCTTGAACAGGTTAGCATCGACCTGATAGTGGGTCTCGATGTGCTCCTGAGCCAGCAGCGGCTCGCCGGCAGCGACACGCCCGATTAACGGCAGTCCGCCGCTTGTCTCTTCTTCCATCAGCAAGCGAATGCCGCGCGAGGCGCCAGAGACAATCTCAATGACCCCTTTACGCGCCAGCGCTTTCAGGTGCTCTTCAGCTGCATTGGGTGAGCGGAAGCCCAGCTGTGAAGCGATTTCAGCACGCGTTGGCGGCATGCCGGTTGTATTAATATGGTCGCGAATCAGGTCATAGACCTGCTGCTGCCTGCTGGTTAACGCTTTCATCCCGCCCCCTGGTTGTTTATACAGTCGCTGTGAGTATATACAGGTATTGGCGAAATGAAAACCGCAGCTGCGGCAAAAATCAGCGATATATCGGTACGGGCGGCCTTATTATGCGTGCGGCCAGAGCAGCGTTATCCAGACAAACAGCGCGAGAAGGATCGTCAGCAGTACGGCGGCAGAACCCATATCCTTAGCGCGGCCCGCCAGCGGATGACGCTCCTGGCCGATTCGGTCGACCACCGCCTCAATCGCGCTGTTGAGGATCTCCACCACCACCACCAGTATCACCGAACCAATTAGCAGTACGCGCGTCACTGCGTCCACATCCAGCCAGCAGGCGACAACTACCGCAATCACCGCTGCAACGGCTTCCTGACGAAAGGCCGCTTCATGTTGCCAGGCTGCGCGTATTCCCTGCCAGGAGTAGCCCGCCGCTTTGATAATACGCAGCAGGCCGGTAACGTTATTTGCCATGAATAGGGAACCCTTGAGTAATTTTGGCGTCAATGAGTGCGCAGCGTGCGATGGCACAGCCACAGATCTCCGCTGCACTTTCTGGTATGCTTGCCGCGCTTTGCTAACAAGAGGCTTCAAGTTGTCTATGTCAGGTTGGCGTAAACTCTATTACAAATTATTGAATTTACCACTCTCTATTTTGGTAAAAAGTAAGGTCATACCGACCGATCCGGTTTCGGAGCACGGTATCGATCCCACTCGTCCCGTGATGTATGTTTTGCCTTATGATTCAAAGGCGGACCTGCTTACATTACGCAACCAGTGTCTGCGGCTTGATCTGCCCGATCCGCTCGCGCCGCTGGAGATTGACGGCACGCTGCTGCCGCGCCATGTGTTTATCCATGATGGCCCGCGTGTCTTTCCTTACTACGTGGCGAACCCGGAGTCAGTGAAACTGTTTCACGACTATCTGGATCTGCATCGTAATAACCCGCAGCTGGATGTCCAGATGCTGCCGGTGGCGGTGATGTTTGGCCGTGCGCCGGGTCGTGAAATTCAGGGCGAGCCTACGCCGCATCTGCGCGTACTGAATGGCGTACAGAAGTTTTTCGCCATTCTCTGGCACGGTCGCGACAGCTTTGTCCGCTTCTCTTCCACCGTCTCGCTGCGCCAGATGGCGACCGAACACGGCACGGATAAGTCGATTGCGCAGAAGCTGGCGCGCGTGGCGCGTATTCACTTTGCCCGCCAGCGTCTCGCCGCGGTGGGACCAAGCCTGCCCGCCCGTCAGGATCTGTTCAACAAGCTGCTGCAGTCGAAGGCGATTGAAAAAGCGGTTGAAGATGAAGCGCGCAGCAAAAAGATTTCGCATGAAAAAGCGCAGCAAAACGCCGTTGAGATGATGGAAGAGATCGCGGCAGACTTCTCATATGAGGCGATCCGCGTTACCGACCGCATCATGGGCTGGCTCTGGAGCCGCCTCTATCAGGGCATTAGCGTCAACGGCGGCGAGCGCGTGCGTCAGCTGGCGCAGGATGGTCATGAAATAGTCTATGTGCCCTGCCACCGCAGCCATATGGATTATCTGCTGCTCTCCTACGTGCTTTATCATCAGGGGCTGGTGCCGCCGCACATCGCTGCCGGTATCAATCTTAACTTCTGGCCAGCCGGGCCCATTTTCCGCCGGCTGGGGGCCTTCTTTATTCGCCGTACCTTTAAGGGCAATAAACTCTACTCCACCGTATTCCGCGAATATCTGGGCGAGCTGTTCAGCCGCGGCTACTCGGTTGAGTACTTTGTTGAGGGCGGACGCTCGCGCACCGGTCGCCTGCTCGATCCCAAAACCGGCACGCTTTCAATGACGCTGCAGGCGCTGCTGCGCGGCGGCAGCCGTCCGATTACGTTTGTACCGATCTACATCGGCTATGAGCACGTAATGGAAGTGGGTACTTACGCCAAAGAGCTGCGCGGCGCAGCGAAAGAGAAAGAGGGCTTTGTGCAGATGGTGCGCGGCCTGCGTAAGCTGCGCAATCTCGGTCAGGGCTACGTTAACTTTGGCGAACCGCTGCCGCTGGTTAACTACCTGAACAAGCATATTCCCGAGTGGCGCGAGGCGATCGACCCGATCGATCCGCAGCGCCCCGCGTGGATGACGCCAGCGGTAAACGATATCGCTGCCCGCCTGATGGTGCGCATTAACGAAGCGGGTGCGGCCAACGCCATGAATCTGTGTGTGACCGCGCTGCTTGCGTCCCGTCAGCGCTCGCTGACGCGTGAGCAGCTGACGGAGCAGCTGGAGTGCTACACCCAGCTGCTGCGCAACGTGCCCTATTCACCGGAAGCGACGGTGCCCGATCTGAGCGCCGAAGCGCTGCTGGATCACGCGATGGGCATGAATAAGTTTGAAACCGAGCAGGACAGCATCGGCGATATCATTATTCTGCCGCGCGAGCAGGCCGTGCTGATGACCTACTACCGGAATAACATTCAGCACATGCTGGTGATGCCGTCGCTGATTGCCGCGATTGTGCAGCAGCACCGCGAAATCAGCGAAGCAGAGCTTCTGCGTCAGGTAAGCCTGGTCTACCCGATGCTGAAAAGTGAACTGTTCCTGCGCTGGGAAAGTGCCGAACTGCCGGCGCTGCTTAGCGCGCTGTGCGCGGAGATGGCGCGACAGGGGCTGGTAACGCAGCTGGATGGGCAGATTAAGCTGAGCGCCGCGCGCTATCGCACGCTGCAGCTGCTGGCAGCCGGTATTCGCGAAACGCTGCAGCGCTTTGCGATCACTTTCGCCATTCTCAGTGCCAAACCGACGATCAACCGCGGCACGCTGGAGAAAGAGAGCCGCACGCTGGCGCAGCGTCTGTCAGTGCTGCACGGTATCAATGCGCCGGAGTTCTTTGATAAGGCGGTATTTACCACGCTGGTGCTGACGCTGCGCGATGAGCGCTATATCAGCGACTCAGGTGATGCCGATGCGGAGCGCACGCACGCGATGTGGCAGATGCTGGCGGAGCTGGTCACCAGCGATGTGCGTCTGACGATAGAGAGTGCGGTCGCACACGAGTAAGGCAAAGCAGGGACGCAGGATGCGTCCCTGCCGGTTCAGAACAGCGCCAGAAACGGCTGCGTATTCAGCAGCACGCCAGCAAACAGCACCAGTCCCACATAGTTGTTATTCAGAAAGGCCTGAAAGCAGGCGTCGCGTTCGCGGCGGGCGATCAGGCTCTGCTGATAGACAAACAGCGCGCCGGCAGCCAGCAGTGACCAGTAGAATGCCCCGTTCAGATTCAGCATACTTCCCACCAGCGCCATCAGCCCCAGCGTGGCCAGCTGCAGCAGGCCAATAATCAGCTTGTCAAAACGACCAAACAGAATCGCCGTAGATTTAACGCCTATCTTCAAATCGTCATCACGATCCACCATGGCGTACTGGGTATCGTAGGCCACCGTCCAGCAGATATTAGCGAAGAACACCAGCCAGCAAACTAAAGGTAAGGACTCACTTACTGCAGCCCACCCCATCGGGATCGCCCAGCCAAAGGCTGCGCCGAGCACCACCTGCGGCAGATGGGTATAGCGTTTCATAAAGGGGTAGACCCAAGCCAGCGCCAGCCCGCCGAAAGAGAGCAGGATGGTCATGCGATTCATGGTCAGCACCAGCATAAACGCCAGCAGGCCCAGCGCAGCAAACAGCAGCTTTGCCTCTTTCTCTGAAACCGCCCCGCTCGCCAGCGGCCGGCCGGCGGTGCGTTTAACGTGACCATCCACTTTGCGATCGGCGTAATCATTGATGACGCAGCCGGCAGCGCGCATAACGATGACGCCAAGCACAAACACAATCAGCACCGGCAGCGGCGGCACCGCCATGCCAGCCAGCCACAGCGCCCAGAGCGTAGGCCACATCAGCAGCAGCGTGCCGATAGGTTTGTCGATGCGCATCAGGCGGCTGTAAGCCTGCCATTTGCTTACGGATAATGATTTTTGCACGGGTCTCATCCTTGCTGCAGCGCGCGGTAAAGCGGCGATGCCGGTAAAAAAAGTTCAGTTAACAGAAGGGGCTTATCCGACAGGCGCAGGCGCGAACGCCGTCCCCACAGATCGCCGACCTGGCCGGGATGAATAAAATCGCGGCTCAGCGCTGAAGAGGCAAAAAGATAGCGCCCCAGCGGGCGTGTGCCAAGTTGCTGCAGCATCTGCTCCGGTCCCTGCAGCGTACTCTCGGGCACTACGGTGCGGCCCAGCAGCCACGGCTCGCCGTCGCCGCACAGCACGATTTCGCGCAGCCAGAAGCGCGTATCGTTCGGCAGAAAAGCCGCTTCTGCTGCGACCTCCGCCGCGCTGACAAAGCCTTCACGGATGGGTTGAACGGTAACCTGCCGGCAGTGCTGCTCAAAACGGCGCGTCATGGAATCTTCTTCCATCAGCCAGTCGGTCAGCGGTGCGGGCAGCAGCGAGGAGGCGGGTAACCACTGCAAGGCATATAACTGGCGCAGCGCATCGTGCGACATCAGGCGATCTCCGGCAAAAAAGTTGCCTTAGTTTACCGCAGAGCGCGGCCGCTGGCACGGCCGCGAGCGCCGGAGATGATAAGGGACGTTATTCGCGCTTCAGCCGGTTGCTGTTTGCCAGCCACAGCGTGACTACCAGAATCAGGATCGCAGCGGAATAGCAGAGCGTGTCGAACGGGTTTTTGTGGTCAACGATAATCAGCCGGATAATGGCGGTGATCCCGATATAAACAAAGTAGCGCAGCGGAAAGTGATAGCCCGACTGAAAATATTTCACAATCAGCGCGATAAATTCAAAGTAGAGAAAGTAGATCACAATGCCTTCAATCAGCAGATAGGATGACGCCTGTTCACCGGTGCTGAACAGCACGTTAGCCAGATGAATCGTCTCCTTGCCGAGAAACACCACCAGGATCACGGCCAGGATTAACAGGCCGAGGTTAAGTACCCACTGCAGCACCGTCGCGATGAGCTGACCGGCGGCTGATTTATCTGTCATTGCTGCGTCCTTAATGCGCAAATGAGAAGATCGCTATCATGCTGCAATGTGATCTGAATCACAATATGACGTTAAGGTGGCGGTTCTCCGTCAGGGGCAGCGTAAACGCCGTGGATATCTCATCGCAGTGAACCGGATTCAGCTACAGTTAACAGGTCGACGCCGCTTCAGGTTATTTATATCTAACGAAAAATTCATGCGGTGCGCTACCGGTCTTCCCCCGCTGCCGTGTTTGCCAGGCAGGCAGCTGGCTGCTTTTTGCCTGGCATACAGGAGCCTGCGACCGTGCTAACTCTGCTTAATCTGCTTTCTACTGTCGCACTGCTGGTCTGGGGCACCCACATTGTGCGTACCGGCATCATGCGCGTGTACGGCGCCGATCTGCGCCGGGTACTGAGCCGCAGCGTGGAAAAAAAACCGATGGCTTTTCTGGCCGGCATTGGCGTTACCGCTCTGGTACAGAGCAGCAACGCCACTACGCTGCTGGTCACCTCGTTTGTGGCGCAAAACCTGGTCAGCCTGACACCTGCCCTGGTGGTGGTACTGGGGGCTGACGTCGGCACGGCCATTATGGCGCGCGTGCTGACCTTCGATCTCTCCTGGCTCTCCCCGCTGTTTATCTTTTTTGGCGTGGTCTTTTTTCTCAGCCGCAAACAGACGCGCGTCGGACAGATGGGCCGTGCTGCCATTGGTCTCGGGCTGATCCTGCTGGCGCTGCAGCTGATTGTCACCGCAGCACGTCCGATAACGCAGGCTTCGGGCGTGCAGGTGCTCTTCTCCACCCTGACCGGCGATACGCTGCTGGACGCCCTGATTGGCGCCGTTTTTGCCATCATCAGCTACTCGAGCCTGGCGGCGGTGCTGATCACCGCGACCCTGACGGCCGCCGGGGTGATCTCATTTAAGGTGGCGCTCTGTCTGGTCATTGGTGCCAACCTCGGCAGCGGCCTGCTGGCGATGATCAACGCCAGCGGTTCTAATGCGGCTGGCAAGCGGGTGGCGCTCGGCAGCCTGCTGTTCAAGCTTATCGGCAGCATTGCGGTACTGCCGTTTGTTGATTTTATTGCTGAGCTGCTGGATCGGCTGCCGGTGAATGATGAAGAGCTGGTGATCTTTTTCCACGTTTTCTACAACCTGGCACGCTGCCTGATCATGGTGCCGTTTGCGGCACCGATGGCGCGACTCTGCCAGCGTATGATTTCTGACGATGCAGAGCATCAGGCGCATCTCAAGCCCAGACATCTGGATAAAAGCGCGCTGGATACGCCTGCGCTGGCGCTGGTCAATGCCGCGCGTGAGACCCTGCGCATGGGCGACGTGCTGGAGCAGATGCTGGAGTCGTTCAGCCGCGTAGTCCGGGGCGAACTGCGTGAATCGCACCGGGTGCGGCAGCTGGATGATGATGTTGACGTGCTCTATACCGCGATCAAACTCTATCTGGCCCGCATGCCGCGCGAAGATCTGGCAGAGGAGGATGCGCGGCGCTGGGCTGAAATTATTGAGATGGCGCTGAATCTTGAACAGGCGGGTGACATCATTGAGCGCATGAGCGGTGACGTTGCGGATAAATCGTTGCAGGCGCGGCGGGCCTTTTCGGCAGAAGGGCTGGAAGAGCTGAATACACTGCAGGAGCAGGTGCTGAATAACCTGCGCCTGAGCCTCTCGGTATTTCTGTCGCATGATATCACCAGCGCGAAACGTCTGCGGCGGGCCAAACATCGCTTCCGTATTCTGATCCGCCGTTTCTCTCACTCGCACGTGGAGCGGCTGCATCTGAATAATGTGCAGAGCATTGAGACCAGTTCGCTGCATCTGGGGCTGCTGGGAGATATGAAGCGCCTTAATTCGCTGTTCTGCGCGGTGGCTTACACCGTTCTCGACCAGCCAGATGATGAGCGGGAAGTAGATTAAGGTAAGCACGCAGAGGCGCATTTATACGCCCCTGGTTTAGGGTGTGCACGGTATCAACCGCCACTAACGGCGTTATTTAATCCCGTAGGGGGCGCATTTATGCGCCCCTGGTTTAGGGTGTGCACGGTATCAATCGCCATAAATGATTCGGTGCGGGCATCGGCCAGGGCGTCATTAATGACGCCCCTACGAGGGCGATGTAGGGGGCGCATTTATGCGCCCCTGGGTTATTTACGATAACAAACTAAACGCAATCATGCCGACGATGGCGCCGGTGGTGCCGAGGATGGTCTCCATCAGCGTCCAGGTTTTCAGCGTCTCGCCCTCGGTGGCACCGGTAAAGCGGCCAAACAGCCAGAAGCCGGCATCGTTGACGTGGCTGATAATAATTGAGCCACCGCCGATACAGATTGAAAGTGCCGCGAGCTGCGCGCCGCTGTAGTGCAGCGGTTCGATCACCGGCATCACCAGCCCTACGGTGGTCAGACAGGCCACGGTTGCAGAGCCCTGAATAACCCGGATAGCGCCCGCCAGAATAAAGCAGGCCAGCGCGATCGGCATACCGGCGCCGGTCAGCGCGTGACCCAGCACCGGCCCCACGCCAGAGTCAACCAGCACTTGCTTAAAGACGCCGCCGGCACCGATAACCAGCAGAATAATGCCGGCGGGCTGCAGCGCGCTGCCGCACACCTGCATCACCTTCTCTTTATCCATGCCCTGCCGGTACGCCAGGCCATAGATCGCCACCAGCAGCGCCAGCAGAATCGCGGTAAACGGATGGCCAATAAATTCCAGCCATTCGTAAAGCCGGGTATCCGGCGTGGTAAAGCGCGCACCGATGGTTTTCAGCCCGACCAGCAGCAGCGGAAACAGGATCAGAGAGAGGCTGAAACCAAATGAGGGCAGCCTGCCCTCGTCCACATCCGGCTGATGATCTTCCGGCGGCGCGCTGAAGCTGACGTGGCGGGCGATCAGGCTGCCAAACAGCGGCCCGGCGATCAGCATCCCCGGAATGGCTGCGCAGAGTCCCAGCAGGATCATCCAGCCAAAATCAGCGTGCATTTGTGCCGCCAGCAGCATCGGCGCAGGTCCCGGCAGCAGAAACGCCGCCGCCGCCGCTACGCCGGCAAACAGCGGGATCACCAGCTTCACCAGGTTGTCATGCGTGCGGCGTGCCACCGCAAAGGCGATGCTGATCAGCAGCACCACCGCGACTTCAAAAAACAGCGGCAGCGCGCAGATCAGCCCGGCGATCCCCATCGCATAGTGCGCCCGGCTCTCGCCAAAGGTTTTCAGCATCCGGATAGCGATCTGATCCACCGCACCGGTTTCATGCAGAATTTTGCCGAACATTGCGCCAAGCGCTACGACGATAGCAAGAAAGCCCAGCGTGCCGCCCATGCCTTTCTGCATCGTATCGGCGATCTGATCGAGTGGCATACCGGAGAAAAGTCCGGCGCCAATAGAAACTAACATCAGGGCGACAAAGGCGTGCATCCGCGCTTTCATTACCAGAAACAGCAGCAGCAGGACAGAGCCTGCTGCGGTTAACACCAGCGTTGCGGTACTCATTACTCGCCCTTGTTGATTGCATCCCTGATGGTCGCAACCGTAGCTGCAACAACGTCATCCAGCGAGTGATTGATATCCACCATCAGGACATCTGCCTCATCTGTGCCAGGTTCCTGCAGCGTGGCAAACTGCGTTACCAGCATCTGCGGCTTGAAGAAGTGACCCTTACGGGCTTTGAGGCGGGTTTCAATGGTTTCGAAATCGCCTTTCAGATAGATAAATTTCAGGTTGTGATTGCCCTGGCGCAAAATGTCACGATAGGACTTTTTCAGCGCCGAGCAGACGATAATCGACACCGCCTGAGTGCGCTGCATGGCAAAAGCCGCGTCGTTCAGCGCCTGCAGCCACGGCTGGCGATCGTTGTCATCCAGCGGATGGCCTTCCGCCATTTTCATGATGTTGCTGCGCGGATGAAGGAAATCTCCATCCAGAAAAGCGGTATTCAGTTCGTGTGATACCCGATTAGCAACGACAGACTTTCCGCTGCCGGATACACCCATCAGGATAAAAACGTGATGTGATGAAGATGGCGTGATCATAGTTTTGCGCTCCGGCAGCTTATTCTGCCAATGTTACCGATAACAAATCTGTCATTCATTGTCGGAGTGCGTCCCAATGCTGACAACCCTCGTCAGCCGGAAAAGCGTAAAAGTGTGAAGTGGCTCATACAATCGCCAAAATCAGATGCTGTCACCTTCAGCAATCTCAAAGCCGATATCGAGCGGGCCGCTAAATGAACGATCGCCACCAATGCGCGCCAGCAGCATGGCAGCCGCCTCGCTCCCCATCCGTTCGCGCGGTGTCAGCACGGTTGCCAGCCGCGGCGTCACGACCTGCGTAATATCGTGACCATGAAAGCCCGCGATCGCCATCTGCTCCGGCACGCGCAGCCCCTGACGCTGGCATTCAAACATGGCGCCTACGGCCAGGTCATCGTTAGTACAGAACAGACTGTCGGTTGCCGGATAGCGCTTTTGCGCCTCGCACAGCAGCTGCGCGCCGGCGCTGAAGGAAGAGGCGTCTTCCATCATCACGCTGTGCGGCGTCAGCCCCGCCTCGCGCATTGCCTGTTCATATCCCTGCTGCTTCTGCAGCGTACGTTCATCGAGCCGCGCCCCCAGGTAGACCGTATGGCGATGCCCTTTCTTCAGGATAGCCTGCGTCATCTGTCGCGCCGCTTCGACATTATCAAATCCCACCGCCATATCCAGACACGGCGTGACGCTGTCCATGATCTCAATGACCGGGATCCCGGCTACCTCCAGCATGCGCAGCGTACCGGTGGTATGGGTGCGTTCGGTTAAGATCACGCCGTCAATATTCCAGCCCAGCAGCGAGCGCAGCTGCCGCTCCTCTTTTTCCGGATTGTAGCCAAAGTGCGCGACCAGCGTCTGATATCCCGCCTCATCGGTCACGGTTTCAATTCCGCGCAGCACGTCAGCAAAGACCTGGTTGGTCAGGGAGGGCAGCAGCACGCCAATGGCGCGGCTGGTGGCGTTTGAGAGCATATCGGGTGCACGATTAGGGATATAGCCCAGCTCATCCAGCGCGACGGCAATTTTGTCACGCAGCGCGGCGGAGACCCGCTCCGGGTCGCGCAGATAGCGACTGACGGTCATTTTGGTGATGCCGACGCGATCGGCGACGTCCTGTAATACCGGTCTTTTCTTCTTCATCGTATGCACCTGAGGCCAGAGATAGGCTGAGTTTATCACTATTTTTACCGCTTCCGTGTCTGGTGCCCGCCCGCATGCCGGATGGGTCGATCGGCGATAAAAAAAGCCAGCACGCAGGCTGGCTAAACAATACCGGAAGCAGTATCGGACTTACCGGCGATTAATAACCGGCGCTGAGATCGTCAACCGAACGCGGATCGGAGGCGCCGTAGCGCATGCCATCAGGACCGATCATGATGCTCTGCGTGCTGCCCATTGCCGGCAGCACCTTCACGTGCTGGCCTTTCGCTTCCAGCAGGCGCAGCGTATCGGGACTGAAGCCTTTCTCCACGCGCAGCTGATCGGGCAGCCACTGATGATGAAAACGCGGCGCGTTAGTCGCTTCCGCCACGTTCATCCCGAAATCGATGCTGTTAACCACCATCTGCAGCACGGTTGTGATGATCCGGCTGCCGCCCGGACTGCCGGTGACCAGCCAGGTTTTCCCCTCTTTGGCCACAATTGTCGGTGACATGGAGGAGAGCGGACGCTTCGCCGGCTGAATCGCATTCGCCTCGCCGCCGACCAGACCGTAAACGTTTGGCGTACCCGGCTTCGCGGAGAAATCATCCATTTCGTTGTTCATCAGGATGCCGCTGTTGCCTGCCACGATCCCGCTGCCAAAGTAGGTGTTCAGGGTATAAGTTACCGCCACAGCGTTGCCCGCTTTATCCACCACCGAGAAGTGGGTGGTCTGATTGCTCTCGTACGGTGCCAGCTTACCCGGTTTGATCTCTGACGACGGCCGCGCTTTGCTGACATCGATCTGCTGCGCCAGGGTCCTGGCGTAGGCTTTGCTGGTCAGCGCCTGCTGCGGCACTTTAACGAAATCGGGATCGCCAAGATACTCTGAGCGATCGGCGTAAGCGTACTTCTCCGCTTCTGCCATGACCTGCATGGCGTCTGCGCTGCCAAAGCCCCACTTCGCCAGATCGAAGTTCTCCAGGATATTCAGGATCTGCACAATGTGAATCCCGCCCGATGAGGGTGGCGGCATAGAGAACACTTCATAGCCGCGGTAGGTGCCGCTGACCGGTTTACGCTCTACGGCACGGTAAGCGGCGAGATCCGCTTTGCCAATCAGCCCGCCGTGCTGTGCCATCTCGCTGGCGATCTCATCAGCAATGCGGCCGGTATAAAACGCATCGGCTCCCTGCTGCGCAATCAGCTGCAGGCTGCGCGCCAGGTTCTTCTGCACCAGCCGATCGCCTTTCTGGTAAGGTCTGCCATCCGCTTTGTAAAAAATTGCCCGGCTGGTGGCGTGATTGATCAGGTTCTCTTTGCCATAGGTGGCGAGATCGTCCGCCAGCGCATCGTTGACGATAATGCCGTCACGCGCCAGCTTTATAGCCGGGGCCAGCAGCGTGCGCAGCGGCAGCGTGCCATACTTCTTTGCCGCCAGCGCAAATCCCGCAACCGTACCCGGCGTGCCAGACGCCAGGTGAGAAGTAAGTGATAACTTACTATCCGCATTACCCTGCTTATCAAGGAACATATCGCGCGAGGCGCGCGCCGGCGCCATTTCACGAAAGTCGATAGCAGCAGTCCGCCCGGACGCCGTGCGCAGCAGCATAAAGCCGCCACCGCCGAGATTACCCGCCTGCGGATGAGTAACGGCCAGCGCAAAGCCCACGGCGATCGCCGCATCCACCGCATTGCCGCCCTGTCTGAGAATATCCACGCCTACCTGCGTTGCCATCGCATCCACCGAGGCGACCATGCCGTGCTGCGCCTTCACCGGATGAAAGGTGTCGCTGTCAACGCCATAGGAGATCGGCGGCGCGCTTGCGGGCGCCGCAGCAGCCCCCTGCACCACGGTAAAACTCATTAACATCGCCCAGCTCAACTGGCGCAACCTGCCTGCTGTCCTCATCCTGCCACCATCCTTTTCAGTTGTTTACATTTGTTATTTATCGATGCAAGTGTTTGCTAAAGCAGTAAAAACATAACACTTAACGCAAATTGCACGCACGCCCGATTTCAGGCTTTGTGATATCGCATAAACTTATGATTAAGAGGCAGACGACCTGCGGGCCGCCTGTTTACACAGCAGGTCAGACGATCGGAGGGAATAATGAAAACATGGCTTATTGCGCTGGCAGCCCTGCTGCCGCTGAGCGGTATGGCAAATACGCTGAATAACAATAATGTGAATCAGCCCGGCTATAACCCAAGCCAGCAGCGTATGCAGACCCAGATGCAGACCCAGCAGCAGCAGCAGCAGCGCCTGCTGCACCAGGATCAGCAGCGGCAGACGCAAAATATGCAGCGGCAGCTGCAGGAAAAACGCGACAGCACCCGGCAGCAGGTACTGCAGTCGCAGCCGGGTCAGAATACGCAGCAGAACGGCACCATGCCGAATAACAACTAACTGAAATCGGGACCGATAATGTCGATGCGATCGGTGCAGATGGCATCCACACTCCAGCTCAGCAGCTCGCGGGCACGCGCGGGCTGGTTAACCGTATAGGCCAGGATACGCAACCCGGCTGCCTTCAGCAGCGCGGTGCGCTCCGCGTCGAGCAGCCGGTAATTCAGGTGAATCGACACGCACTCCAGCCGGCTGGTCAGCGCCTGCCATGCGTCATCCCACTCATCGAGCAGCAGACCGCGCGGCAGCTCTGGCGCAGCCTGCTGTGCTGCCGCCAGCGCTTCAGGTGAGAATGAGGAGAGCAGCGGAGGTGTCTGCCCCTGCCAGAGCTGACGGGCGGCGAGCGCCACGGCAGCGCCCGTCTCCGCGTCGGTGCCGGTGGTGGGTTTAATTTCGATGTTCGCCATCATCCGGTGCTGACGACAGCGCGCCGCCACGTCCGTCAGCAGCGCCAGCGGCTCGCCCGTAAACGCCCCGCTGAACCAGTCGCCGGCATCGAGCTGTGCCAGCTGCGCCCACGTCTGTTCGCCCGCCACGCCCCAGCCGCTGCTGGTGCGATCGAGCGTGTCATCGTGCAGCAGAAAGATCTGTTTATCCTGCGAGAGTTTGGCATCAAACTCAATCATGGTATGGCCATAACGCGCGCCGGTATCAATTGCCGCCAGCGTGTTTTCCGGCGCGAGTTTACCGCCGCCGCGATGGGCCACAATTTTCGGGTAGGGCCAGTTGTTGTTACTCATTCCAGACGTTTTCCATGAACAGCATCGAAGAAGTGTAACGCATCCGGCGGCAGATGCAGCCACAGCGTGCTGCCCGCCTGCGGACGTTCGCTGTGCGGCAGCCGTACCACCAGCCGCGCCTGACCAAGATGGCCGTGTGCCAGGTTATCCGCGCCGAGGATCTCCAGCGTATCGACCACCAGCGGCACGCCGCCTGCTTCACGCGAAGAGAGATGAATATGCTCAGGACGGATGCCGAGCGTCAGCGGCCTGTTAGCCCACTGCGGCCGTCTCTCGCCCAGCGGCAGGCTGTTCAGCGCATCCAGCGTAAAGTGCAGGCCATCGCGGCTGATCTCTCCTGGCAGCAGGTTCATCGCCGGGGAGCCGATAAAGGCGGCAACAAACTGGCTGGCCGGACGCTCATAAACCTCTACCGGCGTGCCAACCTGCTCCACAATCCCTTTGTTCATCACCATCACCCGCTCCGCCAGCGTCATCGCCTCAACCTGATCGTGCGTGACGTAAAGGCTGGTGGTTTTCAGACGGCGGTGCAGCTGCTGCAGTTCAAGACGCATCTGCACGCGCAGGCGCGCATCAAGGTTGGAGAGGGGTTCATCGAACAGGAAGACAGCCGGTTCACGCACGATAGCGCGTCCCATCGCCACACGCTGCCGCTGCCCGCCCGAGAGTTCACGCGGTCGCCGGTTCAGCAGGTGGTCAAGCTCCAGACTACGCGCGGTCTCCAGCACGCGCTGGGCGATCTGCGCTTTGCCCATGCCGCGGATTTTCAGGCCATAGCCCATGTTTTCGCCTACCGTCATATGCGGGTAGAGCGCGTAGTTCTGAAACACCATCGCAATGCCGCGATCTTTCGGCTCCATCTCCGTGACCCGCTGCTCAGCAATAAAAATGTCGCCGGAGCTGACGCGCTCGAGTCCGGCCACCATGCGCAGCAGCGTCGACTTGCCGCAGCCGGAGGGCCCCACCATCACCATAAACTCGCCCTCGTTGATGGTGATGGTCAGCGGCTGGATCACCGCATTTTTGCCGTCATACGATTTCGTCACGCTCTGTAAGGTTACGCCTGCCATCTATTTCTCATTCTCCACCAGGCCACGCACAAACGCGCGCTGCATTACAAGAACCACCACAACCGGTGGGATCAGGGTTAATAACATCGCCGCCATCACTTCATTCCACTGCGTCGGGCCGCCGCTGGTGTTGATCATGCTTTTTACCCCCGCCACGGCGGTGCTCAGACTGGCATCATTGATAATCAGCAGCGGCCAGAGATACTGATTCCAGCCGTAGATAAAGGTGATCACAAACAGCGCGGCAAGATTGGTTTTTGACAGCGGCAGAACAATGTCCCAAAAGAAGCGCATCGGCCCGGCACCGTCAATGCGCGCGGCTTCAATCAGCTCGTCCGGCAGCGACAGGAAGAACTGGCGGAACAGAAAGGTGGCCGTTGCCGACGCCATCAGCGGCAGCGTCAGCCCGCTGTAGCTGTCGAGCAGATTAAGGGTAGCGATCACCTCAACCGTCGGGAAGATACGCACTTCAACCGGCAGCATCAGCGTAATGAAAATCAGCCAGAAAAAGAGCGTGCGCAGCGGAAAGCGAAACCAGACCAGCGCAAAAGCTGAGAGCATAGAGACGCTGATTTTGCCGATCGTAATCGCCAGCGCCATGATAAAGCTGTTCAGCAACATCATGCCAAACGCGGCGCTGCCGTTAACGCCCTGCGTCCAGATACGCGAAACGTTCTCCCACAGATGCGTGCCGGGCACCAGCGTCATCGGGACCTGATAAACCGCCGTGTTATCCAGCGTGGCGGCGACAAAGGCGACATAGAGCGGAAACAGAATGGTCAGCACGCCCAGAATCAGCAGCGTGTGGCTGAAAATATCCAGCCCGCGTCGGTTCTCAATCATTGATATTGCACCTTACGCTCAACAAAGCGGAACTGCAGAATAGTGAGGCCAATCACCAGCAGCATCAGCACGACTGACTGCGCGGCAGATGAGGAGAGATCGAGACCGGTAAATCCTTCCCGATAAATTTTGTAGATAAGCGTGGTGGTGGACTGTACCGGCCCGCCACCGGTGGCGGCATCAATGACCGGGAAGGTATCAAAGAAGGCGTAGACCAGGTTGACCACCAGCAGAAAGAAGCTCACCGGCGTAATCAGCGGCAGAGAAAGATGAAAAAAGCGCCGTACCGGCCCGGCCCCGTCGATAGCGGCCGCCTCAGTCAGCGACTTCGGAATCGACTGCAGCGCCGCGAAGAAAAACAGAAAGTTGTAGCTCATCTGCTGCCAGATAGAGGCGAGCACGATCAGAAACATCGCCTGACCGCTGTTCTGCGCATAGTTCCAGTTATAGCCCATCTGATTAAGCAGATGGCTGAGCAGCCCAAGCCCTGGATTAAAGAGGAACATCCACAGCACTGCGGCGACCACCGGTGCCACCGCGTACGGCAGCAGCAGCAGGGTCTGATAGAGCTTCTGCAGACGCACAACATAGTCAACCAGCGCGGCCAGCAGGAGCGAGAACAGCATCCCCAGCACCGTGACCAGCAGGCTGAACACTATCGTGGTCCAGAAGGAGTCGAGATAGTAGGGATCGCTGAACAGACGGCTGAAGTTCTCCAGCCCGACAAAGGTGCTGGAGATGCCAAACGGATCGATGCTCTGCAGCGAATACCAGAGTGCTTCTCCGGCAGGCCAGAGAAAGAAGATGGCGGTGATAATCAGCTGCGGTGCCATCAGCAAATAGGGCAGCAGCCGGGCACGAAAGACCGGACGAGACGATGAGGGCATAGCGAACTCACGCTGAAAGCGGGAGCGACCCAGCGCCGCTCCCGGTGGATCGGATTTATTTCACCTGCTGTTCAAAGCGACGCAGCAGTGCATTACCGCGCTTAACCGCGTTATCCAGCGCTGCCTGCGGCGTCTGCTTGCCGGTCCAGACGCCTTCCAGCTCTTCATCTACCACCGTGCGGATTTGCGGCATATTGCCGAGACGCATCCCTTTGGTGTACGGCAGCGGATCTTTGTTGAGCATCTGCCGGGTAGCGATATCCGCGCCCGGGTTCTTCTCATAGAAACCCTGCTTTCTGGTCAGCTCGTAGGCGGCGGTAGTGATCGGCAGGTAGCCGGTTTTCTGATGCCATTCGGCGGCAATCTCCGGCTGCGCGAGGAACTTCATAAACTCCGCCGCCCCTTTATAGGTGGCCGCATCTTTGCCTTTCATCACCCACAGGCTGGCGCCACCGATGATGGCGTTCTGCGGTGCTTCAGGCACGGTCTCGTCATACGGCATCATGCCTACGCCGAAGTTAAATTTGGCGTAGTGCTTGATATCCGCCAGCGAGCCGGAAGAGGCGGTCGTGATCCCGCAGTCGCCATTATAAAACTTGGCGGTCGGCTCATCCTTGCGTCCAAAGTAGGTAAAATCACCTTTTTTGTTCATCTCTTCGAGCATCTGGATATGCCGCACCTGCACCGGCTTGTTGAACTCCAGCACCGCATCCGTGCCGTCGAAGCCGTTGTTTTTACTGGCTACCGGCAGCGCATGCCACGCGCTGAAATTTTCAATCTGGATCCAGCCCTGCCAGCCGCTGGCATAGCCGCAGCTCATGCCGGCTTTACGCAGCGCAGCGGCGTCTTTTGCCAGCTCCTGCCAGGTTTTCGGCGGCTGCTCCGGATCCAGCCCCGCTTTTTTAAAGGCATCTTTGTTGTAGTAGAGCACCGGCGTTGAGCTGTTAAACGGCTGAGAGATCAGCTGACCGCTGCTGTCGCTGTAGTAACCCGCCACGGCTGGCACAAACTGCTTCGCATCCATCTGCACGCCAGCCTGGCTGAACACGTCGTGCACCGGCACAATCGCTTTCGAGGCCATCATGGTTGCCGTACCGACTTCATAGACCTGCAGCAGCGCAGGCGCTTTACCGGTGCGTACCGCTGCGATCCCCGCCGCCAGGCTCTGCTCGTAGTTACCTTTGTAAGTGGGCACAATTTTGTAATCGGGATGCGCCTGGTTAAAACGCTGTGCCAGAGAGTCAACTTCTTTGCCTAACTCCCCTTCCATTGAGTGCCAGAAAGGGATTTCGGTCGCAGCCAGCGCGTTACCGCTGAGCGCCAGACCAAGCAACACACTCATCAGACGGGGACGAAGCGTTAAAGCGGTCATAAAGTTTTCCTGTGCTGTTAGGTACGCGCAATATCACGCATTTTTTGTTCGCGGAGTAACATGACACGGGAAGATGATAGAAAAATAACCGAAATATGACAGAGATATGACACACAGAAACGCGCCAGCCGGGCGGTAAAACGTGAACGTTGTGCACATTTTTCAGCAAAAAAGCGGCAGGCAGGAAAAAGGCGGCCCGGCAGGATACCGGGCCGCAGGCCGATCAGGCACCGAGATAGGCGCTGCGCACCGCTTCGTTAGAGAGCAGCGCCTCACCGCTGTCCTCCAGCACCACGTGACCGTTCTCCAGCACGTAACCGCGATCGGCAAGCTTCAGCGCCTGATTGGCGTTTTGCTCAACCAGAAAGATGGTCATCCCCTCTTTACGCAGCTGCTCAATAGTGTCAAAAATCTGCTGGATGATGATAGGCGCCAGCCCGAGCGAGGGTTCATCCAGCAGCAGCAGACGCGGCTGGCTCATCAGCGCACGACCAATCGCCAGCATCTGCTGTTCACCGCCGGACATGGTACCGGCACGCTGCACTTTGCGTTCTGCCAGCCGGGGAAACAGCTGGTAAACCCGCTCAATACGCGTCTGATACTCATGCCGGCTGGCAAAGAAACCGCCCATCGCCAGATTCTCCTCCACCGTCATGCGGGAAAACACCCGACGCCCTTCCGGCACGATCGCGATCGCCTCCCGCATGATTTTTGCCGTCTGCCAGTCGGTAATGTTTTTTCCGTCAAACACAATGGTGCCGCTGGTGGCGCGTGGCTCGCCGCACAGCGTACCCAGCAGCGTGGTTTTACCGGCGCCGTTGGCACCAATCAGCGTGACGATCTCCCCCTGACTGATATGCAGATTAATATTGTGCAGCGCCTGGATCGGACCGTAGTGGGCGCTTACACCCTGCAGCGTTAACATCGGGTTTGCCATCTTACGCCTCACCTAAATAAGCCCGGATCACGTCCGGGTTGTTGCGGATCTGTTCCGGTGTACCGTTCGCCAGCGGCGTTCCCTGATTGACCACGTAGATGCGGTCGGAAATGCCCATCACCAGCTTCATATCGTGTTCAATCAGCAGTACTGATACCTTGTGCTCGCTGCGCAGCTCGGCGATCAGCGCATCCAGCTCATGCGTTTCACGCGGGTTAAGGCCCGCGGCCGGTTCGTCCAGCATCAGGATCTCCGGGCGCGTGACCATGCAGCGGGCAATTTCCAGCCGGCGCTGCTGGCCGTAAGCCAGATTACCCGCCTGGCGGTTTGCCAGCTCCAGCAGGCCGATACGCTCCAGCCAGATGGCTGCGCGATCGAGCGCCTCGCTCTCACCGCGGCGAAACGCCGGGGTTTTTAACAGGCCGGAAAAGACGCCGCTTTTCAGATGCTGATGCTGCGCCACCAGCAGATTTTCAATCACCGTCATCTCACGGAACAGCCGCACGTGCTGAAACGTGCGCACAATGCCCATGCGCGCGATTTTCTGTCCCGGCAGGCCCTGCAGCGGCCGATCGCGCAATTTAATGGTGCCGCCGGTCGGCTTATAGAAGCCGGTCAGGCAGTTAAACACGGTGGTTTTACCGGCACCGTTGGGTCCGATAAGTGAAACAATCTCCTGCGGATGCAGCGCCAGTGCCACATTGTTGACGGCCAGCAGGCCGCCAAAACGCATCATCAGGCCTTCAACGGCTAATAAAGGCTGACTCATGCCTGCTCTCCCTGTTTGCTCTTTTTCAGTTTCAGATGCGGACGCTTCATCGGTAGCAACCCCTGCGGACGCCAGATCATCATCAGCACCATCAGGCCGCCCAGCACCAGCATGCTGTACTCATTAAGATCGCGCATCAGTTCACGCGATACCACCAGCAGGATCGCCGCGAGGATCACCGCCAGCTGAGACCCCATCCCGCCCAGTACCACGATAGCCAGCACAAAAGCGGATTCAACAAACGTAAACGACTCCGGGCTGACAAAGCCCTGGCGCGCTGCAAACAGCGTCCCGGCAAAACCGGCAAATACGGCGCTGATGGTAAAGGCGGTCAGCTTGATGCGCGTCGGGCTCAGCCCCAGCGAGCGGCAGGCGATCTCATCTTCGCGCAGCGCTTCCCATGCGCGCCCCAGCGGCATACGCAGCAGGCGATTGATCACAAATAGCGTCAGTACCACCAGCAGCAGCGCGACCAGATAGAGGAAAATCACGCGGTGATTGGGGTTGTAGGCAAGCCCGGTCAGCTCGTGGAACGTCGTCCAGCCCCCTTCGCTGACGCGGCGGCCAAACTCAATGCCAAACAGGCCGGGTTTGGGGATTTGCGCGATACCGTTCGGCCCGCCGGTAATCGACGTACTGTTCAGCAGCAGAATACGCACGATTTCACCGAAACCGAGCGTGACAATCGCCAGATAGTCGCCGCGCAGGCGCAGCACCGGAAATCCCAGCATCAGGCCAAAGGCGCCCGCCACGATGCCCGCCAGCGGCAGGCTCTCCCAAAAGCCAAAACCGTAGTAGTGGTTCAGCAGCGCAAAGGTATAGGCGCCAATGGCATAAAAACCGCCGTAGCCCAGCACCAGCAGTCCGGAGAGGCCAACCACCACGTTAAGCCCCAGTCCCAGCATGACGTAGATCAGCGTCAGCGTAGCAATGTCGATGCTGCCGCGTGAGGCAAACAGCGGCCACGCAACGGCAGCGACGATCAGCAGCGCCATCAGCAGTTTCTGCTTCGCGGTAGATCCATCAAACGCCGGCAGCACAAAGGCTTTACCGCTGCGGCGAAACCGGCCTGAAAACAGCGGACGCAGCAGCTGAAAGATAAAGACCACCGCGCAGCCGGCGAAGATCCAGTTCCAGCGAACCTCGCCCGCGCTGACCACAATCAGCCGGGTGCCATCCAGGTCGAGACGCATGCCCATAAAGAAGCTGGCCAGTACCAGCAGCATTGCCGCGGAAAGCACGGCGTTAAGCAGCCCGAGACGCTTCATACTTTCTCTACCTCCGGGCGGCCCAGGATACCGGTTGGCATCACCAGCAATACCACGATCAGCAGCGCAAAGGAGACCACATCTTTATATTCCGTCGAGAGGTAAGCTGACGTCAGCGCTTCCGCAATGCCGAGTACCAGTCCGCCAATCATGGCGCCCGGAATACTGCCGATACCGCCCAGCACCGCTGCAGTAAATGCTTTCATGCCGGCCATAAAGCCGATAAACGGGTTGATTGAGCCGTAGAACTGCCCCAGCAGCACGCCAGCAACCGCTGCCATAGCCGCACCAATCACAAAGGTCAGCGAAATGACGCGGTCGGTATTGATGCCCAGCAGGCTCGCCATTTTCAGATCTTCTGCGCAGGCGCGGCAGGCGCGGCCCATACGCGAATAGCGGATAAACAGCGTCAGCGCCAGCATTGCCAGAAACGTCACTACCCAGATCACCAGCTGCATGGTCGTGAGCGTGGCGGCGAAGCCGTTGCTTTCACCCAATGTCCACTGGCCGGTGATCAGACTCGGCAGCGCCAGATCGCGCGAGCCCTGGGTCAGGCTGACGTAGTTTTGCAGGAAAATAGACATCCCGATGGCGGAGATAAGCGCAATCAGCCGCTTGGAAGAGCGCACCGGCTTATAGGCAACGCGTTCAATACTCCAGCCGTAAGCGCTGGAGATGATCACTGCCATGATAAAACCGGCGGCGATCATCAGCCACGAGGTATCAATGCCCATCATCATCAGGGCGGCAATGACAATAAAAGAGACATAGCTGCCGATCATGTAAACCTCGCCGTGGGCGAAGTTGATCATGCCGATAATGCCATACACCATGGTGTAGCCAATCGCGATCAGCGCATAGGTGCTCCCGAGGGTGACCCCGTTGAACATCTGCTGAATAAAATAGAGAAACTGCTCGGACATAATGAGGACCTGCAAGTGGATCAGAGATTCCCTCTCTGGGGTAAGAAAGGGTCAGGGCAGCAAACCGCTCGCGGCGCGTCTGCCAGCTCCCTGCCCCCGCCCGCGCACGGGAGGGGGAGATAGTTACGCTATGCGGTAGAACCGGTTAACAGCGCTTATTTCACTGCGGTTGATGAGCCATCTTTGTGCCATTTAAACACGCCGAACTCGAACCCTTTCAGATCGCCTTTCTGATCCCAGCTCAGGTTGCCCATCACGGTTGGCACCGGTGCGCCCTCTTTCAGGTTTTTTGCAATCGCATCGGGCTCATCGCTTTTGCTGCGCTCAATGCCCGCCACCAGCGACTGGATTGCGGCATAGGTGGTCCAGACAAACGGGCCGGTCGGATCTTTGCGGTTTGAAGCGCTGTTGCCCTTAATGGCATCAACGATCGCTTTGTTCTCCGGCAGCTGGTCATAACGCTTTGGCAGCGTGACGTACAGCCCTTCTGACGCATCGCCAGCAATATTGGAGAGTGAGGCGTTACCCACGCCCTCTGGTCCCATAAAGCCCGCTTTCAGGCCGGCAGTTTTTGCCTGGCGCAGGATCTGCCCCAGCTCCGGGTAGTAGCCGCCGTAGTAAACAAAATCGACGTTCTCTTTCTTCAGGCGGGCAATCAGCGTGGAGAAATCTTTATCGCCGGCGGTGATGCCCTCAAACAGCACCACGTTGCCACCTTTGGCCTTCAGGGTTTTCTGCACGGACTCCGCCAGACCCTGGCCGTACTGCTGCTTGTCATGCACAACGGCAATACGCTTCGGCTTGATCTGCTCCAGAATATAGGTCGCTGCCGTCGGCCCCTGATCGGAGTCGAGACCGGTAGTGCGCATAACGTCAGCATAGCCACGCGCCGTCAGTTCAGGGGCGGTGGCGGCCGGCGTGATCATCAGAATGCCTTCATCGTTATAGATGTCAGATGCAGGCTGCGTAGAAGAGGAGCAGAGATGGCCGATAACATATTTAATGCCGTCGTTAACCACTTTGTTCGCCACCGCAACCGCCTGTTTCGGGTCGCACGCGTCGTCATACTCCACGCCAACCAGCTTGTCGCCGTTTACGCCGCCTTTGGCATTAATATCTTTGATCGCCTGCGCTGCACCCGTGAACTGCATATCACCATATTGCGCGACCGGGCCGGTTGCTGCACCCACGATAGCGATTTTAATATCGGCAGCCAGCGCGGCATGGCTCAGTGCCAGTGCAACGCAGCCCGCCAGTAACGCGCGTCCTTTACTCATCTTCATGCGTACTTCCCCATCTGTTATGTCGTGTCTGTTGTGATTGGTTTTATTTCAGCCAGTGAAAGAGGAAACTGATTCAGATAGAAGGAGTTAGCGCTCTTATCTGGCTTTTTTTGTTAAAACAGCTTTATTTTCAGGTTATTAAACAGGAATTTTCTGCTGTAAATCAACTGACATATTCAGTAATGAGCGGCCTGAACAGCATAATACTCTGGAGGTTATGGCCGTAATTTGTGCACCAGGGTAGCGTGTTATGCTGGCTTATTCGGCAATCGTTGCGGGCTTACTCCACAATCCTGGCAAAGTGTCTGCCATTTGACCTGTTTTTATCGCAAAAAAGTGACAGCGCTCTGACTGTATAAATTCGCTACACTATGCCCTTTCTGCCAGTACAGGTACGGGTTATGAAACTCACTATTCAGCGTATCGTTTCACTTACGCCGCAGGATCGCATCGACCTCGCTAAAATCTGGCCACAGCAGGATATTGCGCAGCTGGAAAAGACATTGAGTGATACGCAGCGGCTCTATGCCGCGCGGTTTAACGATCGGCTGCTGGGCGCGCTGCAGCTGGAAATCCGCGGTACCCACGGCAAAATCACGCACTTTGAAGTCCGTGAGGCTACGCGCCGGCGCGGCGTCGGGCGTTACTTACTGGAGGAGACTCTGGCGCAGAATGGTTCGCAGGATCACTGGTGGATTGCGGATGATGGCTATGCTGACCAGGGGATCCGGGCGGCGTTTATGCAGGCGTGTGGCTTCCGCGCGCAGGCAGATGGCTGGGTAAAAGTGGCAGAGTAGCGTTACGCGGCCGGATGGCGGACATAAAAAAGGGCAACCCTGAGGTTGCCCTTATTACCGTCTGCGAACTGTCAGGCTTCAATCGCCATGCGCAGCTTTTTCATCGCATTCTTTTCCAGCTGACGCACGCGCTCCGCTGAAACGCCATAGCGGTCGGCCAGCTCCTGCAGCGTGGTTTTATTGTCATCATCCAGCCAGCGGGCACGGATGATATGCTGACTGCGTTCATCCAGGCTGAGCATCGCATCACTCAGCTTATCCGCTGCGTGGGCGTCCCAGTTATCCTCTTCGATACCGTCAGCGAAGTCTGATGTTTTATCCTGCAGGTAGAGTACGGGAGCCATTGGCTTGCCGTCGCCCGCCTCATCGTCAGAGGACATATCAAAGGTCATGTCCTGTGCCGCCATACGCGACTCCATCTCCAGCACATCTTTCGTGCTGACGCCGAGTTCACGCGCCACCATGTCAACTTCATCCTGATTAAACCAGCCCAGACGCTGCTTGGTTTTACGCAGGTTAAAGAACAGCTTACGCTGCGCTTTGGTAGTAGCGACTTTGACAATGCGCCAGTTGCGCAGCACGTACTCGTGGATCTCTGCTTTGATCCAGTGCACTGCAAATGAGACCAGGCGCACGCCCACTTCCGGATTAAAACGGCGCACCGCTTTCATCAGGCCGATGTTGCCTTCCTGAATCAGATCCGCCTGTGGCAGACCATAACCTGCATAGTTACGTGCGATGTGAACAACAAAGCGCAGGTGTGACAGGATCAGCGTTTTCGCTGCATCCAGATCGCCCTGGTAATGCAGCCGCTCAGCCAGTGCTTTTTCCTCTTCTGCCGTCAATACCGGCCAGTTGTTGGCAGCCCGAACGTAAGATTCCAGGTTGCCCAGAGGAGCAATCGCTAAAGTTTGCATTTCTTTGGTCATTCAAACCCTCACAAATTCAATGGAGTTGCTGCGCGTGTCCTTACGCAGACGCTACAGTATGTCAACGTCAGGCGAAAACCAACAGCAATCTGTGCTAATTAGACGCCAGGGTTATCCACAAGTTCAATTATAGCAGTGAATATTTTACACACAGGTGACAGCGGGGAAAATCGGAGCATTCCTCTGCGCCTGCATCGCTGGCGGCAGAGGAAGAGTATATCAAAAAATCGTTGCCATGGGTTACTGCGGCGTAAATCGGCGTAAATGTTGTACAGTGGCAAGCCAGGCAGCAATCCAGCCAATAATGGCGGCAATCAGCAGCAGCAGCAGGCCTTCGTCCCACGCAAAACCTTCCAGCGTAAAGGCGGTGCCAAACACCGACGCGACCTGCGCCACCACCGACTGCAGTCGCAGCACCAGCACTTCAGACAGCACCAGCGACAGCAGCGCACCGGCAAAACCGAGCAGCGCACCGCCATAGAGGAACGGCCGCAGGATAAAGCCATCCGTTGCGCCAATCAGCTTCTGGACGTTGATGGTGTCACGCCGGGCAAAGATGCTGAGCCGGACGCTGTTACCAATCACCAGGAACACTGCCACAATCATCAGCAGACCGATCATAGAGGCCACCTGCCCGACCAGACCGGTCAGCGCCGCCAGACGGGCAAACCAGCTGTCATCCATCCGTACTTCATCCACGCCCTGCACTTTTGCCACCCGATCGCGCAGGCTTGCCATAGTGTCTGAGTTCTGGAAATTAAGCTTCGGCGTGATGATGGCCACCGCCGGCAGCGGATTCTGCTCCAGCAGATCCATCGCGCCGCCAAAACCAGACCAGTTGCGAAACTCACTCTGCGCCTCGTCGCGCGTCAGGTAGTTCACACTGTCGACGCCTTCCAGCTGCTTAAGCTGTGCGGTGACGTTTTCTGCCGCACTGTCGTCCAGCGTCTTGTCGAGATAGACCGTCAGCTGCGGCGCCGGATACCACTGGGTGGCCGCCTGGCTGACGTTTTTCCACACCATGTAACAGACGCTCGGCAGCGTCAGTGAAATCGCGATAACCATAACGGTAAGCAGCGTTGCCAGCGGCTGGCGCCACATATCAGACAGGGTGCCGCGCAGGGCGTAGCGCCACTGCTCCTGCCAGCCACCTTTTAGCGCTTTGCGCTTTGACGGCGTTTTAGGCTGCTTTGCCGCTCTGGCCGCCGCCGGGCGCTTGTTGCGTTTATTGACCATCGTGGCCTCCGTGCAGACGTCCCTGATTCAGCGTCATCACGCGGTAGTTACGCCGCGCGATCAGCCCCAGATCGTGGGTTGCCATCAGTACCGTTACCCCGACCCGGTTGAACTCTTCAAACAGGCGCAGGATATCTTCTGACAGCGCATTATCGAGGTTACCGGTGGGTTCATCTGCCAGCAGTACGGCGGGTTTATTAACCACCGCGCGCGCAATACCCACGCGCTGCTGTTCACCGCCGGAGAGCTGAATCGGGTAACTTTTCGCTTTGTCGAGCAGGCCGACTTTATCCAGGGCCGCTGAAACACGACGGCGGATATCTTCGCCGCTGGCGCCGGAAATAATCAGCGGGATAGCCACATTGTCATAGACAGAGCGATCCATCAGCAGATGGTGATCCTGGAAAATCATGCCAATCTGGCGCCGCAGAAACGGCACTTCGCTGTGACGCAGGCGGGAGATATCGTGCCCGCTGAACCAGATCTGTCCGGCGCTCGGACGCTCAATGCCGCAAATCAGCTTCAGCAGGGTACTTTTACCCGCGCCGGAGTGTCCGGTCAGGAAGGACATCTCGCCGGGACGCAGATGAAAATCAACGCCCTGCAGCGCCTGGCGCCCTCCCAGATAAGCCTTACTGACTTCTTCAAAGCGAATCATGCCAATCATTCCTCTCGGGCAAACAGTGCCTCAATAAAGTCTTCGGCCTTAAATGGCCGTAAATCTTCGATGCCTTCTCCGACACCGATATAGCGAATAGGAATGCCGAACTGATCGGCAATGGAGAAGATAACGCCCCCCTTCGCCGTGCCGTCCAGCTTGGTCAGGGCGATACCGGTCAGCCCTACCGCTTCATTAAACAGTTTTGCCTGACTCACCGCATTCTGTCCGGTGCTGGCATCTAACGTCAGCATCACTTCATGCGGCGCATCCTCATCCAGCTTCTTCATCACGCGGGTGATTTTTTTCAGCTCTTCCATCAGGTGCGATTTGTTCTGCAGGCGACCAGCGGTATCCGCAATTAACACATCCACATTGCGCGACTTCGCCGCCTGAATAGCATCGAAAATCACCGAGGCGGAATCCGCACCGGTATGCTGTGCCACAACCGGAATATGATTGCGCTCTCCCCACACCTGCAGCTGCTCGACCGCAGCGGCACGGAAGGTATCGCCGGCAGCCAGCATCACCGATTTGCCTTCCGCCTGATACTGGCGCGCCAGTTTACCGATAGTGGTGGTTTTGCCGACGCCGTTTACGCCGACCATCAGGATCACAAACGGCGTTTTGCCACTGACATCCAGCGGCGCATCGACTTTATCGAGAATGCCGGCCATTTCCGCCTTCAGCAGACCATAGAGCGCTTCAGCATCGCGCAGCTGTTTGCGGCTCGCCTGCTGAGTCAGGCTGGTGATAATCCGGCGAGTAGTTTCCACGCCCACATCCGCAATCAGCAGCTGCTCTTCCAGCTCGTCAAACAGGTCGTCATCAATCTTTTTACCGCGAAACAGGCTGATAAAACCTGAGCCAAGGTTGGTGCGCGTTTTAACCAGGCTGCGCTTGAGGCGCGCAAAAAAGCCCTCTTTAGTCGGGCGCTCCTGCTCCTGCGCCACAATAGGCGCGGCCGCCAGCGGAAGATCGCTTACGGTGTCTGCAGAGTCTGCAGCGGCGTCTTCAGCGTAGGTTTCCGCCAGCGCCAGTGCCTCCAGCTCTTCATCGCTGAGCGGCGCATCCTCATCTGCCAGAGGTTCCGCTTCCGCCAGCTGGCTTTCATCGCCGGGCAGAACCGGTTCCGGCGCGACGGCGGCTGTCAGCGGTGGCTCCCCGGCAGTGGCAGCCGGTATCTCTTCCGGCAGCGGCGCCAGTTCAGGTTCTTCTTGCGGCAGGGTCTCTTCAGCAACCGGCAGCGGCGCCCGTTCAGGCTCCTCTTCCGGCAGGATCTCTTCATTAACCGGCAGCGGCGCCAGCTCAGGCTCCTCTTCCGGCAGGATCTCTTCATTGACCGGCAGCGGCGTCAGCTCAGGCTCCTCTTCCGGCAGGATCTCCTCCGGCTGCGCGGTGATGATGGCCTCTTCAGGTGGCAGCGCATGCCGGGCTGCCTGATCTGCTGCCGCCTGCTCTTTCGCCAGTTGCTCCGTCAGCGCAACGGTTTCTGCTGCCTGCGCTTCGGCACGCTCTGACGCACTCTCTTCAGCGGCAGCGGGCTGAGCCTCCTCTGCAGGCTGCTCTTTTACCTGCTCTTCAGCCGGGGCGGGTGCCTGCTCTTCCTTGCCAAATCCCAGCCAGGAAAAAAAGCCGCGTTTTTTCTCTTTTGCCATTGTGTAACTACACTCCTCGATGGCTTATTCCCGGTAGCACGCTGTCCCCAGGGGATATAAATTCAGTTTTTTGGCTTTCTGCGGCGTAAAATCAGCGAATTACGCACGCTTGTATCGTTCAATAGTCTAACACTTTCCGGCCAGCGCACCACAGCACCCTTTTTTACGTTTCTTCTGCCTGTCGCGCCCGTTAAACTACGCAACAAATTATGACGAGTTGTGAGCAAAATGAGTAAATCACCCCGCAGCGGCGGCGGCGCTGGCCAGATCCGCATCATTGGCGGCCAGTGGCGCGGCCGTAAACTTCCGGTGCCGGATAGCGCAGGCCTGCGCCCCACGACCGATCGCGTACGCGAAACCCTGTTTAACTGGCTGGCACCCGACCTTCCGCAGGCGCGCTGCCTCGACTGCTTCGCCGGCAGCGGCGCGCTGGGTCTCGAAGCGCTGTCGCGCTATGCGGGTTCAGTCACGCTGCTGGAGCTGGAGCGCAGCGTAGCGCAGCAGCTGTCGCGCAATGTCGACACGCTGCGCGCCACGCAGGCGACGGTGGTGCAGACCAGCGCGCTGCAGTGGCTGGCGCAGCCTGGCGAAGCTTTTGATATCGTATTTGTCGATCCACCCTTTCGCAAAGGGCTGCTGGCGGAGACGCTGGCGCTGCTGGAGCGCAATCAGTGGCTGAGCGCAGACGCGCTGATTTACGTGGAAAGTGAAGTGGAACAGGGGGCGCCTGACGTGCCCGCCAGCTGGCAGCTTTACCGGGAGAAGATCGCCGGTCAGGTCGCCTATCGACTCTATCAACGCCAACAGGAGGCGCATGATGTGGCTTAATCTGGGACGGTTACTGATGATTTGCGTCTGGGCTTTTCTGCTGCTTAATCTGGTGCACCCTTTTCCCACACCGCTGCGCTATTTTGTGCATGTCGCCCTGTTTTTCATGGTGATTATGCATGGACTGCAGCTGGTGCTGCTGCGCGCCACCCAGCCCAAAGAGGCGCCGAAGCTGAGCGGCGCCACGCAGGCTAAGATTTTCTTTTTCGGGGTATTTGAGCTGCTCGCCTGGCAGAAAAAGCACTATCCGAAGATGTGATCCGGCGCTAACCGGGGCACCTTTGCCGGCGCTCCGGTTTCAGCGCGCGGGGGTAAAGCTGACAAAACGGCTGCCCTGCATCTTCAGCTCGCCTTTTACGCCCTTATC
The DNA here is from genome assembly GCF_002928325.1 of Pantoea sp. ICBG 1758. NCBI lineage: Bacteria > Pseudomonadati > Pseudomonadota > Gammaproteobacteria > Enterobacterales > Erwiniaceae > Pantoea > Pantoea sp. ICBG 1758. The sequence continues at coordinate 427,018 of NZ_POWL01000003.1, forward strand.
CATCTGGTGATAATCGCTGGCGCTGACCGCGGTTTTAATGTCGCTCGCCCCGTTCAGCGGATGAAACCAGGCTTCATATTTCATCTCTTCACCGGCAATCTCTTCGCGCTGACGCGAACGACGATTCGGTGCCGGATATTCACGCTTGGTTTTTACCTGCACGGTCAGCGATCGTACCGGGGAGGCGTCGTTAACCGCAGCTTCCCGCCGCTGCTTGATAAACTGCCGGGTCGCCAGAATGGCGATAATCGCCAGGACGATAAAAAAGATTAGCGGTGGTTTGCTCATGTTTTTGCTCGCACTTCACTTCATTTGATCATTAAAAAAGAAGCTAAAGCATACAACCAGAGTTGCCCGATTGTCACATTTGCCAGCGGTAACTTAAACTCAGAGAGAGTCTGGGATATTTCAACAGTGTGGACATCTGGTCTACAAAAGGGAGAAAAAATGCTTTGGTCTTTCCTTGCAGTACTTTTTTCCGGCTGGCTTTATGTGGATGCCTCCTATCGCGGTCCGCAGTGGCAACGCTGGCTGTTTAAACCTGTTACCCTGCTGCTGCTGGTTGCCTGGGCCTGGCAGGCACCGGCTGTGAACACCACTGACTATCTGATCCTTGCCGGACTGATTGCCACGCTGGCAGGCGATGCGCTGATGCTGCTGCCCCGACAGCAAATGCTTTATGCGCTGGGCGCGTTTTTCCTTTCGCATCTGCTCTACACCATCAGTTTTACCGCCCATATGACCATGAGCTTCTACTGGCCTATTCCGCTGACGTTTCTGATTATCGGCGTTGCGGTCATTGCGCTGCTCTGGACGCGGCTGGAGGAGCTGCGCTGGCCCATCTGTACCCTGATTGGCATGACGCTGGTGATGAACTGGATGGCGGCTGAAAACTACTTTTTCCGTCCGACCGACTACAGTTTCTCGCTGCTGATTGGTGCGGGCCTGCTGCTGCTGGCCAATATCATCTGGTTTATTTCACACTATCGCCGCCGCTTCAGCGCTGACAGCGCCATTGTCGCCGCCTGCTATTTTGCCGGTCATTTTATGATCGTGCGTTCACTCTGGCTCTCCTGATACACCGGCCATTCCAGGCTTGACTCTGGAGCTGACTCCAGAGTGTAGCCTTCAGTAACGGGCAACTGCCCGTTACTGATACCGGAGGCTCCATGCATCAACAGATTTCCCCCTGCGGCTGTGACCGGCCGGGCAGCAAACTGCGGCCACACGCTGCCGTGCGCCCCCTGCCCGCGGCCCGCTTCACCCGTCTGACCACGCCCGTCACAACCGGCACCGCCTGCTGTGCCGGAAGCGCGGCGTCAGCTAACGCGGATGAAAACAGAGACTCTGCTAACGGGCAGCCTGCACTGCGCTGGCGAATTACCGGGATGGACTGCCCGGGCTGCGCGCGCACTATCGAAACCGCCGTACAAAAGCTGCCGCAGGTCACGCAGGCGCGCGTGATTTTTGCCAGTGAAAAGCTGGAAGTCTGTGCCCCCGCTGCCATGCAGGCCGCTATAGAACAGGCGGTAAAACAGGCGGGCTTCAGGCTGCACGCCGCTGATGCCCCCGCTCCCCCGCCGGCGACTTCATGCTGGCGCGATCGCGCCGCGCTGCTGCTGCTGGCACTGCTGATGCTGACGAGCTGGCTGATAAGTCAGCAGTCACCGATCTGGGGCGATCGCCTGTTTGTTGCGACCGCGCTGGCCGGTCTCCTGCCGGTCGCGCACAGCGCCTGGCAGCGGATCCGCAGCGGCTCGCCTTTCTCAATCGAAACGCTGATGACGGCGGCGGCAGCCGGCGCGCTGGTAACGGGCGCTCATGCCGAAGCTGCGATGGTGCTGCTGCTGTTTTTAATCGGTGAGCGGCTTGAGGCCTGGGCCGCAGCGCAGGCGCGACGCGGTGTGACCGCTCTGATGGCGCTGCGTCCGGAGCGTGCGACACGGCTGCAGGGCGCGCTGCGCGTTGCGGTCCCGCTGGCGGCGCTGCAGCCGGGCGACATTATTGAAGTTGCCGCCGGCGGCCGCCTGCCGGTTGATGGCGAGCTGCTGCAGTTCAGCGCCAGTTTTGATGAAAGCGCATTAACCGGTGAGTCCCTGCCGGTGAGCCATCAGCCCGGCGATCGGCTGATGGCCGGCGCCACCAGCGTTGATCGGCTGGTGCAGATAAAAGTGACCTCTCTGCCGGGAGAGAGCGCTATCGATCGTATCCTGCAGCTCATTGATGAAGCGGAGAGCCATCGCGCACCGGCAGAACGCTTTATCGATCGCTTTAGCCGCATCTATACGCCGGCCATTATGCTGCTGGCGCTACTGGTGATGGTGGTCCCGCCGCTCTCTGGCCTGGGAGAGTGGCAGCCGTGGATCTATAAAGGGCTGACGCTGCTGCTGATTGGCTGCCCCTGCGCGCTGGTGATCTCAACGCCGGCGGCGGTGACTTCAGCGCTGGCCTCTGCCGCGCGTCAGGGCGTGCTGCTTAAAGGTGGCGCCGCGCTGGAGCAGCTGAGCCGCGTGCAGGTTATCGCCTTCGACAAAACCGGCACGCTGACCCTGGGTAAACCGCAGGTTACGGCGATCCGCGCTTTCGGTCAGACTGACGAAGCGGCGCTGCTGCGCCTCGCGGCGGCGGCAGAGCGCGGGTCCGGGCATCCGCTGGCGCAGGCAATTGTCGCAGAAGCCGCGAAACGGCAGCTGACTCTGCCGGATGCGCAACAGCAGCAGGCGCTGGCGGGCAGCGGTATTCGCGCGAGCATTGACGGCGTCCCTTATCAGCTGCTGACACCGCGTGCCGCGCCGGGATTGAGCGATCAGCAGCGGCAGCGTGTGATGGAGTACGAGCGCGAGGGCAACACGGTGGTGATCCTGCTGCAGGCAGATCGGCCGCTGGGGCTGCTGGCGCTGCAGGATCGGCTGCGTGAAGAGGCTGCGGCGGCTATCGATCAGCTCAGAGCCGCGGGGATCGCCAGCGTCATGCTGACCGGAGATAACCCGCGTGCGGCCGCCGCCATAGCGGCAGAACTTAATATTGAATATCGGGCGGGTTTGCTGCCGGCAGACAAAGTCAGTGCCGTACGCGCGCTGAGCCAGCAGCAGCCGCTGGCTATGGTAGGTGACGGCATTAATGATGCGCCAGCGATGAAAGCGGCGGCTATCGGGATTGCTATGGGCAGCGGCACCGACGTGGCGCTGGAAACGGCCGACGCTGCGCTGACGCAGAACCGCCTGACCCTTCTGCCGCAGACCGTCGCGCTGGCGCGGCGCGCCCGCGCCATCGTGCTGCAGAATATTACGCTGGCGCTGGGGCTGAAGGCGCTGTTTCTGCTCACGACGCTGCTCGGCTTAACCGGCTTGTGGCTGGCAGTGCTGGCCGATTCGGGCGCTACGGCGCTGGTGACCGCAAACGCTCTGCGTCTGCTGCGCCAGCCCCCCGTCAGGCCTCCGCGCCTTTCCTGATCAGATACTGGTACGGCAGCGCTTCGGTCTGCTGTGCCAGTAAATCGTGATCCATAAAGCGGCAGAAGCCGGGGATATCGCGCGTAGTCGCCGGATCGTCGGCAATAATCAGCAGCGTTTCACCCGCCTGCATCGTGCGTACCGTCTTGCGTACCATCATCACGGGTTCAGGGCAGCGCAGGCCCAGCGCGTCCAGCGTGTGGTCGGGTGCGGAGAAAGGATCGCTCATGATTCTCTTATCGGTCAGTAAACAGGGATGCTCATTCTAGCTCGCCATTTCCGCAGCGCAAGGCGACAACGATTGCGTTAAAATTAACCGTTGCATAAATTGCGCAACGGGTTAAGATGCCGTCCGATTTTTCAATACCGTTGCTTAGTCCCCAAAATCGTTAGTCTTTTAGCACGCGCAGCCAGCGCAGCAAAAATGCGAACGATGAAGGGATGGGTTCCCTCACCCCATTGTTAAAAAAGGCTCAATATGATCGCTTTTTCTGCGCGTCAGCGCATGCACGCCCTTTTCTGGCTGTCGCTGTTTCATCTGCTGGTGATCACTTCCAGCAATTATCTGGTTCAGCTGCCGGTCGCTATTTTCGGTTTTCATACCACCTGGGGTGCGTTCAGCTTTCCCTTTATTTTTCTCGCAACCGACCTGACCGTGCGTATTTTTGGCGCCCCGCTCGCGCGACGCATTATTCTCGCGGTGATGATCCCGGCGCTATTTATCTCGTACGCTATCTCCTGCCTCTTTTATCAGGGGGCATGGCAGGGCTGGGCGTCGCTGCAGCAGGTCAATCTGTTTGTCGCCCGTATCGCCTGCGCCAGCTTTATGGCCTATGCGCTGGGTCAAATCCTTGACGTTCACGTCTTTAACCGTCTGCGCCAGCTGCCGCAGTGGTGGATAGCGCCAGCCTGCGCCATGTTTCTCGGCAACGTCAGCGATACGCTGGCCTTTTTCTTTATCGCTTTTTATAAGAGCCAGGATCCCTTCATGGCAGCGCACTGGGTCGAGATTGCCCTGGTGGACTACAGCTTCAAAGTGCTGATCTGCCTGATCTTCTTCCTGCCCGCCTACGGCCTGCTGCTGAATGCCGCCCTGAAGCGCATGGCGGAACGGCATCAGGCCCGCCAGATCAATTTCGGCTAATGTGCCATAGACGAAATGGCGCGGTGCGCTAAGATTTCCTGACACATCGGCGGTTGCTTTTGACCGCCGATTCCGTTTGTATAAGCCAGACTGGAATTGTAAAAGGGAACAGAATGCGCAACGTAGTGAAGTATGCAGGTATCGGCCTGCTGGTGCTGGGCCTGGCGGCGTGCGATCAGAAAAAAGAGGATGCTGCTGACAACAGCGGTACCAGCGTCAGCCAGTCCGCTCAGACGGTGAATCTGATGGAAGGGAAACTGAGCTTTACGCTGCCTGCGGGCATGTCTGATAAGAGCGGTAAACTCGGCTCTGAATCCACCAATATGCACGTCTACGCTAATGAAACCGGCCAGCGCGCCATTATCGTGATTGCCGGCGACCCGACCAGTGACTCACTTGAGACGCTCTCAAAACGTCTGGAGCATCAGCAGCGCAATCGCGATCCGCAGCTGCAGGTGGTGTCGAATAAAGCGGTAACGCTGAAAGACCAGCCGGCACAGCAGCTGGATACGGTGATTTCCGCTAACAACCAGACATCGTGGTCAACGGTGGTGCTGGCAAAAGTCGATAATCAGCTGCTGACGCTGCAGATCACCCTGCCGGCAGAGAATCAGCAGCAGGCGCAGAGCGATGCAGACAGCATTGTGAAGAGCATTACGCTGAAGTAAGCCGTTACCCGATGCGCATTAATGCGCATCGGGCCATATTTTGCAGGGTCGCCATTCATGGCGACCTTTTTTATAACCGCACCGGCGAAATATGCCAGATCTCATCCGCATACTCCTGAATGGTGCGATCTGACGAGAAGTAGCCCATACCGGCGATATTCAGCGCTGCACGCCGCTGCCACTCATCCGGCTGCCGGTAAAGCTTATCCACTTTATCCTGCGTATCCACATAGCTGCGGTAATCCGCCAGCAGCTGATAGTGGTCACCAAAGTTAACCAGCGCATCAAACAGGTTGCGATACCGTCCAGGCTCCTGCGGACTGAACACGCCGGTGGCAATCTGCGTCAGCACTTGGTGCAGCTCAGCATCTTCCTCAAAGTATTTGCGCGGGTTGTAGCCCTCTTTGCGCAGCTGCTCAACCTGCGGCGTGGTGTTGCCGAAGATAAAGATGTTCTCTGCGCCCACGTGCTCGCGCATCTCCACGTTTGCGCCATCCAGCGTGCCGATGGTCAGCGCGCCGTTTAGCGCAAACTTCATGTTACTGGTGCCGGAGGCCTCAGTACCCGCCGTGGAGATCTGCTCGGAAAGATCGGCCGCCGGAATGATGATCTGCGCGAGGCTGACGCCGTAGTTAGGAATAAACACCACTTTCAGCTTGTTCTTTACCTGCGGATCGTTGTTGATCACGTCAGCCACATCGTTGATCAGATGGATAATGTGTTTTGCCACGTAGTAGGCCGAGGCGGCTTTACCGGCAAAAATATTTACGCGCGGCACCCAGCTGGCATCGGGATCGGCTTTGATCCGGTTATAGCGGGTGATCACATGCAGCACGTTAAGCAGCTGCCGTTTGTACTCGTGAATACGCTTGATCTGTACATCGAACAGCGCGTTCGGATTGAGCACGATATCCATATTCTTGGCGACCCATGCCGCCAGCCGCTGCTTGTTGGCAAATTTGGCATCGGCAACCTGGCGAATAAACGCCGGGTAGTCGATATGCGGCTGCAGCTCGCTGAGCTGTGACAGATCGGTGCGCCAGGTGCGGCCAATGGTTTCATCCAGCACGCCGGAGAGCGCCGGATTCGCCAGCGCCAGCCAGCGACGCGGCGTCACGCCGTTGGTCTTGTTGCAGAAACGTCCCGGAAAGAGCCGGGCAAAGTCGGCAAACAGCGACTGCACCATCAAATTGGAGTGCAGCTCAGAGACGCCGTTTACTTTGTGACTCACCACCACCGCCAGCCACGCCATACGGATGCGGCGGCCATCATTCTCATCGATAATCGAGATGCGCGACATCAGATCCCAGTCGTCGGGATAGTGCTCCTGAATCGTCTTCAGGAAGTAATCGTTGATCTCGAAAATAATACTCAGGTGACGCGGCAAAATTTTGCCGATCATATCTACCGGCCAGGTCTCCAGCGCCTCGCTCATCAGCGTATGGTTGGTATAGGAGAAGATCTGACAGGTGACTTCAAACGCGTCATCCCAGCTGAATTTATACTCATCAATCAGCAGCCGCATCAGCTCCGGGATCGCCAGAACCGGATGCGTGTCGTTCAAATGGATAGCGACTTTGTCAGCAAGGTTGTCCCAGGTTTCATGCATTTTCCAGTGGCGATGCAGAATATCCTGCACCGTAGAGGAGACAAGAAAGTACTCCTGACGCAGCCGCAGCTCGCGTCCTGAGTAGGTTGAATCATCCGGATAGAGAACCCGCGAAACGTTCTCGGAATGATTTTTGTCCTCGACGGCCGCAAAGTAGTCGCCCTGGTTAAACTTGCCGAGATTGATCTCATTGCTCGCCTGCGCCCCCCACAGCCGCAGGGTATTGGTGGCATCGGTGTCAAAACCGGGAATGATTTGATCGTACGCCATCGCGACAATCTCTTCCGTTTCAATCCAGCGAACGCGCGCGCCCTCATGCTGCAGACGACCGCCGAAACGCACTTTATAGCGGGTATTATGGCGCTGAAATTCCCACGGATTGCCATACTCCAGCCAGTAGTCCGGCGACTCACGCTGCTGGCCGTCGACAATGTTCTGCCGGAACATACCGTAGTCATAGCGGATGCCGTAACCGCGTCCCGGCAGGCCTAACGTTGCCAGCGAATCTAAAAAGCAGGCGGCCAGACGACCAAGGCCGCCGTTGCCGAGTCCGGGATCGTTCTCCTCTTCCATCAGTTCGCTGAGATTGAGTCCCATCTCATCCAGCGCCTGATTGAGATCGTCATAAATGCCCATCGCCAGCAGCGCATTGCCCAGCGTGCGGCCCATCAGGAACTCCATCGACAGGTAGTAAACCTGACGCACATCCTGCGACAGCTGCGCACGGCTGGAACGCAGCCAGCGCTCCACCATACGGTCGCGCACCGCGAGCAGCGAGGCGTTCAGCCACTCGTGTTTATTCGCGATTGAAGGATCTTTGCCAATCGTAAACATCAGCTTATAGGCGATTGAGTGCTTCAGCGCTTCAACCGTCAGCGTGGGTGAGGCGTAGGTGAAAGGTGCATTCATATCCGGACTCCCAATCTCTCAATTACAGCATACGTTGATAAAGATCGCGGTAGGCCTGCGCAGCCACCTGCCAGCTGAAATCCATCGCCATGGCCTGGCGCTGAACATAGCGCCACAGTGAAGGCCGTGACCAGAGTACAAAGGCGCGACGAATAGCCCGCAGCAGTGACCAGGCATTGCTGTCTTCAAAACTGAAGCCGCTGGCAACACCATCCGCCAGGTTCTCCAGAGAGCTATCCTGTACGGTATCGGCCAGGCCACCGGTACGACGCACCAGCGGCAGCGTGCCATATTTCAGGCCATAGAGCTGCGTCAGCCCGCAGGGTTCAAAGCGGCTGGGAACCATAATCACATCGGCACCGCCAACAATGCGGTGTGAGAACGCTTCGTGATAGCCAATCTGCACGCCTACGCTGCCGGGGTGTTCCGCCGCGGCCGCAAGGAAACCCTGCTGCAGTTCGGCGTCGCCCTGACCCAGCAGCACCAGCTGCCCGCCCTGCGCCAGCAGACCCGGCAGCGCTTCCAGCACCAGATCGAGCCCTTTCTGTTTTGTCAGCCGGCTGATGACGCAGAAAATCGGCACTTTATCGTCGACCTTCAGTCCCATGGCGATCTGCAGCTGACGTTTGTTTTCCGCTTTGCTTTCCAGGGTTTCGCGGTCATAACGGGCGGTCAGCAGCAGGTCATGAGCCGGATCCCAGATGCCCGGATCCACACCGTTGAGAATACCGCTCAGACGACCTTCACGCAGACGCTGCTCCAGCAGCGCTTCCATGCCATAACCAAACTCCGGTCGGGTGATCTCCAGCGCGTAGGTCGGACTGACCGCCGTGATGTGATCGGCAAAGAACAGACCAGCCTTGAGGTAAGAGATCTGGCCGTAAAACTCCAGGCCATGCATGCCAAAATATTCGCGCGGGATCTGAATCTCATCCAGATGCCGGGCGTTAAACAGCCCCTGATAGGCAAGGTTGTGTACGGTAAAGACCGTTTTAGCCGGATTGCCGCGCGCGGCGATATAGGCGCAGGTCAGACCGGCATGCCAGTCATGCGCGTGCACAATCTGCGGACGCCACAGGCCATCTACTCCGCTGGCCAGCTCGGCACCCATCCAGCCCAGCAGTGCGAAACGCAGATAGTTGTCTACGTATGCGAACTGCGACGTGTCGTGGTAGGGGCTGCCGGGACGGTCATACAGTCCTGGCGCATCAATCAGATAAATACCGACACCGTTGTACTGCCCGAACAGCAGGCGCACGGGCCCGGCAAAAGTTTGCAGCTCCGCCACCACGTCAGTATCAGGAATTCCTTTACGCAGATCCGGAAACGCCGGGATCAGTACCCGCGTATCCGTACCATCGGCTATTTGCGCCTGCGGTAATGCGCCGACGACATCAGCCAGCCCGCCCGTTTTCAGCAGCGGAAAAAGCTCTGAACAGACATGTAAAACCTGCATCCTGAACCCCTATTATGTTATCGCGCGCGTTCCACGCGGCGGTTTTTTTGTATGCTTGTCGCCACTCACTGACCCGCGGTGGCCAGCCTGGCCAGCATGGCGCGCGTCACCAGTACGATGCCCTCTTCCGATCGGTAAAAACGCCGGCTGTCTTCATCCGGATTCTCTCCAATCACCATGCCCTCCGGGATTGCGCAGGCACGGTCAATTACACAGCGGCGAAGCCGGCACGAACGGCCTACCACAACATCCGGTAGCAGCACCGCTGAATCAATATTGCAAAATGAGTTTACGCGCACGCGCGGAAACAGCACTGAATTCACGACTACGGAGCCGGAAATAATACAGCCGCCCGATACCAGCGAGTTCATGGTCATGCCATGACTGCCGGAGCGATCCTGCACAAATTTAGCCGGCGGCAGTGGCTCCATATGGGTCCGGATGGGCCATTCATGGTCATACATATCCAGCTCTGGCGTCACGGATGCCAGATCAAGATTCGCACGCCAGTAGGCCTCCAGCGTACCTACATCACGCCAGTAGGGTTCTGCATTCTCATCGTTCTGCACGCAGGAGAGCGTGAATGAATGTGCATACGCCTCACCGCTCGCCACAATTTTTGGCAGCAGATCTTTGCCAAAGTCGTGGCTGGAGTTCTCTACCAGCAAATCTTCTTCCAGTAACTGATAAAGATAGTCGGCATTGAAAACATAGATACCCATACTTGCCAGCGCCTTATCTGCGTCGCCAGGCATAGCGGGAGGAGTCGCGGGTTTTTCAACAAAATCGACCACGTTGTTGTCAGCATCTACCGCCATCACGCCAAAGGCGGTCGCTTCCGCCAGCGGAACCGGCAGACAGGCGATAGTGCACTTCGCCCCGCGTTCAGCGTGGTCGAGCAGCATACGCGAGTAGTCCATTTTGTAGATGTGATCGCCAGCAAGGATCACGATGTACTGTGCGTTATAGCGCCGGATAATATCGAGGTTCTGCGTCACCGCATCGGCAGTGCCGCGATACCAGTACTCCGTCGCGGCGCGCTGCTGAGCGGGCAGCAAATCGACAAACTCATTCATCTCTTCGTTAAACAGTGACCATCCGCGCTGAATATGCTGCGTCAGCGTATGCGACTGATACTGGGTAATAACGCCAATGCGCCGGATGCCTGAGTTAATGCAGTTGGAAAGGGCAAAGTCGATGATACGAAACTTGCCGCCAAAGTGAACGGCAGGCTTCGCGCGTTTTGCGGTCAGATCTTTCAGACGCGTGCCGCGTCCGCCAGCAAGGATCAGGGCAACTGTCTGGGTAGGGAGCTGGCGCGCCAGCATCAGAGGATCGTTTCTGTCTAACTTCACCATGTCTGACTCCTTATGATTGCTTTAGGAACACACACACGCCGCGTGCGGGCCCGTGCCAGACAGTTGTCAAAATGGGATTATCTTCCCCGGCGAAAGGAGGTATGGCATGCCATTCTCCGTCTGGTAAGGCTAGGTCACTGATTGCATCTGTTGCATTTATTGTTATCAGCCAGCGATCCGACAGCAGGATTTGCATCTGATGCGCACCCCGCTCCCACTCTTCTGGTTCCAGTGGTTTGCCGCTGGCATTGAACCACTGCACCTGACCATCACCTTCCTGCCACCAGCAGTCTGCCGTCAGCGCCGGAATGCGCTGGCGCAGCTGGATCAGCGCCGCAGTAAAGTCGACCAGTCCTTCATCATCCTGCTGCCAGTTGAGCCACGTCAGCAGGTTATTCTGACAGTAGGCGTTGTTGTTGCCATACTGGCTCTGGCCGCGCTCATCGCCCGCCAGCAGCATCGGCGTGCCCTGTGCCAGCAGCAGCGTGGTCAGCAGCGCATGCGCGCTGTGCCGCCGCCGCTGCAGGACATCCGGATTCGCTTTCAGCCCTTCATGCCCGTGGTTATGACTGAAGTTGTCACTGCTGCCGTCGCGGTTATCCTCGCCGTTAGCCTGATTATGTTTATGGTTATAGCTCACCAGGTCGCGCAGCGTGAAGCCATCATGCGCGGTAATAAAATTAATGCTGGCGTGCGGCCGGCGCCCTGCCTGCTGAAACAGATCGGCTGAGGCGGCAAACCGACGCGCCAGCTCGCCGTTGTTCAGTTCGCCATGCAGCCAGTAGCGGCGTGCGGCGTCGCGAAAATGGTCGTTCCATTCGGCAAAGCCTGGCGGAAACCGGCCCACCTGATAGCCGTTTTCGCCGATATCCCACGGCTCAGCAATCAGCTTGACCTGCGACAGAACCGGACAGGCGCGAATCGCCGCCAGCAGCGGTGCTTCAGCGCAAAAGTCCGGCGTACGCCCCAGCACGCTGGCGAGATCAAAGCGAAAGCCATCAACGTGACAGTGCTGTACCCAGTATCGCAGCGCTTCCAGCGCCCACGCCACCACCTGCGGATCGCTGAGATTTAGCGTGTTGCCGCAGCCGGTCCAGTTCTGGTAATTCCCCTGCTCATCAAGCCAGTAGTAGCTGGCGTTATCCACCCCGCGCAGCGATAGCGTCGGGCCAATCTCTTCCAGCTCTGCGGAGTGGTTAAAGACCACGTCCAGGATCACTTCAATACCTGCTGCGTGCAGCGTTTTCACCGCCTGCTGAAACTCCAGCAGCGCTGTGACGCCCGCTTCCCCTGACGCATAATCCGGGTGTACCGCCCAGAGCGCGTAGGGGTTGTAGCCCCAGTAGTTTTGCAGCCCTGTCCGCTGCAGCCGCGGCTCGCTGGCAAACGCCGCCACCGGCAGCAGCTCCAGCGCGGTAATGCCGAGGTCGCGCAGGTACTTCACCATAGCAGGGTGGCCGAGCGCCGCATACGTCCCGCGCAGCGTTTCAGGAATTTCCGGATGCAGCTGCGTCAGACCGCGCACGTGCGCTTCGTAAATGACCGTTTTGCCCCAGGGCGTACGCGGTGGCCGATCGTCTTCCCAGTCAAAGTCTTCAGCGATAACCAGCGATTTGGGCATGCAGCCGGCGCTGTCCTGACTGTCAGGCTGCGCGATGCCGCCATACAGCGCGGCGTCATCCGCAACGCTGCCGGTAACGGCTTTGGCGCAGGGGTCCACCAGCAGTTTAGCCGGATTAAAACGGTGTCCCCGCTGCGGATCCCACGGACCATAAACGCGATAGCCGTAGCGCTGACCCGGCTTCAGCCCGGCAATATAGCCGTGCCAGATATCGCCGCTGCGGGCGGGCAGCGTCAGACGCTGCTCCTCTCCTTCACAGCTGAACAGGCAGAGCTCCACCTTCTCTGCGTGACGCGAGAAGAGCGTGAAGTTGACGCCGCGTCCATCATAGCGGGCCCCGTGCGGCGCAGGCTGGCCCGCTTCGATCATCAGTCCGCCTCCCGCACCAGCCAGATGGTCGACAGCGGTGGCAGGGTCAGACTCAGCGACTGCGCGCGGCCGTGGCTGGCAATCTCGTCGGTGCGGGCGATGCTGTGGTTACGCACGTCGCTGCCGTGATAGTCGTGCTGATCGGTATTCAGCACTTCGCGCCAGCTGCCCGCCTGATTGACGCCAAAACGGTAATCCTGGCGCGTGACCGGCGTAAAGTTGCTGGCAACAATGATCTCATTGCCTTCGCGGTCGCGGCGTACAAAGACAAACACCGAGTTATCGTGGTCATCCACTACCAGCCACTCAAAGCCCTGCGGATCAAAGTCGAGCTGATAAAGTGGCGCATAGTGGCGATAGGTGTGGTTGAGATCGCGTACCAGACGCTGCACGCCGTGATGCCAGTTGTCATCGCCTTCCAGCAGGTGCCAGTCGAGGCTGACGTCATGGTTCCACTCGCGCCCCTGAGCAAACTCATTGCCCATAAACTGCAGCTTTTTACCCGGAAACGCCCACATCCAGCCGTAGTAGGCGCGCAGGTTAGCGAACTTCTGCCAGGCGTCACCCGGCATGCGATCGAGAATAGAGCGCTTGCCGTGCACCACTTCGTCATGGGAGAGCGGCAGCACGAAGTTTTCGCTGTAGTTGTAGGCCATGCCAAATGTCATCAGATTGTGATGATAGCGGCGATGTACCGGGTCGAGCTTCATGTAGTCGAGGGTGTCGTGCATCCAGCCCAGGTTCCACTTAAACCAGAAGCCCAGCCCTTCATTTTCGCTCGGGCGCGTGACGCCAGGGAAGTCGGTTGACTCTTCCGCCACGGTGATGCTGCCAGGTACCGCCGTGCCCAGCGTCTGGTTGGTATGACGCAGAAATGCAATCGCTTCCAGATTTTCGCGCCCGCCCAGATGATTCGGGATCCACTCGCCCGCTTTACGGCTGTAGTCGCGGTAGATCATTGAAGCCACCGCATCCACGCGCAGGCCGTCAATGCCAAACCGCTCCAGCCAGTAAAGCGCGTTACCGGAGAGATAGTTGCTGACTTCACGCCGCCCAAAGTTATAGATCAGCGTATTCCAGTCCTGATGATACCCTTCGCGCGGATCGCTGTGTTCATAGAGTTCAGTGCCGTCAAATTTCGCCAGACCGAAGTCGTCGTCAGGAAAATGGCCCGGTACCCAGTCCAGCAGTACGTTGATACCCGCCTCATGTGCCGCTGCAATAAACTGACGGAACTCATCGCGCGTGCCGAAGCGCCGCGTCGGCGCATACATGCCCAGCGGCTGATAACCCCAGCTGCCGTCAAACGGATGCTCATTAATCGGCAGCAGCTCGATATGGGTAAAGCCCATCTCTTTGACATAGGGGATAAGCTGCTCAGCCAGCTCTTTGTAGCTCAGCCAGAAGTTGTTATCGGTGTGGCGTCGCCATGAGCCGAGGTGCACCTCATAAATAGAGATAGGCTGATCAAAACCGTTCGCCGCTTTGCGCGCTGGCTGCATCTCAACCTTCGGCGGCAGGCCGCAGATCATCGATGCCGTCTGCGGGCGCATCTGCGCTTCAAACGCAAACGGGTCAGCTTTGATACGCATCTGCCCGTGTAAATCGACAATCTCATATTTATAGAGCTGTCCGTTTACCGCACCCGGCACAAACAGCTCCCAGATACCGAGTTCGCGCCGGAAGCGCATCGGATGACGGCGGCCGTCCCAGAAGTTGAAGTCGCCCACCACAGAGACGCGCCGGGCATTCGGCGCCCATACGGCAAAGCGGATGCCGCTGACGCCATCAATGGTCGCGCCGTGCGCACCCAGGGTTTCATACGGACGCTGGTGCGTACCTTCAGCCAGCAGCCAGGCGTCCATATCGGCCAGCAGCGGGCCAAAACGGTAGGCGTCATCAATCAGATTCTGCTGACCATGCCAGTTCACCGCCAGCTGATAGCGAAACATGTTCTTGCGGCGCGGAATTACTCCGCTGAAAAAGCCGCGTGAATCCAGACACTTCAGCTGACCACATTTGCGGCCGGTTTTGGTTTCAATCACCCAGACTTCAGACGCATCCGGCAGCAGCGCGCGGACTTCAAGGCCCTGAACGGTCTGGTGCATTCCCAGGACAGAAAAGGGGTCGGCGTAATCCCCGGCAAAAAGCGCATTGATCGCATCGCGATCGGGAAACTCTGACATGACTTTCTTCCTATGATTTTGTGCAGGCGACCGCAGGGGCAGCTGTGCCGCTGTAAGTGCGCTGCTTTTCATTGAGTCATACGTACGCTGGCAAGAGAGGCCACCCTCCATGGGAAAATTCGTTGCCAGGTACCACTACTAATTCGCTTACAAAGTACAACCTGTTAACAATCGGTACTTCTCAGTTAAATCATAGCTTGGGGTTGGCAGAAGCCAGGGAGGAACGTGAAAAATTGTTATCGGAAAAACAAAAAAGGGAAGCCGATCACTCGCTGGCGGCAATTTGCCTTAGGTTTTGCCCGTCAGCTGATTAAAAAAAAGCCGGGAAACCCCGGCCTGTCTGATGTCGCTGCGCTTAGTCGATAAGCAGACGCAGCATGCGACGCAGCGGTTCTGCGGCACCCCACAGCAGCTGATCGCCAACGGTGAAAGCGGAAAGATACTCCGGTCCCATGTTGAGTTTGCGCAGGCGGCCAACCGGCGTGGTCAGGCGACCGGTAACCGCAGCGGGCGTCAGCTCGCGCATCGTGATCTCGCGATCGTTTGGCACCACTTTTACCCATTCGTTATGCGCTGCAAGCAGCTGCTCAATCTCTGCCAGCGGCAGATCTTTTTTCAGCTTCAGCGTAAACGCCTGGCTGTGGCAGCGCAGCGCGCCGACGCGCACGCAGAGGCCGTCAACCGGAATGATGTTGCCGGTATTGAGGATCTTGTTGGTCTCCGCCTGCCCTTTCCACTCTTCGCGACTCTGCCCGTTATCCAGCTGTTTATCTATCCACGGGATCAGGCTGCCCGCCAGCGGAACGCCAAAGTTGTCGACAGGCAGCGTGCCGGAACGGGTAAAATCAGTCACGCTGCGCTCAATCTCCAGAATAGCGGAAGCGGGATCCTGCAGCGCCGGAGCGACATGATCATGCAGCATACCCATCTGCGTCAGCAGTTCGCGCATATGACGCGCGCCGCCGCCGGACGCCGCCTGGTAAGTCGCCACCGAAGCCCACTCCACCAGATCGTTCGCAAACAGGCCGCCCAGCGACATCAGCATCAGGCTGACGGTGCAGTTGCCACCGACAAAGGTTTTGATGCCGTTGTTCAGGCCGTCGCGAATAACCTGATGGTTGACCGGATCGAGAATAATGATGGCGTCATCTTTCATGCGCAGCGTAGAAGCTGCATCAATCCAGTAGCCCTGCCAGCCGCTCTCGCGCAGCTTTGGATAGACTTCACTGGTATAGTCGCCGCCCTGGCAGGTAATAATGATGTCGAGCGCTTTCAGCGCGTCAATATCAAACGCATCCTGCAGCGCGCCGGTTGACTTACCGCCAAACGCGGGCGCAGCCTGACCCAGCTGCGACGTAGAGAAGAACACCGGATTGATCACGTCAAAATCGCGTTCTTCGCTCATTCGTGACATCAGCACAGAGCCGACCATGCCACGCCAACCAATAAAACCTACATTCTTCATTTTCTGTCCGTCTCAGGAGCTCGGGCCGAGGCCTGTATAGTGCATGTATCAGACCCGGCGCTAACGATGCGCGAGCCTGCGTAATATTCAGGTTTACCTGCGACCTTCAACTCTACAAAATGCTGCACTTCTGGCAAGTGAATTAATTCGATTACACCTGTTTTTTCAGCAACAGAGCTAATAATAGTGAACACCAACAGAAAGGAGTGGTTTACCGCCCATGACTGAAATGATATCTGCGACCGTGCTGCTGCTGCTGATCATGGATCCTCTCGGCAACCTGCCTATTTTTATGTCGGTGCTGAAACATCTGGAACCCAGACGCCGTCGCGTGGTGCTGATGCGCGAAATGCTGATTGCGCTCGGTCTGATGCTGCTGTTTCTGTTTGCCGGTGAACGCATTCTGATGTTCCTGAACCTGCGCACCGAAACGGTCTCTATTTCCGGCGGCATTATTCTGTTCCTGATCGCGATTCGCATGATTTTTCCCTCCGGCGACACCGGCAGCAGCGGCCTGCCGGCTGGCGAGGAGCCGTTTCTCGTGCCGCTGGCCATCCCGCTGGTCGCCGGCCCCTCACTGCTGGCCACGCTGATGCTGCTGTCGCACCAGTACCCGCATCAGATGAGCCATCTGGTCGGCGCGCTGCTGATCGCCTGGGGAGCTACGGTTATCATTCTGCTGCTGTCGGGGCTGTTTCTGCGCCTGCTGGGCGACAAAGGCGTTAACGCGCTGGAGCGGCTGATGGGACTGATCCTGATTATGCTGGCGACGCAGATGTTTCTGGATGGGATCCGGGCGTATCTGAAGTTATAACCGCATGCTATGGCTGCGGGCGACTGGCATCGCCCGCATCAACCATTCAGGATTTTTTCTTTATGGGTTTGCCAGACCAGTAGCCTGCCAGCAGTGAGCCGGAGAGGTTGTGCCAGACCGAGAAGAGTGCACCCGGCAGGGCAGCAAGCGGTGAGAAATAGAGTTTGCCGAGCGTAGCCGCCAGCCCCGAATTCTGCATCCCCACCTCCAGCGCCAGCGTGCGGCAGGTCGACTCATCAAAGCCAAACAGCTTGCCGCCCCAGTAGCCGCCGAGCAGACCAATGGCGTTATGCAGGATCACCGCCAGAATAACCATCAGGCCCACCGATCCGATAAAGCTCTGGCTACCCGCCACCACCGCGCTGATAATCAGCAAAATGCAGAGCATGGAAAACGCCGGCAGCCAGGGTTCAACGCGGCGCACCACGCTGTTCATGGTGTGATGAATAATCAGCCCGAGTGAAATCGGGATCACCACAATTTTCACGATGCTCAGCAGCATCCCCACCACGTCGACCTGAATATGCGTATCAACGTAAAAACGGGTCAGCAGCGGAGTGGCAAACACGCCCACCAGCGCAGAGACGGAAGAGATCGTCACCGAGAGCGCCACATCGCCCTTCGCCAGGTAAATCATTACGTTTGACGCGGTTCCGCTGGCGACGCTGCCGACCAGAATCATGCCGGCAGCCAGATCGGGCGGCATCTGAAACAGCTTTGCCAGCGCCCATGCGGCCAGCGGCATCACCAGATAGTGCAGAAAGGTGCCGGCAATCACCGGAGCCGGACGCACCAGCACGCGTTTAAAATCGTCAATATTTAGCGTAACGCCCATGCCAAACATGATCAGCATCAGCAGATAAGAGACCCACGGACCGATACCGGTAAAGGTGGATGGCGAGTAATAGGCGGCGACTGAGAGCAGTACAGCCCAGAGTGGAAACAGGCGGGTGAGACTGGCGAGCATGAAACACTTCCTTTTTCAGAGACCTTTGTCCGCTACAAAAACGAGCCGGAGAGGTTTTAGATAATGTGCCACAGGTGAAAGATCGCACGGGGAACGACCGCTGCAATCGGAAGGGATCATAACATTTCGTTATCGCCGACGACGGTGCCGGCGGCAATTGCCTATCAGCTGCTGCGTATTGCGCCCTGAAGCGGGAAATAACACTGCGCTTTGCGGCAAACGCCAGCAGATATGGCGGGGTTAGCCAGAAAAAAAGCCGGACAGCGTCCGGCTAATCAGCATCATAAAGGGGGTTATCAGGCACCAAACAGGTTGTGATGCAGCGCGCGCACCACTGCTTCCGCATCTGGCGTCGGCACCAGGAAACAGAGGTTGTAGCTGCTGGCACCGTAGCAAATCATGCGCAGATTAAACGGCTCCAGCGCACCAAAGACCTCTTTGCCCACGCCGCAGGCTTTCGACAGGTTGTTACCGATAATAGCGACCAGCGCCAGATTCTCTTCAACTTCCACGCGGCACAGCGAAGAGAGCTCGGTAAGCAGCGCCTGCGTCAGCAGGCTATCCACGCTGCTGGTGGAGCCGGTGTTATCCAGCGTCAGCGCCACGCTGACTTCAGAGGTGGTGACCAGATCCACAGAAACATTATGGCGCGCCAGAATCGCAAACACCTCAGCCAGAAAACCGTGCGCGTGCAGCATGTTCAGGCTGTGCAGCGTCAGCAGCGTCTGCTTGCGACGCAGTGCCAGCGCGCGGAAAAGCGGCGGATTACGCGTTTCATTGCAGACGCGCGTGCCGCCGGCGGCCGGATCTTTACTGGAGCCAACAAACACCGGGATATCGCTGCGTACCGCCGGCAGCAGCGTGGCAGGATGGAGCACTTTCGCGCCAAAAATTGCCATTTCTGCCGCCTCTTCGAAGGTGATCTCTTCGATACGGCGCGCAGCCGGCACCACGCGCGGATCGGTAGTATAGATACCTGCCACGTCGGTCCAGATATCGATGCGCTCAGCCTGCAGCGCCTCGCCCAGCAGCGCAGCAGTATAATCGCTGCCGCCGCGGCCCAGCGTGGTGGTGCGCCCTTTGCTCTCGCTGCCGATAAAGCCCTGGGTAACCACCAGCGCCTCCGCAATGCGCGGCTGCAGCTGCGCCGCTGCCAGCGTCTGCAGCTCAGCCACCTGCGGCTCGGCCCGGCCAAAACGATCGCTGGTGCGCATCACTTTGCGAACGTCAAACCACTCTGCATTGACACCGCGCTCGCGCAGGATCTCGACAAACAGCAGCGTTGACATCAGTTCGCCGTGGCTGACCAGCTCATCGGTAAGAGCCAGAGAATTGGCCAGCGCCGTGGTATCTGACAGCATGGTGATGTTTTCCAGCACGCGGTCAATTTCTTCACGGATCACATCCGGCGCAGCAAGGCGATCGATAATGGCGTACTGGATACGGCGAATTTCATCCAGCATCTGGGTACGCTCTGCCTGATCCTGGCCCTCGGCCAGCGCGACCAGCAGATTCGTCACGCCAGCAGACGCAGAGAGAACGACCAGACGGGTGTGGGCATCGGACAGCACAACGTCTGCGCTGCGGTTCATGGCATCGAAATCGGCAACGCTGGTGCCACCAAATTTTGCCACAATCAACGGTTGAGACATGTAACAAACCTCGTGTCAGGTTATCTTCCGCCGGGAATTCGGTTCAGAAGACAGGGATAACAGCCTTGGCACAAGAGAAGAGCGGAATTGGACAGACAAGATCAGGAGATGAGTCACCAAAAGCACTTCACCTTGCGAAACGTCCGACTGCGGACGCTTCTGGTGACAACCCAGAGGATTCAGCCCCTGCAGCCGACAGCACAACACTCCGCGTGTTATGCCATCTCGGCGTCGCACCCCCTGATGTGTTTTCGCCGGATACGGATCCTCAAACACACTGCCTGGGCGACGCGCCTCTTCTGGCTTGCACCCGGAGGTGCAAGTCGCGGGCATAAATTATCGACAAATTGTGCTGCTGTCCAGCCTTGTGGCACCCGGAGAAATGATTTTTTAACGCGCGAAGCCCCGCTGTAAATGCGCGCCGCGCCCGATGCGGGATCCCTGATACAAAAGCGCCCGCTTACGCGGCTTTTTACTGACGCGCCGCAGAATTTATCTTTTCCGCATGCGGCATACTGGCGCCTGGATTTCACTGAAACCGTGCGGCCAGGGTCACAAAATTTTTCCTTTCGCCTGCAACTATGGTCATACTGAAATGCGTTTGCGCGATGCCTGTTCGACTGTACCCGACGCGGTTATGCCCCTGATAAACAGGCGCACACCGGGGTATCAGCAGCGCGCCGTAAGAGAAACTAAGCATGCCGGGCCAGCGGAACGCGCCCGGATGAAATGACGGTTCTTATATCAACAAGAGTGTTGCCATGAAAAATATCAATCCGACACAAACCGCAGCGTGGCAAGCGCTGCAGCAGCATTTTGAACAGATGAAATCAGTGCAGATCGCCGATCTTTTTCAGCAGGATGCCGATCGTTTTGCGAAATTCTCCGCTACGTTCGATGACCAGATGCTGGTGGATTTCTCAAAAAACCGTATCACTGAGGAAACCCTCACAAAATTACAGGCGCTGGCTAAAGAGACTGACCTGGCGGGCGCCATTAAATCGATGTTCTCCGGCGAGAAGATCAACCGTACGGAAGAGCGCGCCGTGCTGCACGTGGCGCTGCGCAACCGCAGCAATACGCCGATTCTGGTTGATGGCAAAGATGTGATGCCGGAAGTCAACGCCGTGCTGGACAAGATGAAAGGCTTCTCTGAGCGTATCATCAGCGGCGAATGGAAGGGATACACCGGTAAGCCCATTACCGATGTGGTCAACATCGGCATTGGCGGCTCCGATCTCGGTCCGTTTATGGTGACTGAGGCGCTGCGCCCTTATAAAAACCATCTGAATATGCACTTTGTCTCCAACGTTGACGGCACGCATATTGCTGAGACGCTGAAAGATCTGAACCCGGAAACCACGCTGTTCCTGGTGGCCTCAAAAACCTTCACCACGCAGGAAACCATGACCAATGCGCACAGCGCACGCGACTGGTTCCTGAAAACGGCGGGCGATCAGCAGCACGTGGCAAAACATTTTGCCGCGCTCTCTACCAACGGCAAAGCGGTCAGCGAGTTTGGTATTGATACCAGCAACATGTTTGAGTTCTGGGACTGGGTTGGCGGGCGCTACTCGCTCTGGTCGGCCATCGGCCTCTCTATTATTCTCTCCATCGGATTTGACAACTTCACGCAGCTGCTCAGCGGCGCACACGCGATGGATCAGCATTTTGCCACCGCTCCGGCGGAGCAGAACCTGCCGGTGCTGCTGGCGCTGATCGGTATCTGGTACAACAACTTTTTTGGTGCCGAAACCGAAGCGATCCTGCCTTACGACCAGTATATGCATCGCTTTGCTGCCTATTTCCAGCAGGGCAACATGGAATCGAACGGCAAGTATGTCGATCGTGAAGGCAATCCGGTCGACTATCAGACCGGCCCGATTATCTGGGGCGAGCCTGGCACCAATGGTCAGCATGCGTTTTATCAGCTGATCCATCAGGGAACCAAGCTGGTGCCGTGCGACTTTATTGCACCGGCCATTACCCATAACGCGCTGGCCGATCACCACCAGAAGCTGCTGTCGAACTTTTTTGCTCAGACCGAGGCGCTGGCGTTTGGTAAGTCACGCGATACGGTAGAGAAAGAGTTTACGGATGCCGGCAAATCGGCGGAGTCCGTGGCGCACGTTGTGCCGTTTAAAGTGTTTGAAGGTAACCGTCCGACTAACTCCATTCTGCTGCGCGAAATTACCCCTTACAGCCTGGGTGCGCTGATTGCGCTGTATGAACATAAGATTTTCACGCAGGGTGCCATTCTGAATATTTACACGTTCGATCAGTGGGGCGTGGAACTGGGCAAACAGCTGGCAAATCGTATTTTGCCTGAGCTGGAAAATGACGCAGATATTGCCAGTCACGACAGCTCGACCAATGGATTGATCAATCGCTACAAATCCTGGCGTTAATTTGCATCAGGATCATCAGGGCGGCCGCTGGCCGCCTTTTTTTATTCCGCTTATTTGCCGGTTTTAATACGGCCATTCATTGCTGATGAAATATCCCTTCGGCTGGCTACAGAAAATCTGATGTTGCGCTAAGCCTCTGCAAAAATCACAGATTTTACCGGATCTGATTGCGTGCAACAGGCGCTCAGCCCCCTGAATCCACGCGGATTTAAATTTACAACCCATCAGGAAAATCCGATAATTCCTATTCCGTGCCAAATTTTACTAAAAAAGTGTAAAATCCTGCCGTATATAATGTCGTCATATTTACGCTTCAGGCAGTAGCAAACGGGCCACGGAAAAAAGCTATTCACGCCGATTTTTTCTGACTGCAATACCACAGCAGCCGGATACGGGCGCGCTTTTTAGCCTGCTACAGGCTGATATTTTATTGCTCTGACGTAAATGCGCCTGAAACCAGGATAGCTCCTTCATTCATTTTTTTCTAAATGCAGGAAACGCTGTTATGAAAAAACTCGTGGCTGCCGGTGCAGCCTTGTTATATCTCGCGGTCGCTTCTGCCGCCCACGCCGTACCGGAAGAGACCGGCGCAGCAGCCGGCGCACAGGCGGGCGCGATCTCCTCTGGCGCATCGACCGCGGTGGGGATTGGCGCGCTCGGCGCGCTGGTAGGTCTCGGCCTTGCCGCTGCTGGCGGCGGCGGCGGCGGTGATGGCGCAAATACCGGTACAACAACAACCACAACGGGCACGACCCGCTGATAATACGCTTTGACTCCTGACCATACCGCCGTGTGGTTATTTTTTGCTTTTGTTTTTTAGACAGGGATACACACAGTGCGCCAACTCTCTTTGCTGCTGCTTTGTCTGTTGCTGCAGGCCTGCACACAGACGCAAAAAGGTCTTGAGCAGACCGTCATGCTTGCCGTCAATGGTCCCGACGACGTCACGGTCAGTGCCGAACAGATTCAGAAACTCCCTTACGCCAGTATGTACGCCCGCATCGACAATGGCGCACGTATCTTTGTGGTGCTCGGCTACCTTGAAGCGGGTCAGCAAAAGTGGGTGACTCAGGACAAAGCCATGCTGGTGATGCAGCATGGCCGCCTGGTGAAAACGCTGGGACTGCGCGACAACCTGCAGGCGGTCAGCAACCTCGCCGGGGATCCGCTGGCTGATGCGCTGCATCTGCAGAACGGTGCCAGCTGGACACGCGTCGTGCAGTGGCGTGAACAGGATCGGGTACGCGCCGCAACGGCGGTCTCGCAGTTTGAGCGCGGCACCGATGAAGTGCTGACGCTGGCGGGAGAAGCGATACCGTGCCGCGTCTGGCAGGAAAATGTGTCGATGGCGAGCCTGAACCGCACCTGGCAGAACACGTTCTGGATCGACAACCGCGACGGCACGGTGCTGCAGGCGCAGCAGATGCTTGCCGCTGACCAGTTTCCTGTTGTAACCACCCTTTTGAAGCCGGCTAAATCATGAAAAAAATAATAACTCTGCTGGCTGCACTGGCTCTGCCTGCGGCAGGCAACGCGCTGGCCGCAGGCCAGATTACCGTGCACGCTGCGACAGGCGATAGCAGCATGCAGATTGATGACGTTCAGCGTCTGAGCCAGCTGCTGACGCATCCCGGCCTCAATACCTGGTGGCCCGGCACCGTCATAGCAGAGCGCGGTGCTACCGCTGCCGTACAGCAACAGCGCCACCAGCTGCTGACCGATCTGCGCGCCTGGCAGGGCAGCAGCGATGCCGCACTCGGCGCAACCATCGGTGAAGTGATCCGGCAGCTCAACGCGCTGCCGGTTACCGGCCGGCAGTTTACCTCGCTGGATATCGACTGGCTGCGGCTGCATCCGGAAGCGGATCGTGCGCTGCAGGGCAGTTATGACCTCTATACCCTGCCGGAACCGCACCAGGTACTGATTATGGGCGCCCTCGCCCGGCCTGGCGCAGAGAGCTGGCAGCCCGGACGCAGCGTACGCGACTATCTCGCCGCACACGAACGCCTGACCGGTGGCGATCGCAGCGTGGCCACCGTTATTGCGCCATCTGGCGAGGTCCGTCAGGTTCCGGTCGCCTACTGGAATCAGCGTCATGCTGAAGTTGAACCCGGCAGCATTATCTGGCTCGGCTTTACCTCATGGAGCCTGCCGTGGGGCCAGGCAGATTTAAATACGCGTCTGATTTCTGTTCTGACTCACCGGATCCCGCAATAATGAAAAAACAACTACTGCTCAGCCTGCTGGCTGCATCTGTCTCTGCCGCCTGCCAGGTGCAGGCTGAAACCTGGCCGCAGCCGGTGGGTCCTTCACAATCCGATTTTGGCGGCGTCGGCCTGCTGCAGACGCCTACCGCCCGCATGGCGAAAGAGGGTGAATTCAGCCTTAACGCGCGGGATAACGATCAGTATCGCTACTACTCCGCCTCGCTTCAGCTTCTGTCGTGGCTGGAAACCACCGTACGCTATACCGATGTGCGGACCCGTCGCTACAGCGGCGTGGAAGATTTCAGCGGCAACCAGAGTTATAAAGATAAAGCGTTCGATCTGAAACTGCGCCTCTGGCAGGAGAGCTACTGGCTGCCGGAGGTGGCGGTGGGTTCACGCGACCTCGGCGGCACCGGGCTGTTTGACAGCGAATATCTGGTGGCGTCTAAAGCCTGGGGGCCATTCGATTTTACGCTGGGCCTTGGCTGGGGCTATCTCGGCAACAGCGGCACCGTGAAAAACCCGTTTTGCTCTTACAGCGACAGCTATTGCAGCCGCACCGGTGGCGGCACGGCCGGTTCAGTCAATGGCTCACAGCTGTTTCATGGCCCTGCTGCCCTGTTTGGCGGCGTGGAGTATCAGACGCCGTGGCAGCCGCTGCGCCTTAAGCTGGAGTATGAGGGCAACGATTATCAGGATGACTTTGCCGGACGGCTGGAGCAGCGCAGCAAAGTCAACGCCGGTGCGATTTATCGCCTTACTGACTGGGCAGATATCAATGCCAGCTATGAGCGCGGCAACACCTTTATGTTTGGCGTCACCATTCGCACCAACTTCAACGATCTGCGCCAGACGCATATCGATACGCCGAAGCCTGCTTACGACCCGCATCCGCAGGGCGATCTGCTGGATTCTGCCGTGGTCGCCAGCCAGCTTAGCGCACTGAAGTATGACGCCGGATTCAATGGCCCGCGCATTCAGACCAAAGGCGCTACCCTTTACGTCAGCGGTGAGCAGATCAAATATCGCGATACGCGCGAAGGCGTTGATCGCGCCAATCGTATTATGATGAATCACCTGCCGGCCGGCATTGACACGATTGCCGTCACGGAGTCGCGCTTTAATATGCCGCAGGTGACGACGCGCACGCAGGTTGCCAGCCTGCATAATACGCTCAGCGGCTATCCGCTGGGGCATGAGCAGCCGCTGCAGCAGTCGCGCGTTAATCCGGTCGATCCGGGCGCAACCGAGCAGGGCCTGTTTATGCGTAAAGATCGCCTGAATTACAGCCTGTCACCGGTGCTCAACCAGTCAGTTGGCGGGCCGGAAAGCTTCTATATGTATCAGGTTGGCGCGATGGCAAACGCGGATTACTGGCTGACCGATCACCTGCTGGTGGGCGGCAGCCTGTTTGGCAATATCGTGAACAACTATGACCGCTTCAATTATAACGGCGCGCCCTCTGACTCCACGCTGCCGCGCGTGCGTACCCATATCCGCGACTATGTGAAAAACAATGTCTACGTAAACGATCTGCAGGCCAACTATATGCATTACCTCGGTAATAACCTGTATGGTCAGGTTTATGGCGGCTATCTGGAGACCATGTATGGCGGCGCCGGTGCTGAAGTGCTCTACCGCCCGGTAGACAGCAACTGGGCGGTGGGCGTTGATGCCAACTATGTCAAACAACGCGACTGGGACAACATGATGCAGTTCCGCGACTACAAAGCGCCAACCGGTCATCTGACCGCCTACTGGCGCCCGTGGTTTATGCAGGATGTGCTGGTGAAAGCGAGCGTGGGGCAATACCTGGCGAAGGATAAAGGCGCCACGCTGGATATCTCCAAACGCTACGACAGCGGTGTCACCGTGGGCTTCTACGCCACCAAAACCAACGTTTCATCTGAAGCGTATGGCGAAGGCGACTTTACCAAAGGCTTCTATATTTCGGTTCCGATGGATCTGTTTACCGTCACGCCAACGCGCGGCCGTGCACAGGTGAACTGGGTGCCGCTGACGCGTGATGGTGGCCAGATGCTGAGTCGTAAATATCAGCTTTACGATCTGACCGCCGATCGCGACGCGCGGTTTAATTAAGATCGGGCGCGGGGTAACACCCGCGCACTCTATCTGTGCTGATGCTCTCCACCCCTCTTTCCCCTGGCATCAGTCAGACTCCGCACGCTTTCTTTCCTCATTGCTCACAGATCCGACCAGCACAACTGCATTTGCCTCCATAATGGTTAAAACGAAAATGGTTTCCACGTACAACGCTGAAATGGAGCAACTATGGCTACCCCGGTACCGGCTAAACGCGGAAAAAAACCTCGCGTTACCTCCCCTGCGGCTACGCCGCCGGCTGGCGGTCAGGTTCAGTCGCTGACGCGCGGCCTGCGTCTGCTGGAGCTAATTGCCGACGCGCACGGCAGCGTGGCGCTGACCGAGCTGGCGCAGCAGGCGGGCCTGCCAAATTCAACCACGCATCGTCTGCTCTCCACGATGCAGCAGCAGGGCTTTGTGCATCAGGTGGGCGATCTGGGCTACTGGACGATTGGCGCCCACGCCTTTGTGGTGGGCAGCAGTTTTCTGCAGAGCCGCAATCTGCTGGCCATTGTGCATCCGGTGTTACGGCGACTGATGGAGGAAGCTGGCGAGACGGTGAATCTGGCGGTGCTGGACCTGAGTGATTATCAGGCGGTGATTGTTGATCAGGTGCAGTGCACGCAGCTGATGCGTATGTCAGCCCCGATTGGCGGCAAGCTGCCGATGCACGCTTCCGGCGCCGGGAAAGCTTTTCTGGCCCATCTGAATGACGATCAGGTAACTGCACTGCTGCATCAGAAAGGCCTGCACGGCTATACGCCTAAAACGCTGATGTCGCCGCATACGCTGAAAGAGAATCTGGCGCTGATCCGCAAAATGGGCTTCTCGCATGATGATGAGGAGCATGCGCTGGGGCTGCGCTGCGTAGCGGCACCTATTTATGACGAGCACGGCGACGCGTTTGCCGCGATCTCTATTTCAGGCCCGCTGGCCCGTATGACGGACGATCGTATTACCGAGCTGGGTGCGCTGGTGATCCGCGCCGCCCGAACGGTCACGCAGGCGTACGCCGGGCGTTAAACTGCTACCGTGGCGTAGCGCACGCTGAAGCGCCGGGCGTTACGCCACGCCATCGCCTCTTCAACATGGCCATTGCGGATCTGCGCCTGCAGCGATCGCCACCAGCCGGGGTCAAACAGCTGCGGATGCAGCGTCTGCAGCAGCCTGCCGGTCGCGGGTTCGCTGCAGAGCGCGTAACGGAACGTCTCCGGAAATATGTCATCGGGCCCGACGCTGTACCAGGGCTCTGCCTGCAGCTCCTGCTCTTCATAACGCGCGGGCGGAACGTCACGGAATATCAGCTCAGTCATCAGGCGGATTTCATCGTAGTCATAAAACACCACGCGCCCGTGGCGCGTCATACCGAAATTTTTAAACAGCATATCGCCGGGAAAAATGTTAGCTGCCGCCAGCTGACAGATGGCATTGCCATACTCCTCCAGCGCATGCCGACGCTGCGCCTCGCTGGCGTGCTGCAGCCAGAGGTTGAGCGGCTCCATGCGACGCTCCAGCCAGAGATGACGAATGATAACGTTCTCATCGCGCAGCGTGATCTTTTCCGGTATATCGCGCATGAACTCCGCCATCAGCGCGTCCGGGATCTGCGCGCGCGGCAGGGCAAAATAGCGAAACTCCTGCGTATCCGCCATGCGTCCGACGCGATCGTGCTCTTTGACCAGCCGGTAGCAGTCGTGCACCTGCGCTTCCGTTACCTCCTTTTGCGGCGCGAAACGGTCTTTAATGACCTTGAATACCCGATCGTAGCCCGGCAGAGTAAACACCAGCATCACCATGCCGCGCACGCCAGGCGCAGGCGCAAATGCGTCATCATGGTGTGCCAGATAGTGCAGATATTCGCGGTAGCTCTCGGTTTTACCGTGTTTCTGGCAGCCAATGGCGATATAGCGCTCGGCGAGGGTTTTGCCTGGCAGCAGCGGCTGCAGCCACGCCACCAGCGCCGCAGGCACCGGGGCGTAAACCATGAAGCTGGCGCGGGCGAAGCCAAATACGATGCTCGCCTCATCGCGATCCGTCAGGCAGGTATCGATCCACAGCTGCCCATCGCTGTCGCGCTGGATCGGCAGCAGACAGGGCAGGATCTCACCGCTGCGGAACTGCAGCCGCGCGACAATCCACGCGGTTTTGTTACGATAGAAAAGTTCGCTGGCGACCTCCAGCACGGCACCGGCCAGCTGCGCCGCGCTGAACTGCTCCTTCAGATGCCGCTCAATCCAGCGGATATCGCGTGCCCGATCCTGCCACGTCAGCCGCAGGGGAAGATCGGACAGCAGCTGCCGCAGCGCACTCTGCCAGTCCGGCCGGGGAGCATAGCGACGCGACAGTGGACGCTGCGCTTCCGGTTGTTGCAAACCCGGCTGCGAGGAGTGAATAAACAGCCGCTCCGGAAACAGATGGCTGTGCCCCTGCAGCCGGCAGTAAACGGAGTTAAAAAAGCTCTCTGCAATTTCATGGCGCGGATAGCCCGGCAGCAGCGTCTCATAGTGCGCCTTTACCCGCAGCCAGAAGGCGGTATCCCACTCCGCCTGCCCGTTCAGCACGCGCAACTGACTGACTACCAGGGTGACATGATGATCATACAGATGTATGCGCTCCTTCATGGCGCGCTGCGCCGCCGGCCAGTCCGCCTGCTCAAACCGCTGCTGCGCACCGGCGGTGATATCGAGAAAACGACCGTACTGCGCGTCAAAGCCCTGCAGAATGGTATGGGCAATAAGGGATTCTCCGGGTGACATCAGTTATCTCCGGTACGCGGTGGCCACGAGCCGCTGCACAGCAGCGGCGCCTCTCTTGCCGATCCGATCAGAACTGCGCGGTTTCCGTTGAGCCGGTCAGGGCCGTCACAGAAGATGCGCCGCCCTGAATCACCGTGGTGATGCGATCAAAGTAACCGGTGCCCACTTCCTGCTGATGCGATGAAAAGGTGTAGCCTTTGTCGCGCGCCGCAAATTCCGGCTGCTGCACTTTTTCAACGTAGTGGCGCATCCCCTCGCCCTGCGCGTACGCGTGCGCCAGGTCAAACATGCTGAACCACATGCTGTGGATCCCGGCCAGCGTAATAAACTGAAAGCGATAGCCCATGTCGCTCAGCGCCTGCTGAAAGCGTGCGATGGTGCGATCGTCGAGGTTTTTCTTCCAGTTAAATGAGGGTGAGCAGTTATAAGCCAGCAGTTTGCCGGGATAGCGCGCGTGTATCGCGTCAGCAAAGCGCTGCGCCAGCGCCAGATCGGGCGTGGAGGTTTCACACCATAAAACATCGGCATAGGGCGCATAGGCAAGACCGCGGCTGATCGCCTGCTCGATCCCGGCACGGGTGCGATAAAACCCCTCCGGCGTACGTTCACCGGTGATAAACGCGCTGTCGTTCGGATCGCAGTCAGAAGTAATTAAGTCAGCGGCATCCGCATCGGTGCGCGCAATCAGCACGGTTGGCACATTCATGACATCAGCCGCAAGGCGTGCAGCTACCAGTTTCTGAATCGCGTCCTGCGTTGGCACCAGCACCTTACCGCCCATATGGCCGCATTTTTTTACCGCCGCCAGCTGATCTTCAAAATGCACGGCGCCAGCCCCGGCCACAATCATCGATTTCATCAGCTCAAAAGCGTTCAGTACGCCGCCAAAGCCCGCCTCCGCATCGGCCACTATCGGCAGAAAATAGTCGACATACGCGTCATCTTCCGGCGACAGGCCGCTGGCCCACTGGATCTGATCGGCGCGCTGAAAGCTCTGATTAATCCGCTGCACCACCTCCGGTACAGAGTTAACCGGATAGAGCGACTGATCGGGGTACATCTGCCCGGCGAGGTTCGCATCCGCCGCCACCTGCCAGCCAGAGAGATAAATAGCTTCAATACCGGCTTTCGCCTGCTGCAGCGCCTGACCGCCGGTTAATGCGCCGAGACTGTTGATATAACCTTTTGCCGCACCGCCGTTAAGCAGCGACCAGAGCCTGACGGCGCCCCGCTCTGCCAGCGTGCAGGCCGGCGTCACCGATCCGCGCAGGCTGATGACCTCTTCTGCCCGATAGGGACGCGTGATACCGTTCCAGCGCGCATCCTGCCAGCTCATTTCCAGCTGTGTGATCTGTTGTGTCCGATTCATAGCACTCTCTCCGGGGTCAGGGCAGCAGGCGGTAGCCTGGCAGCGTCAGAAATGGAACCAGCTCGTTATCCGTGGTGATTTGCGCCATCAGCGCGGCTGCATCTTCAAAGCGTCCCTGCTGAAAACGTACGTCGCCGTAGCGCTGACGCAGCGCGGCCAGCTCTTCGTCAAGAAACTGCTCAAACAGGGCAGCAGTGACCAGCTGGCCATCACTC
Organism: Pantoea sp. ICBG 1758; assembly: GCF_002928325.1. Classification (NCBI taxonomy): domain Bacteria; kingdom Pseudomonadati; phylum Pseudomonadota; class Gammaproteobacteria; order Enterobacterales; family Erwiniaceae; genus Pantoea; species Pantoea sp. ICBG 1758. The sequence continues at coordinate 457,746 of NZ_POWL01000003.1, forward strand.
AGGATCTGTTTGTGACGGATCCACTGCCAGATAGAGGCGCGGGCGATTTCAGCCGTTGCCGCATCTTCCATCAGTCCCTCAATCGGCACGCAGCCGTTACCGCTAATCCACGCTTCCAGATACTGCAGCGCAACGCGGATGTTTGCGCGCATGCCCGCTTCGGTACGTAAACCGCGGCAGGGACGCAGCAGCCGCTCAGCCGTTACCGGCGAATCGGTATTACGCGTCACGTGCAGCTGATTGGCGCGATCGCCCAGCTGGCGATCAAACACCTTCATGGCAATATCTGCCAGACCAGGATGCGCAACCCATGTCCCGTCATGGCCGTTACCCGCTTCGCGCGCTTTATCTTCCTCAACTTTCTCTTTTACCCACGCATTGCGCGTCTCTTCCTGCGCCGGGATGAGTGCAGACATGCCGCCCATTGCCAGTACGCCGCGCCGGTGGCAGGTTTTAATCAGCAGCCGGGAGTACGTATCCAGAAATGGCTGATCCATGGTGATCTGCTGTCGATCGGGCAGAATGCGATCGCCGTGCTGCCCCAGCGTTTTGATGTAGCTGAAGATGTAATCCCAGCGGCCGCAGTTAAGCGCTACGGCGTGGTCGCGCAGCTCCCACAGGATTTCATCCATCTGAAACACCGCGGGCAGCGTTTCAATCAGTACCGTGGCTTTGATCGTGCCACGCGGCAGATCAAAACGATCTTCGCTGAAGCGGAAGATCTCACGCCACCACGCTACCTCACTGGCGTGCTCGGTTTTAGGCAGATAAAACCACGGTGCATGCCCTTTTTCCTGCAGCGCCCGCACGTTATGGAATACAAAGAGAGCAAAATCAAACAGGCCAGCCGGAATCGCTTTGTCGCGCCACTCCACATGCTTTTCAGCCAGATGTAATCCGCGTACCCGGCACATCAGCAGTGCAGGATCGGAACGCAGCTGGTAGATCCGGCCATCATCGCGGGTAAAACGCAGCGTACCGGCGACCGCTTCACGCAGCACCTGCTGCCCGTCCATCAGCTTGCTCCAGCACGGAGCCAGCGAATCCTCGAAATCCGCCATAAAAACCTTAACGTTGGCGTTCAGCGCGTTAATGGTCATTTTGCGATCGGGTGGCCCGGTAATTTCGACCCGGCGATCGCACAGCAGCTCAGGCAGCGGGCGCACCTGCCATTCATTTTCACGAATGGAAGTGGTTTCCGCATTAAAGTCAGGCAGCGCTCCGCGATCGTAGTCCCGCTGGCGCTGCTGCCGCGCTTTAAGCAGTCGATCGCGTTCCGGGGCAAAGCGCACGACCAGCGCCTGCAGAAAATCAATAGCCGCCGGCGTCAGCAGTTGCTGCTCCGCGTCTGAGAAGGGCTGAGTGAAGGTCAGCGTAGAGTGAATAATCGTGTCTGTCATGCTGGCTCTCTCCTGAAGCGATCCTGGTTTACTGCCGGGATCAGAATACTGGATGTTTTGTAACCGACAGGATCAGAGCATATGCATTTTAGTTTTTATTTCAAAAACTATTTCCATTTTATGAAAAGATAATCATTAACTCTCTGTATATACTGTTATTTAAAGTATCAAAATAAAGGCAATGGTTTCTGCTTTGGAAAAGACATAAAAAAACCGCGATGGCTCGAAGGCGATCGCGGTGGAGAGAAGCTAAAAAGAGATCAGTCGAGAGTCGGATTCATGTGGCGCAGGTCAAACGGCGTGATCTGGTAAACATAGTAGTTCAGCCAGTTAGAGAACAGCAGGTTGCCGTGGCTGCGCCAGGTCGCACGTGGCGGCAGGGCCGGATTGTTCTGCGGGAAATAGTTAAACGGCACTTCCGGCTGCAGACCCGCATCATTATCCCGGTGAAATTCACCTGCAAGGGTCAGCGCGTCATATTCCGGGTGCCCGGTTACAAAGGCCAGCCGCTTGTCTTTACTCGCCATCAGATAGGCGCCGGTTGCCTCAGATTCAGCAAACAGTTCGAGATCGGTGTAGTCGCGTATAAGCTGGCTGGGAAAATCCGCATAGCGCGAATGCGGCGCCAGAAAATTGTCATCAAAGCCGCGCGTCAGCAAAGCGTGCGGATGCAGGATCTGATGTTCATAGACGCCTGACAGTTTGTTTTGCCGCGTCTGCTTGGGAATACCATACAGAATGTTCAGCGCAGCCTGTACCGCCCAGCAGACAAACAGCGTAGAGGTGACATGCTCGTTTGCCCAGTGCAGCACGCGCTGGATCTGCGGCCAGTAGGCGACGTCGTTAAAGTCAACCAGACCCAGCGGCGCACCTGTCACAATCAGGCCATCGAAGTTATCGTGCTGTATCTCTTCGAAATTGCAGTAAAAGTTATTCAGATGTTCGCTGGGGGTATTGCGCGATTCGCGGCTGTCTATCCGCAATAGCTGCACATCAATTTGCAGCGGTGAGTTAGAGAGCAGACGTAAAAACTGATTTTCAGTCTCGATCTTTTTTGGCATCAGGTTAAGGATCAGTACTTTTAACGGGCGGATCTCCTGAACACGGGCGCGCGATGAGGTCATCACAAACACATTTTCATCACGTAAGAAATTCACTGCCGGTAATTCGTCGGGCACCCTGATTGGCATAACCTGCTCACCTCTTGCTGATAACCATATAAACGTTTAGACATCCAGATGCCCGAGATTAGCCTGGCATACGCGGAATGTCGAGACTTCATGCTATTTATGAAAATGTTTCAGCTTAATGTGGCATAACCGACAGCGACAGAGAAGAAAGGAAATTGCGCCGGCACTAAAAGCGAGACGGTAAGATCTTTTTTGAGGTAAAAAAAGTACCCATAGCATGCTGATGCTTCAGCAATACCCGTGAGCGAACGTAAAAGTTATTTTTTGCAGACGTAAAAAAGCCCTGAACGCGTGTTCAGGGCTCTCTTACTTGATGGATGCCTGGCAGTTCCCTACTCTCGCATGGGGAGACCCCACACTACCATCGGCGCTACGGCGTTTCACTTCTGAGTTCGGCATGGGGTCAGGTGGGACCGCCGCGCTGTGGCCGCCAGGCAAATTCTGTTATCCGGCAAAACAAGCTGAAAATCGGTCTCTCAAAACGCCTCTGGCGTTGTAAGGTTAAGCCTCACGGGTCATTAGTACCGGTTAGCTCAACGCATCGCTGCGCTTACACACCCGGCCTATCAACGT
>NZ_POWL01000004.1:0-431655 GCF_002928325.1 Pantoea sp. ICBG 1758
CTGCGCATCAGCATCAGCGCGGTAAACAGTGAGAGCAGCATAATCAGCACCAGCAGAGGCAGCAATCCGGTCAGCAGCGCGCCGCCAGGATTTGCGCTGCGCCAGACCAGCGCAACGCGCTTGTCACCCACGGAGAGCAGCAGAGCGGGAGAGGCTGGCTGGCCGGCAGGCGAGGTATCCAGATGGAGGTTCTGAATACCATACTCATGACCCAGCTTAAGCAGCTTCTGTGGCGTCAGGCGATCGGTGAAAATCATCAGCGAAGGCGGACCAGGCAGCGCCGTTACGCTGCGGTCGCCTCCTGGGGTGATCCACGCCGCGCTGTAGAGTGTGAGCTGCCCCTTTGCCAGCACGTAGTCGCTGATCGCTTTACCCGCGCTCGCCTGCAGCTGCGTTTTAATCCGGGGCAGGGGATCGGCGCCCAGCCAGAGAGAGAGCGTTCTCTCTTCCGGCTGCCCACGGATTACGCTGTAGCGCGTTTCATCCTGCGGTGAGATAACAAATACCCCCTCATAGGCAAAGGTATCAAACAGCGAGGCGCCAAGATTCTGATTATCCCATGCCCAGCTGCGATTCAGCGTACGATGCAGATTCTGGTACGCCTCGCCCCACTCGGCGTTATCAGAGAGGTGAAACTGCATGACCGCCTGCCGCGTCTGCAGTGCTTTGTCCAGCAGCAAAGATTGCTGGCGATCGGATTGGCGGTTTAAATCGCTGGCGATAAATATCAGGCTGATAAACGCGCCGGCAAATGCCAGCAGGATCAGCAGTACCATCATCATCATAGGCTGACGGATAAGACCACGCATTTGCCCGCGTGTGGGAGAATCGACAAGAGAGGTCTTCGCTATCATAGGCTTAATACGCCAGTTAAAATGACATTACAAAAGTATGTTCAGGTTATCGGCACAGGCTGGCAAAACCTGATGCGTGAACGTGATGTTGCGCTGTGACAGCCCTGCCGGAGAGCTGGTGCATAAAAAGATGCAGGCAGTAAAACTGAATCTGTCGGGTGATATGTAATAAACGGACCTGAATAAATGGGCGTTTCAGTGCTCAGGTTCAAGTATAGCCAGCTCTGAAGGCATAGCAGAGGTATCAAATACCCGGAATGGGTAGCCAGAAATTTTTATAACATTTTGCTGTTTACTTAATATAAATTTAATCTTAATAGGAATAAGCCTTATTGAATGTAAATCTGCGTCAATGTTAATTTGACTTATGTCTATTTATTATTGTCACTGAGAACATCATGCAGGCTCGTATCACTCACCTCGACGGTATGCGCGGTTTGGCTATTCTGATGGTTATCGCCTATCACGCCTGGGCGCGCTGGCCAGAACTGCTGCCTTATGTCGCCACCACTCAGCATCTGCCGCTCTTTTCTTTTGGCTGGGCTGGAGTACAGCTCTTTTTTATGATCTCGGGCTTTGTTATTTTTATGACGCTTGACCGATCGGAGAGCTATTCGGGCTTTCTGCAGAAGCGCTGGCTGCGGCTCTTCCCGGCGATGCTTATTGCCAGCCTGCTGCTTTTTCTGGCCGGCGGATTTTTTCCGGAGTGGTCTCTTATGACCCCCTATGTGAAAAATCTGCTGCCGGGTCTGCTGTTTATTAATCCGGAAACGCTGACGCAGCTGACCGGCATTTCGTTTCACTCTATGGCAGGTTCTTTCTGGTCGCTTTATGTTGAAGCCCTGTTTTATCTGATTATCGGCGCTGTCTATTTCACTGCGGGACGTAAATATTGCCTGCCGGCGCTGATTTTACCGATGCTGTTACTTTCCGGTGCGTCAGTCATTAAGTCACTCGGCTATCCGCTGCTGGTGGATATCATCTCCAAACTGGGATTTATTCATTACGCCTGGTTTATGGTGGGCTGTCTGGTCTACGAGCGTCTGCACGGGCGTGACAGGCGCTACCACTATCTGCTGGTAGCCGTTGCGCTGCTGATCAACTTTAGCTATTACGTGAAAAACAGCGGGGCACTCGCGCTGGTGCCGCTGGTAGCGATGCTGCTGTTTTTCATCGCCAGCTTCAGGCTGCAGCGGATCCAGCACTTTCTTTCGCTGCGACTCTTTACCGCTATGGGCTTTGTCAGTTATGCGCTCTATCTGATTCATGAAAACCTGATGATTGCGATGCTGATTAAGCTTAACCGCTATGTCAAAAGTGACACTGTCATGATAATCATGCCGCCGGTGATGGTTATCGTGCTGGCCGGTGTTGCGTATGTCATTACCCGATACGCGGAGCCGGCGCTGCGCCGGGCGCTGCAGAAAAAACGGCAGCCGGTCGCACCGGCCGCAGGCAGCGGCATAGAGTAGCGGGCGGGAGGCGAAAGCCTCCCGCTGGTTTCAGACATCCAGGCGGTGGATAACGTTAACAAATTCGTGAACGCCGCTGTTAATTTCCCGCAGGCTGCGCGACAGCATGCCGATTTTTTCCTGCTCAGCTACGACAAACTCACGCACCTCATCCAGCTGCTGATACATCTCTTTTATCAGCAGGCTGTTTTGCTGCACCACTTCGGTAATTTGCCGGGTCGCGGCAGCGGTGGAAGCAGCCAGACGACGTACTTCAGCGGCAACCACGCTGAAGCCGCGGCCTGCGTCACCGGCACGCGCAGACTCAATGGCGGCGTTCAGCGCCAGAATATTTGTTTGTGACGCGATGAGATTAATCGTGTTAACCACCTCGCCAATATTTCTGGCAGACGCATTAAGCTGAACGCCAATTTCCGTCGCAGCATTAACCCGCTGGGCCACCAGACCTGAATTGCGTACGGTTTCGTCCAGAACGTCGTTGGCGTTGTCGGTGATTTGCGACGTTTCACCTGACGTGGTGAGGGCTATATCTGCCACACGCTTTGCGGCCTCCACGCGCGCGGTGATATCAGAGGCAATTTTAATAACTTTATAGACCCGCCCATCCGCATCCACTACCGGGTTATAGCTCGCCTCCAGCCAGATGCGCTCACCGCTGGCGGTTTTACGCTCAAAACGACCGACAAAATGTTGCCCGCGCGCCATTTTTTGCCAGAAATCGGGCTGAGCGTGATAAAAATCGTCATAGCAGAACAGTCGGTGATGCTGACCAACAATCTCTTCACTGCTATACCCCATATGCTGCAGAAAATTGGCGTTGGCGCTGAGGATCTCGCCCTCAGGTGTAAATTCAATCACCGCCATGGAGCGATCCAGCGCGGTGATAACCGCCTCTTTATGCTCCAGCTCCTGATGGCGCGCGGTGATATCGCTGGCGACTTTGATCACCTTATACACCCGGCCTTTATCATCGCTGACCGGAAAGTAGGTCGCGCTCAGGTAGAAACGCTGCTGCTGACGATCGAAGCGCTCAAAAATGCCGGTGATTGACTCACCCCGCGCCAGCGTTTGCCAGAAACGGCGATAGCCCGCTGTCTGACTGTAAAGCGGTGAACAGAAGAGGCGATGGTGCTGGCCCTGGATCTCCTGCAGCTGATACCCCGTCAGCGTCAGAAACAGCGCGTTAGCATCAACAATTTCACCATCCGGCGTAAATTCAATCCAGGCAACATGCTGTCTGATAGCATTGATATCACGATGAACGCTGGCGCTGTGGCTGAACGGCAGCGCCAGGCGTGAAGTTTTCACCCCAAACATAGATGACCTCTGTCAGATAGTGTGCAGTTAAGTAGCGCGATCGCCTTACAAAGGGTCGCGTAATTTCATTCAGCGCAGAGCCTGTGCCGCGCCGGATGTTTCCCCCCGATTTCCATGTTGTCCTGAGCGCCGGCAGCCGTTAAGCGTAAACGGGCATCAGTCAGGGGGATTTTTTTGAAGTTCAGATTCCCGGTGCTGGCAATAAATGTGGTGCTGAATATATGTTATCGACGGCGGAAAACAAAAACTGAGTAAATTTTCTAATTAAAACGCAGCGGGGGGATTTTACCGTCAGCGGTCTGAAATCAGCCGGGTGCTGCGCTGTCAGGCAATATGTCGCTGCAGCAGAGTGGATCAGGCTGCTTGTTAAAGATGTAAATAAAATATAGGTTATCTCTGCTACAGAGAGCGGATAAGCAGAATGGCAGCTACTGACGGAGAGCTTTGTGATGACGACATCCCTGTGTAAAGAATTAAATCTGCGCTATCCGATTATCCAGGCTCCGATGGCAGGCGTTTCAACTCCGGAACTGGCTGCTGCAGTCAGCAATGCCGGTGCGCTTGGCTCGCTGGGACTGGGCGCCTCCTCTGCGGAAGAGGCTGCACGCCTTATACGGCAGACTCAGGCGCTTACCCGGCAGCCTTTTAACGTCAATCTGTTTTGCCATCCGCCCGCCCTGCGCAACGACGCAGTCGAAAAGGCGTGGATAGCACGTTTCGCCGATCGTTTTGCTGCTCTCGGCGCTCAGGTTCCCGTGAATCTGGAGGAGATCTATCCCACTTTTTGCGGTCATGAAGCGGTGCTGCAGGTCATTGAGGAAACGCGTCCGGCGGTCGTGAGTTTTCATTTTGGTTTGCCATCGGCGGATACTCTGCGACGGCTGAAAGCCTGCCGGATAGTGACCCTGGCAACAGCCACCAGCGTGGCGGAAGCGGAAGCGATCGCGCAGCAGGAAGTGGATATGATTGTGGCGCAGGGCTATGAAGCAGGTGGCCATCGCGGCAGTTTTGCCGTCGATGAGGAGGATCATCAGCTCTCCACGCTGACGCTGGTACAGGCCATCTGTGCGCGGGTTACGCTGCCGGTGATTGCCGCAGGCGGGATCATGAACGGTGCAGCAATCGCAGCAATGCAGGCTCTGGGTGCCAGCGGCGTACAGGCCGGTACCGCTTTTCTTCTCTGCCCTGAATCCGCTACTGCACCCGCCTGGCGTCAGGCGCTCCGGCATGCCGCTGTAACGGGTACTACCATGACTGCGGCAATTTCCGGTCGTGAAGCGCGCGCGCTGCGCAACGCATTCTGCACTATTACGCGCGATATCCCCCGCACCGAGATCCCTGCTTATCCGCTGGCTTATTCACTGGGTAAGGCGCTGGCTAAGGCTGCGCTGGCGCAGGGCGAGGCGGGGTTTGGGGCATAGTGGGCGGGAGAGGGAGCAGCACTGGTACGCGAACTGCCGGCGGCGGAACTCATCCGGCAGCTGGTCACAGAGTGGCATGCTGCCTCTGGTCAGGGTAGCCCGGCTAATGCGACAGAACGGTCGTCTTTATAACGTGGCAGGAATGCATTATAAACGCGATTGCGTTTCGGACATCTGCTGATTAAATAAAAAAAACGGGTGGGACAGCAAATAAGCGCAGCGATAATTTTACCGCTGCGCTTATTTAGCGCAGGTAAGATATCCGGAGATAAACTATTAACTCATCTGGACTGATATAAATTGAATGGCTTCACCATAAATTTTCTTAACGCCATCAATAGCCTGCGCTTCAGACTCTTGTAACTCCGCCAGAATGGCATATTTTTCAACGGGCACGCCCGCTGCAATAAGGGTAGTCACGGCGCGTCCTATCGCCTGATTAATGTCGTTAATAGGTTGTACATCAACCGGTTTCACCAGGTTTTCTCCACAGATAAAATATGCCAGTCAGCACAAAGCCGCAGGCAGTAATACGTTACAGCAATGATTGCTGGTATATATAATGCCATAGAGAAAATAAATTTTAAATATAGATCTGAGTCATGTTTTATTGCCCGCTAAGGCGTCTTTTTAACTTGGCGGTTCGTTAAAAAAACGCGCTGCTTGCTATCAACGTACAATCGGGCTAGCCTGCTGATCGTTGAAATAATCACGCTAAGTACAGGCATACATTAATGGCAGTTATTCCGAAAAACTACTCGCGGCTGGAGAGCGGCTACCGTGAGAAAGCACTTAAAATTTATCCGTGGGTGTGCGGGCGCTGTGCGCGGGAGTTCGTTTACTCAAACCTGCGCGAGCTGACGGTACACCATATCGATCACGATCATACCAATAATCCGGAAGATGGCAGCAACTGGGAGCTGCTTTGTCTCTACTGCCACGATCATGAACATTCAAAATATACCGAAGCCGATCAGTACGGTACGCGAGTGGTGGCGGGAGAGGATGCGCAGGATGAAGTGGGTGCCGCGACATATAACCCGTTTGCCGATCTAAAATCGCTTATCAGCAAGAAGAAGTAGCAGCGCTGCCACACACATTTACAGGTCAGTAAAATGAGACGGCGGGAAACCTGTGTTATAGTGCGTTTGCGTACTTTTCTAAGTCGCGAATTTCACTGGCGCTTGTGCCAACCCGATACGCCCAGCCGGGTGTCGGGCTCTTTTTAGCCCGGTTACGCGCGCACAAAAAAACCCGCACAAGGCGGGTTTTTTTATCAGCAGCATTTAACTGCTCAGACTACTGTCTTCATCGCTATCGTAAGCGCTGCCGATCGTCAGCGCAGCTTACAGTGCGGTAACGTTAGCAGCAGCTGGACCTTTAGCACCATTCTCGATGGTGAAAGAGACCTTCTGGCCTTCGTCCAGGGTTTTGAAGCTGTCACTCTGGATTGCAGAGAAGTGTACGAACACGTCTTTGCTGCCATCTTCAGGAGTGATAAAGCCGAAACCTTTATCTGCGTTGAACCATTTTACTAAACCAGTCATTTTGTTAGACATAGATACTTCCTTAATTGATGAGCCATAAACTATGGCGATGGTGGCCTGTATCAGAGCGTTACTTATTGGGCACTTAGGAGGAGGCTCATGAAGAAGGGGTATCTGTGGATAACACTTGAACTGAGGACTGCTTTACTAAAACTGCTTCATAAGGTCTGTATTCCAAACCGATGACGCTATTAAGCCACACCTGTTCCGGTTTAGCAACACTTATATTACATCCTCTTTAATGCCTCCGCCAGATAAGCCCTGCACCACGTTTTACCTCCCGGTCATCATTCGGGAGGCGGAAAACCACATAGTGAAAGAGGTATTGTTATACGCCTCAAACGGAATTGTGACAAAGATCACAAATTCATCCTTCAGAAACGCTGATGTAAAATTTACTGAAATTACCCTATTGAATGATAATAATTATCATTTATAATCTCATTCAAATTTTAAGGCCGACTTATACAGGTCTGCCCACGTATGCCAACTGATGGCGTATGTTAATGATATTTATAAATTATTGTTTTTTAGATTTTTGCAGAAGCAACAGAGCCTATGACACCTGTTGTCTTATTTGTCAGCAGGATTTAAAGATTTTTAGTAACAGGAAAGGATTATGTTTACACGTTCATCTGCGCAATCATTACCAATCGTAACCTCTGAGCCGCAGTCAGGCGCGCCGGAGAGCTGGCTTTTTAACGATCGTCAGCTTGATGCCTGGGCCGGACAGACGCAGGAGGTGCTTAAGCTACTGACCCAGACGGTGCAGGGCGTAGAAAAGCCGTTTAGCGGTATTCTGCCGCACGAGCTGGCAAACGAGTTCCGCAGTGTGGATCTTAATTCTCCACTGGGCAATAACGAAGCTGCACTGGCCGAGCTGTCTCAGCTCTATCTGCGCGATGCGGTCTGGTTTCACCATCCTAAATATGTTGCGCATCTGAATTGCCCGGTCGTCCTGCCGTCGCTGATGGCAGAGCAGGTGATGGCCGCCGTCAACAGTTCTGTCGATACCTGGGATCAGAGTGCCGGCGGTACGCTAATTGAGCAAAAAGTTATCGACTGGACGCTGGAGCGTATCGGCCTGCCCGCCGCTGCGGACGGTATTTTCACCAGTGGTGGTACGCAGTCAAACCTGATGGCAATGCTGCTGGCTCGCGACAGCTGGTGCGAGGCGCATCATCCGGGGCATCTGATCAAATATCGCGGTCTGCCTGAAACCGCCGGTAAGTGGCGCGTATTCACGTCTAAATTGAGTCATTTCAGTATCCAGAAATCGATGGCGATCCTCGGCCTGGGCTACGATGCCGTTGTGCCGGTTGACCATGATGCCGATTACCGTATGGATGCGGGTATGCTGGAGCACGAAATCCAGCGCTGCCGCGAAGAGGGGCTGATCCCGATTGCGGTGGTAGCAACCAGCGGCACCACCGATTTTGGCAGCATCGATCCGCTGGAGAAGATCGCCGCGCTGTGTCAGCGCAATGGATTATGGATGCACGTTGATGCCGCCTATGGCTGCGGTCTGCTGGTTTCAGAACAGCACCGCCAGCGTCTGCGCGGTATTGAACAGGCGGACTCAGTCACCGTTGATTACCACAAATCGTTCTTCCAGACGGTAAGCTGCGGGGCATTCTTTGTACGTAACAAAGACCATCTGAAACATGTTACGCACCATGCTGACTACCTCAATCCACTGAGCGCGCAGCAGGAAGGGACGCCAAACCTGGTCAACAAAAGTATTCAGACCACGCGTCGCTTTGATGCACTGAAGATGTGGCTGACGCTGCGCGTCATGGGCCCGGCCGCGCTGGGTGAAGCGTTTGACTCGCTGATTGACCTTGCACAGCGTGCGCATCAGCTGCTGCGCGCGCATCCGGCAATCGAGGTGCTGCACGCACCAGAACTCACCACGCAAATCTTCCGCTTTGTGCCGCGCCAGTCGCTCAGCGGCCCGCAGCTCGACGATATCAACGCTGCGATCCGTAAAGCGCTGTTCCGTTCCGGCAATGCAATTGTGGCAGGCACGAAAGTCGACGGCCGGCAGTATCTGAAATTCACCCTGTTAAATCCTGCCACCACCGCGGCAGATCTGGAAGAGGTGATTAACCTGGTTGCGCATTACGGGCGCGAACAGCTGCGCACGACCGCGCTCCACGCGGCAAATCAGTGAGAACTCTGTTATGAATAACACCGTTTACGATTTTATAGGCATCGGTATCGGCCCGTTCAACCTTGGACTGGCCTGTCTCAGCGAACCGGTAGAGGGACTCAACGGCGTATTTCTCGATCAGAATGCGGGTTTTGACTGGCACACCGGCATGATGCTGGAAAGCGCACACCTGCAGACGCCATTTATGGCCGACCTGGTGACGCTGGCTGACCCCACCAGCCCTTACAGCCTGCTGAATTACATGAAAGAGAAAGGAAAACTCTACTCATTCTACATCCGGGAAGATTTTTTCCTGATGCGTAAAGAGTATAACCAGTATTGCCAGTGGGCCTGCGAGCGCCTCAGTAACCTGCGCTGGAACCGTCACGTTGAGTACGTAAGTTATGATGCGGAGCGGGCGGTTTATCGCGTTCAGGCGGTGAATAGTCAGAGCGGCGCGACCGAAGAGTGGCTGACGCGTCATCTGATCCTCGGCACCGGTCCGGTGGCCTGGCTCCCGGAGTGCAGTCAGCCGCATCGTCAGCGTATTACGCACTCCAGCGACTATCTGAAAAACAAAGCAGAGCTGCAGCAGAAGCGGTCTGTCACCGTGCTGGGCAGCGGTCAGAGCGCGGCTGAAATTTACTATGACCTGCTCAGCGATATCGACCGGTTTGATTATCAGCTGAACTGGATCACCCGTGCGCCGCGCTTCTATCCGCTGGAGTACACCAAGCTGACGCTGGAGATGACCTCACCGGAGTGGGTGGACTATTTTCATGCGCTGCCGCCGGCGAAGCGCGACCGGCTGAATGCAGACCACAAGAATCTCTATAAAGGTATCAACAGCAGCCTGATCAACGATATTTATGATCTGATGTACGTCAAACAGCTCGACGGCCCGCTCGACGTCAATCTCTTCACACACTCAGCGCTGACCGATCTGCGCTGGCTGCCGGCAGGGGAGTTTGAACTCTCGCTCTGGCAGCAGGAGCAGGAGTGCGCCTTTACCCGTCGTACCGAAGGGCTGGTGATGGCAACCGGCTATCACTACCGTCCGCCGATGTTTATCGAAGGCATCAGTCAGCGGCTGCGCTGGGACGAGCAGGGGCGCTACGATGTGCAGCGTAATTACAGCATCGATCATCACAATCAAATCTTTGTGCAAAACGCAGAGCTGCATACGCACGGTTTTGTGACGCCGGATCTCGGCATGGCCTGCTATCGCAACTCCGTTATTTTACGCGAAATTACCGGACGCGAAGTTTATCCGGTAGAGCGGCAGATCGCCTTTCAGACTTTCCCGGCACAGACGGAGCGCTGACATGAGCACAGAGATGATTTACCGCGTTCAGCGACCGGCAGGCACCTTTAGCCTGCGCCCGATGCAGGCCGCCGATGCCGCACTGATCCACAGCTGGGTAACGCGCGACTACGCCCGCTTCTGGGGCATGCAGAACGACACCCTGGAGCAGGTCGCCGCTTTTTATCACGGGCTGACCGCAAATAATCCCCACGCCGCCCTGATTGGCTGCTGTGAAGGGCAGCCGGTGTTTCTGATGGAGTGCTACCGCGCCAGCGAGGATGAAATCGGACGGTTCTATCCGGCCGCGCCCGATGATTACGGGATGCATATTCTGATTGCGCCCGCCAGCACACCCATTCCGCAGTTCAGCTGGCAGGTCTTTACCGTTGCCATGGGATACCTGTTCAGTCTGCCGCAGGTCGGACGCGTGGTGGTGGAGCCTGACGTACGCAATGAGAAAATTCACCGGCTGAATAAACGGGCCGGCTTTCGCTATCAGCACACGCTCGATCTCGGGCATAAAACCGCCTGGCTGGCGTTTTGCCAGCGGGAAGATTATCAACAGGCTCTGGAGCAGGATATTTTGACCATGAACACACCCTCTGCGCTGCTGACAGGATGCCACCTTACGGGCGATAACTGGGCACAGGCAAACCGGATGCTGATCCGCAAAGCGATAAGCGAGTTTGCCCACGAAAAGCTGGTTACGCCCGTTGAAAACGGCGCAGGCTGCTATACGCTGGCCGTACCGGGCGGCGAAGCACATTATCAGTTCCGCGCAGAACGTCTGGCGCTGGACCACTGGAATATCGACGCCGCGTCACTGCTGAAGCAGGAAAATGGCCGGCCGCTGACGCTGGATGCGCTGCAGTTTATCGTGGAGTTTAATCAGCAAATCGGCATTCCGCAGGCGCTGCTGGCAACCTATATGGAAGAGATCAGCAGCACGCTCAGCAGCAGCGTCTATAAGCTGCAGAAGCAGAATCCGGATGCGCAGGCTCTGGTGCACGCTGATTTCCAGACCATTGAGGCGGCAATGACCGAGGGGCACCCCTGTTTTGTCGCCAATAATGGCCGCATTGGTTTTGACGCCCGCGATTATCTCGCTTTTGCGCCAGAGGCCGCCGCACCGGTCCAGCTTATCTGGGTTGCGGTACATCAGCGCAACGCCCATTTTTCCAGTCTGAGTACGCTGAGTTATGAGCAGCTGATGCGTGATGAGCTGGGCGCGGAGACTCTGGCGCGGTTTACAGAGCAGCTGAGCGCGCGCGGGCTGAATGCGGATGAGTATATCCTGATGCCGGTGCATCCGTGGCAGTGGCAAAACAAACTGCTGACGGTATTCGCGGCCGATATTGCTCAGCAGGATATCGTCTGGCTCGGCGAGGGCGACGATCGCTATCAGGCGCAGCAATCGATCCGCACCTTCTTTAACCGCAGTCAGCCCGCGAAGCGCTACGTCAAAACCGCGCTGTCGGTGCTTAACATGGGCTTTATGCGCGGTCTCTCACCCTATTATATGGCGACCACGCCCGCGATTAACGAGTGGCTGGAACAGCTGGTCAGCAGGGATGCGTGGCTGCAGCGCTGTGATTTCCGTATTTTGCGGGAGGTTGCGGCGGTGGGCTATCACAACCGTTACTACGAACAGGCCATCAGCGGCGATTCCGCCTATAAAAAGATGTTTGCTGCGCTGTGGCGGGATAATCCGGCAGCCCGCCTGCAGCCGGGTCAGCGTCTGATGACGATGGCCGCACTCCTGCATGTTGATCACCACCAGCAGGCGCTGTTACCAGCGCTGATCGCTGACTCAGGCCTGCCGGCAAAAGAGTGGGTGGCGCGCTATCTGAACTGCTATCTCAGCCCGCTGCTGCACTGCTTCTACCAGCACGATTTAGTGTTTATGCCCCACGGCGAAAACCTGATCGTGCTGCTGGAGAACAATGTGCCGGTCAGCGCCTACATGAAAGATATTGGTGAAGAGATTGCCGTCATGGATCCGGACGCGCAGCTGCCGGAAAAAGTGAGCCGACTGGCAGTGGATGTTCCGGACGATCTCAAGTTACTGTCGATTTTTACCGACGTATTCGACTGCATTTTCCGCTTTATCAGCGCCATTCTGCACGACGCCGGTACGCTGTCGCAGGATCAGTTCTGGCAGGCGGTAGCGCAGTGCGTGAAAGAGTATCAGCAGGCGCATCCGCAGCTGGCAGCTAAATTTGCACGCTTTGATATGTTTACCCCGGCGTTTACCCGCTCCTGCCTTAACCGGCTGCAGCTGGCGAATAATCAGCAGATGATTAACCTCACCGACCCGGCGGAAAATCTCAAGTTTGCCGGTACGCTGGATAACCCTATTGCCCGCTGGCGCTGATAAGGCGTTCGCTGGCTGACATCTGTGACGCGGTTGCTCCGGCAACCGCGTTTTTTATCATTCTGCAACGGGTAAGGATCGGTAATGGCCCTGTATGAACCGGTGTCGCAGCTCACGCGCCGCCGCATAATTTTTCCGCTCTCGCTGGTACTGTTTGAATTCGCCACCTATATCGCGCATGACATGATCCAGCCCGGCATGCTGCTGGTCACTGAGGAGTTTGGTGCCGGACCTGAGTGGGTTTCCGCTTCGCTAACCGCCTATCTGATCGGCGGTATGATGCTGCAGTGGCTGCTGGGGCCGCTTTCCGATCGCATCGGGCGGCGTCCGGTGCTGCTTAGCGGCGTCGCTTTTTTTATGCTGACCTGCATTGCCACTCACTGGGTGCAGAGCATTGAGCAGTTCGTACTGCTGCGCTTTCTGCAGGGAGTCAGCCTGTGCTTTATCGGCTCTGTAGGCTACGCCGCTATTCAGGAGGCGTTCAGTGAAGCGCTGAGCGTGAAGATCATGGCGCTGATGGCAAACGTCGCGCTGCTGGCTCCGCTGGCCGGGCCGCTGGCCGGGGCCGCTTTTCTGACTATCAGCGACTGGCGCACCCTGTTCTGGCTCTTCGGCGGCGTGACGGCGCTGGCCCTGCTGGGCCTGTGGTGCACTATGCCGGAAACCGCAGGGGATCGTACGCGCTCGATCTCACCCGGCGCGCTGGGCAGGGGTTACTGGCAGCTGCTGCGCGATCGCCAGGTTATGCGCGGCTCGCTGGCAATCGGCCTGGTGACCATTCCCTGCCTCGCCTGGGTAGCGCTGTCGCCGGTTATTCTGATGCACGATGCCGGCCTGAGCCGTATGGAGTATGCGCTGCTGCAGCTGCCGGTGTTTCTGGCGATGATCGCCGGTAACCTGACGCTGGGGCGCCTCAGCAGCCGGCTGCCGATCCAGCGACCGCTGCAGCTGGGAGCCTGGCCGGTGGTAGCCGGTCTTGCGCTGGCGGCAGTCGCGACCATAGCCGATCGGCACAGCTATCTGTGGCTGACCGCCGGCCTCAGCCTTTACGGTTTTGGCACCGGACTGGTTAATGCCGGACTCTATCGTATGACGCTTTTTTCCAGCCAGGCGGGCAAGGGCAGCGTGGCAGCGATGGTGGGTATGGTAACAATTCTGATTTTTGCACTCGGCATTGAAGCGGCAAAATACGCCTATTTCAGCTTTTACAGTACCGGCTTTAGCCTGATTAATCTGGCCTGCGGATTGCTCTGGCTGGGGCTGATCCGCGCATTTCTGCGTGAAAACCGGCGGCGGCAGCCCGCGCTGCAGCAGGCCTGACGCATTTATCTAAAGCGAGCTGCGGCTCGCTTTTCAGCCATTCCCCCACTTTTTAACCGGTTTCCGGCAGAAAATTTAACTGCAGACACATCTTGAAATGCCACTATCAAAAAGATAATAATTCTCATTAATATTAGCATTACCATTGCCTCTGGCATCCATCGGCTCTCCGGCTGCACCGGAGAGAACTGCGTGTTTTTAAGGGAATTAACCATGCGAGTGCCTTTTACTCTGAAGCGTTCTGTTCTGTTCTGCTCCGTCGCATTATCTGCATCACCGCTGCTGTATGCAGCTGAGACTCTGGTTGTCACCGCGCAGCCGGCTGAAACGGCTACGACTCCCACCACCGGCTATACGGCGAAAACCAGCCAGGGCGCGACTAAAACCGATCGCCCGCTGATCACTACCGGTCAGGCCGTTTCAGTGGTGACGCGTCAGCAGATGGAAGATCAGGGCGCGATGAGCGTAAATCAGGCGCTGAATTATACCGCAGGCGCCTTTACAAACTTCGCCGGTGCGGCGTCGCGTTACGATACGGTATCACTGCGCGGTTTCCACGGTGGCGATGTCGATAATGTCTTCCTGGATGGCCTGCGGCTGATGAGCGATCCCGGCAGCTATAACGTGCTGCAGGTTGATCCCTGGTTCCTTGAGCGTATCGATGTGATTAAAGGCCCTTCATCTGCGCTTTATGGTCAGACGGTGCCGGGCGGGCTGGTGATGGAGACGTCAAAACGTCCGCAGTTTCGGCAGGAGGGGCATTTCCGTCTCTCGGCGGGTAACAACAACACCACTTCAGCCGCCTTTGACTACACCGATGCGCTGAACGATCAGCTGGCGTTCCGCCTGACCGGTATTACCCGCAACAGCGACACCCAGTACGAACACACGCGGGAGGAGAAATATGCGATTTCACCCTCGCTGCTCTGGCAGCCGTCGGAAGATACCTCGCTGCTGCTGCGCGCCTATCTGCAGAAAGATCCCTCAGGCGGCTACCACAGCGCGGTACCGGGTGAGGGCAGCATCACCGAACACAACGGCTATAAGCTGAGCAATGGCTTCTACGACGGCCAGAGTTCACTCGACCAGTTCAAACGCCGCGAGCAGATCTACAGCGCCGAATTTGCGCACCGCTTTAATGACACCTGGGCGTTCCGCTCTAATGCCAGCTACTCTCACTCAAACGTCGATCTTGATCAGGTGTATCAAATCGGCTGGACAGGGAACAGTTCAGATCTGCTGAACCGCTACTACTCCGGCTCGCGCTCATCGCTGAAAGCGTACGCGATCGATAATCAGCTGGAAGCAGATTTCGCCACTGGCGCAGTAGACCATAAAGTGGTGCTGGGCGCGGAATACCATCAGTATAAAAACGACCTGCATGACGCAAGCGGCAACGCCAGTCAGCTGAATGCGCGGACCGGGGCCTCCGTGGGTGCCAACGACGTGTATACCTTCGAGCGCTCGCAGCGCTACTACTATCAGACCGGCGTCTACCTGCAGGATGAGATGGTCTGGGATAAGTGGCATCTTGACCTGTCGGGCCGCTATGACCGCATTGTGTCGCAGACTGAGAACTACGATCAGGCAACCAAAAACCGGCGTCAGGATGACCACGTGGGCGGTCGTGCCGCGCTGCTTTATGCGTTTGACAACGGTGTCTCACCTTATGTGAGTTACAGCCAGGCTATTACGCCGCAGTCGCTCTCGGGCCAGAACGGCAACCTGCTGAAACCCACTACCGCAGAGCAGTATGAAGCGGGCGTGAAATATCAGCCGCCGGGGACCTCCGATCTCTACACCGCAGCGGTGTACGATCTTACGCAGAAAGATGTCGGCAACCGTATTGTGCAGGGTTCTTATTTTGTGCCTGCCGGTAAAGTGCATTCACAGGGGCTGGAGCTGGAGGCGCATACCCAGCTGACGCCGCGTCTCAGCACCATCGCTAACTACACCCTCAGTCACGTACGGTATAAAGATTCGGTGGATGGCAACGATGGCCACACGCCATATGTCACCCCCAACTCTATGGCTTCGCTCTGGAGTAAATATCAGTTTGACTATGGTCTGAGCGTGGGTGCCGGCGTGCGTTACATCGGCAAACAGTGGGCTGATAATGAAAATACCCGGCGCCTGCCTTCCGCCACTCTGTTTGACGCGTCGGTCCGCGCCGATCTCGGTGCCTGGAACAGCCAGCTGAAAGGGGCTTATGTACAGGTTAATGCCAATAACCTCACCGACCGGGAATATGTCGCCGCCTGCTACGGCACGGGCTACTGCTACTGGGGCGCTGAGCGCTCAATTGTTGCGACCGTGGGTTACGATTTCTGATCGGATAATAGGTGGCCGGCGTACAGCCTGACGCCGGCAAACATACAGCCCGTAAGCTGGTTTATCCGCTTACGGGCTTTTTTCTGGTCGGCGCAGGTTAAAAGCTTTCCCAGCTGGCGTCCGCTGTGGACACAGGCCGGGGTTTAGCCGGCGACGGCGTCAGCACGGGCTTCGGAGCAACCCGGGCGGCATTTTCCTGTTCCGCGGAAAGACGGAAGATGGCCACGGTTTTCTCCAGTTCAATCGCCTGCGACTCCAGCGAGCTTGCTGCGGCAGAAGACTCCTCAACGAGAGCCGCATTCTGCTGGGTGGTGGTATCCATCTCCGACATCGCCTGCGCAATCTGCGAGATGCCCCGGTTCTGTTCATCAGAGGCGGCGGCAATCTCACCCATAATGTCGCGCACCTGCGTCACCGACTGCACAATATCATTCATTGTCGTACCGGCACGATCCACCAGCGCTGAGCCGTCGCTGACGCGATCCAGTGATTCGCGGATCAGCGTCTCAATCTCTTTTGCCGCCACGGAGCTGCGCTGCGCCAGGTTTCTGACTTCGCCCGCTACCACGGCAAAACCGCGTCCCTGTTCTCCGGCCCGCGCCGCTTCAACCGCTGCGTTCAGCGCCAGGATATTGGTCTGGAACGAGATACTGTTGATGACATTGATGATTTCACCAATTTTACCGGAGCTCTGACTGATACCGCTCATGGTAGCGATCACGTCGCGAACAATCTCGCCGCCGCGGCCAGCATTGCCGGAGGCGTCGGCCGCCAGCTGGCTGGCGTGATGCGCATTCTCAGCGTTCTGCTTCACCGTAGAGGTCAGCTGTTCCATACTCGCGGCGGTCTGCACCACGGCAGCACTCTGCTGCTCGGTGCGGGAAGAGAGATCGGTATTGCCGGCGGCAATCTCTGCGGAGGCGCGCGCCACGCTGCTGACGCCGCTGCGCACGTTAGCGATAATCGTCTGCAGGCTATGGTTCATGCTGTCAACCGCCTGCATCAGCTCTCCCAGCTCATCGCCACGGGTGGTTTTCAGCGACGTGGTCAGATCGCCTGCGGCAATGCGCTGCGCCGCGCTGAGCGTTTCACGCAGCGGGTGCGTAATGCTGCGCGTAATGCGCCAGGCAATCAGCAGGCTCAGCACCACGCAGATCGCGGCAGCGATAGCGATGCGCCACTCAGCGCCTTTGATAAACGAGGCAGAAAGCTGCGACTGATAGCTGAACATATCTGCCACGCCCGCATTCAGCCGCTCCGCCGCGCCCGTCAGGATGATGGATTCACTTTTCTCGCTGTTAAAAGCGTTCAGGTAGGGCGCCAGGGCGGGGCGCTGCTGATTGACCGCGGCCAGCACGGCCTGCGTTGCGGTAGTGATATCCCCCTGATTAAAACTGTCGAGCAGTTCGGTCAGGGTGGTGATGGTGATAAATTTATCCGCTATGGCGTCTCTGCTGGTTTCGCCGGGATTTTTCAGGAAGTTCTCTTCAATATTAGCGGTATCGTAGAGGGTCGCCGTAAGCTGCATAACCGGCGGCGCGGTCTCTGGCGTCAGGCCGCGATTCAGCGACTCCAGCTGATGTGCCAGCTTAATCAGCGCGGCAGGCGTAATTGCACTGAAGGCCGTGGTGGTTTCTTTAGCGGCGGCAATAAATTTTTCGCGCTGATCCTGATAGCTGTGCATCAGTTCACCCAGCTGGTTCACTTTCTGCAGCCCCTCTGCGTTCCAGCTAAAGCTTTCCAGACGCTGATAAAGCGCGGTAAATTCTTTCAGCGCCTCAACGTTCCGCACGGCAAACTGCTCATCTTTCGTGTACTGATACAGAGTGCGATTCAGCCGTGCTTTACTGAGCGTATTCACCATCTCAACCGTCACGGTGCGCCGGGCTGAGTTATCTTTAATGCTGCGAAAACAATCAAATGCGATAACAGTGATTGCCAGTGAGGCGGCTATCACAATAATAAAACCGGCTCCCAGTTTCTTTCCGATTTTAATATTTGAGAGGGAGTGAGCAAGGCCCATAAAATTCACCTTTAGTGAGATAATGAAATGCAGGTCAGAGGGAGGCGGAACGCATGCTCTGCCGTCAATTTACTATCGTCACGGCTCACAGAAGCTTGATATCTATTTTTAACGTTCGTCTTTTTATAAATAAATAAATGATGATCCAGAACAATATGGCGTCGGGGAAAACAGGATCGCGCTAAATAAGCGGATCCCCGCCACCGGATACGGCAGCGCCTGGTATCAGGCGGCGCTGCCTGAAAAGCGTCGGGTCAGAATGGCCCCCAGTTGATAGCGACCCCTGTCAGCAGCATCACCACACAGATCACAAACCAGATTGCGATGACCGGGGCAACAAAGCGCAGCCACTGACCGAATGAAACGCCTGCCGTGGCGAGCACCGCCATCAGCACGCCGGACGTCGGGCTCATACAGTTGACGATCCCTTCACCCAGCAGTACCGACTGCACCATCACCTGACGCGTCAGGCCAAGGTTATCGCCCAGCGGTGAGAAAATAGGGATCAGAAGCGCCGATTCTCCCGAGCCGGATGAGATACCAAAGTGGATCAGTGCGGCGCTGATAAACATGCCAATCGTTGCCAGCCAGGCGGGCACCGGCTCCAGCAGATCGGAAAGAAATCCGACGATCGGGTCGAGGACATTGCCCTGCTGCAGCACGAGTGAAATGGCAGCGGCCATCCCCACGATAAACGCCCCTTTGACCAGCGTGGCGCAGCCTGCCAGGAAGGTGTTGGCAATGTCCGATCCTGAGAGACGGCCCATCAGTCCGACGATAATAGTCAGCAGAATAAACATCGCTGACATCTCACGGGTGCCCCAGTGATAGCGCACCGTACCGGCAATAAAGAGCAGCAGCGCCAGCGCCGTGGTCGCCAGAATCAGCTTATGTCGTCCGGTTACCGGAGCAATACTCTCCGCAGCGGCAGACATAGCGGGCCGGCACTCACCGTTTTTACGCGCACGGCGCACGGCGTGGATCAGATAAAGCGCGGCGCTGACCACAAACAGCAGGCAGGTCAGGGCGCGCAGCAGCATGCCGGAGAACAGCGGCAGCTGCGCCAGATGCTGCGTCAGCCCGGTGGTGGCCGGATTCAGGATCGCGACGTTATATCCGGCGGCGCAGGTCAGATAGACCAGCGAGGCCCCAAGCATAGGGGAGAGTCCGAGTGAGCGCCCCACCAGCAGTCCGATCGGCACAAAGGCGACCACCGCATTGACGACCACGCCGGTGGTGCCGAGCAGCGAGAAAATCACGGCGAAAATAATGATGATGCGCGTATCACTCAGCGTGCTGCTGCGCGACAGCGCCTGCAGAGCCGTCGCTATCGCCCCGGTTTTCTCGATTACCGCCAGTACGCCTCCGGTAAACAGGATCAGAAAGATAATGGGGGCCTGTTTAACCATGCCCGCAGCGATCGCCATAAAGATCTCCAGCGGCAGCACACCGCTCTGCGGCACCGCATGCAGACTCTCTTTGACGGCAAACTTAATGCCGTCGCGCGTCTCATAATCGTAGACGCCCGCCGGTATAATCCAGGTCGCCACGGCGGCCAGCGCCAGAATAATAAACAGCAGCAGGTAGGGGCTGAGGCCCTCCCGCTGGCGCACAGCCCTGTCCGGTTTTTCCAGCGATATTTGTGTCATGGCGTCTCTCCGCTCAGCAGGCCAGCCAGCAGCGCCGTACGCTGCACCACCTCCGCAACAATAATATGCTCATGCCGCGCGTGAATACCGGCACCGGTGGCGCCCAGCCCATCCAGCGTGGGCAGCCCGAGTGCGGCGGTAAAGTTGCCGTCGCTGCCGCCGCCCACGGAGGCGCCTTCCAGCGTCAGGCCCAGCTGACGACCGATGTGCGCCGCGCGGGCAAACAGTGCGCGTGATGCCGCGCTCTGGCGCATGGGCGGGCGCCCCTGTTCACCGCTGATATGCAGGGTCACGCGCGGGTCATGCGGCTGGAGCTGCATAATTGCCGCGTGCAGGCGGGCCGCCTCCTCTTCAGAGGTGACGCGCGTATCCACTTCCAGACGCGCGCGATCCGCCACCACGTTCGCCCGGCTGCCGCCGCTGGCAACGCCGACGTTGACCGTAGTGCCACGTTCGGGCGCGTTGAGCGCGTGCAGCGCCAGAATCTGCTGCGCCATCTCCTGCACCGCGCTGGCACCTTCTTCCGGATTGTTGCCGGCGTGCGCCGCCAGGCCGGTCAGCGTAAGGTCATAGCGGCCGGTGCCTTTGCGGGCGACCTTCAGCGCGCCGCTGCCCGCTACCGCTGGCTCGACAACAAATACCTGGGCGGAGCCTCGGGCGTGGGTTTCAATCCACTGCTGCGAACCGGGGCTGCCCAGCTCCTCATCACTGTTGCAGAGAAACACCACATTTTGCCAGCCTGGCAGATCAAGCTGCTGCAGTGCGCGTACTGCCCAGATCGCCTGCACCAGGCCCGCTTTCATATCGAGAATGCCGGGGCCGTACAGGCGTCCCTCTTCTTCACGCAGCGTAAGCTCGCCTTTATTCCAGACGGTATCGAAATGGCCAATAATGGTGCTCTGCGGCGTTTGTCCGCCCAGCGAAAATTTCAGGTTATTACCATAGTGCTGCTGCGGTGTTATTTCCGCACGCACGTTAAGACGCTGCTGAAATAGCTGCTGCAGCACTTCACCGCAGGCGTCAACGGCAGATTTGTCATCAGAGGGAGATTCAGCCGCCACCAGCGTTTTTATGTCCGCCAGAATATCTGCGGCATGCTGTTCCAGATAAAGAGTAATCGCTTTCATTTTATAGTTTTCCTGTCTGTCGGGTTTGCACAGGCAGTATGCGCAGAAAAAACACGGTAGAAAAATAAGCTGCGCTGGCTATTATTGTTGCTCTCAGATCAACAGATAAGCGGAAAGTATGACATTATCCAGCTATCCCGAAAAATCGATAAGCTACCTGTATGAGGTCGGAATGCACGGCGGGATCCGCCGCGCTGCAGATGCGCTGGGCGTCAATGCTTCCGCCATCAGCCGCCAGCTGGCGCAGCTGGAGCGCGCGCTGCAGCTGCCGCTGCTGGAACGACGCGGCAGAAATGTGGTCCTGACCGATGCGGGTAAACTGCTGGCAGAGGATTATGCGCTGACCAGTCAGCGCCGCCGTCAGCTGGAGCGGCAGCTGCAGGATATGCGCCATATGCGCGGCGGCAGCGTTACGCTGCGCGTGGGCCAGGGGATGGCAGACGAAGTGATCCGTCACGTTATTGCCGAGTTCTCTCAGGCTTACCCGGCGGTTTTTGTGAATATTCAGTCGGGAGATATGCAAACCACGCTGACGCTGCTGGCAAAAGGTGAGGTGGATATGGCGGTGAGTTTTGGCCCCTCCGGCCCGCCCGGACTCCGCTGTAACAGCTTCAGGCGCGGTCCGATCTGTGCGGTCGTGCCCCCCTCACATCCGCTGGCCGCGCTGGATAAAGTTACGCTGTCACAGCTGGCTGAGCACCGGCTCATCGGCATGGATGAGCAGTTTGGTCTCCAGCGCTATCTGAATGCCATGTTCAGGAGTGAAGGACTCATCTTTACGCCCGCCTGTAGCTGTAACCTGTTTACCAGCGCCGTTTCTCTGGCGCTGGCCGGGCAGGGCGTGGCGTTTATGACGCCGCAGACGCTGAGAAGCATTCACGATTGCGATCGGCTGGTCGCGATACCGCTCGATCACCGCATTGCGCGCGAGAGTCAGTGTCAGCTGCTGCACAGCGCCGATCACCGCATGACGCCCGCTGCGCACTATCTCTGGCGACTGCTCAACAGCTATTTTGCGCGCTCCGCTAACGGATTACCGGCATAAAAAAAGCCGGACAGTGTCCGGCTCGGGATTCAGGGCTGGTCGCGATTAGAGCGCCATATCCTGTTTAGCAGATTCTTCGCGCGGCTTAGCCTGCATCGGCGCGGCCTGCTGCTCGCTCATATTGATGACAGGTGGTTTGGTCAGCTGCAGTACAGACGCGGTGTTATCCCACACCTGCTGCGTCAGCGCGGTATTGCCATTTAGTTTCTGGCCAAAGCTCGGCACGATAGTACGGATTTTTTCCTGCCACTCCGGTGAAGCAAACTGCTGCGGGAACAGCGATTTCATTACGTTCAGAGTGATAGGCGCAGCGGTTGAAGCACCCGGTGACGCGCCCAGCAGGGCCGCAACGGTTTTCTGCTGATCGGTGACAATTTCTGTACCGAGTTTCAGCACGCCGCCTTTGTCCGCATCTTTCTTGATGATCTGTACGCGCTGACCCGCCTGGATCAGTTTCCAGTCCTCTTTACGCGCGTTCGGATAGTACTCTTTCAGCGCGGCAAAGCGGTCGTCATCGTTCAGCATTACCTGACCAATCAGATATTTCACCAGGTCAAAGTTATCGATGCCCACGTGGGTCATCGGCATAACGTTGCTGGTGGTGGTCGCGCTCAGCAGATCGAACAGCGAACCATTTTTCAGGTATTTGGTTGAGAAGGTGGCGAACGGCCCGAACAGCACCACTTTTTTACCGTCGAGGTTACGCGCATCGATATGCGGAACCGACATCGGCGGTGCACCTACGGAAGCCTGACCATACACTTTCTGCAGGTGACGGCTGGTGATCTCCGGGTTTTCGGTCATCAGGAATGAGCCGCCTACCGGGAAACCGCCGTAATTATCCGCTTCCGGAATGCCGGTTTTCTGCAGCAGCTTGATGGCCGCGCCGCCGGCACCGATAAAGACATACTTCGCATCAACGCTGCGATCTTTACCGCTCTTCACATCTTTAATCGTGACGTGCCAGGAGTTATCACCGTTACGTTTGAAATCGGTCACTTCAGACGACGTTTCCAGCGTGAAGTTCTGATCTTTTTTCAGGCTGCCGATCAGCTGACGGGTAATTTCACCGTAGTTGACGTCAGTACCGACCGGTGTCCAGGTCGCAGCAACTTTCTGTGCCGGATCGCGGCCTTCCATCACCAGCGGTGCCCACTGCTCAATCTGCTTGTGGTCGGTTGAGAACTTCATGCCCTGGAACAGGGTGGTTTTCTGCAGCGCGGCGTAACGTTTAGTCAGATACTCAACGTTCTTATCACCCCAGACAAAGCTCATGTGCGGCGTAGAGTTGATGAACGAACGCGGATCGTGCAGCACACCGCGCTCAACCTGGCTGGTCAGGAACTGGCGGGTGATCATGAATGATTCGTTGATCTCCAGCGCTTTGCTAACGTCGATTGAACCGTCTGCACGCTCTGGCGTGTAGTTCAGCTCCATGTTAGCAGAGTGACCGGTACCGGCATTGTTCCAGCCATTGGACGACTCCATCGCCACGCCGTCGAGACGCTCAACCATCAGCTGTTTCCAGCCCGGTTGCAGCTCCTGCAGCCAGGTGCCCAGAGAGGCACTCATGATCCCGCCGCCAATCAGCAGCACGTCGGTTTTTTCTGGTGCGTTCTCAGCGTGAACCGCTGAAGAAACAAGCAGTGCGGTCAGCGAAAGCGCGGACACAATTTTTTTGGTCTGATTCATGCCAGTCCTGTTCTTTATTCAATGCAGATGAACGTTAAAAATTCGGATGGCAAATTAAAATATTGTTACGGAAAGATTAACCTGTTTTTAGTTATTTAACTATTTACGTGGATTAATTAAGTTACATAATTATATTCAGGTTAAATAAGCAGCAAATAAGGCGGGAGAGGCAATGTCAATATCAGCAGGATAACCGCTTCTGTTGCGCGGTTATTCTTTATAACCACAGGCTGAACTTAAAGCAAATAAAAGTGCGGATAATTGCGCCCGCCGGTTATTCAGCAGGCGCAGAGCGTTAGCCGTTTAGCGCAATCTCATCACCGGTGTGATAGAGCGTCGCTTTCGCCGCCAGCACCGGGTGCCCGTCATGCGCCGGCTCATGCGACTCCACATCACTGATATGATATCCCGCCGCCCCGGCAGCCAGCGTCTTTTTAACCACCGCATCGGTCAGATCTTCCATTGAGGTTGCCCAGCTCACGCTGGTTACGCTGGTGGGGCGCAGCGAAGCGATCTGCTGTGGCGTCAGATCGGCACGCACCAGCACCGGCTGAATATCCTGCGGGGTAAAAATAGAGATAACATCATTGATTAACGCTTTCATAGGCCTGCTCCTGAGAGAATTGCACGGTATGGGTTCGTTATGCATTTTTCTGCCCGGCTTAAAAAGCGCGGGCGACAGAGTGACTAAACACTCTGCCGCGCCGTCTGGTTTAGCTTTAATTGCTAATAAGTTGTTAAGAAAAATTCTGCCACAACTTTGTCACTCTTACAGCAACCTGGTTGCATCTGCTTACAGGTTTATGCTGTGTTTTGGTGCACTTACCCGATCAAAACTCGCGCTGACCACCCAGTTCAATGACGCGGTTGGGCGGGATATGAAACTGTTCATGAGCGCGCAGCGCATTGCGCTGGCAAAAGTGAAAAATGCCGCCGCGCAGGCGCGCCAGACCACGACGCTGTTTCATCACCAGCGTGTCGTGGGAAGTAAAGAAAGACGCTTCATTGACCGAGCAGCCAAAGCCCTCCAGCCCGCACAGGTGCAGGATCTCAGCCATCGACGGCGTTTCACGCCAGCCATAGGCGGCAGTGACCTGCCAGAAGGAGGCGGAAAGCGGCGTCAGCGTTATACGCTGCTGGTTATGCACGCGCGGCGTGTCGACGGTGCGGATATGCAGCAGCACGACGCGACGGTGCAGCACGCGGTTATGTTTAAGGTTGTGCAGCAGCGCCTGCGGGATCTCAAACTCTTTACGCGCCAGAAACACGGCGGTGCCCTCCACGCGGCTGGGCGGGCTTTTTTCCAGCGAGCTGACCAGCGCCAGCAGGCTGGCCTGACTGCTGTCGAGACGCCGGATCAGCCGGTTGCGCTCGCTGCTCCAGATAAGCATCAGCGCCATCATGGTCAGCGCCAGCAGCACCGGGATCCAGCCGCCTGACAGCAGCTTCATCAGGTTTGCGATAAACAGCGGCACGTCGATGCACAGCATCATCAGCAGGAACAGCCCCGCCAGCGGCAGCGGCCAGCGCCAGTTGCGTTGCGCCACCACGCCTGCCAGCCCGGCGGTGATCACCATTGTACCGGTCACGACAATGCCGTAAGCAGAGGAGAGCGCCGACGACTCACGAAAGGCCACTACCACCAGCATCACGGCGGTAAACAGCAGCCAGTTCACGACCGGAATGTAGATCTGACCTGACTCGGTATGCGAGGTAAAGATAATGCGCATCGGCGGCAGAAAGCCCTGCCGTATCGCCTGATGCGTCAGCGTATAGACGCCCGAAATCACTGCCTGCGCGGCGATAACCGTTGCCAGCGTCGAGAGCACAATCAGCGGGATCTGCCCCCACGCCGGCGCCAGCAGGTAAAAAGGATTACTGATCGCGGCGCTGTTCGCCATCACCAGTGCGCCCTGACCAAAATAGTTAAGCACCAGCGCCGGCATAGCGATAACCAGCCAGGCGAGGCGGATAGGGGTTTTACCCAGATGCCCCATGTCAGCATAGAGCGCCTCGGCACCGGTGACGGCCAGCACCACCATGCCGAGCGCCGCCAGCGACAGCGCAGAGTGGCTCAGCAAAAAGTCGAGCGCATAGTGCGGACTCAGCGCCTGAAGCACCTGCGGGTTAAGCAAAATGCCGCGTACGCCGAGCAGCGCAATGGCGGCAAACCAGACAAACATTACCGGCCCGAATATGCGGCTGACCTTTTCAGTGCCCTGGCGCTGAATGACAAACAGCAGCGTCAGAATAACCAGCGCCAGCGGGACCACAAACCGCTCCAGCGCCGGTGAAACCACTTCAATGCCTTCAATGGCGGAGAGCACCGAAATCGCCGGGGTGATCACCCCGTCACCATAAAAGAACGCGCCGCCGATGAGACCGGCCAGCATCACAGCGTGCCCCGCTTTGCTGCTGACGCCGCGTCGCGCCAGCGCCATCAGCGTCAGGATGCCTCCCTCTCCGTCATCATCCGCGCGCATGACGAAACAGACATACTTCAGGGTAACAATCAGCGTCAGCGCCCAGAAGATGAGCGATAAAAAGCCCATGACGGCAGCCGGTGTGACGCTGCCGTCGGGCAGAATCGACAGGCACTCTTTCAGGGTATAAAGCGGGCTGGTCCCGATATCACCAAAGACGATACCGGCAGCAGCCAGCATGCCGGCAGGCAGCGAGGCTTTGTGCGGGTGTTTCATGAATTTCCTGCTCAGGTTAACAGAGAGGCGCGGTCTCTTCAGCGCCGGAGTTATAGCGGCGAAGATAGCGGTTTTCGGCGCAGGCAGGGAGAGGGTGGTGAATATTTACACACCATTTTTACGCCGGGAGCGCAAATTTTTACGCGTTTTTTATATCGCTGCGCGTTTAACAGCCAGATAAACAGCGTGCTGACTCAGTCAGCCTGGAGAGCAGGTACAGGGAGACACGGGACGACCTGTCGGGAGCGTCCTGTGTCTCCGGCCGGTTCAGAACTGCCAGCGTACGCCAGCATTGTAGCGCCATCCTTTGGCACCGTTCCCGTCGAGCGCTTTACGGTAATCCGCTTCGGCATAGAGCGAAACGTCATTGCGCAGCGTCATCGTGCCGCCCGCGCCCGCTTCCCACATCTGACCAAAACGCCCGCTGGTAAACGTCGCGCCCAGCGCCGGATTATCTGCAGCAGCGACCGATGTCCGCGCCGCGCCGCCCCAGCCTTTGTAATAATTTGCCCGCAGCCAGGGCGTATACTGGCGCTGATGCTCATCACTCCAGGTGCGAGCGAGGCGTGCGCCCAGCCGGCCAATCGTCTGGTCATAATCGCCGTAGCGCACTTTGCTGCCATCCTTGTCGGTAAAATCATTCATGTTTAGCTGCATATAGAGCAGCTGCGCCTGCGGTTCCAGCTGATAGCCGTCACCCAGAGCAAACGGATAGCCGCTCTCCAGTGAAGCGGTCCAGCCGTCTCCTTTCAGCTTAGCCACCTGTTTTTGCCGCGCGATGTTGGTGTCACCACGATGCCGGTCAAATGACAACACCCCATCCAGATAAAAGCCGTTATCACGTTGCCAGGTGCTGTAGAGCGCCAGGCTGTCGCTGTTAAAGGTGGTGCTGCTGTAGCCATCCGCTGCCTTCGGGCGCAGGCGCGTATTGCCGCGCGTATACGCTATACCGCCGCGCAGGGAGTCGCTATCGCCATCAAGCCGCAGCAGATTGCCACCGAGCTGGACTGCGCTGTAATCGAGATCAAAATCGTATCCGTAATTGCGGAAGCTGCGATCGCTCTGGTATTTCAGGTCAGAACCAATGTAGCGGAGAAACATCTCGCCGCCGTTGTCGTCAGCGCGCCGCTCTCCGTGGCGCAGCTCACCCAGACGTTTATGCAGGTCATCAACAATGGCAGCGGTATAATAAGCCAGCCCCACGGGCGCTGAAACATAAGAGGGCACCTGTGGTACCACGGCCGGACGCGCGTCATAAGTTTGTTCGCTACCAAATGCATCGGTAATCAGCGCAGGCTGGCAGCTGCTGCTGTTCTCGCAAATGAGATAGTTTGCCAGGCGATAATCCCAGTAGCGGTTCCCGCTGCCGCTGACCAGGCGCTGCGCCGGATCGCTGCTGCCCGGTGCGAAAGTGTATAAACGATACTGCCACGGTCCGGCCCCAAGATAGCCGTCCGCCAGCGCAAAGCTGCCGGCAGCCGCGTTACCACCTACCTGCGCCAGCGAAATACCTTCATTGCCTTCCACGCCACCGTTGCGATTGAGATCGGTCAGCGCACCGCTGCTGGCTGCGTCCGGCTGCACATTCAGCAGCGTGGTACCGCTGGCGTTGCCGGTCACGTTAATGCGATCGGTAAATTGATTGCCAGGCGCTCCCCCTTCGTTCAGTCGGGTGATCAGGTTGGCCTGACCGCCCGCCGACACCAGCGAGCCGTTGATGTCCAGCGTATTGCCCGGTGAACCGGCACCGTTGGTGAGGTCCAGCGTACCGCTGTTATTAACCACCAGCGAGCTGGCCGTACCGCCAGCCAGCAGCGGATGTACATTATTACCCGCGTACAAGGTGGATGCCCTGTCAATGTTGATGGTGCTGCGTGCCAGCTGCAGATTATCGGTCAGAGTCCAGCGCGCATCCGCAAAGTTAATGGTGCTCCAGCCGGTGCCGAGATTGACGCCCTTGCTGCGATCGTCGGCGCTAAAGCTGCCGCCACGCCCGTCAATCTGGCTGAATGTGAGACTGTTGCCGGCTCCGCTGCCGCTGGTGAGATGGTAAGTGGTGCTGAGGCTGACGCCGCTGACGCTGGCCTGATTGTTGTTACCATCGCCCATTGTCAGGCTGCCGTTGAGCGAGCCGCCGCTCCAGCGAAAGGTGTCAGATCCGCCGCCGGGATTGATATCGCCGCGCACTTCGCCTTCGGTCAGCAAAATAACGTCATCGGCATTGCTGCCAGCCACCGCCTGAGTTTGCGGCGTGGCGGTAATAATCGTGCCGAAGTTTTCGAACACCGTCTTACCACCGCGTAAATCCACAACCGGTGCACTCAGGCTGGCGGAGCGGAGCGTTCCGGTGTTCACAATGGTGCCAGCCGTACTGGAGATCAGCGCCGATCCGCCTGCGGCATTATTAATGTTCACGCTGGCAGCGGTGAAAATATCACCGGTGGTATTGGCCCGAATCCCGCTACCGCCTGCGCCGGTGACGTTGAACACGTAGCCCGAACCCAGCGTCAGATCGCCACGCGTCGTGCTGCCGTCGGCATTCACAATGTTCAGACCGTTGCCGTTGCCGCTGACGTTTGCCGTGACGGTGGAAGCGGGATCAAACGCCACGCCGGTACGAATGCCGTTGCCGTTGCTGACGTTAAGCGTCAGGTTGCTGAGCGTGACATTACTGAGTTCTGCCCGGTTCTCTATGCCGTTGCCGCTGCCGGAGACATTGATGCTGGCATCGCGGGCGCTGAGCGCGGCGGCCCCCTCGTCCAGTAAAATGCCGTGGGCAGTACCGCGCGCGGTAATTGCGGTATTACGACCGGTCAGCGCCAGGCTGGCCCCCTCGCTGATACGCACACCGGCTACGCCGTTTTCAACAGTGATGATGCCACCCTGCGCGAGCGTACTGCCGCGACCGGCAACATCCAGCCCGGTGCCGCGGGTGATTGTGACCACACCGTTATTGGTTAAGGTACTGCCGGCACGGGAGCGGATGCCGATACTGTTATTTCCGCTCAGACTAAGCGCACCATTGTTGATCAGGGTAGCGCCATTGGTGATATCGAAACCCGTGGCACCAACGCCGGCACCTCGGATACTGGCGTTGCTGGTAACCCGCGTTGCGGCAGCGCTGCCATCCAGCGCATTACTGAGGTCGCTGCGCAGCGTATTCGCCAGTACGCCAACGGCATTCTCGCCGCTCAGGTTAAGCGTGCTGCTGCGGTCCAGCGTGGCTGTCGCGCCTCCCTCGATGCGAACCGCCGTACTGCCTGCGCCGCTGGCGGTAAAGCTGGCGTTCGTGCTGTTTAGCGTGCTGCCATTGCCGGAAACAATGACGCCGGTGGCGTTTGCTGCACTGGCGTTGAGCGTACTCGCGGCGGTGAAACCGAGCGCTGCCCCCTCGTCAATGCGGTAGCCGGTGGAGCCCGCAGTCGTGATGTCCAGCGCACGTGTTGCCGAAGTGATACGAGAGCCGCTACCCGCTGCGTGGTAAGCGATCTGATTGCTATTGTTAAAGATCGGCGTTGATCCCGCGGCGATATTAACCTGTGCACCGCTGAGCGCTTCAGCACCCATTGCACCGACACCATTCAGGGTAAGCGTGCCGGCATCAAGCGTGGCTACGGCCAGTGCGCCGCTGGCCGTCACGCCGCGCGTGCGATTACGTACGCTGCCGCCATTGACATCAATGTTACCGCTATTGCTGGCGGTGGTAGCAAACGTGCTGCCCGCACTATTAACCACGATGCCGCTGCCGCCTCCGCTGATACTGATATTGCCGCTGTTGCTGCCGCTGGCACCGCTCTCCACGCGCATCCCGGTGGTGCTGGCGCCGCTGAAGATGATATTGCCGCTGTTGGTAAGCCGGGCGCGATTACGCGCCAGATAGCCGGTAATAGCGTCCTGCGCCGAATCAAGCTCTGCCGCTGAAATAAGTCGCGTATCGGCAACCGGAGCGCGACTGCTGGCACCGGTCAGCGTATGTTTTTGTCCGTCGGCGATCGCCCCGATGGCATTGCTGCCGGTGAGATTAATAGTGGTTGCAGCATCAATATTGCCCAGCGCACCGCCTTCGATATTTACGCCCGTCGCACCGATCCCGCTGACGTTCAGCGTGGCGTTACGGGTGTTAACCGTGGTGCCGTCAGCACCGGTGCCGTTGATCGCCACGCTTCCCGCGCCGGAGGCGGTCAGCGTGGTATCTGAACCATCAAATTCGGCACCCTGTTCGATACGAAACAGCGTGGAGTTGCGGGTGGTGACGTCAAAAGCATTGTTATCCGCTACGTTAATCAGCGCATTCGGACCATAGGCAAAGAAGCCGATTTGCTGACTGCCGGTACTGAAAGCCGGGATCGCATCCTCGGTAACATTCACGGTGGCATTACCGCGTGCGTGTACGCCAATTGCACCGTTGCCTGTCAGATTGATGCGCCCATCCACATTAGCCTGTGCTGTGCCGCTACCCTGTCCCTCTACCCAGACGCCAAAGTTGCGTGTGCCGCTGGCGGGATCGGCACCGCCTGCCACGTTGATCGTACCGGTGGAACTCGCTGCCGCCGTACTGCCATTGCCAGCCAGTACTTTGAGGCCGGTGCCGTTAACACCGTTGAGATTGATAGTGCCGCGATTCTCCAGTGTACCGCTGCTGTTACTGACCAGCATGCCGGTGTTTTCGCGCGGCACGTGCGCCGCACTGCCGTTAACATCAATAGTGCCGCTGTTGATGAGCGTGGCGTTGTTCGCACTGCTGACGGACATGCCGGCCGCATTCTGCACGCGGGAACCCAGTACGATGCTGCCTTCACTGATCGCGCTGCCATTCGCCAGCAGGGCAATACCGCTGGTCAGACCGCTCTGATTCATCGCGGTTTCCGCCACGCTATCGCTCAGGCTGTTTTGCGGACCGCGTCCGATGTAAATGGTGCCCGCGCTGTTATTAGTAAAGCGGCTGCTATCGGCCGTGAGCAGAACGCCAGAGGTGGTGCCGCGTGCGGCCGAGCCATTAACGCCAACGTTAATATTCCCGCTGTTACTCGCCTGCGCGCTGGAATCCAGCCGGATACCAGCGACGCCATTGGCAAGATTGCTGCCGGTGGTGCCGAGGTTCAGCACGCCATTATTGGTAAAGCTGCCGTTGTTTTGTACCGTAACCGCCGTCGCGTTGCTGCTGGCCGCGCCCACACCGGTGCCGTCAATCCGGTTGAGAAAGCCGCCGTTGATCACCCCGCTGCTGCTATTAGTTGCGCTGGCATCATCCAGCGAGAGTGCCGTACCCCGGCTGGCCAGCTTGCCATCGATGGTGGCGCTGGCACCGGATGCAACCCGCACGGCACCGCCGTTCGCGCCGACCGCCTCAAGCGTTTTATCTGCGGCAACAGTAATCTGTGAACCGGCACCCTCAGCATTGATCACGATACGGTTACCCAGGGGCTGTGTGATCTCATCCGGCGGCGTGGCGCTGACGCTGTAAACAATTTGTTCATCAGTGAGGGTGACGGCTTTATTAAATTCGCTGAGGTAACTGGCCGTGGCGAGATTGCCGTTTTGCAGCTGACTCACCAGCCAGTTGTTATAGCGCTGCAGCTGACTGGCATTGGTCACGTTAAAAGAGGTGCGCCTGCCATCCAGCGTTTGTACGCTGAAGCTGCCGTGGTAAGTGGCGAGGTTTTGCACGCTCAGACTGTCAGTTGCGCCACTTCCGGCTACATCTGCTGCTGAACCGGTGAAGGTGATACGGTTATTGCTGTTCCAGTTAATCACCCCGCCATTACTGGCCTGAAACAGCGTGGTGTTTTTTGCCGCCATGCTCCAGGCATTGGTACTGGCACTGCTGCTGGCATTGCTCTGCCCGATAGCGACATCCAGCGAGCTTCCGCTGCCGGTTACATCCGCTACGCGCGCGTTAATATACTGATTGTTATTCACGTTTTGCAGGTCTGGCACCACGGTGGTGCTGCTAACCGGTGCCAGTGCTACCAGACTGGCTGAATCGAAAACCTGAAAGGTCGTATTGCCGCCTGTGGTGAGATCCGGCACGGTAATAGCAAAATTTTGCGGGCCGGTATCAAGTCTCGCCCCATCGATAAATCCGGCGCCAGAGACGATGCTGACCTGCCCGAGCGTCGTATTTGTTGCGCCATCAATGCCTGTTTCAAATGCCTGATTGCCGGTCAGGGTCTGGCTGCCGCTGGTGACAATCAGCGCGCCGTTTTGTTGATCGTTATCGCGGGGATTGTAGGGACCAAGAGCGGCAGCCTGGCTGGCAAATGGGACGCAGAGCGCGGTCTGTACTGCCACTATTCCTAACGCAATGGGATTCAGGGTGAATCTCATACATCCTCCGGTAAACGATTTTTCAGCAACATGATGAATTCACCGCGCTAAAAGAGCGGACAGCACGAAGCGCATAATGTTTTTCAGCATGAACTAAGTGCCTGGCTTTATGTTCAGGCAGAGCAGGCGTGACGATATTTAAGGCAAATTCTGTTGGTTTTATAGACGTTGCGGGCGCAGAAGGCAAAAAAGCGAGGTGGCGATTTTTAACAGGATAAAATAACAGCGTGATCAAAAACAGGAAAGCATAACCCTGTTCTTTATCAGGTTTAAAAGTTAGCCGACTGTTATGACACTTATTTAATTTCCGGGCTTTACTATTGACTGGATCAGAATTCAAAAAACAGTTACAGGATTTAACCGGAGGATTATTTACCGTAACTGTGAAGCAATGCACAAAGCCGGATGCTGCATTTATCATGCCTGCTAATTAAAAAAGAGCGTGGCGGCCCGGACGGGACGCCACGGCAGATAGTTCAGAAGAGCAGTAAAACGTAATAATGACGCGCTCTTCTCTTTCTCCGGAGAAGAGGCGTGGAGCAGGCAGCGTTTACCAGCCTTTGATAATATCGCCTTTATAAATCTCGTTGGCTTTATCCAGTACCGGCTGCGAGCGGAAGGCCTCTTTCAGTTTCTGCACGTTCGCACTCTCTTTATTATCTTCACGCGCCACAATGGCATTGACGTATGGCGATGCTTTACCTTCCATAAACATACCGTCGCGTGAGGCGGAGAGATTTACCAGCGCCGCAAAGTTGTTATTGATGATGGAAAGATAGACCTGCGGATCGTCCAGCGTGCGTGCCAGCTGCGGCGTATCAACTTCAACAAACTTCAGCTTTTTAGGATTAGCAGTGATATCCAGCGTGGTAGGCAGCAGACCCGCTTCAGGTTTCACTTTAATCAGGCCCTGCGCCTGCAGCAGCAGCAGGCTGCGACCCAGCGTGGTGGCTTCGTTTGACAGCGTGATCGTCGCGCCATCCGGCAGTTCGTTCAGGCTTTTAATTTTGCGGGAGTAGCCGGCAATCGGGAATACAAAGGTATTGGTGATTACCGCAAATTTATAACCGCGCTCTTTTGACTGCATCTCAAGATAGGGCAGACTCTGGAAGGCGTTTGCATCCACGTCTTTATTGTAGAGCGCCTCGTTGGGCTGCACATAATCGTTAAACGCAATCACCTCAACATCCAGCTTATATTTGTCATGGGCGACCTGCTTCACTGTCTGCCAGAGCTGTTCATCCGGGCCGCTGTTGATCGCAACTTTGATTTTTTCGTCGTTATTATTGTCGCAGGCGCTAAGCAGCGTAACAGAAGCGGCCAGCAGCGCGGTCAGTAAATGTTTTTTCATGTTTGCAGCATCCTTATTCTTGTCAGCCCCGGACTATAATATGCGTCCAGACGTCTGTACATCCATAATTAACAGGTGGCTTATGCTTTTACTGCATAAGTTATGCGCTACTTCAGGCAGTTGAGATAGCGCTGCGCGGAACGTGCGACGGCGCTATCGGCATCCTGCAGGATCTCACGGCCGTCAAATGCGCCGTAAAGCTGGGCAAAATGCCGGTTCTGCAACCGCTGCATCATGTCGCGCACCACCCGGGCAGAGAGCGGCAGCATATTGGGATAGCTCCACATAAACGAGACGGCATCCGCGCCTGGCGTTACCTGCAAAATATCGCCACTCAGCATTACCCCCGAATCACGCTGCCAGTGCAGCACCGTGCCACCGGCAAAATGGCCGCCAAGACGCAGCAGCGTGATGCCTGGCAGCAGGGCATGCTCCTCCTCCTGCCATAAACGGATCCACGGGCTGTCGCGCATAATCCACGCTTTGTCGCTGGCATGCAGCCAGATCGGTGCGCTGAATGCGGCGGCCCAGTCCTGCATCGTGGTGTAGTAGTGGGGATGAGAGATGGCTATCGCCTGCAATCCTCCCAGCGCATGGATCAGCGTTTCGGTGGCGTCATCCAGATGAGCGATGCAGTCCCAGAGAATATTGCCGTGCGGGGTACAGAGCAGAAAAGCGCGCTGATTAATACCAAATGCCGGCAGGCTCTGCAGCGAAAGCAGTCCGGGCAGGTGCTGCTGCCATCGGTTGGTATGTGCGGCGCGTAAATCCGCCTGCGCTATCCAGCGCTGTCCGCCTGGCGGAATAAACTGGCGCTCATCTTCACAGACGGGACAGCGCCGGGGAGCCGGTTCGGCGTAAGAGGTGCCGCAGGCAGTACAGAGCGTAATCATAATCTCTCCTTATCAGCTGATCCGATAAGGATAGTTACTCTGTCGCGGGCTGCAGCTCGTAAACCCAGGCGCTAATCTGCTCACCCCGGTCGGTGGTCACGGCGACCGGCACGCGATCGTATCCCTCTTCAAACGCGTCGAGCATCGGCCAGTGCGCGTCGAGATGCGGCGAGAAAAACAGATAGCCCGGTACGCGCGCGCCCTCCGGTGAGAGCACCACGCCGGGAAAGTCCGCGGCAGCGCCCCAGCCCCGCGCATAATAGGTGCCGCTGACGCTGCCGGCCAGCCATTCGCCGCCTATCTGCTCCAGAAGCCAGGCGTTATCGTGCCCGGGCTGCAGCGTACCGTAGACAAACAGAGGTTTCATACCACTCCTGTAAAGGGTTGCGTTATACGAACCGGCTATTGTGACGCAGCGGGCGGGGCCGGTAAACGTCACGGGCGGGAAAAATTTCGCGCCGATTAGACGAAACGCCAAATGTGACATTTACTCATAGGAAGATTCAGGTCCCTGCAGGTAAAAAAGGGGGACATTACGACGGAGCAATTCATGTATCACCTTGATGTGCAGGTTCTTGAAACCGCGCAGCACTGGGCAGAAGCACATCCGGTATGGCTTTGTACCGTACTGAGCACCTTTGGCTCCTCGCCGCGTCCGCCGGGCGCCATGATGGCGATCCGCGCCGATGGACACTTCTGCGGCTCGCTCTCCGGCGGCTGTGTGGAGGAGGATTTTCGCCAGCGCATAGCAGCAGATGCTTTCAGCGAGGCGAGCGCTGTTGTGCGCTATGGCGATGGCGGGCTGACGCCTGACCGGGCACTGCCATGCGGCGGCGTGCTGGATATTCTGGTGGAAAAGCTGCCGCAGGGAGCGGCATCCATTCACTATCTGCGTCAGATGCACGATGCGCTGGTTCGGGCCGAAGCCATCAGTAAAACGCTGCTGCTGCCGCACCCCTGCGCCGGCATAGAGACGCACCCCTATACGCAGCAGACCGCAGCGCACATTACTGGCAACCAGGTTACGCTGACGCTCTCTGCGCCGCCGCGCCTGATTATCGCCGGTCTCTCCAGCGTAGGCATTTACTGCGCCAACTTTGCGCAGGCGCTGGGGTTTGAGACGCTGGTCTGCGAGCATCGCGATGAGGTGCTGGAGAATATGGGTGCGGAGTTACAGGCTGGCGTGCGGATTATACGCTGTTTTCCGGCCCGTTATCTGGAGCGTGAGGGGTGTCACAGCGCAACGGCGATTCTGTCACTGACCCACGATCCGCGAATCGATGACCTGACGATGATGGAAGCGGTGATGCTGCCGGCATTTTACCTCGGTGCGATGGGCTCGAAGCGCAACAGCAGCCGGCGGCTGTCGCGTCTGGCGGAGATCGCCGGATTGACCCCTGAGCAGCTGACGCGCATTCACGCGCCGGTGGGGCTGGATATTGGCAGCAAAACGCCGGCAGAAATCGCACTATCGATTATGGCGGACATTGTGCGCCATAAAAATGGCCTTGCAGCACGCCAGTAAGCCCGTTCCGGCAGCCATAGCCCTTTGCGCTATGGCATTTTTGCGCTAATCCCTCACAAAGTTTGTCCTTTTTTCTGACAACGCCTTCCGAAATGCGCTCAGCGTCTAGACTTAGCGGGTGCGCACGCTATTAAGAGATCCTAAACGCGCATCCCGATCGATTCTTTCACTATTGGAAATGAGCCATGTCAGAAAACATACAACTGCACCTCGAAGTCAATGGGCAGCCCATTGAACTTAGCGTCGACCCGCGCGTGACGCTGCTGGACGCGCTGCGTGAACACCTGACGCTGACCGGTACAAAAAAGGGCTGCGATCAGGGCCAGTGCGGCGCCTGTACCGTGCATATCAATGGCAAGCGGGTGCTGAGCTGCCTGACGCTGGCTGTACAGGCCAACGGGCAGCAGGTCACCACTATTGAAGGTCTGGCGCGACCTGATGGCACGCTGCATCCGGTTCAGGCGCGTTTTCTGGAGCATGACGCGTTTCAGTGCGGCTACTGCACGCCGGGGCAGATCATGTCTGCCGCCGCCTGCATTGCCGAAGGACATGCCGGATCTGCCGATGAGATCCGGGAATATATGAGCGGTAATCTTTGCCGCTGCGGTGCTTATCCTAATATCGTCGACGCTATTCAGCAGGCCGCCGCCGATCTCAGTTCGGAGGCGCGATGAATCCGTTTGACTACCTTGCGGCGAGCAGCCCTGAACAGGCGCTGCAGCAGAAGCAGCGTGCCAGCAGCCGGTTTCTGGCAGGGGGCACCACGCAGATTGACTTAATGAAATGTGACGTGGAACAGCCTGCAGCGCTGGTGGATATCAGCGGCCTGCAGGAGATGCGTGAAATTGCGTTCAGCTCTGACAGCCTGCGCATTGGCGCGCTGACGCGCATGAGTGAACTGGAGCATCACGCAGAGTGTCAGCGTGAAGCGCCGGCGATTTATCACAGCCTGTGGCAGGCGGCGTCGCCGCAGCTGCGTAACATGGCCACCATCGGCGGCAACCTGCTGCAGCGTACCCGCTGCGTTTACTTCCGCGATCCGCATACGTTCAGCGCCTGTAATAAGCGCAATCCGGGCTCGGGCTGCGCCGCGCTGGAGGGCATTAACGGCAACCACGCCATTCTGGGTACCAGTGACAGCTGTATTGCGGTTTATCCGGGCGATCTGGCTGTCGCACTGACCGCCTTTGATGCCGTGGTTATCGTGCGCAATGCCGCACAGCGGGAGCGCCGTATCCCGATCGATCAGTTCTATCTGCTGCCCGGCGATACGCCGCATCTCGAGCACGATCTCGCCAGCGATGAGATGATTATCGCGGTGGAACTGCCGCGCACCGCCGCGCTTAAACATTCGCACTACCTGAAGGTGCGCGATCGCAGCTCGTATGAGTTTGCTGCCGCCAGCGCTGCTGTCGGTATTGAGCTGGATGGCGACCGGATCCGCGACGTGCGTATCGCCGTCGGCGGCGTGGCGACAAAACCCTGGCGGGCGCAGCAGGTGGAAGGGGCGCTGCGCGGCCAGCCGTTTGATGAACAGACGCTGCGTCGTGCCGCAGAGCGTATCGTGCAGGATGCGAAAACCCTGCCGCAGAATCAGCACAAAAAAGTGCTGACACCGCGCGTGATTGCACGTGCACTACTTCAGGCTGGCGGCAAGGCGTAACGGGGAAATTGTATGGACAAGCAGGAACAGAACTATCAGGCACTCGGTGCCGGACGCAGTCGGGGCGACGGCGTGGTGAAAGTCACCGGCGCCGCGCGCTATGCGGCGGAGTATCAGCCTGAGAATATGCTGTATGGCGTGGTGGTGCAGTCCACTATCGCCAGCGGCCGGATGACGGATATTGACACCGCAG
Source organism: Pantoea sp. ICBG 1758 (assembly GCF_002928325.1). Lineage (NCBI taxonomy): Bacteria > Pseudomonadati > Pseudomonadota > Gammaproteobacteria > Enterobacterales > Erwiniaceae > Pantoea > Pantoea sp. ICBG 1758. The sequence continues at coordinate 38,282 of NZ_POWL01000004.1, forward strand.
AGGCGGAACAGCAGCCTGGCGTAGTGGCGATTTATACCCATCTCAATCCGCTGAAGATCAACAAGCCCACCGCCATTGCTGACGGCGGCGCGGCGCAGTCTACCTACACACCGCTGCAGGATGACAAAATCATTCATAACGGTCAGAACATCGGGCTGGTGGTGGCAGAAACGTTTGAGCAGGCGACCTGGGCTGCCAGCCTCGTGAAAGTGCGCTATGAGGAAGCGAAGCCGCTGGTCTGGATGGACGATCCGGCAGCAGAGCGCCAGGAGAGCGCTACCGTTGAAATGGGTAATGCGCAGCAGGCGATGGCGCAGGCAGAAGTGAAAATCAAAAGCTGCTACGCCACACCGCGTGAATATAACATGCCGATGGAACCGCACGCCTGCATCGCCTCATGGCAGGATAATGCGCTCACGGTATGGGAGCCAAGCCAGTGGGTGATGGGAGCACAGACTGAAATAGCTGAATGGCTCGGCATTGAGCAGCAGCAGGTTCGGGTGATTTCTCCCTATGTGGGCGGCGGTTTTGGATCAAAACCTGTGCCCTATACCCATGTGGCGCTGGCCTGCGTGGCATCGCGCGCGCTGACGCGTCCGGTGAAAGTGGCGCTGTCGCGCCCGCAGACCTTTACCGGACTGGGCGGTCGTCCGGCGACGCAGCAGACTATTGAGATGGGTGCCGCACAGGATGGAAAACTGCTGGCGATCCTGCATGAAGGACTGAGCGATACCTCGCTCATTGACACGTTCGCGGAAGGGACGAACAAAGTCACCGGACGTATCTACGATGTGCCAAACGTCTATTCGCGTCATTATGTGGCTGCTATCAACACCGTTACGCCAGGATGGATGCGTGCGCCCGGCGAGAACCCGAGCGCGTTCGGACTTGAGGTGGCGATGGATGAGATGGCCTATGCGCTGGGTATCGATCCGCTGGAGCTGCGTCTGCGCAACTATGCAGAACAGGATCCGCAGGAAAATCTGCCGTGGAGTACGCGCCGTCTGAAAGAGGCTTACAGCGCAGCGGCTGAAGCGTTCGGCTGGAAAGATCGCACTATGGCACCGCGCTCAATGCGCGAAGGCCGCGAGCTGATAGGCTGGGGCATGGCAACGGCAACCTATCCGGTAAACAAAGCCCCGGCTGAGGCGCGCCTGATCCTCAACAGTCAGGGTGAGCTGGTGGTGCAGAGTGCAGGTGCTGATATCGGCACCGGAACCTACACCATTCTGGCGCAGACTGCGGCAGAAGTGCTCTGTCTTGACTCTACCCGCATTAAAGTTGAACTGGGTGATACCCGGCTGCCGCGTGCCGGCGTGGCGGGCGGTTCGCAGCTGGCCGGCAACCTGACCGGTGCCGTGCATAAGACGGCGGTGGCGCTGCGTGACCGGCTCTACGCGCTGGCAGGTGCTTCTTCAGATGCGCCGTTCCCGCAGACCGACGCTGAACAGCTGACGCTCTGCGCGGGAGGCGTGTGCCTGAAAGGTCAGCCGGAGCGTGCGGTGTCGCTGGGCGATCTGGTGCGGCTGAGCGGTGAAGAGACGCTGGCGGTAACGGACGGTACCTTTAAGCCGGACGAAAGTGCAGAGGAGCGTGATAAAGCGGTGCACTCGATGTCGAGAATGACCACGCCGGAAGAATTTTCTTCACACAGCTGGGGTGCCCAGTTTGTTGAAGTGCGCGTTGACGAGGATTTCGGTACGGTGCGCGTCAGACGTATGGTCTCTGCCTTTGACAGCGGACGGCTTTATAATCCGAAACTGGCGCGCAGCCAGTGGATTGGCGGAATGGTGATGGGGCTCGGGCAGGCGCTGCTGGAGGGTGGAGCGGTCGATCCGCGTAACGCCCGCATCGTGAACAATAATCTCGCCGATTATCTGATTGCGGTTAACGCTGACGTACCGGACATTATCACTATCGACGTGGGTGAGCCGGATCATCACGCCACGCTGATGGGCGGAAAAGCTGTGGGCGAACTGGGTATTGTGGGTATGGCTGCGGCCATCAGTAATGCTGTTTATCACGCAACCGGCAAGCGCATTCGCGATCTGCCGCTTTCCCTGGAGAAGTTGATCGATTAATGCAGGCTGGCGGCGTCAGGAGGATGCCGCCGCTTCATCCCGTGGGCGCTCACATGGCTATTCCCTATCTCAGGCCTGGTGAACAGGTAGTGCTTTACGACGGCGTGTGCAAACTCTGCAATGGCTGGGTGGCATTTTTGCTGCGTCACCGGCTGGATCGGCGGGTACGGTTTGCCACCGTGCAGAGTGAGGAGGGCAAAACGTTGCTGCGTCATGTCAGCATGCCCGTCGACGATATCCGCACCATCGTGCTGATTGGTGAAAACGGACACTGGCTGCGCGCCCAGGCAATCTGTCGCGTAATAAAAAACCTTCACAGTCGCTGGCGTATTTTTGCGCTGCTGCGTTATTTCCCCGATGCGGTAAGCAACGCTATATATAACCTTATTGCCCGCAACCGCTATCGCCTTTTTGGCCGCTATGACGACGTTAAGCACCTCTCTCCCGACTTCCCCGAAAGGTTTATTGCACGCTAAAGCAGCGTTATTGCTTTGATAGCAGAAAATGAAAATCAGAGATGCAGGTAAATAAATTTCCTGCATCAATCCCTTTTGTGCACTACATCAGGCTGGTGCAGCAGCATCTATTTATATTTTTGATTTTAAAGTAAATTAATTAACTTTCTGTTTCATTAAACCGCAATTGTCTATTTTGTATACTCTTCTTTACATAAAAAATTACATTTTATGCCTGATTAAAAACAAATAATGTCCCGCGGAGGACGATACTTTTTGCCAGTTCTTTCTCCTGAAGACCATCATGGCTTTGAATAATGGCACAATACAAATAGCACCATATACTTTAAGCGTATTCTCTCCCGGAATATAACATTACCTTTTAATTTTCTATGGCAGCGCAGCGGGCGTGATAATGACGCCGCTGTACAGGAGCAATCAACATGGATCAGACTGCATTTCTCATTGGATTTTCAGTGATGGCGCTTGCATCACTGGCGATTTACGCCACCGGCAGTAAAACGTTTCCCTCCCGTCACCACACCCTGATGCATGCATCAGTGCCTTTTATTGCCGCTACGGCGTATCTGGCAATGGCGTTTGGCTATGGCAACCTTACCCTGGACAGCGGCACGACGGTCTATATGGCGCGTTATGCTGACTGGTCTGTGACCACGCCGATTCTGCTGGCGGGGCTGGTTATGCTGGCCTTTCATGAGCATGGCAAGCCAGGCGAGATGGGCGGCTTTCTGACCGCTATTATCGTGCTGGATGTGATGATGATTGTGACCGGTCTTGTCTCCTCTCTGGCGGAAACCGCAGTAGGAAAATGGGTCTGGTATTTCTGGTCCTGCGCTGCATTCCTCGGCGTGATCTATCTGCTGTGGGGACCGCTGCGTACGATGGCGGCGGAGCGGGGCAGCGCACTGGCAGGCGCCTACAACAAAAACGTGGCGCTGCTGACGGTGGTCTGGTTTATCTATCCGGTGGTATTTCTGATCGGGCCGGAAGGGCTGAAGATCATTTCTGATCCTGCTTCAATCTGGGCATTTCTGATTCTCGATATTATCGCCAAAGTTTTCTACGCCTTTTACGCGGCGGCGAATCTGGAAAAAGCGTTGCGCTACGCAAAACGCGATGGTGCCGTGCGGGTATGATCCTGCGGCAGCATACCGGCTGGCTGACGCTCTGGGGGGCAGCTCTGGCTGCCTCTTTCAGCCCGCTGCCGGTTCAGCTGCTGTTTGCCGTCGTGGCCATTGGCATTATCGGCATGGCGCACGGTGCAAGCGATCTTGAGATTGTCAGGCGCGAACAGCAGTGCGCTTTTCTGGCAGGTTACGGCGTAGTGATTGTGCTGTGCCTGTTCTGGTGGCACTGGCGTCCGGCAATCGCGCTACCGGGCTTTCTGCTCGCCTCTGCCATCCATTTTGCGCTGGAAGATGCGCCGCACGGCTCTCTGGCTGAACGACTGGCGCGCGGCATCAGTCTGATTGCAACGCCTGCCGCACTGCATCTGACAGCGTACAGAACGATTTTACATCAGGCCGGGCTGGCATCTGCTATGCCGGATAGCGTGACTGCGGGTCTGGCTATAGCGGGCGGCTTTACCGCCGCAGCGCTGTTGCTGACAGGCATTGTACGGCGCGACAGGCGTCTGCTGGCCGGGACGCTGGCATTGCTGCTTCTGCCGCCTTTTGTCGGTTTTTCTGTAGGCTTTCTGATCCTGCATGCGCTACCGCAGACCCGCGAACGGCGCGATTTGCTGGGGTTCAGACATTACGCTGACTACCTGCGTGCCGTCTGGCCGGTGCTGACGGCAGCTATTTTGCTGGCGGTACTGATCATGTTTATGATGCAGCCCACCGATACCGCCGGCGTGCGTTCACTGTTTGCCGCGCTGGCCGCGCTCGCTATCCCGCATTTACTGATCACGCCGTGGTTTGAGAAACCGCCGCACCGTAAATAATGCGTGCCATTCATTACGCTATCTTCTATTCAAATATAAGCAGGAAATGGCAGGTGAGATAATAATAATTCCCTGCCCGAATAACTGTTTTAATTAATAGCGTATCACTGTGCGACATTGTACTATCAGTTTGCGACATAACGCGGATATTTCAAAATTAATATATTTATCTACATGTATTTAATGGGTTTTCCTGTATAGCCACTTGTTGCATTCATGAAGCCAGTCACAACTCCGGCACGCGTAATCCATTCCCTGTTTAATTACGCACTATTGCGTATTAGATTTAACGCGTCATCACTCTTTATTATCTTACGGTTTCGTAAGTGTCCGGCAGTTAATGTGCATATCAACATATAATGGAGATTTTATGGGCGCAAATTCCAACCGCGGTGTGGTGTATCAGGGGCCAGGTAAAGTCGAGGTGCAGGATATTGCCGATCCGGTCTTTGCTAATCCGGCCGGCAAGAAGATTGGGCACGCCGTGATCCTGAAAGTGCTCTCCACCAATATCTGTGGCTCAGATCAGCATATGGTGCGCGGACGTACCACCGCGCCTGCGGGTATGGTGCTCGGCCATGAAATTACCGGTGAAATTATCGAAAAGGGCGCTGACGTTGAGATGCTTAACGTCGGTGATATTGTCTCTGTGCCGTTTAACGTTGCCTGCGGGCGCTGCCGGTGCTGCCGTGAACTCGATACCGGCGTCTGCCTGACAGTCAATCCGGCACGCGCGGGCGGCGCGTTTGGCTATGTTGATATGGGCGGCTGGGTAGGCGGGCAGGCGAAATATGTGATGGTGCCCTATGCGGACTTTAACCTGCTGAAATTCCCTGACCGTGACCAGGCACTGGCGAAAATTCTGGATCTGACCATGCTGTCAGACATTTTACCGACCGGGTTTCACGGTGCAATCAATGCGGGTGTGGGCGTCGGCTCAACCACCTATGTTGCAGGCGCCGGTCCGGTTGGTCTGGCCGCGGCGGCATCAGCACAGATCCTCGGTGCGGCGGTGGTAATGGTAGGTGACTTCAACAAAGAGCGTCTGGAGCACGCCAGGAAAATGGGGTTTGTGCCGATCGACCTGAGTCAGCATGACCGCCTGGGAGAGATGGTTGCGCAGGTCACTGGTACGCCGGAAGTCGATTCAGCTATCGACGCCGTCGGATTTGAAGCGCGCGGCCATTCCGGCAAGGAGCAGCCGGCGGTGGTGCTGAATCAGATGATGGAGATCACCCGCGTGGCCGGTAATATCGGCATTCCGGGTCTGTATGTGACGGAAGATCCGGGCGCGCACGATAAATCAGCACAGGAAGGCTCCCTGAGCCTGAAGTTTGGTCTCGGCTGGTCTAAAGCGCAGTCGTTCCATACCGGGCAAACCCCGGTGGTACGTTACAACCGGCAGCTGATGAACGCCATCCTGCACGATCGTTTGCCGATTGCGAAAATCGTTAATGCCAAAGTGATCCCGCTTGAAGAAGCGGCGCAGGGGTACGCTCAGTTTGACGCCGGCGTTGCCGCCAAATATGTGCTGGATCCGCACGGCATGCTGACGGCAAAATAGTCTGGTGCAGATAAACTTATCCGGCAAGGTGTAAGGCACGCGCGAATATGCGCTGTGCCTTACACGCGTTTAAGTGCGCATAATCATGATTATGTTAAATGAACTATCTTTTTAGTTCATCTGTAGCCCCGCTAGTCCAGACAATTATTCTCCCTTTTTATCTTAACGTTCATCTCTTAAATTACACGCCATGAGATGTTGCTTACCATGCAACACATGCTATAGTGTTCCCTGTTAAGCAACACTGGGATACAAGGATGATCAAAACCTGGCTACATAAAGGACTTGAAGAATTTTATACAACCGGCCCTACCCGCAAGATTAACGCAGCTCATGAGAAGCGGCTACGTATGCGCCTGAGGGTAATTGACCTGGCTGAGAAAATTGAGGATATGAACCTTAGTGGCTACAGGTTGCATCCTCTTAAAGGTGACAGACAAGGTATCTGGTCTATCACGGTGACAGGAAACTGGCGAATCACTTTTGAATTCAAAGATGGTGACGCCTATATTCTGAATTATGAGGATTATCATTAATGACTATGCACAACCCCCCGCACGCGGGTGAAATCATTGCCGATATTATGGAAGATCTTCAGATCGGTATCAGAGAACTGGCGCGTGCTTTAGCTGTAGCCCCCTCTACCGCTTCAAGAATAGTATCGGGAGCAACGGCGGTAACGCCAGAGATGGCGATCAAATTATCGGCCGTGATTGGCAGTACGCCTGCGATGTGGCTGCGCATTCAGGCCGCTTATGATTTAGAGCGGGCAGCCAAAACTGTTGACCTCTCGGTTCTGAATACCAGCTTCAAGCCTGACCCGCTGCAGGGTGTCAACTGAAGCCTGTGGGCAACGTGAGCAGCTGGTGTTAATTGCTCATTACACTCCGTTATCACGCGCGCCGTTTCACTGAAGGCAAGAGCTTAAGCAGAACGATATATGTGGAACACGATATCTTTCTTCAGTTGCCACCTGCCTGCGGATGAACGCTGCAGGGAAAATCATTCGCGCGCGGCGTGTGTGTCCCGATACCTTACCGATTATGTTTGAATACTCCCCGCGTAGTGCTCAGTGAGAACAACGGCTGTCACTGCTAATGATCTTTTATGTACATAAGTTCATATAATGGGACTTATATGAACTTATAAAGAGGGTATTGACGGGAGTTGTGATGATGGGCGTGGTGCTTCAGCTCAAAAAACCGGCGTCGCTACGTGAATTCTGCAGGTATTGCAGCACTGGTTACCCTGCAGAATTCACCCAGCGTTGCCGGTTTTATCAGCAAAAAACAGCACCGGAGTGCTGTGTAGTTTGTCGGGTTACCAGAAACGTACGCCGGTAAGATGCAGCGTACGGGCGATGCCGCCTGCTGCAATCAGCGAAAGCGCGATTCCCAGCATAGCCATTGCGTTAAAGCCAAAGTGCCGGAACAGCAGATAGCCCGCCACGCAGCCGGTAAGAAAAGAGAAGATGGTTACAAGGTGGGTATAAAGAAGCTTACGATGCAGATGGCGCTCCCCCGCTTCGCTGCTGCTGAACGTTGCCCGCAGAAACGAGCCCAGCGCAATACCGGCATCGGTCAGCGTACCGGTTACGTGCGTTGAGCGTACGCGACCAGACGAGAGCTGTGTCGAGGTGGAATTATGGATCCCCATCAGCAGGCCGAGCGTGACAAGGATTTCACCGTTGTTACGTTCTGAGTACCACAGGATCTCCACCACTGACGTCATCAGCAGAAGCAGTCCCTCAATGAAAAGCACCTGACAAAAAATGGTCCTGATATTGCGTTTAAGCCCCCAGGCAACCGTCAGGCGCGCGATCATTGAGCCGGTGACAAATGCCAGAATTAAGCCGGCCAGAAACAGCAGATCCTGCAGATCGGAACCTGAAACTTCAGCAGAGATTTGGGAGGTGTTACCGGTCATATGGGAGGGGAAAAAACCAAAAGCACCGAATGCCATGGCGTTAAGTATACCTGCAGTGGTCGCCAGCGTGAGCGCCAGCAGGCGATCTTCGCTGTGCGAACGTAACTTCTTTTTTCTCAGCAGCATCCTTCTCTTACCTCGCAGCGTTAAGGCACATAATATTAGCGTAGCGCACTATTCAGCATAGCGAAGTCTGGCCAGGACGCATGTAACTAACTGCTTTCAATAGTTAATAATGTCAGAAAATGCAAATTCAGAGTGAGAGCCGGAATAACCCGCTTTCAGTGACGTTGTCACATAATACGGGCGATTCCGGCTATGGCGTTACTTATTATCAAAATAATCAGTCGGCATCTGTCCCGGTGCCATGTTGATCACCTCGTCATTGTCTGGCCCCTCATTTTTCATATAAGTGACCTGAGCAAATTCCGGGATAATAATATAGGGATAGGCCGGTCCCTCGTCACGAAAACGCTGCATATCTTCAATGAATTCATTCTGATAACAGATCGTTTTTTCCGGATGCTGCCCCTCCCCGGCGATCCACTGCGGGAAAAAAATCGTACCGTGAATAAGTTTACGTTCGAGATCAAACAGCAGGCTTACGCAGGTGCCGGTGGGTTCATGCCAGTCAACCTTATAGATACCGGGCGCAAACTGCACCGCATGCATCTTCTGATGAGTAACCCAGCGGCCTCCTACCAGCCCCTGATGAATGCGGTAGTCGCAGGTGGTTGCATTGCGGGCATACCACTCATATTTCCAGCCGTTGTCGTAGGTATAAACAAAGTGGGTTCCGATAAATGCAGACAGATCGCTGGCCTGTTCTGTCGCTGATGCGATTGAACTCATGCTTCACCTCACCAATGGGTAAAAAAAGCGTACTGGTAAGGTATAGCGCGTAATACGGGATTGCGTATCGCTTAACGACGTTTACACATACCCCATTAGTCTCAACATCGACCGCGCTTCGTGCATGGCTTCATTGCGATGGGTCACTCCCAGCTTCTGATAGAGGTTGCGGATATGGGTTTTGATGGTGGTAGCGGCGACATCAAGCTCGCCGGCAATCTGCTCATTGCTGTAACCGGAATAGATCAGACCCAGCACCTGCCATTCGCGCTGCGTCAGTGGGCTGGTGCGGACCAGCTCCGGAACATCGGGGTGGTTGAGTAAACGGCTGACAAAGCCCTCATCAAAATGGGCAAATTTATGCCGGTGATACTTATTAATTTCGTGCAGGATGCGGCGGGCGCGATGTTCATCTATCTCTTCCAGCACCGAAAGCTGCAACAGCTGCCGCAGCTGCTGCGCCATGATCTCGCCCTCAATCACAAACTGACTCATAAACCCTGTACTGCGCGCCAGCTTCAGGGCGGCAATCAGCACCCGCTGTGCATCGGGTTTACGATTAGTCTGCCAGTAAAGCTGATTAAGCAGCAGCAGGTTGCTGTTAAAATCGCTGGTGAGCTGAAGCGTCCGGGCATTCTCATTCAGCTCATCCAGAATCACTTCCGCCTGAATCAGATCGCCCGCCAGAAGCTGTGCCCGCGCCACGTTACGCCACTGCTCCTGTAAGAAGTGATTATTGGCGCTGGCCGGCCGGGAGGTAACGCGCAGCCACTGACTGGCGCTGGCGCTATCCCCGGTCAGCTGCCAGTAAAGGATACGCGCTTTATCCGCGTTGGCGATCCAGTCGATATGCAGCGTGCCATTATTGAGCAGATTCTCCAGCCGGGTAATGTGCGACCGGGCATTATCCAGATTACCCCGCGCCAGCGAGCACTGGATCAGCAGTCCCAGACACTGGATCTGCTGCTGCGGAGGAAAGCCGCGCAGTACCTGCATACCACTGCGAGCCGCCTGTTCAGCTTCATCAAGCCGACCCCAGGCCCAGAATAGCTGCGCGCGAATGCGTAACAGAAACTCATGCAGCGGAAATTGTGCGAGATGCTGTTCGTGAACCAGACGAAACGCCTTTTCCTGCATCTCCCATGCCGATTGTAAAAATCCCTGCGCAAACAGAATCTCGCTCTGCTGGATCAGGCTCCAGAGAACGTAGTGCCAGGTCTCTTCTTGCCGCGCCATCTGCTCTGTCTGACGCATCAGCGCCAGTGAATCAGCCAGCTCTCCTTTACAGTGCATGACCTCACCGTGGACAGAGGTCGCGACAATGCGGCTGTAGCTTTTCGACGCCGGCAGCAGCTGCAGAGCAAGACGCGCCAGCTGCGCGGCCTCTTCCGCATTGCCATCGTTAATGGCCACCTGAGCGCGTATTGCGTGCAGCTCGCCCTGCAGAGAGGCATCCATCTCACAGCAGCGCTGCTGTTCAAACTGCGCCAGCAGGCTGTTAACTTCGGAAAAACGATGCTGGCTCTGCATCAGCCACGCCTGCAGCAGCACCAGCTCCGGGTTTTCCAGCAACAGTGGCCATGGCAGAACCCGCAGGGAAGACTCCAGCAGCGCCAGTTCGCTTTGATTAAACAGGGTCCAGGCGTGCTCCAGCAGCACGTCGCGCAGCATATCGGTATCACCCGAGGCCAGGGCATGGTGGATCGCCTCGCCCGGGAAGCCCTGCCTCATCCAGCCTCGCGCCGCCGCACGATGCAGGGCCGGCAGCTCCGCGCTAAGCTCCCACTGACAGCGCTGGCGCAGAAAACTGCCAAACAGCGGATGGTAGCTGAACCACTCGCCCGCATTATCCATGCGCTGCAAAAACAGCCCCTGCCGCTCAATCTCCTCCAGCCGCATGCGGCCATTATCTTCACCCGTGACTGACGTCACGAGGGCATCATTCATCGAGCGCAGCAGCGCACTCTTCAGCAGGAACTGGCGGGTATCGGCATCGACAGTATCCAAAACCTCCTCAACCAGATAATCGGTGAGATGGCTGGCGTTGATGCCTGATAAACGGCGCGCGGAGTCCTGCGCTGAGCCTGCGCCCTGCCGGGCTGAGATAGCAATCAGCTGCAGTGCGGTCGCCCAGCCAGCCACATCATCACACAGCTGGTCGCTCTCTTCACCGGGCAGTGGCGCCTGCAGCCGGTTATCAAAAAATTGTTTAGCTTCATCGTGCGTAAAGGCGAGCTGCTGGCTGCTCAGCTCCAGCAGCTGTTCACGCACGCGCAGATTGGCGATGCCCAGCTGTGGCAGACCGCGCGACAGCACCACCAGGGTCAGATTTTCCGGCTGATGCTTCAGAAAAAAGCGCATCGCCTCATGAATAACCGGATTGGTAATATGATGGTAATCGTCAATAACCAGCCAGGCCGGACGCTGATAGTCAGCCAGCTCAATAAACAGCTGCGAGAAAAGCGCATTGAGATTAACGTAGTGCCGCTTTTGCGCCAGTGATTCACTGCGGCTGCAGCTGCCCTGAGTGGCCTGCTGCAGCGCAGCAATCAGATAGTCAGCAAACCGTTCCGGCTGATTATCCCCCTCATCCAGCGAATACCAGCCCAGGTCGCGCTTTTCTGCCGCCCACTGCGAAATCAGCGTGGTTTTACCGTACCCTGCGGGACTGGTAATCAGCACTAACCGGTAAACGGCGGCGGCATTCAGTTTCTGCAGCAGACGGCTACGGACCACCATGGCGTCATGGCGCACAGGACGACTCAGTTTTGACGGGATCAACATCGACGCACGCTCCTCCGTTAACGTCTGCGCAGTATTATTTTACGCTTCGTAATTATTCGACATACACGTTATCCATACGCCATCTTAATGCAAGCGAACTCAGCAGCGCGGCTTAACAAAAGCGAGGGGTATCACACTCCTGTCACGCTTTCGGAGTTTCCTTACCCTCTCCTCCCTCTCTATCCTCCTGCCTGAATAGTGCCGGGGAGGAGGAGATACACAACCGGCGCAGGCAAAATGCACGCTGACCTCTTCCTCTGACGGATGCTTAAGCCATGACCCAGTTACCTTTTGATTCCGACCGTTTTTCTGCTGCCCTGACGCGACAGTGGCAGCGCTTTGGCCTGCCCGACGCGCAGGCGATGAGCCGGCAGCAGTGGTGGCATGCCCTGAGCGGTGCGCTTGCCGAACTGCTGGCTGAACTGCCCGCGCAGCCGGCAGCGGGACCGCAGCGCCACGTTAACTATATTTCGATGGAGTTTCTCACCGGCCGTCTGACCGGCAATAACCTGCTTAACCTCGGCTGGTACCCGGCGCTGAACGATTTGCTGCAGCAACAGGGGCAGTCGCTGAGCGATGTGCTGGAACAGGAGATCGATCCGGCGCTGGGAAACGGCGGTCTGGGCCGCCTGGCCGCCTGTTTTCTCGATGCGATGGCAACCACGGGTCAGCCCGCTATCGGTTATGGCCTCAATTATCAGTACGGACTGTTCCGGCAGCATTTCAGCGACGGCGCGCAGCAGGAGCGGCCGGATGACTGGGGGCGAAATCGCTACCCCTGGTTTCGCCATAATGCGGCGCTGACGGTAACGGTTAATCTGGGCGGCAAGGTGAAAACTGAGCAGGGAAAAAACCGCTGGATCCCGGCGTTTCAGCTGCAGGGTGAGGCCTGGGATCTGCCGGTTGTGGGTTACCAGAACGGGGTGGTTCAGCCGCTGCGCCTGTGGCAGGCGAGCCACGCGCAGCCATTTGACCTGCAGCGGTTCAATAACGGCGATTTTTTGCGGGCGGAAAAGCAGGGCATTGATGCAGAGAAGCTGACTAAAGTGCTCTACCCTAACGATAACCATCAGGCGGGTAAGAAACTGCGCCTGATGCAGCAATATTTCCAGTGCGCCTGTTCGCTGGCGGATATTCTGCGCCGCCATCAGCAGGCGGGTCACGCTATTGACACGCTGGCCGATCGCGAAGTCATTCAGCTCAACGATACGCATCCCACTCTGGCGATTCCGGAACTGATGCGCCTGCTGCTGGATGAGTATGATTTCAGCTGGGAAAGCGCCTGGCAGCTGACGCAGCGCACCTTCGCCTATACCAACCACACGCTGATGCCGGAGGCGCTGGAGTGCTGGGATCTGACGCTGTTCCGTACCCTGCTGCCGCGCCACATAATGATTTTGAATGCCATCAATGCGGCACTTAAGCAGCAGGTTGAGGCGCAGTGGCCCGGTAATGCTGCCATCTGGGCCAGACTGGCGGTGGTGCATAATCATCAGGTGCGTATGGCTAACCTCTGCGTGGTGACCTGTTTTGCCGTTAACGGCGTTGCTGCCCTGCACTCAAAACTGGTGACAGAGGATCTTTTTCCGGAATATCACGCGCTCTGGCCAGCGAAATTCCACAATGTGACAAACGGCGTGACGCCGCGCCGCTGGATCAACCAGTGCAACCCGGCACTGGCTGCACTGATCGACCGCTCGCTGAATAAACCCTGGCTGACCGATCTCGACGCGCTGCGCGCGCTGGAGCCGCTGGCAGAGGACGCCTCATTCCGCGCAGAATATCGCGCCATCAAACAGCAGAACAAACTCGATCTGGCACAGTGGGTGGAACAGAAAACCGGCATTGTGATCAATCCGGACGCGCTGTTTGATGTACAGATAAAACGGCTGCATGAGTACAAGCGTCAGCATCTGATGCTACTGCATATTATTGCGCTGTGGCAGACGCTGGTCAGCGATCCGCAGGCCAACCTGGCGCCGCGCGTGATGCTGTTTGGCGCAAAAGCTGCACCTGGTTATGCGCTGGCCAAAAATATTATCTATGCCATTAACAAAGTTGCCATGACGATAAATGCTGACCCGCGCGTGGGCGATCGGCTGAAAGTGGTGTTTATCCCGGACTATAACGTCTCGGTCGCAGAAAGGCTGATCCCGGCAGCCGATCTCTCGGAACAGATCTCCACGGCCGGCAAAGAAGCGTCAGGCACCGGCAATATGAAACTGGCGCTGAACGGCGCCCTGACTATCGGTACGCTGGATGGCGCTAACGTGGAGATTGCCCGCGAGGTTGGCGACGAGAACATCTTTATCTTTGGCCATACCGTGGAGCAGGTCAGCGCGCTGAAGAGCGCGGGCTACGCCCCGGCAGTCTGGCGCAAAAAAGATAAACAGCTGCATCAGGTGCTGACGGCGCTGGAGGATGGGACGTTTAGCGACGGCGATTGCACGGCATTTGATGCGCTGGTGAAAAGTCTCGGGGCGGAGGGTGGCGATCCTTATCTGGTACTGGCCGATTTCCGTCACTATCTCAATGCGCAGCAGGATGCAGAAAAACGCTGGGCCGATAGTGAAGCCTGGACCCGCGCGGCGATCCTGAATACCGCACGCTGCGGCATGTTCAGCGCCGATCGCGCTATTCGTGACTATCAGCAACGAATCTGGCAGGCGGTGCGCTGAAGATGACAATGACAACGCTTACTCCGGCAGCGCTGATCGCGCCGGAATATATTGATGCTCACGGCAGACCGCGCCGCATTCCGGCCGCCACCGAGCAGTGGCTGCACACGATCATACAGCCGCCTCTCGCTACACCGTCAGCGCTGCCCCCGGTAGCAATTTTTCGTGGCGGAGAAGCCGTGGTAGTAGAGCCAGCGCTGAGCGGGGCGGCAGCATGGGAGCTGACCAGTGAAGCGGGCGAGCGCTGGTCAGGTGAGTGCCAGCCTGGTGAAACGCTGCGGTTGCCGGCACTGCCGGAAGGCTATCATCAGCTGACCCTGACGCAGCCGGCGCTGCTGTCGCGCTGCAGCCTGATTGTTGCGCCACCGCGCTGCTATGAGCCACCGGCATTGCTGGCCGGCGACAAGCTCTGGGGCTGCTGCGTGCAGCTCTATACGCTACGATCGCAGCATAACTGGGGCATCGGCGACTTTGGCGATCTGCGCCAGATGGCGGCAGAGATCGCGCAGCGCGGCGGCGCATTTATCGGGCTTAATCCGCTGCACGCCCTCTTTCCGGCTAATCCTGAGGGTGCCAGCCCTTACAGCCCCTCCTCGCGCCGCTGGCTGAATGTGCTCTATATCGACGTCAATAGCGTGGAGGATTTCAGACTCAGTGAGGCGGCGCAGGCGTGGTGGCAGCAGCCTGATACCCAACAGCGGCTTGCGGCCGCGCGTGACAGCGAATACGTGGATTACGCCGCCGTTACCGCGCTAAAGCTGGAGGGCTTACGCCTTGCCTGGAGACAGTTCAGGCGACGTTCGCCGGATGAACCGGTAATGCAGGAATTTGATGCGTTTGTTAAAGCGGGCGGACAGAGCCTGCTGAGTCAGGCGTTGTTTGATGCGCTGCAGGCGCACCAGCGCGCCAAAAATCCTGCGCTGTACGGCTGGAAAAGCTGGCCGGAAGCGTATCAGCATCCCGACAGCGCCGCCGTGCTGGCGTTTCGTATTGAACATAGCGACGAAGTACGCTTTTACCTCTGGCTGCAGTGGCTGGCTGCCTCTCAGTTCGCAGCCTGCTGGTCCGTGTGCTGCGCGCAGCAGATGCCGGTTGGCCTCTACCGCGATCTGGCGGTAGGCGTCGCGCAGGATGGCGCAGAGACCTGGCGCGAACGCGATCTCTATTGTCTGCAGGCCAGCGTGGGTGCGCCGCCCGATATTCTGGGGCCGCTGGGGCAAAACTGGGGGCTGCCACCGATGGATCCGCAGATCCTGACAATGCGTGCGTTTACCCCGTGGATCGATCTGCTGCGGGCCAATATGCGCGACTGCGGCGCGCTGCGCATTGATCACGTAATGGCACTGCTGCGCCTCTGGTGGATCCCGCAACATGAGAAGGCCGCTGAGGGCGCCTACGTTCACTATCCGGTTGATGCCCTGCTGGCCATTCTTGCGCTGGAGAGCCAGCGCCATCGCTGTATGGTGATAGGTGAGGATCTGGGCACCGTACCGGAAGCGATTGTCGCTAAGCTGCGCGACAGCGGCGTCTACTCCTACAAAGTGCTCTACTTTGAGCAGACGGCAACGCGCGCGTTTCGCGCGCCGGAAGCCTGGCCACGGCAGGCGATGGCGGTTGTCACCACGCATGATATGCCTACCCTGCGCGGCTGGTGGCAGAGTGATGACTTAACGCTGGGCAGCAGGCTGGGACTCTATCCGGATAAAGCGATCCTGGCGGGTCTGTACCGCGAGCGCGCGGCGGCAAAAAAGGCGCTGCTGCATACGCTGCAGCAGCAGGGAGCGCTGGCGCACCGCTATCCGCTTCAGCGCGGCCGTGCGCCCATGCGCCGCGCGATAAACCGTGCGGTTCACCGCCTGGTGGCGGCCAGTAACAGCGCCCTGCTTGGCCTGCAGCCGGAGGAGTGGCTCGATATGGATCGGCCGGTAAACGTGCCCGGTACGGTGGACAGTTACCCTAACTGGCGCCGCAAGCTCACGCTGTCGCTGGAGGCGATGTTTACGGATGAAGGGATTACGCACCTGCTGCAGGAGGTCAGTCACGTGCGTCAGCGGCACCCCTGATCAGACGCCCCGGACCGGGGCGGTTTCTGCAATAAAAAAGGTGCGCCGGAGCGCACCAGGTGCTGCAACTCAGCACTGTCGGGGCAGGTTCACCCCTTGCCTTTTACACTGCTGATAAACGTTTGCCGCGCTGAGGTGGACCCCAGTCGCTCGGCCTCATTCAGAAGCTTCAGCGCTTTATCAATGTTGCCCTGGCTGACCGCCTGACGGATATTCTGATTGAAGTAACTTTCGGTGTCGTTTTCCAGCGGCACCGGCTTCACGGCAGAGGCGGGACGCACGGCAGCGGGCGCAGGCGCCTGAGTATTGCCGATCACAACCGGAGCCGATGCCGATGAACCGAACAGCGGGCCGACCAGAATAGAGGACGCGGAACTGGTAGAGACTTTCAGCTTCAGCCTGCCGCTCTGGCTGTGTGTGGCAACCGGATCGGGAATATCAGGAACCGCATGGCCGGTGCCTTTCGCGTAAGCTTTGGCCGGATCGACCAGCGTGGTGGTCTGGGTCAGATCCCGGTCGGTGGTAAAGACCAGCAGATAAATTTTCTGCTGTCCCGGCACCGGCGTCAGTTTCATTACGCCTTCAAGACGATCGGCGCTCATGACGCCCGGCTGCTGGTAAGCAAAGAACTGCGACGGGAACCACGCTGCCGGACGCAGGTTTTCATCGAGCACCAGTACATTAGGCGCGAACACGCGGTTGTCAGCAACCTCACTGCTCAGCGTAACGGTCAGCTCACCCTGACTGGCTGGCAGACTATACGCCGCAACCGGACCACGGATCCCCGGCAGAGCATCTCCGGTGCCGCTGTCGCGCAGCTGAGTGGTTACCGCACGCGACGTGTCAGCAGGTTGCCAGTTCAGGCGCTGCAGAGTTTCAGGTGAAACGGCGGGTGCGGTGGAGAGATCCTGCGGCACCAGATTAATATCAGCGACAGCGGGCAGCGTAACGCCGGTCAGCAGCGCAGCGCTCAGGCAGAGCGCGGTAAGCGTTTTTTTCATCGTTTTATCTCTGATAGCTGGAGGCAGCGCCGGCACCAGGCAATGGCCAGCGCTGCCTAATCGGTGAGCCGCATCGGCGGGTGCGGCCATTCTGTTACAGGGTAACGCTGAGGCTTACCACCAGATTTCCATCTGTGCGCCAAAGCTCCACTCATCATTGTCGCCCCGGCTGTTGGTGAACAGGCCATTACCGGTGCTGTCAGCAGCGGCCAGCGTGGTCAGGTTGCCATCGGCATTTTTGCTATAGCCCCACTTCTCATCCCATTTGGCATAGGTTGCAAACAGGCGCAGCGCCGGACGGGACCAGATGCTGTCGCCCGCCTGCCACTGCTGGGCCAGGGTAATTTTGTACTGCCCGTTGCGATCGCCGACCTGCTGCGACTTCACGTTGTCGTAGCCCAGCTCAAGCAGCGTGCTCATGATAGGCGTCCATTTGTACATCGGGCGCACGCCCACGGTGTACCACTCGTTGCCGCGATTATTATCGAGGTCGGTGTTCTGATACATCGCGACGTACATCAGGTCCCAGCGCTCGGCCAGCGAGATGGCACCGTGATCCAGCACGCGGTACATTTTGCCGTCGTTATTGATATTCGTGCCCTGCGGCAGCCCTTTGCCCTGCGAAGTCAGCGCGTCCGTTGCGTACTGAAGTACAAACTTGTTGTAGCCTTTCAGCATGCTCTGCGTATGTTCGGCGGTGAAGAGCCAGCCATCTTTGGACGCGCCATCCTCCAGACGATACCCGTCGCGCGCGTTAGCACGGCCATAGTCGACGCCGAGTTCCAGCACGCCATCCGGGTTGGTTTCCAGACCCGCCAGGCGCACATCAAACACGTCGTTCGCGGTGCTGGTTGCGTAGTCGCGGATGCGATCGCTGGAGAAGGTGTAGGAGCCGCCCGCTTCTGATGAGCGCGTGGCGGCGAAAGAGAGTTTGCCGAAGCCGAGGTCAACATCTTCCAGGCCTGCGCCGGGACCGGAGATATCCCAGTAGTAGAAGTCGATCATATGCACGTCGTGACGCTGATAAAAGCGCTTACCGGCCCAGATAGTAGAGCCCGGCAAAGCATCAATCAGGTTTTTGCCTTTAACGTTGGCTTCGCGGAAGGCAGGTGAAGTTGCCTCCCAGTCATTCTGCTGCGATACGGAGTAGGCAACGTTGGTGTCAAAATAGAAACTCTTATCGCCCTCCTTCCAGACTTCCTGTCCCAGCTTAAGCTCGGCGTAGGTTTCACATTCGTTACCCAGACGGTACTTACTTTGTGCGCCGGTCGCCTGGAAGCACTGTTGTTCACCGCCGCTGCCGGTCCAGCCAATGCCGGAACGGGCGTAACCGGTGAAGTCCACCGCCATAGAGGAGGCGGACAGGGTACCCGCAGCGATAGCGATCGCCACGGGGAGTTTGCGCAGAGTTATCATTTATTTATCTCCTGAGATCATTGCTTTTATTGTTTTGCAGGGTACACACCAGGCTCCTGATGCAGCCTGCGACAGGCGCTGCCATCTTCACGAAACAGATGGCAGCGTTCCGGCGGCAGGCCGATGCCCATCAGGGCGCCCTCTTCTGCCAGCACCACGTCCTCCTGGCGATAAACCAGGTTTTGACGGATGGCGGGGATTTGAATGTGGATTTGCGTTTCATTGCCGAGCTGCTCAACGACCTGCACCTCTCCCTCCAGCGTGACATCGGCGATGTCGCTGGAGAGCAGATGCTCAGGCCGGATACCCAGCGACATGTTGCTGCCGATCTGCACGCCGGTGCTCTCGACCGGCAGCCAGACCAGCTGATTGTTGGGCAGACGCACCTGAACCTGATCGATTGCGGTGGCGGTTACTTTTACCGGAAGGAAATTCATCCGCGGGGAACCGATAAATCCGGCGACAAAGCGATTGGCGGGGTAATGATAAAGTTCCAGCGGTTTGCCAATCTGCGCGATGCGTCCTGCTTCGAGCACCACAATTTTGTCGGCGAGCGTCATCGCTTCTACCTGATCGTGGGTAACGTAGATCATGGTGCGCTTCAGCCGTTTATGCAGTCGCGAAATTTCGATGCGCATCTGGACGCGCAGCGCGGCATCAAGGTTGGATAACGGCTCGTCGAGCAGAAAAACGCGCGGTTCAGCCACCAGTGTCCGGCCAATCGCCACCCGCTGCCGCTGACCGCCAGAGAGCGCTTTGGGCCGCCTGTCCAGCAGATGCGCCAGCTGCAGCACCTCGGCTACCTGGTTTACACGCTGCTGGATCTCGGCGCGCCTGACGCCGGCCAGCTTCAGGCCAAAGGACATATTTTCCGCAACGTCCAGATGCGGATAAAGCGCATATGACTGAAACACCATGCCGATCCCGCGCTCTGCTGGCGGTACCTCATTCATGCGCTTGCCGCCGATCAGCAGGTCGCCTTTAGTGATGGTTTCAAGCCCGGCAATCATCCGCAGCAGGGTCGACTTACCGCAGCCGGATGGTCCGACAAACACCACAAATTCACCTTCGGCAATCTCAAGATTGATATCTTTCGAGACTTCGGTTTCACCCCATGTTTTGGAGACATGACGTAACGCAACGCTCGCCATAATACTTTTCCTCTCAACGTGCCCTGTTGGCTGATATGACTGCTGGCCGATTCTGTGGCTCATCATGAAAGCCCCGGCAGCCGCTGACATCCTCCACCACAACGTGAATGCACGGGGGATGAGCCGGGAGGAGGAGAAAGGATGCGTGCCGGCTGCCAGCTGCCGGATGAAGAAATTTTTGTGATGTCAGACGCAGAAAAAAGCGGGAGAAAGTGTGCGCCAGCCCATAAAAACAGGGATTTTTGCAAGCAGGATCACGCGTTTACGCCTGCAGGCGTAGAGAGCAGGAGGATGAAACCGTGCTACAGAACCTGACAATAAACGGGACGCTTACTTCCCGCTTTCGTTTACAGGATGGACTTATGACAATGAAAACCGTCTCGCGCTTATTCGCCCTCTCCGCGCTCTCCGCCGTGCTGTTCTCTGCTTCGGCTCTCGCAAAGATCGAAGAGGGAAAACTGGTTATCTGGATCAACGGTGACAAGGGCTACAACGGACTGGCCGAGGTTGGCAAAAAATTTGAGCAGGAGACCGGCATCAAAGTCACCGTGGAACATCCGGATAAGATGGAGGAGAAGTATCCGCAGGTGGCCGCCACCGGTGATGGCCCCGATATCATTTTCTGGGCTCACGACCGTTTTGGCGGCTATGCGCAGTCAGGTCTGCTGGCGGAGATCTCACCTGACAAAAATGTGCAGGACAAGCTGTTTCCCTTTACCTGGGATGCGGTGCGCTACAACGGCAAGCTGATTGGTTATCCGGTATCGGTCGAGTCCCTCTCGCTGATTTATAACAAAGATCTGGTCGCCGAACCGCCAAAAAGCTGGGAAGCCATCGCCGATCTGGACAAGCAGCTGCGCGCCAAAGGCAAGAGCGCCATCATGTTTAACCTGCAGGAGCCTTACTTCACCTGGCCACTGCTGGCGGCAGGCGGTGCCTATGCTTTCAAACCTACGCAAAGTGGATTTGATATCAAAGACACCGGCGTGGATAACGCCGGGGCGAAAGCGGGCATGCAGTTCCTTGTGGATCAGGTCAAAGCCAAAGTGCTGAATGCGGATACCGACTACTCCATCGCTGAAGCGGCATTCAATAAAGGGCAGACGGCGATGACGGTTAATGGTCCGTGGGCGTGGAGCAACATCGACAAGAGCGGCATCAAATACGGGGTGACCACCCTGCCAACGCTCAATGGCAAACCCTCTAAAACCTTTGTCGGTGTACTGAGCGCCGGTATCAACGCCGCCAGCCCCAACAAAGAGCTGGCAAAAGAGTTTCTGGAGAACTATCTGCTGACCGACAGCGGGCTTGAGGCGGTCAATAAAGATAAGCCGCTGGGCGCCGTGGCGCTGAAATCGTATCAGGCAATTCTGGAGAAAGATCCGCGTATCGCCGCCACCATGAGCAACGCACAGAACGGCGATATCATGCCAAACATCCCACAGATGTCCGCCTTCTGGTACGCCATGCGCACTGCCACCCTTAACGCGCTGAAAGGACGCCAGAGCGTGGACGCCGCGCTGAAAGATGCGCAGACCCGTCTGAACAAGTAAACCCTGTCTGAAGCCGGCGCTGTCCGGCTTTTTATCAGCTGTTGAGGAATTTCGGATCATGTCAGGAAAAACGGAACGGTACAGCCAGATGCTGAAAGGCGTACTGGTTGGCGGCTGCTGTCTGTTAGTCGGCTATCTGCTGGTGCTGATGTATGTGCAGGGAGAGTACCTGTTTGCGCTCATGACGCTGATTGTCAGCGCAACCGGCATCTGGATTTATGCTAATCGCCGCGCTTATGCCTGGCGCTATGTCTATCCGGGCCTGGCCGGCATGGCTATTTTTGTGCTGTTTCCGCTGGCCTGCACTATCGCTATCGCGTTCACCAATTACAGCAGTACCAATCAGCTTTCGCAGGAACGGGCGCAGCAGGTGCTGCTTGGCAGGCAGTATCAGGATGGCGCCGGGCTGAATTTTGCGCTCTACCCGGCCGATCGGCGCTGGCAGCTGGTGCTCAGCGACAGCAGCAGCGATGAACGCTACGTCTCCACGCCGTTCGATTTCGGCAGCGTACAGACCCTGACGCTGCAGCAGGCGCCGCTGCCCGCTACTCAGCGCGCCACGCTGAAAGTCATCACCACGCATCGCCAGGCGCTAAGCCAGATCCGTGCCCGGTTGCCGGATGGACGTGAGCTGGTGATGAGCTCCTTACGCCAGTTCTCGGGTACCCGTCCGCTCTATGTTGCCGGGCACCAGGGCGTGCTGAAAAATCAGCAAACTGGCGTACGCTATCAGGCTAATCAGGACACGGGGTTTTACCAGCAGATTGCGGCTGACGGCAGCTGGGGCAGTGAACAGCTGAGCCCTGGATTTACCGTTAACGCGGGCTGGAAAAACTTTGTTCGCGTCTTTACTGACGAAGGGATCCAGAAACCGTTTCTCGCCATTTTTGGCTGGACGCTGATCTTCTCGCTGGTGACGGTGATCCTGACCGTTGCAGTGGGCATGGTGCTGGCCTGTCTGGTGCAGTGGGAAGCGCTGCGCGGTAAGGCTATCTACCGCGTGATGCTGATTTTGCCCTACGCCGTACCGGCTTTTATCTCCATCCTTATCTTCAAGGGGCTGTTTAACCAGAGTTTTGGTGAAGTTAACGTCATGCTCAAGGCGCTGTTTGGCGTCCAGCCTGCCTGGTTCAGCGATCCCGCGCTGGCGCGTACCATGCTGGTCATCGTGAATACCTGGCTCGGCTATCCCTACATGATGATTCTGTGCATGGGGCTGTTAAAAGCTATCCCGGACGATCTGTATGAGGCTTCCGCGATGGATGGCGCGGGTCCGCTGCAGAATTTTTTCCGCATCACGCTGCCGCTGCTGCTTAAGCCCCTTATGCCGCTGATGATTGCCAGCTTTGCCTTTAATTTTAATAACTTTGTTCTGGTGCAGCTGCTTACCAACGGCGGACCGGATCGGATCGGGACTACCACGCCCGCCGGCTACACGGATCTGCTGGTCAATTACACCTGGCGTATTGCGTTTGAGGGCGGCGGCGGGCAGGACTTTGGCCTCGCGGCGGCGATTGCAACGCTGATTTTCATGCTGGTCGGGGCACTGGCGGTCATCAACCTGAAAGCCGTGCGCATGAAGTTTGACTGAGGAAAAATTATGGCAATGGTACAACCCAAATCACAAAAGCTTCGTTTGCTGCTGACGCATCTGCTGCTGCTGGTTTTTATTGCCGCCATCCTGTTTCCGCTGCTGATGGTGGTCGCTATTTCACTGCGTTCCGGCAATTTTGCGACCGGCTCGCTGATCCCGGAGCAGATCTCCTGGGAGCACTGGAAGCTGGCGCTTGGATTCAGCGTTACTCAGCCGGATGGCAGCGTCACACCGCCACCCTTCCCGGTACTGCTCTGGCTGTGGAACTCGGTGAAGATCGCAGCGATAAGCGCGCTGGGTATCGTGACGCTATCCACGACCTGTGCCTACGCCTTTGCCCGCATGCGTTTTGCCGGCCGCGCAACCCTGCTGAAAGGTATGCTGATCTTCCAGATGTTTCCGGCGGTGCTGTCGCTGGTCGCGCTCTATGCATTGTTTGACCGGCTCGGTCAGTATGTGCCCTTTCTCGGACTCAATACGCACGGCGGCGTAATCTTTGCCTATCTTGGCGGCATTGCGCTGCACGTCTGGACCATTAAAGGCTACTTCGAAACCATCGATGGCTCGCTGGAAGAAGCGGCCGCGCTGGATGGCGCAACGCCCTGGCAGGCGTTTCGTCTGGTGCTGCTGCCGCTGTCGGTGCCGATTCTGGCAGTGGTCTTTATTCTGGCCTTTATCGCCGCGGTCACCGAAGTGCCGGTCGCTTCGCTGCTGCTGCGTGACGTTAACAGCTATACGCTGGCCGTTGGTATGCAGCAATATTTAAATCCGCAGAACTATCTCTGGGGCGACTTTGCCGCCGCTGCGGTGTTGTCTGCCATTCCCATTACGCTGGTATTCCTGCTGGCACAGCGCTGGCTGGTCAGCGGTCTGACAGCGGGCGGTGTTAAAGGCTAACCTCTTCATCATTGTGTGACCTCGCTGCCCCGGTGTTTAACCACCGCTGGGGCGTTTGACGGCCCCCGGGCCGTCTTTTTTTATGGCGAGGGAAATAATCAACATTTTTTCTTACTGAACCCGACCTCCCCTGGGATAAGAGATGATTGATTTATGCAACTCCATCAGGAAATTATTCAGAAAAAAAAGAGGCATAGCCGTGCAGATAAAAATCCTCATATTACCTTTGAAATCAATCACCCGGAAAATGAACGATAAAGCGGCAAGGAATTATTTTATAAATAGTAATATTTCCGGGAAAGTAATATGAAAAATTAAAGATAAAACTGCCAAAAACTTCAATAAGTATAAATTGATCTGGCGCACATTTATATTATTCAGGGTTTGAATTCAGAGTGACGTTAATTAAATATATCCCTGCCGCAATCAGCGGTTTGCTAATAAAGGAGTCTAATCATGGGATATTTAAACTCAGGCATCAGCAACAGCAATAGCGAGAATGCGAACAAAGCCGTACTCACTATTGAAGAAGAGGAAGTGTTAGCGTCCGCCTCGCAGGCGGATGAAGAGAGTCAGTCTGAAGACTAACATTTCAGCGGCACATTATTGTGCCGCTTTAATATGGACATTTATCATGACTATCCTGCCTGAAAGATCTGTCACCCTTACCCGGTCAAGAAACGCAATAGAGCGTTATTTTTCCCGACAGAATATTCAGATAAAAAATGACAACTTTGGCAATACGCTTTCAGCTACGGTTACGCTGTTAAACAGGGAAAGTGGCACCAAACCGATTTCTGGCTGCGGTAAAGGCTATGCAGAGGAAGCCAGTGTTGGTGCACTCTATGAAGCTTATGAACATTACAGAAGCTTTCCGGCACTCAGAGAGAAAAGCAGGTTATATCCCTTCGGGTCAGTCATTCAGCAGGCAGAACTTCGCGGGATGTTGCCATTGACTATTCTTGCGAAATCATCACCCGCCAAAATTGCAGCAGTGGAATTTACAGATAAAAAGGGTTGTGCGTCACTGCTCTGGCCTCTTTTTTTAACGGATTGCGAATATTTCAGCCATATCATTCAGGGAGACACTACAGACTATAGCGCAGCGCGACGCTATACCAGTAATGCAGGTATCGCTGCGGGTTATGGTTTTACTGAAGCAGCGATTCACGCCATCGGAGAAATAATAGAGCGGCACTGCACAGGTATCCTGCTGGCAAAAACATTTTTCTATGGTACACAAAAAGAGGTTCGACTTGTTAATACGGATTCACTGCCCCCTGCAGCTGAAAAACTTTTCAATGATGCTCAGTCTGCTTTAGAGGATGAAATCAATATTATTGATGCCTCAGAACCGTCACTGCCTCCTGTTTATCTTGCTTACTGTAAGAGTAAGCCGCGCCTGGGGATAAACATCTACGGCGCTGGCTGTTCACTTTATGCTCATCATGCGGTTGCCCGGGCTATCAAAGAACTGGTCCAGCTGCATAAACTGGCCGATAATTTTACCTGCTTTACTGAGGAACTGGAAAAACACCAGCATAACCTGAGAGAGCATGAAAAATTATATCGCAGCCTTGTTGCCGATTTTGGCAGCCTCGCTTCTGTCAGCGTTGAGCTGCCAGAGAAACGCGCTGAACTGACTCTGCAAGAGCACCTTCACCGCCTGACAACCCTGTGCGAAATGGCCGGATTGCCTGTATGGCTTAAAGAAATAGACAGCGATCCTGCCGGCGTATCACTGGTCTGTGCCGTCATGCCCGGTATGGAGCGATTTGCCCTGGTCAGTTTGGGTAACGTCGTTATTCCCTGCCGAAGCTATCAGGATCAGATATGAGTAGAATAATTTACATCCGGGTCCCGAATCGGGAACGGCATGATATTTTTATCATGACAACCTCTGAATCGATTTTTGCCGGCATACGAAAGCCGTTAAGCCACGTGGCTTACAGCATCATTCTTCCCGATATGATAAAAGGCCCGCTCATTTCGCTGGATGAAACCAAAGATGAAATAACCCTCGGCATCAGAGTGCTGGACGATCCGGCGTGGCGTGAAAAATTACTTCCCCCCTGCCCGGATTACAATATCCACTTTCCATGGCCGCCGCTGGATGATGAAGGGAATGAGGCTATATGCCCGGAATCATTCTGGGATCAGATGGCCGGTACACCGGAGAAGCTGGACATACAGGAAGCGCACTTCCGCCTGCATACCGTAAATTTGCTGCGTGAGATTGCTTTTCCCGACTGCCGCGTATTTGACCCGGCCTGCTCTACCGGAACCTTCCTTGCCTCAGTAAAACAAAAGCTTCCCCGGCTAAACTATTTCGCTGCCGATCGCGCGGAAAAAATGGTCCTGAAGGCCAGGCAGCAGCTGCCGCAGGTTGTACAGAGCGACTTTATGCAATCCTGTGACCGTGACAGGTATGATATTATTTTTTGCCGCTTCGCCAATCATGAAGTGATAAGACACGATCAGGCAGCACCTGTTATCGATAAACTTATTACGCTGCTTAATAAGAAAGGGTATTTAATTATTTTTGGTCATACCCCTGTAAATTGTGATGTTAAAAATCATGTGCGAGGCAAAAACATTGCTCTTAAAATGACAAGCGGCTATAGCGAACGTTCAGCAGGTTTTTTCCAGTATTATCTGTTACAGACACTTTGAAAGACTGCGCTGAGGCCACAGGCACGTGCGACATACCGCTTAACATTAAGCATAAAATGCTGCAGTGGCGCTGCTGCTCTTTAAGCTGAATAACAGATTTTACTTTAAGCAGTGATTACTAAATTTTCGATCAAAACTAATTCCAATCATTAGATACCCTGAATACATTAGCGATACTAAAATCTATTGTCAGGGATAATTGTGGATTCGCTAAGGAAATCAGTGACTGTCAGCGCAGTATCCGATGGCGTTCTGAGTAAAAGAACGCTCAAACTATGCAGATTGCTTAATGATAGCGATAAGCTGATCGATATTGCGCCAGCGACCGCTTTTCTCGATTTTTTGAAAGGCATGGAAGTCACGCATAGCGCCTACCAGCGTAGCGGTATTATCAAGAGCAAGCGTGCGCTGTTCCTTTATAACGAAGGCCTGCTTCATCCTGACAGCACCCTGTTTCTGGCGCGTAAAAAACAGGAGATCCTCGGCACAATCAGCGTGATTGCTCAGCGAAACCAGCAGCTGCCCTGCTCCCTGCTGTTTGGTGCAGAGATAGCCGCCCTCGGGCTGGAAAACCGGAAAGTCGTAGAGCTGGGTACGCTGTCGGTCAAGCAGACGCAGCAGCAGGACAATCTGGTGTTTATGCTCTATCTCAGGATTATGATTTATACGATTTTTGTGGAGCAGGTAGACGATCTGCTTATTCAGGTTAAAGAGAACGTAGCGCCTTTTTATATGCGCAATTTCATGTTTACCCGGATAGGTAAAACCAAAAAACATCCTGAGTACAGCGATCTGAATGCTGTGTTATTGCGTCTCGACGTTAAGAAGATGCGGGAAAAAATCTATGAACAACAGTGCTACGGAGCCAATGGCTGGCTGCGTATTTTATGCGAACTTGGACTGAACCGGCACTATCGTACCATCTGTGCTCAGTGTCGTAATGGCCAGCGCTTCAGGCCGGATCCGCAGGATGCCGCTGTTTATCGTTATCTCTGCTCGCTTCAGAGGTAAATTAAAGGCCACCGCAAGCCCTGTCAGGCGATATCATTGCCGCGGCTGAAGAGGGTGTATTTATAATAAAATAGTATGTTGTAACTAGAAAACCAAATCTTTCCGGTTAACGCTTAGAAACAGAATCCCTGTGCCGGGCCGCCTCCGTTCGCCGATGACCATCTACACTTATTTCACCTGAGATCCCCTGAAAACATGAGGTTAAGATGAGTCTGTTATTTAGCGCCACGAAACTGGGACAGCTCTCGCTGGAGAATCGCATTATTATTGCGCCCATGTGTCAGTACTCCGCTGAGGCGGGTAAAGCCACCGCCTGGCACCGTATCCATCTGGGGCAGCTTGCCCTGTCCGGTGCGGGCTTACTGATTATCGAAGCAACAGCCGTTGAGGATATCGGCCGCATATCGCCGGGCGATCTGGGATTGTGGGACGATGAGACTGAGGCGGCACTGGCCAGCGTGCTGGAGGATATCCGTCCATGGGCAACCCTGCCAATAGGTATCCAGCTGGGTCACGCAGGTCGCAAAGCCTCCTGTGCCGTGCCGTGGGAAGGCGGCGAGCAGCTTTCGGCTCAACAGGGCGGCTGGCAGACGGTGGCTCCCTCCGCAGAGGCTTACCAGTCGGGCGAACAGGCGCCACACGCGCTGAGTAAAGAGGAGCTGATGCGCCTGAAACAGGCCTTTGTTGACAGCGCGCAGCGCGCGGTCCGCATCGGTATCGAACTGGTTGAACTGCATGCTGCCCATGGCTATCTGCTGCATCAGTTTCTCTCTCCGCTCAGTAACAAGCGCGATGATGAATATGGCGGATCGCTGGAAAACCGCATGCGCTATCCGCTGGAAGTGTTTCAGGCGATACGCGATGCTCTGCCAGATTCAGTACCGGTGGGCGTGCGTATTTCAGCAACTGACTGGGTCGCAGGCGGCTGGGATAATGAGCAGTCTATTGCGTTCAGCCAGCAGCTGGCCGCCGCAGGCTGTGCCTATATTCACGTCTCCAGCGGCGGACTGTCGCCCGATCAGGAGATCGATATCGGCCCAGGCTATCAGCTCTCTTTTGCGCGCGATATTCGCAAAGTGGTGGATATACCGGTAATCGGTGTCGGACTGATAACCGATCCGCAGCAGGCGGAACAGGCTCTGCACACCGGTGATACAGACCTGATTGCGCTGGCGCGCGGCATGCTCTGGGATCCGCACTGGCCGTGGCACGCTGCCGCTGAGCTGGGCGCCACCGTTAAGGCTCCGCCGCAGTATCTGCGTTCAGAGCCGCACGGTCTGAAAGGCACTCTGGTACAGAACGGCAAGTGATCCATTGCGGCAGGCGCTCCGCCTGCCGCACCCTCTGGGAAATTTCACAGATTGTGGCCAGCGTGAGGCGCTCCGGCCCTTAGCCTCTATGCTTCATTTCACGCATTCACATTAAAGGACGATGAAATGAAACCTCAACACCTTCTGCTTTCTGCTGTTTTACTTTGCACCGCTGGCGTCGCCGCGGCCGATACCATGAAAAACCCGGTGAGCGTACACGTGCTCAACCTGCAGACCGGCATCCCCACCGCTGGCGTAAAAGTAGAACTGGATCAGAAAGCAGGCGATAACTGGACAAAACTGGCGGAAGCCACCACGGATGCGCAGGGGCGGATCCCGGCACTCTATCCGAAAGATAAAATGGCGCAGTCAGGTATTTATCGCGTGGTGTTTGAAACCGGGGAGTATTATAAGTCAGTTAATCAGCAGACTTTCTTTCCGGAAATTCCGGTGATTTTTAACCTTGAGAAAACCGATCAGCATTACCATATCCCGCTGCTGCTGAGCCAGTATGGCTATTCAACCTATCGCGGTAACTGATTGATAAAACGCGCTGGCGTCAGGCCAGCGCGTTCTCCTGTCAGCCTGGGCCAAATTGCGGCAACCACTCCAGCCAGCTCAGCAGCCACGCTACGATGTTCAGTCCCCCAAATAGCAGTACCAGCGTAATCACCAGCGAGGATTTTTTATGCGTGGCGAAGCGCTTTTCTGCCCGTAATGCGAGCAAGGCCGGGATCGCTACCGCCCACAGGGTGGCAAACAATCCGGCATAGCCGATGGCCGCCACAAACCCGTGTGGCCAGACAATCGACGCCAGCAGCGGCGGCAAAAAGGTCAGCAGCGCCGTTTTCACACGCGCCCGGCGCGTATCGCCCTGCCCCATACGGTCGGCGATATAGTCGAACAATCCTGCGGTGACGCCAAGAAACGAAGCGATAACGGCAAAATGGGAAAAGAGCGACAGCATCAGGGTTAATGCCGGCACCTGCAGATGCGAGCCCAGCGCCGCCATCAGCGCGGCGATATCCCCGCCCTGCGCAACAATACCCGGAAACGCGCTGCGCGGCAGGTTTCCCATCGTGCTGACGATCCAGAACAGGTAGAGCGCAAGCGACATCAGGGTCCCGAGCAGCAGCGCACGTGCGATCCTGCGCCGGTCGCGATGGTAATAGCTCACCAGCCCGGTGATATTGCCGTGATACCCAAAAGAGGCCAGGCAGAAAGGCAGCACGCCGAGCGCATAGGGCCAGTAAGCGCTGCCTTCTGGCGCTGGCTGCAGCAGTGAGGCACTGTCAACCTGCATCAGGAGTCCGCCAAACAGCATAATAAGCAGCGCAATTTTTGCCACTACGCAGAAGGTCATAAGCCGGCTCACGCCACGCGTGCCGAGCAGCACGACCCCTGCAACCAGCAGCGTCAGCGCAATTTTCGCACCGGCCGCTGTCAGCGGCAGTCCCAGCTGATTAAGGGAGTGCTGATAGACCGGACCGCTGGCTGAAATGTAGGCGTAGGTCAGAATACCCAGTACAAACAGGATGCTTAACCCGTTGAGCCTTGCCCAGCCGCGTCCCAGCAGATCGCGCACCAGCGTGTCATAGCCGGCGCCGGCAGTATAGTGCAGGCTGACGCGCATAAACAGCAGGCCGGAGAGCAGCATCGCGCCCCAGCTGATAAACAGCAGCAGCACGCCCCAGCCAAACCAGCTTCCTGCCATAACCACAGGCAGCGTAAACATACCGGCACCCACAACGGTGCCACAGATGATCATAGCGCCCCACCAGACTGAGGGCTGGCGCGGCGTGAGTTGAGGTACTGACATTAAGACGACTCAGAAAATTAGCAAAGGCGGGATGATACACATCATGTACTAGTATGTAGAGTACAAAACGCAAAAACAGACTGGCAGGGTTGTAAGCAGATAATGACAGCAGCGCGCCTGCAGAGCAGGCGCGCAGTTCAGGCGGGGGTTACTGATAAAAAGCCGGACGGGGTGGCATCGTAATCTGAACAATATCGCCACTCTTCTGAGCCGCGACGCAGGCGTCTGCCGCTACCGCCGCCGCATAACCATCCCAGGCAGAAGGCCCGGTCAGCTCATCGGCAAGCACATTGTTGATAAACGCCTGCAGCTCCACATCGTATGCATCGATAAAGCGCTTTTTCCAGTCGGTCAGGATGGCCACAGAGAGCGCTGCGTTACTGCGCGTCTGCACCGCCACAGGTTCCGGCAGCCGGGCAATGCCGCTTTCTCCGACAACTTCACACTGAATGTCATAGCCATACTGGCAGTTAACAAAAATTTCGACGTCAATGCGCGTACCCTGCGCCGTTTCCAGCAGAACAATCTGCGGATCTTTCAGGTGTGAACTGGCGTGACGCGTTTTGCGTGGCCAGATCACCTGCGCGCTGACGTAATCATCATTCAGTAACCAGCGCAGCACATCCAGCTCATGGATCAGCGTATCGGTAATCGCCATATCCGTGGTGTAACTGTCACCCACCTCCGGATTGCGATGCGCGCAGTGCAGCATCAGCGGCGCGCCAATCTCACCGCTCTCCAGCACCTGCTTCAGCGCGCGATAGCCGCTGTCATAGGGTCGCATAAAGCCGACCTGTACGCGTTTTTTACCGCCGGTCATCTCCGCTTCAACGATGTTCATACAGCCCTGCGCCGTCACTGCCAGCGGCTTTTCACAAAATACCGCCTTGCCCGCTTTGATCGCTGCCAGCACAAACTCTTCATGAGTGGGACCCCAGGAGGTCACCAGCACGGCCTGTACGTCAGGCGCATTAATCAGATCGTGCGCGCTGTCGTAGATCTCCGCCTGCAGCTGTAGCGCAGCTGCGACCTCTTCACACTGACGGCGGTCGATATCATTCAGCGCCACTACGCGCGCGTTCTGCAGCACCTGACTGCAGCGCCGGATATGTTCACGACCGATTGCACCGGTGCCAATTACGCCAATATTGAGTGTCATAGTCTGTTTCCTGAGCCGGTTGCGGTTAGCGGTTGAGATAGTCGATACTGCTGCGGATCTGCTGCTCAATCTCAGCAGCGCTCCAGCTCTCCATCACCGATGAGAAAGGCTCAAACGCATAGATCCCGCGATACCCCATCTCTTCAAGGCGGGCCACCTGCTGTTTTGTCTGCAGTCTGTCATCGGCGCTGAGCATAATACGCTCTTCATCCGTCAGCTCTGCCGCCGGCCGCGTATCGGTCACGCCGGACAGGTGAACCAGACCAATCTCATGCACGTTGACGTGCCCGGCAAAGTCCGCTTCGGCACCTTCATAAAGATGATGATGGAAGGTATCCAGCACAATTTTGAACGGCACCCCGGCCTGTTTGATCAGCTGCTGCGCCTGCGCGGCAGAACGCAGCGAACTCTGCGGAAAGCCCAGCGGCTCAACCAGTCCCTGAATGCCGTATTCTGCAAACAGCGGCGCCAGCGTTTGCAGCGCATCGATAGTCTGTGCGTCGCTGACCGGCGTACCATCGTTGAGCGGACAGAGCACCAGCGCTCTGGCACCGCTTTCAGCTGCGTCTTTCAGCAGGCCGCGGGTCTTTGCCAGAACCTCATCATTGAGCTGGTTAAATGGATAAACCGCATTGATTGTTTCGATAGTCAGATCGTGCTCGCGCGCCAGCGCGCTGACCTGCGCGCCACCGAGATTGTCGGTCACGCTGCCGCTTTTCATGTCGTTGCGGATTTCAACCTTGTGCAGCCCCAGCTTTGCCACCAGCGCAAAAAATTCACTGATGCTCAGAGCGGGAGCAATTTTGCGATTAATACAGAGGCGGTCGCTGCTTAGTTTACCGGTCATATTCAGTCCTGATGCGTACGGGTTGGAAGGCAACTGAAGGGATACTAAAACATCAGGCTGAGCGGCTCCGCTGCTTCTTTGAGTGATTTACATCAGCCCCGTATCGTGCTGACTAAGCGCATATCAGCAGTCCTGTTTTTTACCGCGCGGCAGCGATACCACCAGCAGACCCGCCACAATCAGTACTACGCCCGCCAGACTGCTCCAGCGAAAAGGCTCATGAAACCACGGCAGAATGACAGCAGCCAGCCAGACCAGTACGTAGCTCAGACTGAGTAGCGGATAGAGCTGACTGAGCGGCTGATAGCGCAGCGCGGCAAGCCAGCAGAGCATCGATAACCCGTAGGCTGCAAGGCCGGCGCAGAGCATCAGCACAGGGCGTGCGCCGCCCTGCAGCAGCGCACTGAACGCGGGAAACTCCATCATCGCGCTGCGCAGCATCAGCTGCGCCAGCGTCACCAGCGCGACGCTTACGAGCGCCAGCCCTGTACCTTTCATAGCTGACTCCCCATCAGCGCCACCCCCGCGACAATCAGCAGCGTGCCCAGCCACTGCTGCAGCGTACAGGCTTCGCGCCAGATCAGGCGTGCGGCTGCCGCCACCAGCACAAAGTTAAGGCTGAGCATCGGATAGGCCTGGCTGACCGGCACACTGCGCAATACCAGCAGCCAGAGCAGCATCGCCGCCCCCAGCAGCAGCAGGCTGAGCGCGACCCAGAGCGCCATGCGCCTGCCGCCTGACGCCATCAGCGCGGCCTGCTTCTGACAGAGCTGGGCTGCACAGCTGAGCAGGCTGACCAGAACAATCAGCAGCAGATTCATGGCGCGCGACGGTAGCTGTAATAAACCAGCCGTCCCTGCTGCCAGACATCATCCGGCACCGGCAGCATCGTATCCGGCGTTTTCTGCCCGGCATCCAGCATCAGTACCAGCGCGACACCACCCTCTCTGCGATGGACGCGCAGCCAGTCGGCAAACTCCGCTCCGGCAACGTAGCGCTTTCGGGCATCGGCATAGCTGAGACCATACTCCAGCTCGCCTTTGCTGCTGTAAAAAAAGATATCGCTGCGTTTGAGCTGCCAGGCGATCGCCGAGCCGACGCCGGGATTATCCGCCAGGATAAAGCGGCTCTGCGCAAGCCGCTCCTCTATGTGGCGAACAAAGTTCTGCGGCTGTTTGGCGTCCCGTATCCGGTCGGGAATAGCAAATCCCACCAGCAGCGCCAGCGCCAGCGGGCAGAGCGCCGCCAGCTGCCAGCGCCCGGTGCGCAGGCTGACACCTGCCGCCAGCGCCCAGCCGGTAAAAGCGAGCGCAGCCAGAGTCGCACGCAGCTTCTCGTCGCTGCTGTAGAGCGGCCGGTGAGCCAGCCCCCACGGTGCCAGTACGCTTATCACCGCCAGCGCGGTCAGCGCGCCAAACAGCAGGTTGATCCAGCCGTTAAACCGCAGCGCGGTGTTTAATCGTGCGCTGTTTCCTGATGCATAACCTGCTATCAGCAGGCTCAGCGGAGCAAAACAGGGCAGGATATAGGTTGGCAGCTTGCCTTTTGCAATACTGAAAAACAGCAGCGGCAGCACGACCCAGCTCAGTAAATAAAACACGCCTGCCTGCTGGCGACGCTGCTGCCAGCCGCTTATCAGCGCGCCGGGCAGCAGCCCCAGCCAGGGCAGCGTGCCCGCAACCAGCACCGGCAGGTAATACCAGAAAGGCGCTTTGTGCTGCGCGTTTTCTTCAGCAAAACGCTGAATATGCTCAACCCAGAAAAAATAGTGCCAGAAATCTCCCGCCTGCTGCGCTATCGCCAGCGCCCACGGCAGGCTCAGCAGTACTGCGGTCAGCAGCGCCAGCGGCCCCCAGCGTAGCAGTTCCGTGAAGCGGCGCTGCCACACCATCCACGGCACAATCGCCAGCACCGGAACCGCGAGCGCCAGGAAGCCTTTGGTCATAAACCCCATGGCGCAGGCCGCACCCAGCAGCAGATAGCCGGAGAAGCGCTGCCGGAATGTGCATGCCTGAGCCGCGTACCAGAAGCTGCACATCGCTCCCGTCAGCCACAGCAGCAGAACAGGGTCCAGCACCGCATAAGTGCCGATTCCGTAAACCAGCAGCGAGGTCAGAAAAACGGTGCTGGCCAGCAGGGCGACGTTGCGGCTGGCAAACATCCGGCATCCCAGCCAGAAAATCAGCAGGCCGCTGCATAGCGTGCTGAACAGCGCGCCGGCGCGGACGCCAAAATTAGTGTGTCCGAACAGCAGCT
This sequence comes from Pantoea sp. ICBG 1758, assembly GCF_002928325.1. Classification (NCBI taxonomy): domain Bacteria; kingdom Pseudomonadati; phylum Pseudomonadota; class Gammaproteobacteria; order Enterobacterales; family Erwiniaceae; genus Pantoea; species Pantoea sp. ICBG 1758. Next base: position 73,338 of record NZ_POWL01000004.1, read on the forward strand.
GGCCCAGATTATTTATCCAGTAGCCGGCGACAGGTTTTTCAAAATAGCGCAAATCAAAAAAGTGCGGCACAACCCAGTTGCCGCTGACAATCATCTCGCGGCTGATCTCTGCATAACGCAGCTCATCGGGCTGCCACAGATCGCGAAACGGAACCGGCAGCAGATAATAGAGCGCAAACAGCATCAGCAGCAGCGTAATTTTGGTGCCTGTACGCATCAGAACTCCCTGATTAGTTTTCTGCCTGATAGCCCAGCCACCCTTCCCGACCCGCAATCCGGCCGCGTATCACAGGCGCGCGCGGCAGAGTGGAGAGATCGGCAGGCAGAAGCTCGCTGAGCGGACAGAAGTGAATACCGGCCTGCCGGGCGCGATCGAGCAGGTTGCTAAAGGCGTCGCGCGCGGCGATCCCCTCAACTTCGGCATGAATGGTGTAAACCGCGGTGCCCGCAGCGTGCTGCATGCGCTCAAGGATAAAATCGTTGAAGCGCGCAGCACTCACCTGTTGCCCCACCACTTCATCCCAGGTAGGCAGCGTGACCGGGATCTGTACTGTGCCTTCTGTACCGTCCGGTAGCAGCGGGATAAACGGGCCGCTGCCGCGGCAGTCGCTGTTGTACCGAAAATGGAAAGGTTCTTTTGCAGCAATAATCCGGCTGTCTGCCCGCCAGCCGGCAACGGCTGAACAAGTGACGGCGTCACCTGTCAGCGCTTCCAGCATCTGCCTGCCCCGCCCGATCTCCTGCGCCAGCCGCTGTTCTGACCAGACGCCCGCCCAGGTCTGCCAGGCGAAGTGATCCCAGGCGTGCAGGCCAACCTCATGATGATCGGCGGTGGCGCGGATAATGTCCGCCTGGCCGCGTCCGATGTGGCGTCCTGGCCAGGCGGTACCGGCCAGCAGAATATCCCAGCCATAGAGCGATGCCGCCCGCGAGCGCACCATTTTGTGAAAAAAGTGCGGCTTAAGCAGGCGCCAGATATGGCGCCCCATATTGTCCGGCCCGACGCTGAAAAAGAAGCTCGCCTGCAGCTGATGCAGGCTGAACTGTTCCAGCAGTGCCGGGACGCCCAGCCGGGTGCCGCGCCAGGTATCAACATCGACCCGCAGCCCCACTTTTTTCATGGCTTCTCCTGCAGTTCAACAGTGCGCAGAAAGAAATCAAGGGTGTTATCGATGGTGGTATCCATATCCACATCCGGTGCCCAGTTCAGCAGCCGGCGCGCATTTTTTATCGAGGGCTTGCGATGCTCCACATCCTGATACCCTTTGCCGTAGTAGCTGCTGCTTTCTACTTCGCGGAACCCGGCAAACGGCGGAAAACGGTCGCGCAGCGGATGGCGCTCAAAGCTTGCCAGCAGATGCTCCGCCAGCTCACGAATACTGGCTTCATTTTCAGGATTACCAATATTGATGATCTGCCCGTCACAGTTACCTTCGCGGTTTTCAATGATGCGAAACAGCGCCTCAATGCCGTCACGGATATCGGTAAAGCAGCGCTTCTGCGCCCCGCCATCCACCAGTTTGATGGGCGATCCCTCTACCAGATTGAGGATCAGCTGCGTAATGGCGCGCGAGCTGCCAATGCGTGCAGCATTGAGGTTATCCAGCCGGGGGCCCATCCAGTTAAAGGGGCGGAACAGCGTAAAGCGCAGGCCCTCTTTTTCACCATAGGCCCAGATCACCCGATCGAGCAGCTGTTTGGAAACCGAATAGATCCAGCGCTGCTTGTTAATCGGACCGACCACCAGGTTAGAGCTATCCTCATCAAAATGCCGATCGGTACACATGCCGTACACTTCAGAGGTAGAAGGGAAGATGATGCGTTTTTTATATTTAACGCAGTCGCGAATGATTTTCAGGTTCTCTTCAAAATCGAGTTCAAATACGCGCAGCGGGTTACGGGTGTACTCAATCGGCGTAGCAATCGCCACCAGCGGCAGCACCACGTCACACTTCTTGATGTGATACTCAATCCATTCGGAATGAATGCTGATGTCGCCCTCAACAAAGTGGAAACGCGGCTCGTTCAGAAAACGGCTTATCGCATCAGAGCCGATATCCAGCCCGTAAACCTCAAAATTATCATCCTGCAGCAGGCGTTCAGTCAGATGATTGCCGATAAAGCCGTTCACCCCGAGGATCAGCACCCGCGTGCGGCGTTTAACAGCCGCCACCGGCTCAGAGTAAAGCAGCGCGCCGGGCACCAGCCCCAGGCTCTGCGCCAGCTGGCTGCCATTCATAAACACGCCGTTGTCACACTGGCCGGTGATAATTTCCAGTGCGCCCTGGCCGCAGGCGACCTGCAGCGGATCGACAGAGAGTATGGTCCCGGCTCTGGCACCCGGCGTGCCGGCGTGCACACGTCCTTTCCACACCATAAACTTCACCGTACCGGCAAAGGCAAAAGCACCGGGCCACGGCCAGGTTACCGCGCGCACCAGATTATTCACCTGCTGCGCACTCTGCTCCCACCGGATACGTCCATCTTCCGGCGTGCGGCGTCCGACCCGGGTTGCCAGCCGCTCATCCTGCGGCCGGGCTACAATCTCGCCGCGCTTCAGCGCTGGCAGCGTACCTTCCAGCAGCTGCGTAGCACAGGCGACCAGCTTACGGTGCAGCGTCAGCGCGTCATCCTGCTCATCGATCGCCACCTTTTCCTGCGTGACAATGTCACCGGCATCGGCCCGCTTAACCATGCGATGCAGCGTCACGCCGGTTTCCGTTTCGCCATTAACCAGCACCCAGTTAAGCGGTGCGCGTCCGCGATAGGCGGGCAGCAGCGAGCCGTGCAGATTAAACGCGCCGCGTGCCGCACATCCCAAAATAGCGTCGCTCAGCATGGCGCGGTAATAAAAGGAGAAAATATAGTCAGGCTGCAAGGCGCGGATGCGTTCAATCCATAACGGGTGATTGACCTCTTCAGGCGCATGCACCGGAATGCCGCGCTCAGCGGCGAGGCGCGCGACGGAATCAAAAAAATGGCTCTCTGCGCCGGTGTCGGTGTGCGTAAAGATCGCCGCAATCTCAAAACCCGCTTTCAGCAGCGCGTTGATTCCTGCGCAACCCATTTCCGCATAGGCAAAAACAACTGTTTTCATGGTTTAATTTCCTGAACCTGAGGAGTTTCCTGCTGCGGGTGGATCACCCGCTGAATGAAATAGCGCGGCCGCGCGCGTACATCGTTGTAGATACGCCCGATGTATTCGCCCAGCAGGCCCATCCCGATAAACTGCGCGCCGACAAAAATGAACAGCACTGCAAACAGCATAAACAGACCGTCGCCGGCCCAGCCGGCGCCAAAAAACAGGCGTAAGATCACCAGCACTATCGAAAAGGCAAAGCCCGCCAGCGCAATCAGGCTGCCAGCAATACTCAGCAGGCGCAGCGGCGTCGTGGTCAGACAGGTCACCAGGTCATACATCAGATTGATAAGCTTCATGACGCTGTATCTGGAATCGCCAAACTCGCGCTCAGCGTGTGCGACCGGCAGTTCGATAGTGCGGCGGGCAAAGGTATTGGCCAGAATGGGAATAAAGGTGCTGCGTTCATGGCAGTTCAGCATGGCGTCAACAATGTGCCGGCGATAGGCGCGCAGCATGCAGCCATAATCGCCCATCGCTTTGCCGGTCACGCGCTGGATCAGCTGATTAATGGCGCGTGAGGCGCGTTTGCGAAACCAGCTATCCTGCCGGTTCTGGCGTACTGTGCCCACCACGTCGTAACCCTGCTGCGCAGCTTTGACCAGCGCCGGGATCTCTTCGGGCGGGTTCTGCAGATCGGCGTCCAGCGTAATAATCAGGTCGCCCGATACATGGGCGAAGCCCGCCATAATCGCAGAGTGCTGACCATAGTTTCGGTTAAGCAGTACGCCGACGACGTGACTTCCTGGCATATCAGCGGCATCAGCGATCATCTGCGCCGAGCGGTCGCTGCTGCCGTCATCCACCAGCAGGATCTCAAAGTTCAGACCCAGCGTGCTACAGGCTGCGCTGGTGCGGCGTACCAGCTCCGGCAAACTCTCCTCTTCGTTATAGACCGGGATAACCACAGAGATTTTCTGAAGCGGTTTTTCATCCAGCATGGCGGCCTCCTGCCAGCGTACGCAGCGCGCCGATCACCCGGCTGACATCCTCATCCTGCATATCAGGAAACAGCGGGAGCGAACAGATACGTTCGCTGTTCCATTCGGTGTCAGGCAGGGAAAGATGCGGATAACGCTCGCGATAATATTTGTGCGTGTGCGCCGCGCGGAAGTGAAGTCCGGTGCCGATCTCCTCCGCTTTCAGCGCCTCCATCAGCGCATCGCGGCTGATGCCGCAGGTAGCTTCATCCACGCGAATGATAAACAGATGCCAGGCGTGCTGATGCGGCCAGTCCGGCTGTTTCAGCGGCAGAAAAGGCGTATCCGCCAGCGCCTGCAGGTAGCGCTGCGCAATCTCCCGGCGGCGCCGGTTGATAGCCTCAAGCTTACCGAGCTGAACCAGCGCAATAGCGGCATTGATATCGGGCAAATTGTATTTAAAACCGGGTTCTATCACCTCTGCCTGCGGTTTGCGCCCGTGCGTATTGCGATCCCAGGCATCCACCCCCAGGCCGTGAAACTTCAGGCTGCGCACCCGGTCGGCCAGTTCAGCATCATCCGTTACAACAACGCCGCCCTCGGCACAGGTGATATTTTTGATGGCGTGCAGTGAAAAGATCGCCGTGCCGCGCTGTCCAACATGCTGGCCGTTATAGTGGCAGCCGGTAGCGTGCGCGGCGTCCTCAATCACCGGAATGGCGTAGCGCTCACCCAGCGCGCAGATTGACGCCAGATCAACCGGCGCACCGGCGTAATGCACCGGAATAATCGCCCGGGTGCGTGGTGTGATCGCCGCTTCAATCTGCGGTGCCGTCACCATCAGCGTATGACGGTCGACATCAACCATAACCGGCGTGGCTCCCAGCAGCGTGATGATATTGAGCGTAGAGACCCACGTTAGCGAAGGGGTGATCACTTCATCTCCGGGCTGAATGCCCAGCGCCAGCAGCGTAACGTGCAGGCCGGCAGTCGCTGAACTGACGGCAATGGCGTGCTGGTTTCCAGTCAATTCACAGAAAGCCTGCTCCAGCGCAGCATTTTTCGGGCCGGTGGTGATCCAGCCTGAAGCGAACACCGCACTGACGGCGGCCAGCTCTTCTTCGCCCAAAGCGGGACGCGAAAAAGGTAAGAAAGACATAAATCCACCTTATCAATTATGCTCTGACCACAATGCAGGAATAAACTCTGCACCTGTCACTCTGCGCAACTTCAACGCACTCTCAACGTGTTATAGTGAAAAACTGGTTAACATCACGCCCGTTCACTGGCTCAGCGCTGACATAGCCGATCGACTAAAACATTAGTGCGCCTGCTATTTTTCCTGCGTAATCACCATAAGCAACGAAACTTAACGCAACATTAAATTTGCAGTGTTTACTCAGCCAACTTCTTCAGCGTTTAGGGTTGATTGATAATTGTGCAGAGCGCGGTATGACAAAAAGCAGGGCTGTCGTTGAGATTTTTACACGCTGATTTTTCTGGATATGGCGCGCAATTTTTTCTGCAACTCGCTGAAAATATTGATTTTAAATACCTCACTCGCCGGATATCAGGTAGGTTACTCGCAGATGAATTACGTCATGTGAGAAGGAGGAGAATATGATGCTGGTAATGGTGACGCTGCTGGCGCTGGCGACGGGCAGTTTTATTAACGTTGTGGTGTACCGGCTGCCACGACACATCGCCGGGGCGGCCACATTCACTTCCCTGCTGGCTCCCTCCTCCTGCTGCATACACTGTGAACGCGCCCTGCGCTGGTATGACATGATCCCGGTGCTGAGCTGGCTGCTGCTGCGCGGCCGGTGTCGCGATTGCTATGGCCCTATCAGCTGTCGTTATCCGGTTACTGAGGCCGCGACGTCGCTGATCGCCCTGCTGCTGATGCAGCTGCTGCCCGCGGACAGCCGCCTGATTGCCGCACTGCTGCTGGCATGGTCACTGCTGGCGCTTTCGCTTATCGATATGACGCATCTGCTGCTGCCGGATGCGATTACGCTGCCGCTGCTCTGGCTTGGCCTGCTACTGCATGCCGGTGATGCGATGCCCGGTACGCTTCGTGATGCCGTTACCGGCGCAGCGGCCGGGTATAGCGTGATTCGCTTTACCGGCTGGTGCTATCAGCTGCTGAGAAATCAGCCCGGCATCGGACTGGGGGATGCAAAATTAATGGCAGCGCTGGGTGCCTGGCTTGGCTGGACGTCGCTGCCAGCGCTGCTGCTTATCGCCTGCGGCAGCGCGCTGATTTTTGTGATCTTTATCAAACCCTGCTGTTTTCAGCGGCCAGACCGCCCTGTTCCGTTTGGTCCGTGGCTTTCACTGGCGGGTATAAGTCTCTTTATTCATTCAATAATTTAAAGCTGGCTATTTTAGCGGAGAAATAACAGCGGCCAGTTTCTGTCCAACGTTATGATTCGTATATGAAAAGAATAAACAATTCTACACAAAATTAATCATTGTGATGTGAGGCAAAAGGCTCTATATTGGCCGCGCTTTTTACACTACTGATACTTTTTTGTTCAATTAGTCAATCGGCCAGCCACTGCGAGCCCCGGTTGAAGGAGAGATATGATGACGGATAAAGTCCGTATTGATAATTTTGGTGCCAGCTCATTCAACGGAAACAACGACGCATTCTTAGCCCGTCAGGCTGAGTTTGAATCAAACGTCAGGAGTTACCCACGCAAATTGCCTTTAGCCATCGCTAAAGCCAGCGGCGTGTGGATTACGGATGTTGAGAATAAGCAATATCTTGACTGTCTGGCTGGCGCAGGGACGCTGGCACTTGGTCATAACCATCCTGATGTTCTGCAGAGCATCCAAAATGTCATTACCAGCGGCTTGCCGTTACATACTCTTGATCTGACCACACCGCTGAAAGATCAATTCTCTGAATCTCTGCTTTCTCTGCTGCCAGGCCAGGGCAAAGAGTATTGCCTGCAGTTCACCGGCCCATCCGGCGCGGACGCCGTTGAAGCTGCGCTGAAGCTGGCGAAAAAAGTCACCGGCCGCAGCGGTATTATCAGTTTCTCAGGCGGCTATCACGGCATGACGCACGGCGCGCTCGCGGTGACCGGCAACCTGTCGCCAAAAGAAGCGGTTAACGGCATGATGCCGGAAGTGCAGTTTATGCCTTATCCGCACCAGTACCGCTGCCCGCTGGGTATCGGTGGCGACGCAGGCGTGAAAGCGCTGACCTACTACTTCGATAACCTGATCAATGACGTAGAAAGCGGCGTGCGCAAGCCGGCAGCCGTTATTCTGGAAGCGGTCCAAGGTGAAGGCGGCGTGAACCCGGCACCGGCAGAGTGGCTGCAGCGCATTCGCAAAGTCACGCAGGAGCACGGCATCCTGCTTATTCTGGATGAAGTTCAGGCAGGCTTTGCCCGCACCGGCAAATTCTTCGCCTTTGAACACGCCGGCATTGAGCCGGACATCATCGTGATGTCAAAAGCGGTTGGCGGTGGCCTGCCTCTCGCTGTGCTGGGCATTAAAAAGCAGTTTGATGCCTGGTCACCAGGACACCATACCGGTACTTTCCGCGGCAATCAGCTGGCGATGGCGACTGGTCTGGCTACCCTGAAAGTGCTGACCGAGCAGAATATTGCTGCCAAAGTTGCGGAACAGGGTGAATGGCTGAAAGCACAGCTGGCAGAGATGCAGCAGCGCTTCCCGGTTATCGGTCATATTCGCGGCATGGGCATGATGATCGGTATCGAAATCGTTAAGCCTGATGAGCCAGCCGATCACATGGGCAGCTTCCCGGCAGATGGCGAGCTTTCTGCGCTGCTGCAGAAGAAATGCTTCGAAGCGGGCCTGATTCTGGAGCGCGGCGGCCGTCACGGTTCTGTCCTGCGCCTGCTGCCGTCCCTGCTTATCACAAACGAAGAGCTGGCTGTATTCCTGGATAAATTTGAGCAGGCGCTGCTGGGCGCTGGCGTCAAACCTGTTTGACTGGAAAAGTAAATGAGTGAAGTGAACCCGATTCTGGCCGGCTCTGCGCAGAGCATTGAGGCGTATCAGCAGGCGATTGCCCAGAGCAGCGCCGCGGTTGTGCAGTGGCTGCAACAGCCTGAGATGTATCAGGGCAAAACGGTTGCCGAACTGCGCGAGCGAATTGCGCTTGACTTCAATCCTGACGGCCTGGGTAACCAGGCCGCGATTGAGCGCGCAATTGAGTATTTCCTGAAAGACAGCCTGTCAGTGCACCACCCGCAGTGTGTGGCGCATCTGCACTGCCCAAGCCTGGTGGTAAGCCAGGCCGCTGAAGTTCTGATCAACGCCACAAACCAGAGCATGGATTCCTGGGATCAGAGCCCATCAGCGACCATCATTGAGGTCAAACTCATTGAATGGCTGCGTGCTCAGGTGGGTTACGCTGCCGGCGACGCGGGCGTCTTTACCAGCGGCGGCACCCAGAGCAATCTGATGGGTCTGATGCTGGCGCGTGATGCCTTCTTTGCCCGCCAGGGACATTCGGTGCAGCAGGATGGCATCACCGGCGATCTGCGTAAGATGAAAGTGTTCTGCTCTGAAAATGCGCACTTCTCCGTACAGAAGAACATGGCGCTGCTCGGCCACGGCTATCAGTCAGTGGTTCAGGTGAAGTCGGATGACTTTGCGCGCATGGACGTCAACGATCTGCAGGCCAAACTGGCGCAGGCTGAAGCGAATGGCGAACAGGTACTGGCGATTGTTGCTACGGCGGGTACCACTGACGCAGGCGCTATCGATCCGCTGCGCGAAATTGCTGCCATTGCTGCTGAACGTAACATCTGGGTGCACGTGGATGCGGCATGGGGCGGCGCGCTGCTGCTGTCAGAGAAGTATCGCCACTATCTGGATGGCCTGGAAATGGTGGACTCCGTTACCCTGGACTTCCATAAACAATATTTCCAGACCATCAGCTGCGGCGCATTTCTGCTGAAAGATGCGCGTTACTATGAACTGATGCGTTATCAGGCGGCTTACCTGAATTCTGAGTTTGATGAAGAGGCGGGCGTACCAAACCTGGTCTCTAAATCGCTGCAGACCACGCGTCGCTTCGATGCGCTGAAGCTGTGGATGGGTCTGGAAGCGCTGGGTCAGAAACAGTATGCGGCAATTATCGACCACGGCGTCACGCTGGCGCAGGAAGTGGCGCAGTATGTTGAAGCGACACCGCGCCTGGAGCTGGTGATGCAGCCGCAGCTGGCAAGCGTGCTGTTCCGCTATCGTCCGCAGCAGCTCACCGATATCGCGCAGATTGCCCTGTTTAATCAGCGCATCGGCGATGTGCTGCTGGAGTCGGGCCGCGCTAACGTAGGCGTGACCGAAAATCAGGGTGTGACCTGCCTGAAGCTGACGCTGCTGAATCCGACCGTGACGCTGGATGATATCAAGCTGCTGCTGGCTCTGGTGGAAAAAACCGCCGATCAGCTGCTGAGCGCCTGATTCTCCGGCTGACATCAGGCCGGCAACCTTCACGGGTTGCCGGCTTTTTTTATGCCAGATTTTCCGTGCCGCTGCCACGCGCGATCACGCCCGCCTCCAGCAGACAGCCTCTCAGCGCGCCAAACGCATCCTGACACTGACGCTCGTCAACGCAGGCATATCCCAGCAGTAAACCGCGTTTCTCCTGCGGATGCATATAATACTGCGACAGCGCACGCACCTTCACGCCGCGCCTGAGCGCCAGCGCAGCTATCGCCACGTCATCACACCCCTGCGGCAGCGGCAGTACCAGATGCAGACCCGCCTGATAGTTCACCGCAGGCATAAACGCCTCCCCAAGATAGCGGGAGATAAGCCCGGTCAGAAACTGCCGCCGCTGGCTGTAAAGCTTGCGCATGCGGCGGATATGCGCCATGTAATGCCCTTTCTGAATAAACTCTGCCAGCGCACGCTGGATCAGCAGGTGACCGCCCCGGTATAGCTCCGTTGCCGCCAGCCGCAGCGGCTGTGCCAGCGCTTTTGGCACCACCAGATAGCCCAGCCGCAGCGCCGGATAGAGCGTTTTAGAGAACGTGCCCATATAGATAACCGGTGCATCCGCCTCAAAGCCCTGCAGCGACGGAAACGGCTGGCCGGAAAAACGAAATTCACTGTCGTAGTCATCTTCTACCAGCCAGCTTTTATGTTTTCGCGCAAAATCAAGCAGCTGCCTGCGACGCTCCAGGCTAAGATGTACGCCCAGCGGATACTGGTGTGACGGTGTCACAAATATCATTTTTGGCGGTTTACTGCGCGACGTCAGATCTGGAATGATGCCCTGCTCATCCACCGCTTTCGCCTGGATTTTAAGGCCGTTGATGCGCAGCAAATTACGCGTTCCCCAGTAGCCCGGCTCCTCGATCCAGACCGGATCCCCCGCGTCGCACAGCACGCGCGTCACCAGATCCACCGCCTGATGTACACCCTCGGTAATAATAATCTGGTCGGCGTCCGCCCGTACCGAACGCGCCACGCTGAGATACTCCGCCAGCGCCTGACGCAGCAGCGGACAGCCTCCGCTGCTGCTGTAGATCAGCCGCTCTATCTCCGGATCGCGGTTCAGCCGCGCCTGGATCTGACTGAACAGCTTATGCGGAAACTGACGCACATCGGGCGCGCCCGGAACAAATGCGCCCCACTGCCACGGTGAGGCGTTGGCGTGGCCGAGCAGGGTTGCCCCCCGTCGCGACAGCGCAGCAGGTTTTGTCAACGCGGCAGCAGGCTCAGGAACGCGCTGCGGGCTGTTCAGACACCCCTCAGGCAGCGTTTCAGCAATCCAGGTGCCGCTGCCGGTGCGCGCCGTGACGTATCCCTGCGCAATGAGATTTTCATAGACGTTCAGCACCGTATTACGCGATACCGCCAGCTCGCGTGCCAGATCGCGCGTGGCGGGCAGGCGCGAGGCGCGCGGGAAAATACCTTCAGCAATCGCCTGCTGCATGCAGATAAGCAGGCGCTGCTGCAGCGTGCCCTCTGCAACAAATTGCAGACGTTCCAGAACATGATCGGCATACAAACTCCGCAATTGGCTCCATCCTTTTTCGTTGAATTGGCTCTGGCAACCTGTGCCGCTGCAGGCATAAATAAGCGTGTTTGTCGTGATTTGTAAAGAAGCTTATCGCTAAGGAAAGGTTATGGAAGGTAAAAACAGCCAGCTGCAACAACGTAAAGATGACGCCCTGCCACGCGGCACCGGCAACCTGTGCCCGTGGTTTGTTGAGCAGGCGGAAAACGCCACGCTGCGCGACACTGAAGGTAATAGCTGGATCGACTTTGCCGGCGGTATTGCGGTTCTTAACACCGGCCATCGCCATCCGCGCGTCGTGCAGGCCATCAAAGATCAGTTAGAGAAGTTTACCCATACCGCTTTCCAGGTCACGCCTTATGAGAACTATGTTGCGCTGGCGGAACGCATTAACGATCTGGTTCCTATCGCCGGTAAAGTGAAAACCGCGTTTTTCAGCACCGGTGCTGAAGCGGTAGAGAATGCCGTTAAGGTTGCGCGCGCCGCCACGCGGCGTCACGGTATCATCACCTTTGGCAATGCGTTTCATGGCCGCACCTTTATGACCATGGCGATGACCGGCAAAGTGGCTCCCTATAAGCGCGACTTTGGCCCGATGCCCGCCTCCGTATTCCACGCCCGTTATCCAAACAGCGTCACCGGCATCACCACAGCAGATGCGCTGGCAAGTCTGGATGACCTCTTTACGCAGGATATCGCCCCGCAGGATGTGGCCGCGATCGTGCTGGAGCCGGTCCAGGGCGAAGGTGGCTTCCATATCGCCCCCCCTGAATTTATGACGCAGCTGCGCGCGCTGGCCGATCGGCACGGCATTCTGCTGATTGCTGATGAAGTACAAAGCGGATTTGGCCGCACGGGAAAAATCTTTGCCATGGAACACTATGGCGTGGAGCCGGACCTCATCACTATGGCAAAAAGCCTCGCCGGCGGTATGCCGCTCTCCGCCGTCAGCGGACGAGCAGAAATTATGGATGCGCCCGGTCCCGGCGGCCTGGGGGGAACCTATGCCGGTAACCCTCTCTCTATTGCGGCAGCGCACGCGGTGCTGGATGTCATCGCCGAAGAGCAGCTCTGCGAACGCTCCGTACAGCTTGGCGCTGCGCTGACCGAATTTCTGCAGGGAGTACGCGCCACGCAGCCTGCTATTACCGATATCCGCGCGCTGGGTTCCATGGTGGCCGTGGAGTTTGCTGATGCGCAGAGTGCGCAGGCGCTGCAGCAGCAGGCGATGGCGCAGGGGCTGCTGCTGCTGACCTGCGGACCGCAGGGTAACGTCATCCGCTTCCTCTATCCGCTGACGATTCCGGACGCGCAGTTCCGTCAGGCGCTCGATATTCTCGGCGGTCTGCTCACTCCGCAGCGTTAAACCGCGCTGCACCTCAGGCCTGTCCGCTGCAGGCCTGACTTGTCCACCTTCACGCCAGGCGGCGCTGTACGTCGCCTGAGAGACGATTCGGAGAAAAAACTATGACTGCTCAGAATGCCGACGTACTGGCACCAGGCCTGAAGCCGCGCCACGTGAGGATGCTATCTATTGCCGGCGTTATCGGGGCCGGCCTGTTTGTCGGATCCGGTCACGCCATCGCCGAAGCGGGACCAGCGGTGCTGCTCGCCTATATTGCCGCCGGTACGCTGGTGGTGCTGATTATGCGCATGCTGGCTGAAATGGCCGTCGCCTCGCCTGATTCCGGCTCTTTTTCCACCTATGCTGATAAATCGCTGGGGCGCTGGGCCGGTTTTACCATCGGCTGGCTCTACTGGTGGTTCTGGGTGCTGGTGATCCCGCTTGAAGCTAACGCCGCCGGCACTATCCTGCACGGCTGGTTTCCGCAGGTAGACGTCTGGGAATATACACTGGCGATTACGGCGTTTCTGACCATCAGTAATCTGTTCAGCGTGAAAAACTATGGCGAGTTTGAGTTCTGGTTTGCCCTGCTGAAGGTGGTGGCAATCGTCAGCTTCCTGGTCGCCGGTAGCCTGGCGGTATTTGGCCTGCTGCCCGGCAGCAATACGCAGGGGATCTCACATCTCTGGGATACCAAAGGCTTTATGCCAAACGGAATCAGCGCCGTACTGGCGGCTATTCTGACCACGATGTTCTCTTTCATGGGCACGGAGATTGTCACCATTGCCGCAGCGGAGTCGCGTGAACCGAAAAAGCAGATCACCCAGGCGACTAACTCCGTCATCTGGCGTATCGCGCTGTTTTATCTGCTGTCAATTTTCCTGGTGATTTCGCTGGTGCCGTGGAACAGTCCGGCGCTGATGAAGAACGGTTCTTATCAGACCGCTATGGAGATAATGAACATCCCGCACGCGCGTCTGATTGTCGATATTGTGGTACTGATTGCCGTCTGCAGCTGCCTGAACTCTGCGCTCTATACCGCCTCGCGTATGCTGTTTTCGCTGTCGCGCCGTCAGGATGCCCCCGCGGCCGCATCACGCACCACGCGCAGCGGTACCCCATGGGTTGCGGTATTGCTCTCAACCGCAGCGGCGTTTCTGGCGGTATTTGCCAACTACGTGGCACCCAGCGCCGTCTTTGAGTTCCTGCTGGCCAGCTCCGGAGCCATTGCGCTGCTGGTCTATCTGGTTATTGCAGCCTCTCACCTGGTGCTGCGTAAAAAGCGCGAGGCGCGTGGTGAGGTCCTGAGCTACCGCATGTGGCTCTTCCCGGGACTCACCTGGGCAACCATTGTGTTTATCATCGGCGTGCTGGGCTCCATGCTGTTTAATCAGCAGCATCGCCCGGAGATCATCGCAACCGCTATTCTGACGCTGCTGGTGCTGGCTGCCAGCCGGCTGGTACACCGCAAACGCGCGGCACGCCGCCACGCCAGAATGGTCGCCGTTCGTTCCTGAGTCACAGTGCCGGGCAGGGATGCCCGGTTTCAGTATACGTCGATGCTGATGGCTGACTCCGGCACATCAATTTTCACCACGCAGTGCGTCCAGACGGGCTGGCCCGGTGACAGTTCATGCTCAATGAAATAGTGCTGAAACGCTCTCAGTGCCTCCGTCAGGTCGCCTACGGCACGCGCATCAGGCTCAAACCAGTCAGGTTCGCCCTGCTCATCCAGATAGTTAAACTGATACTGTCCCCCCTCCTCATCAGCAAACAGTTCAGCCTGTACCGTCAGCTGACGTGCGTTCTCAGGCCCGCAGCTATAAATAATCTGTCCGATGCGGCGATAGAGATCTTCATATTGCATATTTTTTATTCCCGCGCGTGGATGGCGACACTGCACCACCCGTTAAGGTTGACTTTCTGCCGCATGCCCTGACAATGGCAGCGCCAGTTTTAGCCGTTTATAAAGGGAGTTTACCATAGCCTGTTTATCGCGTTTTCATCTGACAGCGCTGCTGCGCACCGCTGCGCTGGCGCTGCTACTGGCAGGCTGTGCCGGTACCCCCCCGAAGTCGCTGGTGACGCCGCTGCCGCTGCCGCCCGCGGCAAAGCCGCCGGTAACGCCTGCTCCGGACGCCCGGCGCGTGCCGATGCGCGGCGTATGGCTCACCACCGTTTCGCGCCTCGACTGGCCGCCAGTGACATCGGTGACGGCTGCACACCCTGAGCGTGTGCGTCTGCAGCAGGCGTCGCTTATCGCAAAACTGGACCAGTTAAAGCAGCTCGGGATCAACACAGTGTTTTTCCAGGTCAAGCCTGACGGTACCGCGCTCTGGTCCTCAAAGATCCTGCCGTGGTCCGATACCCTGACCGGCCATATCGGAGAGTATCCCGGCTACGATCCGCTGGCGTTTCTGCTGAAAGAAGCCCATCAGCGTGGCATAAAAGTGCACGCCTGGTTTAACCCCTATCGCGTCTCGACTAACGTCAAACCCGGCACCCTGCGCGAACTACAGCGTACGCTGGCGCAGCAGCCTGCCAGCGTCTATGTGCTGCATCCTGACTGGATCCGCACTGCCAGCGACCGGCTGGTACTGGACCCGGGTATTCCCGCCGCACGCGACTGGATCACCAGCATCGTGGCTGAAGTTGTTTCGCACTACGCCGTGGATGGCGTGCAGTTTGACGACTATTTCTACACGGAAACCGCGGCCTCTCCTCTGAATGACAGTGCGACTTTTCGGCAATATGGCGCCGGTTTTACCACTAAAGCTGACTGGCGGCGCAATAACACGCTACAGCTGATTGAACAGGTTTCCCGCACGATTAAAAAAGTGCGGCCCGGCGTGGCGTTTGGCGTCAGTCCGGCTGGAGTATGGCGCAATCTCTCTCACGACCCGGCGGGTTCCGATACGCGCGGGGCAGCCGCCTACGACGAGGCCTACGCCGATACGCGCCTCTGGGTTCAGCGTGGTCTGCTGGATTATATCGCGCCGCAGCTTTACTGGCCGTTTGCCCGCGCAGCAGCGCGCTATGACGTGCTGACCCGCTGGTGGGCGGACGTGGTCCGTCCGACGCCGGTGCAGCTCTACATTGGCGTTGCGCTCTATAAAGTGGGCGTGGCGTCTAAAATGGAGCCCGACTGGACGCGTCAGAATGGGGTACCCGAACTGCAAAAGCAGATTGAGCTGAATGAGTCGCTGCCGGATGTAGATGGCACCATTCTCTTCCGGGAAGGGTATCTGTCGCAGCCGCAGACGCAGGAGGCCGTGCGCTATCTGCAGAACCGCTGGAAAAGCCGCGACTGACCCGCATCAATCCGCTATCATCAGCGCCCGTTAGCCCGATTAGGATGTGCTATGTCTGCTGATTTTGACGCGTTTATTGCACCGCCGTGCCATGAACAGATCGCGGTAGTCTGGCAGGATGAGCACCTGCTGGTGATAGGTAAGCCCGCCGGTCTGCTGAGCCTCTCCGGTAAGAATCCGCAAAATAGCGATTCGGTGCATTACCGGCTGCTGCAGCGCTATCCCGGCTGTTCGCTGGTGCACCGGCTCGACTTTGGCACATCCGGCCTGATGATCATCGCCCGGAACAAAGCGATTAACGCTGCGCTCTCCGCGCAGTTCAGTACGCGCCGGGTGGGAAAAACCTATACCGCACTACTGTGCGGTCACCTGCCCGATGACGAAAGCGTGATAGATGCGCCGATAGCAAAGGATCCCGCGCACTTTCCGCTGATGTCGGTGTGCCCGGTGAAGGGTAAACCGGCGCGCTCGCGTTATCAGGTAACTGCACGCCTTTGCCCGCCTGAAGGGCCGCCGCTGACGCGGGTGATGCTGATGCCCGAAACCGGACGTACCCATCAGCTGCGTCTGCACTGCCAGCTGCTGGGTTACCCGATTCTGGGCTGCGACTTTTATGGTGGCCGGCAGTTGCCGGGAACAGAAGAGGCGCCGCGTCTGATGCTGCACGCCAGTGCGATCCGGTTTGTTCATCCGGTCAGCCAGCAGCCGCTACATCTGCAACTGCCGGCCCCGTTCTGAACGCCAGACTGCTTACCACATCAGATCATCCGGCACTTTAAAATCAGCATATGGATCGTCCTCATCCTGCGCTTCCTGACTCAGCGCGCTGTTCAGCACAATCGCGCTGGCGTCGCGCTGCGCAATTTTATCCGCCACGCTGGCCGGAATAATGGCGTAGTCGCTTTTCTCCGTAACCAGCCGGGCAATCGCCAGACGCCCGTTAATAAGCTGCGTCTGCGTCGTTTTATCAACGGTAATTTTTTTAATCAGATTGTTGTCGGTGAAATTAAAATCGATATCACCCCGGCCAATGGTGATGCGGTTCATCTCAATGAGCTGCTTTACCTGCGCCTTATACTCTTTTTCCAGCACCGCCTGACGCTGCTGATCATTAAGCTGCTTATCACGCTCAAGCTGCGCTTTTTTATTCTCTTCAACGGCCTGTTTCGCTTCGCGCGCCTGCACGCGTGACTTTTTGGCCGTGCGCTGCACTTTTTCCATTTTTTTGCTGGAGACTAATCCGGCTTTGAGCATCTGCTCCTGAAGAGTAAGTTTGGTCATGTCCGATCCTGAATCTGTTGGCTAATCTGCCGGATTATACCTGTTATTCACCGGGCTGTACCGGCCAGCCGCATCCGCGTGAGCGGATATCTGCAGCAGACGGCGCTCTCAGCGATCAGAAGGTGGCATTAATGCCTATATTCCATGTTATCTGCCGCCGATCGCTGTTGCCGCCGATCGCAGAAACGCCGGTAAACGCGCTGACGGCGTCAGTCAGCGGCACCGAGGCACCCGCTGCCGCCTCCAGCCAGCTATCATCGCCATTGCTAACCGTACGGGTAAAAGCCGTGCGCGTTGATTTTAGTCCACCGCGAACGCTGCTCTCAGCATCACCAAACTGACGGTTGTAGCTGATTTCCGCCCAGGGATTGACGGGCCACCGCGTGGTGTCGATACGCCAGCCGGCTGCGCCAGTCTGGGTATGCCGGGTCTGATCGGAAAAACGCATTGCGGTGCTGCTCTCTCCGTTTTCACGGTAGCCACCGGCGCGCGCGTAATCGAGCGCATAGCGCACAACCGGACCGGTAGAGAGATGTGCGGTCAGCGGGAAATCCCAGCCGCTCTGCACGCGAAAGCCCAGCAGTTTACCGCTGCTGTTTCCCTGTTCTGTACGGGTGGCCGGCCCGATTTGAACACGGCGCTCAATAGCGTCATAGCTGAGATCGCCGTAGTGCACGTCTGCGTTGATCCAGCCCTGCTCGAACAGCGTAAGCTGGCTGTAAAGCGCCACCAGATTGCCGCGCAGCTTGTATGAGTAACGATCGTCAGGATGCTGGCGCTGGTCGCTGCGTGACAGCACCAGACCCGCCTGCCAGCTATCGGTCAGCTGATATCCCATACCCAGCGTCAGGCTGGCCTGAGTGGCATCACCCGTAAGCAGATCGCTGCGGCGATAGTCAGCATGCTGCCCGGCGTAGCCACCAAACAGGCTAAACTCACCGGTACTCTGCGCCTGCTGACGCTGCTGCTGCAGATGTCCCTCCAGCGTATTTTGCATATCACGGGCCGCGCCTGCTGGCGCTGCGGTGAGCGATGAGACCAGCGCCGGTGCATCGAGAATCGAGCGGATATAATCGGCAATCATCGCATGTACCGCTGGCGAGGGGTGCAGCCGGTCAGCAAACAGAAAGCGCTGCGCCTCGCTGAAGCCTGGCGTGGCAGACGTACACTGGGCGGCGGATGTGCCTGGCGGGCAGGCCATACCGATGGTGTTGCTCAAACCATACCGCGCGGGGTCCGCGATCACTTCGCTGAGCAGGCCAGCGATATCAGCACGCACGATATTGCCTTTAAGCGCAGCCAGCCCCGCTTCCTCCTGCTGGTTAAATCCATCAGAGAGTGCCGTCACCTGCTCACTCAGCACCTGCCAGAGCGCGAACAGCTGCTGCGCCAGCGCATCGCGTACGGCAGGGATCGCAGAGACTTCTCCCGCCGCACGGCTGAATGCGGTCTGAATAGCCTGCTCGCGGGCAGCCTGACTCAGCACAGGCGTCGCGCTCAGCGACTGAAACGCCGCCTGCAGCGCTGAATCTGCCAGGGGGCCTGTCAGCTGCAGCACCGTCTCAATCATCAGCGGGGTTGTGCCAAGCTGCGGCACATTTGGCACGATTACCGTACCCGCACCTGCATCCAGCAGCGTTCGAACCTGTGCCGCCGCCGCGCTGGCGCTGGCTGCAACGGTTTGCGGCGCAGTCAGCGGATTTGCCAGCACCGCCGCCGCAATGTCATTGGCACCTGCCCAGTAAATATAGAGACCATTGCGCTCCGCGCGGCCGTTGTTACGCTGCAGCCAGCGCGCCAGCTGATCCTGCGTATTAAACGCCGGGTTAAGCGCCGGAACGGTCACGGCGCCGCCCTGAGCATAGTTATTTCCGCCCTGCGATGAAGGGCGCAGCGACAGGCCAGAGTCTGCTGCCAGAATTTCGTCATAGAGGGGATGCTGTGCACCATCATACGTAAAGCGACCGACATTGCCGCCATCGCTCAGGCTATCGCCAAATACAGTCAGGCTATCCCAGGCGTAAGCAGGCGCTGAGGCAACAAGAGTGGCAGCAATGGCACCGGCAAGCGCCAGGGGCGTAAAACAGGAATGAGGCATATCAGACTCCTGAAATACCCGATCGCCACGCTGGCGACGAGACGGGCGGACTACGCGTGCGGCTTATCCGCAGGCGGCGTGGTATTGCAGAAAAGGTGTAGACATTCAGAGAGGCATTTACCAGATTGTGACCGGGGATTTGCGGTATCCGTCAGAATAATCGGGTTCAGGGCGGTATAAAGCAGGGCCCGCCAGCAGGCGTGCTGACGGGCAAAACGGATTACATGCGGGCTTCGAGCGGCACCGGCACCTTCTTCGCTTTTGGCTTCAGGCCAAACATGAAAGAGGCAATGCGTGAACGCTTGATGAACCAGTAGCAGACGGCGCTCAGGCCGATACCGATAGCACAGTCAATCAGCACATACAGAACGGCATAGTTGGCAGGCAGCCAGTCATCAATAAGCCAGGAGAACGCAATCACCACCGGATAGTGCAGCAGATAGATGATCAGTGCTGAATCCACGATAGCGGTCAGTATGCGATTCTCTTTAACCTGGATTTTTTCAAAGGTGAACACCATCCAGTAAGAGAGCATGGCGGACAGCACGCTGCCCATCATTACCGGCACGTACTTCACCACGCCGCCGATATGATTATGCGCAACGTAATAGCAGCCCGCCCAGACGGCAGCCACCAGCGCGGCAATCAGCCAGTTGTTCATCAGCTTACTGTTTGCGTAATGCGCAATCTTCTCGCGATTGATATAGAGCGCATAGCCTGCCGTGTAGTAAACCAGGAAGCGCGCCGTAATCGGAATCAGCTCGATAAATTCGCCACGCCCTTTTACCAGGAATTTCAGCACAAAACAGGCGTTACCCAGCACAACCAGTAGCGCGATAAGCGCAGGCAGTGAGAGTTTGCCCAGCTGGCGCGCGGTCCACTGATAAAAGCTGCCGGGTATGGCCAGTGACATAATGCTCAGTGACACCAGAAACCACAGGTGATGCATCATGGTGTAGCTGTTCAGCCAGCCTTCCGCCGAGTAGGGGCGGTCATTTATCTGTCCAGAGATAAAATACATCAGTGGCGGAATAAACAGATAGGCTGAAATAAGCGGAATAAATACGCGCTTGCGACGGTTCTCGGTAAAAAACTGCTGTCCTTTACGGAGAATAATGAGGGCGGAAAACATCCCTGATAAAAAGAAAAAGACTTCCATCCTGAAGGTATGAAACATGCTCAACAGCGCAGTAAATATCTCAGCGGGATCGCGCTGCGCCGTATAATACCAGGGATTCTCGCCGGGCAAACTTCTTGAGGCATGTAACAAGACACCTTCCAGAATTAGCCCGGCACGCAGCAGATCCAGACCGATATTTCGGCTGGACAAAAAGGATTGTGTTTTCACATCGCATACCTTGATGGGGATAGTGAGCGGAATATAGGGGAATCGTGGACGGGGTAATACCAGAAAATTCTGTATACATTCCTGTGACTAACGATTCGGAATTTCGCTATTGTGTAAAAGTTGTAACTTTTTTACGGACCTGTTCAGTAAAGCAGCGTTATCTGTTTGAAAGTGTTAGAGAGTTAATGCTTTGAACCGGGTTAATGCCGCGCTGGCAGGCGGCCTTACTGACAAAGAAGCCCGGCTCCGCTAGCCTGAGCGCTTTTCCTACATCCTGGCCTGACAGGTGAAAATCATAAAAATGGTTAGCGTGGTCATCCTGAGACTCCAGAGCAGTCCCCTGTCCCCCTCCTGAAATCAGGTCCAGACTATTTTATAGTCACTATGCACATCATGCTGATTAAACAAATAATTTCACAGCGTTATTACCAGAGTTTAAGAATTAACCTGATTTTGATTTTTCACTGATGCTTTAAGATTGTATGACCTGCGTCACAGCTGTTATGGTTACATTTTACGTTTTAATTATTCGATCCATTAAATATTATTGAGCCTCACCAGGCGGGAAATTTGCTATGCCTTATTCACTGATTCGTTTTGCTTCATTATTGGTTACCGGATTTATCCTGCAAAATACCGCATGGGCAACGACGCCTGATACCAGTAATAACTTTATTATTGAAGCTTACGGTGGTTCAAGTACGCTGGGCGCAATGGCAGTCAGAGAGAATGGCAAACAACATAACATCAACATCAAAGACAATGAGATTGCCCTGATAAATAAGTGGCTTGGCGAAAAGTATGGCCCGGGCATCCGCGTGGTAAATAAGGGCGCAGCCTCTGCACAGGCAATGGATTTACTGCACCCGAAATACTTCTATAAAAAGAATAAAAGCTGGCGTGAAGAGATGCAGCGCTCGCCCGCTAAAATAATCCTGCTGAACTTCGCAACCAACGATGCGCGACACTTTCATTTCAAAGATACCGAAGCGAAATATATCGTCAGCCCGGATCAGTATACTAAAGTGATGACGGAGCTGATCGCGATTGCCCGCGAAGAGGGTAAACAGGTGGTATTGCAGGAGCCGCACCCGATTTGTGGCGGGGCAAAAAAGTGGAACGTTGCGCCTTATGTCACGAAGCTGGACGCACTGGCGCGCGCCGAGTCGCTGCCGCTGGCACGCCAGTATCAGCGTATTCTGCAAATGAAAGAGTGGCAGTCGCTGATGTCACCTGACTGTATTCATCCCTCTGAACAGCTCTATCGTATGAAAGCTGAGGAGACCTACTCCGTTCTGACCGCACATTTCAACAGTGAGCTTGCGGCGGCCGGTAAGTCAGGCAATGAGGCGCAACAGGTCGCCCGGCGCTGAGTTTCAGGCAGCAATGACGCAGAAAGGGCATTTTTTTCACTCTGCTTTCGGCTATTGTAGCGCTACCGCTTCGTACCGAATGGAATGGAATAATGAGCACAAAATATGCCCCCGCGCAGATTCTGCTTCACTGGCTGACATTTATTTTGATTGTTCTCGCTTATTGCACGATGGAGTTTCGCGGCCTGGCACCGCGCGGCTCCTGGCAGCGTCTCTTTATGGTGGTGACGCACTTCTCTGCTGGCAGCTGCGTGCTGCTGCTGATGCTGTCGCGTCTGGTGATGCGGTTTCGCCATCGCACGCCGGCTATTGTGCCGAAGCCCGCCCACTGGCAGACCGGCCTGGCACACCTTACTCATCTGGCAATCTACCTGCTGTTTATTACCCTGCCGGTGCTGGGCATTCTCTCCCGATTCTGGCTTGGCCGCGACTGGTGGCTATTTGGTATTTCGATGCCGGTCAGCGCCGCGCCCGATCCCGACCTGGCCGATACGCTGATTGAGTGGCATGAAACGCTGGTACCGCTGGGTTACTGGTTAATCGGCCTGCACGCGCTGGCGGCGCTGGCGCATCATTATCTGTTTAAGGACAATACGCTGCTGCGCATGATGCCTTCGCGCAAGCCGCGCTAACGGCAGCCCGGCACGCGGCCGGGCTGCGTCAGTCAGCTTAATGTGAAACGTGCGGCGGTGTGAGCGAGCTGCGCCGCCTGATCTTCCAGTGAGCTTGCTGCTGCCGACATCTGCTGAACCAGCGCCGCATTCTGCTGCGTAGCGCTATCCATCTCATTCACTGCAATGGTCACCTGGCTTATGCCGCGCGCCTGTTCATCAGATGCGATAACAATTTCATCGATAATATTGCGCACGGAGTTTACCGCCTGTGTCATTTCAGTCATGGTTTTACCGGCATGCTGAACCAGCCCGACGCCGCTGCTGACGCGCTCCCCGGACTCCTCGATCAGCGCAGCAATCTCTTTCACCGCGCTGGCGCTGCGCTGCGCCAGATTACGAACCTCAGAGGCCACGACGGCAAAGCCTCGCCCCTGCTCGCCGGCACGTGCAGCTTCCACCGCCGCGTTGAGCGCCAGAATATTCGTCTGAAATGCGATGCTGTTGATAATGGCAGTAATGTCGCCGATCTTTTTCGCGCTGTTATCTATCTGCGCCATCGTCTGCACCACTTCACCCACCAGTGTTTCGCCGCGGCTGGCAATATGCGTGGCATTTTCTGTCAGCGTGGTTGCCTGATGCGCATTTGCCGCGTTGTGTTTCACCGTAGCGGTAATCTGCTCCATACTGGCCGCGGTCTGCTCCAGCGCAGCCGCCTGCTCTTCGGTTCGCGATGCAAGATCGAGGTTGCCGCTGGCGATTTCGCCCGCGCCTTGCCGCACTGATGCGCTGGCGTCCTGAATCTGGCTTGCCATATCGCGCAGCTGCGTCTGCATTGTATGCAGCGCGTAAAACAGGCTGCTGCGATCCTGTGACACCAGCGGAATCGCGTTATCAAGTCTGCCGCCGGCCACCGCCAGCGCAATAGCCGTGGCTTCGGCCGGCTCGCCGCCAATCGGCTTAAGCACTTTCCGGCTGAACACCCATCCCAGCAGTACACTCACGGCAACGATGCTGATGAGCATCAGTATCAGCGCGTGCATCAGCTGGCGGTGCGCCGCCGCCATCACTTTGCTCACCGGTGCAACGACACCCAGATACCAGTGCTGGTCGCTGCTGCCGATAGTCACTGGCTGCCATGTTATCAGCGCCGCTTCCCCCAGTATGGCGTCATGCTGTTCAGTAACGGCACGGCTGAACCCATGCGTTTCTCCCTGCCAGGGTTTCGCGGTTTGCGTCTGGTCCGGATAGGAAACCACCCGGCCACCGCTGGAGAGCAGCATCGCATAGCCACTGCCTTCCCAGGGCCTGATCTTGTTGATGCGCGCCTGCAGCGCCGCCAGTGAGATATCAGAGGTCACTACGCCCCAGAGCTTGCCCTGACTGATAATGGGAGCGGCGACGGAAGTGAGTAACACAGGCACCCCGTTATAGGCGTAGCTGTAGGGTTCAATCAGCGTATCCTTACGACTTTTTTGTGGCAGCAGATAGTAATCTCCCTGCCCTGGCGTCAGCATCGAGGCCAGTGGATGCAGCCTGAAGCTGCCGCTGCTGTTGCGATCGACAAAGTAGGCGTAGCGTCCCTGAGGTGCAGCACCAGGCTGGCTGGCAAACTCCGCATCGCGGCCATCAAACGCATTTTGTTCAAATATCACAGAGATGGAGAGGTAATCGGGGTTGTCACGCAGAGTGGAGATAAGAAGCTGGTCCGCCACCTTCCGATCGCTGATCCCTGCCGCCGGCAGCGCAATCAGGCTATGTCCCAGATTATGCGCCACATCGCGCGCGTAACTCAGCTCCTGCTGAATCTGCAATGCCTGACTCTGCGCAATCTGCTGCAGATAGTTTTCCGCCAGCGACTTCTGTTCTCTGCTGGATTGCCAGCTGAGCACGCCGATGGTGATAGCAAAACCAAGGGTAATTGTGACCGCGCCCGTCAGCAGCATCTGAGTACGGGTACGCATTTTTCGCGTTATAACTGCTTTTGTGGCCATGATGGCGCTCCTGGGGTTGGCAAATCAGAGCAATAATTGCGCCACATCCTGGGCCACCAGCGATCCTTTATCACTCTATCGGCTCAACCGTGCTGAACTTGATGGCATCCGCACCCGGATTAAAAAATAATCAATATCGATGCCCGTAGGGGTCGCATTAATGCGACCCTGGCGTATTAATGCGACCCTGAGGTTAGGTGCGGAACGTGACCAGGGCGGCATTAATGCCGCCCCTACAGACGCCCCTACGGACGCCCCTACAGACGCCCCTACAGACGCCCCCGTAGGGGTCGCATTTATGCGACCCTGGCATATAAATGCCGCCCCTGGGGATTAATTAGGTATTTCACTGGCGGGTTGATCTGGCGCAAGAACTTTGTGCGCAACTGCTGTCAACGTATCTCCTGCAGGCTTTCCGCCCTTACGATTACAGGAGCATACAATGACAGGTAAAATGGGTTTAACCGGTTTTTTACTGGTGTGGCTGGTTTATGTTGTCTGGATGGTGAGCTACTACTCGGGAACCTTTTCACTCTTTTCACACTGATAAAATAGCCCGCATGCCGGGCTTTTTCAGGCTTAATCAGAAAGTAGCAAAGGTGAGTAAGGCGACAGCAAAACGCCGTCAGGAAGACGGCGCCGGGGTGCATCACAACGATCAGGCCGCTTTAACCGCGCGCACCTTTTTTTCAGGGGCAGAATCACTCTCTTTCACGTCAGATTTAACGTCTTTGTCTGCCGCCGCATCAGGCAGTTTGCTGGTGCGCAGAATATGCTGTACCGCGTCTTTCTGCTCTGCCAGCAGCATGCCCCAGGTTTCCGCTTCCGCATCCGCCAGCTCTGGCTTGATCTGCTGCAGCCAGTCGGTAAAGGCATCTGCCATATCGAGCATCTTATCCCAGGCATCGGCATCTTTTTTACTGGCAAACGTCATCTTCTCTTCACCTTTTCTGACTACAACATATTTGGTTTCGACTGCCATGATGCACCTCATTAACTGTATTTATATACAGTATATTCTGTTATGCAGCGATGAGCAAGTCTGCCCGCGTTTCAGGCAAGCAATTCCTCCAGAAAGGTGGCCAGCGCTTTTCGTGGGTCATCCTCTTCCGAGACAATCATCTCAATTCCCCACTGCCCCAGTACCTCTTTAGCCACCGGATTATTGCGATTGGTAAAAAGATACGATTTAGGCCGGGCCGTTGCGAGTCCGGTTCGTCCCCACATTTTAGTCAGCCGGTAGAACAGCAGGCGGATGTTGAAATCGCTGATGCTGTAGCCAACAAACAGCACCGAGTTACCCATCACGTCGTGCGTCAGTTTGATATCCAGTGGGGAATCAAAATAGAGACGTTCAAAATAGCTGCTCTCATCCAGCACAATCGAGGTATCGTCATCGAAATCGCCGTGAAGTTTAATGATGTGGCGCTTATCTTCAGTGAGTGAGACGAGATCGGCGGCGTTAGCCACTTTGCTATAGGGGACGTTGTGCGCCTCGTGAGCCATCTCCAGCCAGCGATCGTAATTGGTGGTGTAGATGCGCGAAAAATTACCCTGGGTGATCATGGTATGGATTTCGGAGCTGCGCACATCGATATCGGGCCGGTGCCACTCGCGATCCATCCAGCTGCGCAGCGGCCCCAGTGAGCCTTTGCGCTGCTTGTAATACTCCGCCAGCGACAGGTGTGTCCCGTAGGTGTTGAATATTTTCGGATCGTAGCCCAGCTCTTTTGCCAGATGGGCAATCAGTTCGTGCCACTCCGGCAGGCCAAGATTGCGGGAGATGCCGGCACCGGCAAACAGGATCAGTTTGCCGGCATCGTAGGCGCGTTTGAGTTCAGGCTTCATACATAACCCCGCGCGGTTTTGAGAAAGGCGGCAAAGCGATCCAGCGCCAGGCGCCGATTGGAGATCTCATTCTTTAGATCGCCCATTTCAGCAAAGGTCTGCGTATACCCTTCCGGGATAAACACGCAGTCCCACTGAAACTCCTGCGGCCCGGCCGGCTCTGGCGCAATGCGACCGCGCAGCTGTCCTTCAAACTGATACATCTTGCGACCATCGCAATACCCCAGCACGGTTTTTGCCGTCACGCAGGGCGTATCAAGGCCGCGTACCAGTTTGGTAAAGCGATCGGCATTGAGCCGGCTCCAGAAGATGCGCGTCAGTCCGGCTGGCAGACCGTTAAGCCCGTCCAGAAACAGGCCGGTATGCTCGACAAACAGCGGCCGCCCGATAATGGAAAACGCTTTAGTGAGCTTATCGCGTACCAGTTCAACCTCATTTTCCGTCTGGATCTCCTCAATCCGCCGCGCGATAGGCACCACTTCCACCCCTACCGGTTCAAGGATGGTACGCACTTCAGAGAGTTTGAGCTCGTTAGCCGATAAGAAACGAATTTTCATTGCAACCAGTAATGTTAAGTAGGGTTAAACTGCATTAGTGAGGTGATCCGGCTGTTTTCCGCCTGTTATTATATTTAGCACATCCGCCTGTGCCGGGAGTGATTCTACTCTGTGACCGGCAGAAGGAACAACCGCGCGCGCAATTTAGCGCAGGCAGATTGCGGTTCGCTTCCGTGAAAAGTTGCGCGATAACCCCCCGCCACGCATAAATATCATCTCTAATGTCAAATCTCCGGAGCAGATCAACGCGCAGAAAAAGCGCTGTGACAGCCGTCTCGCTTAGCACTAAGATAGCGCTCCTGAATACAATAAAACTAATCAATTACAGAGCAGAGTGATGATAGCGTTTTTGACTGCGGGCTATTCGCGTGTACGTAATTTGCCCTTTAGCCTGAAGGGAGAGAGCGCAGAAAAGAAGCTGCGCTTTACGCTGCTGATTGCGGGTGTGGCCAGCACTACCTCAGGCATTTATATGGCGCTGCTTAACGCCCATAGCCGTTCGCCAGCAATACCGTCGCTCTACTATCTGGGCGTGGCGCTGGGCCTCTATATCTGCGCCGTTGCCTTTCACGGCAAACTGCAGCGGCATCTGGCGATCGTCACGCATGCGCTGCTGTTTATCATTACAGCTCTGCTGCTGCTGGACAATGACCATCCTGCCGTTAAACCTTCTGCGTGTAATTATCTGATCGCGCTGACCATCGGCTCGGCACTCGTCCTGCGGCAGCAGCCGCGCTATCTCAGCAAAATATTTCCGCTAATCTGCCTCGCCTGTTACCTCATTTTTACCCTGACCGGCCTGACCTGGCAGCAGGGATCGTTTCATTTTGCGCTGCCGGCGGAAGCCAGTTTCTACATTGTTAACTGTATCGTGCCCGTAGTTTCTCTGCTGCTGACCGCGCTGACCTTTCGCGGCGATTACTCTGAAACTGACCTGATAAAGCGCGAACTCTCTGCCGCTGTCAGCCAGGATCAGCTCGAACTCTATTTTCAGCCGCAAGTGGATGCCGGTAAACATCTGATCGGATTTGAAGCTCTGCTGCGCTGGAAACATCCGGTTAAAGGATTTATTTCACCGGACGTTTTTATCCCGGTAGCGGAAAAGAGTGGCCTGATGATTGAGATTGGCCGATGGGTTATGGAGCGCACGCTGCAGCATATGGCTGCCTGGGAGAGTCTCCGGCACGGCGACAGCCTGGTGTTTTCTGTCAATATCAGTCCTCTGCAGCTAATGCATCGCGACTTTACCGCTGAAACTCAGCTGCTGCTCTCGCGTTACAGGATCCAGCCACAGCGGCTTAAATTTGAGATCACCGAAAGCACCTTTATCTACGATCAGCAGCATATCAGCTCTGTTATCGCGCACTTCAGCCAGCTCGGCGTAAAATGGGCGATCGATGATTTTGGCGTCGGTTACTCTTCGCTGAAATCGCTCAGCGATTTTTCGATTGATGATATTAAAATTGACAAGTCGCTGATTATGCACATTTTTGAAAATGAATCTGCCGCTATTGTGGTGCATAAAACCATTGAGCTGACGCGCGAAATGGGGCTGAACGTGCTGGCTGAAGGCGTTGAAAGTGAAGAGATGTTTCACTACCTGCGCAGTCGCGGATGCCAGTTCTTCCAGGGCTATTACTTTGCCCGGCCTCTGCCAGCGGCAGAGGTGATAAGCTGGGTGAAAAAATATCAGGGTGAAAAACGGGGCCGCAGTGCGACCCGTCTTTACTGATAAACGATGCCCGGCGGATTGATCTGCGACTGCGCTACCGCCTCATCCTGCTCTCCCCAGCGCGTCAGTACCTGCTGATACTGTCCGCTGGCGATGGCATGATTAACCGCCTGCTGCAGCGCCGGGGCCAGCCCGTTACCCTTTTTGGTTGTGACGGCCACCCATGCCCGATACGGGCCGTGACCAACAACCGCTGTTTGCCCGCGCGACGCCGCTTTCCACGCCGCCACCGCCTGCGGGCCAAAGGTGGCATCGGCGCGTCCGGACAACAGCGCGAGCGTGGCAGAAGCGTCATCATTAAGATAGACAGGCTGCACCGGCGCTAATCCCTCCTGGCGGTTTTTCGCATCCCAGCCCAGCAGGATCTTCTCCTGATTAGTACCGGACCCGACAATGATGCGCCTGCCCGCGACATCCTGACGTCCGGTAATCGCAGAGATGGGACTCCCTTTCCGTACGGCAAAGGCGTGGTTGTCAGCCCGATAGGTGGCAAAGTCAAATTTGCGTTTACGCTCCTCGGTCACGGCGATATTAAACATGGCAACATCATAGCGTCCGGCGCTGATGCCGAGCGGCCACTCCTCCCACGAGGCGGGCACCAGCTTTAGCGTAAGGCCCAGACTTTCAGCCAGAAGTCGCGCCATATCGGGATCGCTGCCAATCAGCGTTTTGTTATCTGACGCCCATAACCCGATGGGCGGTGAGTTAGTGGCGCTGGTTGCGACCGTCAGAAAGCCGGGGTGAACAAACGCATAGTTCGCCGGAATTCTGGCTATCGCCTGCGGATCGGCGGCGATATGAATCGCCGTTTCATTATTAGCCGCATCCAGCGCCGCGCCCTGCGCGGCTGAAAACAGCAGGCCGGATGCCACCAGCGTCAGGATGAACCGCTTCATCACAGCACCCGGGCCAGAAAACGTCGGGTGCGCTCGTGGCGTGGCTGATTCAGCACCTGCACGCTGCTGCCCTGCTCAACCACGCGGCCGTCAACCATAAACACCACGTTGTCTGCCACTTCACGCGCAAAGCCAATCTCATGCGTCACAATCACCAGCGTGGTGCCGGAGCGCGCCAGCTTTTTAATAACGTCCAGAACCTCACCCACCAGCTCCGGATCCAGTGCCGACGTCGGCTCATCAAACAGCATTACGCGCGGATTGAGCATCAGCGCACGCGCAATCGCGATACGCTGCTGCTGACCACCCGAAAGATGGCGCGGCCAGGCGTCAGCTTTATGCCGCAGTCCCACCGTGTCCAGCAGCTCACCGGCGCGTTCAATCGCCGCACGTCGCGTAAGCTGACGATGTGCGATCGGCGCTTCAATCAGGTTTTCCAGCACGGTCAGGTGCGGAAAAAGATTGAAGTTCTGAAAAACGTAGCCGACGTTGACCCGCTGACGCAGTATTGCCCGCTCTTTAAGCTCATAGAGTTTATCGCCGCGGCGCTGATAACCGATATAGTCATCATCAATCTGAATAAAGCCCTCATCGACCCGCTCCAGGTGATTGATGGTGCGCAGCAGCGTTGACTTACCCGAACCGGAAGGCCCGAGAATAACCGTTACGGATCCCGGCGCCAGCGACAGCGAGACCGCGTCCAGCGCTTTGTGTTTACCAAACGACTTGCTGACGCCGGTGATGGTAACCGCCCCGGCAGCATAGGACGGGCGATAATCAATGGCTTCGGACATGAGAGCGCTCCTCAATAACAGCAGGGGTTGAATAACGATTACGCCACTGCCGCCAGCGCGATGGCTGCGGCTCGCGGGTTACGCTGCGCGCCAGCGAGCGTTCAACGCTGTGCTGCAACAGCGACAGTACCGTTGTGATAATCAGATACCAGGCGGCGCCCACCATCAGCAGCGGGATCACCTGCTGAGTGCGGTTGTAGATCATCTGAATGGTGTAAAACAGCTCTGGCATCGCCAGCACGTAAACCATCGACGTCCCTTTGGCCAGGCTGATGATTTCATTGAAGGTGGTTGGAATGATCGCGCGCAGTGCCTGCGGCAGGATGATGCGGAAGGTCCGGCGCGAAGAAGAGAGTCCCAGCGCTGACGCCGCCTCAAACTGCCCCTGGTCCACGCCGAGGAACCCGCCGCGGATAATCTCTGCGCTATAGGCGCTCTGCACCAGCGTCAGGCCGATCACCGCGGCCGGAAACTGGCCCAGCACATTAATGGTCTGGAAGTGACCCCACGACCAGGGCGTAAACGGGATCCCCAGCGATAACGTGTCATAGAGGTAGGAGAAGTTATAGAGAATGATCAGTACCACAATCAGCGGCAGCGAGCGGAACAGCCAGATATAGCCAAACGCCAGCGTGCTCAGCAGCCACGAGGAGGAGAGCCGGGCCAGCGCCAGCAGACCGCCGAAAATCAGACTCAGTACGGTGCCTGCCAGCGTCAGCAGCAGCGTCTGACCCAGGCCATTCAGGATCACCGGGTCAAAAAACCAGCGCGCAAATACTCCCCACTCCCAGCGCGGATTGAACGCGATGGAATCCACCACCGCTGCCAGAATAAACAGCGCCGCCACGGCGCCTAGGCTGCGCGCCGGATAGCGTGCCGGCACCACGGTCAGTTTTTGCGTCTCACTCATTTTCGGCTCCTCAGCTCGCCTGTGCCGCAGCGTGGACATCAATTATCTTCAGAAAGCGCAGGCGGCCGTCGTGCGGCGGCCGGCCGTAGATCTCCATATCTTCCAGCAGGGCAAACTGCGGCTGATAGCCGTGGCCGATATAGAGGCGCACCGCCTCCGGCTGACGAAAGCCGGTGGTCAGCCAGACACGCTGATAGCCGGCGCGCAGCGCACGACGCTCCAGCTCCTGCAGGATCTGTAGTGCCAGGCCCTGACGGCGCAGATCGGAGCGCGTCCAGATGCGTTTCAGTTCCGCCGTCTGTGCGTCATAGCGCTTGTAGGCGCCCATGGCGATAATTTCGCCATCCCGCTCCAGTACAATAAACAGGCCTCCCTGCGCAGGCAGAAACCACTCATCCTGCTCCACCTCATTCTGGCTGCTGAAATAGTCGCCATAGCGGGCAGCATATTCACCAAACAGGCCGGTAATAATCGGCTGCAGCTCTGCCGCTGCGGGTGAAACGTCACGAAAAAAATGCATATTGCCCCCTTAGTCGCCCAGGCCCGGTGGATTGATTTCCGAGCGGTCGAGCCGCTCAATGCCTTCGCCCCAGCGATTCAGCACCTTGTCGTAGTCGCCGTTTTGTATCACGCCGTTAAGCGCCGTATTGACTGGCTGCACCAGCCCGCCATCTTTTTTCACCGTCACTGCAATGTGCGCCGCTTTAGGCCAGCCGCCGTCCACGCTGCCCACCAGCCTGGTCTGCCCGTTGAGCGCCGCTTTCCAGGCGCCGATGACGTTGGGGCCAAAGTAAGCATCCGCACGTCCGGCCTGCAGTGAAAGCGTCTGCGCTGCGTCATCTTTGGTATAAACCGGGATAAACGGCTTCAGGCCCTTTGCGCGGTTTTCCTGATCCCACGCCAGTAAGATCGCTTCCTGATTGGTCCCGGAGCCAACAATAATGCGCAGGCCGGCAATATCTTCTGCTTTGCTGAGCGAAGCGATTGGGCTGCTCTTTTTCACATAAAAGCCCAGCGAGTCTTTGCGGTAGGTGGCAAAATCAAAACGCTCTTTGCGCGCTTTTGTGACGGTTACGTTGGTGATCGCCGCGTCATATTTGCCGGACGCCACGCCGAGCGGCCAGTCTTCCCAGGAGGTTGGCACGACGTTGAGCTTCAGGCCGAGGCTGTCCGCCACCAGACGCGCCATATCCACTTCGCTGCCAAGCAGCGTTTTGTTGTCGTCGCTGAACACCGTAAGCGGAGGGGAATTAAGGGCGGCCACCGCCACGGTAAACGCGCCAGGTACAGCAAACCGGTGTCCGGCCGGGATCTGCGCGATAGCCGCTGCATTTTTTGCAGTGTTAATGGGCGTCTTATTCGCCTCCACGCTGACCTGCTGCCCGTTAACGGCGACGTTTTCCGCCCCGGCAGCGCTGCTTAGCCCCAGTAACAGCAGCGCTATCAATGATTTTTTCTGCATAGCATTCATCCTGATCGTTATTATGATGTGAACTGATTTTCGGGGGTCTGCAGACCCAGACTGGCGCGCAGCGTGGTGCCCGGATAGTCGCGCCGGCTTAGTCCGCGCGCCTGCAACAGCGGGATAACCCGATCGACAAAGCGTTCAAACGTGTCGGGCGTTCCGCCCTGGATAATGAAACCGTCAGCAGCTTTCTGTTCAAACCAGTGCTGCAGGCCATCGGCGACCTGTTCTGGCGTGCCGTGAAACAGCGGCCGCGGCGTGGCCGCTTCCAGCGCGGCCTGGCGCAGCGTCTGACCGCGCACGCGGGCGTTGCGTTTTATTTCATCGGTGGTGCTGCGGAAGCTGTTCTGACCGATATCACCCAGTTCTGGGAAAGGTTCATCCAGCGGGTAGCGTGAGAAATCATGGTGGTCAAAGAACCGCCCCAGATAATTAAGCGCATCCGGCACTGAGACCAGCTGCGCGGTAGCCTGATACTGCTGCTCAACATCTGCGGCATCGTCACCGACGATCACGCTGACGCCCTGAAAGATATGGAGGTCATCCGCGGCGCGTCCGTTTTCGGCCAGCTGCTGTTTAACATCGCGCCAGAACGCCTGCGCCTCTTCCAGGGTCGCATGGTGGGTAAAAATCGCATCCGCATGGCGCGCGGCCAGCCGCCGTCCGTCTCCGGAGGCGCCCGCCTGGAAAATGATCGGTCGCCCCTGCGGCGTACGCTCAATATTCAGCGGCCCCTGCACCTGAAAGAAATCGCCGCGGTGATCGGGCGTATGCAGCTTGGCCGGATCGAAAAACTGACCGCTGCGCTTGTCGCGTACAAAGGCGCCCTCTTCCCAGGAATCCCACAGGCCTTTCACCACCTGCAAATACTCATCCGCAATCCGGTAACGCAGCGCGTGTTCCGGATGCTGCTGACGCGAGAAATTTTTGGCCGATCCTTCCAGCGGCGAGGTCACAACGTTCCAGCCGGCACGGCCGCCGCTGAGATGGTCGAGGCTGGCGAACTGCCGGGCGATGGTAAAAGGATCGCTATAAGAGGTTGAGACGGTGCCAACCAGGCCAAGATGCTCTGTGACCGCCGCCAGCGCTGAGAGCAGCGTCAGCGGTTCAAAGCGATTGAGGAAGTGCGGAATCGATTTTTCATTGATATAGAGACCGTCAGCGACAAACAGAAAATCGAGTTTGCCCGCTTCCGCCTTGCGCGCAATTTTTCTGGCGTAGTCAAAACTGATGCTGGCGTCAGCCTGCGCAGCCGGATGCCGCCAGGCGGACATATTGCCTGACGCGCCGTGTAATATCGTACCGAGACGTAATTCTCTTTTACTCATTATAAACTCCTGACAAAGCAGAGCCGTCGGCAGCGCAGAGGTTGCCGGGCGAAAAAGGTAAACGTTGTTATGCAGGCAGAATCAGATCGGTGCCGGGCAACATCGCTCGCAGCGATGCCAGAATGAGCAGCAGATAAGAAAAGCGGAGCGGATCATTACGCTATCCTCAGGCCGCAACCAGTCGCGCGGTGGCCAGCAGCTCCAGGGATTTAAACCGGGCGGCTTCGTCAGCGAGTGGCGTATCGATAATAAATTCGTCAATGCCGTAGCGATGATGCATCGACTCCAGCTGAGCATGCACCTGTGCAGCCGTGCCCTTTAGCAGTGACGGCGTGCGCGGCTCTATGACGTAATCCGCGTATCCTCCCTGGCGTACGTAACGTTCAGCCTGTTCCAGACTGGCAACGTTAACCGCCGGGCCATTTTTCACGCTGACGTGATAAAGACGCAGCGCATCGGTAAGCAGTTCAGCCTCTGCCGGCGAATCCGCCACAACCACCTGAACCGCTACCAGCGCACGGCCGCCGCGGCTGCGGGCATGATAGTGCTGCAGAACGCGCGCCATCAGCTGCGGATCGCCGTTATGGTGTGCAGCGAACACCAGCTGCCAGCCCAGCTCTGCGGCCAGCCCGGCGCTTGCTTCGCTGGCACCCAGCAGAAACCGGCTGGCGGGATGCGGTGGCTGTGGCGTGGCGCGCAGCGTCTCTTCGTCAGCGGAGGGAGATGCGTTCAGCCAGCTATCGAGAAGCGCCAGCTGTTCAGCAAAACTGCCTTTTTCAGCCAGGTTAACCCCGAGCTGAAGCGCCCGCGTTGAAAGCGGCAAACCGCCGGGCGCTTTACCGACGCCGAGATCGATGCGATCCGGTGCCAGCGATGACAGCAGATTAAAGTTCTCTGCAACTTTATAGGGACTGTAGTGCTGCAGCATGACGCCGCCAGAGCCGACGCGTATGGTGCGCGTCTGCGCGGCGATCCAGGCGATAAGCAATTCAGGTGACGGACTGGCCAGCTGCTCGCTGTTATGATGTTCTGCGACCCAGAAGCGCTTATAGCCCCAGCTCTCAGCCCGCTGCGCCAGTTTTAGCGAGCGCGCCAGCGCCTGTGTCGCATTTTCTCCTGCCGCAACCGGCGACTTATCGAGCACGCTTAATTGGTAAGACATACGCCCTGTCCTTGTCCTGATGAATATGGCGTTTAGTTTGCAGGCTAT
Source organism: Pantoea sp. ICBG 1758 (assembly GCF_002928325.1). NCBI lineage: Bacteria > Pseudomonadati > Pseudomonadota > Gammaproteobacteria > Enterobacterales > Erwiniaceae > Pantoea > Pantoea sp. ICBG 1758. The sequence continues at coordinate 108,513 of NZ_POWL01000004.1, forward strand.
GATTCCGTTACGTAAAACATCATATTGTTAGTTCTATTGCTGTTTTGCGCATATCACCCGGCTGGCCGGAACAGAAATAAAAAAACTCCTGCAGCAGCTGCAGGAGTCAGATTAAAAAAAGAATAGCTGTCGGATAAAGATTAAGAGCGTTTGAGTGCGACTGCTTCACTGCGATCAAATGAATCATGCGTATCTTTTGCGCCATAAATGGCAGAGAGCGCGCGGTTAAATTTATCCGGATCGTGGTGCTGACGGATCCTGTTTACGGCTGCCGCTGAATAATCAGCCACGCGCATCCGGTCTTCAAGTATCGCCTTAATATGTGCCTTGAGCTGCGACACAATTAATATGCGCAGCGCCATTTTCTCCGCCAGCGTATCCACATTCAGTTCAAACATATCGTTGAGCGGACAGTTGATCAGCCAGCCGCTCTGAGCCGGATTAATTTCCGGCAGCGCCCGGACGTTAGTGGTAATCACCGGACAGCCGCACGCCTGCATTTCCAGCACGGAGAAGCCATAGGTATCCTGCCAGGTCGGCAGCAATCCGACATGCGTTTCACGCAGCAGCTGCATCACCTCATCATTAGACAATGCAGTATGATGGGTGAATACGGAGCGCTCAGCTATCAGGGTTTCAATTTGATGATGGAAAGCGGCATCGTCCTGCCACTCACGATGCGCAATATTATGCTGCTTTTTAATGTCGCCGATCAGGTTAACGCCGATCTGGTCAGCTGATATCACACCCTCGTCCATCAGTTCGGAGAAAGCCATTACCACTTCGGCTCCGCCTTTGCGGTAGAACTCATTACCGACAAAGGTGAAGATCATTTTATCGGCCGCTGGCGTGCGTCCGCCCTCATAGAGCACCGGCTGCGGCGGATGCAGCACGTGCAGTTTGTCGCTAATCGCTTCCCGCTCAATGGGAAAAGCGTCCAGCAGTTTCAGCTCAATTTTTCGCGTTGCCTCTGAGATGGCGATAATGCCGGCACATTCCGGTGCTGCAACATAGTACATCAGCTTTTTTAACAGCGGATTAGCTGTTTTGGCGACGCCCGGTACCGGCAATACCCGCGGCAGCTCGGTTTCAAAGGTTGACACCCAGCGCTCGCGGCTGGTTGCCACTTCATTAAAGAGATGAACTACCTTTTTTTCGCTACCGGCTGACCATAGCGGCGCGGAAAATATAAACAGCTTATTGCGTTTCAGAATTTTCCCACGAAACGCATTAATATACGTCCAGATATTTCTGGAGTGAAAATCGATATACGTTTTCTTAACATCAGTAACAATATTTCTTTTTTCGGGATATCCCTTGCCGCTAATGATGATTTTCATTTTATACTCCGGCCATAAACTTTAAGCACTACAAACCCGGCATTCAAAAAGTTAAAAATTGCAGATCGCCCGACGAGTATAATGCTTTATCAGCCTTCATATTGGTTATTCGGATTATTCCCCGAAAATCATTTCAGCATGTTATTTTATATTAATTATTTTTACGGCAGATATTAAAATAACCGCACTAACTTATAGCCTGCTAATTAAAAATTCCCTGTCTGAATGCATAGCGGACATTATCAATCAATTGAAATTAATGACTATTAAATCGTCTTTTGATTAACGTTGATAACATTAGCCAGCCTGGCATTATCTGATACCAGACAGAGATACAATCCTTAATAACGGGCCGGAGAGTGTAAATATGGTGGATATTATTCTTAATTATCATGCCATTAAACGAAGGCGCACCCTGCAGACCTGATTCATAACCGGACGCCTATACATGCGACCGCCTGTGATGTACGCAAAAGAGGCGCATCAATGCATAACCGCGTTAAACAGTAAGGTGCGTTACTTTGTCCGGAGATTAAAAAATCTATTCAGCCTGAATGCACTTTAGCCTAAGAGGAGAGCAGAGTGCGATGGGTATAAACCATTAGCCGCCTGAGGAGAAGAGGCGCGTTCAGAACGCGCCTGCCGGGATCAGAAGCGGTAACTCGCCGTTACCGAGTAACTGCGCGGTTCACCATACACGATGCCGCTGCTGCCCACATTCTCGTCATACTCTTTATCAAACAGGTTTTTCAGGTTGGCCTGCAGGGAGAGATTTTTTGTCACGTCGTAGCGGGCAAACAGGTCCACCAGCGCATAACTTCCCTGACGCACACGCCAGGTTCCGTTACCTTCAGGTCCGCCGATATCTTTCCAGGTCTTTGACTGCCAGTTAACGCCGCCGCCCAGCGTCAGTTTATCGAACTGAGGCAGGCGATAGTGCGTAAAGAGATTGAAAGAGGTACGGGGCAGCTGGGAGTTATAGGCCTCACCCTTGCTGTCTTTTGCTATGTAGGTCGTACCGCCAAACGTCATCTGCCAGTTATCCGTCAGCGCACCGTTGATCTCAAATTCAACGCCGCGGCTGACAACGCCATCGGTGGTTTCATAAATAGCGCTTCCGCTCTCGCTGAAACGTCCGGTATCAACCGGCGCATTATCCAGCTCGGTTCGGAACAGAGAGATCGTGGTGGTCAGACGGCTATCAAACCAGTCCGATTTAACCCCGGTCTCATAGTTTTTACCGACAACTGGCGTCAGGAAACTGCCGCTGGCATCCAGATTATCCTGCGGCTGAAAGACCGAGGTATAGCTGGCAAACGCTGACCAGGCGTCATTGATGTCCCAGATAAGACCGCCATACGGCGTGGTATTGTTCTCTTCCAGTTCAGAGGTAATGCCCTGACGGTTCCAGTTGGTATATCGCGCCCCGACAATCAGATGCAGCGGATCGGCGAGCGTCAGGCGCGTAGCCATATAGACCGATTTTTGCCGCACCAGCTGGCTGTCCGTGGCAGGTTCGCGCGGCGACCAGTCAGGCTCCGGATAGTTGCCGTTGAAGTCGTTAAAGTTACCCAGTTCAGCAGAGGAGATGTTGGTCCAGGCGCTGTAATATTTATTATCCTGACGACTGTAGTTAACCCCCAGCATCAGCTGATGCTGGCGTCCCAGCAGCTCATAAGGGCCGCTGGCAAAGGCATCTACCGCATCCACTTTGCGCTTGCCGGTGTTATAACCGGTTCCGCCGATGACCGGATAATTTGCGTAGGCAGAGCTGCCTGCACCGGTCACCTTATTGAAATAGCCGTCGAGATAGATCTGCTTACTGTCCAGCAGCATTTCGTTATGCGTGCCGTTGAGCGTAATGTTCCAGCCGTTATCAAAATTCTGCTGCAGATTGACGAAAACCTTGCGGTTCTCTTTATTGTTGTAAGCCCACTCCGGTTGAGTGTTATAGCCGCGACGCAGATGCGTCTGGCTGCCATCGGTATACCAGCGCGGCGCCCCACCCCACATCGGCGAATCGGTATCGACCTGCGTAAATTCGTAGCCCGCGGAAAGCGTGGTGCTCTCAGTCAGATCGGCGTCTATCACGCCATAAATAAATTTTTTCTCAAAACCGTAGCGTTCAATAAAGCTGTTTTTATCCTCATAACCAGCTACTACGCGCCCGCGCACGTTACCCTCAGGGGTGAGCGGCGCAGAGAGATCGGCAACATAGCGCTGTTTATTCCAGCTGCCGTAGCTCGCTTCCAGCGATCCGGTAGGGGTTTTACTGTCAGCGTGCTTACGTACCATATTAATCGACGCAGAAGGATTCCCGGGCCCGGTGAGTAACCCGGTCGCGCCGCGCACCACCTCGACCCGCTCATAAAGCGCCATGTCGGTCTGGGCATCACCCAGATTCCAGCGTGATGCAAACGCGGTCGGGATCCCGTCTACCATATAGTTGTCAATGAGAAAGCCGCGCGAGTAGTAACTGGTACGATCCATATCCGCCGAAACACCCCTGATACCGGTAGTGTTGGACAGAACATCATTCAGCGACTGCAGCTGCTGATCGGCCATACGCTGTTTACTGATAAGCGATACCGACTGAGGAATGTCGCGCGCCGTCAGCGCCATTTTTGTGCCTGCGCGCGTTACCGGTATGCTGTAATCCCGATCGTTCTGATTTTCCACGTCAGACGCGCTGGTTTCCACCATCAGGGTCTGTTCCGCCGCCTGTGCAACACCGGCTGCAATCAGCATCGCCAGCAATGACATTTTCAGCGCAGGTTGTGCCGTTGCAGCCGCAGCGCGGACGCGCATCGGTTTAGAAGACATAGCCATCCTTAATTCTCATTTTAGTTTATCTGTCAGCGCACCCTGCCGGTCACCTGGAGCAGGCATAGCTAAGAAAGCAAATGAGAAATATACTCATTTAGATTACTATTGCAAGAAATTGTTACTGCTTCTGACACCCTGTAATCCGATAAAAAACCATAATTTTCATTGATTAATACGGATTTAAGCTTTTTAGCTTAACAAACTACATGACTATCCGTTCGGTTCGTTACAAAACGCGACAGAAAGTCACCGCCTGCTGCCGGCCGCCATAGCGTTGCGCCGGGCGCCGGCATGGGCAGGCCGCCCAGGAAGGTATAACAGCGGAAAGATCGATCTGCCGGTAGCGTGACCACTTTATAAATTCTGGTGTCCGTTAAATATTCAGTTTGCGGCTAATAAATTTCTGATGCAGGTGATAACTCAATGAGTCTGATAATTGTGCGATATAGCGGATTTAACGCCCTGATGCATATTTTAATTTGAGAAAAAATATCGTAGAATGCGCGCTTTCAAATTTTCACATCAGTAATAAGGGTTATATTCATGAGCGATGCACTAAAGGCATTGAATAATCTTCGTACACTGCGTGCTCAGACGCGTGATATTGAAGTAGCGGTATTAAATGAGATGCTGGAAAAGCTCGCTGTGGTCGTTGCAGAACGCCGTGAAGAAGCTGAAGCAGATAATGCTGCTCAGCGCGAAAAAGCAGAAAAACTGGCGTTATACAAAGAGATGCTGATGAATGATGGCATCGATATTAGTGAACTTGCGCAATTAAACCAGGCAGAAACTAAACCTAAAGCCAAACGCGCGCCGCGTCCGGCTAAGTATAAATATACCGATGAAGAAGGTAATGAAAAGCAGTGGACCGGTCAGGGCCGCACGCCTTCTCCGATTAAGAGCGCTATTGATGCCGGCGCATCGCTGGACGATTTTTTAATCTGATTAGCTGACACGCATATTTCCCAGCCTCATTTCCCCGGGGCTGGTTTCGCCACTCTTCCTGCCCTTCTTTATAACCCTGAACCGATCAACCGCTGCTGTTATTCACTTATTGCAATATCATTGCGGGTATTGAGATATATCGCTCACTCGTTCTGCTGTTACCTTCCCCGGATAACGTGCTGCACGCCGCGCAGCGTAATCGTGAGAAAGGAACAAACTATGTCGCCGTCAGAATCAACGCAGTTAACAGAACAGCTGGTCGCTTTCCGGCAGGAGCTGCACCGTTTCCCGGAGCTGTCAAACCAGGAATTTGCCACCACACAACGCATTCGTGAGCAGCTGGAGGCGCACAATATCCGCATTCTCCCCCTGGCGCTGACAACCGGACTGGTCGCTGAAGTGGGTCCCGCAACCGGTCCGCTGGTGGTGCTGCGGGGCGATATTGATGCCTTGCCGATTGAAGAGCACTCCGGAGTAGAGTTTACTTCAGCGCATCCCGGAGTCATGCACGCCTGCGGTCACGATTTTCACAGTGCGGCCATACTGGGCGCAGCCATTCTGCTGAAATCCCGCGAAACACAGCTGGCTGGCCAGGTGCGCTTTATTTTTCAGGCAGCAGAGGAGACCGGTGAAGGCGCACCCGCGGTGCTTGCCAGCGGTGCTTTGCAGGATGCGTTTGCCATATTTGGTCTCCATAACGATCCCTCTCTGCCGGCAGGTGTGGCGGGCAGCCGGGCGGGCGCCCTGACCGCCGCCGTTGACCGCTTTGCGCTACAGATCACCGGCACCGGCAGCCATGCCGCACACCCGAATCAGGGTAACGACCCTATTGTGACTGCCGCGCACATTGTCTCTGCAGTCCAGACGCTGATCAGCCGTAACCTCCCTTCAGCAGAGAATGCTGTGTTCTCGATTACCCAGCTTCACAGCGGCAGCACGTGGAATGTCATTCCGGAAAGCGCCTGGCTGGAAGGCACCGTGCGCACCTTTTCCGCCGCAGCGCGCGAACGTATTGAACAGCGATTTCGTGAACTGGTAAAAGGTATCAGCGCAGCGTTTGCGGCTGAAATAGCAATCACCTGGCAGGCCGGGCCACCCGCAGTGATAAATGATGCGCACTGGACAGCGTTTGCCCTGCAGCAGGCAGCGCTTAACGGGCTGGACGCACGTGAAATTGCTGCCACCCCGATTGGCGAAGATTTTGCTTACTATCAGCAGCACATACCCGGCGCATTTATCATGATTGGCACCGGTGAAGCCTGGCCTCTGCATCACCCTGCGTTTCGCATTAACGATGATGTGCTGTTGCCTGCTGCACACTACCTTGCAGCGCTGGCCGAAGCAGCTTTTGCTCAGCGGCCGGTTTAATACGTAACGCAATTTTTTCTCTGCCGCCTAATCAGAGCCGCAAAAATTAAACCTAGAAGTGCTGCAAATAAAAACCGTCAGGCGCAATTATTATGCCATTCAACATGTTGAACATAGCGGCAGCTTTTTTTTGGATTAAAAAACGTGAAGCGCAAATCAAAAATCGCTGCGAATAAATTATCCTTCGCTGAAATAGTAATTTTTCCATTTTTCTACTGTAGCCATTGAAAAATAGCGTTATTCGCCGAAAAAAGAGAGGATCAGCAGTCAATAAAGCAAAGCATTGGCTGCCGCTTTGCTTTTTTTTCAGCAACTTCACAGGGTTGCTGAAACCCGGCACCTGACTATAATTTCCTCAAACAACCTTTATAAATTTTTACCGCTGTCCTGACGTTGTCGTGTAACCCGCTGGCAGCCTTTTTATTTATCCAGTCACAGCCCTGATAAATTTCAACTAAAGCTGGTCCTGTAATTTACTTTACAGGGCTGCTGTTTTGTCCTGTTTTCCAGGAGAATTAAATGTTGCCATTTTCCAGCTTCTGGCAGGCCGGTTTTGAGGGTGCCGATCATATTAATCCCGCCGGGATTGCACTTGATATGAATGTAATCAATGCACACGACGTGCATATTGCAACGGATTATGCCGCGCTCGCTGCATTTAATATTCGGTCAGTGCGTGAAAGCGTGGGCTGGCGGCTGGCTGAAGCCGATCCACAGCGTACCTTTGCCCGGCTGACCCGCTGCATGCAGTCGGCCAGCGAGCAGGGTATTCAGGTGAACTGGACGCTGAGCCACTATGGCTGGCCGGACGATCTCACCCTGTTCTCGCCTGAATTTGTGCCGCGTTTTGCGCGGTTCTGCCATCAGGTTGCGACCTGTCTGGCCGGATTTTACCGTGACGTGCCCCCGGTTTACTCACCGGTTAACGAGCTCTCTTTTTTCGCCTGGGGTATTTCAGTAGGACTCTTTGGTAACAACGCCGATAGCGATCCCGATGCCATTAAGCGGCAGCTGGTACGCGCTGCCCTGGCGGGCTGTGATGCCATTCTGGCCGTCGATCCGCGCGCACGTTTTTTGCACTGCGATCCCATTATTCATGTGGTGCCGGAGGATGAAAGCGAGCACGCACAACAGCACGCCGCCGCTCTGACGGCCGCGCAGTATCAGGCGTGGGATATGCTGGCAGGGCTGCGTGAACCGGAGCTGGGCGGGTCGCCGCGCTATCTGGATCTGATCGGAGCCAACTATTATCACGGTAACCAGTGGCTGGCGCAGACCGGCCAGCGGCTGGAGTGGCATCTGGATGATGCCCGGCGCATTCCGTTATCCGACATGCTTGCCCGTCTCTCGGCGCGCTATCAGCGCCCCCTGCTGCTGGCAGAAACCAGCCACGTCGGCAGCGGCCGCGCGGCCTGGATAACCCATATTACCGACCAGGTCGCGCAGGCGCAGCTGGCAGGCTGCGATATTCGCGGCATTTGCCTCTACCCGATTATCGATCGGCCTCTCTGGGAAGATATTACGCACTGGCCGCATAGCGGTCTGTGGGATAGCGATTCGCAAAACGTTCGCCTGCTTAACCACGCTTATGCTGCCGCGCTGCGGCAATCACAACGCGCACTCGCGCGTTTTCAGGGGTTTCTCACACCGGCCGCTGGGCCAAAGGAGTTCGTCATGAATCAATCTGTACTGGTGGTATTTAGTCATCTGCGCTGGGGATTTGTGTTTCAGCGGCCGCAGCATGTGCTCTCACGCCTTGCACAGCACCACCGGATTATTTTTATTGAAGAGCCGGTTTATCAGGCGGGTGAAGCGGGATTGCGCACCTCGCAGCCGGCGGCCAATGTCACCGTGGTCGAGCCGCATACGCCGATACACGCCCCCGGTTTTCATGACGACCAGATTGCGCTACTGCAGCCGCTGCTCAGCAACCTGCTGGAGCCTGGCATTGAACCGCTGGTCTGGTTCTACACCCCAATGGCGCTGCCGCTGCTTAGCGCGTTTAACAGCCGCGGGATCATTTATGACTGTATGGATGAACTCTCCGCGTTTGACCAGGCGCCGCGTCAGCTGCAGCAGCGCGAATCGGCTCTTCTGAGCCGCGCTGACCTGGTCTTTACCGGCGGACGCAGCCTGTATGAAGCGAAAAAAGATCGTCACTCGCGCGTTCACTGTTTTCCCAGCAGCGTGGATGCCGGGCACTTTGCACAGGCGCTCGACCGCAGCAACGGCCATCCGCTGCAGCAGTTTCTGCCTAAACCGCGCCTCGGTTACTACGGTGTGATTGATGAGCGCATGGATCTGCCGCTGGTCACCGCGCTGGCTGACGCGCACCCTGACTGGCAGATCATCATGGTGGGACCGGTGGTCAAGATCGATCCTGCGACGCTGCCGCAGCGTAAAAACCTGCACTGGTTCGGACAGCAGCCTTATGCCGCCCTGCCGCAGTTTCTGGCGGGCTGGGATGTCTGCCTGATGCCGTTTGCGCTCAATGCCTCCACGCGCTTTATCAGCCCGACAAAGGTTCTGGAGTACATGGCCGCGCAGCTGCCGATTGTCAGCACAGCGATCGCTGACGTAGCGCGCCAGTATGCTGACGTCGTGACAATAGCCGATTCGCAGGAAGCCTTTATTCAGGGCTGCGAACACGCTCTGCGCCAGACAGCTGAACGGCGTCATATGCAGGCTGAAGCGATGGCTGCCGTAGTCGCCGCGACGTCCTGGGATAATACGGTGGCGCAGATGCAGCAGCACCTCAGCGCCATTAAACGTCAGCCCGCCCGGCCTGCGACGCAGGCCGCTGCACCCGCTGAACGCACGCAGCCGGTCACGCTGCATCCGGTTGAATGTCTTATCCTCGGCGCAGGGCCTACCGGCCTGAGTGCCGGTTATCATTACGGTAAAGGGGCCGTCGTACTGGAGAAAAATGAGTCGCCAGGCGGCTGGTGCCGGTCAATCGAAGATAAGGGTTTTACCTTCGACTATGCCGGTCACATCATGTTCTCCAACGATCCCTACGTGCTGGAGCTCTACGATCTGCTGCTGGGTGAGAATCAGCACTGGCAGATGCGCGAAGCCTGGGTCTATAGCCACGATGTCTATACGCGCTACCCGTTCCAGTCAGCGCTGCACGGCCTGCCGGCGGAGGTGATTAGTGAATGTGTGCTGGGCGCGATTGAAGCGCGCTACGGCGCGGCAGAAAACGATACCGCCATACTGCCTGGCGCAGACGCATCGCGCGACTGCTGCGCCGACGGCGTGGTAGCGGATGAGGGCTGCATCACTGAACAGCGCGACAGTGAAGATTTTGAACATTTTATCTATCGCGTCTGGGGCAAAGGCATCGCCCGTCATTTTGCCGTTCCCTATAACCGTAAACTATGGAAAACGCCGCTGGCCAGCATGGAGACCTCGTGGCTGGGCGGTCGCGTACCCCTGCCGGATCTGGCGCAGATCGTCAGCGGTGCGCTTGCGCCGCTGGAGAAACCGGTCGGGCCCAACGCGCGCTTCGGCTATCCGCTGCGCGGCGGCTTTCAGGCGCTGATGAACGGTTTCCTGCCTCACCTTAGCTGTACGCTGGAGACCGGAACGGCGGTAGCCGAGATTCAGCCGCAGTCGCGCAGCGTCACGCTCAGCGACGGCAGGCATCTGCAGTATGACCAGCTCATCAGCACGCTGCCCTTACCGGAACTGGTGCGCCTGATGGGCGCCCGCGCGCCGCAGGCGGTACAGCAGGCGGCTTCTCAGCTGCGTCATACCTCTGTGTGCTGCGTTAATCTTGGTATCGGACGTCCGGCGATCAGTGAAAAGCACTGGATTTACTATCCGGGAGACACGCTGTTCCATCGCATCTTTCTGCAGGGTAATGCCAGCCCGCACTGTAATCCTCCGGGCGGATTCGGTCTGACCTGTGAAATCACCTGGCGTGACGATCAACCGCTGCCCTGTGAGGGTGAAGCGCTGATCCAGCGCTGTATCGATGACTGTATCCGGGTAGGCATTATCAATGAGGATGATGAGATCCTCACCAGTAGTATCGTAAACATGCCGTACGCCTATGTCGTTTACGATCATGCGCGCAGTGCCAACGTGGCGCTGATCCGTAGCTGGCTGGCCACGCAAAGTATCCATCTGGCCGGGCGCTACAGCGAATGGGAGTATTACAATTCGGATCACGCTTTCCTGGCGGGCAAGCGGGTAGCAGAGAGCGTGAAAGATCTGCTCAGCAATCGCAAAACTATCGCCTGAGGCGGGGCGTGCCGGGCCGCATGGCCCGGCACGCCTTACTGACCGGCGAGCCGCTTGCGTATCGGCTCAAACTCTTTTGTGGCGCTGCGCGGCAGGGGATCGGGCAGATTTTTCTCTGCCGCCTGCCAGTAGCGCCACGGCACTTTCTGACGACCCAGTTCATAATCCATGCCGTCCCAGCTATCTTCACGAAAGCTATAAAATGCCCAGTGCGCGTCATGGCTGTCCAGCACCGTCAGCACATCTTCCAGGTACCGGGTACAACCGGCCAGCGTGCGCACGCAGCCAAACTCGCTAACCACCAGCTGCCGCTTATCGATCCCGTTACGCGCAGCCCATTCAAAAGGGCGTGCCAGATAGTCCGCGACACGCGCCGCATCCCACTGCTGCATATCCTCGCCGAAAGGTACGTAACCCGGATAGGGCCAGGGCTTTTCACGCCGTGCGTTGGGTGCGCTGGTCGCAGCATAGGGTTCATACATGTGCACGCTGTAAAGTATGCGCGTGTCGTGCAGCGCCTCAGGCCAGTAGTCAAACGCATCGGCGGAGGCATACCAGCCGCTGTCGACCATTATCGGTGTAACGGCATCTGCTTCACGAATAGCGGCTATCAGCGCGGCATAAAACGCCGGCAGATCGCGGCTTCCGCCACGCTGCTGCTGATACCAGCGCGCCATCGCCTCGCTGCTGGCGTGCTCTGCCAGTCCGCCATTTTTTTCCGGCGCGGGCTCATTGATCAGGTTATAGGCGGCGATAGCGGGATGATGGTGCAGAGCAGCAGCCAGATCGTGCCAGTAGCGCACGCTGGCTTCCCACCAGGCTTTATCCTGCCAGAGCCGATCGTCAAATTTTCCCCCGTTATTCTGCGCCCAGCGCATGCCGGGCAGAGAGAGAGGCGTAATAACCACGCGCAGGCCCGCTGCCCAGGCGCGGTCGAGGGTGTGGATAAGCGTCTGCAGATCGCCGGCGTCCAGCCCGCGATACTCATCTGCGTTACCCAGCAAAAAATCGCGTTGCTGCGTGGGCCACTTATCCCAGGAGAGCCGTACCCAGCTGGCACCGTAGTCATGCAGAGCCGTAAAATATTTGCTGTCAGGCGGCAGCCGGTTAAAACTGTTGGCCCCGTGCCGCGATGCTGACCAGAACGCCATGGCGTCTGCCGCCAGGCTAACCGGGCTGGTCAGAACGAGTGTTATAAACAGGGTAATAGTTGTCAGAAATGCACGCACAAGAACTCCTTCTTTTGCCTGCATTTATAGCGATAAAACCGCACCGGCAGGTGTTATTTTTCGTGAATTTTGCGCGCGCCGGATATTCACGATCGGTTCATACTTAGCGTTTAGTACCGGACTTAAGCGATCGGTTTAGCTCCTGAATCCGCTTCATGGTTTTCACCGTGCGTCCGGCATTGACTGAGGCAACCGACAGGATAAGCATTTCAAGACAGACCAGCACGGTCCCGTGCAGCGGCATGCGTCCTCCTTCCCCGCCGCGTGGTACATTGATCACGATATCAGCCTCGCGCGCAAAGGCAGACTCCATCGCATGCGTCAGCAGAATGACAGGAATGCCCAGCTTTCTCGCCTCCTTTAACGCCGTGACCCCTTCACGATGCGCCGATTTCTGCGCCATCATCACCAGTACATCACCACGCTGCAGGCTCAGCAACTGCTCTGCCAGCGCAATGCCGGTGCGGTTCAGGGTTGTGGCGGGCAGCCCGATACGGCTGAACATACGGGCGCTGTAGTCCGCAAGAATACCTGACGCGTTGATGCCAAAGAGGGCGACCTGACGCGCTTCGCTTAGCAACGCCACCGCCTGTGCCACCGCCTGACGGTTTTCGGGCTGTGCCAGCGCGTGACACGCCTGCTGGTGTCCCAGCAGCACAAAATCGATGCTGGCATTAATATCGCAGGCCAGTTCGCTAACGGTCGCGCTCATCTTTGCCGCAGAGTTAATGGCCGGCCCCGCCCACTCCGCCAGCGTGAGTTTAAGATCGCGCAGGCCCGTAAAGCCCAGCGCCTGTACGGCACGGATCACCGTCGCATCAGACGTTCCCGTTGCGGCGGCAATATCGATAGCCGTCGCTTCCGCCACGCTCTCACGATGCGCATCAATATAGCGGGCGACCGTCTGCAGCCGGGGGGAGAGACTGGCGATACGAGCCCGGCAGCGGTCGCCAAAAATGTCTGTCCGGACACCCTTTTTTTTCAGCGCCATGGGCTGAGGCTCCTGACATTACCCGCTGTGAAAGGCGGATATGTTGTAGTGGCTGGTCTCGTGATAATGAGATGCGCCCTATTCACTTTACTCACAGAACGAGAAACCTCTTCGCATTTTAGTGATTAATATATTGATTTATAACATCAATATTTAAATATACCGTCATTAGACGGATTCCGGATAAATGTAGTATTACCTGCATTATATCCGTTTACTACTACATTCTTTCATGTTTGAATGATTCTCAATTACATTCAAGCCTGCATTGTGGCCGCTGAAAGATTATTCTCCCTGCCCGCGCGCGGCAGGTTTTGCCGATGGCTTTATGACGGAACACTCCGTCTTTACCAGGTTTGCTGACATGCTTATTTCCTCTACTTTTGTGCCAAAGGCGTTACGCCCTGCGTTATATGTTGCGCTGCAGGGGCTTATCCCTGTCTCCGTTACGGCCAATGCCGCAGAGCAGGAAACCACGCTCACGGTTCAGGCTGATAGTGAAACCGCGTCCGGTTATAGCGCCGGCAGCAGCACCGTCAGCAGCAAACTGCCCGTTGCGCGGCTTGATGAGATCCAGTCAGTCAGCATCGTAACGCCGCAACAGCTGGAGGATTACCAGGTCAGTCGCCTGACGGAGGCGATGCGCTTTGTCAGCGGCGTAAGCGAAGGTAATACGCTGGCAGGCACGGAAGATGGCTTTGTGCGCCGCGGGTTTGGCGGCAACAGCGACGGTTCGATCTATCGCGATGGCATACGCAGCAGTCAGGGCCTCAATGTCAACGCAGCAACGGAGCGGGTTGAAGTACTGAAAGGATCCGCTTCACTGCTCTACGGCATCCAGAATCCGGGCGGCGTCATCAATATCATCAGCAAAAAACCGCTTTATGAATGGCGTACCGCGCTGAGCGGCCGGACCGCCAGCAGCGGCGGCGGCAGCGGTACGTTCGATATCACCGGACCACTGGATAACGGTTTTGCTTTCCGGCTGGTCGCAGAGCAGCAGAACCAGGATTACTGGCGCAATTTTGGTCGTGATAAACACCGGCTCATCGCACCCTCGCTGCAGTGGTATGGCGAGAAAGCCAGCTTTCTGCTGAGTTACGAAGATTACCAGTATGATATTCCTTACGATCGCGGTACGGCGTTTATCCATAACCGCCCGGTTGATATCGGCTACAAAGATCGGCTGGATGATAAAGCTGGCCACGCCTGGGGCCATAATAAAACGCTGAATACCCACTACGACTGGCAGTTTAGTGACGACTGGAGCACGCGTGTGACGCTGGGCTGGAACCAGCGCCAGTATGATAATAATGAAGTGCGCGTTACCGCCATCGATCCGGACAGCGGGGTTGTGACGCGTCGCGCTGACGCCAATCGCGGTTTTAATCATCAGACAAAATATATCGCCTGGGATCTGACCGGTACGCAGCAGCTTGCCGGCATGACGCACACGCTGGTGGCGGGTACCGATTATGAGATGAATCAGACCTTGCGGGCGCGGCAGTATCAGGGCAAAGCAAATCGCGGGTTTACGCTTGCCGAACCGCATTACGATCTGCTTGCGCCGGTCACGGATGCCACTACCGAGCGCCGCGCAAATGCGCGGCTGCTGAACCGCATTCACAGCCGCTCGCTTTACGCCAAAGATAGCGTAGCGATTAACGATCGCTGGACCCTGGTGGCAGGCGGCCGCTATCAGCATTATGAACAGCGCGCCTCAAAGGGAGCCGACCCAATCGTGCCGACGCTGGAGAGCAGCGGCAACAAATTTTTGCCGCAGGCAGGCGCGATCTACAAACTGACACCGGATATCTCGCTCTACACCAGCGTCAGCAAATCGTTCACCCCCTCAACCGAGGTGGATGATGCGGGACGGGTGGGCAAACCTGAACAGGGCACCAGCTGGGAAGCGGGCAGCAAGTGGCAAATCACGCCGACGCTGTTTGCCAGCCTGGCGCTTTACCGCATTGATGAGCGCGATATGTCACTCAGCATCAATGGCACCACGCGCACTATCAACCGGGCGCGATCCACAGGCGCTGAAGCGGAGCTTAACGGGGAAGTGGCTGCCGGCTGGGAGATCAGCGCCAGTTACAGCTATGATATAGCGGAGATCGCTGACGATGGCGTAAACAGGGCCAATAACGGCAACCGGCTGCAGAACGCTCCCCGTCACGCCGGTGCACTTTGGCTCACCCACACGCTGGCGCTGCCCGGCATTCCGGGTGATTTCCGCATTGGGGGGGGTGCCCGCTATGTCGGTTCACGCGCGGGCGATCCGGAGAACAGCTTTACCCTGCCTGACTATACGGTAGCCGACACCTTTATTGCCTGGAACAGTACCCTTTCCGGGCATAAAACCCGGCTTCAGCTGAACCTGAATAATCTGTTTGATAAACACTACTACACCTCCAGCGGTGGCAACCTGCGCGTACGCGAAGGCGAGACCCGCAATCTGGTGGCGGAGGCGAGCATTGCGTTCTGATTCACTCTTTTTCGCCAGCCTGCTGCTGTTAGCCGGGCTGCTGCTCAGCCCGCTGGCGCAGGCAAAAACGCTCACCGATATTGACGGTCATTTGGTGACAATACCCGATCGCCCGCAGCGCATTGTGCTTGGCGAAAGCCGTATGCTCTATACGCTGGCGCTGCTGGCGCCTGAAAATCCGCTGCAGCACATTGTGGGCTGGCCACGCGATCTGCAGAAATATGATGCGCAGATGTGGCGCAGCTTTGCGCGGCGTTTTCCGCAAATAGAGACGGTTCCGTCACTTGGCAGCGGTGGCCCGGCGGCGATCAACCCGGAACAGGTTATTGCGCTGCGCCCCGACGTCGTCATTTTACCCAGTCTGGCACGCTATGATGATGCTGACGCGCGTCTGCTTGCGGTACTGCAGGCGGCACACATTCCGGTCGTGAAGATCGACCTGCGCGTTCAGCTGCTGAAGAATACCCGGCGCAGCGTGGAGATCCTGGGTGATGTCATTAATCAGCAGGCGCGGGCAGCCGCATTTAACCGGTTTTACGCCGCCCATATGCGGGTCATTGAGGAGCGGCTTGCTGATTTTCACGGTGCGCGCCCTGAAGTGCTGCTGCACCTGCATCTGGGACGCCGCAATGAGTGCTGCGTGACGGCAATCAACGGCAGTCTGGGCGAGCTTCTGCGCCTGGCCGGAGGCGACAACATCGCCGCCCGTACCCGGCAGGGTGTGTTTGCCCGCCTGAGTGAAGAGAGCGTGATTGCCGCGCAGCCTGACTACTACTTTGCTACCGGTTTTAGCGACAATCAGAGCAGTGGCCGGCTGAAGCTCGGACCGGAGATCGCGCCTGATGTTGCACTGCAGAGTTTTCAGCAGCTGACCGGACAGCAGAAAGGGCTGCGCGGGCTGAAGGCGCTGCATAATGGTCAGGCGGGCGCGCTGTGGATGAATTTTTATCTCAGCCCGTGGCACGTCGTTGCAGCAGAATTTATGGCTAAAACGCTCTATCCGCAGCGTTTCGCTGACGTCGATCCTCAGCAGACGCTGGAAACACTGTTTCGCGATTTTTTACGCATGCCGCTGCAGGGAACCTGGTTTATGCGTATACCCGCTGACCAGCCGTAAACTCAGCGCTGAGGGCGGCGTTTGAATACCCAAAAGGACCAGCTGTGGTAGGCCAGCGTCAGCGGCAGGAAAATCAGCATGCCGGTCAGCACCACGCCCTGCGTCACCGGCGACGAGGCCTCTTCCTGAATACGCAGCTGAAACGGCAGCAGCCACGGATAGAGGCCGAACGCCAGGGCGATGACCACTGCGCCGATAAGCAGCAGCGTTGTCATCAGCAGCGCCACCATCGCTTCGCGCCAGAGTAATATGGCCTGAAGCACAATCAGCAGCGGGATCGCAATCAGAATAAGCTGGCCAGGCGCGCGCTGCCAGCTCAGCTGCCATAGCGTCGGCTCCAGCAGTAACACGCCTGTCAGACATATCACCGCGCAGGTCCATGCCAGCACGGCAAGTGACCGGGCGCGTTCTCCCGCCGCCTCACCCAGACGCCAGCAGATCCAGCAGCAGCCCAGCAGCAGATCGACTGCCACCACGCCGGCGCCACACAGCAGCGGTGCCAGCGAGAGATCGATAATAATTCCGGCAGGCGGACGCGAAACCAGGATCAGGCCGCTTATCCAGCCGGGCAAAAAGGCTGCGGCCAGCGAACTGGCTATCATCAGACGGTCAAGCCAGACACGCCATGCCCTACTCACCTGCGCACGATAAGCCAGCGCCAGCGCGCGCAGAAACAGCGCCAGCAGCAGCAGAAATACCGGCACCATCAGCGTCTGCAGCAGCAGACTATAGAGCGCAGGAAAAAGCGCCAGCATTCCCCCGGCCATCAGCACCAGCCAGGTCTCGTTAGCATCCCATAGCGGCAGCAGGCTGTGTGCCATCCACTGCCGCTGCTGTGGCGTGTCGAAAGCGTAAAACAGCATGCCCACGCCAAGATCGGTGCCATCCAGCGCCAGATACATCAGCAGTGAAAAAATCAGCACGGCGGCAGAGAGATCGGCAAGCATCATCAGCTCCTCAGGCCGGTGTTTCAACGTGCTCGGCTGCCACGTCGGCATCGTCAGGCAGCGGTGCGTTGATTTGACGCACTAAATAGAGCAGGCCAGCCGCAAAACCCAGCGTATAGACCAGCACGATAGCGATAAAAATGACCAATGTACTGCTGAGCGACAGCGGCGAAAGGCTGTCAGCAGTACGTAACACGCCATAAACCGTCCAGGGCTGGCGTCCCATTTCCGTGACCACCCAGCCAGCCAGCAGCGCCAAAAACCCGGCAGGCGACATCAGCGTCAGCAGACGCAACAGGCGCGGTGAATGGTATAAACGACCGCGCCAGCGCTGCAGGTTGGCCGCCAGGCTAACCACCAGCATCAGTACGCCGCATCCCACCATCAGGCGAAACGCAAAAAACACCGGTAACACGGGCGGCAACGCCTCTGCCGGAAACTCGCTCAGACTTTTAATATGCCCGCTGAGGTTGTGACGCAGGTAGAGGGAGCCGATCGCCGGGATCGCCAGTTCAGCGTGGTTGCGCTGCGCCTGCTGATCCGGAATGGCAAACAGCCGCAGCGGCTCTCCCTGACCCGGCGGCGGAGCGTGCCAGCTCCCCTCGATGGCAGCCAGCTTAGCCGGTTGCCAGGTGCGCGTATTTTCACCATGCAGATCGCCCACTACAATCTGCGCCGGTACCGCCAGTAGCGTTACCGTCAGCGCGCTGCGCAGCATCAGACGACTGGCCGCTTCATCCGGCTGACGGCACAAGCGCCACGCGGCTACGCCGCCCAGCAGGAAGCTGACGCTTATTGCCGAGGCGAGCAGCATATGAGCCAGACGCCAGCCAAAGGAGGGAGCAGCAAGCAGCGTCCACGCGCTGTCGGGCAGCAGACGGCCATCATCGGTCAGATGAAAATCAACCGGCGTCTGCATCCAGGAGTTAGCCGCAAGGATCCAGAACGCGCTCAGCACGGCGCCCAGCGCCACAAAACAGGTCACGGTGAAATGGACGCCAGGCTTAACCCGATCAAAACCAAACAGCATCACGCCGGTCAGCGCGGACTCCAGAAAAAAGGCGATAAGCACTTCGTACAGCATCAGCGGGCCTATCACCCCGCCCGCGCGTGACGCCAGCCCGGACCAGTGCGTGCCGAACTGAAATTCCATAACGACGCCAGAGACGGTGCCGATAGCCACCGTCAGGGCAAAAATTTTGATCCAGAACTGCAGCGCCTGCCGCGCTTCAGGGCGCTTCCCCCATAGCCAGCGCGCTTCAAACCAGACCAGGAAAGGCGCCAGGCCCAGCGTCAGCGCTGCCAGCGTAATGTGCATGCCCATGGTCAGCGCAAACTGACCACGGGCAATCAGCAGCACCCACTCCTGACTATTCACGGGTCGGCTTACCGCTGTAGCGGGTAATCGGGGTCTCCTCCTCTTTCTGCATCTCGCGCGAAAAAACTTCCAGCGCCGACAGCAGCGGACGCACACCCTGCCACAGGTCTTCATCATTAAGCAGTTTCATTACCCCTCTGATGCCGGGCGCAGCTTTCTCCTGCTGAACAGACTCGCTCGCTGGCTTCATCGCGACCAGCGCATCGCGCAGCGCCAGCAGTACATGATTAAACCGCTCGGGCGGAATAGTGCTCAGCATCATAAACAGCAGCGAAATGTTCTGGATGGCGTTCTGAGTACCGGGGCGATTCAGCCCGCCGGCAAGAATTTTACCAATGTCGTTGTTCGCTTTAACCACGTCATTGGCGAGACGCAGAAAGCCGTGCTGATGCAGATTCTCCAGCAGCGTATTGAGTGACTCCTGCGCGGTGGGTTCAGTGCGCGCAGGTTCAGGCTGGTAGTCCAGCGGTTCGGCCATTAGCTTTTCTCCGGGTGCGAAACATGTTCAGGGGGCAAACGGTACTCCGGCTGCTGCCATTTCACCTCAACCGGCAGGTGATCCAGCGGCGTGCGCTGACCGTGACGGAAGTTATGCAACGGCAGCGGATGCGGCTGAGGCTGACGCGCCAGTTTACGCAGGCTGACGGCAATCTCTTTGTAAGCCGGCGTGTTCACATCCGGGTCGTGGTGGTTACCGGTCAGACCATTGACGCCGGGTTTGCCATAGTGAATCGGGATAAACAGCACGTTCCCTGCGGCACGATCGGTCACCACCACCGGCACCTCCAGCGCGCCGCGCCGCGAGCGGATTTCAACCCAGTCACCCTCCTGCAGCTGACGCGCTTCCGCCAGCTGCGGCGAGATCTCCACAAACCAGTTGGGTGACAGCGACATGATGCGTCCGCCCTGCCCGGTCTGGTTTGTGGACTGGAAATGCTCCAGCATGCGGCCATTATTCAGCAGCAGATCGTACTCTGCGTCCGGCTGCTCTTCTGGCGGCTGCCACTCAAGCGCATAGAGACGCGCTTTACCATCCGGAAACGCAAATGCGTCGGTATAGAGCAGCGGCGTACTGCTGCCATCTGCTTTCACCGGCCAGAGCTGTGACTGCCAGCCTACCAGCTGTTCATAGCTCACACCGGCAAACAGATCCGCAATGCCCGCCGCCTCCGCCATGATGGCGCCGGGGTTTGGATAGCGCCAGTGATGCCCGAGACGCGCGGCGAGATCGGTCAGAATCTGCCAGTCAGGCCGGCTCTCACCCAGTGGAGCAAACGCCGGGGAGAAGTGCTGTATACGGCGCTCGGTATTGACGAATGTGCCCTCTTTTTCCAGGCTCGGACAGCCGGGCAGCACCACGTCGGCGTAGCGCGCGGTTTTGCTCATGAAAATGTCCTGCACCACCATAAAATCGAGCTGGCTGAACGCTTCATCCACTTTGGTGGAGTTAGCGTCTGAAAAGGCGGTATCTTCGCCGATGATGTACATTGCGCGCAGCTGCTTATCGTGGGCGTGCTCAATCATCAGGAAGTTATCCAGCCCCTCTTCATCAGAGAGCGCTTCCGGCGCAACCTGCCAGGCACGCGCCCACTTCTCGCGAACCGCATCATCCGTTACGCTTTCATAGCCGGGGTAAACATTGCTCAGGCAGCCAAAGTCGCT
Organism: Pantoea sp. ICBG 1758; assembly: GCF_002928325.1. Lineage (NCBI taxonomy): Bacteria > Pseudomonadati > Pseudomonadota > Gammaproteobacteria > Enterobacterales > Erwiniaceae > Pantoea > Pantoea sp. ICBG 1758. Next base: position 129,052 of record NZ_POWL01000004.1, read on the forward strand.
GGCCCCCTGCACGTTGTTATGGCCGCGCATCGGATAGCCACCGGTGCCGGGGCGACCATAGTTGCCGGTCACCAGCAGCAGGTTAGAGAGTGCCGTGCTGGCATCGGCACCGTGGCTGTGCTGCGTGATACCCATCGCCCAGAGAATACAGGCGCTGTTTGCCTGGCCGATCATCTCCGCTGCCTCGGTGAGCGCCTCCACGCTCAGACCGGTTACTTCACTCGCCATCTCAAGCGTAAACGGCGCGAGCGAGGCGCGGTAGGCGTCAACATCATTAACGCGTTCAGCCAGAAACGCGTCGTCTGCATAGTGATGATCGAACATATATTTCGCCATCGCAGAGGCCCAGACCATATCGGTACCGGGCCGGATACGCAGATAGCAGTCGGCGCGCTCCGCCATTTCATGCTTACGCGGATCCACGACCAGCAGTTTCTGCCCGTGATGTTTATGGCTCTGTTTGATGTGCGAGGCGAATACCGGATGGTTTTCTGCAAGATTACTGCCCACGGTGATAATCAGATCGGTCTGCTGCAGATCGCGCAGCGTGCCGGCATCGCCGCCATAACCCACGGTGCGGAACAGCCCCTGGGTAGCCGGGTTCTGACAATAGCGTGAAGAGTTATCGACATTGTTGGTACCAAAAATCAGGCGCGCGATCTTTTGCGTCAGATAGGCCTCTTCATTACTGGCTTTACTGGAGCCAATAAATCCAATTGCTGCGCCGCCGTGCTGATGCGCTACGGCACGCAGCCCTTCCGCCACCCGGTTCAGCGCCTCTTCCCAGCTGGCAGGCCGGAATGCTCCGTTTTCCCGGATAAGCGGCGTGGTCAGGCGATTCGGGCTGTTAACAAAATCCCAGCCAAACTTGCCTTTTACGCAGGTGGAGATGCCGTTTACCGGCGCCTCAGCGACCGGCTGCACCTTCAGGATATGGCGATCGCGCGTCCAGACCTCAAAGCTGCAGCCAACGCCGCAGTAGGTGCAGACCGTTTTGGTTTTTTTAATTTCTGTTTTGCGCAAAGCATCATCAATCAGTGAGATGCCGGTTATCGGCTCCATGCCGATGCTCTTCTCCATTTTTTTAATGGCATCAATAAACGGCCGCTTTAAATCCTCATCCATGCGGGTAAACGGACCGGCATCGGGCTGCATGGTTTTTTCTAAAAGCGCGTTACACGGGCAAACCGTGACGCAGTGACCGCAGCTGACGCAGCTCGATCCGGCAATCTCCGTCCCGCCATCCCACAATACGCGCGGATGTTCTGCGCTGTAGTCAATTGAGAGTGTCTCATTGACTTCTATGTTCTGACACGCCTCAACGCAGCGTCCGCAGAGAATGCACTGGTCGGGATCGTAGGTATAAAACGGATTACTGTGATCTTTCGTGTAGGGTTTACGTTCATAGGGATAGAACTGAATCGGCATGTGCATATCGGCTACCGCATTATGCAGCGTACAGTCGCCGGTATTGTGCTCACACACCGTGCAGTAAAGTTCATGGCGATTCAGAATACGGTCCATACCTTCCTGCTGTGCAGCAGCCAGGTCGGCGCCTTCACTGACCACCTGCAAGCCTTCATAAGTCCGCAGGGTACAGCCACGCACCTGCTCTCCGTCAGCCCTGACCCAGCAGACATCGCAGCTTTGCAGCGGCGGCAACGCCGGGTGATAGCAGACGTGCGGCAGTTTTTTTCCCTGCTGCTGCAGAAAATCGATCAGCGGTTGATCCGCTGCGCCACTCAACCGTTCCCCGTTATAAATAATGGTACAGAGTGCTTCGCTCATTTTCGCCTCGTTGACGACAGTGCTCATTATGTTTATCCCGGTAAAACGCCGGGAATTTATTAAAGTTATTCAATGAGCTTAGAGCTAATTTTCTGCTCTGCAATGTTGCCGACTCGCTTATTTTCTAAATGTGGACTAAGAGGGGATAAATAATCATTACGTTAGTGAAATTGTAAGGAAAAATAACTTCCCGCACTGCATGGATATTGCACAAATAAAATTCATTCGTAATTTTTTTACGTGACAAATATCACATCTCTGCCAGGCTTATTTTCTACACGTTCACTGTACAAGGAGCCCGTTATGAATTCGTTCACTAACAAAACGCTAATCGCTAATGAATATCCGCAGCCGCCGTTTAACACGCCGTCGCAGGATTTCCCCGGCTTAGCCAGTAAAATGGATCCGCGTCCCGATCACGGTGAAACAAGCTATCGCGGTTCAGGCCGCCTGACCGGACGTAAAGCGCTAATCACCGGCGGCGATTCAGGTATCGGCCGCGCCGTGGCTATCGCTTACGCTCGTGAAGGCGCAGACGTTGCCATCAACTATCTGCCTGCTGAAGAGTCAGATGCGCAGGAAGTGGTTAAGCTGATTGAAGCTGAAGGACGTAAAGCCGTCGCTATTCCGGGTGATATCCGTTCCGAATCGTTTTGCCAGCAGCTGGTTAAAGAAGCCGCTGAAAAACTCGATGGCCTGGATATTCTGGTTAATAATGCCGGACGTCAGCAGTTTAATGAATCTATTCGCACGCTCTCGACGGAAGATTTTGACGCAACGTTTAAGACCAACGTCTATGCGATGTTCTGGATCACTAAAGCCGCGCTGGAATATCTGCCAGAGGGCGCCTCTATTATAAATACCTCTTCCGTTCAGGCTTATGAGCCAAGCGCTATTCTGCTGGATTATGCGCAGACCAAAGCCTCAATTGCCGCCTTTACTAAAGCGCTGGCTAAACAGCTGGCGGAACAGAAGATCCGCGTTAACGCTGTGGCACCGGGCCCATACTGGACGCCACTGCAGGCGTGCGGTGGTCAGCCGGAAGAGAAACTGCAGCAGTTTGGTTCCGGTGCACCGATGGGCCGTCCGGGCCAGCCGGTGGAAATCGCGCCGCTCTATGTCACCTTTGCTGAAAACCTGAACGGCTTTACTTCCGGCCAGGTATGGTGCTCAGACGGCGGTACCGGCACGCTGTAATAGCACATTCTGCCCGATATCAGCGTGGCTGCCCCTGTGGCAGCCACGCTGTCGTTTCAGCTGACAGGGAAGCATGATGAATAACCAGATTTTGCAGTCGCCGATGCGCGAGAAAGGGTTTGCGCGCCTTGGAGATTACGCTGCCATTGGGGAAGGCCGTTCCGTTGCGCTTATCGCACCGGATGGGGCTATTGACTGGTGGTGTGCACCTAATCTCGACTCCGCCCCGCTGTTTGACCGCCTGCTCGATCCGGAGATTGGCGGGTTTTTCCAGATTGTACCCGCAGCCCCCTTCCGCACCGAACGCGCTTATCGCGCTGACAGTAACGTGCTGGAAACCACCTTTATCACCGCAGAGGGTTCAGTCCTGCTGACTGAATCATTAAACAGCACGCTGGCCGGTCGTCTGCCGTGGAGTGAGCTGGCGCGGCGCGTTGAAGGGATCGAGGGCCACGTTGAGCTGACGCTGACGTTACGCTTTGGTACGCTGGCTGAGACCTGCTCGCCGTGGCGGGACTGCACTGAACAGGGCGATGTTTATCATATTGCCGATCTGATGGCGATGCTGCGCACCAGTGACGCGTGGCATATTACGCAGCGGGACGATGAACGTATCGCTGCCACGCTCAAAACCTCGCCCGGCAGTCACGCGCTGGTTGCTCTGCTGGTCACCGAGCGCGAACCGCTGGCGGTGCCGGATTTAAGCGCTATCGATACCCGTATTGAAACCAGCCACACCGCCTGGTGCGACTGGACGCGCAGCCTGAGTTATCAGGGGCGCTATGAAAAGCACGTGCGGCGTTCAGCGCTGTCGCTGAAATTTCTCTGGTACTCTCCTACCGGCGCGCTGGCGGCGGCGGCCACAACTTCCCTGCCGGAAGGTATCGGCGGCGAAAAAAATTATGACTATCGCTATGCGTGGGTACGCGACGCCTGCCTGATTATTAAATCGTTTGTGTTTCTGGGCGCGCTGGAAGATTGTAAGGCTGCTTTCTCATGGCTGTCGAAAACGATTATTCGTCACGGCACCGCGCTGCGCGCCTGTTATACGCTCGAAGGGGATGAAGTCCCGGCTGAATCTTATCCGCCGCTGCGGGGGTACCACCATTCACAGCCGGTACGCATCGGCAATAATGCGCGCGATCAGCTCCAGCTCAGTATGTATGGCGACATGCTCGCCACCGCCGATTTGTTTATACAGGCTGGTCACATTCTCGATCTCTCTACCTCGCGCATGCTGGGTGAGCTGGCGAATCATTGCGCTGATTCATGGCGTCAGCAGGATTGCGGGATCTGGGAGCTGCCCGATCAGCATCACTATACGCATTCCAAGATGGCCTGCTGGCTGGCGCTGGATCGCGCCGTGGCGCTGGCAGAGGCGAAACATATTGAGCCGACCTGGCTTGAGCGCTGGCAGCGCGAACGCGATCGCATCAGCGAGTGGGTGGAGGCGCACTGCTGGAGCGAGGCCAGACAGGCTTATCTCTTCTACCCGGACAGCGAAGATAAACTGGATGCGGCGCTGGCGCTGATGCACCGTTACGGCAACCAGGTGAATCCTGAGCGCATGCGCGCGACCTATCGCGCTATCCGTCAGGATCTGGGACACAACAGCGCAATGGTTTATCGCTACTCCGGTGTGGAACAGGAGGAGAGTACCTTTATTGCCTGCTCTTTCTGGCTGGTGGAAGCGCTGGCCGCGCTGGGTGATATTCCACAGGCAGAGCAGGCGATGGAAGAGATCCTCGACAAACTTTGTCAGCGTGGCAACGTTGAAACCTTTAATGAGATGTTCGATGTCCGCACCGATGAGTGGCGCGGTAACATGCCGCAGGGGCTGAGCCATCTGGCGCTGATTTGCGCGGCGCAGTCGCTGACGGATCACGGCTGAGAAAAGGCTAACGCCGCAGGCATGAGGGCGGGAACGGAGTCCCCCCTGATGCCGCTTAGTGGCTCAGGCTATACTGTACCGTGAGCTCACCCTTCTTTTCTTTTACTTTGCCAATCACAATGTCACCGATCTCCCCGGTGCTGAGCACATGCGTGCCGCCGCAGGCATAGGGGGTCAGTTCACCCCAGCTCACCATACGTTTTCCCGCCTCTTCACCCAGCACGCGGGGATAGTTGCCCGCCACCAGCGCTGCAGCCCGCTGCATCAGCGCCTCTGCCGTAACCGGCTGAGTCTGATCCAGCGCGGTAAAAACAATGCGACCTTCCCCTGGCCGATGGTTGGCTTTATATCCACGCCAGCCAAATGACTCTCCGGCATAAGCGATCAAATGACCCGCGGAGTGGTAACGCGAGTGCAGCTCGCGCAGCTCGCCATCCACCACCAGCTCCACCTCGCCTGGTTCAACCGGCCGATCGGTATAGTGTGCGACATCGTCGCCCTCCTGCAGCGCCTGCAGCATCGCCGCGCCGGCAAGGGTTCCGCGATCGGAGGGCTGTCCGCCACCCTGCGGATGAAACAGCGTTTCACTGAGTATGAGACGAAAGCGGCCATCATCCTGCGGTTCACAGCGTAATACCCGGGTGGTAAGCGTCAGCTGGTCGCTGGTGAAATAACGTTTGAGCGTCATAATACGTCTGGTTCCTTACGGCAGAGAAAAACGATCTCTCTTTTTAACCTGGTTCGGGGGCGGCAGGCGAAAAAAATCCGCAGGGCGAACGCTGCGGATAGATTTTGTGGCGATCAGTGCGCCTGATGTACGCGCTGGCAGTTATCAGCGCCTGCGGCCACCGGATGCGCGTCGAGATCGGCGCGCGCCGCACGAATTTTCTGCGTGTCGACGCCAAAGCGCTGGTCACGATCGCGCAGCAGCGCCGGGTTCATCTCTCCGTCGGCGGTAAAGCCCATCATCAGCGCTGGCTCGCCCAGCGGCAGGGTTTTGTCGCGGTCAGTATGCCAGGTGTGCCAGGTTTTTCCGTAGGTATTGACGATTTTGCCCATCAGCGCATGTTCAGCGGCGTCCGGGATGCCCGGCGCAATCAGAGAGCCTGATTTCACTTCATAGCGGTGGCTGTGCCAGTACTTCTTCTCGCCCGCCGGAAGCTGCTTAAACAGCCGCTCGCTGATGATATATTCAACGCCCATCAGCTTGGCATCTTTTTTATTGCCGTCGAAGATCACTGCCTGCATCACATCATCGTTGAGAATGGTGACATAGTGATGCGCTTCCATCTGTCCCTTTTTATCACCACAGTAGTAGTGGAATCCATCCAGATAGGTGTTAATGGCATCAATCGGCGGGCGCGACTGCAGTGCGGCCGCGCCGCTCTCCAGCAGCGCGGTTTTACCCGCCACGGGCGCACCGGGAGCGTTGACCGGTGACGCACTGTTATTCGCGCCGCATCCTGACAGCAACAATACGGTGAATCCACTCAATATAAGATTACGCATAGAGCATCCTTTTATTCTTTGAGTCATAAACATAGTTAATATGAATCAGGATGCCAGCGCAGCGGTGGAAACAATTACGTTACTGATTGTCCGATAAAAAAAGGCGACCGCCATAGAGAATTATTCAGAAACCTGTTTTATTACGCTTCAGGCGGCTAACTGCGCGAACGTGAATAATACTTAGCACTTCCCTCTTCTGTTATCAGCAGAATATCAGCCTGAACCGGAGTCTTTATATGTCAGATTACTCCTCTGTCGCACTGCTCGGCCCTGGCGCTATCGGCACCACCGTTGCAGCTGCCCTGTATGAAGCCGGGCGCCCGCCGCTGCTCTGTGGCCGTACGCCCCATGCATGCCTGAGGCTGCGTCATGACGACGGCGAAATCCGGGTGCCGGGTCCGGTGCTGACCGATCCTGTCGCTATCCGTCATGCGGTTACGCTACTGTTTGTTGCGGTCAAAACCACTCAGGTGGCGCAGTGTGCAGGCTGGCTGCGGGCATTATGCAATGAGAATACCGTGGTGTGCGCGCTGCAAAACGGCATTGAACAGCAGACGCAGCTGCAGCCGCTGGTGAATGGCGCGCAAATTATTCCTTCGGTGGTCTGGTTTCCGGCTCAGCGCGAAGCGGACGCCTCTGTCTGGCTGCGCGCCCGGCCGCGGCTGACGCTGCCCGATACGCCAGGCGCAGCACGCATCGTTGCTGCTCTGGCGGGCACGCGCTGCAGCACCGATCTCAGCGCTGATTTTCACTCTGTGGCATGGCGCAAGCTGTTACAGAATGCGGTAGCGGGCCTGATGGTGCTGGCAAATCGCCGGGCAGGCATGTTTAACCGGAGAGATATTGCTGAACTGGCGCTGGCTTATCTCAGTGAAGCACTTAACGTGGCGCGCGCCTGCGGGGCAACTCTAAGTGACAACGTCACAAACGAAATAGTGGCAGGGTTGCAGAGCGCACCAGCCGATCTGAGCACCTCTATTCTCGCTGACCGGCAGGCGGGTCGACCGCTGGAGTGGCAGTGCCGCAACGGGGTTATACAGCGGTTTGGCCGGGAAAAAGGCGTTCCCACTCCGCTGAGTGACGTAATTGTGCCGCTGCTGGCGGCAGCAAGCGAAGGGCCAGGATAATTATCCTGACATTAGCTGACAGCAATTGATGCAGCTGTCAATCAATGACGTTTTTTTGCCCACCGGTATATCACAGAGTAATACCTCTGGTTTACGATATTTCTGCCCAGACAGGCTCGGTGACCAGCATAATATCGCGTCTTATCTCTCTGTAATCTCAATTAACGCGATAACCTGTTATCCCGCCGTCGCGCTTTTTGACGGTTCTTTACTTCAGCGCTACGCTTATTGCCAGTGATATACATCACAAAGTTGCGTAAAGAAAAATTATCTCCTAAGGTGTTCGCCTTTCGGCCTCTTATAGCTTTCTTTTCCACCCTGCAATAACCGGCTGCGAAAGCTATAAGATCGCTTTTATTTCATTGTCAAAGGAAGCCTATGAGCACTGAAACAGTAAATAAACCCGATCTGACCGTTGATGATATTACCGTCATCGACAATAAACTTTTAAAACGCGCCGTCGGCGCAGCTGCTCTTGGTAATACCATGGAGTGGTTCGATTTTGGCGTATACAGCTATCTGGCCGTGATTATTGGTCAGGTCTTCTTCCCCGATGCCAGTAATACCGCGCAGCTTATCGCTTCATTTGGTACCTTTGCCGCCGCGTTCCTCGTGCGTCCGATTGGCGGTATGGTGTTCGGACCGCTGGGCGATCGCTTTGGCCGTCAGAAAGTCCTCGCTTTTACCATGGTAATGATGTCCATCGGCACCTTCTGTATTGGTCTTATCCCGAGCTATGCCAGTATCGGCATTGCGGCGCCGATTCTGCTGCTGGTAGCCCGTCTGGTTCAGGGCTTCTCAACCGGCGGCGAATATGGCGGTGCAGCAACCTTTATTGCCGAGTATTCAACCGATAAGCGCCGCGGTTTTATGGGCAGCTTCCTGGAATTTGGCACGCTGGCGGGCTATCTGCTGGGTGCCAGCCTGGTAACCGGGATGATTGCGTACCTGCCGCATGATGAGATGATGTCGTGGGGCTGGCGTATTCCGTTCTTTCTCGCGGCACCACTCGGTCTGTTTGGTCTCTATATTCGCCTGAAGCTGGAAGAGACGCCGGCATTTAAAGACCATATGGATCAGCGTGAAGAGATGGAGCATAACAAGCCGCCGCTGACGCTGTGGCAGATGCTGCGTACCCAGAGCAAACCGCTGCTGAAGTGTATCGGGCTGGTGCTGCTGTTCAACGTCTCCAACTATATGCTGACCGCATATATGCCAAGCTACCTTACCGGGATCCTCGGCCTGAGCGAACTCTCCGGCCTGCTGCTGGTGATGGTGGTGATGTTTATCATGATGCCACTGACGCTGATGTGGGGCTACTTTACCGATCGTCTCGGCCGCAAGCCGGTTATCGGCTTTGGCGCGCTGGGCCTGATTGTGCTGGCTATCCCTGCGTTTATGCTGCTGGGTACCGGTAATATGTACTGGGTTTTTGCCGGACTGGCGATTCTTGGTCTGCTGCATACCTGCTTCAGCGGCACCATGCCTGCCACCCTGCCGGCACTGTTTGTCACCGATATCCGTTATAGCGCGCTGGCGATTGGCTTCAACCTTTCGGTCTCACTGTTTGGTGGCACCACGCCGTTAATCACAGCCTGGCTGGTGGATACCACGCACAACAAAATGATGCCTGCTTACTACATGATGGGCGCCGGAGTTATTGGCCTGCTGACGGTGCTGACGCTGAGCGAAACGGCGCGTAAACCACTGAAGGGGTCATCGCCTGCGGTCGCCACCCGTGCGGAAGCGCATCGCCTGATTGATAAACTGCGCCGGCAGCGCAAACACAAAAAGCAGCAAAAACCTGCCTGATACGCTGTCACGCTGGCCACCTTCGGGTGGCCTTTTTTTTGCCTGCAATTGCGTGCGCCTCACAGACACCGCATTGAAATCTATGCCTTAATGCCGCTTTACAGCTCTCTTCTCTACGCTTCTGTCTATAAGGATAGGCTATGCCTGCTCAGATGATGCCAGCGCATCGACGTATTATCGTCGCCGGTTCGGTTGGCAATTTTATCGAGTGGTATGAATTTGCCGTTTATGGCTTTATGGCCCCGATTATTGCCAGTCACTTTTTCCAGCTGCCGGATGAGCGTGCCGGCACCAGTATCATCCTGACCTGGGCCGCCTTCGCCGTGGCGTTCTTTTTCCGTCCGCTCGGCGCGATTATTTTTGGCCGGCTGGGCGATCGTCACGGACGTAAACCGGTGCTTATCGGCGTATTGATCATGATGACGCTGGTGACGGCTGCTATCGGGCTGGTGCCGGACTATGCGGCTATCGGTCTTGCCGCGCCGTTAATGCTGACGCTGTTGCGTATTCTGCAGGGCCTGTTTGCCGGTGGCGAGTATGGCGGCGCGGTGTCGCTGATGACGGAAGCCGCCCCGCCAGGCAAACGGGGCCTGTATGGTGCGTGGCAGTCGCTAACGGTGGCGTGCGGCCTGCTGGCCGGTGCGGCGACCGTCGCGCTGATCCCGCTGCTTATCGGTGAAGAGGCGATGTTCGCCTGGGGATGGCGACTGCCGTTTTTGCTGGCGCTGCCGCTGGGAGGCGCTGCACTCTGGCTGCGGGCCGGGCTGGATGAGTCGCCGCAGTTTAACGCTGCGCGGCAGGCTCCGGCGCCGGAACGCGCTTCTTTCACCGCCACATTGCGCGCCATTGCGCTTGCCATCAGCCGCCTGATGGTCTGGTCAGCGGCGGGCTACACCTATCTGGTGATTATGCCAACCTATCTGCAAACCACGCTGCATACCGGCTTTAATCAGGCGCTGCTGATTGCCGTGATCTCAAACCTCGGTTTTGCCGCCACTATTCTGCCCGCCGGCTGGCTGAGCGATCGCATCGGCAGGCGTACCATTATGCTGGTTGCCACCTTTATGCTGCTGATCTTCGCCCTTCCGCTGCTTGGGGTGTTGCAAAATCCTGCTTCCGGACTGTTAACGAAAGCGCTGGTGGTCTTTGTGGCTGGTGCGCTGGTCGGCATGCTGGCAGGCCCGGGCCCCGCCATGCTGGCAGAGATGTTTCCCACGCGGGTGCGGTACACCGGCCTGGGTTTCGCCTATGCCCTCTCAAACGCGTTATTTTCCGGCTGCGCCGGGCTGATTATTTCAGGGCTGATCAAACAAACCGGAAATCCGGATATTCCGGCATGGTACGTGATGATTACCGCACTGATTAGTTTTGTCGCGCTGCTGAGTTTAAATAAAGACGACCATAAGCGGCCATTATAATAACAACTGATGAGTGCCAGCGCAGAAATAGCAGCGGGAGAGGAATAAACGTAGCGGGAAAAGACGATGTGCTGAAACAAAATATCCCGGCACGAACGTGCCGGGAAGCTGAGACTTACCAGTGATACTTATTGCTATCTTCCCAGTCTTTCAGCTCTTTTTCTGCCTGGTCTTTACCGTAGCCGTAGCGTTCCTGAATGCGGCCCACCAGCTGATCGCGTTTGCCGTCGGCAACATCCATATCGTCGTCAGTCAGCTGACCCCATTTCTCTTTCACTTTTCCTTTGAACTGCTTCCAGTTTCCACTGATGCGATCTTCGTTCATAAGTGCTCTCCTGTTTGACGGTGAAAGCCGTCTGGCTTTATTGGCGCATCGCTTACATGCGTAACCATAACCGTAGCCTATGACGGCAAAAAATAAATGTTTTGCCGCACAAATCGGAAAATTTACTTCTGCAACGACTTTACGGCGCGCCCGGACTTATATTTCCAAATATAGGCTATGATTTTCAGGGTACTCAGCACTTTACCTGAGACCTTTCTTCATTACCGGGGTGATTAGCCTTTTATTTCATAGAGTAAATGATTTCGGAAATGCGAATCGCTTGATGTCGTCCATTGCCCCGCGCGGGGCTTAACGAGGCAATAGAATGGAATCCACAACGTTGGAAAAATCCTGGGGTGCTGAAATCCTGGCTGACGGCACCGTGCGTTTTCGTCTCTGGGCACCGGGTCAGCAGCAGGTAGCCCTGCGCCTGAACGGTACCGATTATCCTATGCAGGCGGAAAAAGATGGCTGGTTTACCCTGTCACAGTCAGGGGTGACGCCAGGTGCAGAATATCACTACGTGCTGGCCGATGGCAGCGTGGTGCCTGACCCGGCTTCGCGGGCGCAAAAAGCAGAGGTTAACGGTCCGTCACTGGTCATCGATCCGCAAAGCTACCGCTGGCAGCAGACCGAGTGGCGCGGACGTCCATGGCAGGAGACGGTGGTGTATGAGCTGCATATCGGAACCTTTACGCCTGAAGGGACCTTTCATGCAGCTATTGAAAAACTGCCGCAGCTGGCTGAGCTGGGTATCACCATGATTGAGGTGCTGCCGGTGTCGCAGTTTGGCGGTAATCGCGGCTGGGGCTATGACGGCGTCCTGCTCTATGCGCCACACACCGCTTACGGCAGCCCGGATGATTTCAAAGCGTTTGTTGACGCGGCGCATGCGCTTAACCTCTCCGTAGTGCTGGACATTGTGCTGAATCACTTCGGTCCTGAAGGCAACTATCTGCCGCTGCTGGCCCCGCAGTTTTTCCATGAAGAGCGCCAGACCCCCTGGGGGGCCGGTATCGCCTACGATGTGGATGCGGCCCGCCGCTACATCTCTGAGGCGCCGCTCTACTGGCTGAAAGAGTATCGCCTCGACGGCCTGCGTTTTGACGCTATCGATCAGATTGAAGACAGCTCAGATAAACATGTGCTGATTGAAATTGCAGAGCGCATTCGTCATGAAATCCCGGACCGTCCGGCACACCTCACCACGGAAGATTCACGAAACGTGATCTTCCTGCATCCGCGCGATGAACAGGGCAATACTCCGCTCTTCAGCGGAGAGTGGAACGACGATTTCCATAACGCTATTCATGTGCTGGCAACCGGTGAAACTCACGCCTACTACCAGGATTTTGCCGATGCGCCGGAGAAAAAAGTCGCGCGTATTCTGACCGAGGGATTTGCCTATCAGGGTGAGGTCTCGGCCCAGAGCGGTGAGACGCGCGGCGTACCGAGTGCAGGCCAGCCCCCGGTGGCGTTTGTTGATTTTATTCAGAATCACGATCAGGTGGGCAACCGGGCACAGGGCGATCGCCTGATCACGCTGGCCGGAGAGGCGCGTACCAAAGTGCTCTACTCGGCTCTGCTGCTGTCACCGCATATCCCGCTGCTGTTTATGGGCGAAGAATATGGTGAAACTAATCCGTTTCTGTTTTTTACCGACTTTCACGGCGATCTGGCGAAAGCGGTGCGTGAAGGACGTGCACGCGAGTTTACCGGCCATGCCGGACATGACGATGAGGTGCCGGATCCCAACGCGGAAGAGACATTCCGGCGTTCAAAGCTCGACTGGGCGAAGACGACCAGCTGCGAGGGCAAAGCCTGGCTGGCGCTGACGCGCACGCTGCTGTCGCTGCGTCAGCAGCATCTGGTTCCGCTGCTGGCGACGGCCGGGGGTCACAGCGGTCAGGTACTGGCGACCGGTGATGGCTACGTCGCCGTGCAGTGGCGCTTCCCGCAGGGCACGCTCTCTATGGCTTTTAATCTGGGCAATAGTGCTCAGGCACTTCCTGATATGCCAGGCGAAACGCTGTTTGCCTGGCCGCAGGAGCAATATGAACTCGCGCAGAACGCCATTATTGTCCGTCTGGCACCAGGAGCAGCAGCATGACTATCCCGACCTCCACTTATCGCATTCAGTTTCGCAACGGCATGACCTTTGATCGTGCCACGGAACTGGTGCCTTACCTGCAGAAGCTGGGCATCAGCCATCTGTATGCTTCACCCATTTTTACCGCGACGAAAGAGTCAACGCACGGCTACGACGTCACCGATGCCAACGAAATCGATCCGGCTATCGGCGGCAGAGCGGGCTTTGATCGACTGAGCGCAGCGCTGCAGGCCGCCGGCATGGAGCTGATCCTGGATATTGTGCCTAACCATATGGCGGCTTCACTGGAGAATGCCTGGTGGCGTGATGTGATTGAGCATGGACAGGAGAGCCAGTATGCGCGCTATTTTGATATCGACTGGTCGCGCAGACTGACGCTGCCGTTTCTCGGTGACGATTTCGATCGCGCAGTGGAAAAAGGTGAGATCACGATTAAAGCCGATCCGCAGAGCGGTAAACCGGCGCTGGCGTATTTCGACAGCTACTATCCGCTGACGCCTGCGAGCTGGCAGGGACGTGAAGCAGAACTGCTGGCGCTGACGGACCCCGCCGCCATTACTCAGCTGCACGAGGAGCAGCCGTGGCAGCTTATGAACTGGCGTGAAGCGCGTAGCGCCCTCTCCTATCGCCGCTTTTTTGAGATCACCGGGCTGGCAGGCGTACGCGTCGAAGATCCGGTGGTCTTTGAGGATTCGCACCGTCTTATCCTGTCGCTGGTGCGCAGCGGCGCGGTCAGCGGCCTGCGTGTCGATCACGTTGATGGCCTCGCCGATCCGCTGGGTTATCTGCAGCAGCTCCGCACGGCGGCCGGTGAAGGGTGTTACATCACCGTAGAGAAAATTCTGGCCAACGGTGAACAGCTGCCGGAAGAGTGGCCCGTCTCCGGTACAACCGGCTATGAGTTTATTGCGGCGCTCTCGCATGTGCTGATTGACGATACAAAAATCGACACGCTGCGTCTCGCCTATGAGTCAGCCACGCGTGAGCGTAATGATGTGGAAGCGGGTCTGCGCGCGGCGCGTGAGCTGATGGTGGATCGTAATTTTGCCGGCGAATTCAGCCGACTGCTCTCGCTGGCAACCGATGCTGCCGGACTGGAGCACCGCAATTTTGGTGAGGCGGAGCTGCATGTGGCGCTGCGCGAGCTGCTGATTGCCTTTCCGGTCTATCGCACTTATGGTCAGGCAGCGGGTATGCCGCTGGCGGGCGAGGAGCGTCTGCTCAGCGTGCTTGAGAGCGTAAAACATAGCGCGTCCCCTGCTGCTCTGAGCTTCCTGCAGGCATTGCTGCTGGGTGCAGTCAGTGAAGAGGGTGAAGTGCTGGCAGCGGAGTTCCGCGCCCGTTTCCAGCAGCTGACCGGACCGCTGATGGCGAAATCGGTTGAAGATACGCTGTTTTTCCGCAATCACGTGGCGCTTGCGATTAATGAAGTGGGTGCAGAGCCGCTGCCGCACGCGTTCTCACTGGCACATTTTCATCAGGAGATGCAGACCCGTCTTCAGGACCAGCCTGACGCTATCTCCAGCACTTCCACGCACGATACCAAACGCGGAGAGGATGCGCGCGCGCGGCTCTATACCCTGAGCGAAGCGCCGGATGAGTGGGCAGAGAACGTGACGCGCTGGCAGCAGCTTAATCAGGAGCGCGTACAGGAGCTGGCGGATGGCCCCGCGCCGGAACCCGCCGTTGAGTGGATGCTCTATCAGGCGCTGGCTGGCGTCTGGCCCGCTACGCTGCAGCCGGACGATCGCACCGGACTGGACGCGCTGTGCGAACGCTTTATTCCGTTTGTGGAAAAGGCGCTGCGCGAAGCGAAGCTGCGTACCGACTGGGCAGAGAGTAACGAAGCCTATGAAAATGCGGTACTGGATTACGTGCGTCATCTGTTCTCTGCGGAGAACGTGGCGTTTCTCACTGATTTTTCCCAGGCGCTGCAGCCGTTTATTCGCGCCGGACTGGTGAACAGCTTTACCCAGACGGTGATCAAACTTACCGCACCCGGCGTGCCTGATATCTATCAGGGCTGTGAAGCGCTCGATTTCAGCCTGGTCGATCCGGACAACCGCCGCGAACCCGATTTTGCAACTCTGGTCAGCCAGCTTGATGCTGACGCCTTCCCTGACTTTACCAGTCAGCAGGGCTGGCTGAGCGGCAGCCTGAAACAGCAGATGGTTATGCGCCTGCTTCACCTGCGCCGCGACCACGCTGCGCTCTTTCGTTTTGGCGACTATGAAGCGCTGCAGGCCAGCGGTGAACATGCAGAAAAAGTGGTGGCCTATGCCCGTCAGTCTGAAACGGGTGCACTGATTGTAATTGCTCCGCGCCTGATCTTTGCTGATGCCCAGTGGGCAGACGTCTCGGTTGCGCTGAGCGAAACGCTGTCGCACCGCAAGTGGCTGAACGTCCTGAATGGAGAAACCTACGCTATCACCGACAGTATCGCGCTGGAAAACCTGAATTACAGCGCACCGCTGGTCCTGCTCAGCAGCTAACCCTGACTGATGGAACTGAAGTTATGCCTGCATATCTGTTCACTGAATGGAGAGGATTAAATGTCAAACGGTAAGCCTGTTGAGATTACGGCTGGTACAGGGTATCAGCTCGGCGCTAACTTTGATGGGGAAGGCGTTAACTTCGCCCTTTTCTCCGCACACGCTGAGCGGGTTGAACTCTGCCTGTATGATCCGAGCGGTCAGCATGAGATTGCCCGCTTTGATCTGCCGGAATATACGCATGAAGTATGGCACGGCTATGTGCCCGGCCTGCAGCCGGGTGCGCTGTATGGCTATCGCGTGCACGGACCTTATGATCCGGAAAACGGTCATCGCTTTAACCCGAATAAACTGCTGATCGACCCGTATGCGCGGGAACTGCAGGGCGATATCGACTGGAACGAAGCGCATTTTGCTTACGAACTGTTGCATGAAGATAAAGATCTGACGTTTGACAGCCGCGACAGCGGTCCGTTTACGCCTAAATGCCGGGTGGTAAACCCGAATGAGTTTGACTGGCAGGATCAGAACCGGCCTTCCATTCCCTGGTCTCAGACGCTGATCTATGAAACCCACGTTAAGGGCTTCACACAGCTCAACCCGCTAATCCCGGAAAACATGCGCGGCACCTACGATGGCATGGGTAATAAAGCCACGGTGGATTACATCAAAAGCCTGGGTATCACGTCAGTAGAACTGCTGCCGGTACACTGGTTCCCGGACGATCAGCATCTGCTGGACAGAGGCCTGAAAAACTTCTGGGGCTACAATTCGCTGGCGTTTTTTGCACCCGCTACACGTTATTTTGGTCCGCGCGGCATTCAGGGCTTTCGCGATATGGTGCGCAGCTTCCATGATGCCGGCATCGAAGTGATCCTCGATGTGGTCTACAACCATACCGCTGAAGGTAACGAGCTTGGCCCGACGCTCTCCTTTAAGGGTATCGATAACTTCTCTTACTATCGCACCCTGCCGGACCAGCATCGTTACTATATCAATGACACCGGTACCGGAAACACGGTAAATACCTCGCATCCGCGGGTACTGCAGCTGGTGACTGATTCGCTGCGCTACTGGGCAGAATCGATGCATATTGATGGCTTCCGCTTCGATCTCGGCACCATCCTCGGCCGTGAGCCGGAGGGCTTCGATCAGCGCGGCGGTTTCTTTGACGCGGTAACGCAGGATCCGGTGCTGTCTAAACTCAAGCTGATTGGTGAGCCGTGGGATATCGGCCCTGGCGGCTATCAGGTTGGTGGCTTCCCGCCGGGCTGGGCGGAGTGGAACGATAAATATCGCGATACGGTGCGTGAATACTGGAAAGGTGACAACGTCTCGACGGACTTCGCCGCGCGCCTGCTCGGTTCCGGCGATCTCTACGATCAGCGCGGTCGTCGTCCGTGGGCCAGCGTCAACTTTATTACCGCCCATGACGGGTTCACGCTGAATGACCTGGTTTCCTACAACGAGAAACACAACGACGATAACGGCGAGGATAACAACGACGGTCATAACGATAACCGCTCATATAACTACGGTGCTGAAGGCGCAACCGAAGATGAGGGAATTATTGCCGTGCGCGAACGTCAGAAACGCAACTTCCTCGCCACGCTGCTCTTCTCCCACGGTACGCCGATGCTGCTTGCAGGCGATGAGTTTGGTCGCAGCCAGATGGGCAATAACAATGGCTACTGTCAGGATAGTGATATCTCCTGGCTCCACTGGGAAAACCTGCCGCCGTCGGCTGACGCGCTGCGTGAATTTACCAAACGCGTCATTGCCCTGCGTGCTAAACAGCCGCTGCTGCGCCGCGAAAGCTGGCGCGACGGCATGGACATAAAATGGTTTAACGCCGGCGGTGGTTTCCAGCAGTCGGAGCAGTGGGAAGAAGGCTCCACGCTGGGCGTCTATATTGGCCGTCCCGATCTGCAGCCGGAAGAAGGCATCTGGCACGACGTGCTGATGCTGTTTAACCCGTTTGAAGGCAATGTGCCGTTCCGCATTCCGCAGTTTGGTGAAGGCGGCTGGGTGCTGGAGCTGACCACGTCAGAGACCGCCAATGAGGGCCTGGTCATCACTCAGGAGCAGGATTTCGAACTGGAAGGGCGCAGCCTGGCGCTGTTCCGCCGTCCGTAACCCATTCCCCCGCGGAGCCGATCGCCGGCTCCGCATTTTTACCCGCCTGATGCACTAACTGTTAACGCCGTCACGAAAAAATCCTTAACTATTTTATCCTGCTGCCGATGAACCTCCATCGACCCTGCTTTTTGTGTGCCTTTGCGCCGGGGTGTAACGCTATTAAGGATAATAATATGACCATCTCGCAACGCCTGCTGCTCACGTTTTCTATGCTGTTCGGCGCGATTATTCTACAGGCTCTTCTGGCTATCTCCCTGCTCTCAGGCTTTCAGGAGCGCTTTGAATTCGTACAGGACAATGCCATCCCTTCAATAAAAGATCTCAGTGAGCTGGTGGATCAGAGCAATCAGCTGGCGCTGCTGCTCTATAAGCATCAGTCTCAGCCTGATGAGCGCGCGCTCCCGGTAGTGGAAAGCAGCATTCATCAACAGCTCGGGCTGCTGAAAACGCATACCGATTATTATCTCGCGCATGAGATATCGAGCGAGGAGGATAAGCGCCTTACTGAAGTCGCCTACGCCAGCCTGCAACGCGTTAACGACCACCTTCCGGCATTTCTCAGCGCCTCCCGTCAGCATCAAAACGCGGTCAGTCTGGCGTTGATTGAAGGCGAACAGGGGATCGGCGCCGCTATCCGGGAGCTTATCCGCGGCTATCAGCAGCAGCTGGAACTGAACATCACTATCAGCAATACGCTGCGCGCTGCCAACCGCGCAACATTCCATAATGTCCTGTGGGCCACCATCGCCGGCGTGGTCGCGACGGTCGTTGTTTTTGGTATCTTCGCGACCCTGACAGTGCTGCGCATTCGTCGCAGCCTGAGCCACGCCGGTCAGGTCATGCTGCGCGCCAGTGATAATCTCGATCTGACTCTGAATGCTGACGCTACGCGCCGCGATGAGGTGGGTAATATGGCTCAGGCATTCAACACGCTGATAGGTAACGTGGCCACCTCGCTGTCGGCGGTGCAGCACGCGTCCCGTTCGGTCAGCGGAGCAGCGGCAGAAATCAGCGCCGGTAATCAGGATCTCTCGGCACGTTCAGAAGAGCAGGCGGCTTCGCTGGAGCAGACCGCTGCCAGCATGACCGAGCTGGGCGAAACCGTACGCCAGACGGCTGATAATACCCGTCAGGCCAGCAGTCTGGCAGAACATGCCAGTACGCTGTCGGAACAGAGTAGCCAGTCACTCACTACCCTGCTCACCACCATGGGTGATATCCGCAGCAGCTCACGCAGCGTCACCGAGATTGTCTCGCTGATAGAAGGGATCGCTTTTCAGACCAATATTCTGGCGCTGAACGCTGCTGTCGAAGCCGCTCGCGCCGGCGAACACGGCAAAGGCTTTGCCGTTGTTGCCGGTGAAGTGCGGAACCTGTCGCAGCGTTCAACGTCTGCGGCACGGGAAATTAAAGTGCTGATTGAAAACGCACATCGCCTGACTGAAGCCGGGGCCGCACAGGCCAGCCACGTCAGCCAGAATATGCAGATAATGAATGATGCCATTCATCAGGTCAGCGCTCTGATGGGCGAGATTGCCGCCGCCGCCGTTGAGCAGAGTCAGGGCATAATGCAGGTTCAGCAGGCCGTCAATCAGATGGATGACGTAACGCAGCAGAACGCCGCGCTGGTGGAGCAGGCTTCTGCCGCCTCGCAGTCCCTGCAGGATCAGGCAGAGATGCTCAGCCAGCTGGCGGCGAAATTTATTCTCACCGCCGAGCCTGAAACCGACACGGCAGCGACCGGCGACTCAGCCGCAGCACCGGCATTCGCCTTTTCATAATACGGGAGCAAACCGGCGCAACCGTTTCTGCAGCGATCGGATGCGCGCCCTGTTCATCTCCTCTGGCGCCTGCCCGCGACGACGGGCAATGGCGGCAGAGCGATGCGGTTACGTCACTTCTGCGTTGATATCTGAAACGTTCAGAAACGCGCCGCAATAAAAGTCACGATCGTTTCGGGCAAAGAATAATCTTAAAGTTAGCTTAAGACTAAGACTGTAATCTGTTGAGTGCGCACTGCACATGCGATGCACGCGCGTACGAAGATGGTAATTTCTGGAATAATTTGCCCGCCCTGCGCGGGTTTTTTTAAGTCAAATTTGCACTAATCCCCGATAAAGCCACCACGCTTCGCTTTTTATCAGTACCACTCTAATATGAAGGCGGCGATAACGTTTGTGATCATCACGCCTGCACGCTTTTTTTGCCTGCAAAAACAGTACCTTTACGCACCGGAGAGATAGCCTATGCTGGCTGCACAATAAAATTCCACGTTAGAGGGATCTGTTATGTTTGCTGCGTCCGTACCCTGCACCAAAGAAGTCATGCCGTTGTATCATGAGATCATTGATACCGTTAATCTGAACGGCGTACGCTGCCACATCATCTATAACAGCGTGGCACCCAGCGTCAGCGTAATAGTGGCGGAGGTAAGCGAAATGCAGCATCGGGTGCTGGCTGTGCTAGAGCTGGAGCGCGTGAATGGGATTAATACTCTGCTGCGCATCAAATCATTTAGTACGGCGTCTGAACAGAAGCTGGCTGGCACTATCGTAATTGAACCCTGCGGCCTGGCTGCAGCCCTCTATAAAGCGCTGACAATAAAAAAGCATATTACGCTGACAGGATTGTAAGGCATGAAGCGCCCGCAGCGTGCGGGCTCTTCTGTCACTTTGTATCAGCTGCCGCAGCTTCCAGCGCATTAACCTTTTCCAGATATGAATCAGCCTCAGCCTTATCCATAATCACCTGGGCGCAGGCCATGCAATGGCTGCCTTTAACATCGGGTACGATGTCATCAGGATTACCTGTATTGAGCGGTACATCTCGCGTGTCGTAAACAAAAGCTTCTGAGCCACATGCCGGACATTTCATGCTATTTCTCCCTTTTTAAACCGGTGAAACAATCATAGCTGACAGACCTCAACCCGGCTGGCAACGGCTGACCAAATTATGCGGCGTCAGCATCACTATCCTGAGACATCGTCACCAGATTCGATAATTTCAGATATTTCACACTCTCGTTTAATCGCCCGCAACGCCCTGCCCCGGCTTAAGCATAAACAGGTGATTCGCTCATTTTATGCAACAGTTTGTCTCCTGGAGTGCTGTTTATCACTTTGCAGCGTACAGATAGAGTGTGTGTTATCAGCAACGGCCTCAGAGGCCCGATAAAACTCAGGAGCAGCAAAATGAAAATTGCATTGATTGGCGCATCCGGACAGGCGGGTTCCCGCATTCTTCACGAACTGACTGCACGCGGCCATACCGTAACGGCTATTGCGCGCAATGCGGATAAGATTTCGCCAGCTGAAGGCGTTATTCCGGCCGCGGGTGATATCAACGATCCGCAGGCGCTGGCAGAGGTGCTGGCCGGGCACGATGCCGTGATCAGCTCAGTACACTTCAGCGCCAGCGATCCCGATAAACTGATCGACGCGGTAAAAGCGTCAGGTGTAAAACGCTATTACGTTGTTGGCGGCGCAGGCAGCCTGGAAGTTGCGCCAGGCGTAAAAGTGATCGATACCCCCACCTTCCCGGAAATGTACAAAACGGAAGCTGAGGCGGGCGTGCGCTTTCTGGAAAAACTGCGTGCACAGCATGACCTTACCTGGACCTTTCTTTCGCCATCCGCCCTGTTCACGGCGGGCGAACGCACCGGTAAATTTCGCCTGGGGAAAGATACGCTGCTGGCCAATGAGCAGGGTAGCAGCATTTCGTTTGAAGATTACGCCATTGCGATGGCTGATGAGATTGAAACCCCGGCGCACGCTAACCAGCGCTTTACCGTGGGTTATTAATGGTCGAAGCGCAGAGACGCACCTCAGGGCAGCCTGAGGTGCCTGACCAGATAGTCGATCAATACGCGCTGCGCCTGCGGCATCTTTTTCTGCGTGAGATAGACTGCACTGACCGCCAGCCGATCGGGTTCATATTCCGGCAGCAGCCTGACTAACCTGCCCGCTGCAATCTCCTCCTGCACGGCAAACAGCGGGAGCACAGCCATTCCGCCCCCCATTTTTACCGCTTTCAGCAAAATCGCTGCTTCATTGGTGCTGATACTGCCTGTTACGGGCAGGTCGATGACTTCATTTTCATGATGAAACCGCCACGCATGACCAAAACAGCTATAGGTCAGACAGTTATGATCCTGCAGCTCGCGCAGGCTGCCGGGGGTGCCCTGTTTATCCAGATAGGCTTTGCTGGCGCACAGCACTGAGGAGCAGTATCCAAGGTGACGCGCGTAAAGCGCCGGGGCGAGTGTGGCGGCGATGCGGATAGCCAGATCGATCCCCTCTTCTGCCAGATCAAGCGACCTGCCTGTAACCTGCAGATTAACCTCTATTTCCGGGTAGATTTGCAGAAAATCGATCAGCATGCCCGTCAGGCAGCACTCGGCCAGCAGGGCGTCAGCGGTGACTTTCAGTTTACCTCTCGGTACGGCAGTGATCCCCGGCCCCATCGCGGTAAGTCCGTCGACGAGCGTCCTGATCTCCTGACACAGCAGCAGTGCCTGCTCGCCGGCGACGGTCAGGCTGAGTTTGCGTGTCGTGCGGTGCAGCAGACGCGAACCTGTCCACTCCTCCATCAGCGCAATGTAGCGTGATGCCATAGCCCGCGACAGGCCCAGATGCTCTGCCGCCGCCGTTATGCTGCCTCGCTTTGCCGTCTCTGCAAAGACGATAAGCGCTGTGATCCTGTCCATTCACTCACCTTGTGCAACAATGCACCTGAAGTATGCCTGTTTTACTGTTGCGGCGTCTGATTATCATTAACAGCGGTAAACCCTGCAGGATGTTGATGATACCATCGCAGAATCTGTTGAGATCTGAGGCCACCCGCATGACCGTTTTTTACCAATTCTCCGCAACCCGCCTGCAGGGTGAGCCGGTTTCAATGTCTGACTACGCCGGTAAGCTGGTTCTGGTGGTGAATACCGCCAGCCACTGCGGGTTTACGCGCCAGTATGCGGGCCTTGAAGCGCTCTGGCAGAAGTACGCGGCACAGGGGCTGGTGATACTCGGTTTCCCCTGCAACCAGTTTGGCAAGCAGGAGCCCGGCACTGCCAGTGAGATTGCGCAGACGTGCCATATTAACTACGGGGTAAGCTTCCCGATGTTCGAAAAAACCGAGGTTAACGGAGCCGCAGCACATCCGCTGTTTGATTATCTTAAGACGGAATTACCTGGCCTCGCGGGCAGGCGAATCAAGTGGAACTTTACGAAGTTTCTCGTCGGACGCGACGGCCAGCCGTTAAGACGTTTTGCCCCCATCACCTCACCGGAAAAGATGGAGCCGGCGATCGTTGCAGCTTTGTGATTTAACGCGGCGGGTGCGCAGGATCTCATCTGCGGCAGGCGAAACGCATGACGTCTGAGACAGGCGTGATGATGCGAAAAGCTGGCCCCGGCAGGGCCAGCCGAAATCAGAAGCTGTAATTAAAGCTGACTGAATAATTTGCCGGCTCGTTGAACGCCACACCGCCCGCCGGGTTGGTGTTGTATTCACGATCGAACAGGTTTTTAACGTTACCCTGCACAGAGAGTTCGCGGGTAACCTGATAGCGTGCAAACAGGTTGACCAGCGGATAGCTTCCCTGATAGACACGCTCAGTCTCGCCGGCAGGATTAATCGCTTCCTTATAGGTACGATTCTGCCAGTTAATTCCCCCGCCGACGGTCAGGTCAGACAGCATTGGCAGAGTGTAGCTGGTGAACAGTTTCAGGCTTGTCTGCGGCATATAAGGATTAGTGCGATCGCCATCCGCATCCTTAGCCACATAGCGTGTGGCACCAAACGTTAACTTCAGGTTGTCTGTGACCGCACCATTGATCTCAAAGTCCACGCCGCGGCTGACCACGCCTTTGGACGATTTATAGGCGTTTTCACTACTATTGTTTACGTATCTGTTGCTCTGTACCTGTCCGAGATTCTCCTGCTCAATACGGAACACCGACAGGCTCGCCGTAATATCGCCGTTATCCCAGTCGCCTTTGATGCCCGCTTCGTAATCCTTACCCGTAACGGGCTTCAGGTAATTTCCCTGCTGGTCACGATACGTCTGCGGCTGGAAAATGGAGGTATAGCTGGCGAAAGCAGAGTAATTTTCATTGATGTCATAAACCAGGCCGCCGTAAGGCGTGATGTTATTCTTTTCCGTATCCGCCAGGGTGCCGTGCGCGCTGTACTGAGTGTAGCGTGCGCCTGCGATCAGCGAGAGCGGATCGGTCAGCGAGAATCGCGCTGCAGCATAGCCCGCCTTCTGCCGGATGGTATCTTCAGAAGAGAGCGCCCATGCTGGCCAGTCGGGCTCAGCCACATCGCCACTCCAGCTGTTCCAGTCACCAATTTCCGCAGGGGAGAGAATGGACGTTGAGTAGAGATAGCGGTTGCGCTGGCGGCTGTAATCCACCCCTGCCACCAGCTGATGTTGACGACCAAACATTTCAAACGGCCCGGTTGCATAAGCGTCTACCGCCGTCTGGGTGCGAAGCCCCTTATACCATCCCGCATAACCGTAACCATTGCTGTTAAATATACCGGTGGTCTGGTCCGGATATCCCGTCATGTAGAGCAGCTTGCTGTCAAAATCGGATTCGGTATGCGTGCCGTTCACCCGCACCTGCCAGCCGTTATCAAAGTTCGTCGTCAGGTTTGCAAAGACCTTACGGGACAGAATGTTGTAGTGGGTCCAGTTGGCAGAAGGGTTATCTGACCGATCGTAGTGAATTTTGCTGCCGTTGCTGTACCAGAGAGGCAGGCCGCCCCAGGTCGGGCCATCAGTATTGCGTGACTGATAGTCATACCCCAGTTCCAGAGTGGTGTTGTCGGTGAGATCTGCCGCCACGGTGGCATACAGAAACTTCTTACGCTTATGGTAGCGGTCAACCCAGCTATCCTGATCCTGATACCCTGTCACCACGCGGCCGCGCAGCGTGCCGGAATCATTCAGCGGTCCGGAGAGGTCGGCTACATAGCGCTGATTGTCCCAGCTCCCGTAACTTGCGGAGAGATCGCCGGCAAAGGTTTTGCTGTCAGCTTTCTTGCGGATCATGTTTATGGCAGCCCCCGGATTGCCGGTGCCGGTCATTAATCCGGTGGAGCCGCGTACGATATCGATGCGCTCATAGATCGCGGTGTCGCTATCGGTTTCACCAAAGTTCCACGCGCCGGTCTGCGTGGAAGGAATATCGTCGTAGGTGTAGTTGTTGATGTAGAAGCCACGGGAATAAAAATCCACGCGCTCGGAGTCATTCTGCGACGCCGAAATACCGGTCACGTTCGCCAGCGCATCGCCCAGGTTTTGCAGGTTCTGATCTTTAATACGCTGCCGGGTCAGCACGCTGACCGACTGCGGTATATCACGCTGAGTCAGATTCAGTTTGGTTCCGGCGCGCGTGGCCGGAACGGTATAAGCGCGTGCGGGATCAGATGTGCTGTCATCACTGGTATCAGCGGTGACCACCAGCGACTGCTCGTTGCGAAGATCGCTCTCTGCTGCAAACGCGCTTTGAAGAGTCACGGCTTCGATAATAGCGAGCGTTAATAGTGAATAACAAAACGTTTTGGTCATGCCTGGCATGGCAATGGCGCGAATAGTAGAAATCTCTTTGAAAGACAATTAAATACCTCATTTATTATAGTTAATGCTTTTGACTTACCAGCCTTATATGCCATTCAGAAAGTGCATATATATGCCAGACACAGGTCATGCACTCGCTATAGTAAATGCAAATGATATTGATTGTCATTTAGTTTATTATCAAAACTCGCCCTCTTCTGCTGCAATGCGCGCATGCTGATGTGCAACTGCAATGACAAACCGGTGACGTTTAAAAATGGATAGCTATCAGAGCCGTTTACCTTAAGTCCCTGCCGGGTGAATGTGACGAGGATGCTGCAAATAGCCGGCGCGTTGTCATCATATTGATGGGGTCTGCTTTGTGGTAAATCAGAACAGGGAACGGGAGATAAGCTCTGCTCCCAACACCATCAGGAGCAGGAGAAAACAGCGTCTGAAAAGCCGCGCGCTGATATGCATCCGCAGTTGCTGTCCCAGCCACATACCCGCCAGCGCAGGTAATACGGACGTCAATGAGAGTGAGAGCTGCTCCGTTGTAAAGGAGTTGTGCAAATAAAGCCCTGCAGAGAGCCCTATCGTCGAAACGGTGAATGAGAGGCCCAGCGCCTGGATAAGCTCATCTTTACTAAAGTGAAGCGACTGAAGAAATGGCACGGCCGGCATAATAAATACGCCTGTTGCGCCGGTAATCACGCCGGTTATGCCACCAATAATGGGTGACAGCCATTTCTCCGTGGTCAGTGAAACCGCAAAAGCAGGTGAAGCCAGTGCAAAGAGAGCATAGATAATTAACATCCCGCCCAGACCACAGGCTGACCAGATGGGATCAACGCTGACAAGCAGCGAAGAAGCTGCGATTGTGCCCGTTAAACTAAGCAGCATCATCAGCCACAGACGGCGGATAATCGGCAGCG
This sequence comes from Pantoea sp. ICBG 1758, assembly GCF_002928325.1. Classification (NCBI taxonomy): domain Bacteria; kingdom Pseudomonadati; phylum Pseudomonadota; class Gammaproteobacteria; order Enterobacterales; family Erwiniaceae; genus Pantoea; species Pantoea sp. ICBG 1758. The sequence continues at coordinate 155,356 of NZ_POWL01000004.1, forward strand.
CTGAAGGGCCGGTAAAGAGCTGCAGCACATTGGTGACAAAAGAAGGAATAACCAGCAGAGCCGCTGCGGCTGGCGGAGACATAAGCAGGCCAAGTAATCCCATAGCCACCGTTGGTAAGCCCATTCCGGTTACGCCTTTAACAAAGCCGGCGAGTATAAAAATGATAAAAAAAGTGAGATAAAGTTGTTCGCTCATAAAACCGCCCCGCCTGATGATTGCAGTGATTCAACCATCCCGGCGATCGGTGGACAATCTGGTTTAAGCGCATCATGCTTCGGATAATCCGAAGGCTGAAAATGAGGTCACTATGAAGCTGGATTTTTCTGACCTGAAACTTGTCGTCTCCATTGCTGATGCAGGCAGTATTACCCAGGGGGCGCGGCATGCCTGCCTGGCAATCGGCTCAGCCAGTGAAAGACTCAGATCCATAGAAGCCGATATCGGGGCAAAGCTGTTTACCCGCCATCCGAGAGGGATCATTCTTACTGAGGCTGGCGAAATCCTGATCTGTCATGCACGTGAGCTACTCTTCCGCCAGGAGAAGCTGAAAGCTGAGCTGGGCGCTTACATTACTGGCGTAACCGGAAAAATAGGGTTGTATGCCAACACCTCAGCCATGACCGGGTTTCTGCCCGGCAGGCTTGCGCGATGGCTGGCAGAATATCCGGATGTGACTATTGAGCTGGGAGAGCGGAGCAGCGCAGATACCATTAACAGCATACATAATGGCACCGCTGAAGCAGGCCTCGTCTCAGATGCGGTTGATGCGCGCAACCTCACGCTTGAACCCGTAGCAGATGACAATCTTGTTCTGATTGTTCCATCCTCTCACGCGCTTGGTTCGAGAGAGCATGTCTGTCTCGCCGACGTCTATGATGAGGCTTTTATTGGTTTATACCCCGGAAATGCGTTGCAGGATCATATCAGCGGACATGCCAGAGCGTCTGGCCACTCACTGAACTATCGCATCAGAATGAGCGATTTTGAGGGAATGTGCGAAATGGTCAGTAACGGTATCGGCGCAGGGGTTCTTCCTTTATTGACTGCTGAACGTTTCAGTAGCAAATTCCTTTACCGCATAGTACCCCTCACCGACCCGTGGGCGCAGCGGCGGATCTGCATTTGTTATAAAACGCTGCAATCGCTTAGTCCCGGCATGGCCAGACTGCTCGCTTTTCTCAGGATAAGGGAGGTGTAATTCTCTTGTCAGGCCGTTTTTGAATTTTGCCGTAAGCTTTAAACAGTTTTTAATTCAGCCTGCCAGCATTAAAAGCATGCGGCAGGCCAAACGCTTTTTATTATCAGAGGTACTGATGAAAACGCTGGTTCTGTCTCTGCTCTTGATTCCATTCATATCGGATGCTGCCCTGACCGCACCTGATTATCCTGGCTGCAATGTCAACGTACAGCGTCAGATTACAGGCGAAACGGGAGGATCAATGTCCGACCCGCTGCAGGCTCATATCTCTGTACGCGCTAATATCCTGCAGGCAGATATCGGTACTGCCCGCAAAGCGCGTGTTCTGACTCAGTTGCGCGCCGATAAACTCTGGCAGCGTGTTGAGGTCGTGCGGCGTGATACTGACAGGTTAGTACAGAAACAAGGTTTTCTGAGTGCAGCTGAGCGTGCAAGTTACGATCGTGAACTGGATGATGTGGCCGCAGTGCTCTGTAGATAAATTGCCGGCTGCTTGTCTGAGGAACAGTAACAGGCAAAGTCATACGCGCGTTCAACAGCCAGGAGCCGTTACAACAACAGGGCATGACAGCGGCCGGAAATGACGCTCCATCGGGCGCTCAGGATTCATGCGGCAGACCTTCCCTGCCAGCATTGTGTTGCCAGGGTTTCCTCCCGACACAGATCCTGTTCAGCATACAGATATACCTGAGGTCGCAAACAGGTATGCCTCGTGCTATACCTCACGCTGCCGGTGCATTTTTCGGGATCGGCAGATAGTGGCGTGGTTTTGTTCTGCCCAGTAAATAAGCTGTTGCATCGGTACCAGAAAAGATCTTCCGAGGTTCGTCAGCGCATACTCAACGCGGGGAGGAATTTCTGCATATACTGTCCGGCTGATATAACCATCTGTTTCGAGACGTTTTAGCGTTCGGGAAAGCATTTGCCGTGAAATATCTTCAATTTCCCGATTCAGCTCATTAAACCGTATTGTACGTTCTGCCAGCGCTTCGAGAATAAGTAAACTCCACTGATCCCCTATCTGATCCAGCACATCGCGTATCGGACAGAGCTGCCCGTATTGAGTGATGATTTCATCATCATTTTCATTTCCCATTTTTTGATATTGCCTCGTATTTGTCAGTCACTTTTCTGTGACCAGGTAAGAAAATTGTGACCTCTTGTTGAGGGCCAGAAAGCAAGGTAACCTGAATTTGTTCTACGGTCTATTTTTGTGACCACCTTTATATATCAATTCATCCAGAAGAGTTTTTGACAGGAGATCAATAATGAACAAACGTATTCAGGCCGTGGTATTTATTACCGGAATGCTTATGGCCGGTTCTGCCCTGTCGGCTCAGACAGAAGCCGAACGTACAGATGAAGAAGCAAACCGCAGGCTGGTAATAGATTTTTATGATCGGTTTTTTAATCGTCATGAGACCAGGGAAGCAGCCAAAGTCGTGGCTGATAATTACCGTCAGCACAACCCGGAAGTCCCGGACGGGAAAGCACCGTTCGTCGACTATTTTACCGGTTTTTTCAGGGACAATCCGCAGTCGCATGCACGCATTGTACGCAGCGCTGTCGATGGCGACCTGGTATGGTTGCAGGTTCATTCGGTCAATAACAATCACGATCGCGGTCAGGCTGTGCTTGACATATTTCGGGTCAGCGAAGGAAAAATAGTAGAGCACTGGGATATTATTCAGAATGTACCGGAGCAGTCGGCCAACGGTAATACAATGTTTTAATTCTACGGCGGGTTAATTCAGCGCTTCCTCTTTTGATATATCTTCGGGCTTTTCTGACAAACCCGAAGATACACCTTGCCGCAACCACGTTATGTGTTAAACGATATACCGGGATTATGTTTACCGGCGTTGTTTTGTATCTGGCATAAACAGCGTAGCGAAGCCCAGCAGCGGCAGAAAAGCGCACAGGCCATAAACCCACTCAATACCGTATATATCTGCCATCTTGCCAAGACCGGCGGCGGCGAGCCCGCTGACGCCAAACATGGTACCAAACATGATCCCGGCGACCATCCCTGCACGACCCGGGACAATTTCCTGAGCGTAAACCACCAGCGCAGAGAAAGCTGAAGAGAGGATCAGGCCGATAAAGATGGTGAACACAATGGTCCAGACCAGGCCAACGTGTGGCAGTAACAGTGAAAACGGAATAACGCCTAAGAACGAGATCCAGACCACCGCCTTACGACCGATGCGATCGCCTATAGGTCCGCCGGCAAACGTCCCGACCGCCACTGCCGCCAGAAACGCAAACAGGCAGAACTGCGCGTGCTCCAGCGGCATGCTGAAGCGGTGGACGAGATAAAACGTAAAATAGTTACTCAGCGAAGCGATATAGGTAAATTTCGCGAACATCAGAACGCTGACCACAGCCAGCGCCTGAAAAACTTTTGCTCTGGAAAACGTCTGCAGTGGGGTGCTGCCGTGGCGCTTCATGTGCGCCTGACCGTGGCGGGCAGACCACTGGCTAAGCCGGGTCAGAATTACAATCGCGACCAGCGCACACAGCATTAGCCAGGCAACAGAGAGCTGGCCATGAGGAATAATCAGCAGTGCGGCCAGCAGAGGGCCAAACGCCGATCCCGCATTTCCGCCAACCTGAAAAGCGGACTGCGCGGTGCCAAACCGCCCTCCCGACGCCATGCGGGCGATGCGCGAGGCTTCCGGATGAAAGACGGACGATCCAACGCCAATCAGCGCAGCGGCAACTAAAATGACTAAAAAATTGCCGGCAACCGCGAGCAGCCCGATCCCCAGCAAGGTGACGCCCATGCCCGCAGGCAGCAGAAAGGGTCTGGGGTGTTTATCCGTGTAAAGCCCGACCCAGGGCTGAAGCAGGGACGCCGTTATCTGATAGACGAGAGAAATCAGGCCAATCTGCGCGTAGGTAAGCGTAAAGTTCGCCTTAAGCATGGGATAGATTGAAGGCAGTACGGCCTGAATCATATCATTACAGCCGTGCGCGAGCGCGGTAGCGCCTACGATACTGACCAGGAACCCCTGAGCGGGACTGGCTGTTTCCGCGGCAGGGGTCGCCGGAGAATGTTCAGATTCTGTAGAGTGTGAAGCCATAGTCATGTCTCTTTGCGGGTGAAGGTAAGTCAGTTTTAGTTGTCTGTTTTTTACTACAGTTTGCCGTAATAGCGGCGTTTAGCCAGCCCGGATGCTGTCAGACGGATAATCATAAATGCAGGGCTTTAATCTGAAATGCCAAACAATATAGATAAAAAGCCAAGACACGATGAGACAATCGGGTGGTCTGCGCTTGCCAAACGCTACCAGCGTGGAGATACCGATCCGCCTCATTACCACGTTGAGGGACAGCTGCTGTATGCAACTCAGGGAGTGATGCTGGTTGAGACGGGCGATAAACACTGGGTAATTCCCCCGCAGCGGGCGCTCTGGCTCCCGGCGCTTCAGGAGCATAGCTACAGCCTGCTTTCACATACCGAACTCCGCACGCTCTATTTCAGCCGCAGCCTTATTGATGCATGCAGCCGCTTTACCAAAAGTGACGCCGTCCACGTCATCACAGCGACGCCTCTGGTTAAAGAGCTGATAGCCGGACTGTTCAGCACCGGCTACCAGGCTGGCAGCCAGCGGACAATGGCGCTGTTGTTAATGGAGATCCTCAGTGAAGCAGAGCATCAAATGACCGAGCTGCCCATGCCGCAGGACGAGCGCCTGTCCCGGGTCGCCACCGAGCTGCTGGTAAACCAGCGCTGGGCAACGTCAATGAGCGACATGGCGGATCTGGCGACGATGTCAGAGCGTACCTTCTCCCGGCTTTTTATCCGTGATACCGGGTTCAGCTTCAGAAACTGGAAGCAGCGGGCGCGGATCTGCGTCTCGCTGGATCTGCTCTCAGCGGGTACGCCTGTTAAACAGGTCGCTTATCAACTCGGATTCTCCTGCCCGGCTGCGTTTACGGCAGCCTTTCGTTCAGTGCTGGGCGTCACTCCGCACGGTTTTTTGACCTGAATGATGTCCTGGCCTGACGCAGGTCGGGTGCCAGCGCTTAAGGGAGAACCAGAGTGCGCAGCCACGCAAGCAAGTCTGCCTGCAGGCTATCAGGCTCAAACGGTTCAGGTGACAGCAGGTAATAGCGGGAACCATCCTCAATAAACCCCTGCGGAGCCGCGAGGACACCGCTTTCGAGATCGTCACAGACCTGATACCAGGAACCAATCGCTACGCCAAGCCCTGCAACAGCGGCCTGCAGGCTGAAGTAAAAGTGGTCGAACGTTTGTCCTTCCGTCGCTGCGGCGGGCATTTCTTTGGCACGGGCCCATTCCTGCCATGCATCAGGGCGGGTGCGGGTGTGCAACCGCTTTGCGTCCCGGGCAGGCAGAAGACCTGCATCTGTGGCGTTAAACCACCGGCTGATCCTGTCAGGGCGGCATACCGGCCCGACCTTTTCCTCAAACAGTAACTCAGCATGATAATTTTCTGGCCAGGCAAAATCATTACGGCGAATAGCCAGGTCGGGGCCGCCGGTGAAGGAGACAGGTCCGCCACCGGCCGCAAGGTGGATCTCTTTACCAGCGTGCATTGCCTGAAAGGCTGGCCAGCGCGGCAATAACCAGCGCATCAGTAACGTCGGCTCACAGGACAGCACCCATCGCTGCTGCTGACGTGCGTCTGAGCGGAGCGAATCGACAGTCTGCCGTATGATATCGAACCCCTCATTTGCCGCACGGGCCAGCGTGCGTCCGGCATCAGTTAGATAGACGCGCTGGCTACGTCGTTCGAAGAGCAGTACGCCCAGATCCTCTTCCAGCAGACGCACAGCCCGGCTGACCGCGCCGTGCGTAATGTGAAGCTCAACCGCCGCTCTGCTGAAATTTTCCAAACGTGCAGCCGCTTCAAAGCTACGGAGCGCAATGAGCGACGGCAATCTTGGTGTAGATAGTGGTGAATCAAACTCACCATTTTTGTCAGAAAACATCGTTATCTGCCCCGCATAAAGAGACGGTAGAGTCTGATTAATAGACTTATTTAACTGGAGATAATTATGACTGAACTGCTAGCTGTAATCACCATCACTATTCTTGCCGTAATCAGCCCGGGTCCCGATTTTGCCATGGTTTCACGCAATAGTCTGATGCTATCCCGTCGGGCAGGCGTGTTCACGGCAATGGGGATCGGGCTGGGCGTACTCATTCACATCTCCTACACACTGCTCGGTCTGGGCCTGTTGATTCAGCAGTCACTCTTGTTATTCAACGCTATCAAACTGGCAGGTGCGGTTTACCTCATCTGGCTGGGCTTAAAAATGGTCCGCACAAAATCCGGTAGTGCAGTCACTGATAATCGGGTCGCTGCCCTGTCCGATCTGGCCGCACTCCGCATCGGTTTTCTGACGAACGCGCTCAATCCTAAAACGACCATTTTTGTTGTTAGCCTGTTTATGCAGCTGGTTAAGCCGGAAACGCCGCTGGCAGTGCAGATTGGCTATGGCCTTTTTATCGCCATAACGCATATCATCTGGTTCAGCCTTGTAGCACTTTGTTTTTCTATAGGAAAGGTGCGCGAACGCTTAATTAATATGCGTCACTGGATAGACAGAACGTTTGGCGCGCTTCTGATGATGTTTGGTGCCCTGCTGGCTGCAGCCAGCCGTATGCGTTAAATATGCTGCGTGCCGGCAAAGCACACCTTTACCGGCAGCAACGATTGTTGCCTTCCGTGTATAACCTGTATCAGGCTGGTCTCCGTCCGCCTTGTATCAGAAGCGGACGGAGACCAGGTAAAGTGATTTATCTGGCTCTGCGCCAGGGTATTTTCAGTGACTTAAAATAATCAGCTGACGCTGTTTACCAGACAGTAATGACTTCATGAAACTGCGTTCATAGCTAAGGATGAACGTTTTCTGATTAGCTTCATCGAACAATTCAGCACATCCAGCCTTGCTCAAAATGGCTACTCTGTACTCTTCGTACTGCGCCAGACTCTCAAAGCTAAATAAACAGTCGGCTATGTTGTTTGCACCTTCCGATGGAAGGCAGTATCCATGATGAGTGCCCCATCGATTCAACAATTTCTATCCATTTTGAAGCGTAATTCCCGAAATCGGCCAATTGATAGGGGTCAATAATATATCTGACGTGACAAGTGATCATTCTCTTCCCTTAACTGTGCTAACCTATTTTTTGTATCTTACTCAAAGCGACTACCGCAATAACTTGAGCAAATTCTTATTTACCTGTTCTGAATGTCCGCGCCTCGCGCATAACAGACCAAATCTATATGTCAGCCCGCCCTGTGCCAGGAGCGGACTATTCAGTTTTGTCTCAACCGATCGGCGTCTGTAACTGTAATTCAGGCACAACCTTTTTCTGGCTACTTTATCACCGGGGTCTTTTTCAGAGACAGATTGTTCATAAACTCATCATCCAGGTGCAAATGTTGCCGGACACGTTCAGACGGCGTATTGGCCAGATACTGGTTAAGCGAAATATCGGCGTAATAATCGCTTTTAAGCAGCTCAGGAAAATGCAGCGTCCCTTTACCGGTATTTTCAATGTAGTGCCCCATCGCAAAAAGAATATAGCCAGCATCTCCGGCGCGGTAGTCAAAACTCTTTGCCTGACCCGAAGAGGCAAATACCCCCATCCGCCCTTCGCCTTCGAGGTAGTATTGCCATTCATCATTATTAGGATGCCAGTGCAGCTCGCGTATACGTTCCGCTATCAGCCTCAGGCGGATTTACGATATCCGGATTCTCTGCTTCGCGGATAGGATCGTGTGGGCCAGGATCCCGCCCGCCGCTGCGGGTACCGGCAGGAAACGTCCTGACACTATTGTCATGCACCATCAACTGACCTGCCGCAAGCGCGACCGTACCGCCCGCTGCATAAGCCATAAAATGTCTTCTTATAAATGTTTTTCTCAGTCATCCCCTCTTCAGAAAGACATGTATCAATAGTCGTCTTTTTTACGCCATAAAGTTATAAATGCGCTTTGAAAACAGAGAGCAAAATTTTTGTAAAAAAGCAGACAGCAAAACGATGCCGCAACCTGCCAGAACCAAAGAATGCACCTGAGAAAATAACTTCTGTTTAATTGTCTTACATTTAAAAAGCAGATATCATTTTAATAATCGCACAAACAAACAAAGACCACCCCTTGCCCCTCAATTATGCTGACCACCCGTAACAAAAGAAAATATCCTTACTAATTGTGGTATTCAGCAGCATTTGGTTAATTAAGTTGAGTGGAATCCCCGCTCGCGTTATTTATAGAACCCATACAAAAGAGCGACATGTAGTTCCTGAATGGCTTTAAAGGCCGCTTTCATTGTACATAATAAGTACAAGTGGGAGGTAAAAGAGGGATGAAGCACACTTAGCCAGTAAGATGGCTGGCAGGAAGCAGAAACCGGCTACGATAAGCAGGTATCGATAAGCCTGGCATCCTGTCCTGACAACCCCTCATCGTTAATTTATTGCTGCGCTCCAGGCGTTGAAACCCAGAATAGCCGCCGCGTAGAGACTTATCGCAATAATGCTTACACAAGTCCCGTATGTGATAGGTTTTGCTGAATTGCCAGTTCCCAGGTAGTGCGTTTCCAGCACGATAATATTTGCTGCGGGTGGCAGCAGGCAAAACAGATATAACGTTGCCGGATTATCAGCTATGAGCCTGAAGTTAAGTAATATTGCGAGGATAAACAGTAACGATATCAGCACGGCCATTACGATCGACCTGAGCAGAAACGGCCTGACCTCCTGCAAAACATCGCTGAACGAGAACCTGATTTTTGACAGCCAGAGCCCGAGCACGGCCATACCCAGAAAACTCATCATAAATTTCGCTACGCTATAGAGGTCTGCTCCCCAGCGGTTAACGTCGTGACTTAAGGGAATCAGCGCAGCGCCAATAAATAGCGCCAGCACCGGAGGAGTCTGAGCCAATTGCAGTAGGTTAAACCGGTTCCCTGATAGCATACCGGCCCCCACTGAATTTCCTACGATTGAACTGCCGACGTAGGCTGCAATGATTATGGTCGCTGCGTCATTACCAAACAGTGCGTTGGCAACAGGCAGCCCCAGCCAACCAATATTGAGGTAGCTGAAACAAAGACTTCTTACCGGATCGCGCAAAATTCGCTGGCAAGTAAAGAGCATAAACAGCATAGATACTGCCGCTGCAATGATAATGGTACTCATGCTATCAAATCGGGTAGATATATTAAAAATGATCACAACGGGGATAGCAACACGCGTCAGAATCCACGACGCCGCCGTTTTGAAATCCAGTGCAGTTTGTCCTACAAGCCAGCCGGCTAATAGATAAATCAGGGGAAAGAAAATAGTCACAATGCTTCCTTTGCGTCTGCTGAGCTGAATTCTATAGCCCACTGTTTAGCCCAGGTCTCCGCACAGCGTGCGTTGAACCAAAAGGCATTGGTTGAAAACAAACTTCCTTTATTGAGCGGCCCGATGTTAAACAAGCCAGAGACCTTACGGTTGTTTACCCTGCAATGAAAAGTCAGCGGGTCGATATTAATGCCGCCGCAGGGATGTTCTTCAATTAATGACTGGCTAAGCAGGTCATTCAACAATGGCTGTGTTGTTTGACCAATATCAAGCCTGCCTCCTGTTGCATCCCAAAAATGACGGAATGAAAGCGTTTCTGACCGGGTTTGCAATACATAATGGCTGTCAGTATGTTCCGGAGCAGCAAGCGCCTGATGAAACCTTACCCTCCCATGAGCAGAAGCCTCGATCAGTTCACCAAACACCTCCTGAGGTACCGGATGGCGCCAGGCGGCCCACACCGCACCGTACATTTTCATAAATCGCAGCTTTTGTTCGGATGTGAATGCGTTCCAGAGCTTGTGCATATACGGCCGTGTTGAAACCAGAACATCCTGCCAGGGCAGATCACCATTCTCCGCACGCGTAAGCAGCATGCGGAAATACCCGGTCTGCCGCTCCTCACGTAACAGGTTCATAGCAGGCCGGAATTCCCCTTTTTCTCTTAGAAGGTGAAACTCTTTGCGGAGGAGGCGGGAAAACACGTTCAGCATGTCTTCACTTTCCGCAGTAGCAGACATGATATTACGCCAGGTCAGGTGAACGGGTATGTAGCGAGCACTGCTTGTCAGGCAGGTCGGAACATAGCCGCTGCGTGAAAAGAGATGGATTTTTACCTGACTTTTGCCGAACGCATAGCGAAACGCATCAACAGCCGTGAGACCGCTACCGGCGATGATTAGCGGCGCAGAAGAAGACTGATCAAAGTGCGTATAATGCGAAATAAAACCTGGCTTTCCAGCGAACGCCGGAAAGGCGCTTTCAGATAATGCCCCCAGGCACATCACAACGTTACGAGCGAAGAGTGTGTTACCGTTGTCATCGCACAGGGAGAACAATTCTCCCTGCTTCCTGATGCTCACCACGCTGTGGTGGAATTCATCAATTTTCAGTATCCCGGCCTGCTTAACGTCACGGTAAGTCTGGCGGATAAAATCTGAGTATCTGAGGCGCGATGGCCAGCGTTCACGGGAGTTAAAAGTGGTATGTAACCAGTGACCAAACAGTTCCGGTTCAGTTGATGTCACCGACATCAATCCCGGCGGGGTATTGACCTTATGCATGGCATCAGCATCACCAAAGGCTTTTCCTTTTGCAAAGCTGGCTGGGGGATTGAAAACGGCAATTCGCGGTTGAGCCGTTCTGATGTTATAAATTTCATCCTGTAGCTGGCTGAGTAAGCATGTTCCTGTCGCCCCCAACCCTACAATTGCAACGTCATACATGACTAATACGTCCTGTTAATCATTTGAAGTGCTTATATAACAACAAACCCTGGCTAAGGTAAATAAATCTCATTTAATGTAAAGTTACGCAAAAACAACATTTAACTTTATGATTTTAATGATAATAAAATCAGCATAGAAAGTATCGACTGTAATAATCTGCTATTTCGGAGTTTCGCATTGCACCCATTATTGATAACTTTTGCTTCTTTTATGAGCGCCTCCGTACAAACCTATACTTTTATTCCTGATGTAACCTGCAAAGCAGATACCCATCTCCAGACCGCTGGAAACAGCAGAATCCTGTCTGGTTCAGATGCATACCGGCAATAATCAGTTTGTCATCCACGGCCTGTTGCAGCGCTTTTTTCCTTGTCTCTTCAGCCTGTAGAGGATCAACATCAAACATGATTGAAACAGCAGGAACTGCTGACTGAATATAGGGAAAATGAACGACATCTCCCCATATTAACACCGCTTTTTTATCGGAATGAATATGAAATCCGGTGTGTCCTGGGGTATGGCCTGGCAGCCATACAGGGCGAATGCCCTGCACAACTTCATTTTCATCAAGCAGGCGTATCTTCCCGGCATAGGCGGCCAGGACTTTTCGGAACAGTGCAAAATTATGTTTGCCGCGCTCACTGGCTCTCTGTAATTTTTCATTATCCTGCCAGTGCGCAATTTCAAGGGGATGAATATAGAGATCGGCTTTTTTATATACCGGCTCTCCGTTTTCATGCAGCAGACCGCCGATATGATCGGGATGACCGTGCGTCAGTAATACCCTGTCTACGTCATCAGGCAGAATGCCGAGCATCGTCAGCTTCTCCTTAAGCCTCCCACCCACGTTGTTTTGCCCGCCAGCGCCCGCATCTACCAGAATAGTGTGTCCATATCCACGGATGAGATAACCGTTAATATGGATATCACCCTGTCTCTCAATCCCGGCAGCGCACTGGATACTTGCAGCCTTTGCGACGTCAATACCTGAAAGAAGATCAAGCGTGGCCGCCATAGTGCCATCGCTCAGCGCAATAACCTGATAACCGCCAACCTGACAGGTCGGGAAACTATCACCGTGCATACATACCTCATAATAGTGCTGGCAGGCACCCGCTTGCCTGATATGTTTTCATCATGCTAAGCAACTGTTTTCCCAATTTAAATCGAAATTAATTCACTGATTAATGATATTTTGTCACTGTAAAGAATTTTGTATCAATAATCAGGCCGTATTAATGCTAAGAAAAATTCCCAGCAGTCGAGCCATGCTTGCCTTTGAAGCCGCAGCAAGGCATGGAAATTTTGCGCGGGCAGCGCAGGAGTTATCACTTACCGAAGGCGCAATCAGTCGACAAATAGCCCGCCTTGAGTCCATGTTAAACTGCAGATTGTTTGATCGCAGCGGAAGTCGCGTTACGCTCAATTCAGTTGGCGCCCGCTATGCAGATCAAATACGCGAATCGCTTGACCGGCTGGAAAGAGATACGCAATCGGTCATAGGTGTGCCAGAAGGCGGTAAGACTCTGGAGATTGCTGCCCTGCCAACGTTTTCATGCCGCTGGCTAATCCCGCGTCTGAAAAGCTTTTATACCCTGTATCCGGAAATTAGTGTGAACATCGCCGCCAGAACAGATCCTTTTATTCTCGCTGGCAGTGGTTTTGACGCGGTAATACATTTCGATCATCCGGCATGGGCAGGTATGCATATGCAGTTTCTTTTTCAGGAAACGCTGCTGCCTGTATGCCATCCGGCACTTCTGAAGAACAAAAAAGAGAGCGTGCCGCTTAATGAGCTGCCTCGCATTCACCGTCTTCAGAATCCGCAGGCATGGCAGTACTATGTGCAGGAAACCGGAATTGAACTTGATAACCCGGCGCAGGGAGTCCGCTATGATCTGCACGAAATGTCTATCGCCGCAGCGCTGTCAGTACAGGGCGTTGCACTGGTGCCGCGGATATATGTCGAAAAAGAGTTAACTAACGGCGAGCTTATTGCTCCCTGGCCTGAGTCTGCTTCACTCAGCAAAAAGTTTCATTTAATAAAACCGGCTTCAACAGGCATAAATGAAACGGCGCTGCATGCTTTTGAGCAATGGCTGATGACGGAAATTAATCCGAAAGCATAACGTCGCCGTTATTGATAAAACCAACTTCTGACGCTGATAACGCTCCGGACACGTCTCCGACCGTTGCAGAACTGCGCGTGCGGGTGCTCTGGTCGGAAGCAAGATGAAGGCACAGACTGACCCCTTCCCGCCGTCGTTTAAGGCCAGCTGTTTTTGCCTCTCCCGCTCTGTTGGCGGAATGCCAGGGTGTCAGTGGCCAATACGGTTTCCATGCTCATCGATAATCTGTTCACCATCTTCTTTCATCAATGCCCCTTTCTGTGGATCAGGCAGAATATCCAGAACGGCTTCAGACGGACGACAGAGCGCTGTACCGAGCGGCGTTACCACCACCGGACGGTTAATGAGAATGGGGTGAGCCAGCATAGCATCCAGCAGTTCGTCATCGCTGAACCGATCCTCTGCCAGACCCAGCTGCTCAAACGGATCCGTATTTTTGCGCAGCAGTGCGCGCACGCTGATTCCCATATCTGCAATCAGCGTCTGCAGCTCAGCGCGTGTCGGCGGCGTCTCCAGATATAAAATCACTGCTGGCTCCACGCCACTATTGCGGATAAGCGCCAGGGTGTTACGGGACGTGCCGCAGGCCGGGTTGTGGTAAATAGTAATGTCAGTCATCAGTCATACTCCATACAGGCGCTGCATGCACGCAGCCCGGATCACGTTTAAACAGACAGGCGCAGGGCCAGCGCGGCCAGCGTCACAAAAAGCACCGGCAGGGTCATCACGATGCCAACACGAAAGTAATAGCCCCAGCTAACAGTGATATTTTTTTGCGCCAGAACGTGCAGCCACAGCAGGGTTGCCAGGCTGCCAATCGGGGTAATTTTCGGGCCGAGGTCGCAGCCAATGATGTTCGCGTAAATCATTGCCTCTTTTACCGTGCCCTGAGCGGTACTGCCGTCAATAGAGAGCGCCCCGACCAGCACGGTGGGCATGTTGTTCATGACCGATGACAGAAATGCCGTCAGAAAGCCCGTACCCAGCGTTGCCCCCCAGACGCCGTGCTCTGCAAAGCGGTTCAGAATGGCTGAGAGATCATCCGTCAGGCCGGCATTACGCAGACCATATACCACCAGATACATGCCCAGCGAGAAGATAACGATTTGCCAGGGTGCACCTTTCAGCACCTTACGGGTATCGATAACGTGTCCTTTGCGTGCAACCAGCCAGAGAATGAAGGCCGCCGCTGCCGCAACCAGGCTGACCGGTACGCCAAGCGGCTCCAGCGCAAAAAAACCGGCCAGCAGCAGAATCAGCACCAGCCAGCCGGTTTTGAAGGTCCGCCTGTCACGGATAGCGTCACGGGGCATTTTTAGCTTTGTCAGGTCATAACCTGCCGGAATATCTTTGCGGAAAAACAGGTGCAGCATTACCAGCGTAGCCACTACGGAAGCCATATTCACCGGCACCATAACGGACGCATATTCGCTAAAGCCCAGCGTAAAGAAATCCGCCGTTACGATGTTGACCAGGTTCGATACGATGAGCGGCAGGCTGGACGTGTCCGCGATAAACCCAGCCGCCATCACAAATGCCAGCGTGGCACCTGGGCTGAAGCCCAGCGCCAGCAGCATGGCGATGACAATCGGCGTGAGGATAAGCGCCGCGCCGTCATTGGCGAACAGCGCCGCCACCGCCGCGCCCAGCAGAACAATATACGTGAACAGCAGCCTGCCTCTGCCGCCTCCCCAGCGGGAAACATGCAGTGCCGCCCACTCAAAAAAGCCGGATGCATCCAGCAGCAGGCTGATGATGATAACCGCGATAAACGTGGCCGTGGCGTTCCAGACAATCTGCCAGACCGCCGGAATATCCCCGATATGCACCACGCCCGTCAGCAGCGCCAGCGCAGCCCCGATAACAGCACTCCAGCCAATACTGAGTCCTTTCGGCTGCCAGATAACCAGCACCAGCGTCAGAACAAAAATTGCACCTGCCAGAAACATAGTCCCTCCTTCACCTCACAGAATAAGCACAGCGCAACCAGAAACGTTAAATATGGAAAAGCATATATGTATAGGTAAATTTTTAAATGCAGACAGGTTTGCCATTGGTCGTAGCGTTGTCCCGCTCAGCCTGCCGGCTAAGATGCTGGATGTCATCCTGCTGACACAGATAAGCCTGTTCAATCACGGCTGCAGCCCAGGCGGGCATGTGAGGGGACAGCCGGTAATGGATCCATTTGCCGTCACGCCTGTCGATAAGCAGGCCGCTGTCTCTGAGTAGCGCAAGATGCCGGGATACTTTGGGCTGGCTCTCTTTCAGTATCAGCGTCAGCTCGCATACACAGAGCTCACCTTTTTCACGCAGAAGCAGGACAAGCTTTAAACGCGTTTCGTCAGACAGCCCCTTGAAAAGCTGAAGAGGAAAAAGCTGAGGCATGATAACTCC
Organism: Pantoea sp. ICBG 1758; assembly: GCF_002928325.1. Classification (NCBI taxonomy): domain Bacteria; kingdom Pseudomonadati; phylum Pseudomonadota; class Gammaproteobacteria; order Enterobacterales; family Erwiniaceae; genus Pantoea; species Pantoea sp. ICBG 1758. The sequence goes on from NZ_POWL01000004.1 coordinate 170,861, forward strand.
GGGTAGCTGGCGTAAAAAGCCAGTGTGACTTTACGCGCAAATGCCGTCAACACATATGCATAAATTCATATATAAATACCAGGCTGATTCCATGTATGTTTCTGCGGTGACATGCGCAGACATGGTTAATATACACGCTGGTACCGCTGTTCGCAGCCCTGTTCCGCTTGCTGAAACGTTGACCTCTCACCGTTTTTGTTTATAGTTTAGTGCCTGTCCTGAGAGGGGCAGGCTTCGCCGTCAGCGCCCCGCCCCGGGTTTCGCTGGCTTATTGCAGTCCTGAAGGCATCCTTTTGCCGTAAAGGAGAACTCAAAAATTATGCGTCTTACGCCACCCTGAGTCGTCACCCTTCCCTGTCGCACTGAGTAGTTTCAGTCGCGCACTCAAAAACATCCCGTCTGCGGATGTGCTTTTTCGTCCCTGAATTTTTTGCCCTCACGGGCTGACTGTATCTAAAATCTGAGAAATTACTATGCTGCTGTCCTCGACGCGTAAGGACTGGCTGGGCAACGTCCGTGGTGACGTGCTCGCCGGTATTGTCGTCGCGCTCGCGCTCATTCCTGAAGCGATCGCGTTTTCCATCATTGCCGGAGTCGACCCGCAGGTCGGCCTCTACTCGGCCTTCTGTATTCCCGTGGTTATGGCCATCTTTGGCGGACGTCCCGCCATGATTTCATCGGCTACCGGCGCCATGGCGCTGCTGATGATAACGCTGGTGAAAGATCACGGCCTGCAGTATCTGCTGGCGGCATCAGTGCTAACCGGCCTGCTGCAGCTGGCTGCCGGCTACCTGAGGCTTGGTAGTCTGATGCGCTACGTGTCGCGCTCGGTCGTGACGGGCTTCGTCAACGCGCTGGCCATTCTGATTTTTATGGCACAGTTGCCGGAGCTGACCAACGTGACCTGGCACGTGTATGCGCTCACCGCCGCAGGCCTGGCAATCATCTACCTCTTTCCGTACCTCAATAAAACTATTCCCTCCCCGCTGGTCTGCATCGTGGTGCTGACCGCCATCTCCATGTGGCTGCATCTGGACGTGCGCACCGTGGGCGACATGGGCAAGCTGCCCGACAGCCTGCCGGTGTTCCTCATTCCGGACATTCCGCTGAACCTGGATACGCTGCTGATTATCCTGCCTTACTCCGCCGGCCTTGCCGTGGTGGGACTGCTGGAGTCGATGATGACCGCCACTATCGTGGACGACATGACCGACACCCCGAGCGATAAAAACCGCGAGTGCAAGGCGCAGGGCATCGCCAACGTCTGCACGGCGTTTATCGGCGGCATGGCGGGCTGCGCCATGATTGGTCAGTCGGTGATTAACGTAAAATCCGGCGGGCGCGGGCGTCTCTCCACCCTGACGGCCGGGCTGGTGCTGCTCTGTCTGATTATTTTCCTCCGCGATCAGGTGTCGCAGATCCCGATGGCGGCGCTGGTCGCGGTGATGATCATGGTCTCCATCGGCACCTTCTCCTGGCGATCCATCACCGACCTGCGCCGCCATCCGCTCTCGACCAGCGTGGTCATGCTGGCAACCGTGGTCGTGGTGGTGGCCACCGACAACCTGGCCTTCGGCGTGCTGACCGGGGTGCTGATTGCTTCGCTGAACTTTGCCACTAAGGTAGCGCGCTTTATGACGGTCAGATCGTCACGGGAGGGTGAGACACGGATCTATACCGTGACCGGCCAGGTATTTTTTGCCTCCGCCGATCGCTTTATGAGCCACTTTGACTTCAGGGAAGCGGCAGAGCGCGTGGTCATTGACGTCACGCACGCCCACTTCTGGGACATCACCGCCGTTAGCGCACTGGACAGGGCGGTAATTAAGTTCCGCCGCGAAGGCGCTGAGGTAGAAATACCGGGCATGAACGACGCCACCCGTACCCTCGTTGACCGCTTCGGCGTGCATGACAAGCCGGAAGAAGCGGAAAAACTGATGGGCGGTCACTAACTGACAGGAGTTACAGCTATGAACAATACCGTTGTGGCCTGCGTGGATGGTTCGCCGTCAACCGGGCCAGTCTGTGACTACGCGGCGTGGGCCGCCGCCGGCCTTTCCGCGCCGCTGGCCCTGCTGCACGTGCTGGAAAAAGACGGTCATCCGGCCGTCTCTGACCTGAGCGGCAGCATTGGCATCGACAGCAAAGAGCTGCTGACCGAAGCGCTTGTGCGCGTGGAGGGTGAGCGCAGCCGCCTGCTTATGGCGCAGGGGAAAACTATTCTGGCTGGCTGTGCTGAACGGCTGGCCCGGGCGGGACGCCCGGAGGTACGCCAGCTGCAGATGCACGGCGCACTGGACGAAATCCTTGCCGGGCTGGATGACGTCAGGCTGATGGTGCTCGGACGACGGGGCGCAGAACATACGGTGGGCAGCCAGCTGGAAAGCGTCATCCGCCTGCAGAAAGCGCCCGTGCTGGTTGTGCCGGAAACGTTTATTGCGCCATCCCGGGTACTTTTTGCCTGGGATGGCAGCGAGGCCAGCCGCCGAAACCTGACCCGGCTGACCGTGAGCCCGCTGCTTCGCGGCCTGGCCTGCCATGTTGTGATGGTGAACGGCGACGATGCTTCACTCCATGATGCGCAGCACATCCTGCAGGCAGCCGGCATTGATGCAGAGTCACGGCTGATACAGGATGAATCCGTCTCGCGCGGGCTGTGCCGTTACGCGCAGGAGAACGGAACGGACCTGATCGTGATGGGGGCCTGGGGACACTCCCGGCTGCGCCGCTTCTTTATCGGCAGTCACACCACGGCGATGCTGGCTGAAAGCCGTTATCCGCTGCTGATGCTGCGGTAAACGTTACGGGCCTGCAATCGCAGACCCTTTTCATAACGAGCCTCCGGAACACAAGTCCCGGAGCAGTTCATTTGTGCGGCGCCTTTGTCAGCCGTGCTCAGGGAATACCATGCGTCAGCTGTTTCGCTTTATGTATCAGCACGGCAGTCATCTCGCCTTTGGCGCGATACTGATGGCCATGTCGAGTTTTGGACAGACTTACTTCGTATCGCTTTACGGGCAGGACCTGCGTCAGGCATTCGGGCTCAGCGACGGCGGACTGGGCGGCCTTTATGCCGCGGGCACCGTGATGAGTGCCGTCACCCTGACATGGGCGGGCCGGCTGATTGACTACACCACTACCCGTCGATTCACCCTGGCCGTTACCCTGCTGCTGATAACGGCGTGCCTGCTCGTCTCCGGTGCGCAGGCGGCATGGACGCTCTGTGCAGGCTTTTACCTGCTTCGCCTCGGCGGACAAGGCCTGATGGTGCATACCGCCCTGACGGCGACTGCGCGCCAGTTTCCGCTTGATGCTGGCAAGGCACTGGGTGCTATCGCACTGGGCCTGTCGCTCGCACAGGCGCTGTTTCCGTTGGCTGCCGTGCAGATTAACGCTCTGACGGGATGGCGCACTGCCTGGCTGATAAACGCTGCGGTTCTGGTGGCCGGCGTTGCGCTGGCTGTCAGCTGCCTTCCGCGCGCTGCCGAAAAGCCGCTGCGGACGTTCAGAAAGCGGGGCGCAGAGAAGGTTCGCGAAGCGTCAGTATGGAAGAACCGGAATCTGCTTTTTGCTCTGCCCGCAGTGCTGGCGTCACCTTTCATCACCACAGGGTTCTTTTTCCATCAGGCGCGTCTGGCAGAGGAGAAAGGATGGGCGCTGTCGTGGGTTGCAGGGTGGTTTATTGCTTACGCGATAACGCAGGCGGTTTCCCTGTTATCATTTGGTCCGCTGATAGACCGGCTGACGCCACGCCGTCTGTTGCCGTGGTTTCTGCTGCCGCAGGGCGCTGGCATGCTGGCGCTGTGGCTCAGTAACAGCGTGTGGGTCACGCCGTTTTATCTCATCATGACCGGTATATCGTCAGCCATTGCGTCCACACTGGCGACTGCGCTATGGGTACAGCTGTTTGGCCCCGCGCAACTGGCAAAGGTGCGCTCGGCTGTTGAGGCGGGTACCGTGCTTGCCAGTGGTGCCTCTCCGGTCATCATGGGCGTTCTGATTGATAACCATATTGCCCTTCGGGTGCAGGCGCTGTTATGCCTCGTCTTTATACTCGCGGCCAGTCTGGTGGCAACCCGTGTCAGAGCTGGCGTACCGGAAAATGAAACTGATATTTCTGGCTGATCGGAACACGATACGTGAGGCAGGAAACACTGTCCGCTTTGTGCCAGAAGCGGACATTTTCTTTGAGCCTGAACTGGCAAAATTCTGTCAGTATCAAAACCGTTAAACTGGGTGTGCCGCAAAGCGCTTTTCAGGTAAGCCGGGGCTGACATCAGATTCAGCCTTGAGCATTGCACCGTCATATTCAGACAGCGCAGTAAGCCCCACAGAAGCAGTGGTGCAATAGAGACGGGTAAAACCCTCACCGGCAAGTGCCGGACAGGTGCTCTGCATTCCAGGTGATGTCAGAATAGCAGCGATGGTCCCATCCGGGCGGTAACGGACAACACGGCTCCCTCCCCATTCAGCATTCCACAGATATCCCATCGCATCCACGCAGCAGCCGTCAGGCGCGCCGCTGCCTTCGGTTTCTGCGAACACGCGCTGGTTTCGCAGCGAGGGATAATCACAGCACATTATCCGGCCCTGCATCGAGTCACAGTAATAGAGCGAGCCACCATCGGGGCTGAAACAGATGCTGTTCGGGATAGCCACATCGGGCAGTGCAAGCGTCTCAACAGTCAGCGTCGCCGCGTTGAGCCGGTGAAATCTACCGATGACTTTAACGGGATAACCGTCATCCATCGTTCCGAAGACAAAATTACCGGTACGGTCACACCGTCCATCACCTATGCGGGTGCCGGTGTCTCCCGGTGAAGGGGCCACCGGGGTAAGCAACCCGCTGTTGAGATCATAGAAAGCCAGCCTGGATGCAAATCCCATCAGCAGAACGTTGTTTTGTTCAGTCAGGGCAAAAGAGCCGAGACGTTCAGGAAGCGACCAGCGCATCACAGCGCCAGTGCCTTCTTCCAGTGCGAGCAGTTCACTGGCTTCGATGTCAGTCCAGTAGAGCCTGCGGGTTCTTTCACACCACAGCGGGCACTCTCCCAGCGTATTCCTGACATCAGCTGCGATTGATAACATGTTAAGCCTCCGGATTATTTAGGGTTTTACCGTTCGTCGGCAGGGTGGGTAACGCCGTTACTGCAGAAAACGTGCTGAGAGCCGCTCGCCGAAAAGCATGACGGCGAGTCCGGCCAGCATGACAACCAATCCCCCCAGCCTGAGTAACGAAACCGGCCGACGCACAGCCCCCAGCAGGCCAAAATGGTCAATCATCTGCGAGGAAAGTAACTGTCCGACAATAGCCAGCCCGAGCAGGGCTGAAAACCCGATTTTCGGTGCAAGCACGACATAGCTGAACAGAGCACATGCGCCAATCAGACCGCCCGCCAGACTCCATAGAGGCTGCGATGGGATTGCTGCTAACGATGTTATCAGCCCACCCCGCAGCAGGGCGTAAATACCCAGACTGAACGCGCCCGCCGTAAAGGAAAAAAGCGCAGCAGTGACCGGGTCGCCGCCCAGTCCTTTTGCCAGCTGGCTGTTCAGGGTCGTCTGCAGGGTGATCCCCAGACCTGCGGCAAAGGCGATTACGTAATAGATCATGCTTTTCATCCCGGCCAGTCTGACTGCTCCAGCGGCAGGAAGGTGTCAGCAAACATGTCAGGCTGGTAGCCAGAGGCGGTAAACAGGTGCTCACGTGACTCATCAATTGCCGCACGCAGTCGCGAGCTGTCCACGCCCAGCACCTTGCCGTTCTGTTTAAGGATTCGCCCGCCGATCATGACGGTATCGATGTTGCTGCGCTCGGCGGCATGAACCACCGTGCCAAAGGCATTGCCGGACGGGTAAAGGTTGAGGTCACTGGCGTTAATCAATACCAGATCGGCTTGTTTGCCTGGCGTCAGGCTGCCCACTTTGTCCCCTAACCCTGCACAGGCTGCGCCATCGAGAGTCGCGGCTTTAAGGAGTTGCGCCGCCGGAAGTGTTTTCAGCGCATGTTCAGAATCGCAGCAATGCCCCTGATGCATCCCCATCACCCGCTGAAGGTAAAAGGCAACGCGCATCTCCATAAACATGTCGGTGCTGTACGACGTTTCATTGTCTACGCTCAGGCCAGGACTGATGCCATGACGCTGCGCGGCCTCAATGGCGAACATTCCGCTTTCGATGCCATAGTGCGAATCTGAGCGTGGACAGACGTTCACCCGGACACCCGCTTCCCGCAGGATTTCCCATCCACGGTCAGGCAGCGCCGTGCAGTGATTGAAAATATTGTCCGGTCCCAGCAGCCCCTGCTGATGCAGCGACTCAAGTTCAGACCCCATCTCAGCCCCAAAGAACTCCGTGACAATCGGCAGTCCCAGCCTGCGAGCCTCGGCCCACAACGCTGGCTCCAGCTGCGCCATGACGGCGAGGGAGACCAGGCTTTCAGGGTCGCTGGTGAAATACTTCTCCTGCAGGCGCTGCCAGTTTCCCGGCCAGTGCGCTTTATCCCATTCGCCGGCTACCGGTGCGCCGGAAGCATGAATGGCACGAATGCCGGTATCAAGCAGGGCCTCGACGGCGGCATCGGAATGCGCTGCGGTGCGGCTGTTATGTGAATTATCAATCATCGTGGTAATGCCCGCGTCAATCGCACCCAGCGCCGTCAGAAGGTTACCGACATAGATATCTGCAGGGCGGTAATATTTAGCAAACGAGAAGTGCGTGGCGTTGCTGTAGTCGTCCAGACACGTGGCGTTAGGGTTAATGCGGCGCAGCTGACCTTCCCAGGCGTGACGATGAGAATCAACCATCCCCGGCATGGCAATCATATTTTTGGCATCAATGACGTGCGCATCCGGCGCGTCAAGATTCTGGCCCACAGCGGTAATCGTTGAACCGTTGATGAGAATATCACCGCGCTCAATGTTGCCGACGCTCTCGTCCATGCTCAGTATCGTCGCGCCACGAATCAACGTAGCCTGTGAAGTGACATTCTGATTATTAACAATATTTCTGATGTAACCGCTCATTGACTTGTCTCTTTCCTGATTCATGGGCAAACAATACGCCACACCATTAACCTGAAAAAGATGCTTAAAACGTTTTCATAATTCATAATTCGCGAATAATCAGACTCATATTTATTGCGGAACATAACCATGGACAGGATTCAGGCTATGCAGGTTTTCATGCGGGTTGCTGAAGCCGGAAGTTTTGTGCGCGCGGCAGAAACGCTGTCACTGCCTTCTTCGACTGTTACCAGCACGATCAAAAACCTAGAGAAGTACCTGCAGGTACGTCTGCTGAACCGCACGACAAGACGGGTCAGCCTTACTCCTGAAGGTCTGCAGTATCTGGCGCAATGCCGAGAAATCCTGTCGCTGATTGAACACACTGAATCCAGCCTGACCGACTTCGTACGGCGCCCCCGGGGACGGCTGCGTGTTGATATGCCCGGGGGTATCGCCCATTTTATCGTTATGCCCCGCCTGAAAGATTTTTACCGGCTCTATCCGGAAATTTATCTGATGATTGGGGTCAGCGACCGGCAGGTCGATCTTGTTCAGGAAGGCGTGGATTGCGTTATCAGAACCGGCGAATTAACGGATTCCACGCTGGTTGCGCGTCCGCTTGGCCGGTTTCGCTGGGTGACCTGCGCCTCGCCGGACTATTTAAGGGAATACGGTATTCCTGAGACGCCGGAAGCGTTATCGCAGCACAGAGCGATCCATTATTTTTCCGGTTCGGGAAGACGCACCAATGAACTGCGCTTTACACAAGGCACGGAGGCATTCTCCGTTCAGGTCGGGGGAAATGCGGCCGTTAACGAAACGGGACTTTACATCAGACTGTGTCTGGAGGGCTTTGGGCTGGCGCAGCTTGCTGAAAATGTGATTTCGGCGGACCTGCAGCAAGGCAAACTGACTGAGGTCCTGACGGACTGGCAGCCTCCTTCAGTGCCGGTGACGATGCTCTATCCGCATCAGCGTTTTCTCTCTCCTGCCGTGCGTGCTTTTGCTGACTGGGTCGCCGGGCTTTTTGATGATAGCGCGGCGGAGAATCGGTCTTCCCGGTAAAAGATGGCTCTGATAGCAGGAAGATGCTTCAGCACGATATTTAACCGCACCCACAGCAGAGGAGCCTGTTGTCCCCCTGCTGTGTCAGCAACTTCAGCCCGACTGCTGCGCAGGCTCCAGGTGCGCATTTCGTCCGGCAGCCATTCCGGTGCAGGCACCTGCGACCGCGATTGCTGCGGTCATCAGTAACGGTACCGTCCAGCCTCCGGACAGCTCCTGTACTTTACCCAGCAACAGTGGCCCCATTGCCGCCATCAGATAACCGACACTCTGTGCCATGCCTGACAGCGCGGCAGCATCACCGGCGTTTTTGGTACGCAGCCCGATGAAGGTCAGACCCAGCATCATGCTGGCGCCAGAGCCAAAGCCGAGAAGCGCCGCCCACAGCATCGCCAGACTCGGCAAATACAGGATGCCGATACAGGACACTGCGGTTACCAGGCTGACGCCAGCAGCAGCTAATTTCTGATCGTTAAGACAGCGCAGCGTGGCGGCCAGAATCAGGCCGGGAATGGCGGTGGTCAGCTGAAGGATGCCGTGTACCTCACCAGCCTGAGCTGAGGAGAGTCCACTGTCCGTAAGAATGGCTGGCAGCCAGCCGACCGCAACATAAAACGGCATCGCATTCAGGCCCATAAACAGGGTGACCTGCCAGGCCAGAGGCGAGCGCCAGACCGCGACGGTCGCCGCTTTTTTCTCCCCCACAGCTGGAAGCTGATGCTTTTCCTTCAACTGGGGCAACCATAAAAGCAGCGCCAGCAGAGGCGCAATCACCAGCATGGCTAACGCGATGTTCCAGCCCCAGCTCTGCGTCAGAGGAATGACAATGGCTGAACCAATAGCACCAGCCGCGCCCATGGTGATGGAATATGCACCCGTCACGGAAGCCACTTTGCCGGAAAAGTCACGCTTTATAAGGCCAGGCAGAAGGACATTACCTAGGGCAATCCCGATACCTATCAATAGGGTTCCGCCATAAAGCGCCCAGACACTGCCTGTGGATCGAAGCAGAATGCCGGCTGAAATCACGGCGAGTGCACCAAAAAGGGTGCGTTCCAGACCGTACTTCCTGGAGATGGAGGCGCTCAGGGGTGAAAAGGCGGCAAAGGCCAGTAAAGGCAGTGAGTTAAGTAACCCAGCGGCAGTAATACTTAGCCCAAAATCTTGGCGGATGGACTCTAAAACGGGTGCAATAGCGGTAAAAGGAACACGCAGGTTAATAGCGATAAAGAGGATGCCGGTCACAAGTATGACTGAAGACCCCTTGTTCGTAGTGTGGGACATAAACTGTGCTTTCTCTGAAAAAAGAAAGACTCTAAAGTACGCATGAGTCACAGAATACAGATAACCTGACAACATATAACTAAATCATGCCAGCTCATAAGAAACCGGTGACCTCGCCGGAAGAATTTACAGCCGATGCATTCAGTCAGGCTGCTATCGCCCTGCATGTATCTTCGTCTGGCGAGTATGCCGGGCAGGGTCCGCACGCCCATCGTAAAGGCCAGCTTATTCTCTCTTTGCGCGGTGCAGTAAGCTGTGAGGTTAAAGACGCGCTGTGGCTTGTTCCACCGGGACATGCTGTCTGGGTACCGGGTGAAATCCCTCACAGCTGCCGGGTCACAAAGAATGCAGAGACCTGCTTTCTGTTTATCGAACCCGGCGCGGCAGCGATGCCGGAAACCTGCTGTACCCTGGCGATTAGTCCTCTGGTCCGCGAGCTTGTTCTGTATCTGGCAGAGCAGGAACATGCTTATTCGCCTGACAGTAAAACCGCGAGGCTGGCAGCGGTGCTGCTGGAACATATACCGGACGTGCCGGTTAAAGCGCTCCACCTGCCTGTATCCGGCCATCCTAAAATCAGAGCTATGGCTGAGAGACTTTTTAAGGATCCTGATGACCGGAGGACGTTAAAAGAGTGGGCTGTACACCTGGCAACCAGCGAGCGATCGCTGGCCAGGCTGATAAAAAATGCCACAGGACTGAGCTTTGGTCGCTGGCGTCAGCAACTGCATTTAATGGTTGCCCTGAACCATCTGGCTGAAGGGCTGTCTGTGCAGCGCGTAGCCGGTATGCTGGGTTATGATTCGGTTAGTGCGTTTATCACCATGTTCAGAAAAGCGCTGGGGAAGTCACCGACTCAATATTTTTCATCTCTAAACTAATCCAAAACGACACCAACCGGAATTTTATAAACAACGCCAACGTCCGCTTCTCGCTCTTACCGGACGTTCATCTGATTCCGCCCACTTTGTGCCAAAAACGGACGTCAACGCTTGATAAAAAGTCATCTTCAGTGCTTATTAATTTTCAGGAATCGCCATCCAGAATGCTGAAAAATGGGAGAAGGAATGCTTTTCGCAATAAGGTTTACGGATCACCCAAGTGAATACAATGTCAGAAAACAATATCTCAATCCTCATTTGGACTGGTTAAAGCAAAAACGAGGTGTGGTTCTTGCTGCTGGTTCATTACGTGAAAAACATAACGATCAACCTGTCGGAGCTCTATGGGTTGTGAAGGCTGACCATGAAGAAGAAGCCTTATCCATATTTTCCGATGATCCTTTTTGGATCCATGATTTACGAGCATCGGTTGAGGTTTTATCGTGGAACCTCGCTTTTGAGGACATGCTTAACGGTTAATGTCTGCTTTTCGCTCATATGGGACAACCATAATCACATCTCCTAACCCTAAGGAGATTGAGCATGACAACATCCCCCTGGAACAAGGGCCGTATTATTGGCCAGAAACGGCCTCTTCAGATCTCTCATATCTGGGGAATCCGTATCAGACTTGAGCTGGAAGGAAAAGTACGCGATTTAGCTCTGTTTAACATGGCTCTGGACAGTAAACTTCGGGGCTGTGATCTGGTTAAGCTAAAAGTTTCTGATGTGGCCTATGGGCACTCTGTCTCGGGCAGAGCGACAGTGCTGCAGCAAAAAACGGGAAGCCCCGTTCAGTTTGAACTGACTAAGGGAACCAGAGAGGCTGTGGCAGCGTGGATCAAAATGGCTCATCTACGTAGTAGCGACTATCTGTTCCAGTCCCACGTCGATTCTTCACGACATATCTCAACCAGGCAATATAACCGTATTTTTCATGGATGGATTGATAAGCTGAGTCTCGACGAGACTCTGTACAGTACGCATTCTATGCGAAGAACCAAGCCATATCTGATCTATAAAAAAACGAAGAATCTTCGAGTGATCCAGCTACTGTTAGGTCACAAAAACCTCGAAAGTACAGTCCATTATCTCGGTATTGAAGTGGATGATGCTCTGGAGATAGCTGAGTCTATTGAAGTTTAATTTGTGAGGGCTGCAACAGCAGCCCTGTGCCAGAAGCGGACGTTGACAGCCCGGCACTGCAGTGGCTGCCCTGAAGCTGGACGCAAGTGATTCTTCAGTTTCAGGCCTGACTAAATTTGGCTCCGCAATCCAAAATATATAAAATATTTTCATTTAATTTGTGACGTTCATCCTCTCCATGTTTTCATACCCTCAACAAAAAAACACCTTAAAATCAGGCTCCGTTTAGCATTTAAACTATAATCAGGTTTCATCATCTGGATTCGTACGGATGCTTTTTCACTGACCTGATACAGTTAATGGTTAAGGATATATCATGAATAAAGTGACCTTTGCCCTGATTAGCAGCAGTATTTTTCTGGCGATGAGTGCGGCCGGTGCGGCCTCAAACGATGTTCATCTGGAGCATCACACGCAGTCTTTCGTTGACCAGCTGAACAGCGGTAACGGAAAACCCATCGAGAATCTTTCACCGGAGGAAGCCCGCAAAGTACTGTCCGGGGCGCAGTCTTCAGTTAAGGTAGATCTTTCCGGCGTGGCAACCTCCAGTAAAACCATTCAGGTAGATGGCAAGCCTGTGGAGCTGACCATCGTCAGGCCTGAAAATGCCTCAGGAAAGCTGCCGGCCTTTATGTTTTTCCACGGAGGAGGATGGGTTCTGGGAGATTTCCCGACGCATCAGCGCATGGTCCGGGACCTGGTCCTTGCGTCCGGTGCGGTTGCCGTCTTTGTAAACTATACCCCCAGCCCGGAAGCACACTATCCGGTTGCCATAAACCAGGCCTACGGTGCCACAAAGTGGGTCGCTGAACATGGCGATGAAATCAGTGTCGACGGTAAGCGCCTCGCGGTCGCGGGAAACAGCGTTGGCGGAAACATGGCGGCAGTGGTAAGCCTGATGGCAAAAGAAAAACACGGACCTGACCTGCGTTACCAGGTGTTGTTCTGGCCGGTAACCGATGCCAAATTTGACACAGCCTCCTACGAAAAATATGCGACAAAGCGCTTCCTGACCCGGAATATGATGAAGTGGTTCTGGGATAATTACACAACCAGCGATGCGCAGCGCAATGAAATATACGCTTCACCGCTCCGTGCTTCAGAAACTCAACTGAAAGGCCTCCCGCCAGCGCTTGTACAGACGGCAGAGAATGATGTGCTGCGGGATGAAGGTGAAGCTTACGCCCGTAAGCTTAACGCAGCCGGCGTGGACGTGGTTCAGGTGCGTTATAACGGCATGATACATGATTACGGACTGCTGAATGCTCTCGCCGAAGTTCCTGAAGTTCAGGCCTCACTGACTCAGGCGGGTAGTCTGCTTCGCGAGCATCTGAAATAGTTTTAGCGGGCTGCTCAGAATGCTGACCAGCCCGGTTTTACTCTTCCTGAACCCTTCTTCATGCCGTAGATCAGTGCGATTATGGCAATCACAGATATAACACCAAATCAGACATTTCATCCCGAAAGACTATTACGCCGGAAAATAACGTCTGCTTTTCGCTCTTTGCGGACGTTAAGGTACGCAGCGGGCTGAGTTCTCCCGGAGTTGATCGGGACGGGGCTCAGAACAGTAAGCGCATTTGCTTAGGACATATCTCAATTGCCCGTTATTTGTTCAGAAACACCTATAATTTAAGTTATCTTAAATTATACATCTGTCAGGTATCGCTATGGCCAGTTATACAGTCCGGATTGAGCTAAAGGAGCAGACCGAAAAAGCGCACATTGAGCTGATGTTTGCCATGCTTGAGAACGGTTTTTCACGAAGCGTCGTCTGCAGGCGGGGGTTCACGTATGCCCTGCCGACGGACGAGTTCGTCTACGTGGGTTCTGAAAAGATTACGGATTTAATGAGCCGGGTATGCACCCTGCTGAGCAGCTTCAGTGAGGCGCCCGTCGTGCTGATAACCGGTGCCGGAGAGCGGTGCTGGTCAGGACTGCGTGTGATTGACCTTGAATAGTCCAGCCCTGTTCAGCAGCTCCGGCCGTCGCGCTGCAGAATGATGCCTGGCCCGGCGACCGCCTGCATGTGCGTCATACCAGTACGCGGTGACACGATGTGGACTTTATTGACCCTGCTCCATCAACTCTAGTGTCTGTCCATCGGGGCTTTGTAAATAGATTACTCTGGTTCCCTGCATGGGGCCTGATAAGATTGTCTGAGGTTTACCTGGTGTCTTCCAGCCATACTCAGATGCTTTACTCAAGAGCGTATCAATATCCTCAACTATAAATGCAAGGTGAGCATAGCCAGGGATATAAGGTACTGAAGGTTCTTCTGGCTGTTTGATGTTATCGTATTGCAGTAATTCAATTTTGATGCCAGCCAGTTCAAGCAACGCCATTCGCACATCAGCGCCCCTTGCGCCTGTCACTTCATCAATGATAGGCCCAGACATTTTTCCTTCGCGTAATAACTTTCCGCCAAGAATATCAGTCCAGAAAAATAATGACTCTTCAATGCTTCTGACTGAAAATCCGACGTGATCTGCTTTTTTTATCATACAATTACCTGCTGTGCGCGACTGCATCGTAAACCATTATCAATTATAGAAAACCTGAATGTTCGCTGTGAGCAAACATATCTGAATGGCTTAATTGAACATACTACTGTCCGGACCCGGGTACTGCTGTTGCAGTCAGAAAAGATTCTATTCCTGTATGCTTAGACACCCTGGACGACGTGCTCCGGAGAACAGAAAAACCGTTGAGCTGATTTCTATGTCAGAACTACGCGGTCACGGCCCGGCGTTGGGTAGAGCAGCTCTCACCGGTCCGGCCGTAAAAATGACGATGCAGGTTATCTTTGTGGTTGCGGATTCTGAGCGTGCATATGCAGGTATAGCGCGTGCTAAGGCATCAGGAAGGTGATCCTGACGTAGAGAGCATATGTGTTTCTTAACATTCAGAAGGGGCAGAAAGCATACATGTCCCCAGACAAGCAGCACAACGACTGATAGTATAATTTTCAATCAAAACGAACCGTAGCGGTTGTATCTGTTTGTTGTGTGCCGGAAACGAAACGACTCATTTCCAATGTCTGAACAGGCCAGATATGCCCTTTCCATATTTACTTACTGAAGCCTGTAGCTACTTGCGTTCCAGTAACCACTACCCTGACAACGATATTCTTTAAAACCCAATGACCTCAGTTCCCTTGCAATTAGCCGATTCATTACTCCATGTCCCATAAGCAGCACGGGACCGTCAGATCTTTTTGCAAACGCTGCAAGGATACCCGCAGCCTGAATAGCACGTTTCTTTGCTGTTCCGACGCGCTCTACGTCACGGGATATGCCGCATAACCACATGACGCGGAAAAAAACAGCCCATACGGTCGGTGATAGCCTGAAACCGGGCATAGGAAATACCGGCAGATCTGCTTCCCTGAAAACCTCATCAATGACATCCGGTTCAAGGTCTAATGCTTTCAGGGAAGAAAGTGCTCTGGGAAGAGGGATACTGAGGATTTGCGATGCGCTGAACGCCAATGATTCACTGGACTCAGGCGGTATATCTTCTCCTGTATCAGAACGATCATAATCTGCAATCCAGTTGGACATTTCACGGCTCGTTACTTTCGCAGAGCCTGTAAAAGCGGGCTTTCCATGACGCATTAAAATAATTTCCATACAACGCTTCTTGCTTATGGTCCTTCCAGGCGGTCAGACTAACGCGATAAACATATGACGCACCACTACTTTGTCCAGGATTGATACTGATCGATGAGATGATATGATATGTCAGGTGATAATCACTGTATGAAAAAGTAAATACCTTAATACACACCTCACACCGTCATGATGTCCGCTTCTCGCCCATAGCGGACATCAGCCCGATGTCAGTCCGCTTAGCGCCACAACCGGACGGTTTACGTCGCTTCCCGGTTTGCCGCAAGGCGAAACCGGGGTCTGCCCGCTGCCTTCGTGACCCTGTTCACACTCTGTTCAAATAAAAAGCATAGCCGCTACCAGAATGATGATAAAAACACCGCCGATGGTCCGTTAAGTTAATTTATTGTTAATATATTGATTAATTTATGTTAATAAAATGCAGGTTTTCGGCCCCGTAGAATAGCAACCCGACTCAAAACGGATTTTTATAACTTATTTTTTACATAAAAAACCATTAAATTTAACAAATGTGGGCATTGCTCACATTTCGCTCAAGGGCGAGCGAAAAGCGATACCCCCTTACGTTAATCTCAGAACGTGGATGTGAAAGCTGTCGCCTGTCCCCTTTATCAGAACCTCATAAGAAAGGTACCGAAATGAAATTTAACCTCGCATTAGTCAGTGCATGTGTGGTTTCAGCATGCATGTTATTTACAACACCTTCATTTGCTGCCAAACCTTACGATATCGCCGTCGTTGCCAAAGTTACGGGCATTCCCTGGTTTACCCGTATGGAGGTCGGCGTAAAAGAAGCCGCGCAGAAACTGGATGTCAACGCATACCAGGTCGGTGCGTCTACCCCGGATCCGGCCCAGCAGGTCAAAGTTATTGAAGATTTGATCGCTAAAAAAGTTAACGCAATCATTGTGGTACCCAATGACGCTAAAGTGCTGGAACCGGTGCTGAAAAAAGCCCGCGATCAGGGCATCGTGGTATTAACGCATGAATCGCCGGATCAGCAAATTGGCCAGTGGGATGTCGAAACCATCGACAGCCAGAAATATGCTCAGGCCAACATGGATGAGCTGGCAAAAGATATGGGTGGCAAAGGGGGTTACGCCATTTATGTCGGCTCTCTGACCGTGCCATTGCACAATGCGTGGGCGGATGCTGCGATTAAATATCAGAAAGAGAAGTATCCGGACATGCATGAAGTGACTTCACGTCTGCCGGTGGCCGAAAATATTGATAAGTCATACTCCACCACGCTGGATTTAATGAAAACCTACCCTGACCTGAAGGGGATTATCGGTTTCGGCTCGCTCGGTCCTATCGGTGCCGGTCAGGCTGTTCAGCAGAAACGTGCAAAAAACAAAATTGCAGTTGTCGGTATCGCTATGCCAGGCCAGGCGGCTCCTTACCTGATGCGCGGTGATATTAAGAAAGTTCTGCTGTGGGATCCGAAAGATGCCGGTTACGCCCTGGTGACAGTTGCCGATCAGCTGCTTCAGGGTAAAGAGGTGACTAAAGAGCTGAGTATTGAAAAATTGGGCAAAGCCGATGTAGATATGGACAAAAAAGTGATCCGCTTTAATAAAATTCTTGAAGTCACACCAGAGAATGCGAAATCACTTGGCTTCTGATGGGCCATTTTAATTATTTTATTTTCCGGAGATATATTATCTCCCGCGCTACACCAGGCAAATAGAAACAGATACGGCGTTGTATGCTGTGCTGTATCTGAATTTCTACTGAGAGATTGAAAACCTATATCCTGTATAACCCGGATTGGGTGTGCATTAATTCCTGCGATCACATCCGTCAGTGATCCGCAGGAGTAAGTGCAGCCAAAGCCCCAGCCCGAATATAACCGGTATGCTTAAGGACCTGTGATGGATATGCTCAACGCGCCCCCTGCCCCTGCTGAAGCCTTTATCAGCCTTGAGAAGATCAGTAAAAAATTCCCCGGCGTATTAGCACTGGATAATGTCAGCCTGACGCTTAATAAAGGCGAAGTACATTGTCTGGCCGGTCAGAATGGCTGTGGTAAAAGCACGATAATTAAAGTTATTTCCGGCGTCTATCAGCCGGAAAAAGGTGCGACGATTACGCTGGACGGAAAACTATTTCATACCCTGACGCCGCAGCTCTCTTCCTGGTACGGTATTCAGGTTATTTATCAGGATCTGTCCCTCTTTCCAAATTTATCGGTAGCCGAAAATATTGCTATTAACCGTTATCTCCCGGGCGGTGATTTTTGGGTACATCGTGAGTCAATGCGCAAAAAGGCTGTGGCGGCGATGCAACGGGTCGGCGTTTCTCTGGATCCGGATCGTAAAGTAGAAAAGCTTTCAATCGCCGACCGCCAGTTAGTGGCAATATGCCGCGCCATCGCCGCTGATGCCACGCTGGTGATCATGGATGAACCCACGGCCTCACTGACCCGAACCGAGGTCAATGGCCTGCTGCGGGTAGTAAGTGAGCTGAAAGCCGCCGGTATCTGCGTGGTGTTTGTCAGCCACCGTCTGGATGAAGTAATGGAAGTGGCTGACCGTATCAGCGTGATGCGCGACGGCAAACTGGTCGGCACCTGGCCGGCGAGCGAACTCGACAGCAACGAGCTGGCGTTCCTGATGACCGGTCAGCGCTTTACCTACAGCCACCTGCCGCACCGGGCACCTGCCGAAGTTACGCCGTTACTGGAGATCAGCCATCTGAGCCGCAAGGGTCAGTATCATGATATCTCGCTGTCGCTGCACCAGGGCGAGATCGCATCGATTGTTGGTCTGCTCGGTTCAGGGCGTACGGAACTCTGCCTGAGTCTGTTTGGCATGAGTCAACCAGACAGCGGCGAGATCCGCATCAACGGTAATACGGTGAAATTCCACTCTAACCGCGATGCTATCCGGCACGGTATTGCCTATGTGTCAGAAGACCGTTTGACGCAGGGGCTGATAATGGAGCAATCCATTTACGATAACACGCTGGTATCCATTTTCGACAAGCTGCATACCCGCGCAGGATTGATGGATCATCACAAAGCCGCCCTGGTAGTAAAAGAGCTGATCCGCGATCTGAACATTAAAGTTTCGGACAGCAGTTTACCCGTGAAGACGCTTTCCGGCGGTAATGCACAGCGTATCGCCATCGCCAAATGGGTGGCGACGCAGCCACGTATCCTGATCCTCGATTCGCCGACGGTCGGTGTGGATATTGCCAACAAAGAGGGAATTTACCGCATCGCACGCGATCTGGCGGAGTCCGGCATGGCGGTGCTGATGATTTGCGATGAGATCCCGGAAGCGTATTACAACAGCCATCGCGTGCTGGTAATGCGCAAAGGTAAACTGGTAGCGGAATTTGCGCCGCATCAGAGCAGCGAAGCGCAGATTGCGGAGGTGATTAATGGGTAATAAATCGCTCTCAAAACTGTTTTCACAGCACGAATTCTGGCTGGGATTACTGGTTCTGCTGTTGGTGATTGGTCTGAGCGTCCGCACCAGCGAATTTATGACGCTGGGTAACCTGACGGACGTCGCCACCAGCTACGCCATTCTCGGCATTCTGGCCTGCGGTCTGTTTGTGGTGCTGATCGCCGGAGGTATCGACATCTCCTTCCCGGCCGTAACCTCCATCGGCCAATACGTTATGGCGAGTTACATCATCCATCACGGTGGCAGCTTCCCACTGGCATTTGCTCTGTCGATGGGTACCGGTTTGCTACTTGGGCTGGTCAACGGTTTTCTGGTTTACTGGCTGCGCGTGCCGGCCATCATCATCACCATCGCCACACTGAACCTGTTCTACGGTTTGCTGGTGTATCTCACTAACGGCACCTGGCTGTACGGTTTCCCCGACTGGTTTATGAACGGCATTAACTGGTTCTCCTTCACCGCCGCCGACGGCTACGACTATGGCCTCACTCTGCCGCTTCTCAGCCTGCTGGGGGTGATCATCGCCACCGGGGTACTGATGAACCGGACCCGCGTGGGTCGCCAGATTTACGCTATGGGCAGCAATCGTGATGCTGCTTCGCGTCTTGGTCTGAATATTTTGCGGCTGCATTTCTACGTCTACGGTTTTATGGGTTTGCTGGCGGGAATTGCTGCCGTGGTGCAGGCGCAAATCACTCAGTCAGTCGCGCCTAACTCCCTGCTCGGTTATGAGCTGACGGTCCTTGCCGCTGTAGTTTTAGGCGGTACCAGCATGACCGGCGGGCGTGGTTCGCTGACCGGCACCATTCTGGGCGTGATGCTGCTGGCCTTCCTGCAGAATGGTTTGACCTTACTCAGCATTTCAGCTTACTGGCATCAGGTATTCAGCGGCGCAATCATTCTGGTCAGCATCAGCAGCACCGCGTGGAATGAAAAACGCAAACTGGCAAAGGGAATGTGACATGACAACCATAAACCGACTCTTCCCCGGCGACCGCATCATTCGTTTGCAGTTACTGATTATCGTAGCCGTTGCCGTACTGTTTTCGTTCACGCTGGGCGGCAGCTTCTACAGCGTCGGCAATTTCCAGTCAATCGCTTCACAGTTACCGATTCTGGGCATGCTGGCGCTGGGGATGGGCATTACCATGCTTACCGGCGGTATCAACCTTTCGATCATTGCCGGTGCCAATGCCTGTTCGCTGGTGATGGCGGCCATTCTGGTGGCCCACCCTGACCAGCCGCACTATTTCGCACTGGCGATGCTCGCCGGACTGGCCGTAGCGGTAGTCATTGGCGTGCTCAATGGTGCGCTAATCGCATATATCGGCGTTTCGCCGATTCTGGCGACGCTCGGTACTATGACACTTATCGCCGGGCTGAATATTCTGCTGACCAACGGCACAGTGCTTTCCGGTTTTCCAGCGGCCATTCAGTATCTCAGTAACGGTAGCCTGATGGGCATTCCGGTTGCGCTGCTGTTATTCCTGCTGGTAGCACTGCTGCTGTGGGTCCTGCTGGAACATACCACGCTGGGTCGCAGCCTGTATCTGATGGGCTCCAATGAACAGGCTACGCGCTTTAGCGGTGTTAATACGCACAAAGTCACCATCGCAGTGTACGTGCTTTCGGCGCTGCTCGGATGGGGTGCAGCACTGCTGATGATGTCCAAATTTAACTCGGCGAAAGCGGGTTACGGCGATGCCTATTTACTGGTGACCATTCTGGCCTCTGTGCTCGGCGGAATTAACCCTGACGGCGGTTTTGGCCGGGTCCTCGGGCTGGTGCTGGCGCTAATCGTTCTGCAAATGCTGGAGAGCGGCCTGAATCTGATGGGCGTCAGCAGTTACCTGACCATGGCGCTGTGGGGATGCGTTCTGATCCTGTTTATCGCTCTGCAAAACAGAAAATCATAAGCGAAAGCTTTCTAAAAAAAGGAAAGAACATGGCGAGTTATTTTATCGGCGTAGACGTAGGAACCGGCAGCGCCCGCGCAGGGGTTTTCGATATGAGTGGTCGTATGCTCGGTCAGGCCAGCCGTGAGATCACATTATACCGCCCGAAAGCCGATTTTGTTGAGCAATCTTCCGACGAGATCTGGCAGGCCGTTTGTAACGCGGTAAGAGACGTAGTCAGTCAGGCGGATATTAACCCGATTCAGGTGAAAGGCATCGGTTTTGACGCGACCTGCTCGCTGGTGGTGCTGGATAAAGAGGGCAATCCCCTGACTGTCAGCCCATCAGGACGCAGTGAACAAAATATTATTGTATGGATGGATCATCGCGCCATCACTCAGGCAGAACGCATCAATGCCACCGGCCATCGCGTACTGGAGTTTGTCGGCGGGATTATCTCTCCGGAGATGCAGACACCCAAACTGCTCTGGCTAAAACAGCACATGCCGACCACCTGGAGCAACGTCGGACATCTGTTCGACCTGCCTGATTTTCTTACCTGGCGCGCCACGCAGGACCCCACGCGCTCGTTATGTTCCACCGTCTGCAAATGGACATATATCGGTCACGAAGACCGCTGGGATCCCGGCTATTTTCGTCAGATCGGTCTGGACGATTTGCTGGAAAACAACGCATCAAAAATCGGTAGCGAAGTGAAAGCTATGGGTGAGCCGCTGGGGCATGGGCTGACACAGCGCGCTGCCGCAGAGATGGGACTGATAGCGGGTACCGCAGTCAGCGTCTCGATTATTGATGCTCACGCAGGCAGTCTTGGCATTCTTGGCGCCAGTGGTGTATCCGGCGAATCAGCGGATTTTGACAACCGCATCGCACTCATTGGCGGCACATCTACGGCGCATATGGCGATGTCGCGTAGCGCGCGCTATATCGGCGGCATCTGGGGGCCGTATTATTCGGCAATTCTGCCGGATTACTGGTTGAATGAAGGCGGACAATCCACTACCGGCGCGTTGATTGATCATGTGATTCAGTCGCATCCCTGCTATCAGGATCTGCTTAAACAGGGTAAAGACAGCGGTAAAAACATCTATGAGGTTCTCAACGGCATTCTGCGCAGCATGGCGGGCGAATCAGAGAATATTGCGTTTCTGACTAAAGACATTCATATGCTGCCCTATTTTCACGGCAATCGCTCACCGCGCGCCAACCCGACGCTGACTGGCACGCTGACGGGCCTGAAATTATCACGTACGCCGGAAGACATGGCGCTGCATTACCTCGCCACCATTCAGGCGCTGGCGCTTGGCACTCGCCACATTATTGAAACCATGAACCAGAATGGTTACTGCATTGATACTATGATGGCGTGTGGTGGCGGCATCAAAAACCCAATCTTTGTGCAGGAGCATTCCAATGCGACGGGCTGCGCGATGCTGTTGCCGGAAGAGAGTGAAGCGATGCTGCTTGGCAGCGCAATGATGGGCACCGTCGCGGCGGGCGCTTATGAATCGTTGCCAGAAGCGATGGCTGCCATGAGCCGCATTGGTAAGACCATCACGCCACAGACAAACAAAATCAAAGAGTATTACGATCGTAAGTATCGCGTCTTCCATGAGATGTATCACGACAGTATGAAATACCGGCATCTGATGCAGGGGGAAACGCAATGAATGCGGATGAAGAATTTGCCCTGGCGTGTCAGGGCTGGCAGACCTACAGTCAGGAGTTACTGGCGCTGCAGCTTCATCTCAATGCCGCGACTTGGCAGCAGCTGCTGATGCTGATCACCGGCTGCAAGGGAAAAATTGCCGTGACGGGCGTTGGCACCTCGGGCATCGCCGCCCGAAAAATCGCCCACATGCTGGCATGCGTCGAGCAGCCGGCAGTGTATCTCAGCGCTACCGATGCGGCCCATGGCGATCTGGGCTTCATGCGCAGCAACGACCTGATGATCCTGATATCGCGAGGCGGCAACTCTGAAGAACTGACGCGCCTGCTACCGACGCTTAAAACCAAAGGCGTGACGATTATTAGCGTGACGGAGAACCCGGACTCAGCCATTGCCCGCGCCGCCACGCTGGTGGTTAAAACACATATCCAGCGTGAAATCGACCCGCTTAATATGTTAGCCACTACCTCTATTGTGCTGGTGCTGGCGGTGTTTGATGCGCTGTGCGGCAACATTATGCTGCGTAACGGCTTCGATCAGAAGCGGCTGCTGAACGTTCATCCGGGTGGCAATGTTGGTAAAACGTTGCGCGAACAGGATGTGTGAACAGGACGTTAATTGTTTTATCTCATCTGGTCCGTCAGCCATACCCGCCAGTAGATATGCCGCGTGCGAGCGGTTATACCAACGATAAAACCGGGTAATAGCCCGGTTTGTCCCTTTGTCAGCAATCTCGCTTATAGGGTATTACCGGCTGCGCTTTTTATCCGGCATAAACAGCCCAGCAGCGGCAGGAAAGCACACAGGCCATAAACCCACTCAATGCCGTATATATCTGCCATCTTGCCAGGACCGGCGGCGGCGAGCCCGTTGACGCCAAATATGAGCCCGGTGACCCTCCCTGCACGACCCGGGACAATTTACTGAGCGTAAACCACCAGCGCAGAGAAAGCCGATGAGAGAATCAGGCCAATAAAGATGGTGAACACAATAGCCTGCAGGTGAGTGTCAGCATGGGACTGCAGCCAGGCGGATATCAGGCGGCGACTTAACGAATAAGCGCCGCGCCTGCTCTTCATAACTGACACTCATCAGCGCTTTTTTCCGCAACGCCATCAACGCAGGTTGCGGGAGCGCGCAAGATAGTTATTTACCGGCTTGTGACATCTGTTCGGCAGACTTCAGATGCTCTTCAACAACCGGCGTGTGTGCGTCAGCCAGTGCTTTGACATCGGGATCCTTAATCATTTTGGCGTCACTCTGCAGGGTCGACAGCACCATCTTGTGATCTTTCGTGCCGGCGTTAGTCATATACATCTTGTCAAATGCGGCACCGCTCTGTTTTTCCAGCTGAGCGGCCATCGTTTTGTGCTTCGCATCCGGTTCAGTCGGCAGCGTTACGCCTTTTTGCCCGGCGACTGTCTGAACTTTGGTCAGCGCAGCGCTGTGATCGTCTACCATTTTTTGTGCATAGGCCTTCACTTCGCTGCTTTCCGCTTTTGTCAGCGCAATTTTGCCGGCAGCGACTTCATTGATATTGGCCTGCGCCATATCCTTCAGCGCTTTTTCATCGCTGGCGCTCAGTTTGCCGCCCGCTGCGCTCTGGCCTGCAGCACCATCCTGCACGGTGCTGGCTGGCGTCTGAGCATATACGCCAGCTGTGCTGAACATGGCGACAACTGCTGACAGAACCAGTACTGTTTTCAACGTTTTATTCTTATGCATATTGTTCTCCGGAATATCGATGAGGTAGCTGACGTCTGGCCATTAACCGCACGCAGCCATGCAGGGAAATCAGAAGTGCATTAATCAGTATAGACAGTGATAAAGAGAGGGGATTTTACCGCGCTAAATTCCGCGCAATCTATTGGAGACAGGTCACGATAAGATCATTTAAAGCGAGCCGCAAAAAAACCAGCTCGTGTTAAAAATACAATGAAGATATTTTATATTAATCAACTGAACAGGCAGGTTTTATATCAGTCCGGGCCTCCCTGGTAATAAGACCCGGACTTTTCAGACAGAACGTTTACTCATTCAGCAGGGGCAACCTGCTCACGGACGCTTAAAGATGCCATGCATCTCAAAAAAAATAGTTTTCTTTGTTCCGTCATCCACTATTTATCTTCTGATATCACCTGCGCAGATTGAATATCAGATCTGTTCTTTTTCCTTTATGTCCGCAACTGGCGAAAGAATATCCTCAGGCAGACTCTCAAGCGGTAAATTGCTCTCAACTTTGTGAGGCCAGTCAGGATTAGCCAGCGCAGCCTTACCGATAGCAACAAAATCAGCGCCCATACCGAGCAGTTGTTCTGCCAGCTTACCATCATCAAGGCCGCCATTAGCGATAATCACAGTATCCGGAGCCGCTTCCCGCGCAATTTCAACAAGACTTCTCTGACCATCTTCAAACGCAGGCAACCACGATTTGTATTCAGTTATATGAATGTAATCGACGCCGGCTGCGGCAAGCAGAGTAAAAATTGTTCTGGCTCCGCTCTCACCCTCTTTCCATTTATGATGAAAATCATTTACTTTTCCCTGCGAAATTCTGACGCCCAGCACGCTATCCGTACCGATTTCTTTGCGCACCGCGCGGATAACGCTTAGCGTAATAGCCAGACGATTTTCGAGTGTCCCACCCCATTCATCGCTGCGCGCATTGGTATAATCTGTCAGGAACTGGTCAAGCAGATAACCATTAGCCGCATGAATCTCCACTCCATCGAATCCGGCCTTGCTCACGGCCCGCCCGGCGCTATCAGCAAAACTGGTGATAATTGCCTGAATCTGCTGTTCACCCAGTGCCTCAGGTATGCCGTACTCACCAGAACCATGATAGAACTCCAGCTGCTGACCTTTAGGTTTTATGGCTGAAGGCGCCGCGGTACCAGGGCGATAAATATTGTGCTGAGACAGCGCGCCAGCATGGATCAGCTGAGCAATAATGCGCGCACCGGCGTTATGAGAATGCCTGACAATCTGTTTCCAGCCTGATATCTGCTCATCATTAACTATGCCCGGCTGAAACGCATAGGTCTGCGACCATGCCGTATCGATATAGATACCCTCAGTAATCAGGGCGCCAAATCCACCACGCGCAAACCGGGTGTAGTAATTCAGCATCTTTTCTCCCGGCACACCGCTTTCCGAAGCGGAAATACGCGTCATGGGAGCGACCATAATCCGGTTTTTAAATATGACATTTCCAATAGAAGCAGTATCGAACAGTGAAGTATGTGGCATGGAAAATACTCTCAGTTAATTATAATGAATGCCATTATAATAGAGACTGAAGGAGAATATAAACGCGACTTAAAGCATCACTGTATAACGGAATCAGATATAATGAATGTAAAGCATATTGAATTATTCATCGTTCTTGCTGAAACCTGTAACCTGAGCCGGGCTGCGCGAAGACTGGGCATGAGCGCAATGACCGTTTCCCGGCACCTTGCTCAGCTTGAAAAGGATCTGGGCGTACGGCTGTTTCAGCGCACAACCCGTGCTGTGTCGCTAACCAGTGAAGGTGAAGAGTTTCTTCCCTACGCCAGAACTATCACCGAGGCGGAACAAAGCGCCCGGGTCATGTTCAATAATGAAATTGCCGGGGCATCAGGCTTGCTAAAGATGTCGGCTCCGTCAGGTATTGGCCGGCGCAACATTCTGCCCCTGCTTCCGGAATTGATGAAAAAAAATCCAAAATTGAAAATCGATCTCAACCTTAGCGATGACGTGGTTGATATTGTAGGGCAAGGTTATGACGTAGCGATAAGAGTGGCACCACTCAAAGATTCCAATCTGATTGCACATAAACTCAGTAATAACCCGCGTATCCTTTGTGCATCACCAGAATATATTTCGCAATATGGCCAGCCTGTAATTCTGGCAGACCTTTCTGATCACTGGTGTCTCAAAACGGCAATGGTGGCGCAATGGACGTTTATACAGAATACCGCAACCATAAATTATGTTTTTGACCCACGATTCACCTGTAATAGCGTTGAGGGTGTACGATCAATGTGTAAAGCAGGGGCCGGAATTGCTCAGCTGACAAAAGTTGATGTTGAGCAGGAGCTGGCGAAAGGCGAGCTTATCGAAATACCGCTGAAAGATGCAGAGCCACACATGCTGGCAATTTGGGCACTATTGCCAACTAAACGCTATCTTCCCTGCCGCGTAACTCTTTTTCTTGAAGCATTAAAAGTTTCACTGAGCGGGTTATCATCCTGAAGCTAACAGGATTAGCGGCGAAAGAGTGCCTGAAGGTAAAATAGAGCCTGTTATACAGGTGTACAGCGGCACACTATCGAACTATTTCTGAGCAGGCAGACGCAATGCTCTGCCAGATAACCAGGCCCCGAAAGGCCTGTTCAGATTCTGTGGATTCAGGAACATGGATGGAAGGCCTGCCATTCTCCGAAAAATCTGGATAAAAACGATGTGATGACGCGCAATTTTAAATACCGGAAAATCACGCTGCCGCAAATTTCCAGGAGCACCCTGCTTTAGAGATATGAGTTCAGTCACAAATTTTTGTATCCGTTGCGCATTCTAAAAGTAATCGATTACTTTTTGCGTTACTTTTGTAATCGATTACTTTTTGGAAACGGGAAAATTATGCTTCGTCACTTAGTCTTTAGCACCTGCCTTCTGGCTTCAACAGCAATGACTTCCACTGCTGCTTTGGCAGTGAATGTGGATGACAGTATCGCTCTGCAGATGTATACCCTGCGCAATGCCGGTCCGGCAGAAAAACAATTTGCCATGGCGCATGATGCCGGGTTTAAGCACGTAGAAATAGTCGGAACGCACGACCTCAGCGCTAAACAGTTAAGCTCCCTGCTGAAAAAGAACGATCTTACCGTTACCTCAGCGCACGTGCAGCTTTCAGCACTGGAAACAAATTACGCCGAAACGGTCGCCTTTAATAAATCAGTTGGCAATAGCACTATCGTTGTCCCATGGATTGAGCCGCAGGATCGTCCTGACAGTTCTCAGGGCTGGATCGACTTTGCCAGACGTCTGGATGCGATGGGAGCAAAACTGCGCCATGATCGCCTGCAACTTGCTTACCACAATCATAACTTTGAAATGAAAAAATATGGGGGTGTAACGGCACTGGAAATTATCCTGAATCACTCTTCACCGGATAATCTCAAACTTGAGATGGACGCAGCCTGGGTATCGCGCGGTGGTCAGGATCCGCTTCGTTTTCTCAACGCCTATCCGGGACGGGTTTATGCCATTCACGCTAAAGACAATGCCTCAATCGGCATCCGGGACGATGAAATGAACTTTGCGCCCTTGGGTGAGGGATTACTGGACTGGTCAGCCATTCTGCCTGCAGCCAAAAACAGCGGCGTAAAGTGGTTTATCATTGAGCATGACAAACCAAAAGACGCGTGGAGCATTATCAGCACGTCACTGCGTAACCTCCGGGCCGCACTGCAAAAACAGCCGCATTAAGATTGTTTATGCGCTGGCTCGCTTAATCAGGTGGCCCTGCAGAATGACGCGTTGCGCCGCGGAGTCAGGCTGGTCTATCTTCTGCTGAATCAGCCTGAAAGCTTCACGGCCAATATCCCTCGAGGGCTGTGCCAGCGTGGTCAGCGGCGGCGAGATCATCTCCGCCAGCTCAGTGCCGTCAAACCCGGCTACCGCTATGTCACCGGGCACGCTATAACCAGAGGCCTGTATTGCCGCCATTGCACCCGCTGCCAGCGTGTCTGATACCGCAAATACCGCATCAGGGATCTCATCAGCGGCAAGCAGAGTCATCATTGCCTGCCTGCCTGCACTGAAACTCAGTTCACTGGCATAGCTGATGCCCTGCCAGTCCAGATTGTGCTCGTCCAGTTGAGACAGATATCCCTGCTGGCGCAGGCGCGCATATTTATAGCTGAGATCGTGATTTATCAGGGCTATACGTCTGCGACCCTGATCCGCCAGATAACCCACCACCTGCTGTGATGCCTCGCTGTCGTTAATGCCGACGCAGGATATGTCACCGGCATCAGCATACTCTGCGCACTGAACCCAGGGCGTATCAGCAATCAGATGGCTCAGCTCCGGCAGCTTGCTAAAAGCGTCCATGGTAATGATACCGTCAACCATTTTCCCCGACAGCAGCTGCAGGCTGGAACGGGAGCGCTCAATGTCCGAACCGGAATTGCACAGAAGAATGCGGTAACCGTTCTTCTCTGCCTCTTCTTCGATGCCTTTGACCACCTCGGCACAAAACGGATTCGAAATGTCGGACACCATAACCAGAATCATTGAGCTGCGCGCGGTGCGCAACTGGCGTGCCAGCAGGTTAGGCTGATAATTACTCGCTTTGATGGCCTGAAGCACTTTTTCGCGGTTGGCGTCTTTAACCGTATCGCTGTTGTTTAATACGCGTGACACCGTTGCAACGGAAACACCCGCCAGACGGGCGATTTTTTGAATGGACATGGAAGGATCCGGACCGAAACATATAGCACACAGGCTACCATAAAACCGCGCGAACAATAAGTTAACCCGGTCTGTGCAGGACGGACCGGGTTGTGTATCAGCAATTAACGCTGACCCAGCGTTGTTCCCTGTGACTCTGCACGATGGCTTCAACGATCGCCATCACCTGAGCACCATCGCGAAAGGTGGCATAGGTGGTATCCTGCGGAGCAGGCGCTCTTCCCTGCTCCACTGCCTGATAAAACTGCTGCATCATGGCGCGGAACGCATCCGGCCAGCCTTCGATGTGTCCCCCGGGAAAACGTGCGCGGCGGGCCACGTCAGGATTCATCAGGGCAGGATCGTCTGACAAAAGCTGGTTAGCCTTATGCCGGTATCCCAGCCACAGCTGCTGGGGCGTTTCCTGATCCCAGGCCAGCGACGCCTGGCTGCCATTCACTTCCAGGCTGAGGCGATTTTTGCGACCGGCTGAAACCTGCGAGACGCTAAAGCTCCCTTTACTGCCGTCATCAAAGCGGAACAGCACAAAGCCCATGTCTTCTGTGGTGACCTCGCGGAACTCATATTGTGCCTCCTCGTTCTGCGTGCCAAAAGTGCCGGCGGCAGCCAGGCTGGCTTTGCGCGTGGGCCAGACTATCGATAAATCGGCCATCACCTCCACGATTTTACGTCCGGTGACAAACTGAATGGTATCGCACCAGTGCGAACCGATATCCGCTACGGCCCGCGAGGCGCCGCCCTTTTCTGCATCCACGCGCCAGTTATAGTCGGTCTCTTCCAGCATCCAGTCCTGCAGGTAGCTACCCTGAGCCGAAAACAAACGCCCCAGCTGCTGGTAGCGCACCATACTGGCTGCCTGCTGTACCATGGCAAACTGGCGATAGACAAAGCTGACCCCGTTTACCACGCCCGCCTTTTCAGCCAGCTCAACCAGCTCACGCGCTTCATCCATGGTCATGCACAGAGGCTTTTCAGAGAAAACATGTTTGCTGGCGCTGATGATTTGCCGGTTTATTGCTGCATGGAGATGATTTGGCGTGCAGTTATGCACAGCGTGCAGCCCTTCATGCTGTAAAAACGCCGCGACGTCGCTGTAGGCGTGCGGCACGTTCAGCTCTGCTGCACGCGCCTCGGCCGCGCTCTGGCTGGTATCACAGATGGCCACCACGTTAATGTTGCCGAGACGGCGTAACGCCTCAATATGCGCCGGTCCGATAAAACCGGTGCCGATAATCCCTGTGTTAATCACTTAAATCCCCTCTTATTTCAGACCCAGCTGGGCGCGTACCCCGGCGGTATCCTGTTGTCGTGCGGCGAAGTCGTCAAATGCGCGATCGGCAACCGGAATAATGTGGCGCTGAATAAATTCGGCTCCCTCAAGTGCGCCGGTGTCGCTCTCTTTCAGGCAGCACTCCCACTCGAGCACCGCCCAGCCGTCGTAGTCGTACTGCGCCAGCTTGCTGAAGATCCCTTTGAAATCAACCTGACCGTCGCCCGGTGAGCGGAAACGCCCGGCACGATCGATCCAGCGCTGATAGCCGCCGTACACGCCGCTGCGACCGTTAGGCAGATACTCGGCGTCTTTCACGTGAAACGCTTTGATGCGCTGATGGTAAATATCAATGAACTGCAGATAGTCGATATGCTGCAGCAACAGATGGCTGGGATCGAACAGGATGTTGCAGCGTGGATGATAATTCACCGCCGCCAGAAAACGGTCAAACGTCACGCCATCGTGCAGGTCTTCACCCGGATGAAGCTCGTAACAGAGATCAACGCCGTGACGATCAAACTCTTTCAGAACCGGCAGCCAGCGGCGCGCCAGTTCGGCGAACGCCTCTTCCAGCAGAGCCGGATTGTGCGGCGGCCAGGGATAGACATAGGGCCACGCCAGCGAACCGGAAAAGGTTGCATGCGCGCGCAGCCCCAGCTTTGCCGAAGCCGCCGCAGCCTTTTTTACCGTCTCAATAGCCCAGGCCGTGCGCTTTGCGTTATCTCCGCGTACGTGTTCCGGCGCAAAGCCATCAAATGCCGCATCATGCGCAGGATGAACCGCAATCAGCTGTCCTTCCAGATGCGTTGAAAGCTCGCTGATTTCCAGACCGTATCCTGCCAGTAATGTCGTGACCTCATCGCAATAGGACTGGCTGGCTGCAGCACGCTCAAGGTCAAAAATGGCCGGATGATTACAGGGGATCTGCAATGCCCGATATCCCAGGTCTGCAGCCCATTTCGCCAGCCCCTCCAGCGAATTAAACGGGGCCTGTTGTCCGATAAACTGCGAAAGAAAAATGCCAGGTCCTTTTAACGTTTTCACGTACACCTCCGGTTAATCAAACCGCTTCATCCCGGTATTTAAAGGAGAAGAGGAAAAGAATGGCGATCGCCGCTGCTGCAATAGCCGGGACCCACCAGAACGTTGCCCAGTTTTCTGCCGTGCCCTGGCCGGCAACCAGGTTGTTGTAAAGTGCGCCAGAAATCTGTGAGCCCAGCAGCATGCCAATGCCGTAGGTGAACATCACTACCATGCTCTGCGCCTGCCCCTTGACCTTTTCGCCAGCGATCCTGTCGGTGTAGATGAACCCCACCACGAAAAAGAAGTCGTAGCAGACACCGTGCAGCAGAATGCCCAGGTAGATCAGCGCGCGGCCCTCATCGTTCATACCCATCGCAAACAGCGCATAGCGCACGAACCATGCCAGCATCCCGACCAGCAGCATGTATTTCACGCCGAGGCGGCGGAACAGTAATGGGATCACCAGCATGAAGAAAATTTCAGACATCTGACCGAAGGACATCGCGGTGCTGACATTTGACACGCCGGCGTCTGCCAGCCATGAGGCGGTATAGGCATAGTATGTGCCCAGTGGAATAGAGATCAGGGTGGCGCACAGCGCGAACACAAAAAAGTGCCGGATTTTAAGCAGTGCAAACGCATCCGCGCAGAACAGATCACGGACCTTTAGCGGTAACCCTTTGGCGGGTGCCGGGGTATGGGGTAGCGTCAGGCTATAGATCGCGAGTGCCACAGAGCAGACCGACGCAACGGTGAAGATCGACGTGCTGGCAGAAATGCCGGCAAACCCAATAAAGATGCCGGCCACAATCCAGCCAATCGTCCCGAACACGCGCACCACCGGAAAACTTTTGTCGCTGCGGGCCAGGCTGTGAAAGGCAATGTTATTGGCAAGCGCCAGGGTGGGCATAAAGCACAGCGTATAACCAAATAACAGGGCGATGAGCAGCGCACCGTTCCCGGCCACCAACGCAGACGGGATAAACCACAGGATCACCGCGCCGGCAAGATTCATTACCGCCATGACTTTTTGCGAAGGAAAGAACCGGTCTACGAGCATGCCCAGCACAAAAGGAGACAGGATCGAGGCTATCGGCCCTGCTGAAAAAGCATCACCAATCAACAACGACATATTATGCTGCGCCATCACCAGCCCGAGCGTAACGGACCAGCTTCCCCAGATAAAAAACTGCATGAACATCATCAATGAGAGGCGAGGGATCAGTAAACGCTGTTGTGCCATTGCCTCCTCCCTGCCTGTTGCTGTAGTAGTCATACTCTCCTCACACTTTAAAGTAATCGATTACATTTTTGAATATGAATAAAGTAATCGATTACAAATTGAGTTTCCGTCTACCTGATCACACATTACATTTAATTACTTCCTGACCCGATTCGTTAAGATGCTGAGTTTCTGACGCAGCGCCTGAGGCAAACACGTTGTTATTCAAAATAGTCAAAACTTGTCTGACAGGCGCAAATTTTCCTGACCATCCTTCGCACTGGATCAAACCAGTAGCACTCAATCGCGATCAAATTACAGACCAAAAACCATATCCCCTTAGGGCAGCAGCAAATCAGAAGAGCTGGCCCTGAGCCAGCTTTCTGTAATCAGTTGAACCAGGGCTGGAAAGGATCGTGAAGCGTTGCCCAGCTGTCAGACCCGGCCTGCATCTCTTCGTCGGTTAACAGCGCGCTGTTCAGTTTCAGCCGAAGCTGAGGTTCATCCATACCGATGCCAATGAAGACCAGCTCCTGTCGCGCATCACCGGTATCCTCAGCCCAGTTTTGTATGATGTAATCACGTGACTCTCTATCTTCCGGCCAGTGCTGTTGCGGCACGTTGGCCCACCACATGCCTGCCAGCCCCTGACGACTCACGCCTCCCGCCTGAGACCAGGAGCCGGCATATCCGGGCCGGCTGGCAAGCCAGAAAAAGCCTTTCGATCGCACAATGCCTTTCATATCGTTTTCAATCACGTTCAGGAAACGGTCCGGATGAAACGGACGACGGGCGCGAAAGACGAAGCTATGAATGCCATACTCTTCTGTTTCAGGCGTGTGTTCGCCCCGTAGCTCCCTGAGCCAGCCCGGCGCCTGAGCCGCCGCGTCAAAATCAAATAATCCGGTATTTAGTACGTTATCCAGTGCGACCCTGCCAAATTCGGCGTTAACGATTTTGGCTCGGGGATTAAGAGAGTGCAGAATCGCCATCAGACGCGTTTTATCTGCTTCGCTGATCAAATCTATCTTGTTCAGGATCAACACATCGCAAAATTCGATCTGGTCGACAAGCAGATCCACGACCGTGCGCTCATCTTCCTTACCCAGCGACTCGCCGCGAGCCTGGATGCTTTCATCAGACTCATAGTCGCGAAGGAAATTGTAGCCATCAACAACCGTTACCATGGTGTCAAGCAAGGCAACTTCGGAGAGGCTCTGGCCGCTGTCATCGGCGAATGTGAAGGTTTCCGCCACCGGCAGCGGTTCAGAAATACCGGTGGATTCAATCACCAGATTATCGAAGCGCCCTTCCTGCGCCAGCCGGTTAACTTCCAGCAGCAGATCTTCGCGCAGCGTGCAGCAGATACAGCCGTTACTCATCTCTACCAGCTTTTCATCTGTGCGCGACAGTTCTGCGCCGCCCTCTCTGAGCAGCGCTGCGTCAATATTGACCTCTGACATGTCATTGACGATAACGGCCACGTGACGGCCTTCGCGATTATTCAGAATGTGATTCAGTAACGTCGTTTTCCCTGCGCCCAGAAATCCGGACAGAACGGTAACAGGTAACTTTTTAAACTGGCCAGCGTGTGGCGTGCAATCAGACATGACATGCTCTCCTGAAATGAACTGCTGAGTTCGTGGTCGCCAGCGAGCTGACAAACAAGCCGGACGACAGATTTATTTATTGTTATGTTATAACATAACCTTCGCGCTTGTCATTGACTCAAATGCGTATTGAGTTAACGCCAGGTATTTCAGAGCGTTTTTTACACGCGCTACCTGCCGGGAAAACAGATACTGCAGCAGGCTACAAAGCTCGCCGGTGATTGACAAAAGCCAGATAAAAATCTGATAATGTTATGTTATAACGTTACCTTGGCAGATGATGATGAAATTTCCTTTTAAAATGCTCGCTCCGGCGTTCATGGCTTTCTCGTGCACAACCGCATTCGCCAGCACCTGGCCACTGACCGTTGAGAACTGCGGCGTTTCTGAAACATTCAGGCAGCCGCCCGCTCGCGTCGTTACGATTGGACAACACGAAACTGAACTTCTGCTGGCGCTGGGGCTGGAAAAAACGATTGCCGGCACCTCGGTCTGGTTCGGCAAGCTTCCGCCCGAGCTTGAAAGCAGGGCCGCAGACCTGAAGCGCCTTGCTGATAATTCGCCCGGGTTTGAAACGGTTGTGGCGCAAAAGCCAGAGCTGGTACTGGCGCAGTACAGCTGGCATGTCGGTCCACAGGGTGAAGTGGCCACGCGTGAACAATTTGAGCAACTGGGCATCAGAACATGGATATCCCCTGCTGACTGCACGGGCAAAACCGTCACAGAGATGTCGAACGGCGACGGCGCGCGTACTACGCCTTATACGCTGAACTCCGTCATGAATGAGATCACTCAACTGTCACAAATTTTCGATGTCGCCGATCGCGGAGAGGCGCTCAAAAAAAATCTGGCGGATCGGATCGCTTACGCACAGCAGCAGGCAGACGCGCAGACAGGACCTCCGCTTAACGTCGTTTTCTGGTTTTCCAGCAGCCGGCTGAAAGGCGATCCGTGGGTGGCGGGTAATGACGGCGCGCCGGGCTGGATAAGCAAGACCCTTGGCCTGCAGAATATCATTCACTCTTCAGAGGAGTGGCCTGCGGTGACGTGGGAGCATATTGCTCACTCTCAGCCCGACGTGATCGTTATCGCCAGCATGGACAGACGGCTTTATCCCGCTGATGACGCCTCGGTAAAAAAGGCCTTTCTCCAGAATGACCCTGTCACGCGCGAAATCAATGCGGTCAGGCAAGGCCACATCATCGTCGTACCGGCAATGTCGCTCAATCCCTCACTGCGCAACGTGGATGCAGTAGAGCTAATTGGCAAACAACTGTCCGCATACAGAAACGAACATGGCAAATAAGATCTCTTCGCCAGCGCAGACAGCGATAGTCATTCTGGCAGGCTTGCTCAGCCTGCCTGTGACGATGGTGTTAGCCGCTTCAACAGGCGACATGCCCGTTTCTTTTACCGTTACCGCTCAGGCGATCGCCAACGGGCTGGGCCTGTCACATTATGACCTCCCGCCGGTTGAGGCGGGCATCGTCTGGCAGTATCGAATGAGCAGAGCGTTAATGGCGGCCAGCAGCGGTGGCGGACTGGCGCTGTGCGGGCTGGTGCTACAGTCCGTATTGCGTAATCCGCTTGCTGAACCTTATCTGCTGGGGATTTCAGCCGGTGCTTCAACCGGTGCCGTCTGTATTATGCTGTTAGGCGTTGGCGGCGGGATTGTCACTGTCGGCGCCGGCGCGTTTACCGGTGCATGCCTGGCGTTTGGGCTGATTTTGCTGTTATCTGGCGGCATACAGAATCACACCGGAAGAATCATCCTCGCTGGCGTGGCGGGCACTCAGCTGTTTAATGCACTGACCTCTTATATTGTCAGTACCGCCGCGAATGCCGAGCAGTCGCGCGGTGTGATGTTCTGGCTACTGGGTAGCCTCAGCGGCGTGCGCTGGCCTGATGCCATACTCTGTTCTCTTGTTTCACTTGCCGGTTTAATGCTGGTTATTGGCCATGCACGATCGCTGGATACGTTTACTTTTGGCGTTGAGATATCGGCCACACTGGGCACGCGTGTGCTTTTTGTCCGCATAATGCTACTGCTGGTTACCGCTCTGGTCACGGCCGTTATCGTCAGTTCGATTGGCGCTGTCGGATTTATCGGCCTGGTCATTCCTCATATAACGCGGATGCTGGTGGGCCACCGGCATCTGGTTAGCATTCCCGTAACGTTTATTGCTGGCAGTCATTTTATGATCCTCGCCGATCTCCTATCCAGAACGTTGATAACGCATCAGGTCTTACCTGTCGGCGTGGTGACTGCTCTGGTCGGTGCACCTGTTTTTGCCGTTATTCTCTATAGCAACCGGGGGAAGTCGATATGAGTATTGTGGTCACTCATCTTGATGTTGAATTGCAAAACAACACTATCCTGTCAGACATCTGTTTTAGCGCCGGACCTGCGCAGACTGTTGGGCTGCTTGGGCCGAACGGCTCCGGTAAATCAACGCTGATCAGGTCGCTGGCGGGTTTGTTTCCCGCTTCCGGCAATCGTATTCAAATCGCCGGTACGTCGCTCTGCCAGTTTCCACGCCGCCACCTTGCACGGAAGCTGGCCTTTGTGCCACAGCATGCAGAAGCTGATAACGAACTGAGCGTCATTGATATTGTGCGTCTGGGGCGTACGCCACATCGCAGCGCATTCAGTCGATGGCGGGATGCGGATAATCATGCGGTGCAGGAAGCGCTTACACAGATGCAGTTAAACAGTCTGGTCAGCCGGCCGTGGCAGCGCTTATCAGGCGGTGAACGACAGCGCTGTCAGATTGCACGCGCGCTGGCGCAAAAGCCCGATATCCTCCTGCTTGATGAGCCGGTAAATCATCTGGATATTCAGTTTCAGCTCGAATTAATGCGGCTTATTACTGCGTTGCCTGTAACGGTGGTTATTGCGCTGCACGATCTGAATCTGGCCGCCAGGTATTGTCAGCATCTGGTCGTTCTGCAGCAGGGCAAAGTTATTGCAACAGGCTCTCCGGAGAGCGTTCTGACGCCAGCGCTTATTCATTCCACATGGAAAGTTCACGCACTGGTTAACCAACCGGGAAACGGTGCCATAAACATACAATATGTTTAACCACTCTATTTATAAACGACCTGGCTCTCTTTCCACTGCTTACTTATGAAAGTGTACTGAAGACAGGCAAGAAACTTTTGAGGAACCGGTATGGCCATTAAATCTCCCTGCACCGACGTTTGCATCTTTGAACAGTCGAAAGGCTGGTGTAAAGGATGTGGCCGCACGCTAAAAGAGGCAAAAGAATGGCGCAAGCTTTCTCCTTATCATCGTAAACAGATTGAGCGAGCGCTTCCTGTGCGGCTGAACATTCTAATGAAGAGTTAAACGCCACCGGTTTTGTCGAATGCGCGCTGACGCGCCTGACGCGCCCCTGTGAGGTTACCACCCTGGTTAATTTTTGAACTTCCATGAGTCTGCCTGCGCTGAGCGAAACCTTACAGGAGGCTATTCCTTCTGAACAGAATCACTTTGCGGCGTCCGGTGACGTGCCTGCCTTTACTGACAGGCACTGCGCTTCTAGCGACTCAGGGTGGCGAGTAAGGCATCAATAGACGTCTGCAGACCAGCTTCAACACCCATCGTCAGATCTTCCATTTCAAGTGACACATCACCGTTATAACCAGTCATACGCAATACTGAAAAAAACTCTTTCCACCATTTCAGATCCTGCCCGCAACCTACGGCGACATAGTTCCAGGTACGGGTTTTAGTATCGGTAACGGGCTGGTACTCCATCAGTCCATCAATGTCGGCGAGACCCCGCTCGATTCGCGCATCTTTACCATGAACATGAAAAACCGCGCCTTCCAGCTTACGCGCTGCTGCTATGGGGTCAGCGCCCATAGCTATCAGATGAGAGGGATCCAGGTTGATGCCAATCATGTCATCTACGGCGTGACGCAGACGCAGTAAGGTGGATGGGTTATAAACCAGCTGGCTGGGAAACTCTTCGATAGCAATTTGCTCTACGCCATGGTGCTTTGCGTGCTGCACAAACTTTTTCCACCATGGAATGGCGACATCGTTCCATTGATAGTCAATTACACCCGGCATGTAATCCGGCCATGAAACCGTTGATGTTATCCAGTTCGGCACGCGATCTTCTGGCCCGCCGCCTGGCAAACCGCTCATCATCACAATTTTTTTAACACCCAGCTTGCCTGCTAACTCTACTGTCCTGTAGCTGCTTTTGGTATGGGTTTCGCCCAGTTCACCAGGCGCTAACGGGTTGCCAGAACAGTTCAGCGCGACAATACGCATCTCCCGCTCAGCCAGTTCCTGTTTGAATTGCTCAAGCTTTTCAGGCGAATTTAATAACGCTTCAGTTTTAACATGTGGACAGGGTGACCAGCCGCCTGCGGTCATTTCAACCCCACTGATCCCATAACTTTTAACTTTGTCCAGCATTGCCGGAAAAGGTAAATCCGCCAGAACATCAGTACACAATGCAAGTTCCATTCTATTATCCCCAATATTTCGCGTGAGTTACGCTCTTTCAAACTGATCGATAAACCCGGATTTAGTTCTGGCGTTCGCTAATAGGGTGGTTTTGACTTCATCACCCAGTAAATCTGCAATATCCGCCAGAATCTGAATATGTTCATTTTTCGTTGCAGCTACAGCGACAACAATAAAAACAATTTTCCCTTTACCCCAGCTAACGCCATCGGGAAATTGAAATACCTGAAAGCCAGATTGAATGACCAGATCGAGGTTTTCCTTTGCGCAATGGGGAAGCGCAATACCTGCTCCAATGTAGGTTGAAACACTCTTTTCCCGCGAGAGCATTGCCTGTTCAAAGCCGGGTTTGACATAACCCGCTTTTTCCAGAGCACTGGCGGCAATATGTATTGCCTCATTTTTATGCTTTGCCCGGCACTGCAAATGCAGCGCGTCTTCCGTTAAATTCAACATGATTTATTCCTCACTGATGGCGCAAGAGTGCATTAATCAACGGTAGAGCGCGGGCTGCGGTGGAATAATGACATCGTGTTTTTCGCCATCTTTCAGCGAGGCTAAACCGGCATCACAAACCAGCGCCACTACGTAACCATCCCATGAGGAGGGGCCGCTCATCTCGCGCCCGTTACGCACGTTATCGACAAAATGCTGCACTTCCCGATCGTATGCCGTGGCGAAACGTTCCATACAGGATTGTGCAATATGCTGTGCGTTGCCGTTCAGCGAACGCGTACTAATCAGCTGCTGTTCAGTCAGCGCGACAATCGCGTTTTCGCCAATCACTTCACAGCGAATGTCATAGCCGTAATGGCAATTTACAAACAGCTCATCATCGATGCGCACACCCGATTCGGTCTCGAAAATTATGATTAAAGGATCCTGTAAATGCGGCAGCGCACGCCGGGTTTTCTTACGGGGTTTGTCCACGCGCACCGAAATAATATTCTCATTAAGCAAATAGCGGATGATATCGATTTCGTGCGTGGCGGAATCATTCACCGCCATTTCCAGCGTATAGCTTTCCGGCACAGATGGATTTCTGTGCGCGCAATGGATCAGCAGGATATCGCCGGGTTTCCCGTCATCAATTGTCTTTTTCAGCGCCTGATAACCTGGATCGAAACGGCGCATAAAGCCAAGCTGAAGCAGACGCTTACCGGTTCTGACTTCAGCATCAATAATCTCTGCTGATTCATCAGCAGTTGGTGTTAATGGCTTTTCACAAAATACCGGTTTGCCGGCATTAAATGCCGCAAGGATTTGCGTTTTATGAACCGGACCTATTGAGCAAATAAACACTGCATCGACCAGCTCCGAATTAATCATCTCTTCAGCATCATAAAACGCCGTAGCGTTAAATTCTCTGGCCGCCACATCGGCTGTCGTATGGTTTATATCGCAAACAGCAGTAACCTGCGCGCCAGTAATTGTATTTTGAAAACGTTTCAGGTGATCCTGGCCAATCATGCCCAGACCAATCAGGCCAATTTTGACAGTCATTTATTTACCCTCAGTTACTAAAGCGTTAGAAACGAAATTTCTTTTCGATTTGTTCTAATGTCAGACCGCGTGTTTCCGGCAGATATTTCACCAGCAGAATCAACATAATGATGTTAGTTGCCCCGAAGAAGCCAAAGGTCAGGCCGCCTCCGTAATGGTTCAGCAGGAAAGGGAAAATAGACTGGATTATGAAATCGAATATCCACAAACCGAATACCGCAAAGCCCATACCGATACCGCGCATTCTGAGAGGATAAATTTCTGCCAGCATCAGCCAGAACACCGGTGCTATCCAGCCCTGCATGAACACCAGAAAAACCAGCATCAAGCCAAGGATCACATAGGGTGCGCTGGCAAAATTCGCATGCAGAATTTCTGCACCATCCACAACTTCAGTGTGAAACAGGAACTTAAACGCTAAACCAATCAGTAGCAGGCTCAGCGTGACGCCGGCCTGTCCGGTAAAAAACATTTTCCGGCGTGAGTGTTTGCCAATTAACGCCATGCCAAGGAGGGTAGCCAGTACAGAGATAATGCCATTGGCTACTGCGCCAGTGACAGCTGCCGCATCGCCCAGGCCCGTGGCTTTCAATACCGTTGGCGCGTAGTACATGATGGTATTGACCCCGGTAACGCGCGTTGCGAGTACGATCATTAAGCCCGTTAACACCAGTTGAATCACCCAGCGTTTTTTCAGTTCGTCAAACAGGTTTAATTTCATCTGATCGGCTTTGACGATTTGCTGGATATCTTTCACTTCGCGGTCAACTTCTTCCGGCAGGCGAAGCGTTTTCAATACGCTTATGGCCTTTTCAGTTTCACCGCGACGAATAAAGAAACGCGGTGATTCCGGCATCATAAGCATACCGATCCACAATAGCGCGCCAGGCAGTGCCGGAATAGCCAGCATAATGCGCCAGTTGTGCTGCAACTCGGGATAGACATTCACAAGCGTTGCATTAACGGAATACGCGAGGAACTGGCCGGTAACAATCATTAGCTCATTGACGGTGACTAACCGCTCGCGCTGATCGGCTCGTGCCAGTTCGGAAATATAAATGGGTACGGTTACAGAAGCGCAGCCCACCGCTAAGCCCAGGATAAAACGCGCAACAATCATTGATGGCACATCCCACGCAAACGCCGTGCCTAACGCGCCGAGCATAAAAACAGCTGCCACCCAAAGCAAATTTTTACGACGTCCTTGCTTATCTGATAAATATCCACCAAATAGCGAGCCCAGCGCGGCACCAAACAGCAGAAATGAAGTGATAAATCCTTCCTGAGCCGGTGTCAGATTCATATCATATTTCATGAATATTAATGCGCCGGAGATAACGCCGGTGTCATAACCGAAACATAAGCCGCCAATGGTTGATACAAGCGTAATCAAACGCATGCGCTTAGGATTTTGCAGGTGAGTTTTGTTATACATAGTTTTTCCATCTGGTTGTAAGGTAATACCGTTGCAAGCCGTTTATAGTCAGAATAAAGCTATGTTGTTTTAAAACGTTAAAAAGAGCAGTTAACTTACTGGCTGTGTAAGTATGATTTTAATTTCAGCGTGAAGAGGCTGCTGTGACCCTCAAACGTTACGACAACGTTATATCAAAGTGAAAATCAAAAGCCAGACACGTCTCTCCGTACTATTTACCAGCGTGCTGGCGATCAAATATTTTTAATTACATTCGTGAAAAGCAGTGATAATCATCACGCCGTCAAATATGAACGTTGACATAGCAAGATTGAAGAGAGTTTGAAAAGTCAATTTTTACCACCACTGTGGTGGCTTACTTGTAAGAAATAAAATAGCAATTTTGATGATTATTGACCGTTTAATGAAAATACCCCTCTTAACAGAGTTAGCTTGTTACTGTCTTTATCTGAATGAGTGCATCAGGCTGCTTTTTAAAGAACGTGATGACAATCATGTCTCCTTGCGTGACCAGAGCGGTCATAACAATTAAAGAGAGTTAAGGATAAAGGAATTTCATTCTGGCATTATATATCAGTGGGTTAGTCAGGAAGAAAAAGCAAAGTTGATGATTACCAGCGCGTAAAGTCGTGTCAGAATAGCGTCATCACGACAGGAGACATTATGATCACCTTCAGTCTTAACGAGCATCCTTCCGCACGCGGCTTCGACAGTGGCCTGCGACCGCGCCTGAGCTTCATCTGCAAAGCTGAAGGCAAAGAGGAAGCGATTCCTCGCGTAATGCACAAACATGATGAACGCTTTGAATTGATGTTTATCCGCTCGGGCAAGGGTATTTATAATATCGACGGCCGTAGCTATGTCGTTAAATCTGGCGATATATTACTGTTCAATGCCAGCGTGCTTCATGATGAATGCCCGGAAGCCTCAGATGACCTGCTGATATTCAGCTGTGGCGTTGAGCAACTGAAGGTCGATGGTTTGCCACTGAACGTCCTTACGCCTCGCTCGCAAACTGCGGTCATGCCAGCCGGCAATTATTATCATGAAATTTGCCAGTTGTTTGAACAGATGTGGTCGCATGTCAGTAATAAGCGTCTGTACAGCACAGAAATTGGCGATAGCTTACTCAGCGTGCTGTTATTATTGTGCCGGAATATCTGGATAGAAAGCAAACCGCAACAGGAAAGCGCCAGCGTATTATTAGGGCAGCGCGTGAAGGACTATATCGACAACCATTATAAAGAGGATATCTCCCTGAGTTCGATTACTGCAGCGATGAATATGAATCAGTTCTATCTGGCGCATGTCTTCAAAGCCTATTCGGGTTATTCCCCAAAACAGTATCAGACCCGCCGCCGTATCGGCGAGGCACAAAACTTATTATTAAGCACTGACCTGGGAGTCATAGATGTAGCAAGTGCTGTAGGCTACGATAACGTAAACAATTTCCACCGAATCTTTCATAATCTTGTCGGCATTCCGCCTGCCCGTTATAAAAAATTCTGGATAACCGGGCAGATAAAAAGATAAGTTACATGGATACTTTGTGTGCGGCACGATCACCCTGCCCCTGATCTGTTCTGAAATGCTTCCGGTTTTCTTTTTCTCATACAGTTTAAGACGCATCCGGTAATATTGCGTGACCGTATGCAGGCTTTCTATCTCCTGTTGATTCCCGCTATATTAAATTCTGATGCAGAGGAAATTATGCTCAAAGCTCTTCACGGTATTTCAACCCATTACTGCAATGTGGTTACTGAAGCACGTATAGCTGCGGAAGCGGGCTATGATGGTCTGGAGTTTTTGCATGATAAATTGCTGCGTTATCTCGATCACGGCGGCAGTACTGCACAACTTAACACGCTGGTGCGGGGTCATGGATTACAGACCTTGTGCCTTAATGCCCTGATAAATATTGAACGCTATCAGGGCGCAGAAAAGCAGCAAATGCTGGCTGAAGCCAGGCGACTAACGCAGATTGCGGCGGATTTGGCCTGCCCGACCATTCAGATTCTGGCGCAGCACGGCATTGATCATCTGTCAGAGAGGCAAATTCTCGATATTATTACCGAAAATATTGCTGAGATTGCCACTATTGGCCAGCAATATGGGGTGCGCTATCAGATTGAGGTTATCGCGCATACGCGATTCAACACGCTCAATCAGGCACTGGAGGTGATTCAGCGTATAAATGCACCTAATATCGGTTTAGTCATCGACTTCTGGCACCTCTTTGCGACCGGGCATACTACGCCGGAAGATATTCAACAGCTCGATCCTGCCCTTATCTACGGCGTGCACTTTTGTGATGGCCGTAAGCCCCGCCCTGGTGAAGAATGGAACGAAACGGTGCTGCGCGCTTATATGCCCGGCGAGGGGGATATTGATATTCAGGCATGGAGCAATGCGGTAAAAGCCACCGGTTTTGATGGCGTGTGGTCAGCAGAATTATTCAGCCCGGCACGCTGGGAAATGGACCACGCTATCCTGGCAAAACAGATCATTGATAATATGAAATTCTATTTAGGTTAGGTTAAGGCTTTGGCTGTCCGCTTTGTGCCGAAAGCGAAACTACTAATTTTCAATGTCTGGAGACTCCGGACGTGCCCCCAACCCGATATCTTTAATTACTGAAGTCTGTAGATGCTCGCGTTCCAGTAACCATTACCCTGACTACAATATTCTTTAAAACCCAAAGACCTC
Organism: Pantoea sp. ICBG 1758; assembly: GCF_002928325.1. Lineage (NCBI taxonomy): Bacteria > Pseudomonadati > Pseudomonadota > Gammaproteobacteria > Enterobacterales > Erwiniaceae > Pantoea > Pantoea sp. ICBG 1758. Next base: position 214,591 of record NZ_POWL01000004.1, read on the forward strand.
AGTTCCCCTGCAATTAGCCGATTCATCACCCCATGTCCCATAAGAAGCACAGGCCCGTCGGATGCTTTTGCTAACCCGACGAGGCTATTCGCAGCCTGAGCAGCACGTTGCTTAGCTTTTCCCACACGCTCCACATTACGGGACAGGCCGCTTAGCCACATAACGCGAAAAAAAGCAGCCCACACGGCTGGAGATAACCTGAAACCGGGCAGGTGAAATACCGGCAGATCTGCTTCCCTGAACACCTCATCAATAACCTCCGGTTCAAGCCCTAATGCTTTCAGGGAAGAAAGTGCTCTGGGAAGAGGGCTACTTATGATTCGCGATGCGCTGACCGCTAATGATTTGCTGGAATCGGGCGGTGTATCTTCTCCTGTATCAGAACGGTCATATTCTGCAATCCAGTTGCACATTTCACGGCTCGTTACTTTCGCAGAAGCTGTAAAAGCGGGCTTTCCATGACGCATTAAAATAATTTCCATACAGAACTTCTTATTTATTGTCCTAATGTCCGCTTCTCACTCAAAGCGGAGATGACTAAACCTGAATGCACTCATCAATGGCGAGCCGTTGACAGTGCATAGCCATGTACTCCATCGGAATCTTCAGGCTGTTTTTCATCGGATGGCAAAGGTGCCGGAAATGCCCTTTACGCCTTTAAAAGGCTCCGGGGCGTTTTGAGTAGCGCAACCAGAAACGTTTTTTAAGACACAGTCAGGTAAGGTCTGTTCGATCTCCGCGCGGTGTTGGATGTGAAATGACGATAAATTCGATTGCGAAATCCGTGTCATTTCTGGCCTGATGCTTTGACCCAGGGGGGATCTCGATGCCCTGCTGAGCGACAATTCGATGCGCTTTTCCTTCCAGCTCCATGGTCAACACACCATCCAGAACGAAAAAAAACTGTCTGGATACCGAATGGTAGTGTCGCTTTTCACATGTTTCCGGCGGCATCTTTTCGTGAATAATCAGCATGTCTTGCCGGTTTACCAGATACCAGCCATCGCACTTATCACCCCATACATAATGCTCAGCATTAGCCTTAGAAATCATTGGTTTTTACCTGTTGACCGCGTAAGAATTCTGAACCTGATGCGTTGTTATACTTTGAGAGCTCTTTGATTCGCAACAGCGATGTTATGTTTGATGCGGCTCTATCTGCAGATGTAAGAAAGCCGCTGGGTAGCGGCCTTTTATAAACGTATCGTGATTCGGTTTCGGTAAAGTTACTCACTCTCTGAGATTTCATACTCTCTGGCGATCGCGCTGGTTTCTCTTCCCCAGACCGAAGCCCTGGTTCTTTTCTGATGCGCGTCAAAAGTAGCCTGGTTTGTAAAAAGCTCTTCGACGGTCCAGACCAGGGGGTCTGCTGTTTCAGTAACCTCAAATGATACGCATCCGGTTTCTTTCCTGGTTAGTTGCTTGTGTTCAGGAAGGTACTGGCGAACAAGATCCGCTTCTTCTGCACTTTTACACACCAAACGACCCGTCAGCTTAATCATTATCATCCTGCTATTTTCATGCGGTTTTATCGAGTATCCCAGCGACGAAGTTACACCAAACCGTTGAGGAAAAGAAACCGATCAGAAGCGGGCCTGACCGCCTCCTGTGCTGGCAGAAGTCCCGACCGATTCAGCGCCGGGACCTTGCTGCAACGGGCCCGTTCCCCCGGGCACCGTCTTTTTAGCACCTGTAATGTCAGACTTGAGCCAATGCGCGGGGGTCCCCCTGCGGATAACCGTTATTCTGCGGCTTTAACTTCCGCGTGTTTTTTATTTTCCGGATGTATCCTGAACCAGATGGCATACATAGCAGGCAGGAAAACCAGCGTAATAATGGTTCCGGCAAAGGTTCCGCCAATTAGCGTGTAGGCGAGCGTTCCCCAGAAAACCGAGTGCGTGAGCGGTATAAAGGCCAGGATAGCGGCCATCGCCGTTAGTACAACGGGACGGGCACGCTGAATAGTGGCTTCGACAACGGACTCAAAAGGCGTCAGCCCTTCATGCTCATTGTGATGGATCTGCCCTATCAGGATTAATGTGTTGCGCATCAGAATCCCCGACAGGGCGATCAGCCCGACCAGCGCATTTATCCCGAACGGCTGATTGAACAGCAGCAGCGTCGGTACCACACCAATCAGCCCCAGCGGCGCCGTCAGAAACACCATCACCATCGCTGACATTGACCGCACCTGCAGAATGATAATCAGAAGCGTAATGGCAATCATGATCGGGAACAGCGGCGCCATCGCCTTAGTCGCTTTACCCGACTCCTCAATTGGCCCCCCCTGCTCAATGCGGTATCCGGCCGGAAGCTTAGCGATAACAGGCTGTAATTTTTTCAGGATTGTCGTGGAAACATCGGGTGGCTGCATGCTGTCTGAAATATCGCCCCGTACGGTAATCGTCGGGGTTCGATCGCGACGCCGCAGTACGGGATCTTCCATTCTTATCTCAACGTCGCCTGTCTGAGACAGCGGAATGCGCTGGCCTGATGATCCCACCAGGGTAAATCCAGCTATCCTTGCAGGATCGAGCCTGATATCGCCGGCTGCACGCCCCATCACCTCTACAGAACGGATATCTTCGCGAACGGATGTCACAGGTACGCCAGAGAGCAGAAACCGGAGCTGCTGCGCAACGGCATTAGACGTCAGTCCTACAGCCTGGAGACGATCCTGATTCAGCGAGAAGTGCAGCGTCGGCACGCGTTGCCCCCAGTCGGTATTGACGGTCCTCATATCAGGACTGGCCAGCATAACCGCCTCTACTTCGCCCGCTATTTCACGCAGTTTATCCGGATCAGGTCCCATGACCCGCCAGGCAACCGGATAAGGTGAATAGGGGCCAAAAACCAGCTGTGTTACGCGGACGCGTGCTTCAGGAGCGAGTCCGCTGGCTGCAGCCTCACGCAGCCGGTGCTTGAGAACATCCCGGGCATCCTGACTCTCTGTCAGAACAACAATCTTTGCAAAAGAGGGATCGGGAAGCTCAGGCGCCATTGCCAGATAGAACCGGGGTGAGCCCTGTCCGATGTAAGAGGTGACGATTTTTGCCTCTTTCTGCTTTTTCAGCCACTCCTCGATTTTCGCCGTGGTTTTGCTGGTCTGTTCAATTGAGGTGCCGTAAGGCATCTGAACCTCAATCAAAACCTCCGGACGATCTGATGTCGGAAAGAACTGTTTCTTTACCAGCCCCATGCCGAGAATAGCCACGGTGAAGATGATGATGACCGTCGCGGCGACTAACCATTTTCGCGCAATAACGTGCGCAATTAACCGGCGAAAACGATTGTAGCGCGGGGTATCGTAAATTGTGGTGTGGCCACCTGATAAGGTTTTGATTTCTGGCAGCATTTTCACGCCAAGATAGGGCGTGAACACTACGGCTACTACCCACGACGCTATCAGGGCGATACCGACAATCCAGAACATGTTACTGGTATACTCACCGGCGGTAGACTGTGCAAAGCCGTTAGGCATAAACCCCACCACCGTCACCAGTGTTCCAGCCAGCATCGGGGCGGCAGTATGACTCCATGCATAGGCGGAAGCTTTGATGCGATCGTAGCCCTCCTCCATTTTTACCACCATCATCTCAATCGCAATGATGGCATCATCGACCAGAAGCCCCAGAGCCAGGATCAGTGACCCCAGAGTGATACGGTCAAAGTTTTTACCTGATGCCTCCATGACCATGAAAACCACCGCCAGCGTCAGCGGCACCGCAGCAGCCACCACCACGCCCACCCGCCAGCCCATGCTGATAAAGCAGACCACCATGACCACAAGCAGCGCAACGAAGAACTTAAGCATAAATTCATCGACGGCTGAGCTGATGTTAACCGACTGGTCGGTGACTTTCGTCAGCGTCATACCCAGCGGCATGGATGCGTTGATACTGGCCGCTTCCGCATCCAGCGATTTCCCCAGCTCAAGGCCGTTCCATCCCTCACGCATGATAATTCCCAGTAGCAGAGCGGGTTCACCCTGATTACGGATGAGAAACGTAGCGGGATCCTCATAGCCTCGTTCAACGGTGGCAATGTCCGACAGCAGCAGCGTTCTGCCACCGATCACAATCGGCGTTTTACGAATCTGCTCAAGTTTGCTGAACGCCCCGTCAAGGCGAATAAATACCTGTGGGCCCTGGGTGTCAATGGAGCCTGCCGGCGTCAGTGCATTCTGGTTATTGAGCGCTGCGAATATCTCCTGGGGAGAAACGCCCAGCGTGGCCAGCCGGTCATGAGAGAAGGAAACAAAGATGCGTTCGGTCTGCTCACCAATGATATTGATCTTTTTCACACCCGGCACATGAAGAAGCCGCTGGCGCAGTGATTCTGCATCGCGTACCAGTAAACGCTGAGGCTCTCCTTTCGCTTTTAAAGCGAAGAGGGAAAAAGTGACGTCCGAAAACTCGTCATTGATCATCGGTCCGATGACGCCTGCAGGCAGATTTTTTGCCTCATCACCCAGCTTTTTACGGGCCTGATAGAACGCTTCCTGCACCAGTGAGGGTGGCGTGCTGTCCTGCAGCGATAGCAGGGTGAATGCCATTCCCGGACGGGTATACGTTTCAGTACGGTCGTACCACTTAAGCTCCTGCAATCGCTTTTCCAGCGGTTCAGCAACCTGATCCTGCATTTCCTGTGCCGTCGCACCCGGCCATGCGGTAATAATCGTCATCTGTTTGACGGTAAAAGGCGGATCTTCTGCCCGCCCCAGCGCAAAAAAAGAGAGGATGCCTGTGACCGTAATCAGAATGATCAGAAATAGCGTAATTGAGCGTTCACGGACGGCAAGCGCAGAGAGATTGAAACGGGAATTACTCATGCGGCTGGCCTCCGGCAATGCTGCCATCACCCTGACGTGCCACGCGGACGGTTTCACCGTCATGCAGCAGGTGAGCGCCAAGCGCAACCACTTCTTCGCCAGCACTGAGCCCACTGGTCACTCTGGCGTTATCGTCACTGATACCTTCTACCTGCACAGCCCGCCGGGTTACACGTGCAGATCGCTCTTCAATTACCCAAACGCTCGCGCCTTTACCCTGATCAAACAGTGCAGTTATGGGTACCTGCATGACCTTACCTGAAGCTTTTGCATCGGCAATACGCAGCGTGACCGTGGCGCCCAGCGGTGCGTCAGCCAGCGCCCCTTCCAGCACATATCGCGCTTCAAAAGTACGGCTTAATGGATCGGCGGCATCGGAGAGTACGCGAAGCCGGGCGCTGACAGACTGATTTCCATCACCGTACAAGGTCGCTTCAGCCTGACTTCCGGATGCTGGCCTGAGCGTTTCGGGCAAATGAACAAGCGCTTCACGTTGTCCCGCCCGGGCAAGCCTGACCACCGGCTGACCTGCGCTGACAACCTGACCCGGCTCAGCGAGCGTTTCCACAACGACGCCATCCGAATCTGCCAGCAGAACAGCATAGCTTTTAGCATTTTGCGCCACGTCAGCCTGTGCCTTTGCCGCGCTGAGGTCGGCTTTAGCGGAGTCCGCCGCGGCCTTGATCTGATCGTAAGCTGACGCTGAAACAGCACCCGTCGCCACCAGCCCCCGGTAACGCGCTTCATCCAGAGAGGTTTGTCTGGCGCGGGCGCGGGCAGCGTTAACGGCCTGCTGCTGAGCCTGTGCCAGGAGGCCGAGATCGGCAGGATCAAGGCGCATCAGCGGCTGCCCGCGTTTCACCGTCTGGCCCGTATCTACCAGACGCTCAAGGATTTTTCCCTGTACCCGAAAGCCAGAGTCGCTCTGAGTGCGCGCAACAACCACGCCGGTGAATGAACGGAGAGTATTATCAGCATCAGCCACGTTTACAGCCCTTACAAGAGGCGGCTGCGTACGTGGATCGTTTGTGCCAGCGTTGTCACCGCAAGCCGCCAGGGCCAGCGGTAACAGGCAGACAGCAAGACCAGCGGGTGTGATCCTGAACATGCGTTACCTGGTTACATTGAAAAGAAAGTAACCGCATTCTTATTCTTGTGACCGTAAATGTCAACGGTCACTAATCAGGGTGAAAGGCTTCTCAGGATAAGCGATGAGAGCAGCACCGCAGCAGACTCCGCGGTATCAAGGTTGTACTGCAGCTGAACCGGGCTGATATAGGGCCTCATCACCATAAACACCGCCAGCGTAGCTTCGTCCAGAGGGGTTTTCCGTTCAAACTCTCCGGCAGCACGCCCTTCAAGAATGATATTTTCTATGAGTTGCCGGAGGCGTTCTTCATGCAGCGCCGCCGATGGCCATCTGTCGCGGGCGGCCACAGCGGCGATGTCATACAGCTTTCGATCGTGAAAGAACAGATCGCTGCCGGACCGGGTCAGCGCTTTGAGCATCTGCCTCATTTTTTCAGATGCCGTTGCGGCATCGGCAATGGCTGCATTAACGATATCCATGATCATACTCAGGCGATTGGAGCAGATCTGTTCGCCAATAGCCTGTTTAGAATCGAAAAATTTGTAGATATAGGCTTTAGAAAATCCTATCGCTTTGGCCAGATCGGATACGGTTGTTTTCTCATAACCATAATGGCCGAAGTGCTCTGTCGCGGCTGCGACCACCTGATCGCGGATAGCATGCTCTGAAGGTCCCCTGCCGGGGTGATTGATCATTTGTTTATTCATTTTTCCAGCTTAACTTAACCATCACTGATTGATAACGAGTGACCAATTTGCAATAAAGTCACGAATTAGGAGTGCTTCAGGGAATAGCAACAGCCCTCTCACATTTCACTGCACGGGTGTTTAGCACCGGTTATCCCGCTTGCAGAACAGTATATTACTGAGCCTGCCGTGCTGAAGATAAATCTGACTTTGCCAGTCTGACCGCTATTACCCGGCCTGAGCAGAGGATATGAAAAAATGCCGGAAAAGATCGTGTCAGGTGGTTGCAGCTGCTGTCTTAACAGGCGTGAAGGATTTTGCCAGGCCGTGCTGTGCACGTACCTGACAAATCAGAATTTCAGTTAGCAGCAGAAAATGCGGGGTAATTTTCAGGTGTAATAAGCTGGTAAGGCACCCAGTTAAGCGTTTCTGCTTTCTGCTTATTCAGCAATGCTTTTACCACCTGAACTGAGCCGGTGGCCTGCCCTCTGGCATCCTGAAATATAGTCAGCGCCATTTTGCCGTTTTTGATGAACTGCTGACCATCAGGTGTTCCGTCAATGCCGGCAACAAGAATTTTTTCGTTCTTTGCCTGACTCAGAGCCATGATGGCGCCTATGGCCATTTCATCATTATTGGCGGCGATAGCGTCAATTGGACGCTGGTTCAGCAGCCAGCCTGAAACAACGTCTACGGCTTCATTGCGCTGCCATTTTGCCGTCTGCTTTTCAATGACTTTCATATCCTTATATTTGGCTATGACTGCTTCTGCGGCACGGGTCCGTTCGCGCGCTTCTTCATTTGACAGCGCCCCCATCAGAATAGCTACGTTACCTTTGTAATTCATTTTTTTAGCCAGGGCCTCCATCTGCATTTCGCCGCCCAGCGCCGAATCTGAACCAACATAGGCCATACCGGCAGGCAGTTTCACTTCAGGCTTGCGGTTAACGAAGACCAGCGGAATACCGGCGCTTTTTGCCGCGTTTATCATCGGCAATACACCCTGGGTATCGACCGGATTCAGGATGATAGCGTCCACACCCTGATTGATAAAATCATCCACCTGCTGAACCTGCAGCGCCACATCCCCTTTTGCATCAACAAACTGTCCGTTGAGCTGGTTTGCTTTAAGCTCCTGCTGCATCCGGGTACGCAGGATAGAGACAAAATTAAGGTCAAAGTTAGCCAGCGCCACACCCACGGTGAAAGTTTTGGCGTTCACGCTCACGCTGAGCGCCAGCGAAAACAGGCAAAGCAGAAAGTTTCTGATATTCATAATCTATTCCTGTAGGGGTTAAAGTCGTTTTTTTAGGAAATAGTTACCGTCGGGTAACAGGCAAATACCCGACGGACAACGCTTACAACATAAAGTGGTCCCGGAACTGCTGAAGCGCCGTTGTGCTGTCACCGCTTGCCCAGCCCTCCAGCGCAACGGTTCCGTGATAGTTCATCTCCTGCAGCGTGCGAGCGATGGCGCGATAGTTGATTTCACCTGTACCGGGCTGCTGACGACCCGGTACATCAGCCACCTGAATCTCGCCGATTGCCAGACCACAGCGCCGCAGCAGCACGATCAGATTGCCTTCACCGATTTGTGCATGGTAGAGATCCAGATTCATTTTCAGCGCCGGGCTGCTGACCGCCTCCACCAGCGCCAGCGTATCGGCCGCAAGGGCAAACGGCGTGCCCGGATGGTCAACCGGTAAATTGAGGTTTTCGAGTGTAAATACCCGTCCGGCGCGCTCGCCGAGCTGCGCCACGCGCCGCAGCGTATCTGCGGCCTGCAGCCACATTGCGCCGGTCACTGTGGTTACAGGTTTAACCGGCAGACCTCGCTCATCAAGGCCGGTACCGTGCAGATTGAGTACCGGGCAGTTGAGCCGTTCAGCCACTGCCAGCGAGAGTTCAGCGCTCTGAAGCAGCTGCTGGATCTCTGCCTCATCAGTTAAATTACCGCTCAGATAGCCGGTCATTGAGGTAAAGCGCGCGCCGGTCGCTGCCAGCGCCTCAATGTCCTTATTCGCCCATCCCCAGATTTCGACACCAAAACCGAGCTCGTGAATACGTTTTACGCGCTCAATAAATGGCAGCTCAGGAAACACCATTTCAGCGCAGACGGAAAGCTGATAACCGGCCATCAGCAATCTCCCAGCCTGACGGGCTGATTACGCTGAACCGACTCAATACAGGCCAGCGCGATCTCCAGCGCATTGCGTGCATCTTCACCAGTGGCGCGGGGCGTCTCACCGCTGCGGATGCAGCGGGCAAACTCGCTCATTTCCGCAACGTATGCTTCCCGCAGCAGGTCTGAGTCCAGACGCGATGTATCAACTTCAATGCCGCTGGCGGTGTAGCGTACGCAGTGATTGGCATTAATATGACCCGCCTGCAGCATGCCTTTACTGCCAAACACCTCACCGCGTACGTCATAGCCATACACCGCCTGAAAGTTAGCCTCAGCGATGGCAATAGCGCCATTATCGAAGCGAATCGTCACCACCGAGGTATCCAGCAGCCCTTTATCTTTGAAATCCGGACGCACCAGCGCATCAGCCAGCGCGTACACTTCAACCGGCTTCGCGCCGTGATTGAAATGCAGCAGCGTGTCGAAGTCGTGAATAAGCGTTTCAAGGAAAATGGTCCATTGCGGGATCGGTGCCGGATCGTGCAGACCAGGGTCACGTGTGACCGAGCGGCTGAGTTGAGTGGTGCCGTTCTCACCGTTTTTTACGGCTGCAATTGCCGCCGCAAATCCGGAGTCAAAGCGACGGTTGAAGCCCACCTGTAACACCACGCCTGCCTGCTTCACCGCGGCAATCGCGCGGTCTGCCTCTTCCAGCGTAACGGCCATGGGTTTTTCACAAAAAACATGCTTACCGGCATTCGCCGCAGCAATCACCCATTCGGCATGAGTGCGTGCCGGCGCGGCGATAGCGATGGCATCAATCTCTGTATCCTGCAGAAGCGCATGCAAATCGCTGTACGCTTTGCTGACGCCCAGACGACTTGCCAGTTTTTCTGCGGCGCCCGGAAAGGGATCGGCAACGGCCGCAAGAGTGGCGCCGGGTACACGATACGCCAGGTTTTCAGCATGGAAGCTGCCCATGCGCCCTGCGCCAATTAACCCTACACGGACTGTTTGCTGGTTCATAAAGACTCCTTGTTATTTCGCTTTTGCCCACGCGGGCGAAGAGGGTTTTTGATCGTGTCGCTGCGCCTGTCCGGCGAAACGACGGGATTTGGAAAGCATCAGCGGCTCGATATGCTCAAGAGAAACGCCCCGGGTTTCCGGTAAAAACCGGCGAACAAACCAGAACGCCACCAGGCATCCCACCGCGCACAACATCAGCGGGAAAGCGCCGTGGAAGTTATCCATCAGCACCCGGCTGCGGTTCATCATGGGGAAGCTCTGGGTAACGATAAAATTTGCGAGGTACATGGAGGCAAACGCAAAGCCCATCGCCACTGCACGGATACGGTTTGGAAAGATTTCAGAGATAAGCAGCCAGGCGCCGAGGCTCCATGACATGCCAAAAATAAGGATGAAAGCGACAAGACCCGCTATCGGCAGGAGCCCGCCCGCCTCAGTGATAAATGCCCAGGCTGTAAACATCAGACAGAATGCACATCCGAGCGCTCCCCAGCGCAGCAGCGGCGTCCGTCCTGTGCGGTCAATGGTGCTCAGGCAAATCGCCACGCCTGCCAGAAGCGCCAGGCCAAGGAAAATACTCTGAAACAGGGAGGCCTGCGTACTGGCAGTAATATTTTGCAGCAGCGACGGTGCGTAATAGAGAAGGATGTTGATACCGGATATCTGTTGCAACACGGCAATGGCGCAGCCAATCAGCAGAATGTAGCGGACGCGTGCATCACGCAGGATGCTGCGCTGGCCGGGGGAGGCATTGTCGTGCTGGCTGGCCGCCAGGATCTCCTGCAGCAGTCGTTCAGCATGCTGCGCATTTGACAGGCGGGTCAGCACCTCACGGGCGTGCTCTGTTTTGCCATTAAGCGCCAGCCAGCGCGGCGACTCCGGCATAAAGGGCACCAGCAGCAGGAACAGGGCGCAGGGTATCACGCCAGAGGCCAGCATCCAGCGCCAGCCTTCACTGACAATCCACTGATGCGGCATACCGCGCGCAATCAGGTAGTTAACGATATAGACCGCTACCTGTCCGCCGACCATCAGCATCTGCTGCAGGCCGAGCATGCGCCCGCGTAAATCTTTGGGTGATACCTCTGCAATGTATAAGGGCGTAATGGCCGACGCCATTCCTACCGCCAGACCGCCCAGCAGCCGCCAGACAACAAACCCGGTCAGAGAACTGGCCAGCGCTGAACCTATTGCTGAGAGCACAAAGAGGATGGCGGTCACGATCAGCGTGCGTTTGCGCCCGATACGATCGGACATAAAACCCACACCCCACGCACCAGCGATACACCCGATAATGACATTTGACACCGCCCAGCCGCTTTCCCACGGCGTTAATGCCAGATGCTCGGTCAGCGGATCGATCACGCCGGAGATTACCGAAGCGTCATAACCCAGAATCACACCGCTGAGCGAGGCAATGGAACAGATATACAAAATCAGGCGTAAATTATGTTTGCGCATAGCGGCTTAATTTCCTTCTGCAGTCGGGATCATGAAGTTGAATCTCCTGTTGCAAAGCCAATGCCAACAAAAACCCGCCTGATTTTGTGAGGATCCGCACAGCTATAGCTCACAAAGTGGAAACAAAATTTACATGTCAACTTAACATGTCAATAAAATGGACATTTCATAGAGCGGGGGAATGTTCGTGAAACAGCAGCGGTTATTAAGAGATGAGAGCGATGCGATTTTCAGCCTGCCAGACAGAGCAGACGCTGACAGTTGGGACGCATTGTTATGGCAGAGCTGGCAGCGTTTTATTCAGGGTGAACAACCGCCAGCGGTACGGCGTAGCATTCTGCAGTCATGGCAGCGTTCGCAACAGCGGGCTATCGATCCCTGCAGCTTTATCTATACTGCTCCGCCAGCGAGTGAGCTGAACGCCATTCTTGAACATAATGCCGAACTGATTCTGGTCGCGCGCAGTATTATGGAAAATCTGCTGGCTTATAATCCGGACGGCCATATCAACCTCACTGATGCGCATGGCGTCACGCTGCATTATTGCGGCGCCGATCTGACCCCGGTCGGCAGTATTCTGCGCGAAGAGGTATTGGGGACTAACTGCACTGCGCGATGCCTGATCGAACAACGACTGGTCTACGTGCTGAGCGGAGAGAACTGGAAACTCGATCTGCGCAGACGCAGCCGACAATGTGCGGCAGCACCCGTCCGCGATGCCGGCGGGCAACTGATCGGTGTGCTTACTCTCACCGCCACGCCAGATAACTTCAACGCGCATACGCTTGGCACGGTGCAGGCGGCAGCGGACGCTGTCGGGCAACAGCTGACGCTGCGCCGTCTGCTGGCAGAACAGCAGTCCATCCTGGAAACGCTGAATGAGGGGGTGATTGTCTGCGATAAACAGGGCCGTATTAAGACACTCAACCGTTATGCACGCCAGATTTTCAGCGATCCTGACCCGCAGGATACACCAATTGATGCTCTGCTAAAGCCGCAGGGTGGATCGCTGCTGACCATGCCTTTCTGTAATGACCGTGAACTGCAGTTTATGCCGGAAGGCGTTCCCCCCTTCTCCTGCCTGATTTCCCTGATGCCGGCACCGGATGGCGGACGCGTGTTATCTCTGCGTGAAGATCAGCGCATCCGTGCTATCACCCGCCGGATGATGGGCGTAAGTGCCAGTTACACCTTTGAGATGATCCGCGGGCACGCCCCTCGCCTGCAGCAGGCAATTCAGAAAGCGCGTACCAGCAGCCGCACTGACAGTACGGTGCTGCTCAGCGGTGAAAGCGGGACCGGCAAAGAGCTGTTTGCTCAGGCCATTCATAACGCCAGCCCGCGGCGGCAGGAGGCATTTATTGCTATCAACTGCGGCGCCCTGCCGCGCGATCTGGTACAGAGTGAACTGTTTGGTTACGCAGATGGCGCCTTCACAGGTTCACGTCGTGGTGGTTCCGCAGGCAAGTTTGAACTGGCGGACGGTGGCACTCTGTTTCTGGATGAAATCGGCGAGATGCCGCTTGAGGCACAAACCAGTCTGCTGCGCGTGCTGCAGGAGAACGAAGTTCAGCGTATCGGGGCGGCGCAGCCAGTAAAAGTCAACGTGCGGATTATTGCGGCAACACATTGCAATCTGCTCGAAGCCGCAGAGAAAGGCGCTTTTCGGCGCGATCTTTATTATCGCCTGAATGTGATCTCATTAAATATTCCACCGCTGCGTGAGCGCCGCGAAGACATTCCGGAGCTCGTTAACGCATTCATTCGGGCACTGTGCGCGCGTCTGAAACGCACGCCTCCTGTGGTCATGCCTGACGCGATGACGGACCTGCAGTCCCGGGAGTGGCCAGGCAATGTGCGTGAGCTGGAAAATGTCGTCGAACGCCTGGTTAACTTATGTGAAGGCTTAGAGATTACCTGTGCAGATCTACCCGACTCGCTGCAGGAGATGACCGCCGCTTATGTGAGCGGGGAGGCGCTTTCCTCGCTGCAGAATCTGGAACGCGCGCACATTATTCAGGTGTTAGAAGAACAGAGGGGAAATCTGCGTCAGTCTGCACAACAGCTGGGGATCTCCCGGACAGCGCTTTATAACAAGCTTAATGCGTGGCAGGTTGATTATCGCGCACTCAGAAAACGTCCTCACTGAGCGCAGCGGACGAGAGAAGTTTCGTTCCCGACAGGCCTGCAGGATGCATTGCAGGCCCTGAATTCATCTTTAACGGTTTTTGTGGCTGCTGCTGAGTCAGCAAGTTTTTCTCAGGCCGCCGAAAACTTGCACCTCACGCGTTCGGCCGTAGCAAAAACCATCGGCCGGCTGGAAGGCAGGCTGGGCGTTACGCTTTTCAGCCGCACAACCCGTCGTCAGACCCTGACGGATGAAGGCGCGCTCTATTATGAATTCTGCCGTCGGGCGCTGGATGAAATCAGAATGGCAGAGGAGATGCTGGAAGGCGGCAAGCTGCAGGCAAGCGGTAAACTAAGAGTCTCTGTGCCGGTTTTGTTCGGACATTTTTGTGTGGCACCGCTATTAGCCGCGCTGGCAAAAGAGCATCCCGGGCTGGCACTGGAAATTTCTTTCAGCGATCGCCAGGTTGACCTGCCAGCAGAGGGTTTTGATATAGCTGTCAGGATTGGCATGCTGGATGACAGCAGTAGCCTGATAGCCCGCCAGCTAACCTCTCACGCCATGGTTTTATGTGCATCACCGGCATATTTGCGTGAAGCGGGAGAACCTGTCTTACCGGAGGATCTGCAGCAGCATGCCGCGATTGCCTACCTCAGTGCAGGACGCATTCTTAAATGGCGTATAAAAAATGGTGATAAAGGGATGTATGAAATGACGCCATCCGCCCGGCTGATAATGGATGACATGCAGGGTATAAGAGATAGTGCCGTTGCAGGAGGAGGGATCGCCTGGCTGCCTGACTGGCTTGTGCGGGAGCAGCTTATCAATGGCAAGCTGGTACAGGTGTTAAAAAACTGCTCTTCTGAAAGACAGCCGGTCTATGCCGTATGGCCGCAAATGCCTTATCTTCCTCTTAAGGTCAGGCTGGCGGTAGATAAACTGGTGAGCGAACTGCCAGCTATGATCTCTGGTGCTGAAGACCCGATCTGAGATTCGCTCACGCCGTCTGTATGTCTGGTTTGTGGCAGAAGCGGATGTTAGCCTCATTAAGTCCACAATCAAATTGCGCCACAGCAACGGTGACAGAAAAGAATTTTGGTCAGTAAAACTCATCTTTATGTTGATATCTGTATTCTTGCGTTATCCCGGTATAACCATATGAAGCCGCATTATAATCAACAACATGCACATTTGACTGCGGATATAGCGGGCAACTTGCTGCCCGCGTCGCAATGATTCAGGCCACGTCCAGACATTTCGGTACGAACAACATGGTGCTGACCCTGCAGCCCCGGCCGACTTTTCCGCGCTAAAGCCCCTGGACAGGATCTGAAAGTGTTTTTTGCCCTCAAATCCCGGCACGACAAAACAGGCGCCGTTGCTGATGGAAAAATACTCCCGGTATCCCCCGTCCAGTCTTTAGAGTGAGAACGCATCCAGTGAGTCAGTAAACGCGGCGCTTTCGATGCCAGATAACCAATAAAGCCCTCAAAAAAGTCAGGCGCAGGCCCTAACTCCGGAGGGATCGGGCAGAGCCGGTTAGCGGGGGTGAGGCTGAAGATCCGGCAACGCCGAAGAGCCGGAGGGGGCCATCAGTTTTTTGATACTAATGACCGCTTCGTACCAGGAGCGGACTTACCCATAGCAATAAATCAGATTATTTATCAGCTACTCTCTTTTCATTTTTTATCTCTTCTCTCAGCACCGCAATCAGCTCCTTCAGCCCTTGTGGAACCCGCCGGTGACCGGGATAGTAAAGATACATAGGCTCTTCAACGGGTGCCCATTCCGGGAGCACAATCCTCAGGCTGCCGTCACGAATGTGGTCACGAACCCTGTCTTCAAGGCAGTAGGCAATGCCGGCGCCTGACAGGGCCAGCTCAATTGCCAGCGCCGTTTCGCTCACGCAAAGCTGTCCCCGGACATCGACTACGCGATAGTCTTCATCCTTCCGGAATTCCCATTTGTAGATAACGCCCTGCCCGGTGCGTAACTGAATACAGTCGTGGAAGCGAAGATCTTCAGGTATGGCAGGAAGAGTATGTTGATAAAGATAGCGTGGCGATGCTACCGCCACCCACCTGAGCTTTTCGCCCAGCCGAACTGCAACCAGATCTTCAGGGACGGTGCCGCCAAAGCGAATTCCGGCATCAAATCCCTCCTGCACGATATCGACCATCCTGTCATCAACGCTGATTTCGATCTCCACTTCCGGATACTTGCTGATAAAGCGCGGAAGATGGCGTGCCATGATGAGGCGGGCGCCGTCACTCAGCACGTTAAGCCTGAGTCTTCCCACAGGCCGATCGCGCATGCGGTTAATTTCCTCAAGCGCGTCGCCAATTTCTTTAAACCCTGTTTCAAGACGTAATGCCAGGCTTGCGCCTGCTTCGGTTGGAGAGACCGTGCGGCTTGTTCTGTTTAACAACCTGACGCCCAGGCGCGTCTCGAGATTACGTATGGTATGGCTCAGCGCAGATGTCGTGATCCCGAGTTCTATGGCGGCTTTGGTAAAACTGCGCATTTTCTCAGTAATAAGAAACGCGTTGAGCTCAGCCAGATCGCTTCGGGTGAGCCTGGTGGAAAGTCTGGTAGGCATGAAGTTAAACCGTTGATTAAAATTCAATGCTATATCAAAGGACATTGCACGGAATCGCGCCAGAAGGATGTTGAGTGTAGAGTGATTCAACAAAACGTTGCAACCCGACGCCACGGCAGACGAAAAGTCATCATTTCGCGGGGGATCTTCGCGTAACTCATCTCTGGACGCTTATCCCTGTTGAAAGAGGCGCCAGGCTTGTGCCCGGCGCCGTGTGAATTTACTTTTTCGTGGCAGAATTGGGTTCAGAAATAATGCGATGACGCTGAGCTTTGTGTGATTCACTCATCATTCTGTTCATCACCTCGCCCTCGTACTCGGCATACTCGCTGCCGTAGACAAATTCATGCCCTGTCATCAGGGCATACCAGGCGCGTCTGGCTACTTCTTTCGGATCGTCCTTTTTCATGGATCCTACCGTCGTACTTGCCTGCCCTGCATTTTTGAAGAAGTTTGTCTCCGTTGCCCCGGGCATCAGAAGCGTCATCGACAAACCGCTTCCCATCAGCTCGTTACGTATGGCGTAAAAGAAGGAGTTGACGAAAGCCTTCGACGCCCCGTAAACAGCTTCAAAAGGTATCGGTGCCGAGCCGGAGAGCGAGGAGGTGATAAGAACGTGCCCGTTGCCTTTTTCAACGAGCCGCGGGATAAATATTTTAGAAAGATGAACCACAGCATCAACGTTAAGCCGGATTAACCTGAGCTCTTTTTCAAGATCGGTACCATCAATAAAGGCGCCGCCGAGGCCTTGGCCGGCGTTGATAACCAGCGCGCTGGGGTTTAAACCGGCCGCATCTATTCTGGTCTGCAGGCCGATTATCTGATCATACTCACTAAGGTCAGCACTGAATGAGTGTACGCTAACTGAAAAGTGTTTTTGCAGATGTTCGCGTGTAGCTGATAGCTTTTTATCATCCCGGGCCACGATGGCAAGATCGTATCCGTTAGCCGCAAATTCTTCCGCAAGCGCCAGGCCAATACCGTTACTTGCGCCGGTTATGAGAGCCAGTTTTTTCTCACTCATATCATTCTCCTGTTGAGACGGTTTACCCGGCCCTGTACAGGCCGGTAACAAAGGGATCATCAGATACTGTCGGTCCAGCGGTAAGCCGGATGATAACCCAGGATGCGCATTGCCTTTTCGCTGCTCAGCACCGATTCATTGCCTGCAAATTGTTTACGCTGCTCAACTTCAGGATAGTAATGGTCGAGAAGTTCCTTTGTGGGGATTCGCATGCAGGTGACATCACTGGTAATAAAGAACTCATCTTTGCCCCTGACGTCATATTCGAGAGCTTTTTCAATCGCCTGGGCAACGTCACGAACGTCAACGTAGGTCCACATATTCCATAACCTGACGGCCGGATCGTCCTGCCAGCTTTCAAACCGGGCGTATTCATCCGGCCCCATAACATTAGAAAGCCGGAGACAGGTAATACGCATATCAGCGTTATTAAGGCAGAACTGACGGGCCATTTCCTCACCCAGCACTTTCGTCAGCGCGTAAATGCTAATCCCCCGTACCGGGTAGTGTTCATCAATCGGCACATATGGGGGCGCCCACCGATCGTAAGGCACGCCGGTAGGAACCTCGCTCGATGACCAGATGATATTTTTAATCCCCAGACGCCTGGATGCTTCAAATACGTTGAAAGTGGCCAGCATATTGTTTCTGAACTCGTCAGAGTCGGGGATCATCCGGGGATGGGGGATACTGGCGAGGTGAACCAGAGCATCAAAAGCTGCAGGTTCGGGTCGTGAATAGATGTCTTCCCCGACGGAGGAAAGGGCGTCAAGTGTTGCACCAAAATCCTCTAAATCCGCAATCATCGCCGGATGTTTGCTGGTTGACGGTTCTTTCTTATCAATGAGGAACAGGTCATACCCTGCTTTTTCAAGCCACTCTACTGTGACCCTGCCAATTTTTCCTGACGCACCGGTAATGGCTATACGTTTCTTATCTGACATACTTCGTCCTTATGGTTGAGGTGCAAATCAACCCTAAGTTTTGATGACAACAGAAAATTAGCGATGAGCCTGGCTAAAAGCTACGGTTACTTTAATTCATCGATCTAGTTTTATTTACAGAACAGGCGGAATCCATCAATCGGCAAGGGTGCTTATAAGGCTTCATAATTAAAGGCCCGCTTTTCGCTCATAGCGGACGTCATAAGCCTCTCTTAGTGTTCAAAACTACCGCAGAGTAAACAACGCTTAAGCAGTGCGGCTTTTAAGCGACGTGAAGCCTGCGGCCTTAAGCGGTCGCGTGTTCGGACAGGCATCGTATTCATTTTGGGACTACAGTTACCGGTGAGGTTGTCATTGACTCGTATCAGGAGGTGTATTCAGTGTTTGATCACGACGACGATCAGGAGAAACCTGTCATCGGAGAGGCAGCACTCAACCTTGCAATGGCGGGACAGGACATTAACCAGCGAACCCTGACGGCGGAGCTGGATTTGATGGCTGGTAACGCTACTAACGCGGTCAGGGCGGAGAAAATCAGAAAAGCCAGACACTGGCTCAATGGTTTCTCTCAAACTGATATGCGCGACAAGGCTGGGCTGCACTTAAAGATGAAAGCAGACCCGGACGACGACGGAAAACATCACTAACCGTTGCCCGGCCCCGGCCGGAAGACGACGAAGATAAGCCAACCTCATAACGGGCGCGTCCGACGCGTACCGGCCGGAGAAACTGTCAGGGATGACACCCGGTTGTTAACTCAGGCAACACCAATCAGAACGGGCAAAAGATAAATAACCTGCCCCACCCCCATCACAAACTTCCTGTTCTGTCAGGCTGGGGAAGGCGTTTAGTGACGGTCAGAACGCGTGGCAAAGAAGACCACGGCGGCTCCAAGAGCGACAACCAGCGTATCTTCAATCAGGCCGCTTCGGGTCTGTCCGATTTTTGTTATCGCCTTTTTGCGGGCTGCAAGCGTGGCATAAGCCAGTGGCACCGCGGCAGAAATAGCCACCGCGGCCCCGGTCTTCTCTTCGCCACGAGGTGCCAGCGCGGCACCGGCAATCCCGGCACTGGCCACGCGCGCCGAGAGGCCAGGAAACACAGTGCGGTCCGGTGCTGATTTCATTTTGTCGCCATACAGCTCCCCTGCTCCCATCGCTAACGCCCCATATTTAAAGAGCGGCCGATCCAGCAGCAGCAGAGCGCCTGACGTATTACGCTTCGCAAGACGTGCCGCAGCAAGAGCCGCCATCGGCGTCATTGAACGGCAACTGGCGACCACGCCAATCAGGGCAGAATAAACAAAACGCGTTATTTTCATTATTGGTTTTCCGGATAGTGAGAGATCTATTTGCTCTTACGCTCCGCCGGGATATAAGGCAGGAACGCGCTATTTAACAAGCACATTTACATGGTCACATTATCTGAGTGTTGGGATCTATACTGCCAGCAGCATGCCTGCTGGAATAATCAGTATAGATGAGCGGTTTGAGCGTGCAGAAAGAAGAGAAGCGGGCGGGTAATAGTGGAAGCATTCAGGCATGTCAGCGTGTTGCATGCCTGAATGTGAATATCGACTATTCGATCTGTCAGAACTGCCAGGAAACGCTGACGTTCATATTTCGTGGCTCACCATAGACGTAACTGTTCATATAGCTGTAGTAGTGGCGATCAAAGAGATTATCGAGGTTGGCCTGTACCGCAACCTGTTTATTCACCTGATAGCGCGCAAACAGCGATGCCAGCGGATAGCTGCCCTGATATACCCGTACGCTCTCACCGCTGGCGTTGGTCACATCCTTAAATACCCGATTCTGCCAGTTAACGCCGCCGCCAATAGTCAGGTCAGGAATAGCGGCCAGCTGATAGCGGGTGAATAGCTTAAAGGAGGTCTGCGGCTGGTAACTGTTAAAGCGGCCACTTTTGTCACGCGCAACATAGCGGGTGGCACCAAATGTCAGTTGCAGATTATCAGTCAGTGCACCATTCAGTTCAAACTCGGCGCCTTTACTCACGGCACCTTTAGCGGCGACATAAGCCTGCTCGCTGCCATTCAGGTAGACACCATCAAGCGCCTGACCGACATCATCCTCTTCGATACGGAATATCGCCACGGTGGCGGTGAGCAGGCCATCGTTCCAGGCAGATTTCAGCCCGGTTTCGTAGCTTTTTCCGGTTACGGGTGACAGGTAGCCGCCTCGGGTATCGCGATAAGTCTGCGGCAGGAAAATAGCAGTGTAACTGCCATAGGCGGACCAGGTATCGTTGATGTCATACACCAGCCCTGCATAAGGCGTGGTGTTATTTTTAGTCGCCTCTCCGCTGCTGCCGGTGGTGCTCCACTGGGTATAGCGCGCGCCAACAATCAGTGACAGCGGATCGGCCAGCGACAGACGTGCTGCGCTGTAAACGGATTTCTGCCGCACCGTGTCATTGGCGTTGCGATACCAGCCCTGCCACGCCGGCTCCGCTACATTACCGCTCCAGTGGTTATCAAAAATACCCATATCGGCTGCCGTGATCTCACGCGCTTCTGCATCGCTGAAACCATCCTGGCTATACGTTGCATTGTGCTGCCGGCTGTAACTGGCACCCGCCATTAACAGATGCTGACGACCAGCCAGCTCAAACGGGCCGCTGGCGAAGCCATCGACAGAGTCCAGTTTACGTTTGCCGCGATCCATACTGCCGTAGCCGGTCGTACCCTCACCGCTCTCCCGATCGGGATTGCCCATCACATAGAGCAGCTTATCGCTGAATGTGTTTTCAGCGTGCGTGCCGTTAACATGAACATTCCAGCCGTTATCAAAGTTATGTTCAATATCGGCAAAGACTTTACGGGAGTTGGTATTATACCGCGCCCAGTTGGCTGCTGAATTCAGGCTGCGATCGTAATGGGTGGTGGCATTGTTACTGTAAAACATCGGCAAACCGCCCCAGGTTGGGTTGCCGGTGTTGTTATCTTCGTAGTCATATCCCAGTGACACGGTGGTGCTTTCAGAGAGATCGGCATCAATGACGCCGTAGATAAACTTTTTGGTCTTCTGATAGCGATCCAGCCAGCTCTGCTGGTCAGTGTAGCCACTTACAATGCGGCCACGCAGGCTGCCATCCCCGTTCAGCGGAGAAGAGAGATCGGCCACATAACGCTGCTTATTCCAGCTGCCATAGCTGGCACTCAGCGTTCCGGTGGCGGTTTTGCTGTCGGCATGTTTGCGCACCATGTTGATTGAAGCCGCCGGGCTACCTGCGCCGGTCATCAGGCCGGTTGCACCGCGCACGATCTCAATGCGGTCATAAATAGCGGAGTCGGAAGCCGCATCGCCATAATTCCATGCGTCGTTGACTAAAGCCGGAATACCATCAAACGTAAAATTGCTGACTTTGAAGCCGCGCGAATAGTACTCAGAGCGTTCACTGTCGACAAGATTAGTGGATATGCCGGTAACGTTGGTTAATACATCATTAACCGACTGCAAATCCTGATCCTGCATGCGCTGCTGTGTCACGACGCTAAGAGACTGCGGTACATCGCGCGGTGTCAGCATCAGCTTAGTGCCCGCACGGGTGGTCTGCACCGCATAGTTCTGGTTACTGAGCGCACTGTTAACGGCCGAATCAGTGCTGACGATCATCTCCTGCGCATCCTCCTCTGCCGCCCGGGCGGGAGTGAGAAGGGAATGCACGGTCAGTGCCAGTAATGAGATGCTGAAGAGGTTATTGAACCCTGATTCCCTGCTACAAAAAGCCATAAACTCTCTCTTAAACATTGGTATTAGGTTAAGCAGTGATGCGCTGTTTTTATATTTATCCGTTCAGCGCAGGCAGGCAGAGGCCCGCAATATATGAGAAAGACAATGATAATCATTTGCTTTAGCAATTCTCTAAAAGATTCCATTGCAAATGTAACTTTATGTAAACATCATAATATTCAGTGATATAGGGAGTTAAAACCCGGAAATAGCGGTGGTTTAGGTTATACCGATTTAGAGAAAGGCAGAGTGCAGGAGGTGATCAGCGATGATTACGGGAGAGATCGCGGTGCCATTCAGGCAGGCCATCCATAGCCTGCCGTTTGCATACAACAGACCCGCTGTTATTTATAGACGGTAGCGGTAGCTGACATCTTTGAACC
This sequence comes from Pantoea sp. ICBG 1758, assembly GCF_002928325.1. Classification (NCBI taxonomy): domain Bacteria; kingdom Pseudomonadati; phylum Pseudomonadota; class Gammaproteobacteria; order Enterobacterales; family Erwiniaceae; genus Pantoea; species Pantoea sp. ICBG 1758. The sequence continues at coordinate 236,640 of NZ_POWL01000004.1, forward strand.
CTCTTTTGCAGAGGTGATGACGTAGTATTTGCCGCCCAGTTCATCTGCCTTTTTGGAGAGATCGGCTTTGGCATCTGAAGGCGCAGTCTGCTCTTTCATCGAGCTTATCTTGCCCACTTCCTGATACTGGCTGGCCTGTTCTTTAGTGATCTCCTGCGCGGCTAAAACAGAGCCAGAGGCAAGTGTTCCCAGAAACAGAGCAGCAGCGACCATTATTTTACGTTTCATACATTAGTCCTCGTGAAATAAAAAATAACCGGATATCCCTATAAACAGATAGTTCAGAATAAAAATAAAGCAACGTTCTTTCAGGAGATTTTTTAATTATGCGGGCAGACAGCTTTTACCCGCAGCCGGCTGTCCGGTCCGGTGATACGTGCGTGATGTCGAAACGGCCACTTTCTTCCTGAATACAACGGCCTGCCGGGCGATTCACGGTAGCGCGAGCGCTTCCTGCGAAGCAGCCGCACGTTATAGCCAGCGGCAGGCGTCGCCGCGCGTAAATATATATATACTGCCTTCAAACCACCCGCCGGTTTTATTATCACAGGCAGCATTTCTACTTTTCCACAGCAGATCGCTGCATCTGATATTTATTTCTGTATGACGGCCGTTGCCAGGATGATATTTATTTTTCCGGGTCGGGTAACGCAGCAGGTGCGTGTTGCTCTTTGGCGATAATTGAGCGTTTATCGTAAACGCTATATGCTGTATAAGCCGTTCGCCCGTCGGCCGAAAAGCTGCTGCTGCACTCGTCCGTTGCTCAGCAGCCCGGATTAGCCTGAGTAAAGGTTTGCCTCAGATGGATGCCTGCGACCAGAACAACCTGTTGCCTGAAGGAGAGATATGATGACCATAATGGATGCGCTGCTGGCATTCAGCTTTGCCGCGCTGTTACTGACTCTGACGCCGGGCCTGGATACCGCGCTGGTATTGAGAACGGCAACGGTTGAGGGACGAAAACAGGCGGTTCACGCGGCGCTGGGTATCAGCACCGGCTGTCTGGTCTGGGGAGCCGCCGTGGCGTTCGGGCTGGGGGCGCTCATCGCAGTGTCAGAACTGGCTTACGACATCCTGAAGTATTGTGGCGCGCTCTACCTGAGCTGGCTGGGCATTAACATGCTGCTGCGTCCGAGAAAGCAGCTGACGCTGGCGGATAATACCGCTAAAAAAGGCTCAAACTGGTTTTTGAAAGGCGTGCTCGGCAATGCACTCAACCCTAAGATTGGCATTTTCTATGTCTCCTTTTTACCGCAGTTTATTCCGCAGGGTCACTCACCGGTACTCTGGACCTTTATTCTGGTCGGTATCCATATTGTGATCGGGACGAGCTGGTCGATGGCACTGATAAGCGCCACGCGCCCGCTGGCAACGATACTGCGAAAAGAGAAGGTCATTCGCTGGATGGATCGTACAACCGGCGCCATTTTTCTGGCCTTTGCTGCCCGTCTGGCCCTGAGCCGTCGCTGAACAGCGCGGCTGCGGTAAACCTGCCGCAGCCGGCCTGAAACGCTGCTCAGGCCGGCAATGGCCGCCGCTTAAAACGACCAGCGAACACCGGCATTGTAGTGCCAGCCGTGCGCGCCGTTCCCGTTAACCTCTTTGCGATAATCGGTTTCGGCATAAAGTGACACATCCCGGGTGAGCGTCGCGGTGCCGCCAAGGCCGACATCCCACATCTGACCAAACTTACCGCTGTCAAAACGCTGACTCTCCGTGCCGTCAGCAGAGCCGGCCCGGGTTTTCGCCGTTCCGCCCCAGCCGCGATAGTAGTTTGCGCGCAGATAAGGCGTGTACTGCCGCAGGCTCTCATCCTGCCACGTGCGGTCCAGCCGCGCCCCGAGCCGGCCAACGGTCTGCTCATAACGATCCCAGGAAACCCGCGTCTGGTCCCGATCGGTCAGGCTGTCCATATCGAGACGCTGCCAGGTCAGCTGCGCCTGGGGTTCGATACGCCATCCCTGCGTCAGCTCAATGGCGTAGCCTGACTCCAGTGAAGCCGCCCAGCCGCTGCCTTCCGGCGAAGCCACCGCTTTTTGCCGCATGATGTCAGTTTCGCCACGATAGCGGTTCCATGACAGCGAGCTGTCAACATAGAGGCCGCTGCTATGCTGCCAGGTGCCATACAGCGCCACGCTGTCGCTGTCGAAAGCGGTTGAGCTGTAGCCATCCACCGCGTGCGGACGAATACGCGTGTTGCCGCGCGTCCAGGCGATACCGCCGCGCAGGCTATCGTCTGCGCCATCCAGTCGGATGACGTTACCGCCGAGCTGCGCCGCGCTGTAGTCAAGGTCAGCGTCATAGCCGTAGTGACTCAGGCCGCGGTTGCTCTGATAGTGCAGGTTGGCTCCCAGGTAGCGAACAAACATCTCACCGCCCGCTGCATCGGGATCGTGCTGCTGGCGCAGCTCGCCCAGCCGCTTGTGCAGATCGTCCGTGATCGCCAGCGTATAGAGTGCCAGGCCAACCGGCGCTGAGATATATGACGGGAGCTGCGGCGTTACCGCCCTGCGCAGGCCGGTTTTGCCATTGCCTGGCTGCGGCTGACAAAGCTCGCCGTCTGCGCAGACAAACGTGTTAGCCAGACGGTAGTCGCGGAAATCATTACCGCTGCCGCTAAGCTGACGTTCACTGGCGGCGCTGCTGCCTGGGGCAAAACTATACAGGCTGTATTGCCACGGGCCTGAAGCGACATACCCCTGCTTCAGAACAAAACTCTGCGGAGCGGCTCTGCCCGACACCTGCGCAAGCGAAACCCCCTCCGCCGGCCCGATGATTCCGTCACCGTTGCGATCCAGCTGCGGCGCGCCGCGCAGAACATCATCAATCAGCGTCGTGCCGCTGACGTTACCGTTAACGCGCAATATATCGCTGCGGGTGGCCGCCGAGTTAAGCCGCAGCGTGCCGTTTGCCGAAGCCAGATCGCCGTTAAGCGTCAGCGAGTTACCGGCCTGGCTGCTGCCATTGGTCAAATCCAGCGTACCAGCGTTATTCACCTGCAGCGAGGTGGCGCTACCGCCCTGCAGCAGCGGCTGAACACCATCTCCCGCCAGCAGGGTCGAATCCGCGTCAATATTGATGGTACTGTGCGCCAGCCGAAGGTTGTCCGTCAGCGTCCAGCGGGTGCCGGAAAAATTCAGCGTGCTCCAGCCGGCGCCGATATTGGTGCCTTTTACCGGATCGTCACTGGTAAAAGATCCGCCACGCGCCGTAATGTCATGGAGGTTGAGAGTACTGCCTGCGCCACCAGCCGTGGTGATGTGCCGGGTATTTTCCAGGCTGATGTTCTGTACGGTGGCGCGGTTATTTACGCCGCTGCCCATTGTCAGACTGCCCTTCAGCGTGCCGCCGGTGACAATCAGCGTATCCTCTCCGTTACCGGTATGCACATCGCCGGTTACCCTGCCGTCCAGCAGGGCAACAACATCCCGGGCCGCTCCACCCGCCACCACCACAGTCTGCGGATTGGGTGCCGTCACGGTGCCTTCATTGATAAAGACCGACGCACCGCCGCGCAAATCGATGATGGGTGCCACCAGGCTTTGTGACGTGATACTGCCCTGGTTAATCACCCGCCTGGCGGTGCGCGTCACTACGGCGGATCCGCCGTTAGCGGACTCAATGGCAATCGTTCCTGCGGTGACAACATCTCCGGTTGTATTGGCACGTATGGCGGTGCCCTTACCGGGCACCGTGATGGAATAGCCCTGCCCGATAAACAGATCGTTACGCGTTGCTGAACCATCTTCATTCGCAAACAGATAGCCGGTTCCGCCTTCGCCTGTGACAATCTGCGCACTCCCTTCGCCGTCAAAAGAGACGGCTGAACGGATACCGGCTCCGCGCCCGGTTTCCAGCCGCACATTTTGCAGTGAAATAGCGGTAATTCCGGCACGGTTATTGATGACGCTGCCACGACCATAAGCGCCCAGCGTGATATCGCTGGCCTGGAAAAACTGCGCCCCGTTATCCAGCAGCACGCCATCGGCGCGTCCGCTGGCGGTAATGGTACTGTAGCCCTGACCATCACCCTGAACCGCCAGACCGCCACTGTTGCCGACCCGCAGCGCGGCGATCCCGTCATCTACCTGCAGACGACTGCTCTCGCGCGGATAGTAGTAACCATAACCACTGCTGGCATCGATGCCGGTGCCCGAGGCGATACGCACACTGCCAAAGTTAAGAAATGACGCGTTGTCGTGCACGCGCGCGCCCGTACTCTCAGGGCCGGTTAAATTCACCAAGCCCTGATACTGATTGAAGATCGCTGAATAGTAACCCGCGTCGAAAGCGGTGATCTGCCGGCCGCGCCCGGTAATGTCAGAAGCGGCATAGACGGTTGCCCGATCGCCCGACGCTATTACGCCGCTGGTATTGTTGCCGTTAAGTGCAATGGGACTGGTGACAATCCCCTCGCCCAGTTCATAGACGCGCAGCGCCGCAGCCCCTCTGCCGTTCACGTTATACCGGTCAGTGCGGTAGGCGTAGGACGTACTGCCGGAGACCGAGACGCCGGTCGTATCAGCTCCGCTCAGCGTTACCGTACCGGGCTCACGCGCATAGACATCGCCTCCGTTGCTGGCCTGGTAAAGCGTTGAGCCGGCTGTACTGACGTCTGTGCTGCCTCCGCTGCTGAAAATAATACTGTCCGTGTCCGTCGCCTGATAGCCGACCTGGTTAGCATGATGAAACACCACGCGACTTGTTGCCCCGCTGTTGATAATGGCGTTCTTTTCGGCGCGGGCACCAACCACATTAGCCCCGTACAGATTGATAATGCCGTTCTGGTTCAGCACCGCCTGCTCGCCGCTGGCGATCGCGCCCAGCGTTGTCTGCTGGCTGCCCGATCCGCCATACACATTTAACATGCCGCGGGTGGTTATTTCTGTGGTCGGGAGGTTCTCCCCGGGAGTGGCGAATCCCCCGGCGTATAAGCCGGTTCCTCCGCGCGTCACGCTGATATCGCCCTGGTTGATGACTTTCGCCCCCAGGCGCGCGAGGATCCCCACCGATCCTTCTCCTCCTGAAGTGATGCGACCGGTATTCACCAGCTGCGCCTGGTTTACTGCCGCCAGTCCCACCTGCGCATCCGCCAGCCCGCTGATAGCGGCATGGCTGGTCAGCAGCGTGCGGCTATCCGGCAGGTAATCAGCGCTGATATTGCGGCCGCTCAGATCATATTTATACCCGTCAACCGTTGCGGCACTGGCGCCTTTGCCCGTCAGGCGCAGCCGGGTGGCAGCACTGAGTGTACCCTGCGCACCGCCTTCTATCCGCATGGCGCTGGCGCCAGCACCTACATTGAATGTTGCATCACGCGTCACAATATCGCTGCCCCTGCCGCTGCCCACGATACCGGTGGCGCCCGGTGCGTTGAGCGAGAGCGTAGTACCGCTGGCGCTGAAGTCTGCGCCATCCGCGAAGCGAAATAGCGTACCGTCGGGGCTGGAGGTGGCGTAGCGGCCGCTGGCGGGCAGCCGGAGACGTGCGTCCGGACCACTGATAAAGAAACTGATCTGATTACGGCCCTCTCCGGCGCGCGGCACCGCGCTGGCGGCCACCTCCACCCGGGCGTTTCCATCTGCACGCACACCGATAGCCGCATCGCCCTGTAAATTGATCCGTCCGCCCAGCGCGGCGTGCGCCTGAGCGCCCTGTTCGCCGGTTACCCAGACGGCGGTATTCTGCGTGCCGCCAGGGAGGTCAGCATGACCCCTGACATTGATGGTGCCGGTAGACCAGGCGCTGGCGCGATGGTTCTGCATGGCAAGGATGCGCAGGCCGGTACTGTTATCACCGTTAAGATTGATTGTTCCTGCGTTGCCCACCCGCCCGTACTGCCCGGCATTCAGCACCAGCATGCCGATGTTTTCCAGCGGCTGAGGCTGTGCCCGTCCGTTGATATCGATAACGCCGTTATTCAGCGTCAGCGCAGAGGGTGCATTTTCCACGCGCATACCCACGGCGTTCTGCACGCGGGAGCCGATGACAATACGGCCATTATTGATCGCGCTGCTGTTGTGGTGTTGCTCAATAGCACTGACGCCGCCGCTCAGCGTAACCGCGACATCCTGCGTTCTGTCCGTTTTGCGGTTTTGCGGCGAGCGCCCGATGGCGATGGTGCCTTGTGCCGTGTTAATAAAGTGCCCTGCAGCGCCTAACGTAACCCCTGCCGCTGAACTGTTATTGACCACATCCGTGACGCCGACGTTGATGCTGCCGCGGTTAATCGCACTGCCCTGATTAATCCAGATGGCGCTGCTTTCCTGGCCTTCAGGCGCATCGCCGGGGGCAAGATTAATCACGCCATTATTGGTAAAACGGCTGCCGTTTTTTACCGCAACGGCCTTACCGATATAGCCCAGCGTGCTTCTGTCGACACCCGTGCCGCTGGCGTTATTCAGGAAGCCGGCGTTCAGCGTGCCATTGTTGATTCCGGTGCTGCCCGAGAGAAGTGCCAGCGCCCTGCTCTCAGCAATCCCGGTGGCGGTCACGGCGAGCTTGCCATCAATGATTGCGGTCGCGCCGTTGCTGGCCTGCATCGCCGTGCTGGCGTTGATGACCTCAAGCGTACGCCCTGCAGAAATTTTCACGCTGGCGTCACGACCATTCGCACTTAGCACTATCCGGTCGCCCGCCGGCAGCCTGACTTCATCGCGGCGGTTGCCGGCACCGGTGCGATAAACCACGCGGCCTTCATTAAGCGAAAACGCTTTATTAAACGCGTTGCCATACTCTTCCTGCGTAATATTGTCATTCAGCAGCTGATTGATTAACCAGTCATTATAATTTCTTAATTCCGCAAGGGAGGCTACCGTGAACGTGGTGACTTCGCCATCCCGCGTATTTACGCTGAAAGGCCCGGTATATCTCACCACGCTATCTCTGCTCAGCGTCAGCTGATTATTTGCGGGAGGTGCCTCAACGGCGGTGAAAGTAACACGATTATTACTGTTCCAGTTCAGATGGCCGCGCTGTGCCGTGGTAAAAAGCTGGCTTTGCCTGGCCGCCATTGACCAGCGGTTTGTGTCCGAACCTGCGATTTTGTCAGGTCGCCCGATATTAATATTAAGCGTGCCGCGCGTAACTGAGGCGATGCGGGCATCTATATATTGACGATCGTTTACAGCATAAAAGTCCTCTGCCTGTGTCTCTGTATTAATTTCTGGTAAATCTGTAAAGGCTAAGCTGTCATAAACATGAAAGGATTTATAGCTGTTGTTTTCGGGATCGGGAATAACGATATTCAGATTTTGCTGCCCGACGTTAATACGGGGTTGCCCCGTGAGCGTATCGGTAACGATCCGGCCCGCGCGCTGCAGCTCACCCAGCGTTGTGCGGGTTACGCCACTCACCCCCGGCGTGAACTGCGGCAGCCCGGTCAGCGTCCGCACTGAACCATCACGCAAATACAATGCACCCGCTTTATAATCATTATTTTCAGGCGTATAGGGCTTTAATATCTCCGCCGATGCATTTAAAACCGGAAACATCATACCTTGTGCTGCAATAAGGGCCAGAAGTACAGGATTTAATTTAAACACGATATTTTCCTCAGCTGAGAAAAAAGCAAAACCTGAAAACAGAACACGGCTTTCAGGCATCGACAGAGCGTATTTATTTTGGAAATGTCAGATAAAAGTAATCAATGCGCAGACAATAACATCACGTTACTAATGTATTGTCCAGCCTGGCTTACGCTTCGTTAGCGCATAAATCATAAATTAAGATAAAAGCCTTTCACATAGATTTATTTCGGCGGAGCTAAAAAATTCATTAACCAATTAGTTATTAAAAAGAATGAAAAGAATAAAAGTACCGTTTATTAACATACATTATTAACCCGACACTCAGAAAAATCACAGCCACACCGATTAGCCAAATGCATAAACCAGCGAAAGCTGCGAGCTGCTTTATCGTGCGCGTAACCCTTTCAGCCACCAGATCGGGGGAGAGAAATCGCGATGTAATTCTGTTAGCCAGCCTGATGCCCGTCACAGAGGCGAGGGCAGGCAGAAAAACTGGTATGCGACGTCACGGCGGGCTTTTGCCTGGTACATGGCGGTGTCAGCCTGCTGAATCAGTAATTTAGCGGATAATGTCGCAGGTCGCGCCTGGCTTATGCCGATGGCGGCCCCGATGCTTATCGTCCTGCTGTTGATGCTGAAAGGAGCATTGAAGCTGGCAATCAGACGTTCAGCAAGCGCAGAGGCCTCCCGGCGATCGCGGCATCGGGCTGCTACCACAAACTCATCGCCGCCGAGTCGGGCAACCGACTCATCCGGCGCCAGGCAGCTCTGCAGCCGCTCGCTTATCTGTAACAGCAGCGTGTCACCTGCCGCATGGCCCATTGAATCGTTAACGGCTTTAAATCCGTTCAGATCGAGAAACAGCACCGTGACAAGGCGCTGCTCCTGCTGCTGTGCGAGCAGGGCGTCAACCTGCTTATAAAACCAGGAGCGGTTTGGCAGGCCGGTCAGCGCGTCACGCATCGCCTGCTGCTCCAGCTGCAGCATTTTCTCTTTGTCGCGGGTGATATCGCGCGATACCAGTACCGCACCGATGTTCTTTCCCGTGGAGGGATCGGTCACGCCGCAGGCTTTTGTGCCAAGCGTAATATAGTGGCCATTGCGATGACGTTTGTGCACCTCCACCACGTCCGGCTGCTCCCCCCCGGCGAAAATAGCACTCAGCACCGCGGCTGCAGGTGCGCGATCGTCAGGGTGCAGAAAGTCCGTCACCCGCTGGCCCAGCATCTCTTCGGCTGACCAGCCAATCATTTCGCTGTAGGAGGGAGAAATTGAGACATACCGCCCTTCGGCATCGCAGTGAGCGATAAGATCCGTGCTGTTTTCAATCAGCAGGCGATATTCAGCGGCCGTGCGCAGCGCCTCCTCCAGCGCCTTACGCTGTCCGGTGACATCCAGTACGAAACCGCTGTACTGCAGGTGTGGCGCTTCCGCCCGCTCGCCAGGCAAGCCTGACACGATGACATGGCGCAGGGTGCCATCCAGGCAGTTGATCGGCACTTCAATATGAAAAGGCTGTACGCGCTCCAGGGCCGCAGTCAGCAGCAGCGCAATTTTTGCATCCTCATCAGCCTGGGCGATGCTCAGCCACTCCCGTAGCGTGACGCCTTTGAGCGCAGGTATCAGGCCGGCAGGGCACTCCTGGCTGGTGACGCAGATCCCCAGGGCGTTGGTGGACCAAACGGCGGATAAGATAGGTTTGATCGTTGTGCTCATGATAGCTGGACCTGGTTTATTCTGACGATACTCAAAGAGCATAAAACGTATTGTGGCAGATATCCCGATCGCCCGGCTTGCTATCCTGCACGCGCGCAAAAGAACGATGATAGTCAGAGAATCATTTTACGCCTGCCTGATTTGGCAAAACGTCGCTGTTTCTCTGACCCGATACAAAAACTGACGCAGCACAGAAGCGTTATCGGCTGACCCGCCTGCAATCTTTAATCGGTAAAGCGTTATTCCCCGCGGCGGGCAGCGAGAGCCTCCTTTTACGGCAATCTGCCCCGTCCTGTCGCTGTACAGATAACACGCAAAGTGAGTCAAATGGAAAAACTGATGCAATCAACCATGCAATCAAGTTACGCCTTGATTATGGCTGTGATATACCTGTCTGCGTAACGTCCTGAGACAGGATTTAATATGATTACGCCGCTTTTTACGCGCTGGGCAGCCCTGCTTCAGCAGCAGACGCAACGTCCGGCCTATCTGCGCATCGCGGATTTCATTGCAGAGGGCATCAGTACAGGCGAGTTGCCTTCACGCTACCGTCTGCCGCCGCTGCGTGAACTGGCTGAAACGCTGGGTCTGAATTACACCACGGTAACGCGCGGTTATGCGGAAGCGCGGCGCAGAGGATTAATTGACTCACGCCCCGGACTCGGCAGTTTTATTCGTGCGCGGGCATCAGCCTCTTCAGCTCTGCCTGCCAGCACTTATGAAATGACCATGAATGCGCCGACAGAACCTGCCGGTGCCGCCGTTGAGGAAGCGCTGCGCGCAGGAGCCATCAACCTTTTTAACCAGACCGACATGCTGAGTCTGCTGCGCTATCAGGATTTTGGCGGGACGGCAGAGGATAAAGCAGCAGCGATGCGCTGGATCGGGCGCAAACTTCACGTAGAGAGCGAGGCCGACGTGCTGGTTTGTCCGGGCATTCACAGCGCTCTGATGGGCATCATGACGCTGCTGAAGCGCAGGAAAGGTGCGGTCTGTGTCAGCAGCCTGATTTACCCTGGCATGAAGGCGATTGCCAGTCATCTGGGCGTGCGGCTGCAGCCGGTGCTCTGTGACGCGCAGGGGCCCGATCCGCTGGCGTTTGAGGCGCTGTGTCGCAGCGGCGAGATCGGCGCATTCTATATCAACCCGACGCTGCAAAATCCGACCACGATGACGATCCCGGAAGCGCGCCGGCGGGCGCTGGCTGAGTGCTGTCAGCGCTATAACATTACGGTCATTGAAGATGACGCTTATGCGGCGCTCAGCGATGCGCCGGTGCCAACGTTTGCCGGATTAATACCGGAACTGACCTGGTATCTTACCGGCCTGTCGAAGTGCTTTGGCCCCGGATTGCGGATCGCGTTTGTGAAGGGCCCTGACAGACAGATGATGCAGCTGCTTTCCGGCGTGCTGCGGGCGCTGACGGTGATGTCCAGCCCGCTCACTAATGCGCTGGCGCGGCAGTGGATCAATGACGGGACGGCAGATCGCATGCTGATCGCTATCAGACAGGAGGCGGGCATCCGCCAGCAGATTGCAGCGGCCTGCCTGACCGGATACCCGTTTGAGGCTGACAGCGCAGGCTATCACCTCTGGCTGCCGCTGCCCGGTCTGGTCAACGCCAACGCCTCCGACATCGCGGCAAAGCTGCGTGAAAAAGGGATCAGCGCCGTCTCCGGTGCCGCGTTTTGCACTGGTAATCTTCCTGCTGACGCGCTGCGCATCTGTCTGGGCGGTTCTCAGTCGCGGCAGCAGTGTGAAGAGGGCCTGAAAATTCTGGCCGCCATGCTGGCCGATCCCATCCACTTTTCCGGTATGGCGATTTAGCAGCGTGACGCTAACAACAGCCAGTAAAACGTTAACTCCATCATTATGGGCAGATAAGGTTTAAAACATGAGCAATCAACTTAATGCGCTTCTGCAGCAGGAGCTGGACAGCATCAACCGCGCGGAAAAACGCAACGATCGACCCTATTTCGACGTATCGTTTATCCGTCAGTACCCGGGCCTGTATGGCCTGATGTGTTTCCTGTTTGTGCTGACCATGGCACTTTTACTCTACTCCGACTCCTTCGGCACAATTGAGTATGTCGTCTGCTGTGCCATTTTTGCCGTCTGTAACTTCTTTTTCTTTTTTCACGTGAACCCGTCTTACCGGGTAAAAGATATCGATAAAGGCGCATGGAAGAACTGCTATACCGGCGACTGGTACATGGAAGTTTACGTTCGCGAAGCCTTTATTCATGACCTGCTCAATGGAGATGTACTCACCGAAAGCGAAAAAGCTACCCTGCAGGCGCAGTATGCCCGTAAAGGCCATCTTTACTTTGCTGATATTTACCGTCTGAGAACCCGGTAGTCTGCGGAACTGAAAACAGCCTGCTGGCAGGCTGTAGAGTGCAGGTTGCTGTGCGGCATCAGGCCGGATTAATAGAGTGTCTCTTTCAGGCGACCAGGGAGTGCCGCATCGTAGGCGCCGGCGTCAATATCCTGCGAAATGCTGTTCAGTATGGAACCGGTGCTTGGCAGCGCCTCCCGCGTAATTTGCGTCGCCGGATCCCAGAGCCGGGAGCGAATGATGGCCCGGCTGCACTGGAAAAAGACGCTCTCAACGGTGATGGTTAACACCGTTTTTGGCAGCTGATTATTCATCGCGAAGCGGGTAAGTAAGGCGGGATCGACGCTTATGGTGGCGGTTCCGTTTACGCGCAATGTCTCCCCGATACCCGGGATCAGAAACAGCAGCGCTACCCGATTATCATGCAAAATGTTGCGCAGGCTATCGATACGGTTATTGCCGCGTCTGTCCGGCAGCAAGAGCGTGCGCTCATCCTCAATATGCACAAAACCTGCCGGATCGCCTCTGGGTGAAACGTCCAGCCCATCCGGTCCGCTGGTGGCCAGCGCGACAAAGGGTGAGGCGGCGATAAAGGGACGATACGCCGGGTGAATATGATCGGTGACTTTGGTCAGCGACGGTTTCGCCACCGCGCCGTAGCACGCTGCAAGCGCGCTTAAATCGGTAATCGTATTGCTTCCATCCGTCATTGCCGGAATCCTGTGTTTAACGGGCCTGCCGCTAGCGTAAGGGATGCATTACGCCGGAAGCAACGCGCGAATGGCATATTGCTGCGCCGCAGCACAGTTATTTTCAGCGCCTGCGTATAAATATATTTGTTTGTCTAATGAACCGCCTGGCCGGGATAGCCGCAAAAGCGTACGGCGCGGTTAAGAATGATAAAAAAAAGGGCCGACGTCAGACGTCAGCCCTGATACACCCTCAGGCGTATTACTGGCCCAGCAGTTCGCGGCGCACGATATCAGCACCGGCGCTCAGCGCATCCAGCTTGCCGCGAGCAACCTGACGCGACAGCGGCGTCATACCGCAGTTGGTGCAGGGATAGAGCTTATCCGCATCGACAAACTGCAGCGCTTTACGCAGCGTTTCCGCTACCTGCTCCGGCGTTTCGACAGTATTGGTTGCCACATCGATGGCACCGACCATCACTTTTTTCCCGCGGATCAGTTCAATCAGCTCCATCGGCACGCGGGAGTTCTGGCACTCCAGTGAGACGATATCGATATTTGAGCGCTGCAGGCGCGGGAAAATTTCTTCATACTGGCGCCACTCAGAACCCAGCGTTTTCTTCCAGTCAGTATTAGCTTTAATGCCGTAGCCATAGCAGATATGTACAGCGGTTTCGCACTGTAATCCCTCAATGGCACGCTCCAGCGCCGCAATACCCCAGTCATTAACCTCATCAAAGAAGACGTTGAAGGCAGGCTCATCAAACTGGATGATATCCACGCCTGCGGCTTCCAGCTCTTTGGCTTCCTGATTGAGGATTTTGGCAAACTCCCAGGCGAGTTTTTCGCGACTTTTATAGTGACCGTCATACAGCGTGTCGATCATGGTCATCGGGCCAGGCAGCGCCCATTTGATCGGCTGAGTAGTCAGCTGACGCAGGAATTTTGCATCATCAACAAATACAGGTTTAGTGCGTGAAACTTCACCTACCACCGACGGTACGCTCGCATCGTAGCGGTTGCGGATCCGCACCGTTTCGCGCTTTTCAAAATCCACGCCGTTGAGATGCTCAATAAACGTCGTCACAAAATGCTGACGCGTCTGCTCACCATCGCTGACGATATCAATACCGGCCCGCAGCTGGTCGTCGAGGCAGAGACGTAGCGCATCGCGCTTGGCATCTGCCAGATCGTCACCCGCCGGTTTCCACGGGGACCATAATGTTTCCGGCTGCGCCAGCCATGAAGGTTTCGGTAAACTGCCAGACGTCGATGTCGGTAATAACTTTTTCACTATAGATAACCTTTTTTCCATTAATCAGTGCGCAAACTCAGCAGACCATTGCTCCAGACGAGTCTGGTAAGGTTTGATAAAATGCTGTTCGGTGAATTTACCCTGCTCAACCGCCAGATGCGTACGCTCTTCACGGTCATAAACGATGCGTGTCAGTGAATAATCCTTGTGTGACAGGCTCGGCTGATACTCCTGTCCGGCCGCTGAGTTCGCGTTGTAGATCTCCGGACGATAGATTTTCTGAAACGTCTCCATCGTGCTGATGGTGCTGATAAGCTCCAGATCGCTGTAATCACGCAGCAGATCGCCGGCAAAATAGAAAGCCAGCGGCGCAACGCTGCCCTGCGGCATGAAATAGCGCGCCTGCAGGCCCATTTTGGCAAAGTAGTGATCGGTCAGCGAATCCGCGTCCTGCCGATATTCAATCCCCAGAACCGGATGATGATTACCGGTACGGTAATAGGTATTTTTACTGGAGACGCTCAGGCAGATAATCGGACGCTTGCTGAAGCTGGCTTTATAGATATCTGAGCTGACGAAGCCTTTGAAGATATTGCCGTGCAGATCACCGAAGTTTTTCGGCGTACTGAAACCGGCCTGGTTTTTATTGTGCTCAGATAACACAACGCTGAAATCGTAATCGCGCACCCAGGAAGAGAAATTGTTCCCGACGACGCCTTCAAAGCGCTGCCCGCTTGTTTTATCAACTACGGTTGTCTTCAGGACTTCGATGACCGGAAACGGCTTTTCATTTCCCGCCGGATCGATATTCAGCTCAACAGAGATGATATCCAGCTCAACGGCATAGCGGTCAGCTTTCGGGTTGTCCCAGTGCGCCAGCGAGTTAAAGCGGTTATCAATCATCTTCAGTGCGTTGCGCAGGTTTTCCTCACGCATTTCACCTCTTGCCAGATTGGCGAAGTTAGTTGTGATACGCGTGTTTGCAGAAGGATTATAGTTTTCGTCAAAACGAAGGCTTTTAATTGAAAAGGTAAATTCTTTGTTCATCGTAATTTCTCACCTCAATTTCTGATGTAAACCTGCTTCTCTGTCTGCCTGTACAACCGACGCTGAATGCTGATTTGATATAACCATTTCCTCAATGGGCTGACTCTTTTATGCCTTACTCCCCTGCTGAAAAAAAGTGATTAAATTTCACCGAACCTGAAGCTTTTTCATGTTCAGATGGGCAGCGGCTTCATTAAGCCCATAACTAAATTGAAATGAAGGCAGGCGTGAACCGAAAGGCGCATAACCTTATGTTTTTTAAGGCGTGATTAATCTGCACCCCGTTTAATCAGGATGAATAAATCTCAACATCCACATTTTCACTTAGCTGAAAATATTTGAGTCAGGCGAGCTAAGGCACCAGCCACCGTCCTGTCCATCCGTTCGCCTGCAGTAAAAACTCACAGCGCTGATGAGGTTCGCTACTAACATCAAGCGACTCAACACGCTCTATCATGATGCGTATCAGCGCAAAATTTTCCGGGGGGTCAGCTAACGAAGCGGAGGCGTGTCCGCTACGCAGCGCATCCGGATCATCAAGGATCTCACCGGGTGAATCAGGCGAGTAAAATAACTGCTGCGCAGCGGGCCGCAGCTTCTGCCAGACGGTACGGCGCAGTTCGCCTTCATCCACGCAGCCTGCCTTACCCTCAAGACGCAGCTGAAAGCTGTTCTCCGCATCCCAGCCCAGCAGCGAAACTTGCGGATTATCTCTCATCTCCTGCACTTTGGCGCTGCGCACGTCAGTGGTAAACAGTAAGGAAGCTGGCGCGAGGCTGAAATCGCGCAGCACTATGGTTCTGATCTTAGGCTGTGCATTCTCTGCCACGCTGGCCAGCTGCATCAGGGTAAAGGGTGAGCGCGCGCTGACCGCATGAGTCAGCTTTTGCCAGATTGCCTGCAGATGCGCATCCGGTAAATGTGCCATAACGTCTCCTCGCGGCTGAACCGGTTAGCGTGAAACCAGCGCGTCTATCGCCTCTGCAATGGGTGTCTCTCCCGCCGTCAGCTCAATAATGACGCGGGATACGGCAGGCTGATGGACCAGCGCCGCCAGGGTGGCTGCAACATCGGCACGGGCAATCGTGCCATAGGCAATTGCCGGTCCGGCGCTGATTTTGCCGGTTGCCGGCTCATCTGTTAACGTGCCGGGACGCAGAATAACCCATTCAAGCGCGCTGGCGGCGAGAACCACGTCGGCCTGTTTTTTTACGCGCATATAGTTTTCAAAAGTGTCAGAAAGCTGCCTGCCACGCCCCGCTTCCGGAAAGGCGGAGACCAGAATAAAGCGTTTAATACCGGCCCGCTGTGCGGCTGCAACTGACTTAGCCAGCCCGTCGCCATCAACGGCATTTGTCATCGCCTCTCCGCCTTTTCCGCCGGCACCAGCGGTGAAGACCACGACTCCACATCCCTGCATCAGTTCGGTGAGTTGCTGTTCATCGAGGGCAACCAGGTCGCCTCTGACAGCCTGGATACCCTGCTGCTGCAGGCTGGCTTCCTGCTCAGCGGTACGACACAACGCCCGTGCCGTCACGCCGGCATGGGTCAGCTGCTGACCCAGCTCACGACCAATCTTTCCTGCACCACCCACAATAAAGACATCTTTCATGCTGATCCCCCTGTCACAAAGGCTGAAATATTTATCGCAATACGATGTAATTTAACCACTTAACTCTAGCGCAAATCTCCGGCGTTGACCGGCCCGGACGCAACCGGGATAATTTGGAAATAATCGCTTCATAAGGGCTGAAAATGCCACCAGTAAAATCCTCTGCCACAGCTCCCCGCGAACGCGGCAGGCCGCGCAATTTTGATATTGATGTTGCGCTTGATAATGCGATGATCATTTTCCGCCAGAAAGGGTTTCACGCTGCCTCTATTGCCGATCTTGGTGATGCTATGCAGCTTACTGCGGGGAGTATCTACAAAGCTTTTCAGGACAAGCGCTCGCTTTTTCTGCGCGTGTTCGAGCGCTACATTGCCATTCGCAATACCGATCTGCGCGAACGTCTGAACGCATTCTCTACGGGTCGTGAACGCGTCGCTGAGCTACTCCAGTTCTATCTCGATTCCGCCAGCGAGATAGAGGGACGGCGCGGCTGTCTGGTGGTGGGCAGCACCGTGGA
Organism: Pantoea sp. ICBG 1758; assembly: GCF_002928325.1. NCBI lineage: Bacteria > Pseudomonadati > Pseudomonadota > Gammaproteobacteria > Enterobacterales > Erwiniaceae > Pantoea > Pantoea sp. ICBG 1758. The sequence goes on from NZ_POWL01000004.1 coordinate 253,343, forward strand.
GCTGCAGACGCTTGATGAAGAGTTATCTCATCTGGTACGCCAGGCAGTGCTGCGCAACCGCGCTTTCCTGATGTCGCTGATTCAGCAGGGCCAGGCTGATGGTTCTATAGCAAGTCATCTGGATGCCGATACGACTGCCGGTTTACTGCTCTGTATTGCGTTTGGTATGCGCGTAGTGGGCAAAATTCAGGATGTGACTAATGGCGAAGAAACTATTAAGATGGCGCTGCGCCTGCTGGATTAACGCTGCTGCGCTATTAGGAAATACGCATTTCCTAATTAAGCTACTGTGCTGTCGTCGCGATTTTCAGTAACAGGCGTCCCTGACATATTACAAACATTAAGCAATTTTAAAAATGGACGGGGGTTATGTGCAGCAAGACGATTCAGAAGATGCGGAAGCGATGTACGCTTTACTGGGTGACGTAATTACACAGATTTTAAAACCGGGTGAAACGCTTTCTTTGCAGGAGATCATCGGCGCGTTATACCGAACAGGCTTACGAGCGGACAGCCCTGAAATGCAGCAGGCGTGCGAAAAAGTTATTCGGTTGCTGGCCAGGAAAATGAATTAATAGTGCTTCAGTGCCGATCCATCAGCCGGTTAAATTAATAAGAGAGAACTATGTGCCAGAATCATTATCTTCCCGTAATGGATAAAGTCAGCGCTGAAGAGCAGGCCAGAATACGTCAGTCCACAGAATTTGAATTGCTGGGTGAAATGGTTAAAGATATTTTATGTTCTGATAAAATTCTTAATCGCAAAGCGCTCTGTATCGCTTTACTTTCCCGGCTGGATAAATGTACAGATGCCAGTGAGAAGATGCATTATGAGAATCTTTTCAATCTGCTTTTAGGGCGTGCAGAAGCGGCCTGATAATATTTATTTACTTTATCTGCGTCAGCTCGCTGCATACTCGTTTTCCTGCGGGCTATAAAGTGCGCCTCCGTGGCGAGCCCTCTCTTTAGCCAAAATTTTCTTAACAAGCCTGTCTCTTTTCTGATGGTTCGCCTGCCTTTATCTGTTTCTCAGGCATCACCGGAAGGATAGCAAAATATATGCTCCGCTACGGCCGTACTCCCCTGCTGTTCACCGCATCAATTGCACAAAAAAATCATCAAGGTCAGACCACCCCCGGAAATTATGGACTATGCTCCTCTTATAACGTGTCCAGAAAATAGGGAAATATGATGAAAAAAATGGTTGTTGCTGCCGCAGTCCTGACATCTCTTTTAGCCGTAACCGGCTGCTCGTCTAACCAGGCGATTAAAACGACTGATGGCCGCACCATTATTACCAGTGGTAAACCACAGGTAGATAGCGATACCGGGCTGGTATCGTATGAAAACGCGCAAACCGGCAAAACTGAGCAGATCAATCGTGATCAAATCACGAACATGAGTGAACTGAATAACTGATCCATCTATCAAGGAGAGTACAATGAAGAAAGTTATTTTACTTCCAGTAGCAGCGATTATTGCCCTGTCCGCCCTTACCGGCTGCACCCGCACCACCTATGCGATTCATACTAATGATGGTCGTACTATTGTCAGCGATGGTAAGCCAAAAGAAGCGGAATCAGGACTGCTGGGTTATGTCGATGCCAACGGCGTTAAACAGCAGATTAATAAAGCTGATGTCAAAGAAGTGTCTGAGATCCCACGCTCATAGTTTGTGTGACGTCAAAGATAAGCCCGCGCAGTTGCGCGGGCTTTTTTGCTGCTATCAGGCCTGTTTTGGCTGACCGTTCGATGCCGTTAAACCGCCATCAACCGGCAGGTTAGCGCCCGTGATATAGCGCGCATCATCGCTGGCAATAAAGACAATTGCGCCCGCAATGTCATCAGCCTCTCCCGCACGGCGTAGCGGAATGCGGTCGTAAAAGCGTGCCAGCAGCTCCTCATCCTGTTTTGCGTTTTCCGTTAAATCAGTAAACGTAAATCCCGGACAGATAGCATTGACTCTGACGCCGTCTGAGCCATAGTCCATCGCCAGTGCGCGCGTGAAGTTGGTCACAGCGCCTTTGGCTGCGTTATATACGCTCATTCCCCAGTCGCCACCAAGTCCGGATACGGAAGAGATGTTGACAACGTTACCTTTGGTTTTCAGCAGGGCTGGCATAAAGTAGTGCGTGCAGTAATAGACGCCATCCAGATCGGTGCCCATCAGCTTTTTCCAGTCATCAGGAGAGACTTCATGGATCTTGCCCTGAACGATACTGCCCGCATTGTTGACCAGTACATCCGCGCGCCCGTAATGCTGGTTCACCTTTTCACTAAGCTGCCTGACCTGCCCGGCATCTGAAACATCACAGGGAACAACAAGATGTTTTCCGGCAGGTAAAACCTCTTTGACTTTCTGCAGCTTCTCTTCAGTTCTTCCCACCAGTACTACTGATGCCCCTTCAGCAGCAAAACGTTGTGCTGACGCAGCGCCAATACCTGAGCCTGCACCAGTAATAACGACAACTTTATCTGCAAACCGTGACATGATTTCTCCTTATCTGATGGAAATGACACTCCTAAGCCTGGCAAGCTCTCGCCAGTCATCAAGCGAAACGTAAGTTTTAGGATGACTCTCAATGGAGCACGCGTCACCCTGTGCTTTTTGTCAAAAGTGACAATCACGCCTCTTTTAAGGCGCATATTTGTATTGGTTTGCAGTCGGTGGCGCACTTCAGATATGAAAGCAAAAGGTGTGCGGTACTGAGTCTGGTTAAAAATCCACCCACAGAAAAGTCGCTACCTGAAGAATAAGATTAGAAAGGGTGATATGAGCAGGTTAATGAAAATATAAGTAAATTCTTAGAAAACGATTTCATCACAAACTAAAGCCATATTATTCATATAGTTAATCAGTAATCATGCTAACTATAAGTTTTGTATGTATAATTTTTTACTAAGCGAGTCGGAAAAACTGACAAATTTCTCTATTCTTAAAGTGTTCAGTGAGAAATCCAACTAAGCACTGAGCTGAGTAACTCCTACCTTGCCTCCTTGCGGAGGCATTTTTTTGTCAATTTCACGGGTTGTTGTTATCTGCTTACCTCTGGCCCGGTTATCCATTTCTGTAAACTGCTTATAGCCTGCCTGATTAGCTTATTGCCCTATTTTATGCTGGTCCGATGAGCAACGCAGATTTTCGTCGGGTTTACAGCTAAAACCCAATTTAAAATGGTTTGTCATCTATAGTGTATGAGCCAGCCTATTCTGGCAAACAACACACAGGATGCGTTTTCAGCGAGAGAAATCCTTTTAACATTTTGTTAGCCCGCCCTGCGCGGGCTTTTTTTTTGCAGAATTTCAGAAGGGTCGCTGGCGAAAGCCCGCAGAATTTTCATTGGCTAAAAAGCGTTCGATCAAAAAATTCTGCTAGCTGATTTGGGAAATTTCAAAATATATCCGGCAATTTCTGCCGTTACGCCTACAGTAAGTGGTGAGGTTATCATGCAATCGTAAAGGAGGTTTGTTTGTCTATTCAACACGACGAGATAGGTCATGTCATTATCGGCGAAGCGGCACTCAGCCTTGCACTGAGCGAAAAAAAGATCAGCGTTCGTTCACTGATTAATGAGCTCGAATCAATGGCAAATGCGGGTGGCAGCGATGCCCGTCTTATTGAGATCTCAGAGGCCAGAAGCTGGCTGAAAAGTTTCGATAAACCCGAGCACGTTGTTCCGCACGTGCCCTATTTGCAGACACTGACAAGCCTGAACGACGAAAAGAACTGACGCCTATGGACGTAATCCGGCTCCGGCTGGAAGACGACGATAAAGATAACCTTATCGGTTACGCGCAAGCGTTTACCGGCCGGAGAAACTGTCATGGACGACACCTCCGCCCTGCTACGGCGTATCTGAACAGACGCTTATAATCTTATCTCCGGCTACACTTTTTCCTGCTGTACCAGCTTATTACTCATTCAAACTGATGATCAAATCCACTCCGGTTTTCAGGGAGGTCTTTTGGAACGTACGACAGCGGATAACCACATGCCCATCACCTTACCTGATACGCACTTTAATCAGATTCTGAGCCGTGAAGTGCCAAACCGGGACGATACCTGTGCTTTTCTTACAGGTAAGACGCGCGTATTTACGCTGCCAGGCTTTATTATTCCCTTTGGCTATGCGCTCTATGTCTGTCCGGAGGATAAACAATACCGGCTGGTTACCCAGGAACCGAAACCTGAAACGGTCTATGCAGTAAGGCTGGAAGAAACAGAGGATTTTACCTCGCCGTTACGCGCCTGCATTCAGATTATGGTCTGGCGCACGCGTCAGCCGCAGCATGAACAGGCGGTGCATGGCCTGGCTCGTCGCTTTTTTTGTTATTTCCTGCATACGCGTTCAATTATTGTTACCGATAGCGCTCAGACCAATGCGGCAAAGGTGATGTGGGAGAGTATGATTGCCTGGGCACTGCGCGATCGCGATCACTATGTCTATGTGTGGGACGGGACACGTCGCGACAAACCGCTGGTGCCGGTTTCTGACTGGCACGCATTTTGTGAACACTGGATCACCTTTTGCTGGGGCAGCCAGCCTGACAGCCATCTGCTGCGCAGAGTGATCATCAGTACCCTTCCCCTCACTCCTGATAATCCGGAGCATTAACCTCTCACCCTCCTGCATGCGCAAAATTTACTCTGCTGATATAAAGCTAATAAGGTAAGCGCGTGCCATGCTTAACACACGTATAGAGTAAAAGCAGAGCACGCCAGCCAGGGTTGCAGTTATCAGAATAAATGCAGACCCAGGCCTGAGTATAGAGCGGGCAATTGTCCTAAAGCGTGGCTTTTGTTAACCGGGTTCAGGTTTGTCCCCCATGACCAGGCTGTAATCATCAGCAATCAGCGGGCTATAAAAAGTGGCATGCAACGTCTGAAAAAGCGCCAGAGCTGAAACAGACAGCGATGAATAACGTTCAAATTTTTTAAGATTATTCTGCCTTTAGCCGGTTTACACTGCATGAATAGATGATGCTGCACACTATCAGTACGTTACAAACCTGTATCTCAGAATCATCAAATACTTTTTGCATCGGGACTCAGCTGATCGTTTACAGCGTATTGTAGAAGTATTGCTGCTCATTACACTTTAAAATCATTACAAAACTATGATGAGGAGAGCGGAAGTGTTATTTCATGAAAAGGTAGTAGGTCACGTCATTATTGGCGAAGCGACACTCAATCTGGCACTGGGCGATCGGGATATCAGCGTTCAGGCCCTGATCGCAGAGCTGGGTCGCATGGCAGAGAGAGAAGAGAACGATGAGCGTCTGGCACAAATTGCCGATGCCAGAAGCTGGCTGAAAAATTTTGTACAGCCTGAGCGAATTCACCAAACTCAGACAGAGTGGCAGGCCCAGGCACTACGTCATGAACAGGCAGCGTTATCGGCTAAACCGATACGTTTTACCTCAGGTGACGATGAAGAGAGTTAGCAGAATATCAGCGCAACCACGTTGTACACGTCTCAATGCAGAAGCTGTACAAAGAAGAAGTAAAATTTTCACTCAAAAAAATTTCATTTAACTATTTGATATAAAAGAAAAATAATAATGAAAAGATCGCAGGCGATAAATTAGTGGCAGAAAAAGCTGTACAAGTAAAAGTTAGTTGTATAACTTTACCTCTGTCAGTACAACTTACTTATTACAACGAGGCTAACTATGCGTCAGAATATGGTACAGCATCCATCATCCGCTAGTGACATCGCTAACTATTTCAACAAAGCTTCCACTCTGAGCCAGCAGGAAACGCTGGGACAGTTGGTAGTTGAAATTCTGACCTCAGGCAAAAACCTTAACCGTAAGGCGTTATGCACAAAACTGCTTGGTCGTCTTGAAGCAGCAACCAGCGCCGAAGAAGAGCAGCATTATCAGGCACTGATTGGACTGTTGTTTGATCGTTAATACTGCGTGAGCTTTAGTTAGTGCATCTGACGAGCAAGCAAAATGACAGCTTTACGGCAGGCCTCACGAACATCCTGCCCTGTCGCTGTCTCACCCATGTGATGCAGTGCAGTAGTAATCTCATGCAGAGTCAGATGCTGGTCCGGCTTAAGAAGGCGCGCCACAACCGTTCCAATAACGGCGTAGATATCTTCGGCGGCTGCGTCATTTTTCACATGACCTCCGTCCGTAGGTGGATAAGCATACAGTCTAACAGAAATTGTTCCCGGGAAACAATTTAGCGTCAGACCTTAGAGCGTCTTTGATTTAAATCAATTTTAATGCATTTTTCCGCGTGCAGGCCGTATATCAGATTCAGTCCCGATCGCTTTTTCAGACGCCCTAACCTGCATTTCACGTCTGACTTCGTCGATAGCACGCAATCCGGCACGGATGCGATGCTCATCGGTCTCTTTATCAAGACCAGCGCGCAGACGATCAAGTAAAGCGGTCCATGAAATGGCTGCATTAGCATCAAGTAAGTCAGTAACCGCCTCACCGATCAAAATTTCCGTCATCTTTTCTTCAAATTCTTTTTTCATGATGTGTCCGCCTGCAGGTTCGGGGGCGCAAAGTTTACCACAGAATTTTAGTGTGTAACCCTGAACCGCAGCGAGCCTGAGCGTTTCTTATAAATTTCACATATTTATCGCAGCAGTGCTGTCAGAAAAGATCTTTTCTGATTGAAAAAAGAGCAGAGCCGGAAAGGGTATGACAAAAAACAACCGACCGGCTTTTGATGTGCCGGTCGGTCAGACTGATACTGATAGTGAAAGAGTAAGCGTTACATCGCCGCGCGATATTCCGGCCATGACACGGATGTGCCCTGCGGGGTAAAGAGCGAGCCCTGGAAGTCGATAACACCTGCAGCCTCAAGCCACATCCACTCTTCCGGCTGTTCAATACCAGAAGCGATGACGTTGATTTCGAGCGCTGAACAGCATTTGATAATAGCCTGAATGACAGCCTGCTTTGGACCACTGCGATGAACATCGCGAATAATTCCGGAAGCAATACGCACGCGATCGGGCTGCACATGAGTCAGCAGTGAAAGCCCGGCAGAGCCGTCACCAAAGTTATCAATCGACAGGCTGATGCCTGCCTGTTTTAGCTGCTTAACCGCTTCGGTAAAATCATTCAGGCCCGGGATAACTTCCGTTTCACTGACGCCCAGAATAATCTGTTCCGGCACCAGTCCGGCGTTTTTAATGGCGTCCGTGATAGTGTCAACCGCGTTAGGCACCGCAACCAGCGTCATAGGCAGAATAGTCAGATAGAGCGTCATGCCATCCGGACAGGCTTTGCCCGCCTTCATCAGCGCCATGCGTACGGCGTTCAGATTAGCAATATACTTATCTTCATCTTCACCTGCGCTCTGCGGACTATCGGAAATAGCCTCCAGTGCGGTGATCTCGCGGCCGAGTGGATCCACAACCGGGCGGAAATGAATGCCGTGCTCTTCCTGAAGCGATCCCGTCATGTCGGGAATAAAATCCCACAGATCGGCAGGCAGCACTTCGAAATAGTTTTCTTTTTCCCGCGATTCAACAAACGTGCGCAGGAACTGCAGGCCCCGATCGTCATAGGTCAGCCGGAAGCGTGAAGTACCGCGATCCAGTACCGCCTGAAGTACGGTTGACTGGTCATGTTCGCGCAGGTCAAACAGCTCCATCCCGGAATTACCGAAACGGCGATAAGGGGAGTAGTCACGCATAAGTTCAACCACATTGTGATGACGACGGTCAGCGCAGATGCGATTGTAGATCGTCATAACACCCTCTTCAGGTCCCTCAAGGATCTGAAAGAAATGTGTACCGTTAAAGAGCAGAATACCGGTAACCTGGTGTGACTCATTCAGGAGACTCGCCTTCTCAACCATACCCGGCAAAATTTTCACGGGCACATCCGCAGAGATGTGGCTACGGTAAATGATTGTGGTTAGCATTAAATACTCCAGTTTACGTGAGTGTACCTGTCTACTTTATCAGCCGGCGGCAGCTACGTATAATCCTGTCTGAAATAATCTGGCTGAATTACTGTCAATATTAAAGCTACGTTTCCAGTAAAAACCAGCAAAAGTGCACAAAATCGCCTTTTTTCAGAATCATACAGAAGCGCAGTAAATAAGCGAAACGGGGTGGGATTGTAATCCGCTGCAGACAAGTTTTTTGACAAATCGTGTTGGTTCGCAACGATTCTCTGCTTTTTTACTGCGCGAGCAGATGCGGGACGCGCCCGCATCGTCGCAAAGATTACGCCGTGTGGAAAACAGCCACCAGCTGACGCAGACGCGAGGCGCGTTCTGCGAGATCGCCTGCTGAAGAGGCAGACTCTTCAACCAGCGCTGCGTTTTGCTGTGTCACCTGATCCATCTGGTTTACTGCGATATTAATTTGCGAAATCCCGCTGCTCTGCTCCTGAGAGGAGGCAGATATATCGCGGATAAGCTGCGCCGTCTGTCCAATAGCATCTACGCTCTGTTTCACTTTGTCACCGGCATTTCTGGCCATCACCATTCCCTCTTCGGCGTGGCTGACCGAGTGCGCAATCAGCTCTTTAATCTCTTTGGCAGCAGAAGCGGAACGCTGCGCCAGCGAGCGCACTTCTGCTGCGACGACGGCAAAGCCTTTACCCGATTCCCCTGCTCTGGCTGCCTCTACTGCCGCATTGAGGGCCAGAATGTTTGTCTGGAAAGCGATACTGTCGATAACGCTGGTGATCTCTTCAATTTTGGCCGAGCTGCCCCGGATACGCCCCATGGTGTCCATCACTGACGACATTGCCTCTCCGCTGAGCGATGAAGCCTGCGTTGCCGCTTCTGCCATGGTCGTGGCGTGATGGGTATTTTCAGCATTCTGACTGATAATGGATGCCATCTGCTCCATACTGGCGGCGGTCTCTGCCAGCGATGCGGCCTGCTCTTCAGTCCGGGCTGAGAGATTTCCATTGCCGTTTGCGATCTCTTCAGAGGATGAAGCGATCGTCAGCGCGCTCTCCTTGATATCTGAGACCAGCCCGGCAAGATGCTGCTGCATATACTGCAATGATTGCAGCAGCTGCCCCATTTCATTGCTGCCGGTAATGTTAACCGGACACGTCAGGTCGCCCTCTGCCACGCGACGGGCAGCATTAACGGCTTCTTCCACCGGACGCGTAATCGAGCGGGATATCATAACGGCAACCCAGACAGCCAGTAACGCCACCGCGAACAGTACGCCCAGCAGGCTATATTGCGCATGACGGCGTGCATCAATCTGCTGGCTAAGCATAACCGAAAGCCGATCGGCGCTCTGTGTTCCCAGTGTGGCAAATTGATTGATCGCCTCAGTGAATACCCGGACATATTCTGCCGGCGTGACAGTTTTGGTTTTGGATACAAAAATAGTATTGGCCAGCGCCAGTGCATCCTGCGCCTGCTGCACGGCGGTGGTCTCTCCGCTGGCAAACAGCGCTTTTAGCGCCGGTTCAATAGTAAAAACTTTATCCATATTGTTGCTGAACTGCTCCAGCGCTACGTTGCCGTTTTGCAGCCGGAAGTCCATCTGGCTGAGCGTTGCCTCTGATGCGCCCATGCCAGACGCAATCAGCGATGTGCCGCTTGCTCTGATCTGCCCGAGGGTTTCTGTTAATAGCGGCAACCGGTTGAAAATGCTGACAATAAGCTGATAAGTATTTAAGTCGCTGTCCAGTGACAAGCCGTAAAAATCCAGGATGTCCTGATTGGCTATTAACAATGTCTGAATCAGACTGGCGTGCTGGCTGAGGCTCGCTTCCAGCGAAAGCTGCTTATTGCCCAACTCTGCCTGCAGTTTTTTCCACTCGCCGTCAGCTTTATTCAAACGCGCCAGCGGTTGCGCAGCCTCCGCGTTATCGCCCAGTACAGTCACTACACCGCTGTAGAGCGCATCGGCCTCCTCTGCCAGCGCCACGCGTGACGCTCGGGCTGGATCGTCACTCGCAATAGCAATAGCGCTTTCTGCCCGATGGCGCTGGACCAGGTTAATCAGTGACAGCATCTTCTTTTCAACCGGTATGCCGGTAAGCTCAAGCTTTTTTGCATCAATGGCCTGGTTCCCGCTTTGAATAAACAGACAGGTTGGAAATATAAACAGCCCGAGAGCAAACAGTCCCAGCAAAATAAACTTCGCTGGCAAATTAATCGTGTTAAGTATCTTTTTCATGCAATATTCCTGGGTGAGCCTTAAGTGAGCAATTCTGAATAAAAATTATTGTTATTAAACGGTGCAATCTGCTCATCCATGAGATAGCCACTCTGCATCCGGGCCTGCCGGTTATTGCAGGCACTGATGAAGTGAAAAATTATAGATTGCTCAGGGTTATTTTACAGGAAGTGTATTGACGATATATTCTTGCGTAACTGCCAAAGCCAAATAAACATAAATCATTTAATAACAACAAGATAAAAGTTAAAGCAGGTATGTCAAAAACACCCTGGCTCGTTATATATCGGAAAAGCTTATATTATAATAAAGTGCTAAAGTTTTAGCTAACCTCGCCGATAAACAGCTTATTTTTTATAAAAAATAAAACAGAGAAATACGTTTACGATTTAAATTTTAATCAGGAAGAAATATCAGCCCTGACAAAGATGCCTGTCAGGGCCTGGGAAATCAGACGCCTTAACCGTAAGCTTTCAGCAACGTTTCTGCAGCAAGTTTGCCTAACGCATTTGCAGCATAAGGGCTGTCGCCCGTTATAACATTGCGATCGCGATGTACCGTACCTTTGATATCTTCATTGATAATATGAAGACCCATTGCGCGCAGCTTCTCACCGAAGTACCAGGTAAGATGGCCTGGCATATAGCCTATGTCCGGCGTCTGCTTATCAATGGCATCAGGGAAAGCACAGATTTCATAGCCAGCCAGCGGATTGTCGGACCCGGCGAGTGAAAGAAACGCCGCCGGGCCGTGACAGAGTGAGATCAGATAGCGGTCGTTTTCCAGCGTCCAGCGAAGCAATGTCGCCACCTCTTTACTCTCCGGTAAGCCGATCAGCGCGCCATGCCCGCCCGGGATAAACACTGCCGCGTAGTCGCTATGAGGAGAGAGGGACGCTAACACATCTGCCAGCCTGAGCGGAGAGCGAAAGGCTGACTGGTAGCGCTGATAGAATTGTATTACCGCTTCATCCTCTCCGGGCATGGCCCAGTGTTCAAACTTTGCCATCTGACCAGAGAGCGTTGCAATGTCGATACCGAAGCCCGCCTGATGCAGGTGATACATCGGCAGCAGCGTTTCCACCGGATGATTGCCGGTTGAAAACAGCGTATCGTTCTCCAGCGGCAGATAGCGTTCATCAGCACACAGGACCAGAATTTTTTTGCTTCCGTCGCCGGGCGCCGGATAGTCTGCGCCCTCCAGATCGGATAGAGGAGAGGTAAACCGATCGCGCGAGTAGTCGGAGGGGAAAAATGCGTCTGCCTCGGCACGATCGGCAACGGGTTTCCTGCTGAGTTCGTTCGTCATTTATGCTTCCTCTGTGAATAAATACAGAAAGAAGCGTAGGTAAAAAAACGGCCTGGCTCACTGAGCCAATTCTGAATGCCGCTGCGCCTGTTGCGCCGCAGAGAACATCGGTACGCACAACTTATTGCGTCACAGCGGCAGACATTTCCTCAACTAATACCAGCGGACACCGCCGCACGCGGCAGGCCTGAGAGTAAGCCAGCGCGCAGACTGCGCACAGGTCACGTACGTCAGATTCATACTCATACTCCATATAGTACCGGAAGCGACTGGTGTGAGTAGCAGTACGCCAGAAACGCTGCGGCTCCAGCAGTTCATCAAGTTGCCTGAAAGTCAGGGCTGACGGGTTATGATACCCGACTCTAACGCGATAAGTTGTCATGCTTCGATTATTGAATGGCATACCGCTGGCTGCAACCGGACACCGGTTTTCATTTCAATAGATAAAATGTATCAGCCACTACTTTTCCGGCACGATCTCTTCAATCAGCTCAGCATCCTGCTGACGTACGCTGCCTACCCGCGTGGTCACCGCATGCCAGCAGAATGCCTCTTCCGGCTCAGCAGCTTCATGAGCAATCTCCTGCGCGCGACGCGCAGAGGTGCTGCTGCTCAGCCATTCATGAACGCCTTCTGCGGTCAGAACCAGCGGGCGGCGATCGTGGATATCGACCATGCCTTTATTGCTGGCGGCGGTCACGATGACAAAGCCTTCATGCCCCTGAACGTGATTAAACGGCGCCTTACCGATGGCAGCAAAAAACAGCGGCGTTTTACGCTGGTGATAAATAAAGAACGGCTGTTTTCTCCCCTTCTCTTTTTTCCACTCAAACCAGCCATCAGCCGGCACTATCGCCCGGCCCTGTTCCCAGAGAGGCTTAAACATCCGGCCGCTGGCCGCGGTTTCGCTGCGGGCATTAATCAAAGGCTGCTTATGCCACCACTCTGGTCCATATCCCCAGTAGACCGGATCCAGCTGCAGCGCCTCTTCGCGTTCGCTGAGCAGTAATACCCGGGTACCAGGCGCAACGTTGTAGCGCCCGATGGGCAACGGATCGTACTGGATTTCGTCCGGCGCAATACCCAGCGCCATAAAATAGTCATCTCTGCTGCTGTACTGCGCGAATCGTCCACACATATCGGCCTCCGGCTGTAAGCATAGGCCAGTTTGCCAGACCCGCGACGGCGACAGCGTTTGTGTCAGGTTACATTGACATCAATTTAATTTGATTCAATACTTGTGGCTGCCCGGACGCAGCGTGCGTTTTCCCTGCCGGCCAGCTCACTAAAATGGATTGTGAATGTGTACTGATATAAATGATCAAAGCGGTGAGCATGATGGTGCGCTTTCTGATGCACCGGTCACCGTCGACCAGTTTCTCTGTTTTGCGCTCTACTCTGCATCGCTGGCGATGACCAAGCTTTATCAGTCCAGACTAAAACCGCTTGGGCTTACCTATCCCCAGTATCTGGTTTTACTGGCGCTGTGGGAAAAAGATGAGGTGACAGTATCGGAGGTTGGCGCACGTGTGCGGCTGGACTCCGGCACGCTCAGCCAGCTGCTGAAGAGACTTGAAGCGGCCGGTTTTATTTTGCGCAAACGTGATGCGGGAGGAGACGAACGCCGGGTACGCATTTTTCTGACGCATGAAGGGCTGCAGCTTAAAAGCAAAGCCGCCGGCGTGCCCGCCGATATGATATCGGTAATGGATACCCCCTATGAAGAGTTGCACGATCTTACCGTAAGAGTGGCAGCCCTGCGGGAGAAGCTGCATCGGGCACTGCCCTGAGCGCAAATAAGAAGCACTCTGCTCAGGAATTGATCTGTGCAGAGTATGTAGTGGCAGCCATGAATATCAGAAAACCAGGCAGAAGGATAAAGCGTGAAACTCAGCGTTTTGGATAACAACAGTGCTATTCATGCCGTCATCGGGCGCGCCGTTTCGTTTTTACGTAAATCAGGGCAGCCTTTGAGTACGGATAACATTCTGACGCGTCTGCGCCAGCAGGAAAAAGAGGCGCTGGATGGGATGAAAGAGATCTACGCGAGCGCGGCGCGCGCCCTGACAGCCAGAAAGCAATAAGTCATGACGGAGCGGTACGCCTCAACGTTTAGTGCAAAGTCTGTTCATTTGATGCCACGTTAATCGCCGGGTGCTCTGCTCCCTGGATTTCCCGGATGGCAAAAAACAGTGAACGGGTTTTTGCGGCGCTCTTCTCTGCTGCCAGCATCTCCTGCAATTTGCTGAGCAAAGCATCATAAGAGACGGGTAACTCCTCATTGAACAGAGCCATTACCGCCTCGCCTATTACTATGTCTACCCATTCACTATCATCTGCTTTGTTCATATTTGCGGTCGCCGGGTCAGTTTACATCTGGAGAAAGGGCTTTTCATACCGCTAAAAAGATACTACAAAATTTATGTCCATTCAGAAACAATCCGTCACTAACATCGGACCAGAGCCTTCCCTTCTCTCTAACCACATGAATAATAAAACGTTAAACCGATACTTGAAATTTTTTACTGCATCTCTGAGAGGCTCGCTTCAGGATAAAGAGTAAACAATTAACAGGCCTGATGTGCGTTTTACCACTGCCTTAACGGCTGCGGCTTTGTTGTATTCGCTGCAGGCACCTTGTTTCTTTCTTTATTGCGGGTAGTATATGCTTCATATATAAAACATATAAGGCACAGCGATGGGCATTGTGAAAATTTCCGATATGATGCACGAAAATCTGCGTATCGCCAGCGGCGCATTGAGCCGTTCAGTCAACGCACAGGCGGAACACTGGATGAAAATGGGCATGCTGGCGGAACTCTATCCTGACAAAGATCATCAGGCGCTGGTCCGGCTGCTCATGCGCATAGAGCGCGACGGGGGCAGCGACCTGGCCGCACTCTTAAACCATCCTCTCTTTCTGACTCAGGAGAAAGCATCGTGAATATTACGCTCCATAATGCCGCTGAAATTGAACAGGCGCGCGCCGCGGGCCAGGCCGCTGCTGCCGTACTGGCGATGATTGGGCCTCATGTGAAGCCGGGTATCAGCACCGACGAACTGGATCGTCTCTGTCACGATTATATCGTTGATGTTTTAAACATCACGCCGGCAAATATCGGCTATCACGGCTATACCCGCACGGTCTGCACGTCAGTTAATCATGTAGTCTGCCACGGTATCCCCGGCCCGAAACGACTGAAAGAGGGCGATATCATTAATATTGATGTCGCGGTCATCAAAGAGGGCTGGTATGGCGATACCAGTCGCATGTACTTTGTGGGCCAGCCTTCAGTTCGTGCCAGACGACTGGTGGATATCACATACGATGCTATGGTAGCGGGTATCAACGTGGTTAAACCCGGCGCCACGCTGGGCGATATCGGTGCAGCCATCCAGCGGGTAGCTGAAGGCGCAGGGTTCTCGGTTGTGCGCGAGTATTGCGGTCATGGCACCGGACGGATCTATCATGATGAACCACAGGTGCTTCATTATGGTACGGCCGGTAAAGGCCTGGCGCTGGAACCCGGCATGATCTTTACTATTGAGCCCATGATCAACGCCGGGAAAGCGGCAACCAGCGTATTGAGTGATGGCTGGACGGTAGTGACCAAAGATCGTTCCCTCTCCGCGCAGTGGGAGCATACCGTTGCGGTTACGGATAACGGCTTTGATCTTCTTACACCCTGGCCGGATGGCACCGGCAGCTACTCTCCGGTTTAGCGCTGAGTGACACTCATCGCGTCAATCACCTCTGTCATCTGCTGAATCAGCATCTGCGCCGCGCGCGAAAGCTGTCGCGACGGTGCGGTGCATAAGGCCAGCGTCAGGGGGCGCATAACGCTGTGCCTGAGCGGTACGAAGCTTAACTCACCCTGTTCAACCTCGGTCATGACATCCAGCAGGCTCAGCACACAGATACCGCTGTTCTGCGCCACCAGCGTATGGATAAGCCGTATATCATTACAGCCGATTACATTTTCAGGCTGGAATCCCTGCCGGTGATAGAGCGCAGTGACGCGCTCATGAACAACCAGTGAGTCGCCCGGCAGAATATGCCGCTCGTGACTCAGTTCACTGAGCGAGACAGCGTCACGGGTGCTGAGCGGATGCCGGTTGTTCATCACCACGCCCATTTCCAGTTCGGCAAAAGCCAGTACATTAAGGCCGCTCTGCCCATCCGGGTCGAGGATCAGACCAAAATCGATTTCAGATTGCCGGATAAGCTGGCTGATGCGCTGGCTGTTATCAACGGTAAGCGTCAGATTCAGCCAGAGGTGCGTCTGCGCCATTGCCGCTATCCGTTCAGCTATCCGGCCCCGGGTCAGAGACTGCACCATTCCCAGAGTGACATTGCCGCGTTTTAGCCCCTGTATCTCATCGAACCGCTGACGCGTAACGCGAAATTCGCGCTGCCAGCGCGTGAGATCGCTGTAGAGCAACTCTCCGGCAGTGGTCATACGCAGACCCTCAGGCAGACGCTCAAACAGCGGCGTGTTAAAGGCGGCCTCTGCCTGCAAAATTTGCCGGTTGATCGCAGAGGCCGACACGTGCAGCTTTTCTGCCGCTTTGCGCAGGCTGCCGCTGCGGGCGACTTCGGTAAAATAGAGAGCGAAGCGGGAGAATGGGCTCATCGTGCACCTGTACACTTTTTTGCAACAGCAGACTGTAATCTTAGCGATGGATCGTAACACAGAAGCGTAATAACAATGTCCTGACAAACATTATGTTTATCACGCTGTGTGAACTGATTATCAGGAGATAACTATGTCCGGTCCGACACCGCCCGCCCACTGCACTTTTGATCCCGAAGACTGGCTGCGCCTTGCGCGCCACTGGCATCCTGTTGCGCGCAGCGGCGATATCAGCAGCGCGCCGGTGAAGGCGACTCTGCTGGATGAACAGCTGGTGCTGTATCGGATTAAGGGGGACGTGGTGGCCGCACGTGATATCTGTCCACATCGTGGCGTACCGCTGACGCTGGGTTTCCATGATGATGAGGGCATTATCTGTCCCTATCACGGCCTGCGTTTTGGGGAAAATGGCCGGTGTAACCGTATTCCATCGAGTCCGGACCAGCCGGTGCCTGCCAAACTGCATCTTACCTCTTATGCCGTGACGGAACGTTTTGGACTGATCTGGGTTTGTCTGGCGCCCGACAGTCAACAGCCGGCAAAACTGCCGACGATGCCGCACTGGGATGACAGCGGGTTTCAGCAAATCAACTGCCCTGGATTTGATGTCGCAGGCTTTGCCGGCCGCCAGGTAGAGGGCTTTCTGGACGTCGCGCATTTTGCCTGGGTGCATACGGACACCTTTGCCGATGCGGCTAACCAGCTGGTGCCGGCATATAACCCGGTTGAAACCGACTACGGCTTCAGCGTGGACTACTGGAGTACCGTCAGTAATTTTGCTGCCGGCAGCCCGCAGCAGGCGCCCGACGGCTTTGAGTGGCTGCGACGTTTTGAGATGCATCTGCCCTTTACGGCCACGCTGACCATTTTCTTCCCTGGCGACGCCCGCCTGACAATCATGAATGCGGCCTCTCCGGTTTCAGCCCGCCAGACGCGCATGTTTGCGCCTATCGCACGCAACTTTGATCTGCACATTCCTCCGGAAGAGGTGCACGCCTTTAACCTGCGCGTTTTTGAGGAGGATCGGCTGATGGTGGAGACCCAGCGCCCTGAACGTCTGCCGCTGGATCTTACGCTGGAGGCGCATATTCCGGCCGATCGCAGTTCAGTGGCCTACCGGCGCGGGCTAAAACGTATGGGATTTGGTGAATTTTTTCTGGTGTGAGGGGCGGCAATGAACGAACTGATTAATGTGGTGACAGACGGCATCTGGCGTCAGGGCCGCCGTAACCTGAGCGTCAGGCTGATGACGACAGACGGGCAATTGCTGCCCGCATGGCAGGCAGGTGCGCACATTGATGTGCATCTGCAGCCGGGAATGATCCGGCAATATTCACTGACCGGAGCGGAAAACAGACGTGACTGCTATGAAATTTGTGTGGCGCTTGAGGCTGAGTCGCGCGGTGGGTCGCGCTACATACATGAAACGCTGCGCCCGGGCATGCAGCTTGCTATTTCTCCGCCACGTAATCTTTTTCCGCTGGTCGCTGCCAGGAAGGTTATCCTGCTGGCCGCAGGCATCGGCATTACTCCGCTTTCTGTGATGGCACAGGCGCTGGAGGCAGCAGGCCAGGCGTTTGAACTGCACTATTATCTCAGAGAGCGGGGCGATGAGGCGTTTGCAGCACTCCTGAACCAGAATTTTGCGCACGGCGTTTGTCACATCTGGTACAGCAGTGAGGGTGTCAGCGCCCGCACTCATCAGCCTGAGAGTATCGCTCGCTATCAGCCCGGCGCACATATCTATCTCTGTGGTCCGCTGCCTTTTATGTCCCATCTGCAGCTTCAGGCTGAAACCTGCGGCTGGCCTCCTGAGGCGATTCATACAGAGGCATTTAAAGCAGCCGCACCGCAGCAGGTAACTGAGCAAGGCGCAGCGTTCACTATAACCCTGGCGCGATCGGGCAGAAGCTGGCTGGTTCCGCCGGACCGTTCCATTGCAGCAGTGCTGACTGAACAGGGTGTGGAGGTTGCGCTGTCATGTGAAATGGGTATGTGCGGAGCCTGTCTGACACCTGTTACTGAAGGCCAGCCGGACCATCGCGATACGGTTCAGTCTGACAAAGAAAAAGCGGCGCCCTCCCAGTGTATTGCACTCTGCTGCTCCCGCAGCCATACCGTCAGCCTGACAATCGATCTCTGAACAGCCGGCTGCTGACCCGGCCAGCAGCCTGGCCTCCCCTGCCCCGATAAACACGCCTGTTATCATCTATCATTTTCTGTCTATTTTTAGTCCCGGCTTATGTTCCGGTCCTCAATACTCTGTCACGAAAAAAATAAACGAAGCGCAAATGAATACCTGCACCCTTTTATTGCATGACGTAATGCTGTGCCCGGCTAATTGTCACAACTTTTCATTAAACCTTTTCAGGACGCAAAGAACGCTTTCCTTTATCAAAGTAAAATGCTAACTATTCACCTGCGTTAGATTAAGATAACAGAATCGCTTAAGATCGATTCTTACTTAAACAAACGACCCGTCGTAAATTAAAAAGTCAGGATAAATTCTGTCTTGAACATGGTAAAAACAGCGCTACATTTATTTTTGCCACAAGTCAGCATGAACAGAGAGGAAAAAATGCAGGATTCCAGCAATAACCCGGAAGAAGCTGAAAAAACCAAACCACGCCGCGGTGGTGCAGGTAACTTTGCTGCTAACAAAGAACGTGCTGCCGAGGCAGGCCGCAAGGGCGGCCAGGTCAGCGGTGGCAACTTCAGAAACGATCCTGAACGGGCTATTGAAGCGGGCAGAAAAGGAGGGAAGATCAGCCGTCGTAAGTAAACTTATACAGAGCCCGATATCTCTGCACTTCATTTAATTCTGAAAATGACACTCTCCTGACATCGTTTACGCTTCGCTTACGCGAAAGAATTAACCTGTCAGGAGAGTTATTTTTTCATTCGGAGAAGAATTTTCGATTAAAACTTGATCGATACCCTTTTTTACCGCTTCGCTTTATTAACAAAAAAACGTTCTATATTTTCTGACTGACTTACAAATGGCATTTTTATTAACCAGCAACATGAATGGATATATTTGTACAACGCACAACCCTTTGTACACTTTTATTAAAAATATAAACCCATACTACAACGCATTTTAAATAATAAACGACCTAACTCTATATTTAATAAAGAAAAATTGCATTAATGATGCATCTTATCGTTGCCTGCGCAAATGCCGGGTATTTCGTTTGAGGAGGCAGCAATGAGGGATGACTGCAACCGCACGCAAAGTGCGACGCGTGCATCACCGCTGACTATAGTTAATATTCAGCAACGATAAGGGGGCTTTATGGCAGGTGGCTGGTCGGAAGATGGCGCAGTCCAGAAACAGATTGATGCGACGGTTGATGATGCTATCGCCCGGGCGCGAAGTCATCTTAAGCAGGGTGACAGTGCACGCTTCTGTGATGAGTGTGGAGAACCGATACCCGAAGCACGTCGCGCGGCACTGCCCGGCGTACGCTACTGTATCCAGTGTCAGTCTGAACTGGATAAGAAAGAAGCCAGCAGTAGCGGTTATAATCGCCGGGGCAGTAAAGACAGCCAGCTGCGTTAGCCTGGCGCAGACTTGTGTTACTCAGCTCCAGAGCAGAACGTCGTTACGCCCTGCCCGCTTTACCTGATAGAGGGCCTCATCCGCATGGCGCAGCCAGTCGCGCAGAGAATCAGCGCTGCTCGCAGGAGCGATACCGATGCTAACCGTGCAGTGAAAATCAGGAGCGGCAGGCAAAGCAACCTGCGCTATTTTTTCACGCAGTCGCCTGGCGAGAGCAACCACGGTTTCATCACTGGCATGGTGAACAATAACGCTTAGCTCATCACCTCCCAGACGCGCGGGTATATCCTGAATACCGACATAGTTGCGCAGCAGAGCGGAAATTTCTGCCAGCAGAAAGTCTCCGGCTTCATGCCCCCAGGTGTCATTGACGGCCTTGAAATGGTCCAGATCCAGCAGCAGCAGATAGCCGTTACTGTCGCCACGCCGCGTACTTAAAAACTCACTCTCCAGCCGTCGTTCAAATAGCCGTCGGTTAGGGATCTGCAGGCCCGGATCCATCAGAGCTACGCGCTCCAGTTCGCGATTACGCTTGCGCAGCTGCCAGGTCAGATTATAAGAAGCGATACTCAGCGCCAGCATGTAACAGCTGGCGAGCGGCAGCGTCAGCCACACCGTCTGCGTCGTAAAGGCACTCTCTATCCGTGCACCATCGAGTATCCACACCGACAGGAAAGCCACTATAAACGCTTTAATAGCGGAGATGAGAAGCGTACTGCCTCCCGCCGCATAGCGATCTGAGGCCAGTACGGCCATGATAATCACCGAGGGCACCGGAGTGAGCGACATCAGCGCCACCCATATCCCGCCAAAAGCGGCATCGAGCGTAAGGTTGTTACGTTCAGCGCTGGTCGGATCTTCAGCGCGCAGTGCACGCTGGCAGGCAAGCCACGGCCAGGCAAAGGCATTAATGAACAGTAAAGCACTGTAGAACAGCTCGCGCTGCGTATCGAGCAGCACAGAAAGAATAGGAAAGAAACAGAGTACAGTACCGAGCTGACGCATAAAAAACATGCGCCGGACGAAACGTCTCGATCGTTTTTTCAGATGATCATCATCAGGGGTGTAATAGTTCATTCTAAGATAAATCTGATCAACAGGAACTGCAGTTTATCGGGAAAAAGGCGCAGACAGCGAATTATTTTGACGCTTCCCCCTTATCGATTGAAGTTACCGTGCTTATGTAATTACGCTGGCGCACATCGGCTGTTTTTACCATCATCCTTTCATTGATAAAATAATTATACTTATCAAACAGATAAGCTGGATAAATCTGACAGCCTGAAATAAATGCTGCACTATTCAGACTGCCAGTAAAGCCCGGCTTAAGAGATTATTTTTTTCAGATTACATCGTTTAACATGTCACCTGAAGAGCCTCTGTTGGCGATTTCAGGCTGAAATCGCTGTTAATCATAGACTTACCATTGAGTCGCTTGCATATCGATGACAAAACGATAGTGCACATCGCCGCGTAGCATACGCTCAAATGCCTGTTCTATCTCATCCCCGGTAATAGTCTCGATATCCGCCACAATATTATGCTGGCCGCAGAAATCGAGCATCTCCTGCGTTTCCTGTACGCTGCCGATTGAAGAGCCAGTGATGCTCAGCCTGCGGAAAACCATTGGGGTGATATCCGGCGAAATATGTGGCCGATCCGGAATACCTACCAGCACCATACGTCCATTGGTTTTCAGCGTGGCAAGATAGGGATTAAGGTCGTGCGGAGCTGCCACGCAATTGATGATGATATCCAGCGAAGTCTGGCAGGCTGCCATCTCCTCCTCATTGCGAGATACCACTACCCGACTGGCCCCCAGGCGCAGTGCATCGTCGC
Source organism: Pantoea sp. ICBG 1758 (assembly GCF_002928325.1). Classification (NCBI taxonomy): domain Bacteria; kingdom Pseudomonadati; phylum Pseudomonadota; class Gammaproteobacteria; order Enterobacterales; family Erwiniaceae; genus Pantoea; species Pantoea sp. ICBG 1758. The sequence goes on from NZ_POWL01000004.1 coordinate 274,822, forward strand.
GCTTGGCGGCAGAAGTGGTAAACAGAGTGACGTCTGCCCCCATTGCGCTGGCCAGCTTAACCGCCATGTGTCCAAGTCCGCCCAGTCCAACCACGCCCACACGGTCGCCTGCTTTAACATTGAAATGGCGTAATGGCGACCAGACCGTAACCCCGGCGCAGAGAAGCGGTGCTACCCCGGCTGGTGGCAGATTTTGCGGAACGGCGACCACGAAGTGCTCATCGACAATTACGCTCTCAGCGTATCCTCCCCAGGTGGTGCCGCCGGTGTACTTGTCGGTTCCGTTATAGGTCGCGGTAAAACCCGCTTCACAATATTGCTCTTCATGCTGCTGACAGAAATGGCAGGTCCGGCAGGAATCCACCATTACGCCAACGCCAACCAGATCGCCTGGCCTGAATTTGCTGACTTCACTGCCCGCCTCCGTTACCCGGCCAACAATCTCATGTCCCGGTACCAGCGGATAGCGGCTGACGCCCCATTCATTACGCGCCATGTGCAGATCAGAATGGCAGACGCCGCAATAGAGGATCTCAATTTTGACATCCTGTTTTTGCAGCGGGCGCAGCGCGACGCTATCGGACGTCAGGGGTGCGGTTGCATTATGTGCAACCAGTGCATTGATTTTCATTGTGCCTCCGGCAAAGATGGCTTAATAAGCTGAGAGGCGGCAGACTATAGTGAATGCGAAAAAGAATTAACAGTAGGCACCAAACGGTGACCTTATAAGGAGTCAGGCATGCCAGCCTGGGAAGAGGGTAAACTGGTCTTTTATGCGGATTCACCTCCGCGCAGACTGCTGGAGCTGTTCTCTGTCAAATGGAGCACGATGGTGCTGCATGCGCTTTATCACTGGCCAGATCACTGTGCCAGAACCGGCGAGCTGCAGCGCAGCCTGCAGGGCATATCAAAAAAAATGCTGTTTCAGACGCTAAAAGCGCTGGAACAGCGCGGCCTGGTTGAACGGCGGGAATATGACGTTACGCCCGCTAAAGTCGACTACCGGCTCACCCCGCTGGGAATGACATTTGCCCGACCGGTGGAGGAGATGTATACGTGGGGGCTTAAGAACCAGGCCGCGCTGGATAGTATGGAGGCTAATCTGCACGCTGCCCGGCTTAAAGCTGAGTCAGAGGAGTAACAGAGCCGCCGCGGGCGGCTCTGTCAGGTCAGACTTAGTTAAACGGCGTTTCCCGGGCCAGCAGGCGCGCAATGACGTTGAGTGCGCCCTCTTCGTTATTGTTCTGCGTACGATAGCGGGCGACTGCCGCAACCGACGGGGCAGCGTTATCCATGGCAAAGCTGTAGCAGGCCTGTCGCAACATCTCGATATCATTTGCGCTGTCGCCAATCGCCAGCACCTCACAATCATCAATGCCCCATTTTTGCTGCAGCATGGCAATGCCGTGCGCTTTATGACAGCCAGGAATAATCAGGTCAATAAAGCCGAATCCGCTGGAGACCGGATGCATAATGTTCTCAATTGCGCTCAGCTCATGATGCAGCCGCGCCATCAGCGCCTCAACGCCTTCATGCTCAAGATTTAATGAGAATTTAAAAATGGTGTCGTCGATGCTGCTCAGATCGTCGCGCTTTTCCAGCCGGCGATAGTGATTGCTGAGTTTATTCACCACATGTTCAGGCATAGAGGTGTGCACATAGGCGCTGTTACGACCGCAGACCACGACGCTGATATCAGGCTCTTTCGCCAGGATAGTCAGGATCTGCTCTACCCGCTCAGGCGCCAGCTCTCCGCAAAACAGTTCCTCATTGCAGTCTGAGACCCAGGCGCCGTTTTCAGCAACAAACGCGATCTCATCCTTGATATCAGGAAAATAGTGTTGCAGCTGATAATACTGATTGCCGCTGGCAACAACAAAGCGGATCCCTTTCTCTTTGAGCAGTGCGTACTGGCGGGCAAAACGCTGCTGATTATAGTGCTTGTTATCATCAAGGAAGGTGCCATCCATATCTACTGCAATCATCTTAACTGCCATTACTCTCTCCCATATAGAATCTGCCGTCAGCCCGTCCGGCCTGTTATAGAGTATAAGCTTACTCGCGACGTGGATTAATGAGAATGTTAATAGTGACGATGTTCACTGCTTTCAGAGATTTCTCGCTGGCAGACGCGGAGCATCTGTATGGTTTACTGATTACAGTGAATAAGATGAGTTGCACAGCGTAAGATGCCAGGCAAAGAAGGTTGCCGGCGGCGCATTAAGGCCGCCCGGCTCAATCAGTTATTGTCAGGATAGCTCAGGGTAATAGCGTCATCTGGCAGATGCGTGAAGGTTTTAACCAGCTGGTGATAATCGGCAACCGGATTCAGCGCGGCAAACTGCTGCGGATAGAGATCTTTCGCCAGGATTTCCATGCCGATGATATTCCACGGATGGTTGTAGAAATGGTGATAGATACCATAAGCCCGGTTCTGCTTCACCGGCTCAATCTGTGCCACGCCGGTACGGCGCGTCAGGGTCTGGAAGGTTGCAGTGACCTCCTGAGGCTTAACCCCATAGCCAAACGGTAACACGTTGCTGTTAGGCCGTTTAGAACCGGTCATGATATAGACATCAGGCTTCATCGCGATGATTTTTTCCAGCGAAACAAAACCTGAGTTGCCCGGTAAAAGTGCAGAACCGATATTTTTGCCTCCTACCGCTTCGACCAGTCCGCCCCAGCCGTTATGACTGTGCGTAAAACAGCAGTTATCGCTGTTGCCGGCAATAGGCTCGATAAACACCGTGGGTTTCTTTTCAATGCCGCTGACTTTATTCGTAATAGCGGACATTTTTTGCTGATAGAAAGTTGTATAGTCCCGGGCCTGCTCTTCGCGGTTAAGGATCTGCCCAAGCAGAGAAACACTTTTAGCTGTGTTCTGCGCCGGGTGCAGTTCATAGTCTACAAACACAACCGGGATGTGCAGATTTTCAAGCGTCCTGACCACACCAGACTGGATCAACGCCGGTTTTGCACGTAACTGTGCAATCATCACATCCGGCTGCTGCGCCAGCACGCTTTCAAGGTTGACCTGACCCTGGTCGTTGAATCCCATATCAACAATTTTTTCCGCCTGCGGCCAGCGTGCTTTCAGCATTTCCCAGGTTTGCGTATCCTGTTTTTTAGGCAGGTTATTCCAGGCTACAACGCGTTCAAAAGGATTATCACGATCGAGCAGAGCCAGCGTCAGTACATCACGCCCATCCTGTAAAATAATATGGCGAGGCTCTTTAGAAAACGTATGTTGCTGTCCATCCAGATCGGTGATGGTCAGTGGATAGGTGGTGGCTGACGCTGATAAAGCCACACCCAGGCTCAGCGCCACGCCGCAAATAACTTTCATTTGAACTCCGTTCGTTACTGAATAGTAATTATTATCATCTAATTTATCATAACTGGTAAAGCCGGAGCAGGGTCCGTGCGGGTGCGGTTGTAACGGAATGCGTCATCCTGCCGGATAAAGGCTCTCTTTTGTTACGTAAAACAGCCTGAAACAGTGGCGATTTCAGGCTGAAATTTTTAGCTCAAATCTATAACTGACAATCACTTAGGCGTGAAAAAGGGGTGGCGAAAGCAAATAAACCGCCCGCAGGCGGTATGGTTACTGCTCCAGATATTTAGCAAGCGTGCTGCTGATGACCTTATCCAGCTCATCCTGTAGCTCTTTAGGCTGGCGATTAAATTCATAACTGAAGGTGCGCCCTTTGGATTTTTTCCGGGCAAAGCGATCTTTGTCAGCAAAGTCCCAGAGCGACGTCGTCACGACTTTCTCTTTTCCCGGAGCCTCAAGCAGTGCGTTACTGCCATTGCGCACCAGACGCAAAATGGCATTCTTCACTTCATCTTCAGCCAGACCATCTTCAGAGGCAATCTCATCAATATCCGCGCTGATAGTCTCTACCAGCGTGGTTATGCTCTGTTGCTTCTCCTGAAGCCTTTCACATGCCTGCAGCAGCAGCTTATAGTCCGGATAGGCGAGTTCAGCATGGTTAGGAAACAGCATGATCAGTTCAGCCGGCACACTCGCGGCCTGTAAGGCGCGTGTCACTTTAGCCTGTGACAGTCCCTGTTGCTCAGCAATCTCTTTTTGCGACAGGCCACTCTGCTTTAGAGCCAGCAGGCGCAGACCTACTTCACGCAAATTATGCTCACGCGCAGTCTGAATATCCTGAGCCAGGCGACGTGCTTCTTCGGCAGAGATATCCTCATCAGTCACCAGTATGCTCAGACCCGTTTTGCAGAACAGCGCGGCAGCGCGACGGCGGGAGCCATCAAGTACTTCAATGCGCTCACCGCGCTTTACCCCGATGGCGGGAAAAAACTGCTGCAGTTTGATCGTACGAATGATGTCACGCAGCGATTCTGGCGTCAGGCCAGACTGGTCGCGACCGTTGGTCTCCTGCACGACAAAAGTCTTTGCTTCCACATCGCGGGCAGAGACGTGCTGAAGTGAGAACAGCGCGCGTTTGCCGGTATTCAGCACAAACGTTTGCGTATGTTCTGCAGCAGTGTGTTCATTTTGCAGAGGTGACTGGCTGAAAGTACGGCCAATAGTAATGCGTTTTGCGCTCATCTTAACCTCAGTTCAAACGAATAAATTCAATACGGTCAAATACGGCTTTGGCAAAATCCTCTGCAGCCGATCGCGCGTTTTTCAGTGCCTCACTGCTGCCCACATAGGTAGAAGGGTTAGCTGAAATCACCGTATCAAACGACTCACCGCAGCGCTCAAATCCGTCAAGCCGCGGCAGCGCCGCGTCCAGCATATCGCCACCGAAAATCTCTTTAGCCAGGCTGTGGCACATCTTATGATCGGCTTTGTTGGAGAGTTTCGACATAAAGCCGATATTGCCCTGCAGCCGGCATTCAGCCCCTGAGGCTTCAATAATCTCTACCAGCTCAGGCAGTCGGGTAAGGTATTTGAGCGTCGAATGAAAATCGACCTGCGCAGGCGGAACGGGCGTCATCAGCAAATCAGAAGCAGCAATCGCATTTTTGAGAAACGCATCCAGATGCGGGCCGCTATCAATAAAAATGAAGTCATAATCTTTTTTGAGCTTTGCCACAACGTTTTCATACAGCACAGCGTGCACGTTCTGCCCTGGCAGGTGTTCATGACAAAGCTCCTCCCAGCGTGAAGCGATAAACGCATCATCAATTGAAGCGGGCAGTACATCCACGCCCGGGATGATTGAGGGCACAATAAAGTCGCTTTTCAGCTCTTCGCCGCTGACATTCTGCAGCATCGCCTGGGCGGCAGTGGCTTCTACCAGACCCACTGAACGTTCATGATTCAGAAACATGGTGGCCGAAGATTGCGGATCCAGATCGATGACCAGAATACGTAAATCTTCAAACAGCATATGCGGATGCGCCCGCAGCGCATGTGCCAGCGAGACGGTTGAGACCGTTTTGGAGACGCCACCTTTCAGATTGCCAACGAAGAGGGTATAGGCTTCCGCGTGGCGATCGCGATATTTAGGTACGCCCCGGTGATGGTAGATATCGACAATGTTTTCAATCGACATCGCATATTTGGTGGAGCTGCCGGCAGCGCGTTTATCAAACACGTAGCCATTTTCTTCCATCTCATTGACCGCATAATCAACGCTGGCGCGCGTCAGTTTTGGCAGTTTAGCCAGCGCGGCTTTCGCATAGACCTGATAAAACGTATTTTCTTTGAGTTCTTCTTTTTGTGCCTGAATCTGCTCGGTGAGACTCATCAGCATTCTTTCTGAACGTTGAGCAACCTTCAGAATCTGCTTCTCATCATTAGCCATACCTGCTCCACACATGTAGGATTTATGACTTTATACTTAAATCCTGCACATAAGGCAATTACTTATCCTGTAAACCGGAATGCTTAATTATGCCTGCAGAATGTATTGCCCGCAGCATTCACTGTAATCAGTAGCCGCTAAACGTTCACTGTAATCAGCAAACGTAAAGTTGCAGGCGTTCAGATATAAGTCGGAAGTCCAAAGATTCACTGTAATCAGTAAATGAGGGCGCAGCGTTCACTGTAATCAGTAAAAGATTCACTGCAGGCTGCTGCAAACACGCTGTGTGAAGCAGGCTCTGGCCGGTATCTCTCTGCACGTTCACTGTAGTCAATAGTCAGCTGTTAAAAACAGAGGAGACCCTCTTCGGCAGCATTCACTGTAGTCAGCATTCTCCGGCAAATTAGCCTCTCTCTGGCTGTAACGTTCACTGTAATCAGGAGAGCCACAGAACGCGGTCGTTTAGCATCACCGGCACCTGGATCGTCTATACGCAGCACGTTCACTGTAATCAGTAGCGGATGCCCGCTCTCACTGCATTAAAGCCTGGCCACATTCACTGTAGTCAGTAACGGCCCGTCTTATCGCTGGCAGCGTTCACTATAATCAGCAGACAGGTCCGCAGGCGGCCTGGGCAATAGAGCGGGCCGTAAAAGGTATTGCTTTCAGCTGTCGTAACGCTATCTGGCCCTCTGCTGATTACAGTGAACAGCAGCTGTGTCCTCTATACAGTGGTCACAGCAGGGCAGGGCAGAGGGTTAGCAGGCGTTCACTGTAATCAGTAAACAGAGCGGGATTAAGCTGCCTGAAAAGATATGTTAGTGCTTACTATCAATTTATGCTACGTCTGGTGCATACCGTGCCTGATTGTTCCCAGCCTGGCTAAAGAAGTCTACTGTTTACAGTGAACGTTACTGATTACAGTGAACAGCCAGCCTGCATGGGGAACATTAAGGAGCAGAGTAGCGCTGCACGGCTGATACGGCACAGCGGCGGGAAAAGATGTTTTGCTGATTACAGTGAACATCACGACTCGTCGTCAAACTCGATCTCATCCAGCACGTCGATGCTCTCCAGATTTCCGATACCATCCAGCTTGGGCGTCCTGCTATGGATGATGAAAAACACTGAACGTCCACGCTTAATCTCGGAATAGTCGAGATAGCCTATCTCTTTCAGCTGCTCCATAGCACGCCGCACCACATGGTTCTGCGTGGTGGTTTTCGATCCCAGGTTAAGACGCATACGCAGTCGCGCCAGCGAGATAGGGGCCGGATTAACAGGAAGGCTTTCCAGATAGGTATAGAGCGCCTGAGCAGACTCTTTACGTTTCAGGCGCGAAATGGCCCGCAACTGAAGCAGAACCTTGTGATCAAAGTTATATAACTCAAACAGCTTCGGATCGGCCTGAATGCGAACCAGATCTTTTTCCCGATCGTAATAGGCAGATTGTACAAGGTGAGTATGATAAGCCTTGCCGTTACCTTCAAAAGAGAGCGTATTGGTTGCAATGCGCCGTAATGAGGCATCCAGGCGCCTGCGCAGGGCTGCAGAGGAGTTCGCTGACGGAATACCACACATCTTAACGAAATCGATAAAAGGTAGCGTGACCGTGTCGCCTTTGGTCGGATAACGGGAGAAAGATTGAATAATCCCTGCCCAGGTTTTGAAATCGTTATCCATATCCAGTCTGGCACCGGTTATGGTGATCTTCTCATACCCTTCCGCTTTTACCAGCGAGAGGTTTTTCAGCTCTTTGGTCGCATCAGTGGAGGCCATAGCCCCGGATTTGCCGCGAGCAGTGGATTTAAGGGTGGGAACAAACAATCCCAGACGCATCAGTGCCACAGGCTGGACAGTATTATTCTTGTTAGGATGGAGCTGGATAACTTCGCCACTGTTTTTTGTCACCGACAGAAAAGGTTCCAGTAACGCCTTGTTTTTACTCTCTTTGTCTGCCATGGCATGAGATCTTCATTTTGTGGATGAAAGGGATCGTTTTCTGATTACAGTGAACATTAGCACTGATTATAGTGAATATTCCACAGAGTACAGTGAATATAGCACTGATTACAGTGAATGCTTTACTGATTATAGTGAACATGATCACCCTTTGAGGCCTTGTGTGGTGCGGCCTGCGACGATCGGGGATCTCTTAGGATCTATCTTTGATCTCTTTATGATCTCTTATTGGGATCTGGTTTATGTATAAGTGGATAACTCAGGATCCCACTATAGAGACCCGTTCTTAGTTGATTTCAATTAGAGAACAACTTGCTCAATATTATTCATTTTATATCAATAGTAATCGGGCGTATCGTAACAGGCACGATCAACAGCAATGTACTGAGGAATTCTGATGACTGACCATGTGATTTCACGTAATCCTGCAACGGGTGCCATTCTCGCAACGTATCCACTCCAGACCGCTGAGGAACTTGATCGCTCTCTTGCACAAAGCGCTGAAGCCGCTGAGCTGTGGCGTAATACAACGATTGAACAGCGTGTGAAGGTACTGCGCCAGCTGGGTGAACAGCTGCGTCAGCGTCAGGATGAACTGGCCACTATGGCAACACGGGAAATGGGTAAACCTGTTGCCCAGGCACGTGCAGAAGTCCTGAAATGTGCCAGCTTATGTGACTGGTATGCCGAACATGGCCCGGCCATGATTGCTGATAAACCAGCTCCGGTAGAAGGTCAGCAGGCGTGGCAGTCATTCAGACCACTAGGCGTCATACTGGCTGTGATGCCGTGGAATTTTCCTTACTGGCAGGTGCTGCGTGGCGCTGTCAGCATGCTGCTTGCCGGCAATACCTATCTGTTAAAACATGCACCCAGCGTAATGGGATCGGCTTATCTGATGGCTGAACTGTTTGAGGCAACAGAACTGCCGCACGGTGCTTTTACCGTTATCAATACGGATAACGACGGCGTTTCAGCAGCAATCAGCGATTCACGCGTTGCAGCCGTTGCAGTCACCGGGAGCGTACGCGCAGGCGCCGCTATCGCAGCACAGGCCGGTGCGGTACTGAAGAAAACAGTACTGGAGCTGGGCGGTGCCGATCCTTTCATCGTACTGGCCGACGCAGATCTTGACGCTGCTGTCGCTTCAGCCGTTGTGGGCCGCTATCAGAATACCGGACAGGTTTGCATGGCAGCGAAGCGCTTTATCATCGAAGAGAGTATCGCCGCCGAGTTTGAAGCGCGTTTCAGCCAGGCCGTAGCCGCACTGAAAATTGGCGATCCGCTTGATGAGCAGACCTTTATCGGTCCGATGGCACGCTACGATCTGCGTGATGAACTGGATGGGCAGGTGCAGCAAACGCTCAAAGAGGGCGCACGTCTGGTGCTGGGCGGTCATAAAATTGAGGGGGAAGGAAATTACTATGCCCCTACCATTCTGGCTGATGTGACGCCGGAGATGACAGCATTTCAGCAGGAAATATTTGGCCCGGTCGCGGCAATCACTACGGCGCGTAATGCAGAACACGCCCTTGCGCTGGCTAACAACAGCGATTTCGGTCTGAGTGCCACCGTCTGGAGCCGCGATGAGTCGGTGACCAGCTGGCTGGCAGAGCGGCTGGAAACAGGAGCGGTATTTATCAACGGCAACGGCGCATCCGATCCGCGCGTCGCGATTGGCGGCGTTAAAAAGAGCGGCTATGGCCGTGAGCTCTCCAGTTTTGGCGTACACGAGTTCTGCAATATCCAGACAGTATGGAAAAACCGTCGCTAACTGCCCTGAGGCGCGCAATACTGTGCGCCTCACGATTTTCAGGTAGCCAGCAACATGAAAAGTCCGGGCATTATCATCCTTGCAGCAGGGCAGGGAACACGTTTTCAGCAGGCGGGCGGAAAAGGCAATAAGCTGCTTGCCCTCTTGCCTGACAGCACCGGAACACCCCATCCTGTGCTCGGTATGACGCTGCATGCAGCACAACGCAGCGGGCTGCCGCTTCTGCTGGTAACGCGACCTGAATATACCGCAATACGGGCGCTGGCTGCTGCGCAGGCGATACCGGTGCTGTGTGTCAGCAGTGCAGGCAGCGGCGAGACGATTGCCGCTGCCGTTCGCGCTGTGCCGCACTGGTCTGGCTGGCTGATTCAGCCCGGCGATATGGCATGGGTTACTGCAGAAGATCATCAGAGTATCGCCGGCGCACTCTCCGAAGGGGCCTCCCAGGCCCGTTTTTGCTGGCAGAACAAACCCGGCCACCCGGTAGGCTTTGCGGCAGAATATGGCCCGGCACTTAGTGAGTTAAAAGGGGACAGCGGCGCCCGCTCGCTGCTTGATACCGCGCGCCTGCTGCGTTTGCAGGGACACGCTGGCGTGATCCGCGACGCCGATCTCCCCGTTACCGCCACGCCGCTCGCCCGCCGCAGGAAGTAGTGGCGCAGGGTGATAATTACCGCTACTCTCGCGCGGTCATATTTATGCGAACGGGTGACACACTACCCGGTTGACCGTCCCTGTTCAGAGTCATGGTACGCGGAGAGAGTGATGAGCGCAGTAGCCGATCCTTCAGTAATCCAGTCGCGGCGGGAAAGTGCCGCCATCTATCGAAAAATAACGTTAAAACTGATCCCGTTTCTCTGCCTGTGTTATCTGGCAGCCTACCTGGATCGCATTAATATTGGTTTTGCCAAGCTGCAGATGGCAAGCGACTTAGCGCTAAGCGAAACGGCGTTTGGTCTGGGTGCGGGTCTGTTTTTTGTGGGTTACATTCTGTTTGAAGTGCCAAGCAACCTGTTTCTGCAACGCACCGGCGCACGGATCTGGATCGCGCGGATCATGATCAGCTGGGGAGTGCTCTCGGCGTTAACCCTGCTGGTAAAAACTCCCGGTCAGTTCTATACGATCCGCTTTTTACTGGGCGTGGCAGAAGCAGGGTTTCTGCCGGGCGTGCTGTTTTATCTGACCCGCTGGTTTCCCTCATGGCGACGCGGCCGCATTATTGCGCTGTTTATGCTGGGTTTGCCACTTTCCAGTATCATCGGCGGCCCTCTATCAGGCTGGATCATGACGCACTTCGACAAACTGCACGGGCTACATGGCTGGCAGTGGCTGTTTCTGCTGGAGGGCTTGCCGAGTATTCTGCTGGGGCTGATGACGCTGCGAATGCTGCCGGATGGCCCGGCAGAGGCATCCTGGCTGAGCGTTCAGGAAAAACAGGTCATTGCTGATGAACTCCGCAGCGATGCGGGCGAAGCTGCTGAGGCGAAACACCGGCTGCGGGATGGCCTGCTTAATTTGCGGGTAGTGATGCTGGGCGGAATCGATTTCTCCATACTGCTTAGCGCTTACGCAATGGGCTTCTGGTTACCGACGCTGCTGAAAAAAGCAGGCTCCACCGATCTCACCACGATTGGTTATCTTACGGCGGTCCCAAGTCTGGCCGCGCTGGCTGGCATGCTGCTGATTGGAGCCAGCTCAGACAGGCTGCGCGAACGCCGCTGGCATATTATTGTTCCATTTATCATCGGTGCAGCCGCAATGGCCTGCGCGCCCTTCTGGAGCAGTAATGTGGCTGTAACCGTGCTGCTATTTTCCATTGCGCAGGCGATGATTATTGGTGCCGTGCCGGTTTTCTTCAGCCTGCCCGCAACCTTTCTGACCGGTACTGCCGCCGCCGCAGGTTTTGCGCTCGCCTGCTCAATTGCCAATATTGCAGGCCTGGTCAGTAATTCTGTTATGGGAATCGCGCTGGATATGACCGGCAGCAGCGACGGGGCGCTGTGGCTGTTTGCTGCCTGTTTATTGCTCAGCTGCCTGCTGGTGCTGGCACTGCCGGCAAAACTGGTCAATCGCTGATCGCCATAAAGCGCGCCTGTTACGGGCGCGCTTTACTGATTACAGTGAACGTTGCGTACACGTCAGGCAGGACGCGTTTATTCAGGCTCAGGCGATATCAGTTCTGCTCAGAGAGTTGCACCGCCATGGTATCGGCTTCCAGTGCTTCAAACACGTGGGGTTCATCAGCGGGATAGCAGATGTAATCGCCAGGATTCAGCTCCACCGGCGCATCGCTGGGTCCTACCCTGGCCCGCCCGCGGGCAATGATAACGTGCTCAACCGAACCGGGCGGATGCGGCTTTGAAGCGCGCGGCGCGCCTGGCTGACTGGTCACCAGATAGAGGTCGCGTCGCCCGCCTGGCGGGCAGCTGGCGAGCAGAGCCGCCTGATAATCAGCCAGTTCAGCCGACACAATCATCCCTTCACCTTTGCGAATAACCTGCAGACGTTTTACCTCTGGTTCCAGCAGGCGGGCGAAAGGAATATTTAACGCGACACAGAGCGCCCAGAGGGTTTCGATACTGGGATTGCCGTTGCCCGCTTCCAGTTGTGAGAGCGTTGATTTTGCCACACCCGCACGGCGAGCCACTTCAGTCAGTGAAAGTCCGGCACGCTGCCGCTCGCGGATCAGCCCGGCGGCAATAGTATCAATCGGTGGTGTCACAGCAGCTCCTGTTCGTTTTATCGAACGTTTGTTCATCTTGTAAAACAATTTCTGAACGTTCATTATACTGTCTTTACTGTTCGGTATGAGATCAATATGTGATGCGTGCGGGGATTAACGTGCTTGATCGCGGCGTGATAAAAGCGATTGTTTTGGTTTGTCTGGCAGACGGTATTGTGGGCCTCTCCTATGGCTCGCTGGCCGCTGCACAGGGTTTTCCGCTCTGGGTGCCGATAGCGCTCTCTACGCTGGTGCTGGCAGGCGCTTCGGAATTTCTGTTTATCGGCGTTGTTGCTGGTGGCGGAAGCCCGCTCACTGCCGCCGCCGCCGGGTTGCTGGTCAATGCGCGCCATCTGCCGTTTGGCATTGCGGTAAAAGATCTGGTGGGGCAGGGAGGCCGCAGCCTCCTTGGCTGCCATATCATGAACGATGAGAGCGTGGTATTTGGTATCTCGCAACCGGGACTGCAGCAGCGCCGGGTTGCCTACTGGCTGTGCGGACTCGGTATTTTTGCGGTCTGGCCACTCACCGTTATCGGCGGCGCCATGATTGGCCGCTTTATTCCTGACGTTTCCGCCATCGGGCTGGATGCGGTTTTCCCGGCGATCCTGATTGCGCTGATTTTTCCGGCGCTGCGCAAACGGCGGACACGCATTCCGGCGCTGGCCGGGACCGCACTCTCTGTCGCGGTCACGCCTTTTGTACCGGCAGGAATGCCGGTGCTCTTTTCCCTGCTGGGGTTGCTGAGCTGGCGGGAGCGTAAAGATGGACAATAGTCTGGTCATTGCCGGTATCGCGCTGCTGGCCGTCGGAACGTACGCTATCCGTTTTGCCGGATACCGTCTCGGCAGCCGGCTGCCGATGTCAGAAAAAACGCGCAATATGCTGTCAGATGCTGCCACGGTCCTGTTGCTGGCGGTGGCGGTCACAACCGCACTGTTTGAAGGAACGCACTTTGCCGGCATCGCACGGGTAGCAGGCGTTCTGTTTGCTGTTTTTCTGGCATGGCGACGGACGCCGTTGATTCTGGTTATCGCAGGAGCCGCAGCAATGACGGGATTACTGCGTTATCTGGGCGTGCCGTAACGACTTTTCAGGCTGGCAATATCCGCCTGCCACGGCTTTTGCTACCCTAACAGTATAAGGCGTCGCTTCCGGATCCCTTCAGAGAGCGACAGAGTAAGCCAGAGCAGGATTGAGGCAAAAATGGAAAAGCAGGAACGAACCGACAATCATGCAGATGAGATCGTCAACTGCGTGGTCTATCGTCATGGCGAGCGGCAAGAGCATGTCGATGTTGCAGAGATCAGCGATATCCTGAAAGAAGATAAATCGTTCGTCTGGCTTGGGTTATACCAGCCCGAACCCGCTTTTATGCAAAAGCTGCAGGAGGAATTCGGGCTGCACGAGCTGGCGATCGAAGATGCTCTGCTGGCGCATCAGCGTCCTAAGATTGAACAGTATGGCGAATCGGTATTTATCGTGGTCAAAACGGCGTATATGCAGGCGCAGCAGCACATCACGTTTGGTGAAACGCACTTCTTTCTGGGCAAAAATTTCCTGATTACGGTACGCCATGGATCGCGGGAAGGCTATGCCGCAATCCGGGAAAAAGCGGAAAAGAATCACGCCATGCTGTGCCAGGGGCCAGGCTATGCACTCTACTGTATCCTCGATTTTATCGTAGACAACTACAGTAAAATCACACAAACGCTCAGCGAGCGTATCGGTAATCTCGAAGATGGGATGTTTTCCACGCGCTTTGATAACCACGCGCTGGAGCAGGTCTACCATCTGCGACGCCAGCTGCTGGCGCTGCGCAACGCCGCGATGCCGGTCACTGAAATCTGTCCGCAGCTGGTTCGTTTCCATGAAGATATTATCCCAAAAAATCTGCGCGCCTATCTGCGCGATGTGCAGGATCACGCGCATCACGTCATGATCGATGCAGAAGATATGCGTGAAACGCTGGCCAGTGCTATGCAGGTCAACCTCGCGCTGGTCTCTGTACAGCAAAGTGAAGTGAATAAGAAGCTGGCGGGCTGGGGCGCCATTTTGATTGTGCCAACAATTGTATTCAGTATGTATGGCATGAACTTTTCCGACATGCCGGAGCTGCACAGCCATTTTGGTTATCCGGTGGCGCTGGGATCAACGCTGCTTATCTGCTGCATTATGTGGTGGCGGCTGAAGCGCGCGGGCTGGTTATAACGACGCCCGCGCGTCGATGCCTGAAATTTCAGCCTGAAATCGCCAGAATTTTTATGGCTTAAAACGGGCTGGCAGTAGGGCGCAGCGTGATTTCACTGACGTCAACCTCGCCAGGCTGATCGATAGCCCAGCTGACCGTCTGCGCTATCGATTCCGGTTTAAGGGCGATAGCCCGAAAGCTGCGCATTGCCTCCTGGGCCACATCGTCAGTGATGCTGTCAGCCAGCTCAGATTCCACTACGCCTGGATTGATAACGGTAACGCGCAGAGCGGACGACTCCTGCCGTAATCCCTCAGAAATAGCGCGGACGGCAAATTTAGTGGCGCAGTAAACCGCCGCGGTGGGTGAGACCGTAAGCGCCCCGATTGACGCGATATTGATAATGTGCCCCGCCTGCTGCTGCTGCATTGCGGGCAGTACTGCAGCGATGCCGTAAAGCACGCCGCGCACATTAACATCCAGCATCTGGTCCCACTCTTCAACTTTCAGTGAAGCCATCGGAGAGAGCGGCATCACGCCCGCATTGTTAATCATCACATCAATCCGCCCATATTTTTCAATGGCCAGACGGGCTAATGCCTGTGTATCAGCGCGCTGCGTCACATCTGTCGTCAGATAATCTATCCGGGCACCCTGCTGCTGCAGCTCATCACACAACGATGCCAGACGTGTGGCCCGGCGTGCACCAAGGATCAGCCTGTGGCCCTGCCTGGCCAGATAGCGGGCGATGGCTTCACCGATACCGCTGCTGGCGCCGGTCAGAATAATTACTTTCGCTTTTGCATCAGTCATCTTTTTTTCCTCGTGTGAAGTACCCTGCTATTGTTGAAAAATGCCGCAATCGTCAACAGACCTATTCACTGCGCATCTTTGCCTGATCCTCTCGCAGAGCGAGCCGCGCGCTGCGCCTTGTGACTAAGCAGGAATTCAACTATCCGGGAGAACGTGTGATGAATGACGTGCAACAGCAGATTTGCACTTTGCTTAACCAGCTGGCACCGCAGGAGGGATATACAAAATCCCTGCTGGATAGCGTGTTATTTATGCGGGCTAATCAGCAGTGGGCGCGCACGCCGGTACTTTATGAGCCGGGCATCATCATTATCTGCCAGGGCGCTAAGCGTGCCTTTCTGGCGGATAATGTCTACCGCTATGACGCGCAACACTATCTGGTATTATCTGTGCCTCTGCCATTCTCAGCGGAGACTGAAGCGACGTCCGCTGAGCCGCTGCTGGGCCTGGCGATCCGTTTTGACGTTAACGTACTGGCGAAACTCATCGCGCAGGTGCCGGCAAAGCCTGCGGGTGAAGAGAGGGCGACGGCTGCTATTATCTCCACGCCGCTGGATAGCACACTGCTACAGAGTACGCTGGCACTGCTTCAGGCATTACGGGATCCGCTTGAGGCGCGGATACTGGGGCCGGCCCGTGTGGAAGAGATCTGCTTTCGCATTCTGATGGGGCAGCAGGGTGCCGCTGTACGCGCCGCGCTGGCGTATCAGGGCCATTTTGGCCGCATTGCCCGGGCGCTACAGCAAATCCATGATAACTGGCAGCAGCCTATAAACGTTACGCAACTTGCCCGTGAGGCGGGCATGAGCGTGCCGCGTTTTCATCTGCACTTTAAAACCGTTACACAAACTTCACCCATTCAGTATCTTAAATCACTGCGCTTACATCGTGCACGACTGATGCTGATCCAGCAGAACCTGACCGCAGCCGGGGCAGCTGCGCGTACAGGCTACGAAAGTGACTCACAGTTCAGCCGCGAATTTAAACGCCTGTTTGGCCGCAGTCCGGCAGAGGAGGCGCGCATAATGAAACGGGCATTTACGCTGCTGCCAGCCGAACCATACGACCTGTTTTAGCACCCTGCACGCGGGTAACGGCTGACTGAGCATCACCCCCTGCCACAGAAAGAAGCCTGAATGTTTTAAAGCGAATCCCCCAGTTATTCGTGGTATTGGCGGCTGCGTTATCCAGACTTGTGCCGATGGCGTTCCGGGAAGGGATATGAAAAGATCGCGCATCTTTAAGTGAAGCACCGCTGCCGCCTCAGGAACAGCGCATTGCGCTGCGCGCGACAGGTTTCCGGCAGCCGTGCTGCAGGCTGTTGTCAGCCATGCTGCAGGCACTTTTTATCGTTCAGGCTGACCTCTCTTATTGCACTGCAGCCTTACGGCAACATGTCGCTTCTGCTGCACGATAACGGAAGAACAACCCTGAGGCAGGCTACGAACTTTTCTGAAATAGAGGCTGGCAGCCGCAATCTGTCTTCGCCAGTCAGTACCAGGTTTTTCTGCAAATGCGCCCGGCGCTGTACCTGAACGGTCAGCGGGTGCTGATAAATCGCGCCAGATATGGTGCAGAGATAACGTTAATTTTCCCGGTGGCGGAGTAATGGAATGAGCGCGAAAGTGTGGTTAGTGGATGATGATTTGTCAGTAAGGGAGTCGCTGGGATTTCTGCTGAAAACCGTAGATTACGAGGTGGCTGACTTCGGCGATCTGGCGACATTCGACGCCGTTGCCAGTGCAGAAGCGCTGCCGCTGCGCGGCTGTCTGCTGGTGGATGTGCGGCTGCCCGGCATGGATGGGCTTAACTGGCTGACCGAACAGCGCGCCCGTCATCCGCTGCTGCCGGTTATCCTTATGACCGCGTATGGTACGCTTGACGTCTGCCGCAGCACGTTTCAGGAGGGAACGTTTGATATTTTTACCAAGCCGCTCGACATTGAACCGCTGCTTGCAACCCTGCATCGCGCGATGAATGAGAGCGAACAGCGTGCAGTGCAGCAGGGCTGACGCTTTCTGTTATCTCGCTCAGCCCGTCGGTAACGTCTGTATTACGCATAACGTTCTGCGCCAGATAAAGCGCCTCTGACAACTGTCAGAGGCGCTCCGGCTTTAGCTGGTTTTCTGCTGCTTAAATCCGGTGAGCACCTTTTTAGCACTCAGCAGAGAGAGCAGCGGGGCGGCTGCCATAACGGCAAAAAGCAGCCAGGCCGCAGAGGAGGCGCCAGCGATTCCCCCCGGCGCCGACAGGCCTCCGGCGTTAGCGAGCATACCGGCGATGGCAGAACCCAGAGCCGTAGCAAACAGCTGAACCGTAGTGATGGAGGTGGCTGCTGCATCCTGATCGTCTGCGGGAGCCACCTGCAGGATGCGCGTCAGTAAATGGGGCCAGCCCAGCCCGATACCAAAGCCAATCAGCGCCAGTCCTGTCCCGATCAGCACAAGTATCTGTCCGTCGCTGCTGGCTGAGCGCGGAGTCACAATAGCCAGTAGCACCATACCCGCCAGAACCAGCGCCGGTCCTGCGGCAATTGCGCGCTTAATGCCCCGCGTCTGCCAGCCGGAGCTCCAGATCTCCGATACCGTCCAGCCTGCGGCCATCAGCGCCGCCACATAGCCCGAGATCAGCGGCGTCTGCCCATGCAGGATTTGAAGAAAATAGGGTACAAAGGTTTCGCTGGTCATACCGATGATGAGCAGCGCCATGGTGATATAGAGCGCCAGCAGAGGCGAGCTGAGGCGCAGCGCATTACGCGGTAACAGGCGTGTTTCACTGATAAACTCCTGGCGAATTAACAGCAGCAGCAGAATAACCGCCGCACATATCCCGGCTATATTCACCGCAATGTCAGAGGACATGCTCGCTGCGCTCACGGTCATAACGGCCGCAACCAGTAACAGCAGCTGCATCCAGGGGAGCTTTCCGGTGTGGGAAGTATCGGTACGATTATGAGCAGGGAAAATCAGCCACACCAGCAGCATATAACTCAGCGTGACGGGGATCAGTATGCCAAACGCCATGCGCCAGGCGTCCATTTCAGCAAATATTCCTCCGGCCGCCGGGCCCAGAAGCGTCGCCACGCCCCACATGCCGGAGATCAGCGCCATCGCGCGCGGCCAGAGCTTTTCCTCAAAAACGGCATAGATCATGGCATAGCAGAGCGCGAACAGAAAACCACCGCCCAGCCCCTGTAGCGCCCGACCTGCCAGCATTACCGGCATAGCGGGCGCCAGTGCGCAGACCAGACTACCCGCGATAAAAAGCAGCGCCGCCAGCAGATAGGCCTGTCGCGCGCCCGTCACCGCCAGCAGACGCGCGGTCAGCGCTGAGCCCAGTATTGAGGCGACGACAAACAGCGTTGTGTTCCATGCATAGAGGTGGAGTCCGCCTATCTCCCTGATGACGGAGGGAAGCACCGTAGTGGCGATGTAAACATTAATGGCGTGCAGTGCAACGCCGCCTGAAAGCGCAATAGCAAAAAACAGGTTTTTGCCTCCCAGTAATTCACTCCAGCTTCCTTCCTGTCCTGACGACATATAAGCCTCCCGGCATGCGTTGCGTCATATGCCCCGTTGCTGAGCGCAGCGGGATCCATTACATTAATAAAACAAGACAACGCTTGGATTATTAAAGAGGGTAAAATATTTTGTCAAGCAATCGCTTGTTAAACTCGGGCGATAGAGCACAGGCAACACCAGAGCGCCTGCTTTATCTGCTGAAAACGCGCGGGCCACTGCAGTCTGCTGAGGCGGGAGAGACGCTGGGCATGACGGCTGAAGCGGCACGCCAGCAACTCAGCAAACTTGCCTCATCAGGGCTGATAGAGTCGTTCTCCCGCAGCAAAGGAGTTGGACGTCCGGGGCAGTTCTGGACGCTGACGCAGGCGGGCCACGGCCGGTTTCCGGATTCCCATGCGACGCTGACGGTGCAGCTGCTGGATACGGTACGGCACGCTTTTGGTGAACAGGCGATCGATCACCTGATAGATTTGCGCGAACAGAGCAGCCGCGCCGCTTACCAGCGTGAGCTACAGGATGCTGTCGATCTGCGGGATCGGGTGGCGCGGCTGGCGGCACTGCGGTCGCTGGAGGGCTATATGGCAGAGTACGAGGAGCAGGATGACGGAACGCTCTTGCTGATTGAGAATCACTGTCCTGTCTGCGCCGCTGCCGCCGCCTGTCAGGGATTCTGCCGCGCTGAACTGATGCTGTTCAGCGAGGTGCTGGAGGCGAAAGTCGAGCGCGTTGAACATATTCTGCAGCAGGCGCGACGCTGCGCTTACCGCATTACGCCGTTCACAGAGCACGCTGCAGAGTAAGGTTTGATGCGCAGGAGCAGACTGACTCGCCGGAGGCGACAGCCTGCTATCGGATCACAGGGATATCAGCCAGGCGAGTGGTATAGCGGGGTGAGAGCATGTTGCGTTTCATCTGCCACGCCTGGTTTCCTGTCGTCTGGCTGGCGAAACCGATTTTGCCTTTCCCTGAACGGTTTATGGCGTCGAGAGCGGTCATCAGCGCATCCGCATTGGCACGCGGCTGCTGCTGGCTGAACATATCAAACTGCGTGCTGCCTGACTGCCAGAAGTCGCTCAGCATTACGCCCGCTTTGGCATAGCGAAAGCCGTCGCGCCAGATAGCGTTCAGCCCCTGCAAAGCAAAGGCGACGATGTCACGCGTGTCCGCCGTTGGATATTGCCAGCTGACGGGCGCGGTAGCAGAGTACCTGGGATCGTCGCCATAGCGGCCGGTCGTCACAGAGACGGTGAGATGACGGCAGCGGGAGCCCTGCTGGCGCAGCTTTTCAGCAGCCCGGGTCGCATAGGCCATAACCGCCTGCTGCATATCATCCAGCGTCGTGATGCGCTGCCCGAAAGAGCGTGAATTAACGATCTGCTGTTTTGGCGGCGGCGCATCCTCCAGTGCCAGACAGGATTCGCCGCGCAGCTCGCGTGCAATGCGCTCAACAATCACATCAAATTTTTTGCGGATCGTACTGGTATTACTTTCTGCCAGATGCAGCCCGGTGGTGATCCCCATCTCTTCCAGACGCTGAGCGATTCGCCAGCCAATACCCCAGATATCGCCAATGCGCGTCAGCTGCAGCAATTTTTGCTGGCGCAGGGGATCGGAGAGATCGACCACGCCGTTTGTTTTCGTCCACTGCTTGGCCGCCTGATTCGCCAGCTTGGCCAGCGTTTTGGTCGGGCCAAAGCCTACGCCTATGGTCAGGCCGGTTTCCTGGCGAACGCGCTCGCGCATCTGCTGACCAAAGCGCTCCAGCGGCATATAACTGCTAATGCCCGTGACATCAAGAAAGCTTTCATCGATAGAGTAAACTTCCTGCCCGGCAGCCATCTCATCGAGTATTGCCATCATCCGCGCCGACATATCGCCATAAAGCTCATAGTTAGAACTGAAAACGTGTACGCCATTGTCACGAAAATAGCGTTCATGCTTAAACCAGGGGGCGGCCATCTTTATACCCATGCGCTTTGCTTCAGCTGAACGAGCAATCACGCAGCCATCATTATTTGATACCACGCAAACGGGTTTGCCGCGCAGATCGGGCCTGAAAATGGTTTCACAGGAGGCGTAAAAATTGTTGGCATCAGCAAGCGCAAACATACCTATTCTCCTGCAGGCCCGGTGAAACCCTGGCCCGCGATATCATTGAGCGCATAAGCCACCACGCCCCACACCGGCAGCAGCTGGTTCTCGTCGAGCAGAACGATAGCATCGGACCTCTCCAGCGACTGCAGCGCCGGAACGGGTTTCAGCAGCAACCTGCGCAGCACCAGTTCACCCTCAAATTCCGCCACAATAATCTGACCGTGCCGCGGCGTCAGTGCCCGATCAACTGCCAGCACTGAGCCTTTGACGATACCCGCCTCCGGGCAGGCTGTATCACTGCGCATCAGGTAGGTGGACCAGGGCGACAGCGAGACGATATCACCCAGGTTCAGGCGCGCTTCGATAAAGTTTTGAGCCGGATTCTGAAATGCCATATGCCTGTTTCGCTGAGGATAAAAAGGGTGGGCAAGTGTCCGGCTATTATACCCGATCTGCTTAAAAATAGCGCGGTTTACGCCGTGATCCTGCTCTGCCAGCGTGACGATACTATGAGCGTAATTATTTCTCTTTCGCCACGGTTTCCTGCAGCCAGCGGATAAAGGTTTCTGTTTTTGGCCAGCGTCTGTCGGCGCGGGTAGCGATGTAATACCGTTCGCTGCACAGCAGCGCCAGGCGCGGGAAAGGCGTTATCAGTTCGCCAGAGGCGATACGCTGTTTCACCAGCGCCTTACGTCCCATCGCGATGCCGGCATGGTTTATCGCTGCAGCAACCGCAAGCTCTGCCTGATCGAATTCGGCACGGCGCGCTGCCGTAATATCCACGTCAAAATGCGCTGCCCACAACCGCCACTCATTTTCTCCGGAATCGATACTCCACGCCTGACGATCGTGCAGCAGGCGACAGCTCCGGAGATTCTCCGGGCAGTCCGTCAGCCTGAATTGTGCAGCGTAGCGCGGGCTGCAAACCGGAATAATATGTTCATCCATCAGCGGGTCCAGGTGAAATCTGTCCGGCACGTCAGCATCAAAACAGATGGCCAGATCGGCACCCATTTTATGCAGGTCGACCGGTTCGTTTCCGGTATTAATAACGAGATCGATAGCGGGGTTTTGCTCCAGAAAAGAGGCCACCGCCGGTGCAAGCCAGGCGTGCGCAAACGACGGGCGACTGTAAACCGTAAGCCTTCCGCTGGATCCCTGATTTCTGATGCCCTGAATTTCCCGGTTGAGGTAGTCGAGTGAGGTACTCATGGCATTGAAGATCCGCTCACCCTCTTCGGTCAGCAGCACCCTGCGGTGTAAACGGGTGAACAGCGAGATACCGAGCTCTCTTTCCAGCTGGCTGATACGGTGGCTGACAGCGCTGGGCGTCAGTGCCAGCGCCGCCGCCGCTCCGGCAAACGAGCCGTGGCGGGCAGCGGCTTCAAAGGTGAAAAGACGTCCCAGCTGGCCACCCTCTATTTCACGCATCTCAGAGAACACATTTTTCACCTTTACTGTTTAAGCTGCTGATTTAGCGATTAGTTATTTAACCGGCGTGGACGTTGCAGATAAAAATGCACAATGCGTGCTCGCCTGTTGAGTTAGCTGAGCTCATGTTAAGTTGAAAAACCATCGTTTGTCACCGCGCAGCCGCGTGCATATAAATAACGCTCTGTTTTCTTTTGATGCGTCGGGCTGAATGAGAGTAACCATGACTGATTTAACTGAAAAACTCCGGTCTGTACCGGCGGTAAGCGATCTGAGGGCGCTACGTGAAACCATCTGGTTTAACGATCAGGTGACGACGGCAGAGAGGGGGCTCCTGCATACGGGACTGACGCGTGAAGAGGCTGAAGATGCCGAAGCCCGCCTGCGCCGTTTCGCTCCGCTGATCGCCGCCGCCTTTCCGGAAACGGCTGAAAGCGGCGGTATTATTGAGTCAGATATGGTACCTCTACCCGCGATGCAGGCGCGGCTGGCGCAGCGTGCGCCGCTGCCAGGCAGACTCTGGCTGAAAAAAGATAGCCATCTGCCCGTTTCAGGTTCCATCAAAGCGCGCGGCGGCATTTACGAAGTTCTCGCGCACGCAGAGAAGCTGGCGCTGGAGGCGGGGCTTATTACGCCAGCCGATGACTACAGCCAGCTGCTTTCTCCGGCGCACCGTCAGTTTTTCAGCCAGCATAAAATAGCAGTAGGTTCAACGGGCAACCTGGGCCTTTCGATCGGCATAATGAGTGCCCGCCTCGGGTTTCACGTTACCGTTCATATGTCGGCAGATGCGCGTCAGTGGAAGAAAGCGCTGCTGCGCAGGCGTGGAGCGCACGTGATTGAGTATGAGCAGGATTACGGCGTCGCCGTGGAGCAGGGCCGCAAAGCGGCGGAGTCCGATCCCGACTGCTTCTTTATTGATGATGAAAATTCACGCACGCTGTTTCTGGGCTATGCCGTTGCCGGCCTGCGCCTGCCAGAGCAGCTGAAGGAGAAAGGCATTACTGTGGATGCCTCCCATCCGCTTTTTGTGTATCTGCCTTGTGGCGTGGGTGGCGGCCCGGGAGGCGTCGCCTTTGGCCTGAAGCTGGCTTTTGGCGATAACGTTCACTGCTTTTTTGCGGAGCCAACCCATTCACCCTGTATGCTGCTGGGAATGAGCACCGGCCTGCACGATGGTATTGCGGTGCAGGATATCGGTATCGACAATAAAACCGCTGCGGATGGACTGGCGGTGGGCCGCGCCTCCGGCTTTGTCGGCCGGGCGATGGCGCAGCTGATCGACGGCTGCTATACGCTCAGCGATCGCACCCTGTTTACGCTGCTTGCCATGCTGGATGAAACGGAAGGTATTCAGCTGGAACCTTCCGCGCTGGCGGGCATGCGGGGGCCGCAGCGCATCGCGGCAAGCCCCGCTTATCTGGCACAGCAGGGTATCACTCCGCAGCAGCTGCAGCAGGCCACGCAGCTTGTCTGGGCGACAGGTGGCGGCATGGTTCCTGCTGATGAAATGCAGCGCTACCTCGCTAAAGCCAGCTGCTGATAAACCCATGCAGCAGGGCAGTCACGCGAGCTGCCCTGCCGCCGTTACAACCCCAGCGCAGTCAGCCCCGGATGATCGTCCGGACGACGTCCCAGCGGCCAGAAAAATTTGCGTTCGCTCTCTTTGATAGGCATATCGTTGATACAGGCAAAACGGCGCTTCATCAGGCCATCGCCTTCAAACTCCCAGTTTTCATTGCCGTAAGAGCGGAACCAGTTACCTGAATCATCGCGCCATTCATAGGCGTAGCGGACAGCAATGCGGTTGCCATCAAACGCCCAGAGCTCCTTGATAAGACGATACTCAAGCTCTTTTTTCCATTTACGGGCCAGAAACGCTTCGGCTTCTTCACGGTTATAAGCAAACTCGGTGCGGTTGCGCCATTGTGTGTCCGCTGAGTAAGCCAGTGCGACTTTAGCCGCATCGCGGCTGTTCCAGCCATCTTCAGCCAGGCGCACCTTTTCGATGGCCGTTTCGCGGGTGAAAGGAGGAAGCGGCGGGTGTTGGTATGAATCAGACATGGTAAAACTCCTGTTAATTCAAATTTGATGAGTACGCAGGCTTCAGGAAACCTGCTCCAGCAGCATTTTCGCAATATCCCGTGCGTCGTCGGCCGCGCTCCCGTTCCCCATAACATAGGACGCGGTAATGGCGCCCTCTATCAGAATCAGCAGCTGTCTGGCCAGCGCCTCGGGATGTGCAACATTCATCTCTTTGCTGAGCTCCAGGGCGTAATCCAGTAACTTCTGCTTGTGGGTTTTCGCTATCTGGCGAACGGTATCGTCAGGGTTGCCTGTCTCACCGGCGGTGTTGATAAATGCGCAGCCGCGGAAACCCTCTGACTCAAACCAGCTTTTCAGCGCGGTAAACATATTCAGAATGCGATCCTGCGGCGTATTGCCTTGATCGGACGCGCTTCTGAACCACGCCATCCACTGCTCATCGCGCACGCTCAGCGCGGCTGATGCCACCTCCTCTTTACTGGCGAAGTGATGATAAATACTTTTTCTGGCGACGCCTGAGGTTTTGACCAGAAGATCCATGCCCATGGCGTGGATACCGTTCTGATAAATCAGCTGCTCAGCGCTCCTGAGAATTTTTTCCCGGGTACTGACTGATGTTTTGTTCATGGCTTTAAGGTAGAACGATCGTTCTACCTCGTCAACGTTTTTTTAGCAGGAGGCTATCACCGGGGCGACAGACAGCTATGCAATGCTGACTGAGCGGATCAAAAAGGGAGAGCCGTAAGCTGGCCCTCCCTGATATTGCTCTGCAACGTTTTTATGCCTGAGACTCAGGAATGCGGGCGATAACCTTTATCTCAAAATCAAACCCTGCCAGCCAGTTAACGCCCAGGGCGGTCCAGTTGGGGTAGGGCGGCGTCGGGAAAAGAGTCTGTTTCACCTGCATGATGGTTGAAAACTGGTTTTCCGGGTCGGTATGAAAAGTAGTCACATCAATCATATCTTTGAACGTACATCCTGCCACAGCGAGCGTGGCTCTGAGATTCTCAAAGGCAAGCTGTACCTGGGTTGCAAAGTCCGGCTCCGGGGTGCCGTCGTCGCGGCTACCCACCTGCCCGGAAACAAATAATAAATCGCCAGAGCGGATTGCTGCAGAATAACCATGCTGTTCATAAAGAGCATGGCGATGAGCAGGAAAAACGGGTGTTGGCTGGGTCACAGGGACTCCTTTGTGGGAGAACAACAGGGGATGCGCAGCATAAATAAAACAATTAATATACGCGGCGTATGTAAAATTAATCACACATACGCTGCGTATGTCAAATGGCATGCGCGGCGTTAGCAGCAGGAGAAGTATATGGTTACCAGACGCCGCACAGAAACGATGGAAGAAAACCGGAAAAAGTTGATTGCAGCTGCGCGCAAAGCGTTCGCTGAAAAGGGATTTGCAGCTGCATCAATGGACGATTTGACTGCCAGTGTCGGTCTGACGCGCGGGGCGCTTTACCATAACTTTGGGGATAAAAAAGGCTTGCTCGCCGCGGTAGTGACGCAGATCGATTCTGAAATGGCGCAACGCGCTAAACGTGAAGCGGTTCACTCCGATAACGACCAGCAAACGCTCCTGGCTGAAGGGATAGCCTATATCAGGATGGCGCTGGATGAAGAGGTCCGGCGCATTGTGCTGCTTGATGGTCCCGCTTTTCTTGGCGATCCTGCAAAATGGCCGAGTCAGAATAACTGCCTCAGTGCTACGCGTGAGAGTATTACCGATCTGATTGAACGTCGCGTAATCAAATCAGTCGATGCGGATGCGGCTGCGTGGCTGTTAAATGGCGCGGCACTGAATGCCGCGCTATGGGTCGCTGCCAGCGGTAATCCACAACAGGCATTACCAAAAGCTATTCAGGCGTTTACTCTGCTCTTCGGCGGTCTGCTGGAAAGTGTTGCGCAGCCATAACGCCGCTTTAATTGGTCTGGATACCACAGCTTATCAACGAATATTGCAAAATCCTGCCTGCCTCAACCGGGAGGCAGTGCCTGCAAAATACGCTGCGCATCCTGTTTGCTCAGCGGATAATCGTAAAATGTCCGGTAAAATTCCTGAGTGGCGTCAATCAAATCGCGCGTTGCAAACAGCGCCGGATGCAGTTTTTTGGCAGCCCACTGGATTTGCAGTGCGACTTCAGTGCCGTAGCGATCCCAGGGAAAGACACCCGATGGATTCTGCCACACCTGCTGCTGCTTCACGGCTTTTACGCTGGCGAACAGCGATTTGTAGTCAGAGTCAGCCAGGGTTCCCGCGCCGGCACCGATAATAATCACATCCGGATCCCAGCGTATCACCTCCTCCGGTGAAACAGGGCGCATATTGCCATCCACGGAGGCGGCGACGTTCCGGCCACCCGCAAGCCTGATCCAGGTATCAATCAGGGTATTCCGGCCATCTACCTTCAGCGGATGCAGCGACTGAATATGCAGCACGCGCGGGCGTTCACTCTCCGCAAGCGCGGCCGTTTTGGTCTGAATAGCAGCGATTTGCGTATCCAGATAGCGATTATAAGCCCGGGCTCGCGCGGCCGCTGCCGGTGTGCCGACCACCTGAGCCGTGGTAGTGAGTGAGCGTTTCATCGAGTCAAAATCATCAAAATTCATTGCCAGTACGGGAATACCGGCCAGACGATAAGACTCTGCATCGGGATCGTTAGCGGGTACAAAAATCGCATCAACGTTGCGTGCCACCAGCGCTTCACTGTTAAAGGTTTTACCGTGTGCCTGGAGCGCCTGATTTAACGATGGCTGTACCTTAAACATCCACGGCCGGTCCGCCGGATGGTTTACGGTTGCCACAATCCGATCGCCGGCGCCCAGCGTCATAAGCAGAGAGTGGTGGGCAAACCAGGCATCGGCTATGTGCAGCACCGGCTGGCTCAATTCAATCTTATTCCCGCTGTCGTCAGTGACTGTCTGAGCCGACGCCAGAGCGCTTACGACCAGAAGCGGTAGTGCCCATTGCAGGCTTTTCATCAGTAAATATCCCTGTCAGAAGCTGAGTTGCATGGAAACCTCTACCCGGCGCGGTTCACCCACAGAGGCGCTGGCATAACCGGCCCCGCTGTAACCGTTCAGGCCGCCGGGCACGATCTTGGTCCAGTAGTGACGATTCGTCAGATTAGTGACATCAAGACGGAATGTTGTAGCGGTATTAAACAGCCGGGTTTTATAGGCCGCCCCGGCATCCAGCGTGGTGTAGCCGCTTACCTGGCCTCTGTTTTGATTGTCGGTCATGCGCTGTCCCATATAATGAATGCCGCCATGAATATCGGTGCCGCTGAGCACCGGTAAGTCATAGGCCGCGAACAGGCTGGCCGTATAGCGTGGCAAACCCACAATCTGTTTACCCGTTGTTTGACGGCTGGCTGTTTTCACTAAGCGCGGATCAAGCCATGTCATGCCGCCAAAAAGGTGCAGGCGATCGGTTACGTCTCCATCAGCGAGCAGCTCCAGACCGCGGTTGCGCTGCTCACCGTCTATCCCATACTCTCCGCTGGCGTTGGTATAGGCGAACGGACGTTTGATCTGAAACAGTGCGGCAGTCAATAACAGCCGGTTAATAGCCAGTTTACTGCCCGCTTCAATCTGGCGACTGCGATAGGGTGTCAGTATTGTCCCGGCATTATTCGCGGTGGCGGGGGCAGTATCACCCTGCTGCAGGCTGTCGGCATAGGTCACATAAAGCGTCAGCGGATCGACCGGTTTATAGATTACGCTGGCAGACCCGCTAAAGCCGCTATCTGATGAGTGACTGCTTCGGCGGCCCGTTTTAGCATAGCCGGATGAGCTGAGCAGGCTTTCACTGCCCGCTAACAGTGTGCTCCATTGCGGAGAAAACTGCAGGGTATCGCTCAGCAGAAATGCGTGCTGAGTGGCTGTCGCAGAATGATAACGCCGGGTGAAATCGGGATAGTCAGGCTCACTAAATGTCTGTGGGTTATCCAGTGAGGCACTGCCCAGCGTTAAGGTTCCACCCTTACGCGGATTGTAATTTTTCCAGACAAACCCCCGCACGCCAGTGGCTATCTGATGATGGATACGGCCAGTTTCGATTTCACCCTCTAAGTTCGCCATATAACTGTTGATAGTGAAACGACTGGCTGTCGCTGATGAAGTCGTTGTCGTGTAATCGCCACGTTTATTCGTAAACGTATTGGTGACAGCAGTGGACTCGCGATCGGCTATCTGACGCAGCACGCCAGCTTCACCGAGCCAGTTGCCGTCAAAATCATGCTTCAGATGGATGCCGGCGGTCAGCGTATGGTTATCATTTCCCGCAAAGGATTGTCCCAGATGAGCCGTTTTTGGATTGGGAGCTGCGGGCAATGTCAGGCCGTTACCCAGCGCAAATTTCCCCGGCAACCCTTTTTCATAAAAATGGTAATAGCTGAAATTAGTTTCCAGCAGGGTCCGATCGCTCAGGCTGGCATCCAGGGCCAGGCTGAAAAGCTGACGTCGTTTTCTGCTGCCGCTGACGTAGCCACTGCCCCTGTCATCCAGCATATTCAGCCGATAGCGCAGCCGATCGTTGCTATCCACCGGACCACTGAAATCACCGGCTATCTGATGACCCGGGCCACTACCTCCTCCCAGAGTAACGCTTCGCTGCGGTGTATCACTGGCGCGCTTACTGACAAAATTAAATAATCCTGCCGGATTAGCCGGACCATACAGTGACCCGGCGAGGCCATTAAGCACCTCAATATGGTCGAACTGTTCAGCGGCATAGTCCGTGGTTGACACGACATTCAGGCCGTCAATCATGCTGTTCTGGACGACACTTCCCTGCATGCCGCGCGTCTGCGGACGCGCACCCTCTCCCTGAACCGAGGGCAGGTAGCGGTAGAGATCGCTTACGCTCTTAAGCTGCTGACGTTTCATCAGACGGGGAGACACCGTCTGAACCGGCCAGGGAGCGTCACGTATTTCTCTGGCACCCAGGCTGCCCAGGTTAGCTTTCTTATCGGTTGCAGAAGGCGCGTCGTCTGGTAAAGCATTAACGACCATCGCAGGTTGTTCATTTACGGCATATATCGGCATAGCAGACAATAACATTGCGCTGGTGAACGTTGTCTTCACCAGGATCAAACGTTTAACAAACATGAAATTTCCAACATCTGTCGAAAGGGCAGGCATCATTACTTAACGCTATATCAGTGAGTATATAACGACTTATATGAGTTAATCGACTTAAATCAAAACCTGCCCGGTAACATTAAATTATATCGAATGTGATTAAACCAGCGGTGCTTTCACAGTGCTAATGATAGCTCCAGGAGTGGATCGCATTGCCTAAATCAATACTCTAAAATGTGCCCTGAACCAAATATCTACGGAGAGGATTCAGGTGAAATATTTTGATGAACTATTAATGGAAGCTATGGAGGCCGATACAGAGGGCTGGGGGTTTGACTGGCTGGACGGGAAAGCGACAGAGGAAAGGTCCTCCTGGGGTTACGCGAGGTTAATCGGAGAACGCTTAAGCCGGGTAACGTCAGCACTGGACATTGATACCGGTGGAGGAGAACTATTAAATGAAGTTCCCGAGTTTCCTGCATATATGGCCGCAACAGAAGCGCGGCCCCCGAACCTGAAAAAAGCCCGGCAGCACCTTTCACCCCGGGGGGTAAATATTGTTGATACTTCCATCACCAAAAAGCTTCCTTTTAGCGAACAATCTTTTGACCTGGTCACATCCAGGCATCCGGTAGCACCGGACTGGCCAGAAATATATCGGGTTCTTAAACCCGGAGGAAGCTATCTGGCACAGCATGTTGGACCTGCATCTGCATTTGAATTAATCGAGTATTTTTTAGGACCACTTCCCAAAGAGAGAATGTACAGAGATCCTGGCAAAGAAAAAGAGGATGCGGAGATGGCGGGTCTGAAGGTCATTGACTTACGCACAGCACGCTGCCGGATGACGTTTTTTGATATCAGTGCCGTTGTCTGGATTTTGCGAAAATGCGTCTGGTGGGTCCCGGGCTTCTCCGTGGAGAAATACTACAAAGAATTGCAGGCGATGGACCAGAAAATGCGCCTGGGTCAGCCATTTGTTGCGTATTCCACCCGACATTTGATCGAAGCAAAACGTTAATGCTGATCGCTTTGCGGTTGACGTCTGCTTTGTGCCAGAAGCAGATCAAATGCTTCAGGGGGTGTTCATGTCAGGCATTTTCTTCATTCTTTTAACTGCCGCAGCATACACCCGATGACTTTTGCGGGTTCGTAGCCAGGATGCTATGTCTGATGTGGCAGAACTTTCCGGTCGCCCTCTTTTTGACGTCCGCCTCTCTCATCGCGGACCTCAACTCTGCGTCAGTCCGCTTTGTG
This sequence comes from Pantoea sp. ICBG 1758, assembly GCF_002928325.1. Lineage (NCBI taxonomy): Bacteria > Pseudomonadati > Pseudomonadota > Gammaproteobacteria > Enterobacterales > Erwiniaceae > Pantoea > Pantoea sp. ICBG 1758. The sequence goes on from NZ_POWL01000004.1 coordinate 305,507, forward strand.
TCAGGAGCGGACAGTTACAAAATCTCTGTAAGTTCAAATTCCTCAAAGACAAGCTCCATTTCTTCAGAATAAGTGCCTTCACGCTCAAAATAACGCTTATGACCTTCATTCCAGTACTCCAGACTTAAATCACCTTCACCTTCCTTACTGGCGAGTTCACTCGTCACTTCATTGAAGCGGATAACCTGCATCCTGAGCGTTCTGATCACGCACATTGGCTGCCCGGTTCCGTTAAGAATGATATTATAACTTCCTACGCAGGGAGCTTCGCCTCGTTCATGTTCATGCTGAAAAGATGCTATCGAAGAGCATGTCGCTGTTTTACTGCCACTCAAAACCAGTTGTACGAGTTCATCAGCAAGTTCCGGGCTGTCGCCAAATTGCCATGCCAGTGCACCGGGATAAATGTTTTTTAATTCTTCGAGCTTTGTCATTTTTAGCCTTTTTTAATTTAATACGCTTAAGGAAGTAACCCATTTCCGTTCAATATGAATTACCTGATTCAAATATTCATCATTGTTGCACTGCTGCGAAATCCCGCTTTTCGCTCATAGCTAACGTCGATCTGTGCGCAAGTCCGCTTCGCGCCAGAAGCGGATATTGCGATCCTCATCGTGCGCGAATGAGTAAAAGCAGGTTAACCTTGTTACCTCGTGACGATAAAAATTGTGCAAGCTTTTAGCCGAACCATTTCAAGTAAGGACACAGTTTAAATGAAGGTTATTGAAAGTGGCATTCGTGACGTAAAACAAGGCGAAAATGTGAGAGTAATCACGCCAGTAAACATCTATGAGTGTGAACTGGGTGATGATGTTTTTGTAGGGCCATTTGTAGAGATACAAAAGGGATGCGTTATAGGCGACAGAACCCGAGTACAGTCACACACTTTTATCTGTGAGAACGTTACCCTGGGTAAGGATTGTTTTATAGGCCATGGCGTAACCTTTGCCAACGACTTGTTTAAGAATGGCGCTCCTGATGCTTCTGCAGAAAGCTGGATACATATCATATTAGGTAACGCGGTAACCGTGGGGAGCGGGGCAACTATCTTAACCACGGACATTTGCAGTGGTGCGGTGATTGGTGCCGGTAGCGTGGTTACAAAGCCTGTGCTGGTAAAAGGCGTGTATGCGGGTAATCCCGCCAGACTTTTGAGAAAGCTCTAATCAGATACTCTGCAAGTTGCCAGCCTGAAATCCTGGCAATCTGAAACCGTTAAAGTCCGCTTTTCGCTCATAGCGGACTATAGGCCAACTACAGGGCTGTTTGCCATCAGATCCAGCCGGAATCCTCTGGCGACGCTTGTGACGTCTGGCGGAGCTTACTGATTCTGCCGGTTAGTGCATCAGGGTTGATGACTTGGCCCTACCGGGGAGCCGGAAGGTACCATCAGGATGTTTATGCTTTTGACCATCAGAGGAAGAAAAGCGGAGGAGGAGCTGTCACACAGCAGCGTTAAGTGAAGAAAGCAGACCGCGAGACAGCGCGTCGCAGAGAGGAAGCGCAAGCGAAGGGAAATAACCGGTACGTCAGTCGCATTTTTTCCGGGTAACACCGTAAACGGCCAGACTTACGGGTGCAGTTAAAGTGTGAAATCGACATGCTCGCCGCCGGGCATATTGACACCGATAGTTAGCTGGCCGCCGAGCGCTTCAACATATCGTTTGAGCGTCGCGATTTTCAGATCCTCGCCGCGCCCTTCGATAGCCGCCACGGAAGGTTGCGCGATCCCCATAGCTTCTGCCTGCTGCTTCTGCGTTTTAGCCAGCGCCTCGCGAAGTTTATACAGCTGAGAATCAAGTCGCATTTCTGCAACTTTATCATTCACCTGAGTCAGTTCCTCGGGTGTCAAATCAGCCATTAGATCATCCAGCGTTTTCATTTTCCACTCCGTTTCAGTTGGTCCAGGTGTCGGTGATACTCGCTTTCAGCCGTTTTAATCATGGTCTTGTAGAAACGCTTTTCATCAGCGCCTTCTTTGTTACCCGCGCAAAGGATGATGGCTTTGCGAAGAGGATCGAATACAAAGAATCCTCTTACAGGCCGGCCGTTGCTCTGTACTCTGAGCTCTTTCATATTGAGGATTTTCGAGCCGTACAGCGTATCGACATGCGGCCGCCCAAGGTGTGGACCTTCCTGCTTCAGAAGGTTCAGCGCGGCAATTATGTCTAACTGCATTGCTCTGTCCTGCTCTTTAAGCCATTCAGCGAACAAACCCGTGGTTTCAACAATCCACACAGGCCCACCTTTATAAATTACAATCTATATAGCATATATATTAGAGTCTATATTTTCAACGCTGTTCTGTATCTGTTTGGGCATGTGATGGTGGGCTTTACTGCTGGCGGGTTCTGTTACAAATTCTGGACAGACCGGAGCCGCCTCGCTACTCGGGCCTTTAGTGTAAACCTGCAGCGTCATTACCGGCCCAGCCCTCAGCGGCTAAATCTTTCTATGGTCTGAACGCGCTGCTGCTGGCCCGCTACAGGGGTTGATCTAAAGTGCGCCATCTGGGCCGGCGAAACCGGAAAATCGGGTGCCTTAGAATTTTGATGCTAATGTCCGCTTAGTGCCAGAAGTTAATATTTACCGCAGAGCAGTAAACACCGCAAACTGCCTGCATAATAATAAGCCATCAGACGCTAATAAAAATGCTCCTGCATATAGAGCATAAAGGTCACTTTGCTGCTGGTATATTCCTCAGGTGTTTCACCACGTTCATCTCAAGAGTCAGTGTTTTCATCAGGGTTCCTGCTGAGGTATTTCCCTCAAAACATGCATTTCTCAGGATAGGCGGGCAGGCTAAGTTGGCAACGTCTTTATCGCTCAACGTAGACCTTCAGACAGGAAATCACCATGACGCAGAAAAAACGCTTTGCCCTGATTGGCTGTGGTTTTATCGGACAGGTACATGCTGCAAATCTTGCGGCTCATCCGGAGGTTGAGCTTGCGATGCTGGCCGACATTGATACGGAGCGGGCCGCCGCACTGGCCGGGCAGATGAAGTGCATGGCGGGCGAAGTCAGCGCCGCCATCAACAGTGACAATATAGATGCCGTGCTGATTGCCAGCGCAACGCCGTCACACGCTGAACTGCTTGAAGCGGCTGCGCGGGCAGGTAAGGCCGTCTATTGTGAAAAGCCGATCGATTTGTCGCTGGCAAGAGCGATCCGCGTTGCTGAAAACGTGCTGCCTCTGAAGACAAAAATCACGATAGGCTTCAATCGCCGTTTTGACAGCAGCCATCAGCAGTTAAAGCGTCAGCTGGAACAGGGAACTGTCGGACGTCCTGAGTTAATTCAGATGGTCTGTCGTGCGTCAGAGCTTCCGCCGCTCAGTTATCTCAGGTCATCCGGCGGCCAGATGCGTGACCAGGCAATCCATTTTTTCGATCTGCTGCGCTGGCTGACAGCCGATGACGTTATTTCAGTAGGTGCGATGGGTGCAGCACTGGCCATGCCGGCCATTAGCGAGTTTGACGATGTGGATACGTCGGTGCTGATTATGCAGATGCAGCAGGGATCATTTGCGCAGCTCGATAATACGCGTCGCACGGGCTACGGTTATGACGAAAGGATCAGCGTTATGGGTGCAAAAGGACTGGCAGAGTCAGGTTCGCAGAGCCCGCCGGGTATGACGCTTTTCCAGGGAAAGGCGATTATCAGGCAGGGACTTTATGCAGACTGGTTCAGTCGTGTGCAGGGCACCTATTATCAGCATCTTGACGCTTTTGTCCGCTATCTGAACGGGGAAGAGGTGACTGATTTACCAGGGCTGCTGGATGGGATCCGGGCGCAGGCGGTCGCAGAAGCCGCGACGAAATCTCTGACAACCGGGATGTTCTGCCCGGTCGATAACGTATTCTGACAACGGTCCGGGGCCAGTCCCGTGAGGATATGGCCCCGTAAGCTAAGGATACTCAGGTCCTTCTTTCACAAATATTAACGCTCTTCGTTGAAAACGATACCCAGCTGCTCCCTTACCGTATCCATCGCGGTCAGAGTCATAAGTACGGCGGACAAAGGGCGGACAGGGGAGTCGTTTAATCCCTGTCCCACGCACCATGCAAAATGTCGGATCTCATGATAGAGCTGCGTGTAGCGGTTGGCGGGTTCCTCCCAGCACAGCGTATGACCGCCCTGGCTCGAGGTCAGTACAAAGCCGCCGGGCGCATAAAACTGTCCCGCCAGAACCAGAGTGGCATCGCGGCCGGCAATCACCGCACTGCCGGGGGTATTACTGAACAGAGTCGTGTTCAGTACCGAATGCATGCCGCTGGCATGTTCGAACAACATAGAAGCCTGTCCGTTAACATTTTCTGTTGCCGGCTGTCCGCTGGACTGAATGCGCACAGGTGCACCTGCCACCATCACGCTCAGCGAAACCAGATAGCTGCCCAGATCCAGCATCGGACCGCCGGCCAGATCGGCATTGAAGATGCGGTGATCCTGCGTAAAAAACTCACCGTGATCGGCAGTCAGGGTATGAAGATCGCCCAGAATGCCGTCGGTTAAAAGCTGACGCAGCACATCATATTTTGGCGCGAAATCGCACCACATGCCCTCCATACACAGCAGGCCTTTTTGACGGGCGCGCGTCTGCAGGGCTTCTGCTTCCCTGACATTCAGCGCCAGGGGTTTCTCAATCAGCACATGTTTGCCTGCATTAAGTGCTTTCATGCCATCCGGATAGTGATGGTTATGTGGGGTGGCGATATAGATGGCGTCCAGATCATTCATTGCCAGCATTTCATCTGCACTGCTGAAGGCCGCCGGAATGGCCCAGCGATCGGCGAATGCCTGTGCTTTAGCTCTGTTTCTTGCTGCTACAGCAACCAGCTGCTGTCCGGTGTGCTCCTTCAGCGCGCGGGCAAAGTGTTCAGCGATCCAGCCAGGGCCAATGATGCCCCAGCGCAATACGGGTATCGACTTTTCAGAGGGCAGTCGCGGAGCGGGCAGGGAAGAGGGAAACATAATGATTCCTTTTTAAGTACGGTCCTGGCGGTTGCCTGCTACAGCAACCCACTGACGGGATAGGATAGATTGCTCAATGGCGGTCAGAACCTGCTGATTCTGCAGGCCAAATGCAAAGTTCGGGTAACAGTCGCCGTCGCCGCAGATCCCCTGCACCAGGTCATGAACCTCAATCACTTTGACATCAAAATAGCCGAGCCCGCCGCCGCCAAAATCGAATCCGAAAAAGCCTGAATAGGCCGGGATCTGGCTGCCGGCATAGAGGGTCTTAAAGCCCCTGTCATTTTTGTCATCGCTGAAGCGATAAACCTGCAGCTCATTGAAACGTTCGCCATCCATATAAAGGGTGCCCTCTGTACCTGAGACTTCCCAGAACACCCCAAAAATGCGACCGGCAGCGAGGCGTGAAGCTTCGATCACGCCGCTGGCCCCGCTTTCAAAGCTGACAAGGCACTGAACCTGGTCGTCATTTTCCACCTCACGCCATTCTGCCTGCTCATCGATGCGACTGGCATAACCGGCGTCCACCTGCGGAACCGGGCGCTGCCGCAGCCAGGTCTGGGCGCTGGCCGTTACCTCGCTGATCTCACCCATGAGAAACTGCGCGACGGAAAGGGTATGGGCCCCCAGATCGCCCAGCGAACCGCTGCCGCCCAGCTTTTTAGAGCAGCGCCAGGACCAGGGCAGTTCCGGGTCATTATAAAAACCCTGATCAAAGGTGCCACGAAAGCGGATTGGCGTGCCGATATCGCCGCGCTCAATAATCTGTTTTGCCAGCAGCGCCGCAGGCGTTTTGATATTATTGAAAGCCACCATCGTTTTGACGCCCGCCTGTTCTGCTGCCAGAGTCATCTGCAGCGCCTCTTCCGTGCTGACGGCCAGTGGTTTTTCACAGTAAACGTGCTTACCTGCCGCAATCGCGGCCAGCGCCATCTCATAGTGCAGATGATTGGGGGAGGTGATATCGACCACGTCAACCTGCGGATCGTTAATCAGATCGTGCCAGTCTCCGTAAGCCTTATCAGCCCCAAAGCGCACCGCATTCGCATCGGCTAAAGTCTGGTTTTGATCGGCCAGTGCATAGAGATGAGGGCGCTTTGGCAGGCCGGGATAGATCATTGCCGCACGGCGGTAAGCATCAGCATGCGCCTGCCCCATGAAGCCCGAGCCGATTAAGCCAATGTTGAGTTTGTCTTTCATTGAGCAACTTCCTCTGTTGAGAGGGACTGTGAAAAAGTGCTTTTTACCCAGTGAAACGCCCGGGAAACGGCAGCAAACGGCTCTTCTTTTTGCGGGTCCTGTTCGGCTTCTACTATCAGCCAGCCCTGATAATCTGAGCGCGCAATAAAATCAGTCAGCGGAGAATAATCAATGCATCCCTCGCCCGGCACCGTGAAGAGTCCCGCGCGTACTGCATCATTAAAGCTGAGGTCGTTTTCCCGGACGCGATGTAGCACCTCAGCGCGGACATCCTTCAGGTGGATATGCACGATACGATGACCAAACTTTTCTGTTATCTGAGCCAGGTCAACACCCGCGGCAAAAGCGTGCCCGGAGTCCAGAACCAGTCCGACACTCTCAGCGGTTTTAGTCAGAAACTCTTCCAGTTCATGGTGCTGCTCAACCAGCATCATCAGATGATGATGGTAGGCAAGTTTCAGGCCAAATCTCCCCATCAGAATATCGGCAAACTCGCTGACTTTGCCGGCATATTCATCAGCATCCAGGCTGCACAGGGCCGGAGAAAGAGAAAGAGGCTCGTCCAGCGGATAGCTGCCAGGCATACAGCCGCATTCGCCGTAAACCATAACGTCTGCTCCTGATGCTTTGAGAAGCCCGGCGTGTGGTTCCACGGCCGCGATTTCATCAGCAACGCTGCGTTCGGCAAGGAAACCGCTGTACCAGCCCGAAGCGAGCTGAAGCCCCGCTTCATGCAATAGTGGGGCTAATTCGGTGTGGGTTCGGGGAAATTTTCTGCCCAGCTCAATCCCCTGATAACCGGCAGAGGCAGCCTGTGTCAGGCAGGTTTCAAGTGAAATAGTGTCGCCCAGATCGGGCAGAACGTCGTTGGTCCAGCTTAACGGGCTTACACCTAATCGAATACGTGAACTCATCAGGACACACCTCCTTACAGGTCAGTCTGTAAGCACTATAAGGAAGGCGTAAGCAGAACCGATATCGGTTCAATGAGGTAAAACCCTCAACTGAAGAAAATAGTGAATCTCTCTGTTTCAGCGTGTTATTGCCAGGATTAACTTTATAAATAACCCATTCTGCGGGTTAATTTTCAGACTGACAGATCCGGCACATTAAACGCTCCAGAGATGACAGGCGATGCACAAGAATTGTTCGGAAGCTGGCCGCAATAACGGTTAATGGCGCGCGCATGATCCGGAATATGCCTTTCATTGACCCTGCTCCATTAACTCCAGCGTCTGTCCGTCGGGGCTTTGTAGATATATTACTTCTGAGTCCAGAAGAACAGGGACTCTTCAATATTTCTGACTGAAAAACCGACGTGATCCGCTCTTTTAAACATGAAATTACCTGCTGGGTTTTAGAAAATAAGCACTAAACTATCTGAAATCTCACTTTGGAACTTCACGACAAAAGCGTACATCATCTGGCAGACTGCTTTTCGTGTACAGTCATGATAAAAACCAGGGGATCTTCCTCCCGGTTTTCATAAAAATGAGGAACATCTGTTCTGGCAGTCGCCGAACAGCCGGCTCTTAAAAGATATTGATGGTCCTGTACCCCAAGCGTGAGTGAACCCGCCTGAACATAAAAAAGTTCAAGCGTTCCTGCTGTATGGCCGCGGGAGTCAAACCTTTCACCCGGTTGCATTTCCCACATCCAGAGTTCTGTCATATCAGGGCCGCCAGATCCAGCGAGCAATTTTGCACTGCCGCCTTTTTCTCCTTTCCACAGTTCCGGTATTTCATCTGATGAAATCAGGCGGACTGCCGGTTTTGAGCTGACATCCACAAAGTCAGCCACTGCAACGCCCATCGCGGCAGCCAGCCGGCATAGCAGGGCGATACTGGGATTCGCTCTGCATCCCTCTATCTCAACCAGCGTTCCCTTGCTCACGCCGGCCCGGCGGGAGAGTTCATCAAGAGACATTTTTTTTTGCTGACGATACACCTTAATCCGCTGAGATACGGCTTCATTAACAGTGTCGGCGATAGCATTAGCGTCGGTCAGTAAATTGACTTTTTCGGTCATCGGTCATTATCATGATTTAAATTGGTCATTAAAGGATTATCCCGTGTTAAAAGTATCTCCGTCAATTGCTCCCGATATTTATCGCATTGCACCTGGATTTCGGGCATTGAGTATCGTCGGGCAAGCCGCACCGGTGATAAATCCTGGTGCAGGAGAAGCTGCGCTACAGGATGCATGTAAAGCAGTTCTGGCGGGTCAGCCAGAATGGGCGGAATCTCATCTGGCCGCCTGGGGGGAAGTTTTCCAGAAATTTGGCGCTAAGCCCAAACGTACGCCGTGTTCAGCTGATGCCTTGCGTAAGCGCGTATTGCGCGACGGGACAATGCCGGCGCTCGACCCCATTGTTGATCTCTATAATGCTGTCAGTCTTCGTTATGCCGTACCGGTGGGTGGCGAAAATATCTCTGCCTATCAGGGAGCGCCATGCCTGACTGTGGCAAAAGGAACAGAACCTTTTGATACGCTTAAAGAAGGCGGGACAATCATTGAATATCCTTCGCAGGGTGAGGTGATATGGTGTGATGAGGCCGGTGTAACCTGCCGACGCTGGAACTGGCGCCAGGGGATCAGAACTCGCCTGGGTGTCGAAGCACAGCAGATGTGGTTCATCCTTGAGAGTCTTCCCCAGATGCCGCTGGAGATGCTTCACGAAGCCGGGAAGATGCTGACAGACGGCCTGGAAAAAATGATGCCCGGTGTAGAGTTCGAGGCCTCTCTCATCCAAGAAGTACACCAGTAATACCCTTCAGGAGAGGCGGGTATGTTTACCGGCCTGACGGCGTTTTCATTAACTCCGTTTATCGCCCGCGACGTGGATGAAAAGAGGGCAGGCGCCTCCTTTTTTCACGTGTCTGTATCGGTTAGCATTTATGATAATCCCGGCACTACCCATTTCACCGTTATGGATAAACTACACGCTCACCTCTCATGCCGCAGACCAGTCAGAGGCAACGCTCTGCCTGAATGACAAACTTTACGATAAACGTATAAAGCACGCTTTTCGCTCTTAGCAGATGTTCATCGAACTTCGTCCGCTTTTTGCCAGAAGCGGACGTTCACGTCCGTTCTAGAAATATTGGCCCGATAATTCAGCGTTAAATTTTCCGGTTAATACGCAACGCATCCACAACGAGTGAAAACGCTGGGGAAGGCTGTTTACGGCTGGGATAATAAAGATAGTAGCCGGGAAAAGGACGGCACCATTCTTCAAGCACGCGAATCAGTTTTCCTTCCTGCAGATGTGTGCCGAACTCCTCTTCAGGTAAAAAGGCAATGCCCAGTCCGGCAAGCGCTGCGTCAACGACATGTTCCGATGTGTTAAACGTCAGTTGCCCTTCAACCCGAACGTGAAATTTATCGTTTTCCTGCTCAAACTCCCAGGCGTAAATTTTCCCCGATTGAACCATGCGCTCATTAATACAGCAGTGTTGCATCAGATCGCGTGGCGTCTGAGGGGCGGCGCACCGGGCGAAATACTCAGGGGAAGCTACAGCCGCCATGCGCAGTTTCGGGCCAATGGGTACGGCTATCATATCTTTGTCGATAGTGTCTCCGAGCCGCACGCCGGCATCAAAACGATCCGCAACGATATCTCGGAACCCGTGGTTGGCATCAAACTCAATATGAATATCAGGATATTCGCGTAACAGTGGTGTCAGTTTTGGCAGCAGTGTGGTCTTCAGAACATTAGGTCCACATGTAATACGGACGGTCCCGGCAGGTTTATCACGCAGTGCCGTCAGCATGTCCAGCTCGGCTTCAATCTCATCAATACGATGTCCCACAGACTGCAGCAGTCGTTCCCCGGCAGCCGTCACTGACACACTGCGCGTGGTCCTTGTCAGCAGGCGGATTTGCATCCGTTCTTCCAGCCCGGAAATCGCCTGGCTCAGTGCGGGCTGGGTCACGCCGAGCTGGGCGGCAGCGCGCGTAAAGCTGCCCTCACGCGCCACGGTGACGAAAGAGAGTAAGTCGTTGAGATTGCGTCTGGCCATGCTCGTTTCCGGTCCATTTATAAATTTTACTTATAAGGGTATTAAGTATTCATTAGCTAGTTAACCCGCTGCATATTGGTAACAATAATGCGATGAAAAAGTCAACGCTAACCCTTATGCAAAACGCTTACTGCAGAACATCACTGCTGCTCCTTGCCGGCCTGCTTTTCATCACGCAGTCCGCTATGGCGGGTGACAACGACCGGGGAGTGGCGCAGGAGACGCTTATGAAAATTGAGATCATTGTGGAGGGAGAAACCGCCACCGCCACCCTCTTTGATACGCCGACAGGCCGGGACTTTGCGTCTTTGCTTCCCCTCAGCCTGACGCTGGAAGACTATGACGATATTGAGCGTATAAGCGACCTGCCGCGCAGGCTTTCCACGGTGCAGGCACCGGACGGCATAACGCCGGAAGCCGGAGATATCACTTACTACGCGCCCTGGGGCAACCTGGCGATTTTTGCCCGGGGCAGGGCTTACGCCCGTTCACTGATCCCGTTAGGGAAAGTGGATTCCGGACTGCCGGTCCTGCAGCGCCACGGACCTCTTGCGGTGCAGATCAGGGTCGCCAACTGACCCGCAGCACCTTCCGTACCGCGATTATCCCTCTTATCCCGTCCCCGTATGCCGTTTCAGCTCTTCCTGCAGCGCTGAAGGCTCCGGGGCACAGACTTCATGTTATCTACTGAAAAGAAATCCCTGAATGAGTAATAAGACAGACGAAAACAGAAAAAAAAACACCGGAAGCGGGAAACAGCCTGCGCACTGGAGTGGTGTCTTTGCCATGACGCTGTGCGTCTTCGCCCTGATCGCCTCCGAATTCATGCCGGTCAGCCTGCTGACACCGATGGCGCAGACCCTTCGTGTCACCGAAGGCATGGCCGGACAGGGCATCGCCATTTCCGGGGCATTTGCAGTGGTAACCAGCCTGTTTATTTCCGTGCTGGCAGGCACGCTTAACCGGAAAACGCTGCTGCTCGGCCTGACCTGCATTATGGCAATTTCCGGTGCTGTTATTGCGCTGGCACCCAATTACCTGACCTATATGGCGGGCAGGGCCCTGATTGGCATTGTGGTCGGCGGGTTCTGGTCGATGTCGGCCGCGACGGCAATGCGTCTGGTCCCGGTGCATCGTGTTCCGCTGGCGCTGGCTATTTTCAACAGCGGCAATGCTCTGGCTACCGTCGTGGCTGCCCCTCTGGGCAGCTGGCTCGGATCGGTTGTTGGCTGGCGGGGCGCCTTCTTCTGCCTGGTGCCGGTCGCCATCATAGCGTTTGTCTGGCAATTACTCAGTCTGCCTTCCATGTCGGTCACCCGTCAGGCGGCTTCCCGCAACGTTTTCACGCTGTTTCGTCGCCGGGTGGTCACGCTGGGCATGCTGGGTGTGGGGATCTTCTTTATGGGGCAATTTACGCTCTTTACCTACATCAGGCCTTTCCTTGAGACGGTGACGCGGGTGGATGACGCAACGGTGACCCTGGTCCTGCTGGTTATTGGTGTTGCGGGTTTCATCGGCACTACGCTGATTGGCCGGGTGTTAAAACGCGGGTTCTACCCGACCCTGATGGCCATCCCGGTACTGATGGCCATCACCGCGCTGGCACTGATTGCCTTCGGCAGTCAGGTAGCCATCGTGACGGCGCTGCTTGGGCTGTGGGGGCTGATTTCCACTGCCGCACCGGTGGGATGGTGGGCATGGGTTCCGCGTACCTTCCCGCAGAATGCCGAAGCGGGCGGCGGACTGATGGTGGCGATGGTGCAGCTGTCCATTGCTCTCGGTTCGACGGTGGGCGGCCTGCTTTTCGACCATCACGGCTACCAGAGCACCTTCCTGGCCAGCGCCGCGATGCTGATTATCGCAACCGTGCTGATCTTTCTGACCTCGCGGTCAGACACTTCTGCCGCAGACCATTCATAAACCCAGGAGTAATGCCATGACAGTTAAAGCTTACGGCGCCCATGCGGGCACACTGCCGCTGGAGCCGATGGATATCACCCGTCGCGCCCCCGGTGCCCATGATGTGCAGATTAATATCGCGTACTGCGGAGTCTGCCATTCGGATATCCACCAGGTACGCGCTGAATGGGCTGGAACGCTCTATCCCTGCGTACCGGGACATGAAATTGTCGGTCGTGTAGTGGCCGTTGGCGATCACGTCTCCGGTTTTTGTGCAGGGGACCTGGTGGGGGTCGGCTGCATTGTCGACAGCTGCCGGCACTGCAGTGACTGTGACGACGGACTGGAGAACTACTGCGACCATATGACAGGGACATACAATTTCCCGACGCCGGATGCGCCAGGCCACACGCTGGGCGGATATTCGCAGCAGATTGTGGTGCATGAGCGCTATGTCCTGCGCGTCACTCACCCGGAAGCGCAACTGGCCGCCGTGGCTCCGCTGCTGTGCGCGGGGATCACAACGTACTCACCACTGCGTCACTGGCAGGCGGGGCCCGGCAAAAAGGTCGGAGTGGTCGGTATCGGTGGACTGGGACATATGGGGATCAAGCTTGCGCACGCCATGGGCGCGCATGTCGTGGCCTTTACCACGTCTGAGTCCAAACGTGACGCCGCCATAGCGCTTGGTGCAGATGAGGTGGTGGTCTCCCGTCATGCCAGCGAAATGGAAGCCCATGCAAAGAGCTTCGATTTTATCCTCAACACCGTTGCTGCGCCGCATAACCTCGACGTGTTCACTGCGCTGCTGAAACGCGATGGCACGATGACCCTGGTGGGTGCGCCGGCCACGCCGCATGACTCGCCAGAAGTGTTCAGCCTTATCATGAAGCGCAGATCGATTGCCGGGTCGATGATTGGCGGCATTCCTGAAACGCAGGAGATGCTCGATTTCTGCGCCCTACACGGCATTGTCGCCGACATTGAGCTTATCCGCGCCGACCAGATTAACGATGCCTATGAGCGCATGCTCAGGGGCGATGTGCATTACCGGTTTGTCATTGATAACGCCACCCTGGCTTAATGATAAGGAGACCATCATGAAAAAATTTACGTTAGCGCTGGGGCTGTTGATCAGTGCATTTGCTTCCTCTGCGGCGGATATGTCCCGTGGGGCCGATAATTTTTATAAAAGCGATAAGGTGACGCAGCAAAAAGTCACCTTTAAAAACCAGTACCAGATGGCCGTGGTCGGCAACCTGTTTATCCCGAAAAAGATGAACCAGAATACCCGACACCCGGCGATCGTCGTTGGTCACCCGATGGGAGCCGTTAAGGAACAGAGTTCGAATCTCTATGCGCAGAAGCTGGCGGAGCAGGGGTTTGTCACGCTGGCTATCGATCTCTCTTTCTGGGGAGAAAGCGAGGGCAAACCGGGGCACCTGATTTCACCGGAAATCTACACAGATGATTTCAGCGCGGCGGTTGATTATCTAAGCACACAGCCGTTTGTCGATCCGGATAGCATCGGTGTATTAGGTATCTGCGGCAGCGGAAGTTTTGTTATCAGTGCCGCCAAGATTGACCCGCGTATGAAAGCCATTGCCACGGTCAGCATGTATGACATGGGGAGTGCGTTCCGTAATGGCCTCAACCATTCCCAGACGCCGGAACAACGTAAGGCCTTTATCCGGTCAGCCACAGAGCAGCGTTTAGCAGAGTTTCAGGGAGGCGAGACGGCCTACATTCCCGGTACCGTGAATACACTGGACGCTTCAACGCCTGATATTCAGCGCGAGTTCTTTGATTTCTACCGCACCGAACGCGGCGGCTACACCCCACAGGGTCAGAAAGAAGAACTGACGACGAAACCGATGCTGAGCAGTATTGGCAAGTTTATGAACTTCTATCCGTTCAACGATATTGAAACCATCTCTCCGCGCCCGATGCTGTTTATTACCGGCGATCAGGCACACTCAAAAGAGTTCAGCGAGGACGCTTTCAAACGCGCCGGTCAGCCTAAAGAACTGTACATCGTACCGGGCGCAGGGCATGTCGATCTGTATGACCGTACCGACGTAATCCCTTTTGGCAAGCTGACAGACTTTTTCCGTAAGAATCTGCAATAACACGTTCAGTTAAGGAGCATTTGACATGAACTACAAACATCTGGGGCGTACCGGTCTGCGGGTGAGCCGCATCGGTCTCGGTACCATGAATTTCGGTGAGCTGACGGATGAGTCGGCCAGCTTCAGGATCATGGATGAAGCCGTGGATGCAGGTATCAACTTTTTCGATACCGCTGACGTCTATGGCGGGCCGCAGTCGCCGGATATGGCAAAGGGTTACGGAACATCCGAAGAAATCATCGGTAACTGGCTGGCGCGTAGTGGTCAGCGTGACCGGATAGTGCTGGCCACGAAAGTTTACCAGCCGATGGACACGGGGCCGAACGACAAATACCTGTCTGCCTACCATATCCGCCGGGCCTGTGAGGCCAGCCTGAAAAGGCTGAAAACGGACCATATCGATCTCTATCAGATGCACCATATCGACCGGAACACGCCCTGGGAGGAGATCTGGCAGGCCATGGAACAGCTGATCCGTGAGGGTAAAATCAGCTACGTTGGCAGCAGTAACTTTGCTGGCTGGGATATTGCCACTGCACAGTGCAAGGCCGACGCGCGCAACCTGCTGGGGCTGGCATCGGAACAGAGCCTGTACAATCTGACTCAGCGCACGATTGAGCTGGAAATCATTCCGGCGCTGCGTCATTACGGCATTGGCCTGATCCCCTGGAGCCCGGTCGGGATGGGGATGCTGGGCGGTGTTCTGAAGAAAATTGCCGGTGGCCGCCGGGCATCACCGCAGTTGCAGGCACAAATCAACCGCCTGCGGCCACAACTGGAGGCCTGGGAAACACTGTGTGATGAGCTGGGAGAAACACCATCAGACGTCGCGCTGGCTTGGCTACTGCAGAACTCGGTGGTTAGCGCCGTGCTCAGTGGTCCGCGTACAGTTGAACAGCTCCGTCATAATCTCAATGCCCTGACGCTGTCTCTTTCAGACGATACGCTCAAAAGGCTGGATACCATCTGGCCGGGGCCAGGCGGAGAGGCACCTGAAGCTTACGCGTGGTAAAAGGTTATCAGTGTTAACAATTACCGGCCTTTGGGTCGGTAATTACATTATTTCGGCGAAATTTATTTATTACCTGAAGATGTTGTACCTTTCATCAATTCTTGGATGTCCGCTTTTCGCTCCTGGCGGACGTTCATCGAACTTCGTCCGCTTTGTGCCAGAAGCGGACGTTGCTTATTGTGAAAAGCAGAATGCTGGCAGGCTTATTTAGATGAGGATTTATTGCGCTTAAGCTTTGCCAGTCGGATGTACTACTGCAATATGCCCTGTCTTGTCAGTGAGTCCCGATATAACCGCCAGAATCAGCGCTATCACAGAGAGTATCGCACCAGCCCAGTTAGGCGACTGCAGACCGAACCCTGCAGCAATGACAGCTCCACCCAGCCAGGCACCGACGGCATTGCCGAGATTGAATAGGCCAATGTTAACGGCAGCGGCCAGCGTTGGCGCGCCAGCTGCCCGCGCTTTGTCCATGACCAGTTTCTGGATGGGAGATACGGTCGCAAAACCAAAAGCAGCCATCAGGAAAATACAGAGCGCCGACATAAGCTGACTGTGAGTCGTAAAGTTAAATACCAGCAATACCACGGCCTGAGCGGCCAGAGTCACGTACAGCATCGGCATTAGGGCGCGGTCGGCGTATCTGCCGCCCAGCTGGTTGCCGACAAACAGACCCAGACCAAACAGCAGCATCAGCCAGGCCAGGCTGCTTTCGCTGTATCCGGCAAGTTCCGTCATCATCGGGGCGATATAGGTGATTGAGGTAAAAAATGCGCCCGGCCCAAAGACCGTGATGCCCATCGCCAGCAGAACGTTAACGTTACGGAAGGCATTAAACTCATGTGCAAAATTATGGTTTTCCGGTCTGGGCTGATGTGGGATGAGCATGCCGACGCTGATAACGGTAATGCCTCCAATTACGGCAATTGCCATAAAAGCTTCCCGCCATGACAGGTGCTGTCCAATCCAGGTGCCGACGGGAACCCCGATGAGGTTCGCCACGGTCAGCCCCATGAACATAAACGCAATAGCCCTGACACGTTTAGACGGCGCGACCATATCTGCAGCAATAATCGATCCGATGCCAAAAAAGGCGCCGTGGGTCATGGACGTGATTATCCTGCCGAGGATGGCAATACCCAGCGTCGGCGCAAAGGCCGTCACGATATTACCCGCCACAAACAGCAGCATCAGGAATATCAGCATCGCTTTACGGGGCACTTTTGAGCCCAGAATAATCAGGGCCGGCGCCCCGACAAAAACGCCCAGAGCGTAAGACGTCGCCAGGTTTCCGGCCACTGGAATGCTGACATTGAAATCAGCGGCAATAACGGGAAGCAGGCCTGCAATGATGAATTCAGTGGTTCCGATACCGAATGCACCTATTGCCAGCGCCCAGAGAGCAAATGGCATAACAAATATCCTGTCAGTCAAATAGGGTTGTGTCTGAACTGCGCATTACACCGGCCGGTTTCCGTTAAAAACCGGTGCGGAACTTACTGGCAGCAGCGAGACGTGCAGAATATAAGTTTGCCGGAAGTTGATAAATAACCCTGAAATCGCCTGAGTGGGGACAAAAATTCTACCTCATCGCGCCGAAATATCCCTCGCCGGCCTTCCTGAGCAGCTCATCCACGATAAGCCTGACTTTGGGGATCAGGTGCCTTGTTCGGGGCCAGACGACGTTCAGCTCGACCGGTACGGGCATATGATCGGGCATAACGGCAACGAGGCTGCCTGCATCAATATGGTCATTCACCATCGACTCCGGAAACTGAGCAATACCGGCTCCAGCCAGGCAGGCCTGAAGCATGGCGTCTCCATCACTTATCTGGTGCGCCGAACCGGAGATAAACTTCATCTCCCGTTCCCCGGCCGGTCGCAGACGCCAGGCAAGAGGCGCCCCGCGCCGGTAGCCCATTATGCAGCTGTACTTTTTCAGCGCCTCGATATTTCCGGGCTGACCGTGCCGCTCAATATAAGCGGGGGAGGCGCATAGCATGAGGCGCTGCCGGCTCAGGCGACGGGCAATAAGTTCATCGGTGCTCTGCAGGTCGCCTAGGCGCAGCACCAGGTCAACGCCTTCCTCCACAGGGTCAATCAGTCGGTCGTTAAAGGTCAACGCCAGTCGCAGAGCAGGATAGCGGTCTGTCACTTCAAGTAGCACGGGCATCATCAGATTGCGTCCGAATGACGCCGGCATGTCTATACGGACCGTTCCGGCGGGGTTATCCTGGCGCCTGCTAAGCGTGTTTTCCGCTGAATCCATAATTTCCAGCGCAGACAGACAGCTGGCGAGATAAGCCTCACCGTCACTGGTCAGGCTCAACTTGCGGGTTGAGCGGTGAAACAGCCGAGTTCCCAGCCTTTCCTCAAGGCGTGCCACGCTTTTTCCCACGGCCGATTTGGTTATACCCAGCAGCTCTGCAGCTTCAGTAAAGCTGCTCGATTTGGCCGTCGTAACGAAATTGGTAATTCCCCGCAGGGATTCGGCAGTAAATCCGGTAGACATAAAGTTGACTCTCTGGCGACTCATAACGCGTTTATCGATGTGTAATTCTATACCAGGCTTGATTCAGTCCGTAAGCAAACCGCCGGCGCAGCCGGAAATTCATTCAAAGCACAGGAAGCAGTTATGTCTCAGGCACAACCTCTGAAATTTGTCTCACTGCTGGGCAGCCTTCGCGCGGGTTCATTCAACGCCGTTGTGGCCCGTAATCTTGAGCTGCTGGCGCCGGAAGGCGTGGAAGTCAGCGCGCTCGGATCTGTCAAAGACATACCTCACTACGATGCAGACCTGCAGGCTCAGGGGTTTCCTGAAGCGGTCGTGGCAATGGGAAAATCGATAGCGGCAGCGGACGGTCTGATTATTGTCACGCCTGAATATAACTATTCCGTGCCGGGTGCGCTGAAGAACGCGCTGGACTGGCTTTCCCGCCTGCCGGACACCCCTGTGGCCGGTAAGCCGGTTGCCATACTCACGGCTTCACCCGGTGCCATAGGCGGTGCGCGGGCGCAGTATCATCTGCGCCAGATTCTGGTCTTTCTCGACGGCAGAGTGCTTAACAAGCCAGAGGTCATGATTGGACAGGCGGCGTCCCGGCTTGATCCGGAAACCGGCAGTATTACGGATGCGGACACTCGCAACCTGATTACGGCGCAGCTCAGCGCGCTTGCAGAAATGGCCCGCCGTCAGGGTTGATTTCTAACGTCACTCCTATCTGTAAAACCACAGGGAGAAAACCATGTCTACTGACATTATTCGCGGTATGGACCACGTTGGCATTACCGTTTCTGATATTGACGAGGCTACCCGCTTCTTTTCTGAGGCTTTTGGCGCGGAAGTTATATACGACTCTGTGTCGCCGTCAGATGACGACGTAAAAGGCGAAGATACGGAAAGCATTCTTAATCTGTTCCCGGGCACGAAAATTACCACGGTAAGAATGATGAAGCTCAAGCACGGCCCGGGGCTTGAGCTTTTTGAAATGAAGGGGCCGGAGCAAAGCCAGCCCGTGCGGCCCAGCGATTACGGCCTGCAGCATTTTGCCGTGTACGTTGATGACATCAGCGAGGCTGTCAGCCTGTTCGAGCGGGCCGGCGGAAAAATGTTCACCTCTCCTCAGCCCCTGATGTTTCCGACCGAGGTCGGAGAGAATAACTTTTTCTGCTATGGACGTACCCCGTGGGGCAGCGTCATTGAACTGATTTCTCTGCCTTCAAAGCTTCCGTATGAGGACCATACTTCTCTGCGTCGCTGGAAGCCCTGACAGCAGTCTGGTGCGCCTGTGCTTTGCACCTTCGCTACTGAAGATTATCTCAGTAACGAAGGTGCATAAGCTGCTGACTCATATAGAGCTGTGCTACCAGCCAGCTGCCACCTCTCCGTTTTGGCTGCATGGAGCATACTTATGTCCCCCGTTAAGGTTCAGCATTTTACGTCTCTGGCTAAGTTTCTTCACTGGCTGATGGCTTTAATCTGGATTGGAGCCTGGTTTATTGGCTATGTTGCGGTAACGTGGCGCGATGAGCTTAACGGGGATCATTCGCTTACCATCGCTCATAAAGCTCTGGCGAGTACATTACTGTTACTCGTCATCATACGTATAGGCTGGCGTCTGACGCATCCTTCTCCGCCTTTACCGGATAGCATGAGCGCAGTAATGCGCAGGGCCGCCCATGCCGGGCATTTTGTGATATACGCAGCAGGCCTCATCGCACTGCCGGTATCCGGATGGCTCTGGAGCTCGGTTGCTGACAAGCCGATTATGGTGCTCTGGTCATTCAGGTTGCCGCCACTGATCGCACCGCATCCCGAATATTATGAACTGATGAAAGATATCCACGTCACTCTTGCCTTCACAATGGGCGCTTTAATCGCCGGGCATATTCTGATTGCCCTCAAGCATGCATTGATCGACCGGGACGGCGTAATGAGCGGGATGCTGCCAAAGGCCTTTATTTCACGCAATCCGACTGACATAAAACGTCAATAATTATACCTCCCGCTCTGTTTTAACTTATACCAGTGTGAACGTCCGCTTTTCGCTCATAGCGGACACTGGCCGATAGATCGGATTGTTCTATACGTTGAGCATAGTGTCTTCAGCCGCCCTGCGGGCGGCTACAGTTAATACTCATTTCCCGATAACGTTCCAGTCGGCCGCAGTGGATAGCGTAACAAACGGGCCAGCCAGCGTGACATTATGATGGCTGACGATCTCTTTAGCTGACAGGCAGCAGTTATCCATTGTTGTATGCGCATCTGAAATCAGCACTGTCCTGAATCCGCGTTCCGACGCTGCACGGCAGGTTGTGTCCACACAAAATTCTGTTTTCATCCCGGCGATAACCAGTTCCCTGATACCTCGCTGGCTGAGCTGATGCTGCAGGTCCGTATTCTGAAAACAGCTGGGATGCTTTTTAATAAACACGACATCACGCTCAGCGTACACGTTCATTTCAGGTATAAGTCGGGTTAACGGCCCCTGCTCTGAGAAAGGGGAGTCATCAGGTCCGGTATGGCGCGCAAAAAAGATGGGTATCTGAGCCCGCCTGGCTTTTTCAATCAGCAGACAGATATTCGAGAGTACAGAAGCCGCGGAATAGGGGGAAACCGGCCCGCGAAAAAGCCCGTGCTGCATATCGATAATTAAAAGCGCATTTTCAGAAATCACAATATATCTCCATTCGGTAAGTTATGAACGGAGAGATCGTTTTCCCCGTCCGGTCTGGCGGGGAGTCAGAGTCTGTTTTGTCAGGTGCCAGTCACAGATGCGCTCACGCCGCCGAAGGTGCCGGTGGTTGTGACGGTGGTTGTTGACTGAACTGACTTAATCATCGCCTGGTTTTCGCTTATAAGTTGGTGACAGTAAGAGGAAACATAATAACTTAAAAAAGCTGTTTTCTGGTTTTAACACCATAACTCACCTGTTACAACAGATATGTCCGTTGACTGATATCGGTTTTTTCCTGTGACATCCAGGCCAGATAATGCATGGTAATATGACTTCCATTTTTCACATAAGGCCACCTGGTAATGTCTGATATAGCATCACTGCATAAAAAGCGGCTTTGTGTCAGAAGCAGATAGCGCGATCTGTAATGGCGGATCAGGAGATTCACTATATGTTTGCTGGCAGGCGGATATATACTCTCGTTTTTGGATGGTGCTGACATGCCTCACATAACCCTGCATATTCTGAATGCCCAACAAAAACTGACCGCTCACCGTGAATGGCTTCAGGCCAGCCTGACCGCTACCTATCAAAAAGCTCAGCGGCTGATGCCGGTTCCTTCGCTGGATGTGGTGGTTAAAGCCGGAAAGTTTGTGATCCCTGAAAAAGGGCACACGGGTTTTTGTCCTGAGCCAGGCGTTATCTATTTAACGGTCGACCCTGAAAACCCGGCATTCTGTAAAAATGAAGCGCACTCGCTTGAGCGAATGTTTGCTCATGAACTGCACCATGCGGCCAGGTGGGCAGGGCCCGGATACGGCTCAACGTTAGGGGAAGCTATCGTTTCTGAAGGACTTGCCGGGCACTTTTCTCTTGAGCTTCTAGGCGGTAAACCTGAACTCTGGGAAAGCCTCAACTCAGATATTATTCAATCCTTCGCCCGGCAACTGCATGACAGCTGGCATCGCACCGATTACGATCACAATGCCTGGTTTTACGGAACCGGCGATTTGCCAAAGTGGCTGGGATACACCGCAGGCTTTGAGCTGATTTCCCGGTATCTGGCAGCCTCTCCGCATCTGAAAGCTTCAGCGCTGGCAGATATTAGCGCTGAGGATTTCAGGATGTTCATTTAAAAATATTCGTGTCCTGTTTATTCAGAACGTCCGTTTTGCAGGCAAAAACGGACGTTCTGGTTTTGACAATCAAAATAATAATGCAGCTGAGTTATAAGCAGGTTATTGCTCACAAAAATTCAACCCATAATTTCAATAAGATTGCTATCGGGATCCTTGATGATAGCTTCATAATAACCATCACCTGTGAGGCGAGCCGGACTCACTAAAATTCCATCTTCGGATGCTTTAATAACCATTTCATCAACCCGGTGGCGGGAGCCAACGTCGATAGCAACATGCGCCCAGCCGGTAAGCTCTGCACCGTGTTGTCCCTCTGCCATACCCTTCAGGTGCATTAGCTCAATAGTAGGTCCTTCACTTAAGCTGATAAAATAAGAGGAAAAACCGGGCCGGTTTTTGCTGATATATAACTCATTAGGGGTTCCGCCAAAATAGTCTCGCCAGAATATTTTTTGCGCTTCAATATTTCCCGTCCATAAAGCTAAATGTGAAATTTTCATTAGTGACATCTGAGTATGCAAAGTAAGCAATCCGCCAGGCCCAGGTCATTAGTCGTTGTTTCTGACAAATATATGACCACAAGCCGATGCTTAAATTAATGCCTGAAGGGCTGCTATGAACGCAATAAGTTTGCAAAACAGATATCACGCTGTGAATAACAATACTGCGGCGTTGTGGGCGGAAAATGCAGGTATCGGGAAGGTCAGAGAGGAAAACTACTACGATCCGACCCGGCTCGCGCTGGCAACGGGCATACGGCCCTCCGTGACCGCAGATATTTCACGCCTTATTGCGAAGTTAACTCAGCTCACCGCAGGTGACCGGCTTGCCGATACGTTGCCCGCCTGCGGTTTGCATTTTACTTTCTTACCCCTGACTCTGCCGCTCTATCACGCAGATGAGCCACTGCCAGCGAAAGTGGATCAGTTAATGGCAATCTGGCGTGAATTTGCAGCGGAAAAAGTTGTGATTACGCATCTGCGGCTGGTAGCGTTACCCGATCAGCTTTTGCTGGCGGGGATCCCGGCACATCCTGCGCTGGCGCTGCGTGAGCAGTTCTGTGCAAAGGTGCTCGATTCTCAGTGGAAAAATGAAATCCTGATGCGCCATGCCGGCAGAGCGTTGCCGGCTCCCTTCTGGCACAGCACGCTGCTGCGCTACGGGGCGGCGTTTTTACCTGAACCTGTGCGCGCGTTTTTCTTTAAGCATCAGGCCGCCACGTTCGGTGATGTAGACGGGGAACTGACGCTGGTGAAAACTAACTATAACTGGACAAAGTGCTATCCCTTAAAATAGTCCAGGGCGAAAAGAGAAGAGGTTGCTATGAAATTGCCGGGAATGCCGGAAAATGAAGCTGCGCGGCTGAAGTCGCTCCACAAACTTGGCCTGCTGGATACGCAGGACGATGAGCGCTTTGAACGACTGACCCGCATTTCCCGCCGGCTGTTTCAGGTACCGATAGCGCTAATCAACCTTATCGATCGCGATCGTCAGTGGGCGCTGGCGTGTCAGGGGATCAACGGCCGCGAGATGAAACGCGACATCTCTCTGTGCGCGCATGCCATTATGCTGGATGAGCCTTTAATCATCACAGACGCGCGCGAAGATGCGCGGTTTTATGACAATCCGCTGGTGACCGGCACGCCGTTTATCCGTTTTTATGTGGGGTATCCGGTGCGGCTGCCCGACGGTGCCGTTGCCGGTACTCTGTGTCTGGCTAACAGCGAACCGCGCCGTTTTACCGACGACGACATTGCCGCAATGAAAGACGTGGCGGCGATTGTCGAAAATGAATTTCAGGTCACGCACATCGCAATGGTGGACAGCCTGACGGATATTCCCAACCGGCGCGGGTTTTATGCGATGGGAGAAAAGCGGTTTCAGCAACTGCAGCAGCAGGATCGCGACTTTGCCATCCTCTATTTTGACCTCGACAAATTCAAGCCTATCAATGACCTGTGGGGCCATGCAGAAGGCGACAACGTGCTGAAGATCTTCGCCGCGCTGCTCTATCAGCAGCTCGGACCGGATGACATTGCAGGCCGTCTCGGCGGCGATGAGTTTGCTGTATTGCTGGCCCGGCAAAGCGATGCTAAAGCCTACCTGTGCCGGCTGCGCGAGGCGCTGTCAGTATGGAATCAGCAGGCGGCTAAGCCCTACAACATTAATTACTCGTTTGGCATGATCGCCAGTGAGGCAGGCAAATATGCCTCGCTCGCGGAAATGATCGGCGAGAGCGACAGCGTGATGTATGCCGAAAAGCGTCGCAAAAAGCCGCGCTAAGCACGCGGCCAGCTGTGCAGGAGATTAGTGGCCGTGAACGGTTAGCGCCACCAGCCGGATAACCACCGGACGTACAAGCAGAATGCAGACAAAGGCAGCAGGCATCGCCACCTGATAAGCATTCATCACATTTGTCATATAATGCGGGCCTGGACCAGACTCTGCCAGCGTAATAACCAGGCTCATCAGAAACGCCATAATGGTCGCCATGTACAGAGAAAATATATAAGGGGTAACCCGATGTGGCAGCCGTAAGCGCACGCCAGCTGACGCAATTGCTTTAATCATAAGATCTCTCCTGACCGGTAAGTTAAGAAACAGCGGCTACCTTACGGGCCTGTGCCGGACAAAAAAAGCGCAGCTGTGCTTTAATCATTGCTAAGCAACATTTACGAAAAGAGCGGGCCGCTGATGGATATGCTGGGGTTGATCGACAATTTTGTTCGCGTAGTGGAAAACGGCACTATTGCCGCTGCTGCCCGCTCCAGAGGAATGAGTGCTGCAGCCGTAAGCCAGAGCCTGGCCCGGCTCGAAACACACCTCGGCGTGCGTCTGCTTTCACGTACCACCCGCAGTATGGTCCTGACGGAAAGCGGTCAGCGTTATTACGCCAAAGTCCGCCATATACCGTATGATATTGCGCTTGCTGCGCAGGCTGCCGCTGTGGAAACCGGACCGCAGGGTCCGCTGCGCATTGCCACCACCGCGGCGTTTGGCCGCTACGTGGTTGCCCCTCTTATGCCGGCTTTTAATGAAATGTTCCCCGGAATTGACATAGAACTGATCGCTACCGATCGTGATGTCGATCACCGGCTGGAAAATATCGATGTCAGCCTGCGCATTGAGGCGCAGCTGAACGATCGGCTGGTGGCGCGAAAAATCGCATCCCTGCCGTTTATTTTCTGTGCGGCACCCGCTTATCTCTCCCGTGCAGGTACTCCGCAACGCATTGACGAGCTGAGCGAGCACGCCTGTCTGGTGTTTCGTTATCCCACAGATGGCCGGTTTCTTCCCTGGAGCTTCAGCGCAGACGGGGAGGTCGTTACCGCCCGGCTGAATCCCCGCTTTATCAGTGACGATATCGATATTATTGCCAGAATTGCCGTCAGCGGTGGCGGAATTGCACGGCTGGCAAGCTTTATCGCCCGGCCGCTGATCGCCAGCGGCCAGCTAATCCCGCTGTTTACTGACGACAAACAGGCGATTCAGTCGCTGCCGATGATCATTTACGCCTGCGTCAGTGAGCGTTCCGCCCTGAGCGCAAAAGTCAGGGCGTTTATTGATTACATTGCGGCAGCGGTTGCCACAGATGAAAAGATGTCATCGGCGCCGCTCCGGGGTGATTAACGCGGAGTGCGCAGCCGCAGTATGAACAGGCTGCTGACGAGCATCACTGCTGCTGCCATCAGCACCATCTTCTGCAGGCCGATAAGCCCAGCCAGATGTCCTCCTGCCAGCGCACCGCTGCCGATGGCGGCATTAAATATCGCGATATAGAACGCAGAAGCGGGCTGCGCGGCCGTACCGGCACTGCGCAGCAGCCAGGTCTGCAGCCCGACGAATATTACTGCGATCCCGGCGCTCCAGAGTGCCAGCAGCAGCGCGGTCAGGCCGTGCGGCAATGCGGCGATGCTGAGTGCGCCCAGCGCCAGCGCGCTCAGCAGCAGCGCTGAAAGAATCAGGCCCCTGAGATGCCGATCGATCAACTTCCCGGCAATCATATTGCCCGCTACGCCGGCGATGCCGGCCATCAGCAGCAGGGCGGAAACCGCAGCAGGGGCAATACCCTGCTTTAACGTCAGCAGCGGATCGATATAGGTAAACGCGGCAAAGTGCGCGGTGATGACGGCTGCCGTTGCGCCAAACAGCGTCAGCAGCGTGCGATGGCGAAAAATAGCCAGATAGTCATTCAGTTTTAAGGGGGCAGGAGGCGTCAGAGCGGGAAGCGTGCGCCAGAGAACCACGGCGGCGGCCAGTGCAAACAGCGCAATGGCACCGAACGCGCTGCGCCAGCCGGCAGCAGCAGCCATAAAGCTGGCAAGCGGTACGCCCAGTACGCTGGCGGCTGAGACGCCGCCAAATATCACTGATGTCGCCAGTCCCAGCCTGCTGGCCGGCACCAGCCGGGCGGCAACGGTGCCAATCAGCGCCCAGAATACGCCATGGGCCAGCGCACCGGTAATGCGGGCGGTCATTAGCGCGGGCAGAGCGTAAGCGCGCATCGCCATCAGACAGGAGCCCGCCAGAATCACCATTAATCCAACCAGCAGCGCCTTGCGCGGAGTGCGTGCTGGCAGCATGCCGGAGCAGAGTGCAGCCAGCGCAGCGACCCAGCCATAAGCGGTAACAATCAGTCCGGTGGTGGCAGCAGGCTGGTGCAGATCGTTTGCCAGGGCGTTCAGCATCCCTACCGGCGCCAGCTCGCTGGTGACAATAGTAAAAGCGCTGAGGCCGAGCGCGGCAATAGCAATCCAGTTACGCGCTGGCACAGCGTGCGTGGCGATAACAGTGTCATTCATGGTGCAGTCTCCTTATGTTCAGATTCCGGAATTCTTAACCGGTTTAACTTCCCGGGGATGCGCAGTATCATCTGATCGAAATCGGGAAAACAGTGCGGAGAATGGAAGGCTATTTTCCATAAATGGAAACTATGAAGAGTGAATTTTACTGGGATGACATCAGGATCTTTCTGGCAATCGCCCGCGCCGGAACGCTGAGCGGCGCGGCGAGTGCGCTGGAAACCGGCATCGCGACCGTCTCCAGAAAGCTGGACCGGCTGGAGCAGTCGCTGGGACTGCCGCTGTTCAGCCGGCATCAGAGCGGATACCGGCTAACGGATGATGGCGAAGCGCTGCTGGAGCGGGCGGAGGCGCTGGAAGAGGCGGGGCGGGCGGTGACCGAAAAAGCGCAGCTGCAGGGAGCGGTGGCCGGACTGGTACGGCTGGCAACGTCGGATAATCTGGCCACCCATTTTATTCTGCCTTCACTGCCGTCTCTGCTGCAGACGCATCCGGCGCTTCGGCTGGAGGTGCTGAGCGGGGTGCAGTCAGTCAATCTGCACCGCAGAGAGGCCGATCTGGCGATTCGTCTGGTTCGCCCTGAGGCGGGCAACCTGACCATCAGACGGCTGGGAACACTGGGATTCGGTCTGTATATGGCGCCGTCATTACTGCACGCTTCAGCACCTTTTACCCTCAATGAAGCGCCCTGTATCGGCTGGTCTGAATCACACCAGCATCTGCCTGCCGCCCGCTGGATCAAGCGCGTGCTGCGCGGCAGGCCCTGCCGGCTGGAAGCCAACACGCTGACCGCGCAGGTTGCGGCGGTGACGGCCGGACTGGGCGTTGGCGTGTTGCCGCACTTTATGGCCAGAGCCAGCGGTTTGCATTGCCTGCAGCGCGACAGTAGTGCCGATCAGCCGCTGTGGCTGGTAATGCACGCCGATCTGGCAACGTCGGGTCGCGTACGCGCGGTGGCCGATCATCTTATCGGACTCTTCAGCGAATGCCGGGAGCAGCTTGAACGCTGAGCAAAATCCAGCGCGCGCGTCGGTAAGCGCAGCAATGTTCTACACTCCGGTAACGCGCAAAGTAACAGGAGAAAAGATGACGAACTCAAAAAACAGTGAAATCGTGCATGAACTGGTGTCAGAGAGCGGCACCGCATGGAACGGTCAGGCTTACGACTGCTATCCGTCAGGCAAGCCACAGATTTCCGTTATGCGCATGTCGCTGCCGCCCCACAGTGAACTGCCGTGGCATACGCATCCCATGCCCAACACGGCTTACGTGCTGTCGGGCCAGCTGATTATTGAAGATAAAGAGAGCGGCCGGCGCCAGCATTTTAATGCCGGTGAAGCGCTGAATGAGACGGTTAACAGTGCGCATCGCGGCTATACCGCTGAGCAGGCGACCGAGCTGATTATTTTTTATGCCGGGGCAGAGGGGCAGTCGCTCTCTGAGCCGCTGCCGGGTGAAGAGCCGGAGTTTTAGCGTTGAGCCGGGTGGAGAGTGACCGGAGGCGCAACAGCGCCGATCTGCACCCGGTTCGCTTTAACCCTTAATGCTTTTTGCGCCCCGCAGCGTTTTTGATCGGGCTGGCTGCCTGGTTGCTCGCCTAAATCATCACGGCGCCTCTGCTAAACTTGCCGGGTCGTAACTAAAAAAACAGAGGACTGGAATGAAAATCAAAAGCTATGCCGCGATGAAAGCGGGCGAAGCACTGGTGCCGCACGAATATGAAGCTGGTCCGCTGAACGCGGAAGAGGTGATGGTCGAAGTGGACTACTGCGGTGTCTGCCACTCCGATCTCTCTATGATCGACAATGAGTGGGGCATCTCCTCTTTCCCGGTCATTGCCGGGCATGAAGTTATCGGCCGCATCAGCGAGCTGGGAGCCGCAGCGCAAAACAAAGGGCTGAAAGTGGGCCAGCGCGTGGGCATCGGCTGGACGGCGAAAAGTTGTCAGCACTGCGATGCCTGTATTAACGGCGAGCAGGTAAACTGCGAAAAAGGCTCTGTCCCGACCATTATGAACAAAGGCGGCTTCGCCAGCCACCTGCGTGCGGACTGGCAGTGGGTGATCCCGCTACCGGAATCAATTGATATTACGTCAGCCGGCCCGCTGCTCTGCGGTGGTATTACCGTATTCAAACCGCTGCTGATGCACAACATCAACGTTAACAGCCGTGTCGGCGTCATCGGAATTGGCGGTCTGGGCCATATGGCCATCAAACTGCTGCGTGCCATGGGTGCAGAGGTGACCGCGTTTAGTTCAAACGCCAGCAAAACTGAATCTGTTAAAGCGATGGGCGCCGATCGCGTGGTCAACAGCCGCGATCCAAAAGCGCTGAAGGCGCTGGCGGGTCAGTTTGACCTGATTATCAGTACGGTTGCGGTCGATCTCGACTGGCAGCCCTATTTCCAGGCGCTGGCCCCGCACGGTAAGTTCCATACCGTCGGTGCAGTAATGAAGCCGTTCCCGGTTCCGGCATTTACCCTGATCATGGGCGATCGCGCGGTAACCGGCTCCTCTACCGGCTCGCCGGGCCAGCTGCGTACGCTGATGCGCCTCGCCGCGCGTACTGATATCGCGCCGCAGGTAGAAGAGTTCCCGATGTCAAAAATCAACGATGCGCTGGAGCATGTGCGCGCCGGTAAAGCGAACTACCGCGTTGTGCTGAAAGCTGATTTCTGATGCAGAGATGAAAAGAGGTGGCTCAGCCACCTCTTTTTTTTACCCTTTGTTTGCTGAATCGTCCTGCTCGCCGAGGAAGAAGTACCAGAGCGGAATCGACATCAGTCCGGTAAATACCAGCGTGTAGAGCGTAATCATAAAGCCCTGCGTCAGATACATGGTCAGCGACCAGTGGCTGAACGGAATACCATACTGATCGATCACGCCACCGATAATCGCATTACTCATCACCGTACCGACAATCAGCGCCAGAATGAACAGGCCGCGCAGAAAATAGCGCATCTCTTTACGTTTGACCGTAAAGCGGGCGCGAATAATGCCCAGCGGCGACTGCTGTGCAGCGAGGATCTCCGCTTCAGTCATTGGCGTACGCTGCTGTCTGCGCCAGCGCAGATAATCGATGGCTAAAAACAGCAGCAGGCTGACACCCATGACCGGCAGCGCATACCCCAGCGCTACGGCCAGCAGCAGGGAGAGCAGGCGCGCCGTGAGCGGCAGCGCCAGCCAGCTTGCCGTTAGCGTCTCAAGCGGGCTGGTAGCAGCCGAAGCGGGGCGGCGCAGCCACCACATGCGGTAGCCCAGCACAATCATGGTGCAGAGGCCGAGACCAAAGAGAGCCAGCAGCAGCTGATTGGGCAGACCAAACAGCACGCCCATATGAGCATCCACGCCCCAGCGGGTCAGTTTTGCCACCAGCGGAAAGCGGGCAAATTCAGCGCGATCCACGATCGCGAAACTGTGCGGATCCACCGACACCGCATCCACCTGCGTGGGCCAGCGGCGATCGATTTCCGTGACGGTCCAGGCGCTGCCGCTGTTTTTCGGCTGGCGCAGCTCCACTTTCGCTGCATCAATCCCGTTCGCGCGCGCGGCATTCAGCGCCTGGTCCCAGTCAGCATCGGGCATATTGGCGGGCGCCGGTTTCATCATGGGCATGCCGGGTTTGCGCATCGCCGCCATATCGGTCACTGACATACTGTGATGATCGGCGTGCGGATCGGCGGGGGCGACCGGTGCATCCGGATCGAGTACCGTTCTGACCTGCGGCGTCAGCCAGTTCAGCTCACTGCGCATTTTATCGATGTTCGCGCCTGCCCATTGTGACCAGGTGAGGCCGGTCGCAGAGAAGAACAGCAGCCCGAGCAGCAGCAGCAGTCCCAGGGTGGCGTGCCAGTGGCGGCTGAAAGCCAACCCGCTGCGTGCCGGTTTAAGCCGGCGCTTCGGCCGGGTCGCCAGCCACAACACCACGCCACCCAGCGCGGCTACCCAGAGCCAGCTTGCCGCCAGCTCGCTGTAGTTGCGTCCGGCATCGCCCAGCAGCAGGCTGCTGTGCAGCAAATCGAGCGTGGTGCGCAGCGGCAGTATGCCGCTGGTTCCGTAGACCGGCATATCTCCCTTTATCTGCAGGGTATAGGGATCGATAAACAGCGCGCGCGAGGTCGAGGCGCCCAGCGCCGGATCGCTGAACTGCACGCGGGTGGTCTCCTCTGCACCCGGTGCCGGTCGCACCGCGTAAATATGCGCATCTGCGCCAGCCCTGGCACGTGCCGCGCCGATCTGAGCCGACAGCGGCTGCGGTTCACCAGCGGGCGTTACCGTCAGCGCATCGTGATAGACCAGCTGTTCGAGCTGAGGCGTGAGCACATAGAGCGTGCCGCTCAGCGCAGCAATAAAGATAAACGGCGCAACGAACAGGCCGATATAAAAATGCAGGCGGCGAAGCAGATTGAGCACCGCGCCGCGCGGTGCTGCAGAATTAACAGCAGACAAAAGCGTCTTCCTTCTGAAAGTAAACAACCGGGGCGACGGGCAGCACGCTGCGCCCGCGCCACGTTAAAGCGGATTCAGTTAAGAAGCGGGGAAGGCGGTCCGCGCGGACGGGGTATGGCCACCCGCCTGCGCACTACGGGTGCCGCGCGCCGCGGCAGCGGTGGCGCACGGGAGTGAAGCAGCATCAGCCAGATAAAGGGAATAAACACCCAAATCATCAGCGGCACATGCACCAGCAGATCGCAGTAGCCGCAGGCAAGTTCGCCGTCGTCCGCGTCATGATGCATCATGCCCGGCATGGCGTGCTCCATCATCTGATGATGATCCATCTCCATCATGGCCGGGGCAGGCTGCGAAACGCGCTGCTGCTCAATCAGGCTTTTCGACACCACCGGCGCAACAAACAGCAGCAGCACCGCCAGAATGGCGAGGCAGGCAGTAAGGCGCTGGCGAAGTGCAGGTAAAACCGTCATAGCAGATAGCAGGTCACGTCAGAGAAGAGGCGGAATTGTAACGCGATTGCCGCTGCCGCGTTAAACAAACGCCGCCGGAGAGGGAAATAATTCGCATTTTTTGAAAAAGCTCACCCCGGACGCCGTTTTTGTTAACCTTAATGCAACCTGATGAGAACAGTGCAGAAACAATAAAGCGGAGCGAAGATGAAAATAGTGATGCTGGATGGTGATACGCTGCCCGAACGGCCGGCGCAGCCAGAATGGTGCAGTGCATGGGTCTGGCGCGGACAGACCGCACCCGCGGAGATTGTGTCTGCCCTGCAGGGGGCGACGATAGCCATGACAAATAAAGTCCCGCTGCGCGCCGACACGCTGCGGCAGCTGCCTGAACTGCGCTATATCTGCGTCACGGCTACCGGCTATGACTGTATCGACCTTGACGCCTGCCGGGCGCAGGGCATTGTGGTCAGCAATGTACCCGGCTACTCCACCCGCAGCGTGGCGGAGGGGGTAATCGCTGCGCTGTTCGCGCTGCGGCGACATCTGATGGATTACGCCATCAGCAGCCGCGACGCGTGGCCCGCCTCGCCGCACTTTTGTATCCATCGCGAGCCGCTGCAGGATATTCAGGGTGCGGTACTGGGCGTGGTCGGCAAAGGCGATATTGGCAGCGCAGCGGGTGAGATGGCGCAGGCGCTGGGTATGACGGTGCTCTATGCTGAACGGCCGGGGGCGGCAGCCGTCCGCGCCGGCTATACCGCCTTTGATGAGGTGCTGGCGCGCAGCGACATACTGACGCTGCACTGCCCGCTGACGCCGCAGACGCAGCAGATGATCAACCGGCAGACGCTGGCCGCGATGAAACCGGGAGCGTTACTGATCAACACCGCGCGCGGCGGACTGATTGAAGAGGAGGATCTGGCGGCCGCGCTGCGTCAGGGAACCCTCGGCGGCGCGGCGCTGGACGTGCTGAGCAGTGAGCCGCCACCCGCTACGCATCCGCTGCTGCAACCCGACGTGCCCCGGCTGCTGCTGACGCCGCATATCGCCTGGGCAACCCGGCAGGGCGTGGCGAATCTGCTGCGCGGTATTGAAGCCAACCTGGAGGCGTTTGCGCAGGATAAACCGCGTAATCAGGTGAGCTAAGGGTCAGAATACCGAGCGGCCCAGGCGGTCGCTCAGCTTCTCCAGCAGCGCGGTGCCGGCCAGTGAATTGCCTGAGCGATCCAGCGCCGGAGACCAGACGGCAATGCTCATCTCCCCCGGGATCACCGCAATAATGCCGCCGCCCACGCCGGATTTGGCCGGCA
This sequence comes from Pantoea sp. ICBG 1758, assembly GCF_002928325.1. Lineage (NCBI taxonomy): Bacteria > Pseudomonadati > Pseudomonadota > Gammaproteobacteria > Enterobacterales > Erwiniaceae > Pantoea > Pantoea sp. ICBG 1758. The sequence continues at coordinate 338,072 of NZ_POWL01000004.1, forward strand.
TGCCCACCCGCCAGGCAAATTCGCCGGCGCCATCATACATGCCGCTGGTCATCATCAGCGCATTCACCTGACGCGCCTGACGCGGCGAGACCACCGCCCGGCGATTATCCTGTGTGCGTCCCTGGTTGGCCAGATAGAGAAATGTACGCGCCAGTTCGTTGCAGCTCATGGCCAGCGAACAGTAGTGAAAATAGGTCTCCATCACCTTGCTGACATCGTTATTAAAATTGCCAAACGATTTCATCAGCCAGGCAATGGCAGCGTTCCGGGCAGAGTGCTCATACTCAGAGCGCGCGACGCCGCGGTCATACAGAATATCCTCCTGCTGCGCCAGGCCACGGACAAATTCCAGCATGCGCTGGCGCGGAGCCGTCAGGCGGCTCTCCAGCAAATCGCACATCACCAGCGCGCCGGCGTTAATAAAGGGGTTACGCGGTTTGCCCTGTTCCAGCTCCAGCTGGACCAGCGAATTAAACGCCTGTCCGGATGGCTCTTTACCCACGCGCTGCCAGATTTCAGCGTCTTCATACAGCGTCAGGGCCACCGTCAGCGACAGCACCTTAGAGATGGATTGCACTGAAAAGCGCGTAGCGGCATCACCCGCCTGATAGCACTCACCTGACGGGGTACAGATTGCGATCCCCAGCTGGTCAGGCTCCACGTCCGCCAGCGCCGGAATATAATCCGCCACCTTTCCCTGCTGCGTCAGCGGCCGGACCTCGCTGATAATCTCTTCAAGCAATGCGTTACTGAGTTCTGACACATCCCGCTCCGATAGTAATGAATCTGGCCACAAGGGCGATGGCCAGGATGATGGTGATTTGCAGGCGCCGCGTCAATCCGCCAGCCGCAATTCTGTGACACATTCTGTCGCGCGCGGTGACAGCGCGGTTGCGGACTGTATATGAATTAACCGCAACGTAAAATTCTGTTGCGAATGACCAGGTTACGGGCTGCCCGCTTTTGACTATGCTGGAACGGTGCAGGGCGCCGGGACGCTGCACATGGATTTCTGATTAGGAGAAACTGATGCCTGTTACACCTTCTGACGCTGAAGAGACTATGCGTCGCCCTGGCCGGTTTATGCGGCTGCAAACGCTGCTGCGCCGGGACACCACGCCGGTAAGGCTTTTGCTGCTGGCGGCGCTGGTTGGCACCCTGACCGGCCTGGTGGGTGTGGCATTTAACCGGGCGGTCAACCTGATGCTGCAGCTGCGTATCGATACGCTCACTGCACAGCATAGCGGTTTCGTGACCGGAGCGATCTCTGCCTTTGCCGCCTCTGCCATCATGGGCGGCGTGGGCTATTTTCTGGTGCGCCGCTTTGCGCCTGAGGCGGGTGGCTCGGGCATTCCGGAAATTGAAGGTGCGCTGGAAGAGCTGCGCCCGGTACGCTGGTGGCGCGTATTGCCGGTAAAATTTTTTGGCGGCATGGGCGCACTCGGTTCCGGGATGGTGCTGGGTCGGGAAGGACCGACGGTGCAGCTGGGCGGGAATATCGGCGGCATGTGCAGCGATCTGTTTCGCCTGCGCAGCGCTGAATCGCGCCACACGCTGCTCGCAACTGGTGCGGCAGCCGGTCTTGCAGCGGCCTTCAACGCACCGCTGGCGGGGATTTTATTTATTATTGAAGAGATGCGTCCGCAGTTTCGCTACAGTCTGGTTTCAATCAAAGCGGTATTTGTTGGCGTCATCATGGCCAGCATCGTCTACCGGCTCTGCGAGGGCAATAGCGCTATCATCGATATCGGCCAGCTCAGAGATGCGCCCACTAATACATTATGGCTCTATCTGCTGCTGGGGGGGGTGTTTGGCGCTGTCGGCGTCGCGTTTAACCGGCTGATCTTCACCATGCAGGATCGCTTTCAGCGTCTGCATCGCGGGCGCACCACGGCGTGGGTGCTGTGGGGCAGCGTGCTGGCCGGACTTTGCGGTGTACTGAGTATGCTGCTGCCGCAGGCGGCCGGTGGCGGGATAACGCTGATCCCGGCATTCTCTGGCGGCGAATATAGCGCGCTGATGCTGTTTGGTCTTTTTATGCTGCGCACGCTGGTGACGCTCTGCTGCTTTGCCTCCGGCGCACCGGGCGGCATTTTTGCGCCCATGCTGACGCTGGGTACGCTGCTGGGCACCTGTTTTGGCCAGATCGCTATAGCCTGGTTTCCGGCGTGGCATCTGGAAGCGGGCACCTTTGCGGTTGCCGGTATGGGCGCGCTGTTTGCCGCGTCGGTCCGCGCGCCGCTGACGGGGATTGTGCTGGTGCTGGAGATGACCAGCAATTATCAGCTGATCCTGCCGATGATCATTACCTGTCTGGGCGCTACGCTGGCGGCACAGTTTTTTGGCGGCAAGCCGCTCTATTCATCACTGCTGGCGCGCACGCTGGCGAAAACCCCGCTGAAAGAACCGCTGTCGCGCGATGCCAGCTGACCCGGCTGTGGCAGAGATAAGCGTGACCCTCGCGCTTATTTCACCTATGCTGACTTGCGGCATCCCGTATCGCAGTCCACCTTTACTCTTTGACCTTTTAAAATGGACGCACCATGCTCTGGTTATGGAACACGCTTATTTTACTGGCAACCGTTGCACTGATGGAAGCAGTGGCGGCGCTCTCGCACAAATATATTATGCACGGCTGGGGATGGGGCTGGCATCTCTCTCATCATGAACCGCATACCAGCAGGTTTGAACTCAACGACCTTTACGCCGTTGTGTTTGCCGTGCTCTCAGTCGGGCTGATTTACTATGGCGTGCAGGGCATGTGGCCACTGCAGTGGATCGGCGCCGGGATGACCACCTACGGCGCGCTCTATTTTATGGTGCATGACGGGCTGGTGCATCAGCGCTGGCCGTTTCGCTACATTCCGCGCAAAGGCTATCTGAAGCGTTTATATATGGCGCATCGGATGCATCATGCGGTGCGCGGGCGTGAAGGTTGCGTCTCGTTTGGTTTTCTCTACGCACCGCCGCTGCATAAGCTGCAGGCTACGCTGCGTGAACGTCACGGTCGCAAACCTAACGCGGCCGCTGCCACAGATCGGCAGGACGCGGCTGCGGACGCGCCACGCGAGAAGTAAGCGCAATCCCCGCGCCTTTGAGCAGCAGCGCCAGCTTTTCCCCTTTGCTGGTGCGCTGCCGCGCATCCCAGGCCCGCATACCCGCATCCTGCACTTTTACCCCGATTTCGCGATACACCCCGTGGGCCGTCGCGATAGCCCACGCCGAGCGCAACGGCAGATCGGGCAGCCCGCTGCGGGCCGAATGGTAGTAAGGCTCCGCCGCTGCTACCAGGCGTGCAGCCAGCGGCGCTATCGCCGCACGATAGTGCGGATCGGCCAGCTGACTGGCACGTAACCCGGCTTCCGTCAGCCAGCTTTGCGGCAGATAGCAGCGCCCGTTTTGCGCATCTTCAACAATATCGCGTGCAATATTTGTCAGCTGAAACGCCAGGCCGAGATCGCAGGCGTGATCGAGTACGTTCTCATCGCGTACGCCCATTACGCGCGCCATCATCAGACCCACGACGCCCGCTACGTGATAGCAGTAACGCAGTGTGTCATCAAAGGTGATGTAGCGCTCTTCGCGCGCGTCCATAGCGAACCCCTCCAGATGATCAAACGCCAGCTGGGGCGGAAGTTCATGCGTCAGCGCCACTTCCTGAAACGCACGAAAGGCGAGTTCATCCATATGCGCGCCGCTGTATGCGCGGCGGGTCTCAATCTGCAGATGCTGCATGCGCGTTTGCGCGTCTGCCACCTGATGTTGCGTGCCACCTTCACCCAGCGTCTGGCCGTCAATCACATCATCACAGTGACGACACCAGGCATAGAGCATCAGCGTGCTGCGGCGCGTCGCCGGATCAAAAAGCTTTGCTGCGGTAGCGAAGCTTTTCGAGCCCGCCGCCATGGTCTGCGTGACCTGCTCAATCAGGGGAGGCTGATTCATCCGGCAAGATCCTCTACCATCAGCTGCGCGGTAGCTTTAGCTGAGCCGATGACACCCGGAACGCCAGCGCCGGGATGCGTGCCCGCACCAACCAGGTAGAGATTGCTGATGTCGGCGTCGCGGTTATGCGGCCGGAACCAGGCGCTTTGGGTAAGGATCGGCTCCAGCGAAAACGCTGAGCCCTGATGTGCGTGCAGCGTGTCGCGGAAATCTTCCGGCGTAAAAATACGCTGTGTCACTATCTGTTCGCGCAGGCCTGGCATGTAGTGCTCCTCAAGATAAGCAAAAATACGGTCGCGGAAGCGCGGCCCTTCCTGCTGCCAGTCGATTGCGGCAGTACCAAGGTGCGGAACCGGCGCCAGCACATAAAAACTGCCGCAGCCTGCCGGTGCCAGCGACGGATCGGTGGTGCAGGGTGCATGCAGGTAGAGCGAGAAATCGTCCGCCAGCTGGTTGCTGTTAAATATTTCATTAATCAGCTCGCGGTAACGCGGGCCGAAGCAGACCGTATGGTGCGCCAGCTGAGCGTGCGGCTGGTTAAGGCCAAAATAGAGTACAAACAGCGAATTACTCATTCGCTTCCGCTTCAGCGTGGCGGCGCGCTTACGGGCGACCGCATGGTGCTGCAGCAGCCGGTCATAGGTATGTACGACATCAGCATTGGAGGCTACGGCACTGGCGTCAAAGCGACGTCCATCTTTTAGCTGCACGCCGCTGATGCGATTACCCTGCGTTTCCAGCTGGCTCACTTCGGCATTAAGCAGCAGCTCGCCGCCGAGGTCGCGAAACAGCCGCGCCATGCCATCGACCAGCGCGCCGGTACCGCCTCGCGGAAACCAGACGCCCCATTCGCGTTCCAGCGCATGAATCAAAGTGTAGATAGAGGATGTTGCAAACGGATTACCGCCCACCAGTAAAGAGTGGAATGAAAAGGCCTGGCGCAGATGATCGTCCTGAATAAATTTTGCCACCATATCGTATACGCTGCGCCACGCCTGCAGGCGGCCCAGCTGCGGGCCGGCGCGCAGCATATCGCGGAAATTCAGGAACGGCACCGTGCCGAGTTTGAGATACCCCTCTTTAAATACCGCCTGTGAATAGGCAAGAAACCGGCGATAGCCTTCAACATCCTGCGGATTAAACGCGGCGATCTGCTGCTCCAGCAGGGTCTGATTATTGTCATAATCAAGCACCTTGCCATCTTCCCAGCAGAGACGATAAAAGGGCGTGACCGGCATCAGCTCAACGTAGTCGCTGAGTTTTTTTCCGGCCAGCGTGAAAAGCGCTTCAATGGCGCTGGGATCGGTGATCACTGTCGGACCGGCATCAAAGGTAAAGCCCTCATCCTGCCATACGTAGGCGCGCCCGCCGGGTTTATCACGCTGCTCCAGTAGCGTGGTCGGAATACCCGCCGCCTGCAGACGAATAGCCAGAGCCAGGCCGCCAAAGCCCGCGCCAATCACATAAGTACGTTTCATTCTTTCTTCCCTGGTAGCGAAGGAGTCATCAACAGTGCGCGCAGCGCTTCTCCCACCGGCACCGGTGGTTTACCGCATAATATGCGTGCTTTATCCCTGAGAAAGAGCTCTCCGGCGTAAAAGCGACTGATAAGACCGGCATCAAGCCGGTAAAAACGTTGCATAACCTGCCAGCGTTTTTCCGGCCGTCCGGCAAGGAACAGCATACGATTGAGCAGGCGGAAAAAATGCTGCTCGCGCCACTGGCGGCGGGCAAACTGTTCAATACGCTGGCTGAGCATTTCTGCATTACAGGGCAGAGCAGCCGCGATCTCATCCGCCAGCGCAACGGCAGAGGGCAGCGAATAGCCCGTAGTCGCATGAAACAGTCCGGCGCGCAGCCCGCTGCAGGGCTGACCCTGCTGCTGCTGCCAGAAGCGTTCAATATCACCATCAAGCGTGATCGGCAGGGAACCCTGTTCTTCACGCAACAGGCGGCTTAGCTGCCAGCCCTGCTGCTCTGCATAGTGCATGATGTTTTGTCGTGCCTGTTCGCTATCGAGCGTGGCGTGATTGATATAGTGGGTATCTTCAATCAGCAGCCGTTCAGCGCTGAGCGGCAGGGTATAGACAAAGCGATAGCCGCTGTGCTGATCGACCGTGGCATCCATCAGTACCGGCTGCTGCAGGCCGTGCGGACGCGCCAGATGCCACTCCTGACCGACAAACGACTGATAACCAAGCCGCAGATGTGGCGTGGGCTGCAGGCCGCGTCCATCAATCACGGCGCGGGCGTGCAGCACGTCGCCGTTTTCCAGGGTTACGCTTTGCGGTGTTACGCTGCGCACGGGCGCTGCGGTGCGCAACCTGTCTCCCAGCGTTTCGCGCAGATGGCGGGCGAAGTCCTGTGAGGCGATGGAACAATACTCCCCGCGCAGATTACGCCGCAGCGCCGGAAAGCGGACCTGATAGCCTGGCCAGCGCGCGGATAGCAGCGGCTCCAGCCAGGTAAACTGTGCGTCACTGACATCGTCGCGGTGAAACGACCAGGTATGATTGCCTGCCGGCTGAGCGGCACTCTCCAGCAGCAGAATGTCAGGGGCCGGCTGCAGCTGCATCAGCCGCAGGGCGATCAGCCCGTTTGCCAGCCCGGCCCCCACCAGAATAAGATCGGCATGCGTTTCTGACATCAGGTCGCCTCCGCCAGCACAATCTGTTGCCGGCACAGCGCCTGTTCAGCGATATCAGCCGCACGCTGACAGCCGCCGGCGCGCTGCAGCTGCGCCTGAATCGCGGACATGCGCAGACGGTAGTGAGAATCGGACAGCAGCAGTTGCAAATGTGTCTCCAGCTGATGAGTGCGGCTGAAGCGTGAGGCGCGACGCCCCACGCCATGCCATTCGATACGCGATGCCACACCGGGCTGGTCAAACGCAATAGGCAGCGCCAGCATTGGAATGCCCTGAGCCAGTGCTTCCAGCGCGCTATTCAGTCCGGCGTGCGTAATAAACACCTGGGCATGCTGCAGGGCAGCGTGCTGGTCGAGAAAATCGGTTACCCAGGCCGCCCCGGCCAGCTCCAGCTTGCGTACCTGATGCGCGGTCAGCCCGCCGCAGTGGGCAACAACCAGTGATAATCCGAGATTGCAGCAGGCGCGCGCCAGGCGCAGAAAGAGCCGAAAGCGGCGTCCCTGAAGTGTACCCAGCGAAGCGTAAACCACCGGCTGACGCAGCGCGGGCCACGGCGGCGGCAGATGAGTCGTGATACTCTGCTGACGCAGCGGCCCTACGGCGTGATAGCAGGCGGGAAGCTGATGGCGCGGAAAATCAAATGCCGGCACCAGCTGGCTGATTTGGGCCAGCGATGAGAGACAATCCTGCAGGCCTGAACGTGGCGATAAACCAAATGCGCGCGCATGGTAAGCGATAACGTGGCGATGACGACGCATGATGCGGTCATACATGCGGCTGCTGGCCGCAAAACGCTTCAGCGCCTTCTCATCCTGACCATAGCGAAACGACATCACCGCCAGCGGAATGCCCGCTTCGCGATTAACCGGCAGCGCGCAGGCAACGGAAATAAACGGCAGGCCCAGCGCCTCAGCTACCAGCCCGCCCGCTGCCTCCATCTGATCGGCAATCACGCCATCCACCTGCAGTTTTTTCAATACCGCCGGTAATTCACGACACAGCATATCGGTGGTTTCAGCCATATCATTGATTACACGAAACAGGGAAAGGCCGCCGGGCGCGGCCAGGCGTTGCAGAGCCGCCGCCAGAGAGCCGGCCGGATGAGTTTGTTCACCCACCGGGGTAAAGGCGATGCGTTCATCGGTCAGCAGCGTACGTGCGTCGGCCTGCTGGATAAAGGTAATATGATGCCCGCGGCTGATAAGGGTCTGTGCCAGTGACTGCAGCGCGTGAAAATGGCTATAGAGTGGCGGCGCAATAACGGCAAAATGCCCCATAAATGATCCGCGTTAGTTGAACATTGCCAGCTGCTGATTAAACAGGGCATGCATATATTGACGGGTTGCAACGCCGCGGTGACAGGCGCAGGCAAGATGTTCATCAGCGCTGCGCAGATGCTCACGCAAACGGCGCTCCGCACCGTCAGCACCCAGCATCTGAACCAGCGTCGATTTGCCCTGATCTTTATGAATATCTTTACCGGTATGTTTGCAGCCATCAGCAAGATCGTCCAGGAGCTGAAAAGCCTGGCCCAGATCCTGCGCAAAGTAGCTGAGTTTCTGACGCATTACCGGCGCAGCATCAGTCACAATCGCCGCCATCTGCAGCGCAGCGCGAAAAAGCACGCTGGTTTTCAGTTCGTTGGTTATGGCAATCGCTTCCGGGCTGCGGCTCTGTCCACCTTCATGCAGATCCTGAAACTGACCCTGAACCAGCCCCTGCAAACCTACCGCCGCAGAGAGTTCAGCAATGGCGTCTGTTTTGTGCTGGGAGGGCAAATCCGGCGCGAGCGCGATAACTTCATAAGCGCGGCTGAGCAGCGCGACTGCTGCCAGGATAGCCACGTTTTCGCCAAACTCGCGATGCACGGTGGGACGACCGCGTCGCATCAGCGCATCGTCCATGCAGGGAATATCATCCAGTATCAGCGAGGCCGCATGCACCATTTCAACCGCGCAGGCGAGATCGAGAATGCCACGCTTTGTCAGGTCATAGCCCATGTCACGCGCCGCCAGTAACAGCAGCAGCGGACGTATGCGCTTACCGCTCGGCAGCGTGCCGGCACGCATAGCGGCCCGCACGCGATCGGAGGGCTGTCCGGCTGGCAGTAGCAGCTCAAGATTCTCCTGCAGAGCATGGCAAAGCTGGCGAAGATCGTTTTCCTGATTTGCTGCAATTTCGGCATGGGCGGTCATAGCGGCTATCCATGGTTAATAAACGTGGCGCTTTTTTTATTAACCGTAGACTGCGCAGGGGAAGAATGCCAGCGGTGATGACTCGTTAAGTCTCAGAAACCAATTATTTATATTAATTTACCGTTCCGGCTGGCTGGTATGGCATCAGGCCCGGCAGATCGGAATACATTGCTGTCAGCATCCTCAGAAACAGCAGCGCGCAGAGCAGGGAAGAGAGGCAGAAGAGGTTATTTTTTGACCTGAAAAAACGAACTTGCCGATCGCGATCAAATTTCAGCCATCAGCATTGCAGGAAGATACCTGTAGTCAGGAAATAACCGGAGGCAGCAATGAGCAAATCACTAATGCGTTTATCGGATATGGCGCGCTACCTGGGCGTCTCTCCCGCCGTGCTGATTCGCGCTATCTGTAATCGCGGCACGCTGGAGAAGGTGCCGCTCCCCTCTGCAATTGATGAAGAGCTGCCGCTCTCCAGCCGGTGCTGGTCACCGCAGGAGGTCAGGCAGTTTCGCCATCAGCTACAGCGTCAGCGGCATCAGCACAAGTAAGCAGGCAGAGCCGATGTCTGTTCATCGGCTCTGCTGTATCAGGCGGCGACGCCTGCAGGATGAGAGGCCAGGTGACCCGCCCACAGGCTTGCAACCCATTTCACGCCTTTCGCGGTAAAGCGGGCCTGTGAGAACGCGTGCTGATTTTCACCCGTACCGGTGCGGAAAGAGAAATAGCCCGCCTGCACATGGTGTTTCTGTGGCGCCAGCGTATTTTTCTCCCGGTACATAATATTGCGTTCAAGCAGGAATTGCCGGAAGTCAGTCTCTTTGACCTTCAGCATTTTACAGAGCTGACGAAATCCCAGCGCTTCATTGACCTCAGTGAAACGGTCAAAAAACTCCGCTTTTGGTGCAGAGAGTGCCAGCTGCTGCTCTACGCGCCGCCGCTGTTCAAATTGCTCCGCCCAGGCACGGGCTGCTTCGGCCGGATCCGTGAAGTCCGGCAGCTGAGCGATCTTTTCTTTCTCCTGCCAGCGATCGAGCAGATCGGCAGTAAAGCCGGGCGAAAGTCGGGCTACGGCGAGTAACGAGTCGCGTTTATTGAGCAGAAACTCCTGACGGCTCTCACCTTCATGCTCGTAAAGACTGACCGTAACAGGCTGGGAAAGGCGCTGTGCGGTTTCCAGGCTTTTAATCAGGCGCTTCACTTCGCCGTGCGTGATGCCAGTCAGTCTGGCAAGGTCACGGCTGCTCATCAGCAGAGATGCGGTTTGAGCAGCAAGAATTTCCGTTGAGATCATCATTCGTATCACCTCTTAAAACGTCATTCAGTCATCAAGACTGCTGGATAAGTATACAACTTACTGTAGTTATATCCAGTGTTTTTTTTAACCAATTCGGTAGTTTTTCTGCTGCTGTGCGCCACGTTCCGGCGCAGCTGCAACCCGGTTGCACCACGCGGGCAGAACTGCCGATGCGCTTGCCTAATCAGCAATTGATGCCAGGCTCAGGCAATTCGCCTTAAATAATGTCAGGCACCTGCTGCGCTTATTAATGAGGAGTTAAGAATGAAAGCGTTAACCTATCATGGCCCGCACAAAGTACGCGTTGAAACGGTTCCCGATCCGGTATTGCAGGAAGCGGATGATATTATTCTGCGTGTCACTGCAACCGCTATCTGCGGTTCTGATTTGCATTTATATCGCGGTAAGATCCCAAAAACTGAACATGGCGATATATTTGGTCATGAATTTATGGGTGAAGTGGTGGAAGCTGGCAGTGCCGTGACCAATGTGGCGATTGGCGACCGCGTGGTGGTGCCGTTTGTGGTCGCCTGCGGCGACTGCTTCTTCTGCCATCTGCATCAGTATGCCGCCTGTGAAACCACTAATCCGGGTCGCGGTGCGATACTCAATAAAAAAAATATCACGCCACCCGCCGCCCTGTTTGGGTTTAGTCATCTTTATGGCGGAATACCCGGTGGACAGGCAGAATATGTTCGCGTGCCGAAAGCGAATACCGGCCCGTTCAAAGTGCCGCTGGCGCTGCCGGATGACAAAGTGCTGTTTCTGTCCGATATCCTCCCGACCGCCTGGCAGGCGGTGCAGAATGCCGGGCTGGATAAAGGCTCAAGCGTCGCGATCTTTGGTGCCGGCCCGGTAGGTCTGCTTAGCGCCGCCTGTGCAAGGCTGATGGGTGCCGAAGATATCTTTATGATTGATCATAACGCCTATCGTCTAGAGTTTGCCCGTCAGCGCTATGGCGTTACGCCGATAAATTTTGACGAGATTGACGATCCCGCAGCCTGGATTATTGACCATACCAAAGGGAACCGCGGCGTGGATGCGGTGATTGATGCAGTGGGCTTTGAAGCCAAAGGCAGCCTGACCGAAACCGTCCTCAGCAATCTGAAACTTGAAGGCAGCAGCGGCAAAGCGCTGCGTCAGTGTATTGCGGCCGTACGTCGCGGTGGGGTGGTCAGCGTGCCGGGCGTCTATGCCGGTTTTATCCATGGCTTCATGTTTGGCGATGCGTTCGATAAAGGGCTGACCTTCAAAATGGGACAAACGCACGTGCACGCCTATCTGCCACGGCTGCTGTCGCTGATTGAACAGGGATTATTAACGCCGGAAGAGATTGTTACGCATCATATGCCGCTGGATGCGGCGGCAGAGGGGTATGAGATCTTTGATAAACGCAAAGAGGATTGCCGCAAAATCATTCTGGTGCCGGGAATGAAATCGGCTACTGCTGAAGCCTGACGCTATGGAGGCTGCCGCGTGGCAGCCTGCATAACAGAAATTCAGCGTACGCTGCCTTCGTCACGGTCGCTGAGTTCAGAAAGCGACACTTCAACAAACGGCATGTTATCCAGCCTGTCGCCGTAATCTTCACTGACATCAGGCAGGCTGGTGAACTGACCATCAACAAACAGAAAACTCAGATGCCGTTCAACCTCTTCCAGCAGCTCATCCACCTCTTTTGCGGTTTCACCCTGAGCGTCTTTACCATCCAGTTTCCAGCGAAAATGATTACCCACGATTTCTGCGCTGCCAATATCAACTACTTTGGCATCGATATTTTCTAACAGCAGACGCTGGCGGGCAAAATAAAGCAGATAGGGCATCCGATCGCGATTAATTTCAGACATACATTACTCCTGAATAATATTTCAGTGCGGGAAATAGTTGCGTACAGCATATACCGACCAGTAAACCGCGTTCAGGCCCAGCCAGGCCCAGCAGCCCCAGTAAGCAACGGGTTCACGCCGGGTACGCAATTTAGGCAGAAATGCCAGCAAATAACCCGCCGCCGCAATAAGCGCAACGAAATAAAGAAATTTCATGCTTTCTCCTGATTATTTATCATGAAGTAAGCATAGTCAGATTAACGCATTTGTGGAGCGCAGCGCCTGATATCCGGCAATGAGTTTTTCCAGTGCCGCTGCGCTTGTTTCGTCCGCCGGGACGTAAACCAGCAGGCGGTCACCATTGCGTGAAGCGGACCACCAGTTATTCTGACGCAGCGTAAATTCCCCGGTTTCCGCCCGCCAGAAACGCTTGATCCGATTCTCCACTTTTCCCAGCTCGTAACGCTGCCAGGTCTGTGCAAATTCATCAGAACTGTTAATCAGCCGGGTGAGAAAGCTTTCCCAGTGCGGATCGCCAAGGTGTTCTCCCATCTGGCCGCGAAACATGGCCACCATCTGCGGCATGACTTCATCCCAGTCGCGTATCATGCCGCGCCAGCCGGGATGATTAAACGCCAGCCAGATACAGTTGCGATCCTCAGCCTCTACGCTTGCCAGATCTATACCCATCAGCGCACACCACGCAGCGTTATAGCCAATGATGTCAAAACGCGGTGTCTCAATAATGGCCGGCAGCTGGATAGCATCCAGCATCTGCTGATTATGCTCAGCGAGTTTGCAGCAGGCGGCAACCTGAAGGGCGGGCAGTTTATGACCGGCGAGCGAGAAAAGATGTTGCGTTTCAACGTCATTACACTGCAGTGCTGATGCGATCGCCGTCAGCGTTTTCAGCGACGCTTTAATATCGCGACCCTGTTCCAGCCAGGTGTACCAGGTGACGCCGACATCAGCCAGCTGGGCGACCTCTTCGCGGCGCAGGCCCGGCGTGCGCCGCTGGCGCATACGCGGCAGACCCAGCCTGACAGGATCGAGGTTTTCCCGTCGGGAACGCAAAAAGGCGCCCAGCAGTTTGCGATTCGTATGAACCTCTTTTTCAGCATATTTTACAGCGGGTTGAATCGACATCAGCGTCATTTCTCCGGCCAGACGGGTGGTTTTAATACCATGATAATCAAAAACTGGTACCCGGTTATTTTTCAGCAGATGCTATGCCGCAATGAACACGAAAACAAGGTGAAACTGATGCACACTCCGCAACTTCGTCAGGCGGGACTGATGGTACTGCTGGCCGGGCTGTTACTGCCTATGATCGACTTTTCAATCGTTAACGTGGCGCTGGATGCAATGGCGCATAGCCTGCAGGCAACGCCCACCCAGCTGGCGCTGATTGTTGCTGTCTATGGTATTACTTTTGCCGTTTGCCTCGCGATGGGAGGGCGGCTCGGAGATAACTATGGCCGGCGCCGGGTTTTTATCAGCGGTGTCGGGATCTTTGCCCTGGCTTCGCTGCTGTGCGGTATGGCAAGCGGGGCCGGGATGCTGATGTTTGCCCGCGCGCTGCAGGGAGTGGGTGCGGCACTTATCGTGCCGCAGATCCTGGCAACGCTGCATATTACGCTGCAGGGCAGGGAGCATGCGCGGGCGATTGGTCTTTATGGCGGAATGGGCGGGCTGGCGTTCGTGATTGGTCAGGTGCTGGGCGGCTTTCTTATCAAAGCCGATCCGGGTGGGTATGGCTGGCGCAGCGTGTTTCTGATCAACCTGCCGATCTGTCTGGGCGTACTGGTGGCTGCGCGCCGCTTTATTCCGGAAACCCGCAATGCGACCCGCGTACCGGTTGATATTAGCGGTGCGCTGCTGCTGGGCGGAGCCACAGGCGCACTGTTGCTGAGCCTGGCGCTGGGGCCGGTGCTGAACTGGCGCTGGCCATGCGTGCTGTTACTGCTGCTGGCGCCGCTGTTTTTGCTGCAGCTGCGACGGGTCTCTGTGCGTGCTGAAGCGTCAGGCCGTTCACCGCTGCTGCCCCCGTCACTGCTGCGTTTACCCGGCGTGCGTTTCAGCCTTACGCTTGCCGTTATCTTTTTCTCCTGCTGGAGCGGGTTTATGTTTGTCATGGCTCTGACGCTGCAGTCCGGGCTTGGCTTCAGCGCCTTTGACTCCGGTAACGCTTTCATAGCGCTGGGGGTAGCCTATTTTATCGGTGCCATGCGGTCGACCGCACTGGTCACGCGCTTTGGTACGCGCACAATGCTGCTGGCTGGCTGTGCTATTCAGATCACCGGCCTGCTGGCTCTGATGGCAACCCTGCAGCTCCGGTGGCCGCAGGCGGGTATTCTTGCGCTGGCGCCAGCCACGGCACTCATTGGATTTGGTCAGTCTTTTATCGTCAGTACCTTCTACCGTATTGGCATGCGCGATATTCCGCATCATCAGGCGGGCGCCGGCAGCGCCATGTTGTCGACCGTGCAGCAGTCGGCGATGGGGCTGGGGCCGATGCTGCTGGGCAGCGTATTCAGCCATTTCAGCCAGACCGGATCCTGGCTGAGTGCTATCAGCGGTGCGCTGGGGACTGAACTGCTCTCCATGCTGGTACTGGTGGCGATCGCCTTAATGCAGCATGACAACTTGGCAACCACACCCGCAGAAGGATAACGTTCACGGTAACGGCGGCGCTTCCGGCAGACGCTGGCCACTCTGCGCATCGAACAGGTGGATTTTTTCCATGCGCAGCGCAATCGTCAGCGGATCGCCGCTGCCGGCTGCGTGACGGCCAGGTACCTGCATATGCAGCGTATGCCCGTGCCACGTCAGATGCAGCAGCGTGGATTCTCCGGTGATCTCCGTAACGGCGACCTGCGCCAGACTGCCCTGCGTTGCAGGGATCAGGTCGTGGGGGCGAATGCCAATCATCAGCGCAGCCCCTTCCTGTGCCGCGTGCTGCCAGCGCGGAGGAAGCGGCTGCCAGAGATCTTCACATTCAATGCCCGGCACGCCATCACGCGTTACCAGGTGCGCCGGCAGCAGATTCATCGGAGGCGAGCCGATAAAGCGGGCGACAAACAGATCCGCAGGACGATCGTAAATGCTGAGCGGGGCGCCCTGCTGAACGATCTGACCTTCGCGCATTACTACAATCTGATCGGCCAGCGTCATCGCCTCAACCTGATCGTGTGTGACATAAATCATGGTGGTTTTAAAACGCTGGTGCAGTGCTTTGATTTCCGCCCGCAGCTCCATGCGCAGCTGAGCATCAAGATTAGAGAGCGGTTCATCAAACAGGAAAACCTGAGGATTTCGCACCATCGCCCGGCCCATCGCCACGCGCTGACGCTGGCCGCCGGAGAGGGCGCGCGGGTAGCGCTGCAGCAATTTATCGATACCCAGAATAGCGGCAACGCGCGCAATCTTACTCTGCTGCTCCGCGCGGCCCACCTTTTTAACCTGCATATGAAAGGCGAGGTTTTCAGCCACGGTAAGGTGCGGATAGAGCGCGTAGCTCTGGAACACCATCGCCATGTCGCGGTCGGCCGGATCGCGATCGCCAATCGGTATATCGTTCATCAGAATGGTTCCCTCTGACAAACTATCCAGCCCGGCCAGCAGCCTCAGCAGCGTGGACTTACCGCAGCCGGACGGGCCAACCAGTACGGTAAAACTGCCATCGGGAATGCTGAGACTGAGCGGATGCAATACCGTCTGTTTGCCGTAGCGTCTGGCGACGCTGACGAGCTCAATACTGGCCATAAATTACCTCTCCTCTGCAGAAAATGGCAGCTGTTGCCAGCCGGGATAGCGGCGTGGCTGCGTGCTGATCGCCTGTGATGCCACGGCAATGCCCCACTGCAGCGCGCGGCTCAGCGGCTGCTGATGTAACAGCGCGGTGAGAAAGCCGGCGTTGAAACTGTCACCGGCTCCTATGGTATCCACGACGGTGACGGGAGTGGCAGGCTGTTCCAGCCAATGCGCACCCTGCCAGCAGGCGGCACCGGCACTACCGCGCTTCACCACGCAGCCGCCACGTCCGCTCAGGGTTCCCGCCAGCTGCCGTGCGCTCTCCGGCAGCGTTGCCGCCGCACCGAGGCCCAGCGTCTCTGCTTCATTCAGTAACAGCCAGTCGCAGTACGGCAGCCACTGTGCAACCTGCTGCCGCACCGCCGTATTCCAGCCCTGCGGAGGCCAGCCGGTGTCAACGGCGGTTATAAAGCCGCGCCGCTGCAGTTCTTCCAGCAGTGCGGCATAGTGCGAACTGAGTGCCAGGCAGAGAAAGGTGCCGCACAGCAGAACAATATCTCCCGGTGCAGCACGCAGCGGAATTTGATCCAGTACGTCATCCACGCTGAGTTGCGCCACGTGACCAAAATTGCTCAGAAACGAGCGCTCGTGATCGCTGTGCGTAATGCCAACGGTGACAGACGTTTCGCAGGCGTAGCGTCTCCAGTGCGCCGCACTGTTTGGGAAGTAGCCCGCCAGCCAGGCGCTGAGGCCATCATTCCCCTGATTAGCGACAGCGCGATGGCGAACCTGCATCGCTTCCAGTGCCAGCGCACAGTTACCCGCCGAGCCGCCCGGACGCAGTTCACTCTGAGGGAGCATGACTTCAGTGCCGCGCTGTGGCCAGCTATCCAGCGTACCCAAGATCAAATCGGCGTTAACGTTGCCAGCGACGTAGAGCGTTGCGTTACAGTCAATTGTCATCCTTTACTCCCGCCGCTGGCCAGACCGCTCACCAGCGTTTTCTGCAGCCAGACAGCAATTAACAGAGGGGGAACCGAAGCCAGAATGCCAACCGCAGCAATCAGGCCGTCATCAGTTGCGCGTCCGGCAGTAAAGCCGGCAATGGTCACCGGCAGCGTTTGCGCCGTAATATTGCTGGTGAACAGCAGGGCATAGAAAAATTCATCCCACGCCAGCAGCCAGCCAAACAGCGCTGCGGCGCCCAGAACCGGTTTTGCCAGCGGCAGCGTGATGCGCAGCAGCACCTGCCACACCCGCAGGCCATCAAGCCGCGCAGCCTGTTCAATATCACGCGGCAGAGTGTCAAACTGGTTTTTGAGCATCCAGGTCAGAAACGGCAGGATCAGCGAACAGTAAACGATAATCAGCCCCGGGCGGGTGTTCAGCAGATCCAGCTGCTGCAGCAGAAAGTAGAGCGGCAGTACAAAGGCCACCGGCGGCACCATATAGATGGCCAGTGACGCAAACAGCCAGCCGTCGCGTCCGGGATAGCGCGAAAAGCTGAAAGCGGCCGGGATCGCCAGCAGCAGACAGACCAGCGTTCCTCCCGTCGCCACCAGCAGACTATTACCCAGCGCATGCAGAAACAGGGTTCCCGGTTCACCCGGCGCCAGCGACAAAAGCCGGCCGTAGCGGCTGAAATCCCACTGGCGCGGTATCCACTCCAGCGGCACGCGCGTCAGGTCGCTGGTGGCGCTGACGCTCATCAGAAACAGCCAGCCCATCGGGGCCAGAACCGACAGCGCCACGGCGGCTGCCGCCACATATTTAGCCACAGATATCATCTTACGCTTCATGGGCACTCCCCCGGCGACGCTGCCGCCACAGCATCAGCATATAGAGCGCAATCAGTACGGCACACAGCAGCGTCATCAGGATGGCATAGGCCGCTCCGCTGCCGGCGCGCAGATAGCTGAAGGACTCCTGATAGACGTAGAAACTGAGCGTTTTGGTGCTATCTACCGGCCCGCCCCGGGTCATGACATAGATGATGTCGAATATTTTGAACGCATCAATGGTGCGCAGTACCAGCGCCACGCTTAGCGCTCCGACGATGGCCGGAAAGGTAATGGCGCGAAACCGTCGCCAGGCTGAGGCACCGTCCAGGCGCGCCGCCTCAAAAAGATCGTCCGGAATCGACTGCAGCGCAGCCAGCACCAGCAGCGTAACCAGCGGATAGTTCTTCCACACATCAGCAAACATCACGGCGTTAAGCGCTGAGTCGGGTGAACCCAGCCAGCTGCGATAGCCATCCAGGATACCGAGCTGTGTCAGCAGCGCGTTGACGCTGCCGTAGTCCGGATTAAAATTAAGCCGCCACATCATCGCGTTAACGATTGTCGGCAGCGCCCACGGCAGGATCACCAGCACGCGCAGCACGTTGCGGCCGGTAAACCGCTGATTAAGCAGCAGCGCCACCAGCACGCCAATGACGCCCTCGAAAGCAACCGACACCAGCGTAAAATAGAGCGTGCGCCACAGCGAAAGCCGGAAGTCGGGATCGCTTAAGGCGTACAGGTAGTTCTCCACGCCGATCCAGCCGGGCGCATCGCCGCTGCCTATCAGGGCTGCGTCGGTAAAACTCAGCCAGATGGTCCGCATCAGCGGCCAGGCGGTAAGCAGCAGCATGACCAGCAGCATGGGGGCCAGTAGCACCCATGCCTGCCGTCGCTCACGTTGACGTAAACTCAGCATGCCCGCTCCTTAGCGCAGCCGCGCGGCACTTTTATCGACCGCCTGCATGGCGGCTTCCGGGGTCGCGCCGCCGGTCAGCACCTGCTGCAGCTGCTGCTGCAGCGTGCTGGAGAGACGCGAATAGTCTGCGGTTTCAGGACGTGACAGCATTACGCTCAGCGACGTGTCCGCTGCCTTAATCAGGCTCTCCTGATCTTTCATCACCGCCGCATCCTGATAAGAGCTTTTCCAGATAGGCAGGCTCAGACGGGCATAGTTGTTCTGCACCGGCTGAGAGGTCATGTATCGGATATACTGCCACGCCTGATCGGCATGGGTGCTGCCGCTGGCGATACCGAGCCCCATTGAGCCGTTGACCGCGCCCGCTTTGCCTGGCGCATCGCCGGGTGCAGGCATAATGCCAACCTGACCCGCAACTTTGCTCTGTTTTGCATCGTTGGCCATGTTGTACATATAGGTCCAGTTCAGCGCGAACGCGGCGTCGCCATTGGAGAACGCTTTGCGCACATCTTCTTCCAGATACTCACGTGAGGCGGGGTTAGTCAGTCCGTCATCAAGCGAGCTTTTCATCAGTTTTACCGCCTGCAGTGAAGCGGGGCTGGAGAAGCTAAGCTTGCCATTCTGATAGAACTGCCCGCCAAAGCCGGAGACCAGCGTGGTGTAGTCGCATACCAGCGCTTCCGCCTGAGACCAGCTCCACACCAGCGGATAATTCACGATCTTTTTCTCTTTAATAATGCGCGCGTCATCCATTACCTGCTGCCAGGTTTGCGGCAGGTCGCGGATACCCGCTTTCTCCAGCATCGCTTTGTTGTAATACAGATATTTGGTGTCCAGAATCCACGGCATACCGAGCGTTTTACCGTTGAACACCACGGTTTTAAGCGCGCCGGGGAAAATCTGCGCCTTATCTTCGGCACTGATACGGCTGCTGACATCCTGCAGCAGGTTAAATTTTGTGAATTCCGCCGGCCAGATCGCATCAAACAGCACCACGTCGTAGCCATTTCCGCCCGCACCCCGTGCCGCGACAATCTTGTCGTGCAGCGCTTCATACGGCACAAACTCAAGGTTGACCTTTACGTCCGGATTCGCTTTTTCAAACGCCTGCGTCATGGCGCGAATATCGCTCTCACTATAGGCTGCCTGAGTCATAAACAGCGCATTGAGTGAGGTGGCCGCCGTCGCGCTGGCAGCGCTGGCGAGCAGAAACAGTGCCAAACAACCGTGAACCGATTTTTTCATGATATGTCCGCCTGAAAGCTGTGAGAGATTAATTAAATCAATTTGATTGATTTAATAACGTGCGCAAAAGTGTGCGTCAGTTGCCATGCCACAGAAAGGTAAGCAAGCGATGTGCCAGAAACGATCTGCTGCGGGTCCTGCTTCTACTTTGCACGTTTTCCCGCCGCTGTCAGGTAAACAGGTTGTAAAATGTGCCAGCGATCATAGATATTGTTGCGGTGGCAGAGCGGCTAGGCGTGAAAAGGAAACAGTACGATGAGAACATCAGGGACTAACCTTGAACACGCGCGGGCGCATAACCGGCGCGTGATCATTGAGGCCATTCGCCTGCACGGTGAACTGACACGGGCTGAGCTGGCGCGGCTCACGGCCCTGACCGCGCAAACGGTATCCAATATTGTCGCTGAACTTGAACAGGCTGAACTGCTGATAAGCCACGGACCGCGACGTCAGGGACGCGGACAGCCCGCTATTCCCGTCACGCTGAATCCGGCCAGTGCGTTTTCAATCGGTATTCATCTTGATCACCAGACGCTGCTGATGGTGCTGGTGGATTTAACCGGCGAAATCCATTTTCGCCGTCTCATTATGGTGCAAAAACCGGAGCCTGCTGCCACCCTGGCGCGCATCGCCTCGGTACTGGATGAGATTAAGACGCAGCTGGGTGCGCGCTGGCGCAAAGTGCTGGGTATCGGCGTTGTGATGCCCGGGCCCTTTGGCGTTGAGGGACTCTCTTCACTGGGGCCGACCACGCTGCACGGCTGGGAAGATGTCGATATTGCAGGAGAGCTGGCGGCACTCAGTCAGCTGCCGGTGACGCTGGAAAATGATGCCACGGTAGCGGCAATTGGCGAGCGCTTTCACGGCGTGGCGCGCCATCTTAATTCGTTTATCTATCTCTACATTGGTACCGGGCTGGGTGCAGGTATCATTGTTGATGGTCACGTCTGCAGCGGTGATGCACATAACGCCGGTGAAGTTGGCCATATGGTGGTGGATCCCGGCGGGCGCGACTGCTACTGCGGCAATCAGGGGTGCCTGGAACGCTATGTCTCGCTGCAGGCAGCCTATGAATTCTGCGGGCTTGATCCCATGACCGCGCTGCCGGACGATTTGCTGGCGGTGCCGGCAGAGCTGTTTGACGCGTGGATCGCCACTGCGCTGACGCCGCTGCGCCAGGCCATCAATATGCTGGAGTGCATCTTTGACGCGGAGAGCGTGATTATTGGCGGTATGATCCCCGCTGCCCTGCTGGAGAAAATCGTTGCGCGCCTGCCGCCGCTTTACCAGTCTGTGCGCGGGCGCTACCTGACCGCCACGCGCATACGGACCGGAATGAGCGGCAGTGATACCGCCGCGCTGGGTGCGGCAGCGCTGCCGCTGTTTGATGAGTTTAATCCGCAGTTTCAGGTATTAATGAAATGAGCATGATGATGCGCCAGGCTGGCGCCGGTAATCCTGCGCGGCGTCTGCATACCTTTTAGCCGTTTATTGCGCCGATGCGAAAAAACCTGTGCGGCCCGTTTCCTGCCGGCGTTATTTTATTTACATTGCCAGCAACTTTTTGCTGACCCAGCGGACTCTGCAATGACTATTCCTGCCTTACCGGTAATCTGCCTCGATCTTGGCGGTTCATTTATTAAACTTGGCGTGATGACGCAGGCTGAGCAGATCCAGCTGCTCGATCAGCAGCCGATGCCCGCCCGCTCCTGGGAAGCGTTTTGCGCTACCGTCAGCGATACGATCGCCAGACATCAGGCACATTTCAGCGCGCACTCCCCGGTCGCGGTTTCCACCGCCGGAATTGTCGCGCCACTGAGCGGCGAGATGTTTGCCAGTAACATACCTGCCTTTCACGGACGTCATATGGCGCAGGAGCTTGGCGCATACCTGCAGCGTCCGGTCACGGTCCATAACGATGCCGACTGTTTTGCCGTTGCGGAGGCGCTGGCCGGGGCCGGACAGGGGCATAAAGTGGTGCTGGGCGCTATCCTCGGTTCAGGCGTGGGCGGCGGACTGGTTGCAGATGGCCGGCTGATCACCGGTCAGAATGGCTTAACCGGTGAGTGGGGACATGGCCCGATCACGCTACGCGAAGTTGATATCGCAGGCAAAACGGTTGCCATACCGCGTCAGCCGTGCCCGTGTGGTCAGAGCGGCTGTCTTGATACTTATGGCGGAGCGCGCGGTCTGGAAACCCTGCACCGCGTGCTGCATGATGAAACGCTCAGCAGCAAAGCGATCGTTTCACGCTGGCAGGCAGACGAAAACCAGGCGCAGCAGACGCTGGAGGCGTGGCTCCAGCTGGTGAGTGAGCCGCTGGCCTACACCGTTAACATCACCGGAGCGAGCTGCGTCGCCGTCGGCGGCGGGCTGGCCTCCGTTGTTCCGCTGATAGCTGCCCTTAACGAGGCGGTGCAGCAGCGGGTGCTGCGCCGTACGCCGCAGCCGCTGGTGATCCCCGGCCGCCATGCTCATCAGGGTGGCATGCTGGGTGCAGCGCTGCTGGCGCTGGCTCACTGAGCCGCCAGTTTTTGCTGTAAAAACGCAATAAACTGCCGGTGGATCTCGCTGCGCTGGCGATGCTGCGGGTAGAGCGCATTAAGGTGCAGCGAGGCGGGCTGCCACGCATCCAGCACGCGTATTAATTCACCGCTGGCCAGCGCCGGCGCCACGATAAATTCCGGCAGCAGGATCAGCCCCAGCCCGGCAATCGCCGCATCGCGCAGCATTTCACCATTATTACTGACCATCGGCCCCTGAACTGCCACGACGCTGCGCTGCCCGTCCCTGAACAGCTCCCAGCCCTGCTGACTTTCCCGGCCGTAGCGCAGGCAGCGGTGCAGCGACAGTTCCGCAGGCGTCTCCGGCGCTCCGGCGCCCTGAAGATAGGCAGGGCTGCCGCAGATCAGCCGCCGGAATTCGCCCAGCCTGCGTGCGATCAGGCTGGAGTCGGGCAGGGTGCCGATGCGAATAGCCATATCAAATCCCTCTCCCACCATATCGACATGGCGATCGGCCAGCTCAACCTGAAACTGCAGGCCGGGATGCAGCGTGAGGAATTCAGCAATGTAGGGGGAGAGATGCGTAATGCCAAACGACATCGGCACGCTCAGACGGAAGTTACCCTGCAGAGCCTGATGACGACCTGATACTGCCAGTTCCGCTTCCTGTACATCATCCAGTATGCGCTGTGCGTGATGCGCAAACAGCAGACCATTTTCTGTCACCGAAAGCTTGCGGGTATTCCGGTTGAGCAGGCGGGTGCCCAGCGCCGCTTCCAGCGCCGCCATGCGGCGGCTGACATACTGCTTTGAAAGCATCAGCTGTTCAGCGGCTGCACTGAAGTTGCCCGCATGGATAACAGCAACGTAAATACGAAGATCGTCTATCTGCATAGTGTCCACTAATTCGTGACAGTGATTGTCATGTCAGCACATTGTTGAGCAAATCAGTTTACGTATACTGAATCACATCAGGAAGCAAAATCGTTTCCCTTACTTATTCAGGAGCAGATCATGATTGAACAACGCCTTTCAAATCAGCGCGGCACCGGCGATCACGGCTGGCTGTATTCACGCCACACCTTTTCCTTTGCAGGCTACCGCGATCCACAGCAGGTGGGCTTCTCTGATCTGCTGGTGATTAACGACGACCAGGTTGCACCCGGTCGCGGCTTTGGTGCCCATCCGCACAATAATATGGAGATCATCTCCTATGTGCTGGAAGGTGCTCTGGAGCACAAAGACTCAATGGGTACCGGTTCTGTTATCGTGCCGGGTGATGTGCAGCTGATGAGCGCTGGCAGCGGCGTGACGCACAGCGAGTTTAATCACTCGAAAAGCGACAACGTGCATTTTCTGCAGATCTGGATTGTGCCGGCAGAGCGCAATACCGCGCCAGGCTATCAGCAGGTTTCCGTGGCGGAACAGGATAAGCGCGGCAAACTGCGCCTGATTGTCTCGCCGCAGGGCGAGTCCGGTTCGCTGCAGGTGCGACAGGATATGCGCATCTATGCCGGCCTGTTCAACGATAATGAGCAGCAGACGCTGACGCTGGCAGCCGATCGCTACGCCTATATTCATGTTGCGCGCGGCAGTATTGAGGTTAACGGCGTGCGCTTCAGCGCGGGCGACGGCGCGCGGGTGCGTAATGAAACGGCGCTGACTTTTGCGAATGGTAATGATGCCGAGGTGCTGGTGTTCGATCTGCGTCCGCTTGAAGTGAATCATCCTCAGCGTTAATAGCCAAAAAGGGTAGCGTGCTGCGGCGCGCTACCCTTTATTCATAACTATTCTCCATTATTTCTTCACCATTGGCTGTTTTATCAGCGCTTAATTCGGAACCCGGACAGGGCCAGACTAAAATAAGAATTTTTACCTTTCTTAAATTTCTGCAGCACTTTAAATTCGCATCCTGAGACCCATGCCGCCTGCTGGCAAAGGGCGATCAAATAAATAACAACATTAACCTGATTGCATTCCATTATTAAATGGTAATGAGGATTTTGATGACTTTAAAACGCAGCTTTAATATTGCCGCCGTACTGGTGCTGGCTTTGTCTGTTACCGCATGCAGCGGCATGTCTCATCGTGGTAAAAATACCGCAATTGGTGCTGGCGTTGGCGCGCTGGGCGGTGCCGTGCTGACTGGCGGCAGTACGTTCGGTACGCTGGGCGGGGCGGCTATTGGCGGATTGATTGGCCATGAAGCAAGTCGTTAAACAGTAAATATGACAGGACGCGCATAATGGTATTATTGCGCGTCCTGTAAATAAGCTTATTTCTGCATTGCACGCCATTATTAAACAGGCGGAACAAACGTAATGCTTTATCAGCCTTAATCAATATTAAGCTGATGGATAGCCAGCACGGCTCGTGCAGCTTCTTTTCCTTTCTTAATAAAATGCTCGGTATAAAATGATTCCAGTTCATTGACCGGCTGAAAATTATGTGGCGTCAGTGAAACAGAAAACACCGGTACGTTGGTACTGAGCTGCACGCTCATCAGGCCGTCAACCACTGCCTGCGCAACAAAATCGTGACGGTAAATCCCGCCATCCACGACCAGCGCGGCACAGACAATGGCATCAAAACGACCGGTTTCGGCCAGGCGCTTTGCCAGCAGCGGCATCTCAAAAGCACCGGGCACATCATAGGTTTTCAGCACGCTGTCTGCGCCCTGCTCATTGAATTCACTGACAAATCCTGCCAGCGCATTGTTCACAATATCTTTATGCCAGCCAGCCTTGATAAAGGCGATTCTAATCTGTTCCATAAGTCTTCCGTCATTTGCCAAAGTAGAGTAGGCGGATAATTATCCGTAAAATCTCATCATTTTCATTAACATGAGTGTGTATAACATAGGCTGAGAGCGCGATCCACTCCGTTGCGATGCAGGTTTTTCATGTCATCTTCGGGCCGAAATCACGCTAGCGAATCTTGTGAAAAGTTGGCGCTGAAACTTTCCATTTGAGCCCGGTCTTCTCGCGTGCGCGGGTAAAGGCAACCATGATCTGATTTAAGCTCAACGCCGGGACCACGCGATCTGAGTCGTTGCTGAGCGCTCAAAGCTGATCAAGAACATCCAGGACTGAACGTTTTGCACCCATTAGCATGTTGGCCATATCAATGACGATTTTCATCCCTGTTTAACTTTGTTCGATGCAAATTTTCCGATCCCGAATATTCGTCTATTTCATAGAATAAACATCGGTTATCAAATAAGATTATTAATATCAGTTGCTTATACAAAATATGGCCACTTGACCACTTTTATCAGGTAGGTGATAATATGACCTCATGACCGCAATTAATGAGGTTAATATGAAAGTCCTGAATGTAGCCGAATCGAAAGCTCGTTACTCTCAGATTTTGAGTTCAGCGAGTAGCGGTGAAAGTTTCATCATTGCTAACCACGGCGATCCGATAGCCATGATCGTTCCTTATAAATCAGCGCCTCTGTTAAACCGTGTTGGCTTTTTAGATCATAAAAAGTATGCCATTCCTGATAATTTCAACGATTTCATGTCAGATGAAATCCAGTCGATGTTTGAAGGTGGCAATGACTAGTCCTGTAAGAACGCGGAACATCTTTAATCGCTATCTTCTTGATACTCACTATCTTATCTGGGCTTGCGCAGACTCTAAGCGTCTTCCGCAAGCCTGTTTCGATCTGATTGTTGATCCCTTAAACGAGCTATATTTTTCCGCCGCATCTATTCATGAAATCGCCATAAAATTCGCGTTAGGTAAACCTCATTTTACGGTTGATCCAGAGGAGATTTTGCGCGGCTTGCTCGCAAACGGTTATAACGAACTTCCCATTTCATCACATCACACCGTAAGTCTTAAACGTTTGCCTCGTGATATGCACGGCGATCCGTTTGACCGGCTGATCGTTGCTCAGGCGAACATGGAGGCGCTGACCTTAATCACGGATGATGAAAAAATTATTCGATATTGTTCAGATTACATTCCGATAAAAACGTTCTGATAAAAACACACCCGTCCCGAGCGGGTTTTTTATGGGCTAAATTCATGCATGAAACAATGACCGGGATCGAGCTGGGTGGCGTGCCCGATCGCACCTTCGGCAAAGTTTATTACCGCAGCATTACCGACCCACAGGAAGCAGCCAAAGCCCTCGCCACGACGAATTAAGGCTTTGAGTCTTTCATAATCCCAGACGTAAACGTGGCATTACATTCGCTGTTTTCCGTAGAAAATATATTAATTTAATGTGATCTGATTTCTGGTCTCAGACGCCGATAAGCCAGAAAACCGCGTTCAAAACGGCTTCTAAGTTATTGTTTAAAAGTGTTGAGAAACCGTAAACAGTCGTTTTTTGCAGTGCAAGATTTAAGCGCCTGAAGAGAGCCTTAAAAGGCACTCCTTGACGGCGTGATGCGGCTTGAATAAAACTAAAGATGTCGGGGGAGTCTCGCCACAGAGACTGAGAGGCTGATAGCGCAACCGCGCGGTTCAGCGACCCTTTGAACCTGACCCAGTTGATACTGGCGTAGGAAGACTGAGGGCGCCAGACCGGTGCCGTCCGGGATGTTGCAGCAAACGGCTGCACCTCCTTATCTCCCTTCCTGTATCCGCGGGTCTCAGTCAACACTGAGAGGCCGATGTGACCCTTCTTTTTTATCCGGAACACAGACAATGAGCCGCTGGAGCGTGTTAGGCGCAGGCGTCAGCGGACTATGCGTGGCCACCCTGCTGGCGGAGCGTGGTGAATCAGTTGAAGTCATCGATGACGCGCAGCGTCCGCCCGCATCCTGGTATGCCGGTGGCATGCTGGCGCCCTGGTGTGAAGCAGAAAGCGCCCCCGCCGAGGTTATTTCACTGGGTCAGCATGCCGCTCGCTGGTGGCAGCAGCGCGTAAGCTGCGTTGAGCATCAGGGCACGCTGGTGCTGGCTCCGCCACGCGACAGTCAGGAGCTGAACCGTTTTGCGCGCCTGACTCACGCGCATCAGTGGGTCAATCCGGCAGAGGTAGAGCCGGCGCTGGAGGATCGCTTCGCACGGGGGCTGCTGTTTGCGGGCGAAGCACATCTCGATCCCCGGCTGGCGCTCACTGAGCTGCGCCAGAAGCTTGAGGCGCACGGTGCAACGTTCCATCACTCCGCGCCTTCCGGCCAGATCATCGATTGTCGTGGCATTCATGCCCGCGACGCGCTGCCCTCGTTGCGGGCCGTGCGCGGTGAAATGATTATCTTACAGAGTCGGGATCTGCACTTTTCGCGACCGCTTCGTCTGCTGCATCCGCGTTTTCCCTGCTATCTGGTTCCGCGGCGTAACGGCTGCTTTATGCTGGGTGCCACCATGGTCGAGAGCGATGATGGCAGCGCCATCAGCGCCCGCGCCATGATGGAGTTGCTGAGCGCCGCCTGGGCGATACATCCGGCGCTGGCTGAAGCGCGCATTATCGAGAGCGCCAGCGGCCTGCGGCCCGCCTGGCCGGATAACCTGCCCGAAATTCGTTATGAAAACGGTATTTATTATCTTAACGGCATGTATCGCCACGGCTTTCTGCTGGCGCCGATGCTGGCAGAGCAGCTGATGCAAAAACTGATTCAGGAGACCCCTTATGCAAATCCAGCTTAACGGACAGATCGTTGAAACCCAGGCGCAGACAGTCAGCGAACTGCTGCAGGAGCAGCAAATCGATGCCAGCTGCGTGGCGACAGCGCTGAATGGCAACTTCGTGCCCAGAAGCGCTTACTCCCGTCAGCCGCTTGCGGCAGGCTGCCAGCTGGAAGTCCTGTCACCGATGCAGGGAGGGTAACGCATGTTTTACGACTTTACGGGCACATCGCGCTTTCTGCTGGGTACAGCAGGGTATCCGTCACCGGCCATTCTGCAGCAGGCGATAGCGGCGGCGGGCAGTGAAATTATTACCGTAAGCCTGCGGCGGGAGGGCAGTGCGGGTGCCGCGTTTCGCGACCTGCTGGCCAGCCTTAACGTTCGCGTACTGCCCAATACCGCAGGTTGCCACACGGTGAAAGAGGCGGTAACCACGGCGCATATGGCGCGCGAGCTGTTCAATACGGCCTGGATCAAACTTGAGGTGATTGGGCATGCCGATACGCTGCAGCCCGATCCGTTTGCGCTGGTGGAAGCCGCACGCATCCTGTGTGCTGAAGGATTTAGCGTATTTCCCTATACCACGGAAGATCTGATTGTTGGCGAGAAACTGCTGGCTGCCGGCTGCGAGCTACTGATGCCCTGGGGCGCACCGATTGGCTCAGGGCAGGGCCTGCGTAATATTGACGGATTGCGCGCCATGCGGGCGTGGTTCCCGGATACGCCGCTGATTATCGATGCCGGGATCGGTGCTCCTTCCCAGGCGGCGCAGGCGATGGAGCTGGGCTTTGACGGCATTCTGCTTAATACCGCCGTCGCGAAAGCGGGCGATCCCATCCGCATGGCAGCGGCGTTCAGCCAGGCCATTGCTGCGGGGCGCAGCGCCTGTGAGGCAGGGCTGATGGAAAAGCGCGATATGGCGATGGCATCAACGCCGGTATTCGGTCTGGCCACACTAAGCTGAGGAGAACAGGATGGAACGCTATCAGCGGCAGATGGTACTGCCGGAAATCGGTGCGTCAGGGCAGCGTAAGCTGGCGCAGGCGCGCGTGCTGGTAGCCGGCGCGGGCGGTCTGAGCGCGACGCTTCTGCCGCAGCTGGTGGGGGCCGGCGTGGGGACGCTGCGTATTTATGATGCCGATGAAGTGGCGCTGCATAATCTGCATCGCCAGACGCTCTTTACGCAGCAGGATATCGGGCAGTCAAAAGTGCTCAGCGCGCGTCAGGCGCTGACGCAGCGCAATCCTGAGGTCAATATCGAAACCTGCGCACAGGCCCTGACGGCCAGCAACATCGCGCAGGCTATGGCTGACTGTTCGCTGGTCATCGACGCGGCCGACAATTTTGCCGTGACCTGGCAGCTTTCAGACGCCTGCTATGCGACCGGTACACCGTTTATCAGCGCTTCAGTGCTGGGCCGGCAGGGCTACGCGGGCGGATTTTGCGGAGGTGCGCCCAGCTACCGGGCGCTGTTTCCCCGGCTGCCGCGTACGGCTGCCAGCTGCAACACGGCAGGGGTGATGGGGCCGGCTGTGGCCGCGCTTGGCGCCATACAGGCGCAGATGGCGCTTACGGTGCTGCTTGATCTGCAGCCGTCTCCGCTGGGATTACTGGTCAACTGCGATTTTGTGAACTGGCACTTTCGCGCGTTTCGCTTTGATGAAGCGCAGGAGCCTGTCGTGCCGGGCGTGCCCTTTATCGACTGCTCGCTGCTTACCCCGGCAGATTGTATTGTCGAGCTACGCAGCCGGGATGAAGCGCCCCACAGCGTGGCAAGCCAGGCTGAGCGTATTTTGCTGGCAGATCTGGCGGCCTGGCAGCCACCCTATGGGCGGCGCATCGTGCTGGTTTGCGCCAGCGGTATACGCGCCGCACAGGCGGCCAGCGAGCTGGCGGAGCGGGGCTATACGGACCTGGCGATTCTGGCGGCCAGCAGCAGTTAGCCGGCGGCAGGTTTTTCGGAAAATACTGGAATCCTGTGACTGTTATCACATGAGAAGCCACGCTAAACTAAACGCTTCTCATTTTGCTAAGGGATGATCGTCACAATGCTTTCACGTTTTACACTGGCTTCTTTAACCGCTGCCTTACTGCTTACCGGCTGCGCCCGTCATCACGCTGATGAGATTGCCAGCACCGCGCCGGCAGAGGTGAGTGCTGCCGCACCGATTGAGAACAGCAACACCGACACGCCCTTTGCCAGCGGACCTACGGTAATCAACGTTTCACACCTGGTTACGCGCACGGATGATGGATCGGCAGTGTATGTTACCGTTGACGGCCAGGAAGCGGGCATGCTGAAAAAAGGTGAGAATAAAGAGATCCGCGTGGCGGCAGGCAAGCATGAAATCGGCGGCTATGTACAGACGCTGTTTGGTTTTGGCAAAGTCACCATTCCGGGCGTTGATATCACCACGGATACGGCTAAGCCGAAACATGTGGTTTATTCAGTGACCCGCCAGCGTCCGCAGTTCAGTGAAAGCAGTACGCCTCCCGATAACTCCTGAGAAAGTGCGGTGCTGCAGCACCGCTCCCTCCCGCGATATTCATCTGGCTGTCTGACATCAGCTCAGCAGCGCATGAATAACATCAATGACATTGATTACCACAATAAACAGCACGAGGTGTGTGAGCAGGTTGCGCGATCGGGGTCTGGAATAAGACATTATCTATCCTGAATAGTTAGCCTGACAAATATGTGCTGTGGCTTACTATTACTGATTCAGAATAAGAATACCATGCCAGGCCATCTTAAACCGGAGGCGGACAAGGGTTACGCGTCAGGAAAAGCTGACCGGCTCTGGTTTGATAGCGTAAAGGCAGCAGAGAATAGAGAGGAATCCGAACGGGATTATTCGTGATGCTGGCGCTGATAAGCGTGAGAGTAGCGGTTAACCGCTGGCTCACTCATTAATCTTTGCCCGGCAGCGACACGCTGTTTTGCAGATGCTCACGTAAGTGATGGTGCAGGGCGCGAATCGCTGGCGAGAATTGCCTGCGGTGCGGACAGATCAGATGCAGTGGCGTCGCCTCACCTTTTACCTCAGGCAGAATCAACTCCAGCCTCCCCTGATGTACATCCTCAGCCACATCCAGCCAGGACTTATAGGCGATACCCATTCCTGCCAGCGCCCAGCGGCGTGCGACTTCCGCGTCATCACACATAAGGCGGCTTTTTACCGTGATAAGCTGCGCGCCCTCCGCCTGCGGAAAGCTCCATTTATCATATACGTGGCCTCCCATCATAAACGGCAGACAGTGATGGCGGGTGAGATCGGTCAGCGCGGCAGGCCGGCCATGTTCAATAAGATAATCGGGTGATGCGACCAGTACCCGCCGGTTATTTTCAGCCAGCGGCAGCGCAACGTAGCTGCTCTCCTCTAATTTGCCGTAGCGAATAGCGATATCTACCGGATCGCGGAAGACGTTACTGACCTGATCGGAGAGTGAAAGGCGCAGCTGCAATCCGGTATGCTGACGGCAGAAACGGGTCAGTAACGGCAGCAGGATATGCCGCCCGATATCGGATGGCATCGCAATTTTCAGTTCACCGCGCAGTTCGTCGTCATGACGCTGCAGACTCTCTGCACCTGCCTGCATCAGCGCCAGCATCTCCTGTGCAAAAGGCAGATAGCGCTCACCCTCGGCGGTCAGCCGCAGACTGCGCGTTGAGCGCGCAAACAGGCGGCGATCGAGATCGCGCTCCAGCCGCTGAATTGCCGCGCTGACCTGACCCGGCAGCAGGTTTGCTTCGCGCGCGGCACGGGAGAAGCTGCCCAGCGCAGCTGAGCGGACAAACAGCGTAATATCTTCGAGACGAACCATGACGTTTTTACCTGGCAAACCGGATTTTCACTCTACGAGTGAAAGTCTTCCCCTGCAACGTCGATTTTTCCATGCGCCATTGCCCGCTATGCTTGATGGGTATTCAGAAAATCTGTCAATCACCATGGAGATAAGGCATGAAAGCCATTGTTTATAGTCAGAACGGCTTACCCATTTCGGATGAAAATGCGCTGTATGACGCTGATGTCGCCAAACCTCAGCCCGGCGCCCGCGATCTGCTGGTCAAAATCAATGCCATTGCGGTGAATCCGGTCGACACCAAAGTACGTAAAGGCGCCGCCACTGAGCAGCCGCGCATTCTGGGCTGGGATGCAGTCGGTGTGGTAGAGGCGGTGGGTGAAGCGGTTACGCTGTTCCGCCCGGGCGATGAGGTGTTTTATGCCGGCGATATCAGCCGGGCCGGCAGCTATGCAGAGTATGGTCTGGTGGATGAGCGCATCGCCGGCCACAAACCGCGCTCCCTGAGCGATGCCGATGCGGCTGCGCTGCCGCTGACGTCACTCACCGCATGGGAGCTGCTGTTTGACCGTCTTGAGGTGCAGGCGGATGAGAACGCAGCGCTGCTGATTGTGGGCGCGGGCGGGGGAGTGGGTTCTATTCTCACCCAGCTGGCACGCAAACTCACCGGGCTGACAATTATCGGTACGGCATCCCGTCCTGAGACTGAAGAGTGGGTGCAGCAGCAGGGCGCGCACCACGTTATCAATCATCACCAGCCGCTGGCGGAGCAGCTGCGTGCGCTCGGCATCGACACGGTGAAATATGTTGCGTCGCTGACCCATACCGACAGCTACTATACGCAGCTGATTGAGGTGCTGGCGCCGCAGGGCAAGCTGGCGCTGATTGACGATCCGGAGACGCTGGATGCCATGCCGCTTAAGCGTAAAGCGATCTCATTACACTGGGAGCTGATGTTTACGCGCTCGCTGTTTGAAACGCCGGATATGCAGCGCCAGCATGAGATTCTGCAGCGTATCAGCCAGCTGATTGATGATGGCACCCTGCAGACCACCGCCGGGGAGCATCTTGGCAGCATCAATGCGGCTAACCTGCGCAAAGCGCATGCGTTGATCGAGAGCGGACGCGCGCGCGGCAAGCTGGTGCTTAGCGGTTTCTGATAACGTGATTCACCCGGCACGGAGCGGCCGCTTCGTGCCGGGTTTCAGTCAGGAAAACGTCACCCGCCGCCTTAAGTTAATCTGATGGCCGTCGTAATTTTCGCTAACCCCCTAACTATTATAAGAATTTGCTCTGCAAATCGCGGCTGCCGCTCTGGCTGAATGCTGCGGGTCATGATATGACTGCTCTCTGTGCTTTCAGCCTTCCGGAGAGAATTATGTATAAGCGAATTTCACTGGCTCTGCTGCTCTCGTACTGCGCTATTCAGTCAGCCGCGGCGCAACAGACGCTGCGTTTTGGCGTCGATCCCACCTTTCCCCCTTTTGAATCCAAAGCCAGCGATGGCTCCCTGCAGGGGTTTGACATCGATCTCGGCAACGCCATTTGTGCCCAGGCCAAAGTGAGCTGCAAATGGGTTCAGATTGGCTTTGATGGCTCTATTCCGGCGCTGCAGGCAAAGAAGTTTGACGCGATTTTGTCAGCCATGTCGATGACGGAGAAACGACGCGAGCAGGTTGCATTCAGCGATATGCTTTATGTCACCCCCAGCGCGCTCATCACCCCGGCTGACAGCGCCCTGACTGATGATATCGCCACGCTGCGCGGTAAAAACATCGGCGTAGCGCAGGGGACTATTCAGGAAACCTACGCGCAGACTTACTGGGCACCCAAAGGCGTCAGCGTGGTCTCCTATCCCAACCAGATGGAGATTTATCCCGATCTCGTTGCCGGACGCCTTGATGGCACGCTGGCAAATGCGGTGTCTGCCGATCAGGGCTTCCTGAATACCGCAGAAGGAAAGAAATATGTGAATAAAGTGACCCTGACCGATAAAGCTGTATTAGGTAACGGCGTGGGAATCGGGCTGCGCAAAGATGATGTCGCAAATCTTAAACTGATTAATGCGGCCTTGGCAGAACTGCACCGCAACGGTACCTACGATCGCCTGGCGCAGAAGTATTTCAAATATAAAGTTTATCCCTGATCGGGATGTGTGAATCCGTTATCTGCCAGCAGGAGAATTATGCGTAACCTGACCGATTACCGCACGCAACGGGCCCGCTTCCTGGCTGCCGTTGAGCATAAAAAAGGGGCGCTGCACACCTGGCAGCATCCGTTATGCGGTCCGGCCGGTGAAGCGCTGTTTACCGATCTTGCCGTGATTGGCAACCCGCACGCCTCGCGCGTCATGCTGATTATCTCCGGCACGCACGGCGTGGAGGGATATTACGGGTCGGATAATCAGATAGAGTGGCTGAACAGTCTCGATGCGGCCCGCTTACCGGCAGAGTGTGCTGTGATGCTGATTCATCTGCTGAACCCGTGGGGAGCGGCGCATCTGCGACGCGTCAATGAAGATAATATCGACCTGAACCGCAATTTTATTCCGTTCAGCGCGCCGCTGCCGGATAACGCTGACTATGCACGCTATCACGCGTTTTATCACGGCGAGCGGGCAGAGGCGGATCGGCTGCTGGCTGCCGCGCTGCAGCGCGACGGCTGGCCGGCGATCAAGCGGGTGGTGGAGGCCGGACAGTATCAGCACGCTGATGGTCTGTTTTATGGCGGAGAGCACGCCACCTGGTCGCAGCAGACGCTGCAGAAGATCGTAACCGGCCATCTGCTGCGGGCAGAACAGATCCTGAGTTTCGATCTGCATACCGGCGCAGGCGCATGGGGACATCCGATGCTGCTGGGCATTGCGCAGAAGCGGGTTCCTGTGCACGCCTGGGGACGCGAGCTGTATGGTGAATGGCTGACGCTGATCGATACCGGCAGCGGGCAGGAGAGCGCCACCGGCATCACGGCAACGGCCACCGGTTACGTTTCGCAGTTTCTGCTGGATCAGCTGCCGCACGGTGCCATCCTGCCGCTGGTGGTGGAGTGTGGCACTTACGCGGGTGAGGAGATGCACCGGCGGGTGCGGGACGATCACTGGTTGCACTTAGAGGGCGATGTGCAGAGTGCGGCCGGGCAGGCCCTCAAACAGCAGCTGGTTGAGGGATTCTGGCCACAGGACCGCGACTGGCGCGAGCTGACGGCATTCCGCACGCAGCAAATTTTCCGGCGCGGCTGGCAGGCGCTGCTGTCACAGCCGGCCATAAAACGTCATGCGGGCGGTCTCTGACAAGGCAATTCCCGGCTGCGTATTGTAAGCGAGCACCGCCAGCATGCGGGTGATATCACCTTCGGTCGGCGTCACGCGATGGAGCGAATTGCGTCCGCGAAACAGCACCAGATCGCCCGCCTCAATCGCCAGCGCATCCGGCGTGCAGGCTTCATTGAGCACAGCGGCGACGCCATCGTAGTTCATCTCGCCCGCGTCAGCATCGCGCAGATCGCGTACGTACTGAAATATGCCGCCCGCCTGCGGCTTCTGCAGCAGCAGAGTAATGGCAAAGGAGGAGTTGTCGAAATGCCAGCCCAGCTCCTGCCCCTGTGCGGCATAGTGCAGGTTGATTGACGAGAGCGGATCGGCATAAGGATAGAGGGCGCTCTCGTTCAGCACCTCGCAGAGAAACTGTTTAAACAGCGTATCGTTGTACAGCTGACGCAGCGGTGAGTCGTGAGCAATCGCCTCATCGGTAATACAGCCTTTGGTGCTGATGACATCGCGGTTACGGGGATGATCTGCGCTCAATGTCTCGTCTGTTTTCAGCAGATAGACGTTATGGTTGCTGCGCGTATGCCAGGCAAGATGGCGCTGCGCGTTCCCTTCTGTAATGATAGCCTGCAGCGCTGCCGGCTGCAGAAATTGCCGCAGCACCAGGGCGCCGTGTTGTTCCAGCTGCGCGCGACACTGCGCGCGCCAGTCAGCGTCCGCCAGAGGATGCAGGTCAAAACGTATTAATCCAGACATAGTGCGTTTCCCGGTAGCAACAGTGTCATAAAACTCTACGATGCTGCGGCGGGAATGCGTAGCGATAAATCATTACTGCCCTGCTAAGGAAACGTTAATGTCCGTCAGTGCTTCGCGTCTGCCAAAAATCAGCCTTATTCTCGCGTTCAAAGCTGCTGCAGAGCTGGGCAGTCTTGCAAAAGCAGCCGCGCACCTGGCGCTGACGCCGGCGGCGATCAGCCAGCAGATCCGCCAGCTGGAGACGCTGCTGGGTCACGCTCTGTTTGTGCGCACGCAAAACGGGGTCATGCTGACAGAGAGCGGCCGGGCCTATCTGCGCTATGTTTCAGAAGCGTTTGATATCCTGCGGATGGGACAGCTCAGTCTGCGCCAGGCGGCCAGCCGGCCTGCGCTGACTCTGTACGCACTGCCGGCGCTGGCGTCAAAGTGGCTGATGCCGCAGCTGAACCACTGGCGCGCGTGCTGTCCCGCGAGCGACCTCTGCCTGCATGGCACCCATGCACAGGTCGATTTCAGCGCCACGCCGGCTGATTTCGCTATCGTATTCGGTGACGATCGCTATCCGCAGCTGGAGAAACAGCGGCTGTTTCATGACGAGGTGCTGCCGGTAGCCAGCCCGGCGCTGCTGCAGCGCTTCCCGCGCGATCGGCTATTTAACCAGGCGCCGCTGATCCATCTCGACTGGGGCAATGAGGGGCGTTTTCTGCCGGACTGGCAAAGCTGGCTGCAGGCGCGCGGCCACGGCGAACCCGCGCAGCAGCCCGCTTTCACCTTTAACCTCACGTCGCTGGCGATAGATGCTGCGGTTGCGGGGGCCGGGCTGCTGCTGGGCCAGCGGCGTCTTATTGCCGCTGAGCTGGCGCGGGGCGATCTGGCGATCGCAGATAGCTTCAGCCTGCCGCTCAGTAAGCCCTACTATCTCGCCTGGCCGCAGCGCACGCTGCAGCAGCCCGACGCCCGGGCGCTGATAGAGTGGCTCACTGCGCTTGCGGCCGCCTGATTTTACCCGCACGCTGTAGCCAGATAATCTGCACCGCTGCCGGAAGGGACGAGACTATGTCAGAAAATAAAGATTGGGTTGAGCTGCGACGCGACCAGGAGACCGGCATTGAGAGTATCAACGCCCACTTCAGCGGTCACGCTTACGACGCACACGATCACGATGAGCTGCTGGTCGGGGTGACCCGGCAGGGCCTGCAGCGCTTTAACTGCCGCCGTGCCTTGCATACCAGTACGCCCGGCCGCGTCATACTTATTGAGCCGGGCGCAGTGCATGATGGCCACGCGCCGGAGGCTGCGGGTTTTACCTATGTCATGCTTTACCTGCCGCAGCCGTGGGTGGCTGACATGATGCAGCAGCGCGGACAGGGAGATATCGCCCGGATCGGCGGCGCATTCCGGCATACGCTGACGGATGACGTGCAGCTTGCCCGCGCCACGGAAGAGGCGTGGTATGCCATTCACCAGCGCGAAGGGCGTCTGGCGCGCGATCAGACGCTGGAGCAGTTGATAACGCTTCTGTCGCGGCATCTTGAGCGGCGTCCGGAGCGACCTGATACGGTGGCACAGCGTCAGATGCTGCTGCTGCGTGATTATCTGCATGACTTTATGGCACAGGATATCGGACTCGACGAACTCTCGCGTCTTGCCGGGCTCGATCGTTTTCGCCTGACGCGTCAGTTTCGGCAGGCATTTGGTCAGTCGCCGCACGCTTATCTGGTGCGCCTGCGGCTGCGCGCGGCGCGCGCGCTGCTGGCGCAGGGCGTGGCACCGGTTGAAGTCGCTGCCCGCACCGGGTTTGCCGATCAGAGTCATCTCGGCCGCTGGTTCCGGCGCGCCTGGCATATGACGCCGGCAACGTATCAGCGCGCGTGCACAAATCTTCTATACGGCATACCGCCGCATCAGGAATGATAGCCTTTTCCGTCTGAAAGAGAGCTGTGTTCTATGTCTGATACCAAAATTGCCCTGATCGTACGCGATGATTTAGCCACCTGGCAGCGTCTGAACGTGGTGGCGTTTATCGCTACCGGCCTTGCCGCCGGGGCACCGGAGATGCTGGGGGAACCCTACATCGATGCGCAGGGACGTCACTATGGCCGGATCGCCGGACAGCCGATGCGGGTATTTTCCGGCAATCTCGCTGGCCTGCAGCGCGCGCATCGCCAGGGGCTGGAGCGTGAACTGACGCTGATACCCTATGTAGAAGCGATGTTTTCTACCGGCAACGACGCGGCTAACCGCGAGGTGTTTCTGGCAGAAAACGCGCAGGAGATGAATCTGGTTGGCCTGGCGCTTTTTGGTCCGAAAAAAGCGGTCGACAAAGCGATCAAAGGGCTGGCGCTGCATGAGTAGTCAGCCTGGCTGACGCGGCGTCATCCGCCGCGCACCGAGCCGCGCCAGATCACCTCTGCCTGATAAAGACGCGACGCGGGCGGCTCTCCATCCGTACCGGAGGCGTCATGCTCGCCCGATTCCGTGGCGCTAAGCCAGGCCACGGCGTCACGTGCAAACTGCTCTACTGGCTGTGCAAAGGTTGTCAGGTTATAGGACGCCCAGCCCGCCTGCGCAATGTTGTCATAGCCGAACAGGCAGAGATCGTCTGGCACCCGTAGCCGGAAGCGGTGACGCGCTTCATCCATCACGCCGCAGGCGATAAGGTCTGTCACGCAAAATATCGCATCAGGCCGCTGCGCGCGCGTCAGCAGACGGTGTGCCAGAATCTGTCCGCTTTCATATGAGGTTGTACCAAATCTCTCAACGGTAACGTGCAGGCCAGCGTCTTGCGCAACGGCCAGAAACGCCGCTTCACGCTTCTGCAGGCTGGGCGTGCCGGCCAGCGAGTTAGCAAAGGCAAGATGGCGGCAGCCTGCGCGCTGAAAGGCCATAACAGCGGTTTCAGCAGCGCTTTGCGCGTCCAGATGAATGCTGAGCGAGCCTGGCAGCGTTTCATCGCGGTTAATCAGAATGATGCGCTGTCCGTGCCGGTAGCACTGGGCGGTGATGGCACGGTCCGGCATGCCTGACAGGATAATCGAGGCGTCGGCGCGGAAATTGATCGCCTGCAGCAGCGCGGCCGACACGCTGCTGTCAGAGCGATCGGTATTGATCACCATCGCCACTTTGCCCGCCTCCTGCAAAAATTGTGTCAGCCAGCGCACCAGCGTCGCGCGGTAGGGCGTGGCGATCTCTGAGACAATCAGACAGACAATGCCGCTGCGGTTACGCACCAGGCCGCGTGCCAGATGATTTACGTGATACCCTAGCTCTTCTGCGGCTTTCATTACTCTGGCCCGCGTAGCGGCAGAGACGCTGGCACCCGGCGTAAAAGCACGTGAAACGGCTGACCGGGAGACTCCGGCCCGCGCTGCCACATCCTGCGCGCTGACGCCCGCTTTATCGTTATGCATGGTTACATCCTCAACTCCTGTCGCTTAACTGAGTCTGCCGCAAATTGCAAAGCTGTGCAAATTATCCTTCGGCTTAAATGTTGCATTTTTGTGACACAGGCAGTCAATTGCAGAGTACAGCGTTTGACAGCCTATTTTCTGTCCGTTACTAATTTGCACACACGTGCAAATAACAATTAATGCGCACCCTCTGCCCGACAGGAGACTACTATGCGAACCCTATCCCTTGCCGTTGCTCTCACCCTCTCAGCGGCTGGCCTGCCGATAACCGCCTCAGCTGCAGGCAATCTTAATATGATCTGTTCAGCGGATGTCGTGGTGTGCGAACAGATGACGCGTATTTTCAGCCAGAGCCATCCTGACATCAAAGTGAGCATGGTGCGGCTGTCAGCCGGTGAAGCCTACGCTCGTCTGCGCAGTGAAGCGCGTAATCCGCGTACCGATATCTGGTGGGCCGGCACCGGCGATCCGCATATGCAGGCGGCGGCGGAAGGACTGACGCAGGTCTACAAATCACCGCTGCTCGATCAGCAGCAGCCGTGGGCACAGAAACAGGCGGAAAATGCCGGTTATCGCACCGTGGGGATCTATGCGGGGGCGCTGGGCTGGGGATACAACACGAAACTGCTGGCAGAGAAAAAACTGAAAGAACCCACCTGCTGGGCGGACCTGCTTGACCCGGCCTTTAAAGGCGAAATTCAGATCGCTAATCCGAATTCATCCGGCACGGCATACAACACGCTGGCCACGCTGGTGCAGATTATGGGTGAGGACAAGGCTTTTGATTATCTGAAAAAACTCAATGCCAATATCTCACAATATACCAAATCGGGTTCGGCACCGGTGAAAGCCGCAGCGCGCGGTGAAGCGACGGTCGGTATTGTGTTTATGCACGATGCCGTCGCCATGCAGGTTGATGGATTCCCGATAAAAACCGTTGCGCCGTGTGAAGGCACCGGCTACGAAATCGGCTCGATGTCAATTGTGAAAGGCGCACGCAATCTGGCCAATGCCAAAGTCTGGTATGACTGGGCGCTCAGCGCAGAAGCGCAGTCGCATATGAAAGAGGCGAAGTCATTCCAGCTGCCCTCTAACCGCACTGCGGAAATCTCAGAATATGCGCCGCGTTTTGAGAACATCAAACTGATCGATTACGACTTTAAAACCTATGGCGATACGGCCAAACGTAAAGCGCTGCTCGGCCGCTGGGATAAAGAGATCGGCTCTGGCGCGCAGTAAGCCCATCTATGCAGACAGATATTCCGGGCTGGTGCAGATCGCGCCAGCCCGCTCCCTCCCGTTCGAGGTGTTATATGAATGCACATAATCGCCGTCTGACAGGCGCTCTGCTATCGGGGGCCGTAGCGCTGGCGCTGCTGCCCTGGTACAGCCTGGAAGCGGGTTTTTTTGATACCGGCTGGATCCTGTCGCTCTGGCGTGATGAGGCCAGCGCGCCGGCGCTGTGGCAGCTCGCGGCACATCCGTGGCTGTGGGGCGCGCTGACGCTCTGGCTGTTATGCGGTGTCAGTGGCCTGCTGCCGGGCAGACAGCGCAGCGCGCTGCTGCTGTTATTCAGCGCGCTGGGGATTCTGTTTCTGGTGATTGAGGGCCATGCCATTGGCTACAGCGGCTGGAGCTGGCTGTGGCTGGAGAATCAGTTTGGCACGCTGGAACAGGGGCAGCCTGCAATGGGAGCTGGCGCAATTTTACTGCTGACCACCTTTCTGCTGCTTTTTGCCTTTGCGCTGGCCGAGCGCGGCGTGCTGAGAGGAGATGCCTTTGTGGTGGCAGCGCTGGTGCTGATCACCGCGCTGGTCAGCGTATTTGTGCTCTACCCGGTGCTGAGTATGTTTGTGGTCTCCGTACAGGACGTTGACGGCAGCTTTCAACCCGATGGCCTGTTAGCTAACCTGCAGGATCCCTCAATCTGGAGCCTCTCCTGTCTGGCGGGCGGCAGCTGCGGGACAGCCTGGCGCACGCTCTGGCTGGCGCTGATGACGGCGACCGGCTCCACGCTGCTGGGGCTCGCTTTCGCGCTCGCCGCCACGCGCACGCCGCTGCCCTGTAAAAAAGCGCTGCGCATGCTGACCATTCTGCCCATTATCACGCCACCGTTTGTTATCGGACTGGCGCTGATCCTGCTGTTTGGCCGTTCGGGAGTGGTGACAGAACATCTGGCCGCGCTGTTTGGCATAGAGCCCGGTCGCTGGCTCTATGGCCTGACCGGGATCTGGATCGCGCAGGTGCTCTCTTTTACACCCATCGCTTTTCTGGTGCTGATTGGCGTAGCCGAGGGCGTCAGCCCCTCGCTGGAAGAGGCGTCGCAGACGCTGCGTGCCGATCGCTGGCGCACCTTCAGCCGCGTTTCGCTGCCGCTGATGGCGCCGGGCCTGGCAAACGCCTTTCTGATCAGCTTCATCGAAAGCATGGCCGATTTCGGCAACCCGATGGTGCTGGGTGGCAGCCACGGCGTGCTCTCGACAGAAATTTTCTTCTCGGTGGTAGGCGCCCAGAACGATCCGAGCCGCGCGGCGGTGCTGGCGATGATCCTGCTCTGCTTCACGCTGGCGGCCTTTGTGCTGCAGCGCCTGTGGCTGGGGGGCAAAAACTTTGCCACCGTAACCGGTAAAGGGGATGGTGGCCAGCACAGCCAGCTGCCGCGGCTGCTGCGCGGCGGCGTCTATGGGCTGGTGATCCCGTGGGGCCTCTTTACCCTGGTGGTCTACGGCATGATTCTGGTCGGAGGTTTTGTGCAGTCGTGGGGCCTGAACAGTGCGCTGACGATTGAGCACTACGTGCGCGCTTTCCGCGTGAGCATCAGCGACGGACACCTGCTGTGGAGCGGGGTGGCATGGAACTCCTTCTGGACCACGCTGGAGATAGCGCTGATCGCCGCGCCGCTCACCGCAATTGTCGGGCTGCTGACCGCCTGGCTGATTGTGCGCCAGAAGTTTGCCGGGCGGCAGACGTTTGAGTTTCTGCTGATGCTGAGCTTTGCCATTCCCGGTACGGTTATCGGCGTGAGCTATGTTATGGCTTATAACCTGCCGCCGCTGGAGATCACCGGGACGGCGATGATCCTGATCGCCTGTTTTGTCTTCCGTAATATGCCGGTGGGCGTGCGCGGCGGCATTGCCGCCATGAGCCAGCTCGATAAAAGTCTGGATGAAGCGTCGCTGACGCTGGGTGCCAGCAGTTTCCGCACGCTGCGCAAAGTGGTACTGCCTCTGCTGAAACCGGCCATCAGCGCCGCGCTGGTCTACGCCTTTGTGCGCGCGATTACCTCTATCAGCGCCGTGATTTTCCTTGTCAGCGCGCAGTACAACATGGCGACGTCCTACATCGTTGGCCTGGTGGAGAACGGAGAATATGGTGTGGCTATCGCGTACTCCACCGTACTGATTTTTGTCATGCTGCTGATTATTGGCCTGTTCCAGTGGCTGGTGGGTGAGCGCCGGCTGCGCCGCGTGGCGCGCCCGGTAGATGTCGCCGCTCCGCCCGTTGCTCCATCCTTAACCCAGGAGAGTGCTGTATGAGTGCCATCAAAGCAGGTTCCGTTGTATTTGAACACGTCACTAAGCGTTTTGCCGGGTTTAACGCGCTGCCGGATCTCTCGCTCACCGTGGAGCCGGGTACGCTGGTGACGCTGCTGGGTCCTTCCGGCTGCGGTAAAACCACGACGCTGCGCCTGCTCGCTGGGCTGGAACATCCTACCTCCGGACGGATACTGATTGGCGGGAAAGACGTCACCCATCTGCCCGCTAACGAACGCGATGTGGCGATGGTTTTTCAAAGCTACGCGCTGTTCCCCCATATGAGCGCGCTGGAAAATATCATGTACGGGCTACAGTCGTCCGGGATGACGAAGCGTGAGGCGCAGGATCGCGCGCGTGAAGGCCTGAAACTGGTAGGACTGGAGAGTCAGGGACAGCGTCTGCCTTCAGAATTGTCAGGTGGCCAGCAGCAGCGCATTGCGGTGGCGCGCGCGCTGGTGCTGGAGCCGCAGGTGCTGTTGCTGGATGAGCCGCTTTCTAACCTGGATGAACGGCTGCGTCGCCGGGTGCGGACCGATATCCGTGATTTGCAGCAGCGGCTTGGCTTTACGGCAGTGTATGTCACGCACGATCAGGAAGAGGCGCTGGCGGTATCCGACAAAATTATTGTCATGAAAGAGGGAGATATCGCTCAGCAGGGCGCGCCGGAAACGCTCTATCGTAGTCCGGCCTCCGAGTTTATTGCCGATTTTATGGGAGAGGCGAATATCCTGCCGTGTGAAGTTGAAGAGGTCGCAGAGAGTGAGGCGCTGATTC
The DNA here is from genome assembly GCF_002928325.1 of Pantoea sp. ICBG 1758. Classification (NCBI taxonomy): domain Bacteria; kingdom Pseudomonadati; phylum Pseudomonadota; class Gammaproteobacteria; order Enterobacterales; family Erwiniaceae; genus Pantoea; species Pantoea sp. ICBG 1758. The sequence continues at coordinate 381,309 of NZ_POWL01000004.1, forward strand.
GGCTGGGAAATCAGCGCTATCGCGTGCCGGACAACGGCGTCCTCGCCGGCACCGCCCGTCTCTCCGTGCGCCCGCAGTTTATTACGCTCAGCACTCACCGCGCCGGGGCGCTGACGGGGGAGATCACGCACTGCACCTGGTTGGGCGACCATATCGAATATGAAGTGACCACTGAGCTGGGCGCCTTGTTTATCGTCGATGCACAGATGGAGCAGCAGCTGCCGCTGGCGGCACGGGTCGGCGTCGATTTCAAACCACAGGGGCTGGCTCTGATTGCCGGCTGACAAGAGGAAGCGTCATGAGTGAGACAGTAAGCAGTGCGCTACAAGCGCGACGGGAGCTGGCTGAGCAGGTTGCGCGGGCGGGGGGTGAAAAGGCTCTGGCCTGGTTCCGGCAGCGCGATTCGCTGGTGGTGGAAACGAAATACGATCTGCAGGATGTGGTCTCACGCGCCGATCGCGAAGTTGAGCAGCTGATAGCAGAGCAGATCCGCCTCCGGTTTCCGCAGGATGGTTTTCTGGGAGAGGAGTATGGCCTGCAGCCTGGTTCGTCAGGTTATACCTGGGTGGTTGACCCTATCGATGGCACCAGCCCGTTTCTGAACGGTATGCCTAACTGGTGCGTGTCGGTGGCCGTACTGCACGAGGGGATACCGGTGGTTGGCATTATTTATGCGCCGGTTTATGAAGAGTGTTATGCCGCCTCCCTCGGCGCTGGCGCCACGCTGAATGGCACAACACTGCAGGTTGATCCCGCACGCACTTTGCAGAATCACGTGACAGGTTTTGGTGCAAACAGCCACGTCAGCCCGGAAGAGGTGGGCAGGCTGCTCGCGTCGCTGCTGGCGGCGGGCGGCAACTTTATCCGTATTGGCTCAGGCGCTCTGATGCTGGCCTGGGTCGCTGCAGGACGGGTGGTAGGCTATTTTGAACCCTATATGCACGCCTGGGATTGTCTGGCGGGATATTGTCTGGTGAAAGAGGCGGGGGGCTGGTATCACCCGTTTAATACCGAAGGCGATCGCCTGCTGAAAGGCGCTCAGGTGCTGGCAGTGGCGCCAGGCGCTGAAACCGAGCTCAGGCAGATTGCCGGCGTGTAACTACCGTTAGCGGATGCAAATTATTGCATCCGTTTTTTAACGTAACCGGAACGCTGGTATGCCAGCATATTGCATCAGTAAATATCCGATTCATCAGGCTATTTTTTATTAATAAAAATATAACAAGAAAATATAGCGTAAAGGCGTGAAATAGCGCTTAAAAAACTCCGTAATTAAAATTGTATAAATTTGTCATCGCAAACCTTCGTTTTATTTTTGTTTAATATAGGTGCTATAAAAATGATTTCTCTTACACGAAAAGGAGAATATCATGATTAAAATTGATTATAACAGCTATCGTTCTGTAAAAGGCTTTAACCGCCGCGTACGCTTTCTTATTATGCATTACACTGCATTAAATTTTAACGGTTCAGTGAATGCGCTAACGGGCGCTTCCGTCAGCGCCCACTATCTGGTCCCGGATTTTACAGACAAAACGTATATCGACGCCGGATTTACCGATGAACGTATATTTAACCTGGTGGATGAGCACGAGCGCGCATGGCATGCCGGCGTCAGCACATGGGCCGGACGAACAAATATTAATGACTCATCCATCGGCATAGAAATTGTTAATGAGGCTAAAAGTAGCAGTGAAGGATTTATTTTTCCTCCTTATCCCGACAGTCAAATCGAGGCGATAATTTCTCTGGCATATAATATTCTGCAGCGTTATCCCGATATTACACCTACGCAGGTAGTAGGGCACAGCGATATTGCTCCGGGTCGCAAAAGCGATCCGGGCGCAAGCTTTCCGTGGCAGCGATTATATGAAGCGGGCGTGGGTGCCTGGTATGATGAAAGTACGAAACAGATGTATAGGGAGCGTTTTGCTGCCGGATTGCCGGATAAAAATGAAATTATCAGCAAATTTAAAACATATGGCTATAACACGCAGGAGGCTGCATCCGCTCACGGCTATCGTGTGCTGGTCAGGGCGTTTCAGCTGCATTTTCGTCAGCAGGATTATGCGGGCGTAATGGATGCAGAAACGGCCGCAATCCTCTATGCGCTGGTAGATAAATATTTTGCTGGCTAACAGGCGCTGCTCTGCCGCACAGATAGCGGCAGAGCACGCTTCAGGATACGACAAACTCCTGATACCCGGAGTAGATCACATACACCGCGAAATAGCTGAAAATCAGCGCTGAGGCGAGATAAGAGAGCCTCAGCAGCTTCCCACCCAGCATTTTGCCGCCCAGCGCGCCGGTCAGGCAAATCACGCCGCTCCAGAGCAAACCTGCAATAAAGAAGCCGCTCAGGAATTCTGCCGTGGCGCCTGCTCCCTGGTTACCCATACGCGCAATCAGCGCGCCACCCACGCTGGCAAACCAGAGAATGGCGGTAGGCGATGACATTGCCAGCACCACTCCGCGCCGGAATTCCCGTGACAGCGGCTGTCGGGGCGCGGTTTCAGCTGCCGGCATGGCAACAGACTTTATCAGTGCGGCGTAAAGCATACGCCCGGCAAACCCGATCAGTAGCAGGCCACCGCCAATCCATAATGCCCAGCGCACAGGCGCAAATTGCAGCACCATAGCCATACCCGCCAGCGCCAGCAGGGCATAGATCAAATCGCCAATGCAGGTGCCGACACCCAGCCAGAAACCCTGCAGAAAACCACGCTGCATCGCCAGGGTCAGCATGGCGATATTGGCAAGACCAATATCGAGACATAAGGAGAGGCTAAGCAAAAATCCATTTGAAAACGGCAACATAGATCCGTCCCGGGCAGTAAAAAAGCTATTAAATCATCTCTGGCAGGCAGTGTTAATCGCAGAATCAGATTGTTGACTAACTCCTATAGACGGCTTGCAGAATCGTTGCCAGATTGTCCGTTTCCTGACTACGCTGTATCACACCTCTGGTCTGCAGGATAAACATAACGATGTCTATACCTTTCAAACCCGCTGCGTCTGGCGCATTGACGCCGCTTTCCGTAGCACTGTCACTGGCTCTTTTTACTTTTGGGGGAAATGTAATGGCACAAAATAGCGAAGATCAAATCGCCCTGGTGGGCACCTGGACCAGCGTGCCTGATGCTCCGGCGGCTGAAAAACCGGCGCAGCCAAGCGAGGGGCTCTACCGGCTGAAGCTGAACCGTGACGGCACGCTTACTCCGCTGGATGTGGTGAAGATGAAGAGTCCGTCATGGCTGGTGAAATCTGCCGACGGGCGTTTTCTCTATACCACCAACGAAGAGAAGGCAGGCAGCGTAACCGCACTGTCGGTTGCGGCTGATGGCACCGTAAAAGTGATCAACACGATAACCAGCCACGGCGATGAGCCAACACACGCCACGCTCAGCCCCGATGGCCGCTATCTGCTGGTCGCCAACTATTCCGGTAATAAAGGCGGTGCAGGCATTGCCGTACTGCCGGTGAACCAGGATGGATCGCTGGGTGCGCCGGTGCAGCACTTTCCGTTTGCTGAAGGCAGCGGCGTCGTGGACGAGCGTCAGGAGAGCGGACATGCTCATTCAGTCACGTTTACGCCGGATGGAAAGACGCTTTATGCCGCTGACCTGGGGGGTGACAAGCTTTATGCTTATCGCTACGACGCGCATTCAGCCACGCCGCTGCAGCCGGATCCGGCACGCGACATGACCTTTTCACCCGGTGCCGGGCCGCGTCATATGGTATTTTCAGCCGATGGTCACTACGCCTGGGTCATTGCAGAAATGGCGGCGGTGGTCGAAACCTGGCGGTTTACGGGAGAAAAACCGGAACGCATTGCGAGTACGGACATAGCGCCCGATAACGCTACGGCGGATCAGAGAAGCGGCGGCGCAATCATGCTCAGCCCGCAGGGCAAATTTCTGATTGTGTCCAACCGCGGTTCGCATAACCATCTGCTGGTATTCCGGATTGGGCGTGACGGCAAACCGGAGGCGCCCGTACGCTACCCGGCAGGCGGCATTGAGCCGCGGGCGTTATCTTTTGACGCCACCGGCCGCTATCTGTACGTGACCAATGTCTTCACTAACGCCATTTCGCTGTTTTCTTTCGACGAAGAGAGCGGCGAGCTGGAGGCGAAAGGGAAGGCGGCAGAAATTGCCACGCCAACTGATATCAAATTTGTGACCACAGAACGTCCCTGAGCGGCTAACGGATAGGCAACTGTTCAAGCGCCGTCAGCAGCGCATCAACTTTCGGTAACAGCTGCTTGCGGCGCGGCCAGATCAGCGACAGCGCAAAGCCGTCTGGCTGCTGCTGTGGGAGAATAATTTCGAGCTCGCCACGCTGCAGCGGCCCGGCGATGAGCCAGGAGGGCATCTGCGCCACGCCTAATCCGGCACAGACTGCCTGCACCTGTGCATCCACATCGCCCAGCGCCATACGATGCGGGACATTACGCCAGTAAGCGTGCCCCTCTGCGGTAGTCAGCAGCCAGGGCTTGGTGGTGCCATCAACCCGTTCATACATTACCGCCGGATGCAGCAGCAGCTCATTTTCCGTTGCGGGATAGCCGTGATGTGCCAGATAGTCCGGCGCTGCGCAAAATACCATACGTTCACGCCCGAGATGACGGCAGCCCAGTGACGCGGGCAGATCCGGCGAGCCGCCGATGCGCACGGCCAGATCGATTCCCTCCTCAAACAGATCGATAAAGCGATCGGAAAACGTCAGGCTTAGCTCCACTTCCGCGTGCTGCTGGCAAAAAGCGATCAGCAGCGGCATCACCGCCAGCCGGCCGTAGGTGCTGGGCAGGGCCAGTCGCAGGCGCCCTGACGGGATCGTTCGCTGCGCGGCCAGTACCGATTCCGCTTCGGCCAGCTCCTCCATGACGCGCAGGCAGGTCTGATAGTAGGCGCTGCCGGCATCGGTCAGCTTCAGACTGCGCGTGGTGCGCTCCAGCAGGCGTGAGCCGAGACGCGTTTCCAGCCGGGTAACACTTTTACTGATCGCTGAACCGGTCAGATGCAGCCGCTGCGCCGCCGCAGCAAAGCTGCCGCATTCCACGCTGGCAACAAAAGGAACAATATCTTTCAGGCGATGATCGTGCATCTATTCATGAACTCAATTCAGAAATGAAGTGAATTTTTACCAGAGATAAGAACTGATTTCTCTATTAGGCTAAATATTAATAAACCGACGGGAGGATAATGATGAAAAAACAGGCACTCATTGTAGGGATCAGTGGCGTTATCGGACGTGCGCTGGCAGAACAGCTGCAGAAAGAGGGCTGGGACGTTACCGGCTTATCGCGCGGACGTGGTGCAGTACCGGATGGCTGCCGTAGCCTGACTGCTGACCTTACCGACAGCGACGCGGTACGCGATGCGCTGGCGCAGGAAAAACCCGATGCGCTGTTTTTCAGCGTCTGGGCACGTCAGGAAAATGAGAAAGAGAACATTCGCGTTAATGGCGGCATGGTGCGTAACGTCATTGAGGCGCTGGGCGAACGGCTGCAGGGTGCTCACGTGGCGCTGGTAACCGGCCTTAAGCACTATCTGGGGCCTTTTGAAGCCTATGGTAAAGGAGCCGTACCGGTTACGCCGTTCCGCGAAGAGCAGGGCCGCCAGCCGGTAGATAACTTCTATTATGCTCAGGAGGATGAGCTGTTTGCCGGGGCCGAAAAATATGATTATCGCTGGAGCGTGCACCGTCCGCACACCATCGTCGGCTTTGCACTGGGTAATGCGATGAATATGGGCCAGACGCTGGCCGTCTATGCCACCCTGTGCCGTGAGAAAGGCTGGCCGTTTATCTTCCCCGGCTCGCCTGAGCAGTGGAATGGTTTGGTCGATGTGACGGATGCTGGTTTGCTGGCTGAGCAGCTGGTCTGGGCGGCTACAGCAGAAGGCGCAGCGAATCAGGACTTTAACGCAGTAAACGGCGACGTTTTCCGCTGGAACTGGATGTGGCCGCAGCTGGCAGCCTATTTTGGTATCGAAGCTGCAGACTTGCCGGCTCAGACGCTGCCGCTGGAAGAGAGAATGCAGGAGGCGGCTGAAATCTGGCAGGAGATCGCTGCACGCTATCAGTTACGTGAGGCGGATATCAGTAAGCTGGCGTCATGGTGGCATACCGATGCCGATCTCGGTCGCCCGATGGAAGTGTTTACAGATATGAGCAAAAGCCGCAAAGCAGGTTTTACCGGCTATCGTTCGTCCGTTGACTCTTTTATCCAGCTGTTCGATCGCCTCAAAGCGGAAAATATCATCCCGCGCTGATGCACTCAGGTTCTGCCGCCGCCTCTGGCGAGCGGCAGACGTTGCGCATAAACGCTATTTTTTACCGCACTGTTTTTATTTTGTAAAACTGACGTGCCTGGTCTGTTTTCAGCCTGTGAAGTTACGTGCAAAACGCACAAATGCCTTAAGCCAGCGGCAGATTAGTGCGGTTCGTTTATTTATTTTTAGTACCAGATCCTTACAATAACCCGCTGATACATTTCACCAGGTTATTGCGTTATGACAACACTTCTGAAAAACAACAACAGTGACACACAGCAACTTTTGGCCGTCATCGAACATGCTGTCAGCGATCCGGTTCCGCTGGTTCAGTCTCTGCCTGAGAATTTCTGGCAGCAAATTGAGTCGCTGGCCGTCGCCGCTGCAGAAGAGTAGCGATTGAGTCCCGGCTGGCTGTCAGAGTTAACCGGGACATCCTCTTTATCACTTCACAAGACGGCTGAAATTTTTCTTTTCCCTCCTCCTCTTTTCTCAAACACCCGCTAAAATTAGCTCGTTCAGCACGCGCGACCCACGGCACCTGTCAAAATTACTGTTTATCCTGTTTTTATACGTATAAACATGATGTTACCTTTATGTAAATTAAGGTAAATAACAGGGAGAGAGTGAGGATTTTCCCGCTGCGGGTTTAACTGTGCTGCTTTTTTACGGTATAAATCTTTCACCAATAAGCCGGGCGAAACGACAACCCATGACTATCACCGCAAGCCGTACTCTTTTTACCAGTCTGCTGCTCTTTACGCTGGCTGGATGCGCGAAAAAGCATCATGAAGCGCCTCCGCCTGACAGCGCTGAAATGAATCTCTCTGGTGATAAACAGCCCGATTTAATCCCGGTTATTGCTGCACTGCACGATCAGATGCACTCCTGGCAGGGCACAAAATATCAGTGGGGCGGCACGCAGCTCTCCGGCGTGGACTGTTCAGGCTTTGTCTGGCGCACGCTGAAAGATCGCTTTAATATTCCGATGGAGCGCGTGACGACACGTGAACTCATCGCCATGGGCAAGCCGGTCGATCAGGCCCATCTGCAGCCGGGCGATCTGGTCTTTTTCCGCATCAGGCATGAGCTGCATGTCGGCTTCTATGATACTGACCGCCAGTTCCTGCATGCGTCGGTGAGTCAGGGTGTGATGCGTTCATCCCTCAACAATCCTTACTGGAAGTCTGTCTATCTCCAGGCGCGGCGACTGCCCCGCGAACAGGGTTCGCAAATCAGCTTCAACTATAAAAACAAAGTCTGAGCGCTACCTGCTTCTCTGATCCAGGAATAACAGCCGTACCCCTCTCCGCCTGCTGAGAAAAACCGCCTGATGGCGGTTTTTTTACGCCTGTTTTTATTCAAAAAATATGAACATAAACGGCAAAATGCTTAGCTTTTAAACTCTCCTCAACACCTTTATTCTCTCTTCATCGCAACAGAGGCAGCGCTGATAGCGTTTCCGGAGTGATTCTCCAGCTGCTTTCTTAAGTGAAATAAACTGCTTGACTTGCTTGTGAATTTAGTTAGCAAGATCACAGTAAAAGCATTAATTATCAAAATGTATATAGTTTACAGTGTTACTATATTTCTCATCAAAGGCGTGCGGCCTTTAAAACAGATATTAAGGAAAAAATTATGAAAACCATGAAAGCTCTCTCAATTGCTGCTTTAACCGCTCTGACCCTGGTATCCGGCGCAAGCTTTGCACAGAGCATCTCTGTGACCTCCGGTACGCTGGATGGTGCAGAAGCGAAAATTGCCGCTCAGGCGCAGGAGCAGGGCGCGCAGTACAAAATTACTGAAGCCAATACAAACAACCGTGTGCATATGACCGCTGAGCTCTATAAATAATCTGGCGTGAATAAGCGTTAAGGCCGCCTTCGGGCGGCTTTGCTGTTCTTATGGTTAAAAAATAACCAATCAATGGCGGCGTATCTGCCATGCGGCCTGCAGAAGGTTATCCACAGGTTTGCGCCTGCTCTTTTCACGCGGAATGTGGATAAACCCGCAAGCATAATCCATCCCCTTTGCCAGATAAGGCGCACTTAGCACTGTGCCGGGCCAGTCTATCTGTTCGCCTCATTTTTATTCTATTTTATTCCCTGACTGCAGAACGCATAGCAATGACACGCTTCAACGCGAATTTTAACCTTTAGTAACTTATTTCTGGTTACACATTATTGCGGCGCAACTCAGGTAATTCATTCGATATTCCGGAATTTCATTACTATATTCAGCATGAATGCAATCTGCATTTATTTTCGGGGATAAGAATATGCGTAAAATAGCGTTTGCTTTATTAACTGCCGGCGTGCTGTTATCAGCGACTGCTCAGGTTCAGGCTAAAGGCTGTCTGAAAGGGGCTGCGGTAGGCGGTGTGGCAGGGCATCTTAAGCATCACGGTGTAGCCGGTGCGGCAGCAGGATGTGCAGTAGGTCATCACATGGCGAATAAAAAAGAGAAAGAAGCGAATAAAAATACGCAGTAATACTTATTGGGCAGGGCGCTATTTAGCCCTGCCTGAGAACGCTCAGTGCTCCTCTTTATTTCCCTGCGTCCACGGATTAAATCCGGCGTCAGCAAGATCTTTCTCAGGCTGTTCAGTTAACATCTCCCGATAGAGCGCTTCAACTTCTGTACGCGCCCAGGGTGTACGTCGCAAAAATTTAAGGCTCGACTTTATACTGGGATCGCTTTTAAAGCAGTTAATATTGATCTTTTTTGCCAGTTCTGCCCAGCCGTAATGTTCTGCCAGCGCAGTCACTATCATTTCCAGCGTTACGCCGTGCAGAGGGTCATTTGAATGCATATCAGGTTGCGTCTCACAGGGCAAAAAGGGGCGCCAAGGTTACCGTAAACATACGGTAACCGCAAACCACCCCGCGGTGAAACGTGTTTGTCAGGATTGATCGACCCAGATGAGTTTATCGGTGGCAAAGCCCAGCTCCCTGGCAAGATTAACGTAGTCACGTTTAACCTGCTCCGGGATCTGCGGCTGGCGCGACAGTATCCACAAGTAGCTGCGATTCGGGCCGCTGACCAGCGCATACTGATAATCTTCATCCAGCGCGATAACGTTGTAGCCGCCGTAAAAAGGCCCGAAGAACGAAACCTTCAGCGCCGCAACGTCAGAGCGTCCGGTGAAATAGGCTTTACCCTCGCTTTCACTCCAGGATTTCTTCTCCGGATCGTAACCGCGATTGATAACAACCAGTCCGCCATTGCTGCGCTTTTTATACGTGGCGGTCACGTGATCTTTACCACGCTCAAAGCGATGATCGAGACGCGCAATTTCATACCACTTGCCCAGATAGCGCTGTGCATCAAAACCGGTAACCGGCTTAACACCTTTGGGCGGGGTAGGCGATTTGCAGGCCACCAGCGTCAGTGAAAGCGCGGTGACAGCAACCAGAGGCCAAATCTTCATTGTCTCTCCTTACACAACATCGTAAAAATCCCATGCTGAGTATAGTTAAGGATTGACGAGGCGTGGCGGGCGCGGGCAGATGCGTTCCGCTCGCGCCTTTGCCTGCAAGGACTATGGCGTTTTCTCGTCGTCCGCCGGGAACTGAGGTTCATCAATGGCAATCGACTTACCGGACTTCAGCAGCTGAATATCGAGCATGACGTAAGTCATGGTGGTGATAAACAGAGAGATAACGCTGCCAATAACGCCGCTGGTGGTAAAGGTAAAGAAGTTATACATCACTACCCAGGTGACACAGATAAACAGCGCCAGCGCTACGCTGATAGCGGACTGTGAATAATTGGTCGTGCGCGCGCCCATTTCGTTGATCTGCATACTGAGGTTGCACCCTGTGTATTTCTCAAGTACCCAGATGCCCTGGTCCCAGCTGCGCAGACGACGCGCGCTGCCGCGTGTCACAAACAGAAACAGCAGTGAGATAAACAGGCCTGAGAAAGCGATCAGCACCGGTACTGCCGCCAGAGCATAAGCGATACTTTTATGCAGCGAATCCTGTGCCAGACCGGTGAGATCCAGGGTTAACGACGCGCCGAGTACGCCATATAAAAACAGAAACAGCACCAGATAGAGCGCGTTACGTTTCCAGTCGAGATCGGCTTCGTGGTTTTTCTGCTGACGAGCGACAACCAGAGCCTGCTGCAGGCGCTGCGCTTCAGCAGAGCTGGCGTCGATGGTGTCAGGTTCACTGCCCAGCAGTCGGTGGATAAAAGGCCGATCGGCCGGATCGATAATCACGTGCATAAGGGTTCCGCAAACAGAAGATAAGTGGCAACAGTGTAACAGTTGCCGGCTCGAAGTGATCGTTAAGGCGCGGCTGAAAGCCGTCCGGTGCACCGGTCTTAATCAGAGCGTACCGCCGGTTGTTGGCGATAGCGCATTATTCGGGTAACGTGGAATACTCACCGTTTTATTCATCAGGCCAGCCTGGACTGGCAGGAGCCTCTTTGATGTCAGCTTCCTCTTCACTTGTCGCGCTGATCTGTCGCGCGCCTGAAAATGCGGCAACCGCGCGTCAGCTCAGCGCATTCAGCGCTCAGCTCAACAAACGCGGCATGGTCAGCCTATTGATTCATGCGCAGTCACGCGAGGAGCTGCAGCAGGCGCTGCATAATGCCGCCGCGCTGCCGGTTACGCATCTGCTGTATCTCTCATCTGTCTGCGACGATGAGCAGACTCTGGCCGCAGAGATCCTGCCTGCGGTCGCGCAGCTTCATGCTGATGCACTGGCCAGCGATCGCTACAGCGCCGGCGAAGCGCTCGCCCTGCTGCTGCTTTCGCAGGGGCATCAGCGGACAGGCTTTATGCACGCCGGTGACACGCCGGCTATAAGCCAGCAGCTGGCAGGCGTGAATGCCGCTTTGCAGACGCAGGAGAAAGAGATACAGCTTTTACTGACGGCCGGCAGTGAGCAGCGCGAAGCGGCGTATCAAAGTATGATGACCTACCTGAAGAAAACCCGTGCCGCTGAACGTATTAACGCGCTGGTGTGCAGCAGCGATGAGCTGGCGTTTGGCGCGCTACAGGCCGTGCGTGATTTTGGTCAGGGTGCGCACGTGGCGGTAACGGGCTATGGCAGCGTGCCCGAAGCGGCAACATCCACCTGGCATCTTACCCGCTGGGCACCGCGCAGCGAGTTACAGATCGCAGAAACGCTGAACCGGTTACTGGAGCAGCGTGCTGACAGCAGCGTCTGGCAGCAGGGTGCACTGGAAGTGCGGCATTCCCATCAGGGAAAATATATCCCGGGCGAAATGTCGCAATGTGGCTGCGCGATTCGCCACTAAAGCGCGGCTCCGGACAGCATGAATGCGTATCCGGAGCCCTGCACTTAACGCAGCACGCCGCTGCTGTCAGCCTGCGTGGCATCGGAAGGCTCAATCACCACCGGAATACTTTTATACGCGGGAATACCGCTTTGCGTATCGTGGCTGTCGAGCGGCACCATGATATTCGCTTCCGGATAGTAAGCGGCTACCGAACCGGGCGCCATGTCATAAATCACGAGGGTCAGGTTCTCCATACGGCGCTGCGTGCGGTTGCCCTGCGGATCGAGCGCGGTCATATTGACCGTATCGCCGGAGCGCAGCTGCCGGCTCTCCGCTTCATCGGCAGAAATAAAGAGTACGTCGCGCCGGCCGGTAATGCCGCGATAACGATCGTTCAGCCCGTAAAGCGTCGTGTTGTATTGATCGTGACTGCGCAGCGTGGTCAGCACCAGATCGTGACACTGTAGCGAGCGCGGATCCTCATTGATGCCCTGCATCACTTTAAACTGCGCGCGCTTCGACGGCGTCAGCCAGACACGTTCAGAAGCCGCGTTGTACAGGCGGAAACCGCCAGGCTGCATTACGCGCTGGTTAAAGTTCTCAAAAGCGGGGAAGACGGCTTCAATCGCATCACGAATGTTACTGTAGTCGCTGACCATTTTATCCCAGTTTACGCGGGAAGCCGGCAGCGTCGCTTTTGCCAGCCCTGCTACCAGCGCCGGTTCCGATTTTAGATGCGGCGAGGCAGGCTCCAGCGTGCCGCGCGAGGCGTGCACCATCGACATCGAATCTTCCACGGTGACGCTCTGGTCGCCCGACGCCTGGCGATCCCGCTCCGTGCGGCCCAGCACAGGCAGCAGGTAACTATGTTTAGCCATCAACAGATGAGAGCGGTTGAGCTTCGTCGCCATATGCACCACCAGATCGAGCTTGCGCATCGCTTCAAAGGTGATTTGCGGATCGGAGATCGCTTCAGCAAGGTTGCCGCCCAGGCAAAGCAGCGCCTTTGAGCGTCCGTCACGAATCGCCTGAATCGCCGCCACCGCGCCGTGCCCGTGCTGCTGCGGGGGCGTGAAGCCAAAGACCTTCTGCAGGCTGTCCAGCAGCGTCTGCGAGGGGATCTCTGTAATGCCCACGGTGCGATCGCCCTGTACGTTGGAGTGTCCGCGCAGCGGGCAGATGCCTGCGCCGCGCCGGCCAATATTGCCGCGCAGCAGTAGCAGGTTCGCAATCTGCTGCACATTTTGCGTGCCGTACTGATGCTGGGTGATGCCCATTCCGTAGCAGATAATGGTGTTTTCCGCGGCGGCGTAGAGGTGGGCAATATTCTGGATTTCGGCGATATCCATGCCGGAGACTTTCAGAATATGATCCCAGCTGGTGTCATCCAGATCCGCTTTCAGCGCCGCGAAGCCTTCAGTATGTTCACGGATAAACGTCTCATCCAGAACCGGCGGCTCGCCGGCTTCAAGCGCGTTATCATGCATAGCCAGCAGCGTTTTCATCACCCCTTTGAGCATGGCCGCATCGCCGCCAACGCGCACTTTATAGTAGGTTGAGGCCAGCTGCGTGGACCCCATCGAGAGCATTTCAATCGGGCTTTGCGGAGAGGTAAAACGCTCCAGCCCGCGCTCGCGCAGCGGGTTAATGGCCACAATTTTTGCACCACGCTTAGAGACCTCCCGCAGCGTCCCCAGCATACGCGGATGGTTGGTGCCAGGGTTGTGACCAATACAGATCACCAGATCGGCGTGATCGAAATCCTCCAGCTCTACCGTGCCTTTGCCGACGCCGATGGATTCAGGCAGGCCTACGCTGGTGGGCTCATGGCACATATTGGAGCAGTCGGGAAAATTGTTGGTGCCATATTCGCGGGCAAACAGCTGCCAGAGAAAGGCCGCTTCATTGGAAGCGCGTCCGGAAGTATAAAATTCCACGCTATCGGGATCGTCATAACCGCGCAGCAGCGCGCCAATCTCCTGCAGCGCGGTTTCCCACTCAATGGGCTGATAAGTATCGCTGACGGCATCATATTTCATCGGATGCGTGAGCCGGCCTTCACCTTCCAGTTCAAACGCGCTGCGCTGCCAGAGTTCGCTGACGGTGTGCGCGGCGAAAAAGGCGGGCGTGGTGCGTTTGCTGGTCGCTTCCCAGGAGACAGCTTTGGCACCATTTTCACAAAACTCAAACGACGAGGCGTGACGCGGATCGGGCCAGGCGCAGCCCGGACAGTCAAATCCCTCCGGCTGATTGACCTTAAATAACGCAATCACATCCTGTTTCACCGCCATCTGACGGCGAATGGCATCTGCTACCGCTTTCAGTGCACCCCAGCCGCCGGCTGAGCCGCCATAAGGTTTAATGCCGACATCCCGATTCTGCTCTTTCATGGCTGCTTATCTCGCGTAAAAAATTATCTCATAAGCCTGGAATAAGCTGCCGGGTCCGCAAGGAAACTATTTAAAACAGGTTATTTTAATGTTTACAGAATATTGCAGCGCTGCGATTGCTAAACGGGCATATAAGCGCATCGGATTCTCGCCTTACCGCTCTAACATGCTATATAAATGATAATTATTATCAGTAAATTGATGCGGAACTGACAGAATGCACAACGGTAAAACTCTCCATACTGACTGCTGTATTGCAGGCGGCGGTCCGGCCGGATTGATGCTGGGATACCTGCTGGCGCGTGCCGGCGTAAATGTGATTGTGATTGAAAAACATGCTGACTTTTTGCGTGATTTTCGCGGTGACACTATTCATCCTTCAACGCTGGAAGTGATGCACCAGCTTGGTCTGCTGGATGAGCTGTTAACGCTGCCGCATCAGCGGGCTGAAAAGCTGCAGGCGGAAGTGGGTGGGGAAGAGATCACCATGGCGGACTTTTCCCGCCTGCCGGTGCGCTGCCGTTTTATCGCCTTTATGCCGCAGTGGGATTTTCTTGATTTTCTGGCGCGCAAAGCCCGCGCGTATGACAATTTTACGCTGCTGCAGGAGACCGGCTTTGCTGACTTTATCAGAGAGGGCGACCGGGTTACCGGCCTGACGACGTTACAGGGAGAGACTATTCACGCACCGCTTGTGATCGGGGCAGATGGCCGTCATTCACAGGTACGCGCCAAAGCCGGATTGACCAGCCAGAGTTTTGGCGCACCGCGTGACGTGCTGTGGTTTTCACTTCCTAAGCATCCCGACGATCCGGCGCTCGGCATGGGCCATAAAGGACCGAAGCAGAATTTTATTGTGATCGATCGCGGTGACTACTGGCAGTGCGGCTATACCATCGAAAAAGGTGAGTTTGAACGGCTCAAAGCGGGCGATGTCGCTGCGTTTATTACGCGGCTTGCTGAGGTGGCCCCCTTTAGCGAAGCGCGGCTTCAGGTGCTGACGCACTGGGAAATGTTCCGCCTGCTGTCGATCCGGATCGATCGGCTCGACAGCTGGTGCCGTCCAGAGGTGCTGTGCATCGGAGATGCGGCGCATGCGATGTCGCCCATCGGTGGCGTAGGGGTGAATCTGGCTATCCAGGATGCGGTGGCCACCGCTAATCTGCTCACGCCTTCACTGCTCAGGGGCAGGGTGAGCCTGAAAACGCTACAGAAAGTCCAGCGGCGGCGTCAGTTTCCGACGGTTGCCACGCAGTTTCTGCAGATAAAGATGAGCAGTAAAAAACGCACGCGCAGCGCGCCGTCAAAAGTGCCGCAGTTCATCAGCCGCTACCCGTTCCTGCGTCACCTGTTTGGGCGTCTTATCGGACTGGGATTTCGCCCGGAACGCCCGCGTCTGACCGGCAAAGTCTGAATTTCAGACAAAAAAAAGCCCGCGAGGCGGGCAGGCGAACGATAACCGGTAAACTTTCTCGTCAGCAACGCATTGCTGTTTAGCGTCACTATAATAGCAACGTTTCAGCGAACGTACGAATTTTGTTCGATGAGTTAATTTTGCTGAACAGATAAGTAATTTATGCAGCCGGGCCGGTTCAGGCTAATCCTTCGGTAATGACAATCGTTGCGTCAGCAATATCAGCACGCGCGGCACGCGCCTGCTGATATTCGGGTGAGTGGTAACACGCCACGGCCGTCTGATAATCGGGAAACGCGATTAACACATGCCGGCCATAGCTCTCGCCTTCCAGCGTCAGCGCCTGCTCGCTCCGCGCGAGAAATGTTGCCTGATATTTATTAAAGGCCGCCGGTGCAAGATCCCGGTAACGCTGATAGCGCTCAGCATCATGCACCGTCACGTGTGCTATCCAGTAAGCGGTCATGGTTACTCCTCCGTTGTCAGAATCGTTTTTGCCAGCTGCGCAGCTTCCGTCAGATGCTGTATCACCGCTTCTCTGGCCTGCTGCGGATCGCTGGCTTCAACTGCTGCACAGATACGCGACATACGTTCAAATCCGGCAACCTGGCGTTCAGGGCTGCGCAGCGTCATGGCGCGCAGCCGGCTGATACGGCTGTTGAGCCGCTGCACGATTTCCCAGGCGATATGATGCTCCGCAATCGAAAACAGCGTTTCATAAAACGCCTGAGACGCTTCAACCCGTTCAATATCGTCATGATGTTCAGATGCTCTGGCAATTCGCATCAGCCGGGTGTGCAGCTTCTGCTTATCTTCCGTTGTGGCTTTGCGGGCGCAATCTTCTGCAGCTGCAGATTCAAGCAGCTGACGTATGCTGTAGATCTGCTGCGCAATCTCCCAGGTGAGCCGCGCCACAATAGGCCCTTTTTTAGGCAGGTTTTCGATCAGTCCTTCCGCTTCAAGATAACGGATCACTTCCCGCACCACGGTACGACTGACGCCCAGCTCATCACACAATGAGCGTTCAACCAGACGATCGCCTGCTTTAAAATAGCCTGAGATGATTGCCTGTCTTACTTTGACCAGCGCCAGTTCCCGCAGTGTCACCGGCGTGTTTTCAATCCTTAAGGAGTGAATCGCAATCATGATCTTCCCTATTGTCCCGCGTTAAGAACCGTTGCGCGAAGCCCCCTGCGCGCGCTCTTTTTTACTATTAGCACTGTTCCGGCAGTTAACGCAACGTCGCGGACGTGGCTGCAACAGAGTCTGAGGTCATAAAGCCCTCAGCGGCGCTGTGATTTAGTCTGACGCCGCCATACCCGGAATTTGTTATTGCTCACATTTTTATCACTTAGCGCTGAAGTATTCCCTTTTCCCGCGCGGGCTTTAAAAATAATGCAAATTTATCAATCACATGATTTTTTTTCCGCTGCGCTGGCCTGCATCACTTTTATGATGCCAGTCACACTCCGATAGCTGATTTTCTACCCGCTAAAACCTGCACTGGCAGCCCGCTAAAAATGGCCCAGGACCGCGTCTGGCGCATCCTGGCGCATAAAAAGCAGGCAGTTAAGGTATGACTGTATGATGGTATACCATGTTTTGACATCCCAAAAGCGGCGATGCTATACCCCTTTCACCAGTAGCAATTAACAAACCGTTAACTTGAAAGGGGTTTACATGCATCCGGATATTCGTAAAACCGTCGTCACCACTGAAACCGTGTATACCGATGGCGGCAAAGCGGCGGGCACGCCGCTGGTGATGATTGCCGCTGCAGCCGTGGTCAAAAATCCGTGGGCTGGCAGAGGCTTTGTTGAAGATCTGGCACCAGAAATCCGTGAGATGGCGCCGGTATTAGGCGAATTGCTGACCGGATTAATCGTTAAAGAAGCGGGGGGCGGCGATCGCGTGGTCGCCTATGGCAAATGTGCCGTTACCGGACTGAACGGCGAGCTGGAGCACGCCTCAGCGCTGATTCATACGCTGCATTTTGGTAATCACTACCGTTCTGCGGTGCAGGGCAAAACCTATCTGGCATTCAACAATACGCGCGGCCCGGCCAACACCCCGATTCTCGTCCCGATGATGGGAACAGAAGATGAGGGCTCGCGCGAACATTATCTGACCATGCAGTTCACCATCAATGATGCTCCGTTCAGCGACGAGATCGTGATTGCGCTGGGCGCTGCGCTGGGCGGCCGCCCGCATCATCGCATCGGTAACCGTTATCTTGATCTTAAAGAGCTTGGCCATGATCAGAAAAATCCAGCCGCTGTCTGAGGCGTCAGCGCAGGTCAGCTATCTCGAAGCGGGAGCCGGCACTCCGCTGGTGCTGATTCACGGCGTGGGCATGAATGCGGAAGCCTGGTTTCCCCAGATAGCGGTACTGAGCCGCCATTTTCGGGTTATCGCAGTGGATATGCCCGGGCATGGCGACAGCACAGGCTTCGGGCATCACGCGACGCTGACCGACTACGTTTCCTGGCTGGCAGCCTTTCTCGCCACTCAGCCAGAGCAGCGTTTTGCGGTTGCCGGGCACTCAATGGGTGCCCTGATCACCGCCGGACTGGCAATTGATTATCCGCACTCTGTCAGCCGCGCCATCGTCATGAGCGGCGTCTTCAGGCGCTCAGCTGCGGCCCGCGCTGCGGTCCTGCAGCGCGCTCACGAGCTGGCAAGCGGTGATGTCCAGCTGGATGCGCCACTGGAGCGCTGGTTCAGCGCCACCCCGGAGGAGCAGCCGCTGCGTCACAGAGTCGGCGAGTGGCTGCAGCAGGTCAGCCCGGCAGGCTATGCGCGCGCCTATCAGGCGTTTGCTGAAGGCGACTCGCTGTATGCCGATCGCTGGGCAGAGATGCGCTGTCCGGTGCTGGTCATGACGGGCGAACTGGATGCCAACTCCAGTCCGGAAATGACACGCCAGATGGCCGGCGCAGCACCTTACGGTGAGGCGGTGGTTATCGATAACGCCAGACACATGTTGAATCTGACCGATGCTGAACGGGTCACGCAAGAGATGCTCTCTTTCCTTGAGCCGGTTGCAGCCCCCGTCACGTCACAAGAGCCTATTCAGGAGTAACTTATGGACGCAGATAAACGCAGAGAGTTGCGCGACGCCTTTGGCGCCTTTATGACGGGCGTAACCGTGGTCACGACCCGGGATGCTAAAGGTGAGCCGATTGGTTTCACCGCAAACTCTTTTTCATCGGTATCACTCGACCCGGCGCTGCTGCTGGTCAGCATCGACAAACGTTCGGCTAACTTTGAACATTTTACGCAGTGCCGCCATTTTGCCGTCAATATTCTGGCAGAACAGCAGAAAGAGACGTCAAACGTGTTTGCGCAGAAAATTGCCGACCGGTTTGCGCGCGTCAGCTGGCATCGCGGAGAGCAGGGCACGCCGCTGATTGATGAGAGTTCGGCCTGGTTTGAGTGTTCGCTGCATCAGGTGATTGACGCGGGAGACCACGCAATTCTGATTGGTAACGTGCTGCAGTTCGCTTCCAGCGGCACGGCGGGTCTGGGCTACTATCGCGGCGCCTATTTTACCCCTTATCAGCAGGCAGAGTCGCTGATTAGCGGGCCGGATGTTGTGGTCAGTGCGCTTATCGAGTCCGCCGGTAAGGTGCTGCTGGTCAGGCAGTCAGAGGGGTATGAGCTACCGGCACAAACCATGCGCGGCCGCAGCGTCGATGAAACGCTGACGCAGGTATTCAGCACGCTGCAGATTGCCGCCAGTCCGGGCTTTATCTACTCCATGTGGGAGGATCGGCAGAAAAAGCAGCAGCATATTGTCTTTTTATGCGCTCAGCCCACCGGCGGTACGCTACCCGCAGTTGACCAGGGAGAGTGGCGCGATCTGCAGGATCTGGCTGCAGTACCGGTGGCTAACGGTGCGCTGCAGGCGCTGCTGGGACGCTACATGCGTGAATATGCGGCGGGTAATTATGGCCTCTATTACGGCGATGAAGCGCAAGGTTCGGTGCGCCAGTTCTCTGTGTCAGCCCATCAGGAGGTGGTATGAAGCTTTCTCTGTTTCTGCATATGGAGCGCGTCTCGGCTGATGATGCACAGGATAAGCTCTACGAAGAGATGATGACGCTGTGCGAAATCGCCGATCGCGGCGGGCTGCATGCGATCTGGACCGGTGAGCATCACGGTATGAACTTCACCATTGCACCGAACCCTTTCATCAATCTGGTGGATATTGCGCACCGCACCCGACATGTGCGCCTCGGTACCGGCACCATTATTGCGCCGTTTACCCATCCGATTCGCCTTGCCGGTGAGGCGGCAATGACCGATATCATCACTAACGGACGGCTGGAGCTGGGTATTGCGCGCGGCGCCTATGCGTTTGAGTATGAGCGTCTGCTGCCGGGCCTTGATGCCTGGGGAGCCGGTCAGCGCATGCGGGAGCTGGTGCCGGCAGTAAAAGCGCTCTGGCGCGGTGATTATGCTCATCAGGGCGAGTTCTGGCAGTTCCCGTCCACTACGTCCTCGCCGTTACCCAAACAGCAGCCGCATCCCCCCATCTGGGTGGCTGCCCGCGATCCCAACAGCCATGAGTTTGCCGTTAAGCAGGGTTGTAACGTGCAGTGCACGCCGCTGCATCAGGGAGACGAGGAGATTGTGCGCCTGATTACCACGTTTAAAGAGGCGTGCCGGGAATACGCTCCGGAGCAGCCGCTAAAAATTATGCTGCTGCAGCACGGTTTCGTGGCGGCGGATGAAGCGGATGCACAGCAGGCAGCGCAGGAGCTGAACCGCTTCTACCACTACTTTGGCGCCTGGTTTAAAAACGAGCGTCCGGTGACGCAGGGGCTTATTGCGCCACTCAGTGATGAAGAGATTGCCGCTAACACTTATTACAGCGCGGAAAAAATGCGCCAGAACCTGGCTATCGGTACGGCGGACGAAGTGATCGCCCGGCTGAAAAACTATGAAGCACTGGGCTATGACGAATATGCGCTATGGCTCGACAGCGGTATGACCTTTGAGCGCAAAAAAGCTTCGCTGATGCGCTTTATTGAGCAGGTCGTTCCGGAATTCCACTAAGCGGAGAGAGAGATGGACGCGTTTAAACTCTATATTGACGGGCAGTTTGTAACCGGCGCAGCCTCGTTCACATCCCTGAATCCGGCGACCGCAGAGCCCTGGGCAACCATCGCCGGCGCAGAACAGCAGGAGACTGACCGCGCGGTGGAGGCGGCTGCCCGCGCGTTTACGTCAGAGGCATGGCGCGCGCTTACCGCCAGCGCGCGCGGTAAACTGCTGCTGCGGCTGGCCGATCTGATTGAGCGGGATGCGGCGCGGCTGGCACGCATTGAAACGCTGGATACCGGCAAAATTATTCGCGAGACGCAGGCGCAGATCGCCTATGTGGCGGAGTATTACCGCTATTACGCGGGCATGGCCGACAAAATGGAGGGGGCCACGTTAAGTATCGATAAGCCCGATATGGAAACGTGGGTCAGACGTGAGCCGGTGGGCGTGGTGGCGGCAATCATCCCCTGGAACAGCCAGCTGTTTCTGTCAGCGGTTAAAATCGGCCCGGCGATCGCCGCTGGCTGTACGCTGGTAGTGAAGGCAGCAGAGGTGGCTCCGGCTCCCCTTCTGGCGCTGGCAGAACTGATTGATGAAGCGGGTTTTCCGCCCGGCGTGATTAACGTCATCACCGGCTTTGCTGAGCAGTGCGGTGCACGGCTCACCGCACACCCGCTTATCGATCATATAGCTTTTACCGGCGGCGCAGAAACCGCACGCCATATTATACGCGGCAGCGCGGAGAATCTCGCCAGCACCTCACTGGAGCTGGGGGGCAAGTCACCGTTTATTGTTTTTGCCGATGCCGATCTGGAGAGTGCGGCGAACGCTCAGGTGGCTGCGATCTTCTCAGCCTCGGGTCAGAGCTGCGTTGCAGGCTCGCGCCTGCTGGTAGAAGCCAGTATTAAAGAGGCGTTTATTGAAAGGCTGGTGAGTAAAGTGCGCAGCATTGTGATCGGCTGTCCGCAGCAGCCTGAAACGCAGTTTGGCCCGCTCTGCACGCTGCGCCAGAAACAGAACATTGAACAGGTCGTCAGCCGCACGCTGGAGCAGGGCGCTAAGCTGATTATCGGGCATGAGCCTGTTCACAAGCCTGGCTTCTATTATCCGCCTACTATTCTTGATTGCAGCAGCGTACCGGCAGCAGAGAGTGTCGTGCAGGAGCTGTTTGGTCCGGTGCTTTCGGTGCTGACTTTCAGCGGGGAAGCGGACGCGCTGCGGCTGGCTAACGGCACCGAATATGGTCTTGCCGCCGGCGTCTTTACGCAAAATCTGACGCGCGCGCATCGCATCACGCGCCAGCTGCGCAGCGGTGTGGTCTGGCTGAACACCTATCGGGCAGTCTCACCGCTGGCACCCTTTGGGGGCTATGGCAAATCAGGATTCGGGCGCGAGGGCGGCACTGACGCCGCGCTGGAGTACACCACAACCAAAACGGTATGGCTGCGCACCAGCGATGAGCCCATCGACGATCCATTTATCATGCGTTAATTCCCTTTCCGGCGCTGGCCATTCACATCCCCGCCCGCCGGATCGCTAAATATCAGGAGTCTTACCGCCAGCAGTTTCTCCTGCGAGAAGACGAGACGCACATCGTCGGGATGGCTATGGCATGACAACGCCAGTGATGTATCTGCAACACATAATAATTCTGCATCTCAACTGGAGGGTAAGGTGGAAAAATCATCACGTCAGGGGCCGTTTATCGAGAACAAGTCGGTGGATTATGTGCCGGTGTCTGAGCGGCACGGCAAATCGCACAGCCTGTTCACGCTCTGGTTCTGTACCAATATTGCTCCGCTGGCGGTGGTCAGCGGGGCGATCGCAACCGAAACGTTTCATCTTAATGTAATTTCCGCGCTCTCTGCGATTATCGCCGGCCATCTCTTTGGTGGCATCTTTCTTGCGCTGACCTCAGCGCAGGGGCCGAAAACCGGCATTCCGCAGATGGTACAGAGCCGCGCGCAGTTCGGGCGCTATGGTTCGCTGCTGGTAATCAGTTTTACTACCGTGATCTATCTGGGGTTCTTTATCTCCAATATCTCGCTTTCGGGCCGGGTAATTAACAATGTCATTCCGGCGCTGCCGGTGGCGAGCGCAACGATTTTAGGCGCCGTGCTGGCAACAGCGATCGGCGTGATAGGTTACCGCTTTATTCACCGGATCAATAAAATTGGCGCATGGATCATGGGCGCGGCCCTGCTGCTGGGACTGACGCTGATGCTATCGCAGCCACTACCGGCAGACTTCTGGCAGCGCGGATCGCTGAGCGCGGCAGGCTGGTTCGGGACCTTTTGCATTGGTGCGGTGTGGCAAATCAGCTTTTCACCTTATACCTCAGATTATTCGCGCTATCTGCCTGCGGATGTGGGGATCGCCCGTCCTTTCTGGGCGACTTACCTCGGCGCCTGCGGCGGAACTATCCTGGCGTTTGTCTTTGGCATGATGGCCGTCAGTATTGCTCCGGCGGATGACGCCATGATGGCGGTGCGTCATGCCACCGGCTGGCTGGGACCGCTGCTGATGATCCTGTTTCTGGTGAATATCATCTGTCATAACTCCATGAACCTGTACGGGGCGGTGTTATCGCTGATAACGGCCGTGCAGACCTTCCGTCCGCACTGGACGCCGGGGGCGGCGGTGCGGCTGGTGGTGTCCGCTCTGGTATTGACAGGCAGCATTTTGATTGCGCTGGCGGCGTCGCAGAACTTTGTCGCATTTTTTATCAACCTGATTCTGGCGCTGATCGCCGTACTGATCCCGTGGATTGTGATCAACCTGCTCGACTTCTACTACGTCAATAAACAGCACTACGACGTGGCAGCCATATTTCAGGCGGACGGAGGACGCTATGGGCGGCTTAATACACAGGCGCTGCTGGTCTATTTTGCCGGGATCCTGGTGCAGGTTCCTTTCATCGAAAATGCGTTTTTCTCCGGTCCCTATGCAAAACTGATCCCGGGCGTGGATATCTCATGGATTATCAGTCTGGTTGTAACCAGCATCGCCTATCCGCTGTTTCATCGCAGGCATCAGCCGGTATTGACCGTACTGCCTGAAAGCAAAGTGTAATAACCGGGCAGGGATGCCCCGGTCTGCTTCCCGCTTTAGCAACGAACGTGCTGTTGTCTGCGACCTTCTCATGCACGGCAACCGCACGCAACAGAGGTGCGATTTATGCGGGATACCTGCTAACATAGCGCGCGGCAGCGGCGCGCTGTCGTCTGGTTAACCCGGTATAAATATTATGATTACGCCGTGCGAATAACGCGCGGCGAATGGAGCTATGGCACTGATGTTGCAAGATTTAGGCATTATCGATTTATGGACGTTTCTGGCAGGTGCGCTGGTGATTATTCTGTTACCCGGCCCGAACAGCCTCTATGTTTTACGCACCGGCATGGGCCGCGGCATGAAAGCTGCGTCTAAAGCGATTGCGGGCGTCATGGCAGGCGATCTGATCCTGATTTTTCTTGCCTGGGCAGGGGTTGCTACGCTGATCCGCACCAGCCCGCACATTTTTATGATGGTGCGCTATCTGGGCGCGATGTTTTTACTTTATCTGGGTATCAAAATCATCATGGGCGCACTGCGCCAGCGCGCGGATGCGCAGCCTGCTGAGCCGGTCAAAGCAGAAAACTACTTTCTGCGTGCGGTACTGCTGGGGGTGACTAACCCTAAAGCTATCCTGTTCTACGTCTCTTTCTTTATTCAGTTTATCGACCCCAAAGTCACTCATACCGCGCCGGCGTTCGCCACGCTGGGTGCGCTGATCCAGCTTATCAGCTTCAGCTACTACTCCGTGCTGCTGGTGGCGGGCGCGGTGATGGTCCGCTTCCTGCGCAGCCGCACGCGGCTGGTTAAATTTGCCAACATGCTGACCGGTATGCTGTTCTTTGGTTTTGCCGTCCGGCTGGTGAGCGCCCAGAGCTGATGGCAAACACGCACGCTGCGGAGAGATAAATGATAGCCAGACAACGTCAGGCGGATGCCCTGCTGGTGAGCACCACGCTCATCGCGGCATTTGGCTGGATCTGCTCACGCGAAGCGATAGCTGGTATGCCCGCGCTGGCCTTTGTTGCGCTGCGCTTTCTTTCGGCCAGCGTGGTACTGCTGCTGCTGTGCCGTGCCGCCGAGCTGCGCCATACGCTGCGGAATATCAGGCCGGTTCTGATGAGCGGGCTGCTGCAGTCTGCTTATATGCTGCTGTGGATTTATGCCGTCGCCACCACGCGCTCGCTGGGTGAGGGGGCTTTTATTATGAGCCTCTCAATGCTGTTTGTGCCGCTTTTTGCCTGGGTTATTCTGCGCAGCCGGCCGGCGCGTGCGTTCTGGCTCTCCCTGCCGGTGGGCATCGCGGGGCTGGCGCTGCTGACGCTCAGGCAGGATCTCCATTTTGAACTGAGCCAGCTCCTGTTCCTCGGCGCCGCGCTGGTTCAGGCAGTCTACTTCTGTTTCACCACCCGCTTTGCCGCGACGGTCCCTGTCTGTCCGCTGGCCACGGTACAGCTCGCCTGCACCGGTGCGGTGGCGGGCGTGCTGTCGCTGTTTTCTGAAAGCTGGCCGCAGGAGATCACGCTGGCTTCCTGGAGCTGGCTGGCGGCCAGCGCGCTGCTGGCGACCAGCCTGCGCTTCTGGCTGCAGCTGAAAGGACAGAGCATGACCAGCGCGGCAAATGCCGCACTGATCATGATCCTGGAACCGCTGCTGACGGTGCTGGCGGCGGCCCTCTGGTATGGCGAAGCGATGTCGGCCCGGCAGATGCTCGGCTGCCTGCTGATATTACTGTCGCTGCTCTATTACCGTCTGCAGCAGGCGAAAGCGCTGGCGTAATCGCTTAAGCAAGGCGATACAGCGCATCGCTTACCGCATTAAACAGCCTGTCAAGTTCGTCAGGCTGAGCAGAAAACATCGGACCAAACTGCAGCGTGTCGCCGCCAAAGCGAACATAGAATCCCGCCTTCCATAACAGCATGCCCGCTTCAAAAGGGCGCAGCGTGGCATCACCTTCACGCGGCGCCAGCTGAATCGCCCCGACCAGCCCGCAGTTGCGAATATCCACCACGTGCGGACAACCGCGCAGCGCGTGGAGCTGCTGTTCAAACAGCGGTGCCAGTTCAGCCGACTGCGCTATCAGCGACTCCTTTTCCAGCAGGTCAAGCGTGGCGATAGCCGCTGCGCAGGCGACCGGATGGGCGGAATAGGTATAGCCATGCGCAAACTCCACCGCATGCTCTGGCAGCGGCTGTGACATATAGGCGTGATAGATTTCGCTGCTGGCGGCCACGCCCCCCAGCGGGATGGCGCCGTTGGTGATCTGCTTGGCAAAGTTAAGCAGATCCGGCGTCACGCCAAAGTACTCTGCGCCGGTCCAGCGTCCCATGCGGCCAAAGCCGGTGATCACCTCATCAAAAATCAGCAGGATGTTGTGCTGCGTGCAGATCTCACGCAGGCGCTGCAGATAACCCCGTGGCGGAATGATGGCTCCGGCGGAGCCGGAAAGCGGCTCAACAATCAGCGCGGCGATGTTTGACGCATCGTGCAGCTCAATCAGTTTCAGCATCTCATTGGCCAGCGCCTCGCCGCCGGTTTCAGCCTGACCCGGCGTGAAGGCGAGGTCGCTTTGCAGCGTATGCGGCAGGTGATCCACATCCATAAACTGACCAAACATTTTGCGGTTGCCGCCAATGCCGCCGAGGCTGGTGCCGGCGATGTTCACACCGTGATAACCGCGGGCGCGACCGATCAGTTTGGTTTTGGCCGGCTGGCCTTTGGCGCGCCAGTAGCCGCGCGCCATTTTTACCGCGGTGTCTGCCGCTTCAGAACCGGAGCCGGTGAAAAAGATATGGTTGAGATCGCCCGGCATGTACTGCGTGATACGTTCTGCCAGCTGAAACGAGAGCGGATGGCCATACTGAAAGCCGGGGGAGTAATCAAGCACGCCGAGCTGCCGGCTTACCGCCTGCTGGATCTCACTGCGCGTGTGACCAGCGCCACAGGTCCACAGCCCTGACAGACTGTCATAAATGTGTCGCCCTTGATCATCGGTAAGCCAGCGTCCCTCCGCTGCCACGATAAAGCGCGGATCGCGCTGGAAATTACGATTGGCGCTGGAGGGCATCCAGTGCGACTGCAGGTTCAGGGAAGCGGTATCTATGCGTTCGGACATGGCGGGTTCTCCAGAGTGTATAGCCAGAGTTTGCAATCAGGCATCGGTTAAGTTAAATGCTAATTAACTTAAGTTTAGTCAGCGGAAAACTCACCTGAATGAAACCTAAAACCCTGGCGCAGGTTACCGATTTCGATCTGCGTCTGCTGCGGCTGTTTAAAGTCGTTAGCGAATGCGGCAGCTTTACGGCTGCCGAGAGCAGGCTGGGCATTACCCGTTCGGCGATCAGCCTGCATATGAGCGATCTGGAGAAGCGTCTCGGGATGCGGCTCTGTCAGCGCGGAAGGGCGGGATTTGCCCTGACGGATGAGGGGCGCGAGATCCTGCGCCACAGCGCCAGCCTGATGGCGGCGGTTGAGGATTTTCGCCAGCAAATAAATCAGATGCATAAACAGCTGCGCGGTGAACTTAATATCGGCATTATCAATAATCTGGTGACGCAGCCGCGTATGCAGATTACGCAGGCGCTGGAAGCGTTACGCGAAAAGGGTGCGGAAGTCCGCATTAATATCAGTATGCTTACGGCCGCTGATATTGAGCAGGGTTTGCTTGACGGACGTCTGCACGTGGGCGCACTGCCCTATACCGCGCCGGTGTCGGGCCTGGTCTATATGCCGCTCTATGAAGAGATCTCCTGTCTTTACTGCAGCAGTACGCACCCGCTTTTCAGCCAGGCGCATGAGGCGGATCCAGCGGTGCTGCATCGCTATGAAGCGATAGCGCCTGGCTACCGTCTGAGCGCGGAAGCCGCTGCCCTGCATCGGTCGCTTAACTGTACGGCCACAGCCTCTGACCGGGAAGGTATCGCTTTTCTGATCTTAACCGGACGCTATATCGGCTTTCTGCCCGATCACTATGCGGCACGCTGGTGTGAGCTGCAGCAGATGCGTGCAATTGCGCCTTCGCGGCTGCGCTTCGGCAGCCAAATCGCGATTGTGACCCGGCAGGGAGAGCGCCGGAATGCCATTCTGCAGCATTTTCTGGCAGCAGCAGGCGCGGAAAATGAAGCTGCCACACTATCATAATTACAACATACTGTTAGTTGATCAACTAACTCATTAAGCTTCAGTGTCGGCTGGTCCGATCGGGCATTCGTCGTGGCATGTTTCACAGCGAGGATAAGACGGTATGAAGCAGGGCAGCATTGCGCTGCCCTGCAGAGAGGTTATGCCCGTACAGGCTCACCGCGCACCGGGCGCTCGCCGGCAACATAGTAGTCGGCAGTGCTGCGTGGCAGCGGATCGCGACCGCGAATGTTATCCGCAATCTTCTCGCCAATCATAATGGTTGTCGCATTCAGGTTGCCGGTAATGATCAGCGGCATGATGGAGGCATCGACCACGCGCAGCCCCTGCAGGCCATGCACGCGACCTTCACCATCGACCACGGCCATCTCATCGCTGCCCATTTTACAGGTGCCGCAAGGGTGGTAAGCGGTTTCACCATGGTTACGCACAAACTCATCCAGCTGCTCATCGGTCTGGCAGTCGATTCCCGGACTGATTTCGCGACCGCGATATTTATCCAGCGCCGGCTGGTTGATGATTTGACGCGTAATGCGAATCGCATCGCGGAACTCATGCCAGTCCTGTTCATGCGACATGTAGTTGAACAGAATGGCCGGATGGCGGCGCGGATCACGTGATTTGATCCGCACGTGACCCCGGCTTGGCGAACGCATAGAGCCAACATGGCACTGGAAGCCGTGCGCTTCAACCGCGTTAGAGCCGTTGTAGTTAATGGCAACCGGCAGGAAGTGATACTGGATGTTAGGCCAGTCGAACTCTTCCCGGCTGCGAATAAAGCCGCCGCCTTCAAACTGGTTGCTGGCGCCGACGCCGGTACCGTTGAACAGCCATTCGGCGCCGATTTTCGGCTGGTTCCACCACTTCAGCGCCGGATAAAGAGAGACCGGCTCTTTGCACTCATACTGCAGATACATCTCCAGGTGGTCCTGCAGATTCTCACCCACGCCGGGCAGGTCGTGCACGACCGGAATATCAAACTGCTGCAACAGCTCTGCCGGACCGACACCTGAACGCTGCAGGATCTGCGGCGAGGCGATGGCGCCAGCGCACAGCAGTACTTCACGCCGCGCATAGACCGTTTTCGGGGTGTTACTGCCGCCCTCAAGGTATTCAACGCCGGTCGCGCGCTTGCCGTCAAACAGAATGCGATCGGTGGTCGCATGGGTAATGATCTTCAGGTTCGGACGTTTCTTCGCGGTATCAAGATAGCCGCGTGCTGTGCTGGAACGGCGGCCTTTTGGCGTAACAAAGCGATCCATCGGGCCAAAGCCTTCCTGCTGATAGCCGTTCAGATCGTCGGTGCGCGGATAACCCGCCTGCACGCCTGCTTCAATCATTGCCGCAAACAGGACGTTGTTATCCGGCTTACAGGTGGTGATGCTGACCGGACCTTCGCCGCCGTGATAGTCATTTGCGCCGATATCACGCGTTTCTGACTTGCGATAGTAGGGCAGGCAGTCGAGATAGCTCCACTGCTCAAGACCGGGCGCTTTGGCCCAGTTATCGAGATCCATCGCATTGCCGCGGATATAGCACATGCCGTTGATCAGCGAAGAGCCACCCAGCCCTTTACCGCGCCCGCACTCCATGCGGCGGTTATTCATATAAGGTTCCGGCTCGGTCTCATACGCCCAGTTGTAGCGCTTACCCTGCAGCGGGTAAGCCAGGGCCGCAGGCATCTGAGTGCGGAAGTCAAAGCGGTAATCGGGACCACCCGCCTCCAGCAGCAGTACGTTGACATTGCTATCTTCGGTCAGACGGGTAGCCAGTACGTTTCCTGCGGATCCGGCTCCGATAATGACGTAATCAAATTCCATTAGTCGCTCCTCAGGTAAGCTCAATTAAAATACTGACTGAAAACGGGTCATTTCGATCTGCACCGATTTAACCTGGGTGTAATTCTGCAGCGTCATCACGCCGTTTTCACGGCCGATGCCGGAGTGCTTATAGCCGCCTACCGGCATTTCAGCGGCGGATTCACCCCAGGTGTTGATCCAGCAAATACCGGCTTCAATCTGGTGAATAACGCGGTGCGCGCGGTTAAGATCCTGCGTGACCACGCCCGCGGCCAGACCATATTCGGTGGCATTAGCGCGACGCACGACCTCTTCTTCGCTCTCATAGGTGAGAATGGACATTACCGGGCCAAAAATCTCTTCCTGTACGATGGTCATTTCGTCGCGGCAGTCGGTAAAGACGGTTGGTTCAACCCACGCGCCCTGATCAAATTCAGCGCCGCTCATGCGCTTACCGCCGCACAGCAGCGTAGCCCCTTCGCTGATGCCCGATTCGATATAGCGCATTACGTTGTCGCGATGGGCAAAGCTCACCAGCGGACCAAAGTTCGTGGCCGGATCGGCGAGGTCGCCCGCTTTGATACGCGCCACGCGTTCGCTGATTTTGGCCTCGAATTCCGCTTTTATCGCTGCGGGAATAAAGACGCGGGTGCCGTTGGTGCAGACCTGACCGGAGCTGTAGAAGTTTGCCATCATGGCGATGTCAGCAGCGAGGTCGAGATCGGCATCATCAAAGATAATCAGCGGAGATTTACCGCCCAGCTCCATCGTGACATCTTTCAGTGTCGAGCCGGCAGCGTTTGCCATCACTTTCTTACCGCTGGCCACGCCGCCGGTGAAGGAAACTTTGTCGATACCAGGATGATCGGTCAGCAGCTGACCGGTCACCGCGCCGCGTCCGTTCAGCACGTTGAAAACACCATCCGGCACGCCGGCCGCGGTGTAGATCTCAGCCAGCTTCAGCGCGGTCAGCGGAGTGACTTCACTGGGTTTGAAAATCATGGCGTTACCCGCAGCCAGTGCCGGTGCCGATTTCCACAGCGCAATCTGGATGGGATAGTTCCACGCGCCGATCCCGGCCACCACGCCGAGCGGTTCGCGGCGGGTATAGACAAAAGAGGTGTCGCGCAGCGGGATCTGCTGGCCTTCCAGTGAAGGGATCAGCCCGGCATAGTACTCCAGTACATCAGCACCGGTGACAATATCTACCGCCTGGGTTTCGCTGAACGGTTTACCGGTGTCCAGCGTTTCGAGTTCCGCCAGTTCGTCATTACGTTCACGCAGGATCTCCACCGCACGCCGTAAGATGCGCGAGCGCTCCATCGCCGTCATCGCAGCCCAGATTTTCTGGCCTTTTTTCGCGGCTTCAACGGCGCGATCGACATCCGCACGCTCAGCTTCATGGACTTCTGCCAGCACATCGCCATTAGCAGGATTGATACTCTGGAAGGTGTTACCTGCTGCAGAGGGGACAAATTTGCCATCAATGTAGAGGTGCTGTTCGGTGAATCGGGACATGGTTTCTCCTTCCTCAGTGATTCGGTGAGTCAGCCAGTTGCTGACGAATAAATTGGGTGGTAAGCGTTCTGGCAATCGCTAAATCAAAGGGCTTGCCACTCAATGCGGCACGCAGCCACAAGCCATCAATCATAGAAGCCAAACCGTAAGCTGCCAGTCGGGCCTGCTCGCGCGGCATTTCCCGGCGAAACTCTGCAGCCAGGCTGGAGAACAGGCGGCGACTGCTGACCCGCTCTAACCGGCCCAGCTGCGGCTGATGCATGCTGCTTGCCCAGAAGTCGAGCCACGCTTTCATGGCGGCACTGTGCAGCTGGGTATCATCAAAGTTACCTTCCACAATGGCCAGCAGGCGCGCTTCGATGCTGGCGTCTGCCAGCGGTTTAAGCCGCATGGAAACGGCTTCGCGCAGCTGGCGCGTGACATCACGCATGGTGGCTTCGAGCAGGCCATTTTTATCTTTGAAATAGTGACTGATGATGCCGGTAGAGACGCCAGCCCGTCGGGCAATTTGCGCGATGGTGGCGTAGTTAATCCCTACGTCGTTGATGGTATCAAGCGTCGCATCAATCAGTTGCCGGCGACGTATCGGCTGCATTCCTACCTTTGGCATCACTACCGCTCCACCTCAAATCGAGACACCTATTAAAACTTTTTTTGATTGCACGTTCAATATAAAAAAGAAAGTTGTTAGGATGGTGTGCTTCGTTTGTTACAAAAGCCAAACGGTGAGCTACGCTTGGTAGCGATTTATCACCGTGCCCAACTAACGGAGGTAAAGCAGAGAGTACAACAACAAGATCAGCCACACTGATCGCATCAATTTATTGAGTAGTTACAGGAAATTAACCAGAGGTTATCGATGATTAATCCACCTGCCAGTGAAAAGGACAGAATTAATCCCGTGGTGTTCTTCACCTCGGCCGGACTGATTCTGACATTTTCACTTGTCACCATTCTCTATAGCGACCTTGCGGGCGCCTGGATCCAGACAGCAGTAAACTGGGTCTCAACCACGTTTGGCTGGTATTACATGCTGGCCGCCACGCTCTATATCGTTTTTGTGGTCTATATGGCCTGCTCGCGCTATGGCGCGATTAAGCTCGGGCCGGAGCAATCCAAACCGGAGTTCAGCCTGCTGAGCTGGTCGGCGATGCTGTTTGCCGCCGGTATCGGAATCGATTTGATGTTTTTCTCCGTTGCAGAGCCGGTGTCGCAATATATGCAGCCGCCGGAGGGGGCCGGACAAACCATAGAAGCGGCGCGTCAGGCGATGGTCTGGACGCTGTTTCACTACGGGCTGACCGGCTGGTCAATGTACGCATTGATGGGGATCGCGCTCGGTTACTTCAGCTACCGCTATAATCTGCCGCTCACCATTCGCTCAGCGCTCTATCCGATCTTTGGTAAACGCATCAATGGACCGATTGGCCATACCGTGGATATCGCTGCGGTAGTCGGCACCATTTTTGGTATCGCTACCACGCTGGGTATCGGGGTAGTGCAGCTGAACTATGGCCTGAAGGTGCTGTTTGACGTCCCTGAAGGACTGACCGCGCAGATGGCGCTGATTGTCCTGTCGGTGATCATTGCGACGATCTCCGTCACATCGGGCGTCGACAAAGGTATCCGGATCCTGTCTGAGCTGAACGTGGCGCTGGCGCTCGGCTTGATCCTGTTTGTGCTGTTTATGGGCAAAACAGACTTCCTGCTGAACGCGCTGGTGCTGAACGTTGGCGACTATATCAACCGCTTTATGGGGATGACGCTGAATACCTTTGCGTTCGATCGTCCGACCCAGTGGATGAACAGCTGGACGCTGTTTTTCTGGGCGTGGTGGGTCGCCTGGTCGCCGTTTGTTGGCCTGTTCCTGGCGCGTATCTCACGCGGCCGCACCATTCGCCAGTTTGTGCTCGGCACGCTGATCATTCCCTTTACGTTTACGCTGCTGTGGCTCTCTGTATTCGGTAACGCCTCGCTGTATGAAATTATTCACGGCGATGCCGGCTTTGCGCAGGAAGTGATGGCGCATGCCGAACGCGGTTTCTACAGTCTGCTGGCGCAATATCCGGCGTTTAAACTCAGCGCGTCCGTTGCCACCATTACCGGGATGCTGTTCTACGTTACCTCAGCAGATTCCGGTTCGCTGGTGCTGGGTAACTTCACCTCAAAGCTCAAGGATATCAACAGCGATGCGCCTAACTGGCTGCGCATCTTCTGGTCAATTGCGATTGGGGTGCTGACCATGGGCATGCTGATGACCAACGGGATTTCTGCACTGCAGAACACCACGGTCATCATGGGGCTGCCGTTTAGCTTTGTGATCTTCTTTGTGATGGCCGGCCTGTGGAAATCGCTGAAGGTAGAAGATCATCGCCGCGCCAGTGCCGTGCGTGAAACCGCGCCTTATATTCCCTCAAGCAGCGATCGCCTGAGCTGGAAGAAGAGGCTGTCGCGCCTGATGAACTATCCGGGCACGCGCTATACGCAGCGGATGATGGAGACCGTGATCTATCCGGCTATGGAAGATGTGGCAAAAGAGCTGGAGCTGCGCGGGGCGCGCGTCATGCTGGAGAAAATGCCGGCTGAAGAGGGACAGGCGCTGGGGCACCTTGAGCTGCGCGTTGATCTGGGTGAAGAGCAGAGCTTTATGTATCAGGTCTGGCCACAGCAATATTCAATTCCCGGCTTTACCTACCGCGCCCGCAGCGGTAAATCGCACTACTACCGGCTGGAGACCTTTTTACTGGAAGGAAGCCAGGGCAACGATTTGATGGACTACAACAAGGAGCAGGTGATTATCGATATTCTCGATCACTATGAGCGTCACCTGAACTTTATCCATCTGCATCGTGAAGCACCGGGCAGTAATCTGACCTTCCCCGAGATGTAACCCTCCGGGCAGCTGCGACCATGCAGCTGCCCGTTTTCTTTTCTCTCCGCCTCGCGCATTCCTGTCTGAGAGCTAGACTCACTAGCTGCTGTTAAGGGGAATTCTATGAAACTGGGTTTTGCGTGTAAGTATTTCGATCATGAGGCGAAGCAGCCTTTTCCATTCAAAAGCACCACCCGTACCCGCTTTCTGGGCATGCAGGGTGATGCCGCCGCCACGCTGCTAATTGGGCTGGCCCGTACTAACCTCACCAATCTTTATGCTCTGCTGGAACAGCTCGCCACGCTGCCTGATGCACTGCGCATGATGCGTATCGGCAGCGATCTGCTGCCGCTCTATACCGTTCCGCAGGCTACGCCACTCTACCGCGAGGCGATGCCGGAGCTGGCGCCGCTCTTTGCCCGCTGTGGCGAACTGGCGCGCGCCAGCAATATTCGGCTCTCGTTTCATCCCGGACAATATACCGTGCTGGCGTCTGATAATGAGGGGGTGGTGGAGCGTGCAATTGAGGATGTTGAATATCATGCCACCTGTGCCGTTCTGATGGGCTATGGACAGCGTTTTCAGGATTTTAAAATCAATATCCATATGAACGGCAAAAAGGGGTTTGCTGGTTTTCGCGATGCATTTATGCGGCTCAGCCCTGAGGCGCGTAATATGCTCACGGTAGAGAATGATGAGGTTTCCTGCGCGCTGGATGATGTGCTTCAGGCGCGCGAGCTGTGCGCGGTGGTGCTGGATATTCACCATCACTGGGTAAAAGAGAATGCCTTTATCAAACCTGACGATGGCCGGATTGCACAGATTATCGACTCCTGGCGCGGCGTGCGTCCGGTACTGCACTACTCGATTGCGCAGGAAGGATTGATCCCCGATAGCGGTTTTCCCGATCAGAACGCGCTGGCAGCCTCCAAAATGAAGCTGCGCGCGCATTCGGACTACTTCTTTAATCAGACGCTAAACGACTGGGCGCTCTCGTTTGACCGGTTCGATATCATGTGCGAAGTCAAAATGAAAAACCTCGCCCGCGACCGGCTCTATTTCTATGCGCTGGAGCGCGGTGGTCACGCTACGGCGCCGTGATCACAATAGCGACGCGGCGGTTCTGCGCACGCCCCTGCGAGGTACTGTTGCTGGCAACCGGCACCCGCATACCCAGCCCGCGCGTCACAATATTCGCGCGCGGGACGCCGCTGCCGGCGGCCCACTGCTGCGCGACGGCATTGGCGCGTTTAAGTGAAAGCTGCTGATTATAGCCCGCTTCACCGTAGTTATCGGTATGACCATCAATGCGCAGATGCGTAATACCGGTAGCTGCCAGCAGGCTTGCCGTGGAGGCGATGCGCTGTTTACTGGCCGCGGTAAGGTCTGACTCATTAATGCCAAACAGGATGCGGTTGGGTAATCCCAGCCCCCAGCCTTCGCTGTTCTGACTAAAGCCCTCCTGCTGCAGCGCTGCAACCTGGGCACGGGTAAAGCCGCCGGACTGGCAGCCCGCGCAGGTGAGTATCAGCGCCATCAGGCAACAATAGATTTTCACAGCCGATCCTTATTCAGTTTTTTGTTTTTATACATATGCAAATCTGCCCGCTCCAGCAGTGAGGCCACGCTGTCGCCAGATTGCGCCCAGGCGTAGCCGATGGTGACTGAGGTGGTAATAGTGCGGTCTTCACTGAGCGCGATAGGCTGGCGTACCGCATGCTGTATGGCATCCCGGAGCGCCTGCAGCCGGGCAGGCGTAGTGCGGCTGGTGAGGACAATCGCAAACTCATCGCCGCCCATGCGTGCAACCAGATCGCCTTCAGAGACCAGGGCGGCCAGGCGTTCGCCGGTTGCTTTCAGCACTTCATCCCCGGCAGCGTGTCCCCAGCTGTCATTAATGTATTTAAAGCGGTCACCATCCAGAAACAGCAGCGCAAAGCGCGGCGGCGTTAACGGACGATCGAGCAATTGCGCCAGCCGCGCTACAAAAGCAGAACGGTTCGCCAGACCGGTAAGCGGATCCGTCAGGGCTTTTTCTGCCAGCGAGCGGTTATCGCGCAGCAGCGATGCTTTCAGCGTCTGCATCTCACTCAGCAGCGCGTTCAGATCGCTGGAGAGCAGCTGAAACTCATTGATCGGCTCAGGCGGCACGCGCTGAGCAAAATCACCGGTGCGGATCACATAGTGAATCGCGCGCGTGATAGTGCGCATGGAGAGCAGAATGCCGCGATGCAGGAACTCACTCAGCATAAAAGAGATCACCAGCACGCACAGCATACCGCAGGTCAGGATCAGGATGGAGTAGTGGATAAATTCGCTGGCGCCGTTCACCGTTCCGGCCAGCGTCAGGCTGCCGGCCCGCGTGCCCGCGTGCTGTATCTCCACGGTAATCGGGCTGGCGTAGATCCACTGCCGCAGCTGTTTTTCATAGAAGCCGCTGTGCTCGCGGCGGTTGACCCAGTCAACCAGTACGGTATGGCTGGCGGTGACCAGCTGCGCCGACGCAAACATCCCTTTGTCACCCAGCATGGCAATCTTACTGTGCGCATCATAGCTGTCTTCAAATACCGTTGCCGCAGTAAGACTGGTGCTCAGCGTGGTTGCCGTCAGCGCCAGATTGCGGTTTTCGTAACGCTTAATAAAGTAGAGAGAGGTCGAGGTCATCAGCAGCCAGCACAGCAGCAGGATCACCGCCGCATTTATGGTGCTGATGCGGCGCAGGCGACCGCGCAGTGATGAACCCTGACGTTTTCTCAGTAAAAATTTCATCTTATTGGTTCTCTTTACGCGACAGCATCAGCACATCGGGACTGACTTTGACGCCGCTGCGTGCCAGTGAATCGAGATTCACCGAAAAACGGGTACGTTCCTCACCAAAAATCATACAGAAAGTGGCGCCGGTTGCGCAGTCAGGGTTATTTTCCGCCATGCTGAGCACCGCTTTATCAGGCATTGCTGCCAGAGCAGCGTGCTGCTGAGCCGGAGTTTCCGTGCCGAAATAGACCGCGTCGCAGTGCAGCGCGGATAACCTGCCAGCGCTGTCAGCGCGCACGACGCTGAACGGCGTGGCAGGCGGCGCGTCGGCTGATGAAAGCGTGAGGTGTCGGGCGGAGGCCAGGATGCAGAGCTGCGGCACCTGCACCGGAGGTGGCCAGCGGGTAAAACTCAGGATACCGCTGACAATGCGGTTAGCGCGATTGTCAGCGGCAGTATGCTCAGCGGCGTATGCCATCGGCCAGCTAAGCAGCACCAGCAGCGCAGGCAGTGCGCAGCACAGCCAAAGGCAGGATCCTTTTGAATACGGGGCAGGAAATCCTTTTATCTGCATGGCACTCTTCCTGATCAGTAAAGCCGGGATAGTACCATTTACGCCATGAAATGCGTAACCAGTACGGGATGAAGCTTTTTAACCGGTCTATTGCCACCGCTCATTTGTAGCCACAGGTTGTGCGAGCCGCGACGTTAACTCCACGCCAGCGGCCGAACCGCGGCCAGCGTTTGCGGGCAGACGATGCCTGCATGTTTCAGCATCTTGCGTGATAACTCAGCAGTACAGTCATAAGTATTCACTACCGTTGATCTATTTTGAAAACGATTTTGCCAGTCAGTGAATTGTTTTTTAGAGGCAAATATTTCATGGCTAAACTCTGCAGCCTGTAGCATTAGCGCGTGAGCATAGGCACGCAGAGTCACAGGAGATGAGTCTTCAGTGCCAAAATAAAAACTGGAAGAGAGACGGGCAAATACTCCCGCAAGGCAAAGAAAATATTCTGCTTTTGCTCGCGGGAAAGCATCCGCAATTTCAAAGGCTTCCAGAATTGCCTGCACATGCTGTGATGTAAGCTGGCTCCACTCCTTTCCGGGGCTCAGCACATGATGAAACTGCGCTTCCAGCGCGATTTGTATCTCGTTATCGACCATTTTTTCAGATGAATTCTTTTTCTCCGTTGCGCGTACAAAAGCTTCTCTGAACTCACCCAGTTCAAGCAGGTTCAGCAATCTGCCAAAACTGATTTTTTGGCTTTCCGCCAGAAAAGGAGCGAGAAATTGGGGGAAATCGCGGCGAAAGAGGTTTTCCAGATTAATATCAACCATTCTTAGACAGCTATGTGGAGTGCTCATTTGATAAAAATGGTTCCAGACAGGATTTAGCGGATCGGGCCTCAGCATGCCGCGCATAGTGTCAAGGCTCATTAACAGCACCGGCCCATCTGAATTTACGGGTAGTAGTACCAGATTAACGGCATCGCTCTCCAGCAGGTTCACCAGTGCAGGTTCAGAAAGCGGGTTGGAGCGGTCAAAATGCTCGAATCTGGTATAGGGTGCAGCCCGGCTCTTATTAAGATATCTGTGGTAAGAGAGTTGAGCACGAGCAGCCAGTTTTTTATCAAAACTATCTATTCCTGAGAAAGCATCTATCAAATAGTGAAAGGTCGGGTTATCACGTGTCTGAAATATTGTGTGATTTTCAAGGAAGCTAAATAACTTTTCCGCTTCGTGAAGCAGTGAGGTAACGTTTTTATCAGCTCCAGGATGATTATATGGTTGTAAACATTCATTAATGATGCTGGCAAGCCACTCTCTGATTTTTGAGTCAAAAATAAATGGCTCTTTGCTAAACACTTCAAGTATTGGCAGTGCCGTGCTGACTAGTTGCTGTAATATAATGTGCTGACGAGATAATTCCTCTATTATTTCATAAGCCAGCTGGATTTTTAAATCGGCAAATCGATTATTGATGCTCTGCAATGCCGTTAATGGCGTTCTTTTGGTGTTGTTATGATGATTAAAGAATAAAATGATATCCCTCTCATCGTCAGAGAGTCTGGAAAAATCAAGCTGCATTGAACTATTTTCAAATATGACTTGTGAAAGATCATGCTCTGTGATATCTCGTTTCCCAAGAGAGCTGTAGCTAAAATCAGCCTTTTCGAACATATCTTTGGGGATATATATATCATCCAATTTCAGCTTGCGAAAATTGATATGCTTATCTTTAGTTAAAAGAGAGTCGGTTGCCGGGAGTTTTTTATGCTCACGCAGAAGGCGTGCTCGCTGATCGAGCGTAATTCTGAAACTGCACAATTCTTCATAGCTATTTCGTCTGAAATCTGGTGTTCCACCGGCATTAAATAAATTAACGGCTTCATCGACCATATGTAATGGAAGGGGGGCGTCCATGGAAATAACATCAGGCAATTTGTATCTTAATGAGCCACGCACAGTCCCTTCATTATCCACCTCTCTTCTTTTAATATTGCACCGCCCAAGAGAGATGCCTGAAGTATGTTCACGGTAAAGAGTTGCTATTAAATGTGACTTTTTCATGAAAGTATACTTAGTGCTTTCTTTTTCAAAGAGTTGCCAAGCATTTACTACGGACTTTAAACGGGCCCAGATTGATTCAGGCGGGTTTAATATATCTACCAGCGCATTTATCTCTGGCCGGAAATGCGCTGTTGCTTCGCAAAGTGAAAGTTTATTAAGAGGGTTTTTTTCCATAGTTAATATCGCCCTGAGGTTGGTGTGAAAATTATGCCTTTACTGTTTTGCAGTTAGAGGGAGGGTTAGTGAGTCGGTAATACAATTCCTGGATGCCGCCAAAGGGGTATAAAACCGGATGTGAAGAGAGTAACCACGTTAGATGAACGCCTAATACAGTAAATCGCTCATAAAAAAATTAATTATGTGGTTTATTGTGAAATAGCAGATCTATTTCGGGGGAGCAGCAGGCCAGCTGGCTGGCCTGCGCATATTATTCAGAACTGAGGTCGCGTCCGTTACTGGCGATGACTTTTTTATACCACCAGAAGGATTTTTTGCGCGTGCGCTGCAGGGTGCCGTTGCCCATGTCATCCCGATCAACGTAGACCAGGCCATAACGCTTACTCATCTCACCTGTAGAAGCGGCGACCAGATCGATACAGCCCCAGGTGGTGTAGCCCATCACCGGTATGCCATCGGCGATAGCCTCTGCCATAGCCTCAATATGCTGCTGCAGATAGCTGATGCGGTAGTCATCATGAATTTCACCGGCGGCGGTAAGCTCATCACGTGCGCCGAGGCCATTCTCCACCAGAAACAGCGGCTTCTGATAACGGTCATACATCATATTCATGGTGATGCGCAGGCCCAGCGGATCAATTCCCCAGCCCCAGGCGCTGCGCGCAATGTGCGGGTTGGTCAGCGATTTAACAACGTTGGCGGCGCTGCTGTTCTGCTCATTCATCTCTGCCGAGGCGCAGCGCGAGGCGTAATAGCTGAAGGAGATAAAATCTACCGTGTGACGCAGAATGGCTGCGTCTTCATCCGTTATTTCAAGGGTTACGCCTTTTTCACGGAACAGTCGTGCGCTGTAGGCAGGGTAGGCTCCGCGAGCCTGAACATCAATAAAGAACAGGTTTTCACGATCTTTCTGCAGCGCGGCCCAGACATCCTCTGGCTTGCACGACCATGGATAAAAGTTACCGCCCGCCAGCATACAGCCCACCTGGTTCTGCGGATTAACCTCATGCGCAATCTTTGTCACCAGCGCGCTGGCGACCAGTTCATGATGCGCCGCCTGATACTTCACCTGCTCATGATTCTCGCCGGGTTCAAATACCAGGCCAGCGCCTGAGAAGGGACTGTGCAGCAGGATATTGATTTCATTGAAGGTCAGCCAGTACTTCACCAGGCCATCAAACGCTTCAAAGCAGGTTCGCGCGTACCGCGCAAAGAAATCGATCATTTTACGATTGCGCCATGAGCCATATTCAATGACCAGATGCATTGGCACATCAAAGTGAGAGAGCGTAACCAGCGGCTCAATGCCATATTTTCGGCACTCAGTGAATACTTTATGATAAAAAGCGATCCCGTCCGCATTCGGCGTCAGCTCATCGCCGTCGGGAAAGAGCCGGCTCCAGGCGATAGAGGTACGAAAAACGGTAAAGCCCATCTCTGCCATCAGCGCGATATCTTCTTTATAGCGATGATAAAAATCGATAGCGTCATGGCTGGGATAGAACTCCTCTTCGCGCAGCGTAAACCGCTTCTCCAGCCCCAGCTTAACCGCCATACGGTTAGCGCCGTGCGGGATCATATCCACCGTGGTCAGCCCTTTACCATCGGCCAGGTAACTTCCTTCAGACTGGTTGGCGGCTAAAGCGCCGCCCCATAAAAAACCGGCCGGGAATGGCGTGTCAGACATAAAAAACCTCAATCATTAACGGGTAGGGATGGCGACATTGCCGGTGGCCGGCTGCGGCTTTTCTGCTGGTGTGGTAACAGGAATATCCTCAAAGCCGAGCAGCAGCGTCAGCACAAATGAAACCACCACGGAAAGCACCATAACGCCGCCCACCCAGACAATGCTCATGGGGTTAGCAGGATCAAAAAACTGGACGCTGGTAAACAGGCCCGGTGAGGCCATAGAGTGGCTGGCGAGTCCGCCGATGCCGGCCACCGCGCCGCAGATAAAACCGCTGATCAGACTGGCGATCAGCGGACGGCGCAGCCGCACGGCCACACCGTACAGCGCCGGCTCGGAAATACCGGCGACAATGGCAGAGGCGGCGGCGGCAAAAGCGGTCTGACGCAGCTCCGGGTTTTTGGTTTTAAACGCGACTGCCAGCGACGCGCCGCCAAGCGAGAGGTTGGCACCAATCTCTGACGGCATCACCATGCCCTCTTTGCCGGTTTCAGCGATGGTCTGAATGATAGTAGGGGTAAAAACGCGGTGCATACCGGTCATCACCAGCAGCGGCCAGAGTGCGCCCATAATGGCGACTGAGAGCCAGCCCAGATAGCCGTGAATGGTGTAGACCAGCGCAGAGATGCCGCTGCCGATCCAGATCCCCAGTGGCCCGACAAGCAGAATGGCTACCGGCGCGGCCAGCAGGACGATCAGCATCGGCTTGAGGAAATTTTTCGTCACGGCAGGGGTGATGCGATCAACCCAGCGTTCGATCCAGGAGAGGATCCAGGTCATTACCAGCGCGGGGATCACGGTATAGGTATATTTCACCGCCGTTACCGGAATAAACGCGAACTCCACCGTCTGGCCCTGCGCGGCTTTCGCCATCAGGTCGATAAAATTGGGGTGTACCAGCACTCCGGCAATGGCGATCGCCAGCGACATATTGGTATTGAATTTAAGCGCGGCTGAAGCCGCAACCATCACCGGCAGGAAAAAGAAAGCGCCGTCGCCGATAACGTTGAGAATGATCAGCGTTGAACTGCCTTTCTCCAGCACGCCACCCATCTCCAGCATCATCGCCAGCAGCTTAACCATTGAGCCACCGATGATAGCCGGAATCAGCGGTGACATCGTGCCCACCAGTGCATCAAGAATGCCGGCTCCGATGCGGCGCAGCGTGATTTTCCGCGCCGGCGCGGCTGCGGTGGCAGAAGCGCCGGGCGTGCCGAGCTGCTGCACCGCCTGGTAAGCGAGGTTTACGTCATTGCCAATGATCACCTGACACTGTGTGTCGGTATAGACCACACCCATTACGCCCGGGATCGCTTTTAGCGCGGCATCATTAATCTTTTCGCGTGCGTGCACCACAAAACGCAGTCGCGTCATACAGTGGGTCACCGCCGTAACGTTCTCCAGGCCGCCAAGCGCAGCAACAATGGAGCGGGCGGCGTCTGCATATTTATTCGCCATGATTTCTGTCTCAGTTTTCAGGGTAAGATTGTCCGGCAGCAGGCTGCCTGTTTTTTATTCATGAGAAACCGGTTTCACAAAATCATGAGATGTGCATTATGTTCAGGCAAGAGAATTAAAATTTAATATCTGCAATTGTGACGCAGATCGGATCTCGCCCGGCGGGACAAAAGATAAATTTCTTTGCCTGTCCCGAGACTTAGGTAAACTCAGCGCAGGAGAGCTTAAACAGGCAGATTATGACCACTATCACCGAAGTAGCGAAACGCGCGGGTGTCTCAAAAGCGACAGTGTCACGTGTTCTGTCAGGTAACGGCTATGTCAGCCAGGATACGCGGGAAAAAGTGTATGCGGCCATCGCTGAAACCGGCTTCC
Organism: Pantoea sp. ICBG 1758; assembly: GCF_002928325.1. Taxonomy (NCBI): domain Bacteria; kingdom Pseudomonadati; phylum Pseudomonadota; class Gammaproteobacteria; order Enterobacterales; family Erwiniaceae; genus Pantoea; species Pantoea sp. ICBG 1758. The sequence continues at coordinate 424,101 of NZ_POWL01000004.1, forward strand.
GGCCCAATCTGCTGGCGCGCAATCTGGCGACGCGCTCCAGCCAGACAATCGGGCTGGTCATTACCAATACGCTCTATAGCGGCAGCTACTTTACCGAGATGATGCAGCATTCAGCGCGCATGCTTGAACAGCAGGGGCGCCAGCTGCTGCTGGTGGACGGCAAGCACAGCGCGGCAGAAGAGCGGGCCGCCATTGAGTTTTTGCTCGATCTGCGCTGCGATGGCGTCATCATCTATCCGCGCTTTCTTTCCATCGAAGAGATGGACAGCATTATTGCTCAGCACCGGCATCCGATTTTGGTCATCAACCGCCGCCTGCGTCAGCATACCAGCTACTGCATTTTTGCCGATCAACACGCCACCAGCGCGGCAGCCGTTGAGCAGCTTATTCTGCTGGGGCATCGCGAGATTGCGTTTATCACCGGATCGCTTGATTCGCCTACCGGACGCGAGCGTCTGGCGGGCTATCAGACGGCGCTGGCGAAGCATGGCATTGCGTTCGATTCGACACGGGTGGTGGAAGGGCGCTGGCAGGCGGAACAGGGCGTCATGGCTATTGAGCAGCTGCTGACGCAGCACGTCCGCTTCAGCGCGGTGGTGGCAAGTAATGATGAAATGGCGATTGGCGCACTCAGGGCGCTGGCCGTCCGGGGGATTGCCGTGCCGCAGCAGGTGGCGGTGGTGGGATTTGATGATATTCCACTGGCACCCTATACCCTTCCGGCGCTGTCGAGCGTGAAAATGCCGGTGACAGAGATGATCCATGAAACCATCGCCCGTCTGGTCGCCATGCTTGACGGCGGCGATATCAGGCCAGGCGCGCCGCACACCGGCACGCTTATCCGGCGTGAATCCCTGGCTGCAGGTCCCTGGCTATCCCGCGCGACTCAGTGATTAAGCAGCGCCTGACGGAAAGAGAGAATATGTACCCGCGTCGCCGCTTCCGCCTGTTGCACGTCACCCTGCTCCAGCGCCAGGATGATCGCTTCATGCTCGGCGATCACCTCTTCCATATGCCGGACGCTGGAGAGCGTGGTTGCCCAGAAGCGCTGTGCCTGAGCATGAATAATGCTCAGAATGTCGGTCAGACGCCGGTTTCCGGCAATCTCCGCCAGCCCCTGATGAAATTCACGATCCAGCAGCATCATCGTCTCTCGCTCATGCGCCGCGCTGGCGCGCGCGATTTGCTGATTGAGCTGACGCAACGTAGCAATCTGCGCGTCACTGATGCGCGCCGCGGCCAGCCTGACGCATAGCGCTTCATTCACCAGCCTGACCTCAATCAGTTCAAGCGCATCATCAATAGAGAGCGGCGAAACCATCACACCTTTACGGGGAATGATCTGCAGCAGGCCCTCCGTCGCCAGCCGGTGCACCGCCTGATTAACCGGCGTGCGGCCCATCTGCAGATCTTCCATCACCTGCGCCGTGTTCAGATAGTCGCCGGGTTTATAGCGCAGCGTGATCAGGCGATGTTTAAACGCCAGATAGGCGCGCTCATTTAATGAAAGCGTCTTTCCCTCCGCCTGCGGGTTCACATTTTCAGCCATTACATCACTCATTGCGCACATCCTTTTTTGGGTACTGAGACATATTACACAAAAACCTGGCATGAAAATGGCTACTTTGAAATCACAGTGAAATTTCACAATCATTTCAAGTCAGGAGAACCGACCATGCAGCTACGTTTCAACACGCAGGAAAACCCGCCCCTGTCGCTGGACGTCACCATCAACCGGCTGGTCATTGCGGGCTGGGCCGGGCGCGATCGGGAAGCCGTATTGCACCATATCCGTGAGCTGGAGGCGCTGGGCGTGCCCGCTCCTGGTGCAGTACCGCTGTTCTATCGCGCCACGCCAGGGCTGCTGAGCCAGCAGGCGAACGTGGATGTGGTGGGAGAGCAGACGTCAGGGGAAGCTGAGCCGTTTGTCTTTTTTCACAAGGGGGAGTGCTGGGTTTCGCTTATCTCTGACCACACCGATCGCCATCTGGAAACCTTCAGCGTGGCGCTTTCAAAACAGGTATGTGTGAAGCCAGTCGCGCAGCAGGCGTGGCGCATGGCGGAGGTTGCCGCGCACTGGGATCGGCTGGAGCTGCGTGCCTGGATAATGGAAAACGGCGACTGGGTCACCTACCAGTCCGGCACGCTTGATGCACTCCTCTCTCCGCTGGAGCTGATTGCGCGCTTCTCAGGTAAAACGGCTGAAGAGGAGGGATTTGCGATCTCCTGCGGCACATTATCGGCTATTGGCGGTATTCGTCCCGCCGTGGCGTTTCGCATGGCGCTGCACGACCCGGTGCTGAACCGCACGCTGGAACACAGCTATTCGCTGTCCACTCTGCCGGTGATTGCCTGATGGAGACGCGCCTTATGACAACCTTATGGCAGGCAAGCCAGCAGCTGCAGGCGGGCGAAACCACATCGGTGGCGCTGACGGCACAGGCGCTGGCGGCGATTCAGGCGGAGCAGGGCGAGGGCGCGCGCGCGTTTACTCAGGTATGGGCGGAGCAGGCGCAGCAGCTGGCCATCGCTGCCGATGCGCGCCGGGCACGCGGCGCGGCGCGCTCACCACTTGATGGCGTGCCGGTCAGTATTAAAGATTTGTTCGACGTTGCAGGCTCCCCCACGCTCGCCGGATCGCGGCTGCCCGGCCTCCCGCGCGCGACGGCTGACGCCACTATTGTGCAGCGCCTGCTGCAGGCGGGCGCTGTGATCGTGGGCAAAACCACTATGACGGAATTTGCCTTTTCCGGGCTGGGCATTAATCCGCATTACGGCACGCCAGCTAACCCGTGGCGGCGGCAGGAAAAACGCATTCCGGGCGGTTCATCATCCGGTGCGGCGGTCGCGGTTGCGGACGGTATGTCAGCTGGCTCCGCAGGCACGGATACCGGCGGCTCAGTACGTATTCCGGCCGCACTCTGCGGTCTGACCGGCTTTAAGCCCAGCGCCAGCCGTATCGATCAGCAGGGCACGCTGCCGCTGGCACCGTCGCTCGACAGTATCGGCACGATTGCTCATGACGTGCGGAGCTGCTGGCTGCTGGACAGCGTTATCGCCGATGCACCGCTGACGCTCGGGCCGCGCAGTCTGGCTGACGCACATTTTCTTATTCCTCAAACCCGCGTGCTCGACGGTCTGGATGAGGGCGTCAGCGCTGCCTGGCAGCGCGCGCTCAGGATACTGCGCGAGGCGGGTGCGACGCTGACAGAGCAGCCGATGCCTCTGCTGAACGAGCTCGATACCCTCAACGCGCGCGGCGGTATCACCGCGTATGAAGCCTGGCAGTGGCACCAGGCGTGGGTGGAGAGAGCCCCGGCAGAGTACGATCCGCAGGTGCTGCTGCGGATCCGGCGCGGCAGCGCGCTGACGGCGCAGGATGCGGAGCAGCTGTATCAGCTGCGCCGGACGTGGCAGCAGCAGGTCAGCGATTTCCTGTTGCCCTTTGACGCGCTGCTGATGCCCACCGTGCCGCTGATCGCACCCACCATTGCCGAACTGGATGATGAAGAGCGCTACCGCGAAGTCAACCTGCTGATGCTGCGCAACACCTGCGTCATCAACATGCTGGATGGCTGCGCCATTTCACTGCCCTGCCATACGCCCGGCGAGGCACCTGCCGGCCTGATGCTGGCGTCAGTTCACAACCAGGATGCAGCGCTGCTTAGCTGGGCCGCTGCTGCCGAATCTGCCCTGCAACGAGGTTTACATCATGAATAATCCCCACGGTATGCTGTTTGTCGCCACCAGCGTGGCACCCGAAGATGATGCTGATTTTAACCAATGGTATGACCATGAACATGTTGAAGAGCGCGTCGCCATCGAAGGCTTTCTCAGCGGTACGCGTTATCGTGCCGTAGCGGCAGCGCGCCGCTATCTGGGGCTTTATGAAACTGCATCGCTGGAGACTTTTACCAGCGCCGCCTACCACGCCGCCTTTACGCGCCAGACGGAATGGTCAGTCACTAATCTCAACCGGATGATTAATCCGAAGCGAAGGGTTTGCGCAGTGACACACCGGCATGGCCGGGGTCAGGGCGCGCATCTCGCTATTCTGACCCTGCCCGCAGACGCTGAAGGCACGGCGCTGCAGGCGTGGCAGCAGCAGCTGCCGCAGGTGCCGGGCTATATCTCCTCCTGCCTGCTGACGCCGGATGTGTCACTCAGCACGCCGTTGCCGCGCGAAACCGATGCCGATCGTCCGATGCACGCCATGCTGCTACTGCACTGCGCTGATGAAACCGCCTCTGTCACGCTGGCTGATATGGCCGCGCACACTTTCAATGCTGATGCAGAGCGCTACGCGCTGAGCTGGCAGCTTACCCGACAGGAGATCTCCTATGAGTAATAATGACTCTGCACTGTCACAGGTTTCACAGCCTGACGTCACACACTCTGCCGCTACGGGCGCCAGTAAAACCCGGCGGCTGGCAGCCGCCAGCTCTATCGGTACGGCGCTGGAGTGGTACGATTTTACCGTCTACAACATCATGGCGGCGCTGGTGTTTAACCATGTGTTTTTCCCCAGCTTCGATCCGCTGGTCGGCACCATTCTGGCGTTCTCCACGTATGCCGTTGGCTATGTCTCCCGTCCGGTAGGCGGCTTTATCTTTGGGCATCTTGGCGACGTGGCCGGACGCAAAGCGGTGCTGGTCACTACGCTGGTTATCATGGGCGTCACGACCGCGCTGATGGGTATGCTGCCCGGCTACGCCAGCTGGGGGATCTGGAGTCCGGTGCTGCTGGTCGCGCTGCGGTTTATTCAGGGCATAGCGCTGGGCGGGGAATGGGCCGGTGCGGTGCTGCTCTCGATGGAGCATGGTGACGCCAGCAAGCGCGGGCGTAACGCCTCGTTTGCGCAGGTAGGGCCGTCGTGCGGTACGCTGATCGGCACCGGCTTTATTACGCTTGTGACCCTGTCACTGAGCGGCGAGGCGTTTCAGGCATGGGGCTGGCGTATACCCTTTCTGCTCAGCCTGCTGCTGGTGATGTTTGGGCTGTGGCTGCGCCGCGGCGTAGATGAGACACCCACCTTTAAGGCGATGAAACAGGCAGATAAAACCACGCAGGCTCCGCTTAAAGAGGTGTTTACTCATCATCCGCGCGCGCTGCTGATTGCCGGTGGTTCACGCATCGGATCTGACGTGCTGTATGCGCTGGTGGTGGTCTTTACGCTGACCTACGTCACCACGGTGCTGGAGCTGCCGCGTCCGGTAGCGCTGCTGGCGACTATGCTCGGCGCCATCGGCAATGCGATTACGGTGCCGATGTTTGGTGCTTTATCCGATCGGCTGGGGCGTCGCCCGGTCTATATCGCTGGCGCACTGCTGGGCGTGATCTGGAGCTTTGTCTTTTTTGTTCTGCTCGACAGCTCGCAGCCGGTACTGATTGTGCTGGCGGTAATCGTCGGGTTACTGATCCATGCGATTATGTATGGTCCGCAGGCGGCTTTCGTGACCGAACAGTTTCCCGGCCACGTCCGCTACGCCGGCTCTTCGCTCGCCTATACGCTGGCCGGTATCATCGGCGGCGGCTTCGCGCCGCTGATCATCACCTCGCTTTACCGTGAGTCGGGCAACACGCTCTGGGTATCACTTTACGTGTCGCTGGCGCTGCTGATCACGCTGCTTGCCCTGTGGAAAGCGAAAGAGACGGCGCATAAACCGCTATAAATGTCGCTGGCGAGGGACCGCCGCATTTTTCCGCATCGGACTATCTTCCGGCAGCACCATCGCAATCTGCACCAGCGGACCCGGACGTCCGATATAGTAACCCTGTACCGCGTCGCAGGAGAGCGCCTGCAGCTGCGCCATATGTCCGGGAGTTTCCACCCCTTCAGCCGTAACCGACAGTGAATAGGCTTTACCCAGCCCAATCATATTTTCTACTACCTGACGCGCCTGCGGGGATTCACCCAGCGGGAAAATAAACGATTTATCGATCTTGAGGCCATCAAACGGAAACGCGCGCAGATAGCAGAGCGAGGCGTAACCGGTGCCGAAATCGTCAATCAGGAATTTTACGCCGAGCGCTTTAACCGCCTGCATCGTCGCCAGCGTTTTCTCCGGATCGCTCAGCAGCGCGTTTTCCGTCACTTCTATCTCCAGCCGGTGATTGGGCAGGCCGCTGAGCTGCAGCACCTGGGCAATACGTGACGGCAGCGCATCATTCTGGAGTTCCGTCGCTGAGATATTAACTGACACAGAGAGCGCCGGCTCAAACTTAACAATATCGCTGCAGGCGCGCAGCAGCACCCAGTCGCTCAGCGCGCCAATCAGGCCGGTCTCTTCCGCCAGTGGGATGAACTGATCGGGCATCAGCAGACCCAGCCGCGGATGCTGCCAGCGTACCAGCGCCTCAACTGCCGTAACCTGTCCGGCTGCCAGCTCATAGCGCGCCTGGTAAACCAGCGCCAGCTGCTCGCTGTTAATCGCATCGCGCAGCTCATGCTCCAGCTCGCGGCGCTGCACAATCTTCTCTTCCATATCGCGATCGAAAAAGACCCACTGATTGCGTCCGCTGTTTTTCGCCTTATACAGCGCGATATCGGCATAACGCAGCAGATCGCTGGCGTTATCGGCGTCCTGCGGCGCCAGCGCAATGCCGAGACTGGCGCCAATGTGCAGCGTGTTGTCACACACCTCAAACGCATCGTTGATACGTGCTATCAGCTGCTGACACAGCGCGATAATACGATCGCGGCTGTTCATTTCAGGCAGGATCGCCACAAACTCATCGCCCCCCAGGCGTGCCGCCAGTCCGTGACTGCCGAGACAGGCGCGGATACGGTCCGATACCTCATGCAGAACTTTGTCGCCTGCGGTGTGACCGTAGATATCGTTGACCGGCTTAAATTTATCCAGATCGATCATGATAATCGCCAGGCGATGTTGCGGATCGGACGGCAGGCTGAGTTTGCCCGTCAGAAACTCCTGCATCTGCACCCGGTTAGCCAGCCCGGTCAGCTCATCAAAATGGGAGAGGTAGTGCGCCCGCGCCTGCGCCTCATACTCGAGCGTGATATCCGTAGCGCTGCCGCGGAAACCGCTGACGCCCTGGGTCAGCATCACCTCTTTCAGCGTCAGGTTACAGTAGCGCACGTGCCCCTGCGCGGAGCGGTAGCGGCAACCGGTCAGCGTCAACTGACCACCGGATTGCTGAAACAGCGTCAGACGGCTGCGATATTTCGCGTAATCCAGCAGAAAATCCGCCAGCGTACGCTGTATCCACTCCTGACTGCTGAAACCGGTGACGACCGGAAACCGCCCTGAAATCCAGACAAAGCGCAGCTGGCTGTCCATTTCCCAGATCCAGTCCGTAGTGGTTTCGGCGATGTCACGGAAGCGTCGTTCGCTGGCGCTCAGGGCGAGCTGGCTCTGTCCCAGTAGCCAGGCGCTCTCATCATTAAGCTGCGCTTTACGCAGCGCGCTGCGCATCAGCATCAGCGCGGTAAACAGTGAGAGCAGCATAATCAGCACCAGCAGAGGCAGCAATCCGGTCAGCAGCGCGCCGCCAGGATTTGCGCTGCGCCAGACCAGCGCAACGCGCTTGTCAC
>NZ_POWL01000005.1:0-199233 GCF_002928325.1 Pantoea sp. ICBG 1758
ACACAGATTGTCTGATAAATTGTTAAAGAGCGGTGCAGCCAGCGCCTTAAGCGTCTGCTGCGAGGTGGCGTATATTACGCTTTCCTCCTCCGGAGTCAACCACTTTTTTCAGCGTTTTCTCCGGCGGAAGTTCTTACCGAATCTTCCTGTCGACGCCGTTTTCCGTAAGCCGGTGTGCCGTGTCGATGGAGGCGCATTATAGGGAGTTCTTCCGGGCTGACAAGCGTTAAATACAAAAAAAGAATCGTTCGCGCTATTTTTCGCCACAACGCTCTATTTCACAACGATTTGCCTGGTAACTGCGCAAATTCATACGCAAATCTGCTCACTGCAGACCAGTCGGTGTACTCGACTTCTTTAGAGGTATCGGTTTCACCACCGGTCATGCGCATAATTAACTGAATCATTACCCGATCAAACCAGCGATAGCGCGGATAACGTAACGCGCCGGCAAACACAGCGCAGCAGTCGGGCTGCCACGGTGACTGCTCAAGAAATTTGCGGGTATAGGCATTGGTTTGCGGGGAACGCTTGTCAGCTTTGCGCGCCGTCAGATTCACGCTAAAAAATCCGCTTACCCGCTGCTGCAGCGACTGCCGGTGCTGCGTGACAAACTTCATCAGCGCCGTATCAAAATGACCATAGCGAATCGAGGCGCCTATCAGTACGCGATCGTACTGCGACCAGTCAATCTGTCTCGTCTCTGCAAGATCCTGCACATCACATAACTGCTGCGGTACCAGAGTCTGAGCAATACGCGCTGCAATTTCGCGGGTTTGTCCGTCGCGGGTGGAATAAAGTATTAATGCTTTCATTACAGGTTCCTGTTTCTCTTATTCACGCCAGAAAGTCGGCGTGAACAGCACCAGCAGCGTAAAGACCTCAAGACGCCCGAACAGCATCGTCAGGATCAATATCCATTTCGCCACATCATTCATGGTTGTGAAGTTGTCTGCGACTACACCCAGCCCCGGCCCAAGGTTGTTCAGCGTTGCCGCAACGGCAGCAAACGCGGAGAAGTCATCAACGCCGGTCGCGATAATTGCCAGCATGCTGAGCAGAAACACCAGCGCATAGGCGGAGAAGAAACCCCATACCGCTTCCAGAATACGCTCCGGCAGCGCCCGGTTGCCAAGCTTAATGGTGTAAACCGCATTAGGGTGCACCAGACGTTTTAGCTCACGTGAACCCTGCTTGAACAATAGCAGAATACGAATAACCTTCAGGCCGCCCCCGGTTGAGCCAGCCATACCACCGATAAATGCTGAGCAGAGCAGCAGCACCGGCAGGAACAGCGGCCAGCGTGCAATGCTATCTGTGGTGAAGCCCGCCGTTGTTGCCCATGACACTACCTGGAAAAAAGCCTGATTCAGCGTTTGCCAGCCGCTGTCATAAACATTATGCAGCCAGAGCACCAGCGTGCAGATCACCACCAGCGTAAACTGCACGCCAATAAACATCCGGAATTCAGGATCGCGCCAGTAAACCTTCAGGTTACGCCCGCTCAGCAGTGAAAAGTGCAGGCCGTAGTTACAGCCGGAAATCAGCAGAAACACCGCAACAATCGTGTTGATCGTCGGGCTGTTAAAATAGCCGATGCTGGCATCGTGCGTGGAGAAACCGCCAATCGCGATGGTAGAAAAGCTGTGCCCGATAGCGTCAAACATCGGCATGCCGGCCAGCCACAGGGCCAGCGCGCAGGCGATGGTCAGCACAACATAAATCAGCCACAGCGTTTTTGCTGTCTCTGCAATACGCGGCCGCATCTTATTGTCCTTCAGCGGCCCGGGCATTTCGGCGCGATAAAGCTGCATGCCACCAACGCCCAGAATCGGCAGTATGGCAACGGCCAGCACGATAATCCCCATACCGCCCAGCCACTGCAGCATCTGCCGGTAAAACAGAATCGCTTTCGGCAGGGAGTCGAGCCCCACCAGCGTCGTTGCACCCGTCGTCGTCAGGCCGGAAAAGGATTCGAAAAAGGCATCGGTCGCGGAGAGGTGAGGCTGCTCGGCAAAGATAAACGGCATTGCACCGACGCTGCCCAGTACCGTCCAGAACAGCACCACAATCAGAAAGCCTTCGCGCGGTTTAAGTTCGGTCTTCTGTTTACGGTTGGGCCACCAGAGCAGCGAACCAATGACAATCGCCATCAGGAACGTCTGACTGAAGGCGCGGCCGGCACCGTCGCGATAAATCAGCGCCACTAAACCCGGTACAATCATGGTTACCGAGAATAAAATAACCAGCAGACCCACAATGCGGGTAATGGCGCGGAAGTGCATTCAGCCGTGTCCTTTGTTCAGTTATCCAGCGGGAGCAGCGCTAGCGCACCCCGGCTGTAGTCAGAGAGGTTTTGCTTAAAGGCCGCTATCTGCGCATGAGGCAGCGCAATGCGCAGCGTGATGCAATCTTCATAGCGGCTCTCTTCGGTAACGCCGTCAAAACGCTGCAGCAGGCGTTCTATATCGCTCATCTGTGCATAATCACAGCGCAGCATAAAAGATTGCATCGGCACTTTGCGCTGACGCGGCAGCTGTTTCAGTCCCTGCTGCACCCCGCCGCCGTAAGCTTTGACCAGCCCGCCGGTCCCCAGCATGATGCCGCCATAATAGCGTACGACTACGGCAGTGATCTCACCAAGGCCGCTCCCCATCAGCTGCGCCAGCATCGGCTTACCTGCCGTGCCGGAGGGTTCGCCATCGTCGGAGAAGCCCAGTAGCTGTGAATCGTCCGGAGCACCGGCAACCCAGGCCCAGCAGTGATGCCGCGCAGCGGGATGCTCGCTTTTGACCCGCTGCACAAACGCCCGCGCCGCTTCAGCACCCGGCGTATGCGCCAGCAGAGTGATAAAGCGGCTTTTTTTGATCATCTCTTCGCTGCTGCTTATCGCCTCAGCCGGAATATCATAAGCGTCCATCAGGCCAGGTGCAGGTCGCGCGTCATGTTCTCAATGCGATTAGGGTGGATCACCACATTATCTTCAATGCGAATTCCGCCATACGGCTTCAGCGCATCAATCGCCTGCCAGTCAAAGTGCTGGGTGTACTTACCCCCGCGTAGCGGCGCCAGCAGCGAATCGATAATATAGAAGCCCGGCTCAATGGTCAGTACCATGCCGGGCTCCAGCACCCGGGTGCAGCGCAGATAAGGGTATTGCGCCGGCGCAGCCAGATGCGTGCCGCGATCGTCCTGCATAAAACCGGCCACATCATGTACCTGCAGCCCGAGGGGATGACCCAGGCCGTGCGGCATGAAAGGTCCGGTGAGATTCTCTGCCACCAGCGCCTCTTCCGTCAGGCCTTTTACCAGACCAAATTTCAGCAACAAACGCGCAATGCGCTGATGCATCTGCAGATGATAATCGGTATAGCGCACGCCCGCTTTCAGCGTAGCGATCAGCGCCAGCTCCTCTTTATTCATTGCCTCCACCAGCTCGGCATAGCGCGTTTTACTTTGCGCCGCATAGCTGCGGGTTAAATCTGCTGCATATCCTGCATACTCAGCGCCGGCGTCAATCAGGAAGCTGTGACGTTTGGCTGGCGGCTGGTGATCGAGCCGGGTGTAGTGCAGCACGGCTGCATGTTCGTTCAGCGCCACAATATTGCCATACGGCACATCCGTATCCCGGTGCCCGGTAGCGGTAAGATAGGCGAGGTTAATATCGAACTCGCTCATGCCGGAGAAAAACGCCTCTTTAGCCGCGCGATGGCCAGCAACCGCCAGCTTCTGCGCCTGACGCAGGCAGGCGAGCTCATAATCCGTTTTGATACTGCGATGATAATGCAGGAAATCGATGACCGCCTGCGGGTTGATCTGCGCGCTGCTGAAGCCCAGCTGCGCAGCACGTTCCGGTACCGGGCCAATGTAGGCGACGTTTTCACGCGATGCTGGCAGCAGCTGTGCAATCTCATCTGCATTTTTCAGCCCGATGACATCAACATCTCCGGTCCAGAAGCTCTCCGGCAGCGGCTCGACGTTATGCCAGTAGTCGACGGGTGAATAGAACCACAGTTTAGGTTTATTGCTGCCGTCGACCCACAGCCAGCAGTTCGGCACCTGCGTGACCGGCACCCAGGCTTTGAACTGCGGATTCACTTTAAACGGATAGGTGTGATCATCCAGAAAAACGGTCTGTAGCTCGCCGGAGTGGATCAGCAGCGCATCCAGTTTGCCGCGCGCCAGAATCTGTTGCGCCCGCTGCTGCAGCGTTTTGATATGCGCCTGATACAGTGTTTTCAGTGAATCCATGAACGAGTCTCCGATGTCGCGAAAGTGGCCGCAGTGTAGCATAGCCGCGCCGCTATTGGCGCGCCAGCCAGCCTGTGATCGCGGTATCAAATAAGCACACTGCCGTTTGCAAAAGAGGGGCAGGCCGCTCACACTCCTGTTCATCTGGTATGACCAGATCACTTTTCGCGGTTTCAGGAGACGGATATGCTCTACCAAGGCGATACCCTTTCATTACACTGGCTCGAAGACGGCGTTGCCGAGCTGGTTTTCGATGCTCCCGGCTCGGTCAATAAACTTGATATTAAAACCGTCGCCAGCCTGGGAGAGGCGCTGAATGTACTGCAGCAGCAGCCCGGTCTGCGCGGTCTGCTGTTAAGCTCCGCCAAACCCGCTTTTATCGTCGGCGCGGATATCACCGAGTTTCTTTCGCTGTTTGATGCCCCTGAAGAGAAACTGAGCGCGTGGCTGACCTTTGCTAACAGCATTTTTAACCGGCTGGAAGATCTGCCGGTGCCGACCATTGCCGCCATTGATGGCTATGCGCTGGGGGGTGGCTGCGAGTGTGTGCTGGCAACCGATCTGCGCGTCGCGACGCCGGAGACGCGTATTGGCCTGCCGGAAACCCGACTCGGCATCATGCCAGGCTTTGGCGGTAGCGTGCGTTTGCCGCGCCTGCTGGGAGCCGACAGCGCGCTGGAGATCATTGCCGCCGGCAAAGATGTGGATGGATTAAGCGCGCTGAAGCTGGGTCTGGTCGATGCCGTGGTCAGCCGCGACAAACTGCGCAGCGCCGCGCTCACTATGCTGCACGACGCCATTACCCAGCAGAGCTGGCAGGCACGCCGGGCGCCGAAGCTGGCGCCGCTGAAGCTGAGTCCGGTTGAAGCCGCGATGAGCTTTACGCTGGCGAAAAGCATGGTGCTGCAGACGGCAGGTAAACACTACCCTGCCCCGCTGACAGCGGTGAAAACAATTGAAGCTGCCGCCGGGCTGACGCGCGATGATGCGCTTAAGCTTGAAACGGCTGCGTTTGTGCCGCTGGCACAGAGCGATGTTGCCCGCGCGCTGGTCGGCATTTTCCTTAACGATCAATATGTCAAAAGCCTGGCGAAAAAACATAGCGCCCGCGCAGAGCTGCCGCAGCAGGCCGCCGTGCTGGGTGCCGGCATCATGGGGGGCGGGATTGCCTGGCAGTCAGCGTGGAAAGGCGTACCCGTTATCCTGAAAGATATCAGTGAAAAAGCGCTGACGCTGGGTATGAATGAAGCCAGCAAGCTGCTGAATAAGCAGCTGGCGCGCGGCAAAATTGATGGTGCGAAACTTGCTGCCGTGCTGACAACTATCCAGCCGGTGCTGGAGTATAGCGGTTTCCGCCGCGCTGATGTGGTGGTAGAAGCGGTAGTGGAGAATCCGGCGGTCAAAGCGAAAGTGCTCGCTGAGACCGAACAGCAGCTGCGGGACGATGCCATTCTCGCCTCGAACACCTCAACCATCCCGATTAGCGAACTGGCGAAAGCGCTGCAGCGTCCGCAAAATTTCTGCGGTATGCACTTTTTCAATCCGGTACCGCGCATGCCGCTGGTGGAAGTGATCCGCGGCGAACAGACCTCAGAAGCGACCATCAGTAAGGTGGTGGCGTGGGCCAGCAAAATGGGAAAAACAGCGGTCGTGGTTAACGATTGTCCCGGTTTCTTTGTTAACCGGGTACTGTTCCCCTATTTTGCGGCTTTCAGCCTGCTGCTGCGCGACGGCGCTGATTATCGCCAGATTGATAAAGTCATGGAGCAGCAGTTTGGCTGGCCAATGGGGCCGGCGTGGCTGCTGGATGTGGTCGGTATCGATACCGCCCATCATGCGCAGCAGGTCATGGCGCAGGGCTTTCCGGCGCGCATGCAGAAAAACTATCGGGATGCCATCGATGTCCTGTTTGATGCGGGCCGGTTTGGGCAGAAAAACGGCCTCGGCTTCTACCGCTGGGAACAGGATAAAAAAGGCAAACCGCAGAAGATACACGATCCGGACGCCGATACGCTGCTGAGCAGCGTCAGTGAACCAGCACGCGCATTCAGCAATGAAGAGATTATCAACCGTATGATGCTGCCGATGCTGCATGAAGTGGTGCGCTGTCTGGAAGAGAAGATTATCGCCTCACCGGCAGAAGCAGATATGGCGCTGGTCTATGGCCTCGGCTTCCCGCCATTCCGCGGCGGCGCTTTCCGCTATCTTGATACGCTCGGTAACAGCAATGTGGTCGACCAGGCCAGACGCTACGCACATCTCGGCGCGCTTTATACGCTGCCGGAGGCGCTGGTGCAGCGTGCGCACGCGCATCAGAGCTGGTACCCCGCCGTTCAACCTATTGATGAAGCGTCGCTGCAGCGCGCCTGAGGAACAGAGATGGAAAATGTCGTCATTATTGATGCCGCACGCACGCCCATGGGCCGCTCTAAAGGCGGCGCCTTTCGTCAGGTGCGGGCGGAAGATCTCTCAGCACATCTGATGCGGGAGCTGCTGAGCCGCAACCCGGCGATCGACCCCGCCTCGCTGGATGATATCATCTGGGGCTGCGTGCAGCAGACGCTGGAGCAGGGATTTAATATTGCGCGCAACGCGGCGCTGCTGGCGGAAATTCCGCACCGCGTGCCCGCCAGCACGGTGAATCGCCTCTGCGGTTCATCTATGCAGGCGCTGCATGATGCTGCCCGGGCCATTATGACCGGCGATGCGCAGACCTGCCTGATTGGCGGCGTTGAGCATATGGGCCATGTCCCGATGAGCCACGGCGTTGATTTCCATCCCGGCCTGAGCCGGACAGTGGCAAAAGCCGCCGGCATGATGGGCCTGACAGCGGAAATGCTGGCGCGCATGCACCATATCAGCCGCGAACAGCAGGATGCGTTTGCTTTCCGTTCGCATCAGCGTGCATGGGCGGCGACGCAGCGCGGCGATTTTGCCCGCGAAATTATTCCCACCTGGGGGCACGACTCCGATGGCGTGCTGAAGCGCTATGAGAGTGATGAGGTCATCCGTCCGGAGACCAGCCTGGAGGGTCTGGCCGCGCTGCGGCCGGCGTTTGATCCGGTGAGCGGCACGGTGACCGCCGGCAGTTCATCCGCGCTTTCTGACGGCGCTGCCGCCATGCTGATCATGAGTGAAAGCCGCGCCCGTGAACTGGGCATCACCCCGCGTGCGCGTATCCGCAGTATGGCGGTAACCGGCTGCGATCCTTCAATTATGGGATACGGCCCGGTTCCCGCCAGCAAAATGGCGCTGAAGCGTGCCGGACTCAGCGCAGCGGATATCGGACTGTTTGAACTTAATGAGGCTTTTGCTGCGCAAACCCTGCCCTGCATCAAAGATTTAGGGCTTATGGCGCAGATGGATGAGAAAGTAAACCTGAATGGCGGGGCGATTGCGCTGGGGCATCCGCTGGGCTGTTCCGGCGCGCGCATCAGTACCACCCTGCTCAACCAGATGACACAGCATGACGTGCAGTTTGGCCTGGCAACCATGTGTATCGGCCTGGGTCAGGGCATCGCCACCGTATTTGAACGTATCTAAAACAGAGACCTGTGAATCGCACGTGTTCCCGCCCTTCCGGGCGGGCTTTTTTACGGCTGCGCCTCAGATAAACGCAAAGGCATCGCCATACATCTGCGCTTCCAGCGCGCCGCGCTCGCTGCAGAAACGCTCACGGGCAATTTTTGCCATCTCAAAGCGTCCGGCGATATAGATGTCATGGCCGCTCAGATCGGCATGATCCTGCATAACGGCGGTCAGTACCGTCCCGCTGCGCCCCTGCCAGCCATCTGCAGGCTGCTCAACCACTGGAATCACCTTGAGATTCGGGTGTTTTACCGCCAGCGCTTCCAGCTCATCCATATCGTAGAGGTGCTGCAGTTCACGTCCGCCCCAGTAAATGGCGATATCACGATCGGGCTGCTGCGCCAGCGCGGTCAGCAGCAGTGAACGCGCGTAGGAAAAGCCGGTGCCGCCGGCGATCAGAATCACCGGGCGCTCGCTCTCTTCCCGCAGCCACGCATCACCATGCGGCATATCAATCGTTACCTGGCGGTCGCTTCTGATGCGATCCATCACGGCCATAGCGTAAAGATTGAGATCGGATGCGCCAATGTGCAGCTCAATAATCTCTTTCTCCATTGGCGTTGAGGCAATGGAGAAAGGACGCTTGTCGCGCTCATCCATTACCACCATCAGATACTGACCGGCGCGAAAGCTAAATTCCGCTTCCGGGATCAGGCGCACGCGATATACGGTGTCGGTAATCGCCTCAACCGAAGTCACTTTGCAGCTTAACGTCGTCATAATTGCCCTTTCTTATGGTTCTCTGCTGCCGTCAGCGCTGCGGCGGTTCGGCAAAGATTGCTAACTCATCCCAGATTGCGTCAATACGCGCGGTGACCGCCGGATCTTTGACGATCGGCGTGCCCCACTCGCGCTGCGTTTCACCCGGCCATTTATTAGTAGCATCCAGCCCCATTTTGGAGCCCAGCCCCGAAACCGGTGAAGCAAAGTCGAGGTAATCGATCGGCGTATTCTCTACCAGTACGGTATCGCGCGCCGGGTCCATGCGGGTGGTAATCGCCCAAATCACATCATTCCAGTCGCGCGCGTTTACGTCGTCGTCACACACAATAACAAATTTGGTGTACATAAACTGACGCAGAAATGACCAGACGCCAAACATCACCCGCTTGGCATGTCCTGCGTACTGTTTTTTAATCGTCACTACCGCCAGGCGGTAGGAGCAGCCTTCAGGCGGCAGATAAAAATCGACAATTTCCGGAAACTGTTTGATTAAGATTGGCACCAGCACTTCATTCAGTGCCACCCCCAGTACCGCAGGCTCATCGGGTGGACGACCGGTATAGGTGGAATGATAGATCGGTTTACGCCGCTGCGTAACGTGCGTAACGGTAAAGACCGGAAAGCTGTCTACTTCATTATAGTAACCGGTATGGTCGCCATAGGGACCTTCCGGCGCCATGTCGCCCGGTTCAATGTAGCCTTCCAGCACAATTTCCGCGCTGGCGGGCACTTCCAGATCGCAGGAGACGCATTTTACCACTTCGGTTTTATTGCCGCGCAGCAGGCCGGCGAAGGCGTACTCCGAGAGCGTATCCGGCACCGGCGTGACCGCGCCCAGTATGGTGGCGGGATCGGCACCCAGCGCCACCGCGACCGGAAAGCGTTCGCCGGGGTGGGCTTTGCACCACTCCTGAAAATCGAGCGCGCCGCCGCGGTGCGACAGCCAGCGCATAATCAGCCGGTTTTTGCCGATAACCTGCTGGCGGTAGATCCCCAGGTTCTGCCGCTCTTTATGCGGTCCGCGCGAAACGGTCAGCCCCCAGGTAATCAGCGGTGCCGCATCGCCAGGCCAGCACTTCATCACCGGAATACGCGACAAATCAACCTCATCGCCGCTGAAGATCTCTTCCTGACAGGGAGCATTGCGCAGACGCTTTGTTGGCATATTCAGCACCTGCTTAAACTGCGGCATTTTGTCAAAGAGATCGCGGAAGCCTTTGGGCGGCTCCGGCTCCTTCAGAAATGCCAGCAGTTTACCGACGTCGCGCAGCGCGCTGACCTCCTCCTGCCCCATACCCATGGCCACGCGCTTTGGCGTGCCAAACAGGTTACACAGCACCGGCATGTCATACCCTTTGGGGTTTTCAAACAGCAGCGCCGGGCCGCCGGCACGCAGCGTGCGGTCGGCGATTTCGGTCATCTCCAGTTCAGGATCAATCTCCTGAGTGATGCGCTTGAGCTCGCCACGCTGTTCCAGCAGCGAAAGAAAATCTCGTAAGTCCTGGTATTTCATGTGGCTTCAGTTTTCCGGCCAGAGTGAATCGGGAAATCGTGCAGATCCGTAATGGTCTGGCAGTCTGATACAGATGCGCCCTGGTCGTCAATTCTCTTGCCGCAAAGCGCACAGATAACGCACTAATCAGAAAATTCGCAGAGAATTTCTCTGGCCGGTACGGTATACGCCAGCCGATGCGCTATAACTCTGACTGCAGGTTTGTTATTCTTGGCATCCATTATTTGGGGGCAGTTATGGAATCCTGGTACTTACTCTATTGCAAACGCGGACAGCTGCTGCGCGCTAAGGAACATCTTGAGCGTCAGGCAGTAACATGCCTCAGTCCAACGATCGCGATGGAGAAACTGGTGCGCGGTAAACGCACCACTGTCAGTGAGCCGCTGTTCCCTAACTATCTGTTTATCGAATTCGATCCGGAAGCGATTCATACCACCACCATCAGCAGCACGCGCGGCGTCAGCCATTTTGTGCGCTTCGGCGCTATGCCCGCCACGGTGCCCTATGAAGTGATTGAAGCACTGCAGACCGATACACCACAGATTGTTCTGGATCCTGAAACGCCGCAGTCGGGCGATGAAGTGCTTATCACCGACGGCACGTTTGAAGGGCTGCGGGCGATTTTTGCCGAGCCCGACGGAGAAACCCGTTCGATCCTGTTGCTGAACCTGCTGAATAAGCAGGTGATGCGCAGTGTGGATAACAAACTGTTTCGTAAGGTTTAAGCCAGCCTGAACAGCTGACGCGCGTTTGCGTCGGCCTGCGCACTCAGCGCCTCCGCCGTCTCTCCGCGCCAGCCCGCCACCTGCTGTACCAGATGAGGCAGAAAACAGGGTTCATTGCGCCGCGAGGCCGGACGGGGCCGCATATCGCGCGGCAGTAAATAAGGCGCGTCCGTCTCCAGCAGTAAACGCTCCGCCGGGATCAGCGGCAGCATCTCACGCAGCGCCATTCCGCGGCGTTCATCACACACCCAGCCGGTAATGCCCACAGAGAGGCCCAGCGCCAGGCAGGCTTCCAGCTCCGCACGCGTGCCGGTAAAGCAGTGCACCACCGCTCCCGCCAGCTTCGGCAGCCACGGCTCCAGCACCGCAACAAAGCGATCGTGCGCTTCGCGGCAGTGTAAAAATACCGGCAGCTGCAGCTCGGCAGCCAGCGCCAGCTGGGCATCGAATGCATACTCCTGCTGCTGATGCGCAGCCAGATTGCGGTTGAAGTCGAGCCCGCACTCCCCTATGGCAACTACCTGTTCGCTCTCTGCCAGGCGGCGCAGCGTACTGG
Organism: Pantoea sp. ICBG 1758; assembly: GCF_002928325.1. NCBI lineage: Bacteria > Pseudomonadati > Pseudomonadota > Gammaproteobacteria > Enterobacterales > Erwiniaceae > Pantoea > Pantoea sp. ICBG 1758. The sequence goes on from NZ_POWL01000005.1 coordinate 11,357, forward strand.
CTGTTTCTGCGGACCACTCACTGGCGTGATGCGGATGGACGCCGGCCGTAGACCAGCAGTAGCCGGGATGCTGCGCTGCCAGCTGTCGTGCCTGCTGGCTCTCCAGCGCGTTAGTGCCGGTAAGCAGCATGCCGGTGACACCTGCTTCGCGCGCGCGCTTAACCACCTGAGCGCGATCTTTTGCGAATTGCGTGCTGGTCAGGTTTACACCGATATCAAACATCTCTTTCCCCAAATAAAAACCGCCCGGCAGGCGGGCGGTTTGTAAAATGCTTTCACCCCGCGCGCAACGGGGCGTCCTGCGTAAACGCGATCAGGAGTCTTCCTCTGCCGCTTTACGCCCTTTACCCACGTAGTAGCGGGAAAAGAATACGCCGACTTCAAACAGGCAGTACATCGGAATAGCGAGCAAAGTTTGGGAAAAAACGTCTGGCGGTGTGAGCAGCATCCCAACAACGAAAGCGCCGACCAGAATATAAGGCCGTTTTTTTCGCAAATCGTCCGGCGTGGTGATCCCGGTCCAGCAGAGCAGTACGATGGCTATTGGCACTTCAAACGCAACGCCAAACGCCATAAACAGCGTCATGACAAAGTCGAGATAGTTCGTAATGTCGGTCGCAATGGTGACGCCCTGCGGCGCAGTTTTGGCAAAAAAGCCAAACGCCAGCGGAAAGACAATAAAGTAGGCAAAAGCCACACCCACGTAGAACAGCAGCGTACTGGAGAAAAGCAGCGGCATAACCAGCCGGCGTTCATGCCGGTAGAGCGCTGGCGCGATAAATGCCCATACCTGATAGAGGATCACCGGGACCGCCAGAAACACCGAGACAATAAGGGTCAGCTTGATCGGCGTAAAAAATGGCGAGGCAACATCTGTGGCAATCATACTGGCGCCGGCCGGCATCTGGCTGATCAGCGGTGCGGCGACCGCGTGATAGATGTCGTTAGCGAAATAGATCAGGCAGAGAAAAATCGCAAACACGGCAATGATGCAGTTCAGCAGACGCTTACGCAGCTCGATCAGATGGCTGATGAGCGGCTGGGTATCTTCAACAGCCATGGTTATCGTTCATCTTTTGCAGAAAGGGGGGTGGGTGAGTGCGCCGCATCAGCCCGATCGCTGACGGTTTCTGCGGCGGCAGGTGCCTGCGCCGGAGCGCTGGCGTGATGCTCCGCCTGCGCCGGCGTGACGGCAGTAGCCGGCGGCACATCAGGTTTAACCGCGGCAGGCTGATGAATCGTATTCGCTTCATCCTCCGCTTTTTCGATATCAATACTCTGCTGAACAGAGCGCTTCATGGAGTCAGCGGTTTTACGCAGCTCTTCCATTGACTGCTTCAGCTCCGGAGAGAGCGTTCCCTTTCCCGCCTCTTCCACTTTCTTCAGGCTGTCCTGCAACTCCTGCAGCTTTAGCTCCTGCGCCAGCTCGTGCTGCACATTAGCCGCCAGCGAGCGAATTGCCCGGATCCAGCCCACTACCGTTTTTACCGCCACCGGCAGACGTTGCGGCCCGAGTACAATCAGGCCGATCACGAACACCAGAACCAGTTCACTAAAGCCAATATCGAACACAGTTACACCTTACTTATCCCGCGGCTGATCTTTATTCACCGGGTCATGCTGTTTATCTGCCAGCGTTTTGGCATTGAAGTCAGCATCCTGCTCTTTAGGCAGATCTTTTTTCTCATCTTCATCACTCATCGCTTTTTTAAAGCCGCGAATGGATGAGCCAAGATCTGAACCGAGGTTGCGCAGTTTATTGGTGCCGAACAGAAGTACAACGATGACGGCAATGATTAACAATTGCCAGATACTGATACCGCCCATGAGATATGCCTCTGAAATACTTAACAAAACGAAAAACTGTAATGTGGCGGGCCGGGAAACCGGCTCCGGCCTGCGACATTACGCGATTTGCACCAGGCAAACAATTAGTTTGTCTTGCGCCAGCCCACCAGCCAGGTCACGATGCCCGCCGCCATTAACAGCGCCGGGAAGAAGTCCCAGTCAGGCCGGCTCAGGAGTACTGCCGTCCCGCTTAACAGCAGCGTGGCCCCCACGCCAAACAGGTAGCGCGACTGGTGATGCCGGGTGCGCTGCGCGTTCAGTTCATTAACCAGTTTATCAACGCTGTGCTGCAATAACTTATGCTGGCGCATGCTGTCGTAAAACAGTTCCGGCAGTTCTGGCAGTTTCTCTGCCCAGAAAGGCGCTTTCTCTTTAACCTTACGTACCAGCGCCGGAAGACCGATCTGATCTTTGATCCACTCTTCCAGAAACGGCTTCGCGGTTTTCCATAAATCGAGCTGCGGATAGAGCTGACGTCCAATCCCTTCAATATAGAGTAGCGTTTTTTGCAGCAGCACCAGCTGCGGCTGCACTTCCATATTAAAGCGGCGCGCCGTGTTGAACAGGTTCAGCAGCACGTGACCAAATGAGATCTCCGCCAGCGGCTTCTCAAAAATCGGTTCGCAGACGGTGCGGATTGCAAACTCAAAATCTTCAACGTTAGTATCGGGCGGCACCCAGCCGGAATCCACGTGGAGTTCCGCTACCTTGCGGTAGTCGCGGTTAAAAAAGGCAATAAAGTTTTCGGCCAGATAGCGCTTATCTTCTTTGTTAAGCGATCCCACAATCCCGCAGTCGATACCGATATATTGCGGATCTTCCGGACGATCGTAACTGACAAAAATGTTGCCCGGATGCATATCGGCGTGAAAGAAGCTGTCGCGAAATACCTGGGTAAAGAAAACCTGCACGCCGCGTTCAGCCAGCAGCTTCATATTGACGCCGTGCTGCTCCAGCGTGGCGACATCGGAGATCGGGATCCCGTAAATCCGCTCCATCACCAGCATGGTTTCGCTGCAGTAATCGGAGTAGACCTCCGGTACGTAGAGCATGCGGCTCTGATCAAAATTACGGCGCAGCTGAATCGCATTGGCCGCTTCCCGCAGCAGATTGAGTTCATCAATCAGCGTTTTTTCGTAATCGCGGACCACTTCCATCGGACGCAGGCGGCGACCATCCGGCAACAGGCGCGGCACCCAGCGTGCCAGCCGGTAGATCAGCTTCATATCCGCTTTGATTACCGGCAGGATATCAGGGCGGATCACTTTGATGACCACTTTGCGGCCGTTAGATTTCAGCGTCGCGGTGTGGACCTGAGCAATAGAGGCAGAGGCGAGCGGTTTGATATCGAAATCGTCAAACCAGGTCTCAACCGGACCGCCAATCGAGCGCTCAATCTGCGCTTTTGCTTTTACGCCGTCAAACGGCGCGACGCGATCCTGCAGGATTGCCAGCTCGTCGGCAATTTTAGGCGGAAACAGATCGCGACGGGTTGAGAGCATCTGACCAAACTTGATCCAGACCGGGCCAAGCTGCTCCATTGCCAGACGCAGGCGCAGGCCCATCTCCGCTTCTTTATGCCGGTTGGGGATCCAGAATACGCAGCGGCGCCACAGCCGCAGCGGCAGCGTGATGCGCATGTGCGGTATGAGTTCATCCAGCCCGTAGGTCAGAAAAATTTTAACGATAAAATATAAGCGCCGAAGTTCTCCGAGCGTCATTTCGCCTCCCGCTGTGCCAGACGCGCCTCAAAGGCGTTTAGTGAACGCTCCATCGCTTCAACCTCTTCTGCAAACCATGCCAGCTCCAGCGCACCCGGCGCCAGCCGCCACTCTTCGGTTACCACTTGGCTGAGATAGTCCTGACGGCGCGTTACCTGCTGCTGCGCAAAAGCCAGCGCCCGCCTGCCGGCCTGACTGATACCCTGTGCCGCAATATCACCGGTCCAGGGTGCCAGATACTCTGCCGGATCGAGTTCAGCCAGATCCATTAATGCGGAGAACTGCTGTACCACCTGCAGATCGCCCTCAACGTTCAGCTCGCCGCTGCGGATCAGGCCGGTGAGCTGCTGGCGATCGCGCAGTTTAGGCAACGTACTCAGGCGCAGGCTGACGCTGCAGTCGCTGCTGTCCTGCCAGTCGCCCAGCACGTCCAGTCGCGTTTCGCTGAAGACCAGCACAAGGGGAAAATCGAGCTCCTGCAGCCGCAGCAGCAGCACCTTACCTGCCAGGCGCTGCCGGGCGACTTTCAGGCTACGATCGCGATAAAGTACACGATTCAGCGCGGTTTCAAGCGCGCCGGTAATAAGAGGGGTTAGCGTCATGGTCACTCAGAACTTAAAGCCACGATGCAGCGCGACAATGCCGCCAGTCATGTTGTGATACGTGCTGTTTTCAAAACCGGCGTCGTTCATCATCGCTTTCAGGGTCTCCTGATCGGGATGCATACGAATAGATTCAGCCAGATAGCGATAGCTCTCTGCGTCATTCGCCACCAGCTGCCCGATACGCGGCAGAATATGGAATGAATAGGCGTCATACGCCTTGCTCAGCGGATCCAGCACCGGCTTAGAAAACTCCAGCACCAGCAGACGACCGCCCGGCTTCAGCACGCGAAACATTGAAGCCAGCGCTTTCTCTTTTTCCGTGACGTTGCGCAGGCCAAACGAGATGGTGATGCAGTCAAAATAGTTATCCGGGAACGGCAGAGCTTCCGCATTCGCCTGCACATAGCTGACGTTGCCGGTGACCCCAAGATTACGCAGCTTTTCACGGCCCATTTTCAGCATCGAGCTGTTAATATCCGCCAGAACCACCTGCCCGGTTTCACCCACCAGACGGGAAAATTTCGCCGTGAGATCGCCCGTGCCGCCTGCCAGGTCGAGCACGCGCTGACCGCGACGCACGCCGCTGCTGTCAATGGTAAAACGCTTCCATACGCGATGGACGCCGAACGACATCAAATCGTTCATCAGGTCATATTTTGCCGCAACGGAATGAAACACGTCCGCGACTTTATCGGCCTTTTCACTTTTTGCTACGGTCTGGAAGCCAAAGTGAGTAGTTTCCTGCTGTGATTCATCTGCCATCGGTTTTACCTGTTCCACAAATAATTCTCTCCGAAGTGTATCAGAGTCGCGCGATCCGAGCACGTTGCCGCCGGTTATTCATTGATACGGCGCACTTCCGCTGCCGTTTCCGCATCATCCTCTGCCCAGCGCTCATCCGCTTCATCCGGCAGCGCCTGCTGCACCAGCTGCGGATTAATGGGCCGCTTAACTTCGACTCCCAGCGACTTAAACGCCTCGCTCTGGGCGATAAGATTGCCGCGCCCTTCTGCCAGCTTTTTCATCGCCTGCTGATAGCTCTGCTGCGCCTTGTCCAGATTATGTCCGATGCCGCTCATGTCATCGACAAACAGCCGCATTTTGTCATAGAGCCGTGCGGCGCGATCGGCAATCCGCTGGGCGTTGCGGCTCTGATGCTCATAGCGCCACAGATTATTGATAGTACGCAGCGCCACCAGCAGCGTAGTCGGACTGACCAGCATGATATTCTGCTGCAGCGCCTCGCTAATCAGCTCAGGCTGCCGATCGATGGCCAGCAAAAACGCCGGCTCCACCGGTATAAACATCAGCACATAATCCAGCGAGCGTAAACCGGGTAATTGTTGATAATCTTTTCGCCCCAGCAGACGAATATGACCGCGCATCGCCGCAACATGGTCCTGAATAGCCAGCTCCCGTGCGGCATCATCCTCAGCGTTAAAGTAGCGCTCATACGCGACCAGCGTCATCTTGGCATCCACCACCACATCTTTGCCCTGCGGCAGCCGGACAATCACGTCGGGCTGCATGCGCCCCTGCTCCAGCGCGATGTTAACCTGGGTTTCATACTCATACCCCTCACGCAGGCCGGACGCTTCCAGTACCCGACTGAGCACCACTTCGCCCCAGTTACCCTGAATCTTGTTGTCGCCTTTCAGCGCTTTGGTCAGGTTTAACGCCTCCTGCGCCATTTGTGCATTGAGCTGCTGCAGCTGGCGGATCTCATACGTTAACGTATGACGCTCACGCGCCTCCTGACCAAAACTCTCATTGACCTGACGGCGAAAGCCATCCAGCTGATCGCGCAGCGGCGCAATCAGGCTGTTAAGACTCTGACGATTTTGCTCATCAACACGGCGACCGCTGTTTTCAAAAATGCGGTTCGCAAGATTCTCAAACTGGGCGCTCAGACGCTGCTCGCTGCTGGTCAGCAGCCGCTGCTTCTCTTCAGCGGCAAAGCGCGTCTCCTCCAGCCGGATAGTCACCTCGCGCAGCTCCGCTTCCTGTGCGCTGTTGACCTCCAGCTGATTACGCAGCTCGCGGCTGAGCTGTTCACTTTCAGCACGCCAGTAATCCAGCTGCTGCAGGCGCTCCTGCGCCCCGCTCAGGGTGCCATGCAGCTGCCGCAGCTCCTGTTCACGCTGCCGGAGCTGCAGCTGCAGCTGTTCCTGTTCGCGCTGCTGACGCTGCTGCGCCGCTTCCAGCAGGCGATGCTCCGCGGTCAGGCTGGCGTGCTGCTGACCGGCACGCAGCTGCGCCAGCAGCCAGCCGATACCCAGACCGGCCAGTGCCAGTACAAGCGTAATAATAAGTTGCTGATCCATGATCCCCCCGCCCCTCGCGATGCTCAGGGGAAAGGTAAAGTTGGCCTGGAGGAATGTCTACTGAAATCTCTGAACGCCAGGCCGCAGGAGGTCAGCAGGCTCTGACCGTGAGTTCGCCCGCTTTCCAGGCATCGATCAGGAAAAACGGCATCGGCAGCACCCATTCACTCTCATTCACCACGCGCGCCGGATAACACCAGCTCTGGCCGCCACAGGCGAGTTCAACCTGCTGCGCACCGTTGCAGGGGGCAGTGGCCTTACCGGTCATGCTGGCATAGCCGGCGTTACTGCCGACATGAAAATGTTCTGTCTGCCAGCGAACGGGGGCGTGAGCGGGCCACGGCTGCGCCTGATGAAAATGAAAAAGATCGTCATGACTGAGCAGGCTGGCACGAACGGTGGGCCACAGCGCCACTTTGAGGAAATATTGATCGGTGAAGCGCTGATTGCCGGTGTAGCGCGCCATAAAGTCGCGCATCTGCTGCGCAAGGTTGCGGACGACGCCGTGACAGCCGCCCCACATTCCGGCCAGCAGCAGTTCGGTATGGGTAAAGTAGTCACGCATATGATGAAACCAGAACGGCGAGTCGAGCCAGGCCTGCACGGCCGCAGCTTCGCGCTCTGACAGCAGCGAGTCGGCGTCGCGAATGATAAAGCGCCTGACCGTGGGGTCATCCATTACCAGAAAGCGCCAGAGCGTAGGCTGAATCTCTTTTTCGTGCGACATATCCACCAGCTGCGCGCCGGCGTGCTGCAGGCGCTGCCAGACATGCTGCGGCACGCTTTCATCCAGATAGACGCGACACTGCCATGCCGGATAGAGCTCGCGCGCCACTTCAACGTTTTTAATCAGCGTTTCGCAGTAGCGCGGCTGGTTGCCATACAGGCTGAACGCAATACTGTTTTCCGCCGGGTTGTGCGGGTTAAACGCCGGCGGCACATCAGCCGGAAACGGGTGCTTTTGTCCGGCAGAAAAGCGCGCATCGGAGTGCATCAGCGAAGCCAGGCCGTAGCGTGCCACCTCATCCGGCTTATCCAGCCAGCCACAGACCTCGGTCAGGCCATCCAGCCAGGTTTCCGAAGCCTGTGCACGCTGTGCGTCAGGCGCCTGGCAGATTTTCTGATAGATTTTGTACGATTTTTTATAGTCGCCGGTGCGCATCAGCGTCAGTGCATAGTCGCTGAGCACCTGCATATGGTTCGGCATTACCCGCAATACCGCTTCACAGCACTGACGCGCCTGCGCGTAGTCGCCGTCGGCCATCGCCTGGCGAAACTGCGTGGCGGCGTGTTCAACGCGCGCCTGCGCAGCAGCGGGATTATTGACAGCGGCGGAACGGGGAGCGGAGAAGGTTTTGCGCATAAAAGGGATCCCAGAGTTCGCTGAATAGGTGCGCATCCTGATTCGTCAGCGGCTGAGTTCCCTGTGAGGCGGGTCCCGCATCCATTGCCAACTGGCGCGCTACAGTAAGCGACGCGCGGCTTCCACCACAATTTTCACAGCGTCGCTCTCGGTCTGCTTCATGGTTGCCGCGTCCGGGATCTCTTTTTGCGTACGGTTCACAATGACGCCAGCCACCATGCCGGCACGCAGTCCCTGACTGGCGCACATGGTTAACAGTGTAGCGGATTCCATCTCATAGTTAAGTACGCCCATCGCCTGCCACTCCTGCATGGAGCCCTGGAAGCGATTGACCACGCGACCAGAGAAGGTGTCGTAACGCTCCTGCCCCGGATAGAAGGTGTCAGAAGAGGCAGTGATGCCGATATGGGTACGCGCGCCGCACTCTTCTGCCGCCGCGACCAGCGCCGTGGTACAGGCAAAATCGGCCACGGCCGGGAATTCCATCGGAGCAAAGTGCAGGCTGGCGCCATCCAGGCGTACTGAGGCGGTCGTCACCAGCACGTCACCAACGTTAATGTGCGGCTGAATGGCACCGGTGGTGCCGACGCGCAGGAAGGTCCGGACGCCGAGCTGCGCCAGCTCCTCTACCGCAATTGAGGTTGAAGGACCACCGATACCGGTTGAGCAGACCACTACCGGCTTGCCGTCGATCTCCGCCAGCCAGGTGGTGAATTCACGATGCGACGCCAGATGCTGCGGATTCTCCATCAGCGCCGCGATTTTTTTCACCCGCTCCGGGTCGCCCGGGACGATCGCCAGCGTAGCGCCTTTCAGGTCAGCTTTAGTGATACCAAGGTGGAAAACGTCAGACTGGGTCATATCAGACTCCTGCTAATTAAGTATTGTGACGCGCACTCTACGTGAGGCAGCGCGACAAATATGTGATATCTCTCACTTCAAATAATGAAAGTTACATTACCAACCGCACTATTTGTGATTTTTGTCACAATATAACGCGCCGTTTCACACATTTATCCGGCATGGTGCTGCGTAAGCTTCAGCGGCAATGTTAATACAGAAGCCGCATCTGAGAATCTGTTCCTTTTACCCTGTAACCATCCGGCCATCATGACCAGGCTATAGTTACCTGATTGCGCACCTGCCAGCACGGAGAGAACCATGAAAACCACAGAAAATATGGCACAAGAATCGACCCCGGGTGGCTTCGCCTCAGCGGCGCAGCCCGCCGCCAGCAGCACAATCATTACCCAAAGCGATGCGATTCAGTGTGGCGAGACCTCAATTCCCAGCCAGGGGGAAAATCTGCCCGCCTGGTACGCACGACCTAAATCATTCAGCGGTACGCTGCCGGTGGTACTGGTGGTTCAGGAGATTTTCGGCGTACATGAGCATATCCGCGATCTGTGTCGCCGCCTGGCACTGGAGGGCTACCTCGCAGTGGCACCGGAACTCTATTTCCGCGAAGGCGATCCGCAGGAGTATCACGATATCCCGACGCTGCTCAGCGAGCTGGTGAGCAAAGTGCCCGACAGCCAGGTGCTTGCCGATCTCGATCATGCGGCAAACTGGGCTGCACGGCACGATGGCGATATTCGTCGTCTGGCGATTACCGGCTTCTGCTGGGGCGGGCGTATCAGCTGGCTGTTTGCCGCACACAATCCTCAGGTGCGTGCCGCAGCGGCGTGGTATGGCCGCCTGGAAGGAGAAAAAACGCTGAAGCAGCAGAAGCATCCGATTGATGTCGCCGTCGATCTGAACGCGCCGGTGCTCGGCCTGTATGGCGGGCAGGATGAGGGTATTCCGCTGGAGAGTATCGATAAAATGCGTCAGGCGCTGCATGCCGCCAATGCCAAAGCGGAAATTGTGGTCTATCCGGATGCCGGTCACGCGTTTAACGCCGATTATCGTCCAGGCTACCATGCAGAATCGGCCCGGGATGGCTGGCAGCGTATGCTGGCGTGGTTCAAACAGTATGGGGTAGCCCCCAGCGCATAACGTTATCCGGGGCGCTGAGGCGCCCTTTTTCATGCACGTTCTGCTTTTGACGCCCGCGTTTGCTGCCTCTGCGCACAGCAGCCCATCCCATTTAGCCATCCAGATGTTTACACCGCCACAATCTGCGGGTAGTGTATAGCTTACCGCGTTATTCGTTTTGTCCCGCTGTGAAGGATTCTCATGATCGAACTCAAACACCTGCGAACGCTGCAGGCGTTACACAACACCGGCTCGCTCGCCGCCGCTGCGGCGCAGCTGCACCAGACGCAGTCTGCCTTATCGCATCAGTTCAGCGATCTGGAGCAGCGCCTTGGCTTCCGGCTGTTTGTGCGTAAAAGCCAGCCGCTGCGCTTTACGCCGCAGGGTGAGATTTTACTGCAGCTGGCAGAGCAGGTACTGCCGCAGATCCAGCAGGCGCTGCAGGCGTGTCATGAGCCACAGCAGCAGGCCACACTGCGCATCGCTATTGAATGCCACAGCTGTATTCAGTGGCTGACGCCTGCGCTGAATAACTTCCGCAAAAGCTGGCCGCAGGTGGTGATGGATTTTAAATCCGGCGTCACCTTTGATCCGCAGCCGGCGCTGCAGCAGGGCGAGCTTGATGTGGTACTGACCTCAGATATTCTGCCGCGCAGCGGGCTGTTTTATACGCCGATGTTTGATTTTGAGATGCGGCTGGTGCTGGCACCCGATCATCCGCTGGCGCAGCGCACGCATATTACGCCGCAGGATTTCGCTGATGAAGTTCTGATGATCTACCCGGTACAGCGCCAGCGGCTGGATGTCTGGCGTCACTTTCTGCAGCCCGCCGGCGTCAGCCCGGCGCTGAAAAGCGTGGATAATACGCTGCTGCTGATTCAGATGGTTTCGGCGCAGATGGGGATCGCCGCCCTGCCGCACTGGGTGGTTGAGAACTTTGAAAAGCAGGGGCTGGTCGTCACCAAAACGCTGGGCGACGGTCTCTGGAGCCGGCTCTACGCCGCCGTACGCGAAGGCGAACAGCGTCAGCCGGTACTGGAAGCCTTTGTGCGCTTTGCCCGCCAGCACGCCTGCGATCACCTGCCGTTTGTGCGCGACGCTTCGCAGCCGGGCGCGGTATTACCCGGCGCATCCTGATGGTCCGGCGCGGCGTGCGCGCGCCGCGCTGTTATCCCCGCCCCGCCTGCACTATAATGCGCCGCCCTTACTGCATACCCGGAGAGTTTCACCATGACCAATAACGATGTTCTGCGCAGCGTGCGCTATATGCTCGATCTGAGCGATAGCAAAGTGGTGGAGATTTTTGCCCTTGCGGGAAGCGATGTGCCGCTGGAGGATGTGCAGGCCTGGCTGAAAAAAGAGGATGACGCCGCGTTTCGCAAACTGCCTGATGTACTGATGGGCTATTTCCTCAACGGCCTGATCTACTACCGGCGCGGTAAAAGCGACGATGCGCCGGCACCCTCTGTTGAACGCCGCATGAGCAATAACATCTTTCTGAAGAAACTGCGTATCGCGTTTGCGCTGAAAACCACTGATATTCCCGACATCCTGCTGAAAGCCAACTTCAAGGTTTCGCAGGGCGAAATCGGCGCTATCTTCCGCAATCCGGATCACAAGAACTACCGCGAATGTGGCGATCAAATCCTGCGTAATTTCCTGAAAGGATTAACGCTTATCCAGCGTCCGGGAACGCCGGCGAAGAAAAGCTGATCGCACGGCGCAGCCTGCAGGCTGCGCCCGCCACGTGCTCAGGCGTGACGCCTGCCGATCACCCAGCGTTTATGCACATAGAGTGAAGCGAAGATCACCGCAGCGCCCGCAATAAAGCTCGGCCAGTGCGGCTTCTCCTGCCAGATCGCCAGATTTACCAGCAGCCCCGCCGGAACATGCATATTGTTCATAATGCCCAGCGTGCCGGCATCCACCTGCGTGGCTCCATAGTTCCACATAAAATAGCCCAGCCCGGATGCGGCAACGCCCAGCCATATCAGCACGCTCCACTGCAGCGTGGTCGTGGGCAGCTTCTGCGGATTGCCCCACAGCGACCAGGCCAGCGCGGCAATCAGCACCGCTCCGAGATAGAACCAGGAGAACGCCGTATGCTGCGGCATGGGCCGCGTCTCCTGCAGCCGTTTGTATCCCACCATGCCGACAGCAAAGCAGAGATTCGCCGCCTGCACCAGCAGCAGACCCAGCCAGAAATGATCGCTGACTTTGTCATAGCGAATAATGGCTGCCCCCGCTACCGCCAGCAGCGCGCTGAAGGCGTAGCCGATGCGCAGCGGACGCCGGCTCAGCAGGTCATAAATCAGCGTAATATAGAGCGGCGTCATCACCGTAAACAGCAGGAACTCAGATACACTCAGGTAGAGATAGGCTTCAAAACTGAGCAGATACATAATGCCGAGCTGCAGCATTCCCACCAGCATATAAAGCAGCAGCGTTGATGCCCGGTAGCCGCGCCAGCGCAAAAACGGCAGAAAAACCAGCGCGGCCAGGCCCAGGCGCATCAACACGGAAAACCAGCTATCCACCTGGCCGGCCAGATATTCGCCGATCAGGCTAAAAGAAAAAGCCCACAATACAGTGGTGATAATAAGTAACAGCACGGCACACCATTCCCCGATAAACAGAGGCGCTAGTGTAATCAAACCTGCATGAACCAGCTGAATAATCTGGTTTACAACTGAGCATATTTTGCCCGCTTGTGACGGACAGCTGGCGATACGCGCTGGTCAGCTGTTACCTCCTGACACAGGCTCTGGTCAGAATGCGCATGAACACCGGCTTAAAACCTGGCAAAATGCGCGAAATCCAACATTTCCTGGTTTTTTTCGCTCCTGATTGTCATAAAACTGTAACATATGTGTCACACGTCACAGTAACGTGCAGCAACCATCTCTATCCTTTGCGCGATATGGAAACACCAGGTTTCCTTTGCGCTTATGCGTATTTCTGCCCCAACCTGCTGGGAAATTCATAACTATTCTGCGCCCCGGAGGGCCACACTCATGCTGAGTATTTTTAAACCTGCACCGCATCGGCCTCAGGTCGCTGACGATCGTGTTGATCCACTGTATCGCCGGCTGCGCTGGCAGATCTTCCTCGGGATCTTCTTCGGCTATGCGGCTTACTATCTGGTACGCAAAAACTTCGCGCTGGCGATGCCCTATCTGGTTGAACAGGGGTTCTCGCGCGGGGATTTAGGGTTTGCCCTCTCCGGCATCTCTATTGCGTACGGCTTTTCCAAATTTATCATGGGTTCTGTTTCCGATCGCTCAAACCCTCGCGTTTTTCTGCCGGCGGGCCTGATTCTTGCCGCCTCGGTCATGCTGTTTATGGGCTTCGTGCCCTGGGCGACCTCCAGCATTATGGTGATGTTTGTGCTGCTGTTCCTGTGTGGCTGGTTCCAGGGAATGGGCTGGCCGCCGTGTGGCCGCACCATGGTGCACTGGTGGTCACAGAAAGAGCGCGGCGGCATTGTTTCCGTGTGGAACTGCGCGCATAACGTCGGAGGCGGTATCCCGCCACTGCTGTTCCTGCTCGGTATGGCGTGGTTTAACGACTGGAAAGCGGCGCTCTATATGCCCGCGTTTGGCGCCATTCTGATCGCGCTGTTTGCGTTTGCCATGATGCGCGATACACCGCAATCATGCGGTCTGCCGCCGATTGAAGCGTGGAAAAATGACTATCCGCCTGATTACAGCGAGGACCATGAGCAGGAGCTGACCGCAAAGCAGATCTTTATGCAGTACATCCTGCCCAATAAGCTTCTGTGGTATATCGCGCTGGCAAACGTCTTTGTCTATCTGCTGCGCTACGGCATCCTCGACTGGTCGCCGACCTATCTGAAAGAGGTGAAACACTTTACGCTGGATAAATCCTCCTGGGCCTACTTCCTGTATGAGTATGCGGGCATTCCCGGTACGCTGCTGTGCGGCTGGATGTCAGACAAAGTGTTCAGAGGCAATCGCGGCGCGACCGGCGTGTTCTTTATGACGCTGGTGACAATCGCTACCGTGATCTACTGGCTTAACCCGCCGGGCAATCCGGGCATCGATATGCTCTGTATGATTGTGATTGGCTTTCTGATCTACGGCCCGGTGATGCTGATTGGCCTGCACGCGCTGGAACTGGCACCGAAGAAGGCCGCCGGCACCGCAGCGGGCTTTACCGGCCTGTTCGGTTATCTGGGTGGCTCCGTGGCAGCCAGCGCTATCGTTGGCTATACCGTTGATTTCTTCGGCTGGGATGGCGGGTTTATGGTGATGATCGCCGGCTCGGTGCTGGCAGTGGTGCTGCTGCTGCTCACCATGATCAACGAACATAAGCATAAGAAACAGCTCGGATAAGCGAGGCGGGCCGGGAGAGACCGGCCCGTTTTTTTACTCCAGAAAGAGTTTACGCAGCGTGTGCGGCACCGCATCGTCCGCATTGCTGCCAATGATCTCCAGCGACGGCAGCGTATCCTTCAGGCGCTGCTGACCGTTGTGCATAATGCACCCTTTACCGGCCATACTCAGCATCTCAACATCATTCATGCCATCGCCGAATGCGATGCACGCTTTCAGCGAATGCCCCAGCTGTTTTGCCACAGCCTCCAGCGCGTGCCCCTTCGACACGCCGCCCGCCATCACTTCCAGACAGGTTGGCAGCGAGAAACTGACGTTAACGCGATCGCCCCAGCGCGCTTCAATCGCCTGCTCCAGCGGCAGCAGACGAGCCGGATCGCTGCAGGTGAAGAAGACTTTGCTGATGCCATCGGTGGGCAATATTCCCGGCTCATAGAGCTGATACATAAACTCCGACTCCTGAAAATAGTCCTGCTCATCGGGATGGTGACGGTTCATAAACCACTCATCATCGCGATAAACATGGGTCAGGATGTTTTCATCCTGATATTTCAGGGCGTAAAGCTCGCTGGCGATATCGCCGTCAAGATTGTGGCTGAAAATCAGCTCGCCTGCGGCGTTATGCACGCGCGCGCCGTTGGAGGTGATCATATACGCCGGAATGCCAAGCTTGTCGCGCATCTGTCCCACGTCGATATGGTGGCGGCCGGTGGCAAAAACAAAATGGATATCACGCGCCACCAGCGCCTGCAGCGTGGTACGGGCAAACGGCGTCAGACGATGTTGCGGCGAGAGCAGCGTGCCATCCAGATCGGATGCAACGATGTGAAACATGGAAACCTCGGGTTGTAATAACGGAAATAACGTCAGCTGAGATGACGGGCAAAAAAATCCACGGTGGCATTGAGCGCTTCGGCGCGCATTGCATCTGATTCAAACAGAATTTCATGTCGCGCGCCTTCAATGACGCGCGGTGCGTTACCGTCACAGGGATGCCCGGCTGCCGCCAGCGCCTGGCAGAAGAGATCCTGTGAACGGTTGTCCACCACATCATCTTCACTCGCCTGCAGCAGCAGCAGCGGCGTGGTGATATTTGCCGCCTGACGCATGATATTGCGTCCGGCCTGCACGCCTTCACGCACCCAGTGATAGGTCGGACCGCCGACGCGAATAGCCGGATCGTCAGCATAAAAGCGCAGATTGCGTCGATAGCGCTCGCGGCTGTGCGTCAGGCGGTTAATGCCAAACGGATGCGCGCGCCAGCGTCCGGTACCAAGGGCGTATCCGTCGCGCAGCGCCGGCCGCTTCTCTGCCCAGTCAAGAATACGGTGCGCCAGAAAGGGCGGCAGCGGCAGCACAATGCCAAACATAGGTGCGCACAGCACCGCCGCATGAAATGCCCGCGGCTGCCGGGCCAGAAACAGCGCGACAATCGCACCGCCCATTGAGTGAGCGAGGACATAGCGCTGCTGATAATGCTGGCTGACAATCTCTTTCAGGTAGAGCGTCTCCAGATCGTCAACATAATCGCTGAACTCCACCACGTGTCCGCGGTGCGAATCTGCCAGCAGCCGCTCAGAGCGCCCCTGCCCGCGATGGTCAATAATCACCACATCGTAGCCGCAGTGAAACAGGTCGTATGCCAGCTCCGGGTATTTGATATAGCTTTCAATACGCCCCGGCACAATCAGGATCACGCGCGTGTGGTGTGGCGCAGTAAAACGTACATAGCGGAGAGTAAGATTGCCCGTTCCGGTGAACTCACACTCTTCCCGCTGCCGCCAGAAGTCGAGCAGCGGACCGGTAGCAAACGCCGCAAAAGCGCGTTCACGCCTGAGCCAGCTCTCTCTGTGATGCTGCATCTGCCCCTCCCGGAGAGTTCAGTTCGCCCTGCTGGTATGCCATAGCGCAGCGCAATTTTCTGGCGTATTGTGTCATACTTCGCTCGCTTCAGGGAATGTCACACATGACGACAGAATGGTGGTTAACCTACCTGCTTACCACAACCATCCTCAGCCTTTCACCAGGCTCAGGCGCTATCAATACCATGAGCACCGGTATCAGCCACGGCTATCGCGGTGCGGCCGTATCGATTACCGGCTTACAGCTCGGACTGGCGGTGCATATTGTGCTGGTGGGGGCCGGACTCGGCGCGCTATTTTCACAGTCGCTGCTGGCGTTTGAGATCCTCAAATGGGCCGGCGCTGCCTATCTGATCTGGCTGGGTATTCAGCAGTGGCGCGCCGCTGGCAGCCTCGACCTGAACGCCGTTGCCAAAGCGATGCCGCGCCGGCACCTGTTTCAGCGCGCGCTGCTGGTGAACCTGACCAACCCTAAAAGTATCGTGTTTCTCGCCGCGCTGTTTCCGCAGTTTATTCTGCCCCATCAGCCGCAGCTGATGCAGTATCTGATTCTCGGCGTGACCACGATTGTGGTCGATATCATCGTGATGATTGGCTACGCCACGCTGGCGACGCGCATTGCGGGCTGGATCAAAGGCCCGAGACAGATGAAGCTGCTGAACCGCATTTTTGGCGGATTGTTTATGGCGGTCGGCGCGCTGTTAGCCAGCGCGCGTAAAATAGCGTAATAAACGGCCGGGTGTGCAGTCAGCCACACCCGGCGCAGCGTCGCCGTTTCAGGCGACCGGGCCTAGCGCGAAATAATCAGGTGAATGCCAAAACCGGCAAACAGCACGCCCGCCATGCCATCCACCCACTTTGCCATGCGCTGATACTTCTCGCGCATCCACGGCAGGGCAAAGATAGCGGCCACCAGCGCAAACCATGCAAAGGTTTCCGCAATAATCAGCAGGAATAGCCCCCAGCGCGTCGCGGCACCGACATCATTACCGACAAACAGCGAAAAGACGCTGCCAAAATAGATAATGGCTTTGGGATTGGACAGGTTTGTCAGCAGCCCTTTCAGAAAGCTCATGCCGCGCTTCGGCAGCTCCACCTCGGGTGCATCACTCTGCGGCTGCTTATGGCGCTGACGCGCCGAGCGCAGCAGCTGCCAGCCCATCCACAGCAGATAGAGCCCGCCGCCCACCATGATAATTTCATGCAGCCATGCCATTTTGGCCAGCAGCAGGTGCAGCCCCATCAGCGCTACGCCCGCCCAGACAACAATGCCCAGCGTAATGCCCAGCACGCCCATCATCGCCTCTTTACGCGAGCGGCTGGCCGCAGTTTGCGACACAAAAAAGAAGTCAGGGCCGGGGCTCATCAGCGCAACCAGGTGCACCAGCGCGACGGTAGCAAATAATATCAGCATGCGTTTAGTCCTTTATTCGTCATTATCAAGATGTTCCCGGATCATCAGCAGGAACGGCTTACCAAAGCGCTCCAGCTTGCGATGCCCTACGCCGTTTACGCTCAGCATATCTGACGCGCTGACCGGCAACTGTTCCGCCATTTCAATCAGCGTGGCGTCATTAAACACCACGTAAGGCGGAATATTCTCTTCATCAGCTATCGCCTTGCGCAGCTTACGCAGCTTGGCAAACAGCTTGCGATCGTAGTTGCCGCCGTACACTTTTGGTGCACTGCTGCGGCTTTTCGCCGTCACGGTACGCGGTACCGCAAGCATCAGCGGTATTTCAGCGCGCAGTACCGGACGCGCGGCCTCGGTGAGCTGCAGCGCAGAGTGCATGGCGATATTTTGTGTCACCATGCCGAGGTGAATGAGCTGACGCAGTACGCTGATCCAGTGCTCCAGGCTCTGCTCGCGCCCCAGGCCATAGATCGGCAGTTTGTCGTGGCCGTTATCGCGAATACGCTGGCTGGCTGAGCCGCGCAATACTTCCACAATGTAGCTCATGCCAAAACGCTGGCCGGTACGGTAAATGCACGACAGCGCTTTCTGCCCGTCAACCAGCCCGTCATAGCGGCGGGGAGGATCGAGGCAGATATCACAGTTGCCGCAGGGCTGCTGACGCCCTTCGCCAAAGTAGTTCAGCAGTACCAGACGCCGGCAGGTTTGCGCTTCCGCAAACGCGCCCATCGCATTGAGCTTGTGACGCTCGATATCCTGCAGCGGCCCCGGGACTTTCTCTTCCAGGCATTTGCGTAGCCAGACCATATCCGCCGGATCGTAAAGCATCATCGCTTCAGCAGGCAGGCCATCGCGGCCGGCGCGGCCGGTCTCCTGATAGTAGGATTCGATGTTGCGCGGGATATCAAAATGCACCACAAAGCGTACGTTGGGTTTGTTGATCCCCATGCCAAACGCCACGGTAGCGACCACAATCTGCAGATCGTCGCGCTGAAACGCTTCCTGCACATGCGCGCGCTGTGCGCTGTCGATGCCGGCGTGATAGGCGCCCACGCTCAGACCACGGCTCTGCAGACGCGCGGCGGTATCTTCCACTTTTGCCCGGCTGTTGCAGTAGATAATGCCGCTTTTGCCGCGCTGCTCCTGTACGTAGCGCAGCAGCTGATCGGTGGGTTTAAACTTCTCCACCAGGGTATAGCGAATGTTAGGACGATCAAAGCTGCTGACCTGAATCAGCGGATCGCGCATCTGCAGCAAATGAACAATGTCGTTACGCGTGGTTTCATCGGCCGTGGCGGTCAGCGCCATCACCGGCAACTGCGGAAAGCGCTGCCTCAGCTGCCCGAGTGCGCCATACTCCGGCCGGAAGTCATGCCCCCACTGCGAAATACAGTGCGCTTCATCGACGGCCAGCATCACCGGATTCCAGTGCTGCAGCCCCTCGAGGAAGTTGTCCATCATCAACCGTTCCGGAGCGATGTAGAGCAGTTTGAGCTTCCCGGTACGGCAATCGGCAAAAACCTGCTGCTGCTGTTCGCGCGTCTGCGTCGAGTTAAGACACGCCGCCGCCACGCCGTTGGCCAGCAGCTGATCAACCTGATCTTTCATCAGTGAAATCAGCGGGGAGACCACCAGTGTCAGCCCGTCCTGCACCAGCGCCGGGATCTGATAACAGATCGATTTGCCGCCGCCGGTCGGCATGACGACCAGACAGTCGCGCCCCGAGAGCGCTGACTCGATAATGGATTGCTGACCCGGACGAAACTGCTGATAGCCGAAGGTGTCATGTAACACCTGCTGCGCCAGCGTTTCCTGATTGTGCACTGCCGAAATTGCCACGGTAATCCTGTTTTACTGATTAGAACAGATCGTTAAGCGTTACGCCCACGCCTAAACGGGTCTGACGGTGGTTATAGTCGATAAGCGATTCGCCATAGCCGCTGAACAGCTGCGTATAAAAGCGAACGTGTTCAGTGAGAGGATAGCTCCAGGCGAAGGTTGCGCCGCCGTAGCCGCTGTTCCAGTTATAGTTGCCTTCCACGCTGAAAATGCTGTCGCCCATCATATAGCCGAGCTTCGCGCGGTAATAACCCATGTATTTGGTAATGTCCGGGTTATCGTCATTGCTGGCGCTTTCCGGCAGACGATACCAGGGCTTGATCTCCGCAAGGAAGTTGCCGTTTTCTGCCATCAGGCGGGCGTAAAGGCGGTTCCAGCTGCGGGAAGTGGGATCGCTGCGACCATTGGACTGATGATTAACGCCCAGCTCCACATCGCGCAGCGTCCAGCCTGCCAGTGAGTAGTCCGTTGCCCAGCCCAGAAACAGCTGTGGCTCATAGTTCGTTTCGCGGAAGGGTGACGACGCGCCGCGATTCGACAGCTGCCACCATGAACGCTGAGTATACGAGGCGGCCAGTACTGAGTTATCACCTAAAATGCCGCGCCACAGCGGAAACGCCAGGCTGAGCTGGAATTTTACTTCATCTTTTTTCGCTTTGTCTGCCCAGTTGTAAGAGGAAATCGCCTCTTTATTCATGTCGCTGGTGTAGGTGTAAAGCAGGTAGTTGTTTTCATAGGGGTAAAGCACAAACGGATTGTCATGCTTTTCCAGCAGATTTGCGATCACGCTCCCCTTCACCGCAGGTGCGTCGTGAATATTTT
This sequence comes from Pantoea sp. ICBG 1758, assembly GCF_002928325.1. NCBI lineage: Bacteria > Pseudomonadati > Pseudomonadota > Gammaproteobacteria > Enterobacterales > Erwiniaceae > Pantoea > Pantoea sp. ICBG 1758. Next base: position 31,487 of record NZ_POWL01000005.1, read on the forward strand.
TAATCGTGGCTTCATCTGCCTGCGCCAGTGCAGGAACGGTTAATGCCGCGGCCAGCATGACGTATTGCTTACGCATAGTGTTCTCCAGTGCGCTGCGTGGGAAGGTTTTCAGGGCGGTGGTACAAAAAGCAGGCCATTCTACACGCAAAGCGGGGCGTTGATCAGCGCCGATTTCTGAAACTGGAAAGCAGCGCGGGAGCAGCATAATATACACAACTTCTTAACATCTTAAGGCCGTAACTATGTCATCTCCGATGCTGACTCAGCAGGACGCACGCCAGCTGATTGGTGAAATTTTTGTTTATCATATGCCGTTTAATCAGGCGCTGGGCCTGGAACTGGAACACCTTGATGCTGATACGGTCCGGCTGGCATTTGCCAATAAAACCATGCTGGTAGGCAACGCCGCACAGCAAATCCTGCATGGCGGCGTGATTGCCTCAGTACTGGATGTTACCGCCGGGCTGGTTTGCGTCAGCCATGCGCTGACGCGGCAGGAGAGCATCAGCGAAGAGGAGCTGCGGCAGCGGCTGGCGCGAATGGGCACTATCGATCTGCGGGTTGATTATCTGCGCCCGGGCCGCGGCGAGCGTTTTATCGCTACCGGCACTCTGCTGCGTGCCGGTAATAAAGTCGCCGTGGCGCGCGTTGAACTGCATAATGAGCAGCACGATTATATCGCTACGGCCACCGCCACCTACCTGATTGGTTAACCCACGCAGCGCAACCGGTGCGCCGCCTTATGGACAATACAATGGACAGCCAGCAAACGCGGGAGGGCATTTTTTATGCGCTCGGCGCTTATTTTATCTGGGGCGTTGCTCCGGCCTACTTCAAACTGGTCAGGGCAGTGCCGCCCGCCGAAATCATGACCCATCGGGTGATCTGGTCCGTGCTGTTTATGCTGATCCTGATCACGCTGAGCCGCAGCTGGAAGCAGGTGCGCCAGGTGGCCGCTCAGCCGAAAAAAGTTCTGCTGCTGGCGCTGACCGCCGTCACCGTCGGCGGCAACTGGCTGCTGTTTATCTGGGCGGTCAATAATCAGCATATGCTGGAGGCGAGCCTCGGCTACTTTATCAATCCGCTGATTAATGTGGTGTTGGGTATGCTGTTTCTGCGTGAGCGCTTTCGCCGTCTGCAGTGGCTGGCGGTTGTGCTGGCGGCGGCGGGCGTACTGGTGCAGCTGTGGCAGTTTGGCTCGCTGCCGGTAATTGCGCTGGGGCTGGCGCTGAGCTTTGCGCTGTATGGTCTGGTGCGGAAAAAGATCCAGGTTGATGCACAAAGCGGCATGCTGATCGAGACGCTGTGGCTGTTCCCGCTGGCGGCGATCTATCTGTTTGGTATTGCCGACAGCGCGACCAGTCATCTCAGCGCCAATCCGCTCAGCCTCAATCTGATGCTGGTGACCGCCGGCGTGCTGACCACCATTCCGCTGATGCTGTTTGCCGCAGCCTGCGCGCGTCTGCGCCTCTCAACCGTGGGCTTTTTCCAGTATCTTGGCCCGACGCTGATGTTTCTGCTGGCGGTACTGTTTTATGGCGAGCGCCTCACCCCCGATAAGCTGGTCACCTTTGGCTTTATCTGGCTGGCGCTGGCGGTGTTTATTTTTGACGCCGTACTCTTCTCAGCCCGCACGCGGATGCGCAAAGCGTGAGATAAAGCGCGCCAGTGCCGGGCCGGTGAGCAGAATGGTAAACAGACGCAGCGTCTGCAGCGCCATAACAAACGCCATATCGACCCGGCTGCCGGCGGCGATAATAGCGACGGTATCCAGCCCGCCCGGGCTGGTAGCCAGATAGGCGGTCATCAGGTCAATATGCAATACCCGCGTCAGCATCCATGCCAGCGCCGCACACAGCACCATCAGCCCGAGGATTGAGGCGAGCATCTGCGGCAGCGTCCGCAGCGCCAGCAGGAAAATCGGGCGCGTAAAGCGCAGTCCGACGCTCCAGCCAATCAGCGCATAGGCCAGCGCCAGCAGCCACTCCGGCACCTGCAACGTCGCGATTTCGCTCCCCTGCAGCGTGGCCCCAGTCAGCGCCGGCAGCAGCAGCGCACCGGAGGGGATCCGCAGGCGCTGCCCGAGCCAGGCACCGGCGATCATCACCACCAGCGTCAGCAAAAAACCGTGGCCGAGCGCCGGAAACCAGATTAGTCCGGTCGCACCGCCGCTGGTATCCAGACCAATACGCGCCACTACCGCCGCCGCCGTGGCGACGAACAGCACGCGCAGATACTGCATAAACGCGACCAGCCGCACGTCAGCCCCGAAATCCCCCGCCATCGCCACCATCGCCGAGGCGCCGCCGGGCGACGATCCCCAGGCACCGGTAGGCCCCGGCAGGTTACTGAAGCGCACCAGCAGAAAACCTGAGAGACCGCTGGCGGCCAGCGTAAGGATCAATACCGCCAGCACCACCGGCCAGTCGTTTAATAAGGGGGTCAGTATGGCGGGCGACAGGCTCTGAGCGATCATGCAGCCCAGCACCGCCTGCGCCAGAATAAACAGCCGCTTATCGATGCGCAGCGTTGCGCCGCTGAGTCCCATTACGGTTCCGGTAATCATCGGGCCAAGCAGCAGCGCAGCAGGCAGGTGAAGCAGCTGGAGAGCAACGCCCAGCGTCAAAGATGCAACCACCAGCAGCATCCATTGTAAGCGGAGAGAGTAGTGTGACATGAGCAAAATCAGACAAAGATAAGAGTTCAACAGGTTACGCAGGTTGCGCCCCCGGAGCCAGCGCAAATCGTTTTTTAATCAGCAGGCGGGGGCGATGTTTGACCAGGGCGCCATGAATGGCGCCCCTACAGAAATGTAGGGGGCGCATTTATGCGCCCCTGGCGTCAGACGGGTGCGGTGTTCAACCAGGGCGCCATGAATGGCACCCCACGATCACAGCCAGTTTTTGCGTTTGAAATAGAGATAAGGTGCCAGGCCTGCCAGCATCATCAGGCAGATTGCGCCAGGATAGCCGAAGCTCCATTTTAGCTCAGGCATAAACTCAAAGTTCATACCATAGCTGGAAGCCACCAGCGTTGGCGGCAGGAACACCACCGAGACCACCGAGAAGATCTTGATAATGCGGTTCTGTTCGATATTGATAAAGCCCATCGCCGCCTGCATCAGAAAGTTGACCTTCTGGAACAGGGATTCATTGTGCGGCAGCAGCGATTCAATATCGCGCAGGATCTCACGTGCCTGCTCCAGCTGGTTACCTGGCAGGCGCGCCTTACGCACAAGGAAATTGAGCGCACGCTGCGTATCCATCAGGCAGAGACGGACTTTCCAGCCGATATCTTCCAGCTCGGCGAGACGCGACAGCGCCTCGTCATACTCTTCACCCTGCTGGCCTTCCATAATCACGCGGCTCAACTTCTCCAGCGCGCTATAGATATTTTCAATCTCATCCGCCAGCTGCTCAATTTTGGTCTCGAACAGATCCAGCAGCAGCTCGTAAGCGTTGCCGTCGGTCAGCTGCTGATTGCGGGCGCGCATGCGGTAAAGGCGAAAGGCTGGCAGCTCGCGCTCGCGCAGCGTATAGAGGCGATCTTCGCGGATTGTAAAGGCCACGGTGGAGTTGCCGGCGTGATCTTCAGCATCCTCAAAGAAAAAGAACGAGTGGATATGCAGGCCATCTTCATCTTCAAAGAAGCGCGCCGAGGCTTCAATATCTTCCAGCTCCGGACGCGTTGCCAGGCTCTGTCCCAGCTCTGACTGCACGCGCTCGCGCTCGCTGTCATCCGGCTCGATGAGATCGACCCATACCGACGTGTTGAGTTTATCGTTGTTGTCTTCCAGCTCGATGCGCGTCAGGCGATCGCGCTCGAGTTTAAATGCGCTCAGCATAGCAATACTCCCCATTGCAGACCAAATGGGACAGGGCGGTGCCCGTCACGTCCGAAACGTAACGGACACGGCAAAGCCTTAACGCGGAAACTTTCGCTTCAGGGTGTGATCAGTGCTGACTCATGCGACGGATAAGCAAAGGAGGTCGCGGATAACCTTTAAGGCTACCTGCGTAAAGAGGTAGCCTTAGATATTCCTGCTAAACAGGATGTTGAGCCAGCATCGACTGGGCGCGTCCAAGGCATTGTCCTCTCATGATAATAGTGCGCGCATGTTACGCTGAGACGAAAAAGTCGTCAAGGTAGCGCAGCCGCGCTACATCGCCTCCAGCCGCGCATACGCGGCGACCAGCCACTTAATGCCCTGCCCCTGGAAAGCGACCTGCAGGCGACTGTGCTCGCCGCTGCCTTCCAGATTAATAATGGTGCCTTCGCCAAACTTCGCGTGGCGCACCCGCTGACCCAGGGTAAAGCCGCTGTCGCTTTTGCTGGTGGGCGTGCCCATGCGCTGATGGCTGACCGGACGGCTGACGCTGGCGCGCAGGCGCACTTCCTCCACGCACTCTTCCGGCAGTTCGCCAATAAAGCGCGACGGGCGATGATAGACTTCCTTGCCGTAAAGCCGCCGCGTCTCGGCGTAGGTGAGCGTCAGCTTGACCATCGCCCGGGTGACGCCAACATAGGCCAGCCGCCGCTCCTCCTCCAGACGCCCGCCCTCATCCAGCGACATCTGGCTCGGGAACATGCCCTCTTCCATGCCGACAATAAAGACCTGAGTAAACTCCAGCCCTTTTGCCGAGTGTAGCGTCATCAGCTGTACGGCATCCTGCCATTTATCCGCCTGACCTTCGCCCGCCTCCAGCGCGGCGTGCGATAGAAACGCCTGCAGCGGCATCAAATCTTCATCTTCATCCTGATAGCTGAACTGGCGGGTGGCCGTGACCAGCTCCTCTAAGTTCTCGATACGCGCCTGGCCTTTTTCGCCTTTTTCCTGCTCATACATCAGCCACAGACCGGAATCTTTAATCACGCGATCGGTCTGCACATGCAGCGGCATCTCTGCGGTTTCATGCGCCAGCGCATCAACCAGTTCGCAGAAGCGATGCAGTGCCGACGCCGCCCGGCCCGCCAGGGCCCGGTTCTGCAGCAGTTCCCGCGTAGCCTGCCACAGCGTCAGCTGTTTTTCGCGCGCCGTCTGCCGTACCACATCCAGCGTTCTGTCGCCCACGCCGCGCGTCGGCGTATTGACCACGCGTTCAAACGCGGCGTCGTCGTTGCGGTTGGCGATCAGGCGCAGATAGGCGAGCGCATCTTTGATCTCCTGGCGTTCAAAGAAGCGCATACCGCCATAAATACGGTAGGGCATGCTGGCCTGCAGCAGCGCCTCTTCCAGCACGCGCGACTGGGCGTTACTGCGATAGAGAATCGCGCAATCCTGCAGCGCATTGCCGTTCTCATGCCAGGTTTTAATGCGGTTAACCACAAAGCGCGCTTCATCCAGCTCGTTAAACGCGCAGTAGATTGAAATCTTTTCGCCGTCGCTGCCGTCGGTCCAGAGCTCTTTTCCAAGCCGCCCGCTGTTGTTGGCGATCAGGGCATTGGCAGATTTCAGGATATGGTTGGTGGAGCGGTAGTTCTGCTCCAGGCGGATAGTTTCCGCCCCGGGAAAGTCCTGCAGGAAGCGCTGGATATTTTCAACCTGCGCGCCGCGCCAGCCGTAGATGGACTGATCGTCATCGCCGACAATAATTACCCGGCTGCTGTCGCCCGCCAGCATGCGGATCCACGCATACTGAATGTTGTTGGTGTCCTGAAACTCATCGACCAGAATATTGCTAAAGCGCTCGCGATAATGATTCAGGATCTGAGGCTTATGCAGCCACAGCTCATGCGCGCGCAGCAGCAGCTCGGCAAAATCGACCAGGCCGGCGCGATCGCACGCCTCCTGATAGGCCTGATAAATACGCAGCCACGTCTGCTCAACCGGATTGTTGTAGCTTTCGATATGTTTTGGCCGCAGGCCCTCATCTTTCTTGCCGTTGATGTACCACATGCCCTGCCGTGCCGGCCACTGCTTATCATCCAGATTCATTGACTTAATCAGACGCTTCAGCAGCCGCAGCTGATCTTCGCTGTCGAGGATCTGAAAATCCTGCGGCAGTCCGGCATCCAGATGGTGCGCCCGCAGCAGGCGATGCGCCAGGCCATGGAATGTGCCAATCCACATGCCGCCCTGTCCGCTGCCAATCAGCTGATCGATACGATGACGCATCTCAGCCGCCGCTTTATTGGTGAAGGTGACCGCCATGATGGAGTATGGCGAGCAGTTCTCCACCGACAGCAGCCAGGCGATGCGGTGCACCAGCACACGGGTTTTGCCGCTGCCTGCTCCGGCCAGCACCAGCAGATTGCTGCGCGGTGCGGCAACCGCCTCACGCTGTTTGTCATTCAAGCCGTCGAGCAGATCAGAAACGTCCATAAGCACCGTTTTTAAAGAATAGAGTTGCGTACCCTGAGTCATTCGTCCTGCAGCGATGCTGCAGATCTCTGAATGGTCGCGCGCTTACGCAGGTAAGTCGCCAGAGTGAACCGGCACAGCCCGTAAAGCCGTGCGCCGGAGGATACGACTGGATAAATTTACAGCCATTATAGCAGTGAGGTCAGGGATGCCAACCGATGAATTTCAACGTGCGGCAGCAGACGGGCGTCATCAATCTGCATCAGATTGCCACTGTTCAGGTTGATCCAGCACGCCTGCAGGCCGGCGCGCAGCGCGCCTGCAACATCGGTGGTCAGGTCATCGCCAACGTGCAGGATCGCCTCCGGCGCAATAGCAAGACGCTCCGCCGCGAGATGATACATATCCTGCCACGGCTTGGCGCGACCGTGCGGACCGGCACGCAGCGTAAACTGAAAGTAGTGCTGAATGCCGAGCTTTTTCGGATCGGCATTGCCGTTGGTGATCGCCACCAGCGGCACGCGCTCGCCGAGCCAGCGCAGCGTCTGGTGCGTCTCTTCCGGCATCACAACCTGACTGCGCCAGTGGTGAAAGGTGCGCATCACCTCTCCTGCGCCCGCGGCAGCGTCGGCGGCCGGCAGGCCAATATTCAGTAACGCCAGCTCCACCGAACGGCGGCGCCACTCTGAGACGTCATGATAAATATCGGGTTCGCGCGCCAGCAGCTCATCACGCAGCTGCTGATAATCGGCCGGTGTGAATTCACGCAGCGCCGGGTGAAACGCCTGCAGCGCCGCATGCGTCTCCTGCGCGGTCTTACGGATCACCGGGCGGTTGTCATACAGCGTATCATCCAGATCGAAGGTCAGCGCCTTAACCGGATGCAGGGAGCGGTAAAACTTCATTCTGATTTTCCTCGTTTGGCACGCGGATGCGCGGCATCGTAGACCGAGGCCAGATGCTGGAAATCGAGATGGGTATAGATCTGGGTGGTCGAGAGATTGGCATGCCCGAGCAGCTCCTGCACCGCGCGCAGGTCGCCGCTTGACTCCAGCAGGTGGGTGGCGAAAGAGTGGCGCAGCTTATGCGGATGAATATGGCTGGCCACGCCCTGCTTGATGCCCCACTCGGCAAACCGCTTCTGCACGTTGCGCGCGGAAATCCGGCTGCCGCGCGAAGAGACAAACAGCGCATCATCCTGCGGAGCAAAACTGTCGCGCAGCGCCAGCCAGTGCTGCAGCCAGGTCACCGCCGTTGCGCCAACCGGCACGCGCCGCTCTTTACTGCCTTTACCCAGCACCTGGACTTCACCCGACTCCGCATCAAGATCGCGGCAGTTGATCCCGACCAGCTCGCTGAGACGCAGGCCGCCGCCATACATGGTTTCAAGCATTGCGCGATCGCGCACCGCCAGCGGGTCATTAAGGTCAATCTCCAGCAGCTGCGTGACTTCATCCACGTCCATATTCTTTGGCAGATGGCGGGCGTTACGCGGCGTGGCGATACCTTTCGCCGGATTTGCGCTCAGCATGCCCTGGCTGACCTGCCAGTCGAGAAAGCTGCGCAGGGCAGACATCCGCAGCGCCAGACTGCTCGCCTGCAGGCCATCGCGCCGGCTGCGCGCCGCCAGACTGCGCACCTGCGTCGGCTCCAGCTTTGACCATTCGGTTAACTGCATGCTTTCCGCGAGAGTCACAAGCGCCAGCAGCTGGCGACGATAGTTTTTCTGCGTCAGCGGGCTGAGCTGACGTTCAACCTGCAGGTAGCGCAGAAAGGCGTCGACTGCGGGCAGCAGCGTACTCATATGCGCTCGATCCAGCGCGCCAGCAGCGCCGGCAGCATCTGGGCCAGGTGCTGCAGTAAGAGTGTCCCCATGCCGGCCTGATAGTGCTGGTTGTCGCGGCTGCTGAAGATGACGACGCCCGCTTCACCCCGCTCGCCCAGCAGCGACATCGCAACCGAGCCGACGGCTTTCGCCTGCGGCAGCAGCAGCAGCAGCTCCGGCCCGTTCAGGCTGCCAAGATAGTGCTGCTGCTGACCAAAACGCTGAATACGCAGCGGCTCAAACGCCTGTCGCGCCAGACCCAGCTGGATAAAATCAGAGGGTGCGCCGAGGCGCCATTGATCGCTGAACAGCCGCACATTGGCGCCCGCCAGACCCAGCTCGCGCGCCCAGCGCTGCAGGCGGTTCAGCATCTCCTGCAGGCTGTCAGCGGCAGCGAGATGTCCCTGCAGCGCCAGCAGGCGATCGAACAGCTGATGATTGGCGTTGGCCTGCTCCATCAGCAGCGTGATCTCCTCCTCGAGCTGACGGATGTGGTTGCGCTGGCGCGCCATATGCCACTCTACCAGTGAGACGCTACCGCGCACCGCGTGCGGCACCGCCATCTGTTCAACCTGACGTGCGTTGCGGATGAAAAAATCGGGGTTCTGCTGCAGATAAGCGCTGACGGCGCGATCGTCAAGCTGCACCGCGCTGTCAGTCTGCTCTTCCGGGTATTTCATAAATGGATAAATCCGTCATAAACGTGGGTGGCGGGTCCGGTCATATATAGCGGCTGTCCGGCCCCCTTCCAGGCGATATGCAGCGTCCCGCCGGGCAGATCGACACGCACTTTTTCTGCCAGCAGCCCCTGCTGAATACCACAGGCTACCGCTGCACAGGCGCCGCTGCCGCACGCCTGGGTTTCGCCGGCTCCGCGCTCATAAACGCGCAGGCGTACGTGCTCACGGCTGACCACTTCCATAAAGCCGACGTTAACGCGTTCCGGGAAGCGCTCGTGACTCTCCAGCGCCGGCCCCAGCGTCTCAACGGCTGCAGTTATCACGCTCTCCACCTGAATCACACAGTGCGGATTACCCATTGAGACGGCACCAAACATCACGGTCTGCTCAGCGACGCGCTGCAGATAGAGATTCTCCGCCTTGTTAGCGCGCAGCGGCACACGCTGCGGATCAAAATCAGGCTCGCCCATATTGACCCGTACCAGCTCATCGCTGGTCACGCTCAGCACCATACGTCCGGTTTGGGTGCTGACGCGAATGTCATTTTTATTGGTCAGCCCTTTGAGGCGCACAAAGCGGGCGAAACAGCGCGCGCCGTTGCCACACTGCGCCACTTCACTGCCGTCAGCGTTAAATATGCGATAGTGAAAGTCGAGATCCGGATCGTAGGGTGGCTCTACGATCAGCAGCTGATCAAAGCCGATCCCCAGATGCCGATCCGCCAGGCGGCGAATCAATTCCGGCGAAAAAAAGACGTTTTGTGTCACTGCATCCACGACCATAAAGTCGTTGCCGAGACCGTGCATTTTCGAGAACTGCATTTTCTGCTCCGCCGGATTACTCATTAAATTTAGTTTGACTGTACGCCTGATGAGCTGCCGGTGACCAGGCCCCCGGTATCCGCCTGCTGAGCGGCCTGCTGCTGCTGTTCTGTCGGCTTGTCATTCTGCTGCGGCTTATCCGCGGGCGGGAAGTATAACGGGCCTTTCAGGCCGCAGCCTGCCAGGCTGACCAGCATCAGCGCCATGCCCAACTGGCTTATGACTCGTCTCATTTTATCTGCTCGTATTGTCCAATTCTCAGCTGCTTATCATCGCAGCTGATGGTGTAAAAGCAACAGGAAATATCGGACAGGGTGGCCGCACAGGCTGGCTGAAAACCCGCGATCAGTGCACCTGATAACGCGGCATAAAATCGGCGTTGTCGTTATCCGGCGGGGTCGGGCAGAGCTGCGTCAGGGTCTGACTGCGGAACGGGATCACCTGAAAACGGTCGCCGGTGTTCACGATTTGATAAAACTGCGGCAGATTGAAATTGATAAAGCTTGAGCCGTAGGTAAAGCGATCGTGTGATGAAGAGTAGAAACGGCTGACGTCGCGCACCAGCTCCTCTTTACTGCCTTCGCAGTGGTGGTAAATCTCCACGCGATTGCTCTCATCGAGAATATAGATGTTGAATCCGCGATCGTCGCTGGTGTCTTCAAAGAAGAACTGAATAATGCCTTCGCTGGCGTAGCCGTTTACCACCGGCGGCAGCGGAGTCTGATTCGATTCCACCTTGATCGATAACCCATGCAGCTTGTTGTTGGAAATCGCGCCGTAAAACTCTACCGCGTTCTCCAGCTTCTGCACCGAGACGCTCATGCGTTCAAAGAAGAGTCCCCAGGTCTGCCCCGCGACGCGAATCGCTTTGAAGCGGCCCGGCTCCTGCCGCGTACTCGACAGGCGCAGCTCAATGCACTCTGATACCAGCTGCTGTACCCGCGTGCGGATCAGGCCACGCAGATGCTGACTGTAGCAAAATACCTCAACCGTATCGGGCGGCGCCGCATCCTGATGCATCTTGCCCAGAATGGTTTTCAGCGCGTCAATCATCGCCTGTTCACCGCTGAAATGCAGGGTACGTACTTCATTCCACGAGTTGCGGTAGAGCAGATCGACGCTGCCAATCAGGCACTGCTGCTGCTGACCAAAGCTGAATACATCCAGCTTGCGGAAATCAAAGTGCACCACCTGGTTACGGAATGCCGCAGTGGGATCGTGCTCAAGATTGACAATAATCGCCAGATGGCGGATTTCGCACGGGCTGTAGAGCGCTTTTGGCGTAGGCGCCGGCAGGCGCAGCGGAAAGTGGCCGGAGACATCGCTGACCAGCTCCTGCAGACGCGCCAGGTCGCACAGCTCGTTACCTTTAATGTGCAGCCGCGTTTTCTGCGTCAGTAATCCGTTGAACCATGCCCACGCCACCAGCTTGTTCAGATAGCGGTTATATTCCAGCGGCTGATGGCTGATAATCGAACTCATATCCGGCGACTGATTATAGAGATACCAGCCTGGCCGGTTCGCGCGCCCGGCGGGCACGTGGATAAAGGTCAGATTCTCTTCTGACAGATCGGGTGATATTTGCGGGTTGACCAGCGTGACTTTACCCGGCAGCGCTTCAAAAGCGGCATACAGTTTACGCGTCAGTACGCCGATATCCTGCGGGCTGGCACTGACGCTTAAATTGTTCCGGCGCGCAAAGCGGATCAGATTACGATAGCTCTGCATCATCGCATCCAGCAGCTCATTATGCGCCTCGCGCACGCGCTCGATCTTCCACTCCGCCCGATTATCCAGAACGGCGAGTTTCGCTTCGTCCCAGCCCCAGGCTTTTACCAGCTGCAGCAGAATTTCGCGCCGCCAGCCGTTGCGGGCGTGCTGATCGTCACCGGAAAGCTTCTCGCACACTTTCAGATAGAAACAGCGCCGCACCAGATCGAGGCGGGCGTGATCTTCCACACTGGTCAGATAGCGCGTGACCCGCTCCAGCATCATGCAGTAGGGATCCAGCCCGAAGCTGACGATCTCGCCTTCATGCAGACGCTGTCTGATATCCATCGCCAGCAGCTGCGTATTCGGATACTCCCAGCTGTACGCTTCCAGCAGCAGCGTTTTCAGCACCGCTTTATAAGGGGAGTCGATACTTTTATAGAGCTGCCACAGGCTGGCGCCAAAATACTCTTCTGCCGACAGCGTACCGAGGCCGCCTAAATCGAGCCATTCGTTCGGTGTCAGTACGCCCTGTGAATAGAGCGACATGACGTAATCGTCATAGTGATGCTCTTCCTCATTCGGCACCATATTCCACAGGATGCGCTTACCTGCCATACGCACCGCCGTGCGATAGAACTCATCGAGCAGCAAAATATGCTGGGTCGATCCGCAATCCTCACCGCCGAGGCTGCCGCTCTCGTTGTGACGAAAACGGTTTTCATCAATAAGGAAAAAGCTGACTTCCACACCCATTGACACACACCACTTCTGTAACAGCGTACACTTACGCTGCAGGGCCAGACGCTCTTCGTTATCAAGCCAGGAGTGGTGGCACACCCAGATATCCAGATCGGATGCGCTGTTCTGCCCGACCGACGAGGTGCTGCCCATCGAGTAGATAGCGGTAATTGGCCGTTCGCCCCCGGCCGCTGGCGTCAGGTCTGCCGCCGGTTTGCCGGTAACGGTATGCAGCAGCTGCTGTTGCTGTTCATCAGGCGTGAAGAAGCAGACGCCGTGTGGAACGTTACCTTCGAGGTAACCCGGCATCAGAGGATGATGATAGTGCAATAATGTTGGCAGCAGACTGTAGACGTGCTGGAAAGCAGGCCCCATGGCAGCCAGCGCGCGATCTACGCGCAGCTGGTTAATCGCATCCAGTCTCTGTTTAAGTGTCTCAATGTAGAGGTACAAGACGTTTCGCCTGATTGTCCCAGTGTTAAGCACCCTGCTTCCAGCGTTTGCCATTTTAATAATGAGGTATGCAGGCAAATTATTGCTGGAAACGTGATCAATCTAACACCAGAAGGATTGACCGTAAAGAAAGTTGCGCTACATGACAGTTTAGCATCTGCCGCAGAGCAACCCGCTTTTTTTGCGCCACGCCTGCTGAGGTATGGCGAGCCGCAAATGAATAGTGCGGCCTTTTCAATCCGTTGAAACTGACAGCATTCCCCTATCGATGATAGGATAATCGATGAACGATCAAAATGGTTAACGGTATGTTAAACAAAATTTTCAGAATTGCTACCCGTCAAAGTCCTCTCGCACTCTGGCAGGCACAATATGTTCAGCAGCGCCTGATGGCAGCCCATCCGGGCCTGCAGGTAGAGCTGGTGCCGATGGTGACCAAAGGCGATGTTATTCTCGATACACCGCTGGCAAAAGTGGGCGGCAAGGGTTTGTTCGTTAAAGAACTGGAACAGGCCATGCTGGAGAATCGCGCCGATCTGGCGGTGCATTCCATGAAAGATGTGCCGGTTAACTTTCCGGAAGGCCTGGGTCTGGTGACTATCTGCGAGCGTGAAGATCCACGCGACGCCTTTGTCTCTAATCACTATAACGCTATCGATGAGCTGCCTCAGGGTGCAGTAGTTGGCACCTCCAGCCTGCGCCGCCAGTGTCAGCTGAGCTCACGCCGGCCTGACCTGATTATCCGTTCGCTGCGCGGCAATGTCGGCACCCGTCTCGGCAAGCTTGATGCGGGTGAATATGATGCCATCATTCTGGCCGCTGCCGGTCTGAAACGCCTTGGGCTGGAAGATCGCATTCGTCAGGCACTGCCTGCAGAGCTTTCACTGCCCGCCGTGGGACAGGGTGCCGTAGGCATTGAGTGTCGGCTTGATGACAGCGCATTAATTACGCTGCTGCAGGCGCTGAACCACAGTGAGACAGCAGTATGCGTGCGCGCTGAGCGCGCCATGAATACCCGGCTTGAGGGTGGATGTCAGGTGCCGATCGGCAGTTTTGCCGTACTGGAAGATGACCAGCTCTGGCTGCGCGGTCTGGTCGGTGCGCCCGACGGCAGCCAGATGGTAACCGGTGAACGCCGTGGCCCGCGTGAGCAGGCGGAGCAGATGGGCATTTCGCTGGCTGAAGAGCTGCTGAATAAGGGCGCGCGCGAAATTCTGCATGAGGTCTATCAGGGGCAGCCGCCGGTATGACTATTCTCGTGACCCGTCCGGAACCGGCTGCCAGCGAGCTGGTTGCGCGCCTGCGCGGCCTGGGCAAGCTGGCGTGGGCGTTTCCGCTGATTGAATTTACGCCGGGTCGCGATTTAGCACAGTTACCGCAACAGCTGACGGCGCTGCGGCCGGGCGATCTGGTGTTTCTGCTGTCACAGCAGGTAGTGAATTTCGCCCATCCGGCGCTGCAGCACAGCCAGACAGCCTGGCCCGCTACCGCTGACTACTATGCTATTGGCCGCTCAACCGCGCTGGCGCTGCACACCGTCACAAATCTCAAAGTAGACTATCCTCATGCGCGGGAGACCAGCGAAGAGCTGGTTCGCCTGCAGCGCCTGCAGCAGGTCAGCGGCAAGCGCGCGCTGATCCTGCGCGGCACTCCCGGTCGGGAATTATTAGCTGAAACTCTCATCGAACGTGGCGCAGAAGTGCAATACTGTGAGTGCTATCAGCGCAATGAGAAGCACTACGACGGCGCTATTGAGGGTCGGCGCTGGCGCGACCGCGGGATTACCACGCTGGTGGTGACCAGCGGTGAAATGTTAAAACAACTCCATGCACTGTTTCCGCCAATCGATCGGCGGGAGTGGTTACTGCACTGTCGACTGGTGGTCGTCAGTGAACGTTTGGCTACCCAGGCCGCTGAAGCGGGCTGGCAGGAGATAGACGTAGCCGATGGTGCCGATAACGACGCGCTGCTGCGTGCGTTACGCTGAACTTAACAATGGGATGAGCCACAATGACGGAACACAAAGCTTCCTCCGCCATGGTTGAAGAAACTACCCCAGCGGACACTTCCCCGACGCCAGAAAACCAGCCGCCACGCGAAAAACAGCGCGATGGCCGGGTATTAAGCGCCGTGGCAATTGTGATTGCGCTGGCGATTGGCGCAGGCCTTTACCTCAACGGGAAACACCAGGCCGATGTACAGGCTCAGACTAACCAGCAGCTCAGCGAGCAGCTCAGCGCGCTGCAGCAGCAGCTTGGCAGCGACAAACGCCAGCTGACGCAGCAGCTGACTGACGCGGGCACTGCCCTGCAGGAAGCGCGCACGAAGCAGGATAACAGCGCAAAAGAGCTGGAAACGCTGCGCGAAAAAGTCGCCACTATCTCCGGTAATGACACCCGCACCTGGCTGCTGGCGCAGGCTGACTATCTGGTAAAACTGGCGGGCCGCAAACTCTGGAGCGATCAGGATGTCACCACGGCCGCTGCTCTGCTGAAAAGTGCCGATACCAGTCTGGCTGAGATGAACGATCCCAGCATGACCAACGTTCGTCGGGCGCTGACGCAGGATATCAGCTCACTTTCGGCCGTCAGCCAGGTCGACTACGACGGCATCATTCTCAAGCTGAATCAGCTCTCTAACGGCGTAGACAATCTGCGCCTGGCGGACAACGACAACGACGATGCGCCAATGGATAGCGACGGCGGCGAACTCTCCGGCTCGCTGCACGAATGGCGGCAGAATCTGGTGAAGAGCTGGCATAATTTTATGGATGATTTCATTACCATCCGCCGCCGTGATAATACCGCTCAGCCGCTTCTGGCGCCTAATCAGGACGTCTATCTGCGTGAGAATATCCGCTCCCGTCTGCTGGTGGCTGCGCAGGCGGTACCGCGTCATCAGGAGGAGATTTATAAACAGTCGCTGGATGCGGTATCGAGCTGGGTACGCGCCTGGTATGACACCAACGATGCGGCGACCCGGGCGTTTCTTGCACAGCTGGACGAACTGAGCCAGCAAACCATCTCAATGGATGTGCCGGATTCGCTGGAAAGTCAGCCGCTGCTGGAAAAACTGATGCAAACGCGCGTGCGCAATCTGCTGGCGCAGCCATCGGTTGCGGCTGAACAACAGGGAGGCTGACCATGCTAAAAGTACTGGTACTTTTCCTGCTGTTGCTGGCTGGCGTCGTGCTGGGCCCGATGGTAGCCGGGCATCAGGGTTATGTGCTGATCCAGACTGATAACTGGAATATTGAGACCAGCGTGACCGGGCTGGGGATCATCCTGGTCCTGAGCCTGCTGGTGATTCTGCTGGCAGAGTGGATCCTGCGTCGTCTGTTCCGCACCGGCGTCCGTACGCGCGGCTGGTTCACCGGCCGCAAACGTCGCAGCGCGCAGCGTCATACGCAGCATGCGCTGATGAAGCTGGCTGAAGGTGACTATCAGCAGGCAGAGAAGCTGCTGGCGAAGAATGCCGATCACGCCGATCAGCCGGTAGCAAACTATCTGCTTGCGGCTGAAGCGGCACAGCAGCGCGGCGATGAAACCCGTGCTAATCAGCATCTGGAACGCGCTTCTGAACTGGCAGAGAACAATACTATCCCGGTGGAGATCACCCGGGTCCGGCTGCAGCTGGCGCGCAACGAAGATCATGCGGCGCGTCACGGTGTTGACCGTCTGCTGGAAGTTGCGCCGCGCCATCCGGAAGTGCTGCGTCTGGCGGAGCAGGCCTATATTCGTACCGGTGCCTGGGGTGCCCTGCTGGATATTCTGCCGGCGATGCAAAAGGCCAAAATTAACGATGATGCGCAGCGTCATGCGCTGCAGCAGCAGGCGTGGCTGGGGCTGATGAACCAGGCGATGGCCGATCAGGGTAGCGAGGGCCTGAAGCGCTGGTGGCAGAGTCAGAGCCGCAAAACGCGGCAGGAGACTGCGCTGCAGGTCGCCATGAGTGAGCATCTGATCGAGTGCAACGATCCCGACACGGCTCAGGATATCGTGCTGGACGGTCTGAAAAAGCAGTATGACGATCGGCTGGTGCTGCTGATGCCGCGCATTAAAAGCGGCAATCCTGATGCGCTGGAGAAAGCGCTGCGTCAGCAGATCAAACAGCATGGGGCAACGCCACTGCTGCACAGCACGCTGGGGCAGCTGCTGATGCGCCACGGCGAGTGGCAACAGGCGGCCGATGCGTTTGAGCAGGCGCTGGCGCAGCGTCCTGATGCATTTGATTATGCCTGGCTGGCGGATGTCTACGATCGCCTGCAGCGTCCGGAGGATGCGGCCAGCATGCGCCGCGAGGGCCTGCTGCTGACGCTGAAGAACAATCCGGCAACCTGATTTATGCTTGTTGTTTGTCTGCCGGGCTTGTCCCGGCTTTTTTTTGCCTGAACCGTGCCATCCCCGCCGTAAGCAGATAAAAAAACACCTGCCAGAAGCAGGTGTAAGATCAGGTCGTAAGACAACTGATGGTATCCGACTCAACGTAATGTCCGTCTAACTACAGTAGCGCACAGCGTTACTGCCAGGCTGGACAACGGATACCGTAAGGGGCTCTGCATCATTCCCAGGTTTATGTCGCCTGAGCGGACATAAGAGGTGGAATGAGCATCTACGACAGGAAGTATTGCACAAGATGTGCCAGATTGGCATTTTTCTTAAAAAGCTTTTTTGGTTCAGGAAGTTAACGCTGCTGTTCTCTTATCTTAAAAGCGACATGCCGCAGGCAGTATGCGATTGCGGTCATTTCCGTCGCAAAACAGCGACAAATAGTTCTCTTATGGAACAAATTCAATTTATTCAAAGCGTTATCTGTCGCAAAAATACGACAAAAACTGTAGCGGTCGAATGGCGGGTTTAAACCAGGGCGCCATTAATGGCGCCCCTACGGTTTGGTGGGGGCCGCGCATCGTATCGCGGATTTTTTGCAGGGGTCGCATTTATGCGACCCTGGCCGCAGACCGTATCGCGGGTTACGTCATTGCGTATCGTACCCGCCCTTAACCAGGGCGCCATAAATGGCCCCCCTACGGTTTGGTGGGGGCCGCGCATCGTATCGCGGATTTTTTGCAGGGGTCGCATTTATGCGACCCTGGCCGCAGACCGTATCACGGGTTACGTCATTGCGTATCGTACCCGCCCTTAACCAGGGCACCATAAATGGCCCCCCTACGGTTTGGTGGGGGCCGCGCATCGTATCGCGGATTTTTTTGCAGGGGTCGCATTTATGCGACCCTGGCCGCAGACCGTATCGCGGGTTACGTCATTGCGTATCGTACCCGCCCTTAACCAGGGCGCCATAAATGGCGCCCCTACGGTTTGGTGGGGGCCGCGCATCGTATCGCGGATTTTTTGCAGGGGTCGCATTTATGCGACCCTGGCCGCAGATTACACGCAAACGAAAAAAGCCTGCTTTTTCAAGCAGGCTTTTCGAATATGGTCGGCGAGAGAGGATTCGAACCTCCGACCCACTGGTCCCAAACCAGTTGCGCTACCAAGCTGCGCTACTCGCCGATTTTTTACTTCTTTACTTCTGTTACTAAAATTCTGCCTGGTGCGAAGAGAGGGACTTGAACCCTCACGTCCGTAAGAACACTAACACCTGAAGCTAGCGCGTCTACCAATTCCGCCACCTTCGCATGTCCCAGCAAAATCTGGGGTGGCTAATGGGACTCGAACCCACGACAACTGGAATCACAATCCAGGGCTCTACCAACTGAGCTATAGCCACCATAATTCTGGTGCGTAAGCTGTTACGCTTACTATTCACTGCATAACGCGGTTAAAACCAACCACCGAAGCTCTTGCGCCCAAAAGAAAATGGCGCGCCCGACAGGATTCGAACCTGAGACCTCTGCCTCCGGAGGGCAGCGCTCTATCCAGCTGAGCTACGGGCGCGTAGCGCCGTTGCGGATGGGCATACTACGTATTTGGCTTCACCCTGTCCAGTGCTTTTTAAAGAAAAAAACGCGTTTGGTTATGCTTTGTGCATTCCGTCGATAAATAGCGCAATTTCACGCTTATAAGCTAAAAAATTGCTGGATTAATCAGCAGCCTCAGAGATCGCCCCTCCAGTGATAGCGCAAATATTTCAGCAGCTTTAACTGCCGGCGCCAGCGTGAAGGCTGTCGGATCAGCCGATAGAGCCACTCCAGCCCCAGACGCTGCCAGAGACGCGGTGCACGGGTAACGTTGCCGGTAAAAACATCATAGGTGCCGCCTACTCCCATATAGAGTGCGTCGGGCCAGTGCTGGCGGCAGTCACGCATCAGAAGCTCCTGACGTGGTGAACCCTGCGCTACGGTAACGATTTTTGCGCCGCTCGCAGCGATACGTGCAAACAGCGCCTCGCGGTCAGCCGGGGCAAAATAGCCGTTCTGGCTGCCGACAATATTTACGTTCCACTGACGCTGCAGTTTGTCGCAGGTCTCCTGCAGTACCTGCTCGCGGCCGCCAATTAAAAATACCGGAATCCCGGTGCGTCCGGCGCGCTCCATCAGCGCCTCCCACAGATCGGCACCGGCAATGCGGCTGACCTGCAGCTGCGGATACTTTTTGCGCAGCGAGCGGACAATACTGATGCCATCCGGATATTTAAACTCAGCTTCGCTAATCAGAGCGCGCAGCTGCGCATCTTCTTCCAGCGTCAGCATCTTTTCAGCATTGATTGCAATCAGCGTACCGCGCCGGGGCGTGTTATCAGGCAGCAGAAAGCTGACAAAGCTCTCCATATCGTTAAACGCGTGCAGATCAACGCCGCGTATCGCGTAATGCGGCTCAGTGGTCGTCATGGTTTTCATCTTCCGTTTTGCCCGATGATCAGGAGGAACCGCGCAGCGCCTGAACACGACGCGGACGAATAAGCCCTGCGCGCGCCAGCAGCCAGCTGAGCAGCTTTGCCAGGCCTGTACAGGCGGCAAAAATGATGCAGAAAAACACCACGCGCGAGCCGAATGCGTCCAGCCCCTCGCGAGCGAGAACGATCATGTTAAACACCGCACCGAAGCAGAAACTCTGCAGCACCGCGCCGCTATAGCGGTTGTCGCTGTCACGTCCCTGCGTATAAAGCGCGTCAAAGCCTTTCATCAGGAGGCCCACCGCTACCGCACCCAGCGGAATAAACAGCACGCCACCCATGATCAGCAGCGAACCGATCAGCGTCGGCGAAATGGCCAGGCCGGAGTGGTTATTCAGCACTTCCCAGGTAAAGTAGTTAGCGCTGTTCAGGATCGCAGAGGGACGATCGGGCCACAGCCAGCCCGGAATAAAGACATAAAAGTCGCGCCAGAGCGGCGCCAGCCCCTGAAAATCGATTTTGTCATAGTTCTGCAGCAGCAGCGCCAGGTTCTCCCACGGCGAGAACGTATCCCGCGTCAGGTAGAGAAACGTATAAAAGGCCTCTGCCCCGGCCACATCCAGGTTGTAGCGCCGCAGCGCCAGCCAGAACATACCGCAGATTGCCATCGCGCCTGCCCCTGCCAGCATCCAGAGCGTGATCCAGCCGCGCGTAATACCAATAAACAGAAACAGCGCAAAGGCGATGATGATGTTCGCGCGCGTACCGCCCACCAGCGCATAGGTCAGCAAGCCAAACGCCACTGTTACCAGCAGAAACAGCAGCCACTGCCGCTGTGTCGGATGCAGAAAATAGCGGATCAGCATCGCCGGAATAAAGAAATAGAAGAAGCGCTTGAGCGCCACGCCAGAAACCTCACTCGAGAAAATCTGGTTATAGGCCGAGAGCCGGAACAGCAGCAGCCCGTTGTGCATGAAAAACACGGTCACCGTGCCAATCGCCACCAGCGCCAGCAGCAGGCAGGTGAGATGCGTCTCCACCCGATCCATTACCAGCCACGGCTTGCGCGGCGCGGCGCTGGCCGGTCGCAGCCGGACTTTATAACTGACGTAGTAAATAGCGTAGAAGCTGGTGGCTGCCAGCAGCGCCTGCAGCAGAAAGGCGGGCGGTACCACGGCCACATCAAAGCGGAATACCAGTACGCTGGTCAGCGGAAAACCAAAGTAGAAGGTCAGCAGAAACAGCAGCGTAAAGAAGAGATGAAAGTTAAAGCGCACGCGCCTGAACTCACGCCAGGTCAGCGTCAGGATAAAGCCCAGCGAGCAGAGATAAACCACCAGCAGACCACTAAACTGCAGCAGACTCATGATGCACTTCCTTCACTCAGGCTGAGCGCATGGCGCCAGCCGGCAAGATAGCCCGGCGCAAAAAAAGCGATGGCCGGTTTGTCGCACGCCGTCAGCTGGCGCTGCGCTTCCGCGATGCGGCTGGCATCAAGTTCGTCACAGCTGAACAGCACCGGGATGCCCTGCTCGCTGAGATCGCGCCAGAACGGATTTTTACGGTTCAGCACAAAGGGAATGTTAGCCTGAATCAGCAAACAGAGCGTGCCAATCCCCTGCTGCCGCTCAAACATAAAATAGCCAAGCTGGCAGCGTCTGAGCAACTGCAGGTAGGCTGGAAAATCGAGCCTGTCGCGGATCAGCGTAACCTGCCCGGCCGGAAACAGACGCTGCGCCGCCGCATCGATCTCATCAATATAGGCATAGTTGTTGGCCGGGTAGCCGAGCGGAACCAGCACGCTGACCTGCTCGCCAAACTGCCGGCGTATCGCCTGCAATCCTTCAATGTGCCGGTTGCTGCGGTCGCCGGAGTTGCCCAGCAGGATCGTCAGCGCACTGTCCGATGCTGTGGCTGCCGGCAGCGCAATATCAGGCATGCGCGTCGGAAAATAGAGCAGTGACGCCGGCACCTGCGGATGCCGCTGCTGATAAAAAAAGAGATCGCCGCGCGTAGCAAACACCTGTGCCATACGCCCCTGCGCGATGCGGCGCAGCAGATAGAACAGACGATATTTCAGCCCGGCACCCTCTTCATACAGGTCAGCTCCCCAGACATGCCAGAACGCCTGATGGCGGCGGATCTTTCCGCTGAGCAGCGCCAGCCAGATACGCGGGTTAAACTGTCCGTGAAAGAAAAAGCGCCGGGAGCGATCGGCGGCGCGCGCTATTACCGCCTGCGCCAGCGCGGCTTTAGTAGCGAAAGTTTCGATCTGCAGCTGACTACAGGCGGGCAGCGAGCCAGGCGCAGCAACCACCATAAAGCGGCGCGGCGCGGCGGCAGGCAATTCAGTGCCTATAACGTCATTAAAGAAACGCAGCACCGTCTGATTGTGATGCGGGATATCAGATCCCAGCACATGAAATAACGTCATTTTGTCCGGCAATAAATCAGGAAAGCGCCACAGCAAAGGGCAAAATAGAGTATATAGGTCGCCATATACGCCTGCGCTGCGCCAGTCGCGCCGTGAAGCGGGATCAGCCAGCGCGAAAACAGCGTCAGCAAAGCAAACTGGCTGATCTCGGTGAGAATATAGAAGCGCAGCGACGCTTTGGCGATCACCAGATATCCGAAAACATAGGCGCCGACTTTAAAGAGATCGCCACATAACTGCCAGATAAAAAGATCGCGCATGCCGCTAAACTGCGGGGAAAACAGCAGCCAGATCGCCATGTCGCGCAGCAGCCAGACCGCGAAACTGGCGGCCGCTACCGCCGGCAGTACAAACCGCAGCGCGCGGCCTATCTCCCGTGCAATCTGCGGCTTATGCTCCAGGCGTGCCAGCGTCGGCAGCAGCCAGACGCTGAAAGTAGCGGTAATAAACTGCAGATAGGCGTCAGAGATCGTCGTCACGCCCTGCCATAATCCCACCTGCGCCCAGCCCTGCTGTTCCGCCAGCAGATTACGCATCATTACCCACGCAACCGGCAGCGTGATCGACGTTATCAGCGCCATCAGCGTATATTTTGCCAGGTTGCGTGCCAGTTCCGGCTGCCATACTGGCCTGAGCCAGCGCAGCGGCAGCACCGCACGATGGCGCCGCAGCATAATCAGCGCCGGTATCACCAGCAGCGCCGGGACCAGCGCCAGTCCCGCCAGCGCCCCCTGATAACCGCCCAGCCACCAGCAAATAATATAACCGGCCACCCCTGTCAGGCTGCCGGTTATCAGCGCCAGCGCATTGCCGCGCGCATCGCGAAAGCCTTTCAGCAGCGCCAGTGCCAGATTCGCCCAGGCGATGCCAAACTGCAGAAACGCCACGATGCGCACCACGCTCTGGTAGTGCTCGTGCCCAAACAGCATCCGGCTGACCGGTGCCGCACCCAGCAGCAGACCCGCGGCCAGCAGCGCCGAAAAGCCCAGCACCATCGCAGAGGCCGTACCGGTCAGCGCCCGCAGCTGCGCAGGTTCATGCTGCAGCTGCGCCACGCTGGCGGTCACGCCATTAAAAATGCCTGCGCCAGCCAGTACGCCGAGCACGGTAATCAGCTGCCGGAAGTTACCCGCCTGCCCGACGCCTTCCGGGCCGAAACTCAGCGCCAGCAGCTTTATCACCAGCAGGCCAGCCGCAATTTTTACCAGCGTGGAGGCCGCGGTCCAGACCGATGCTTTTGCCAGCGACATCAGGCAAAGTAGCTCAGCAGAGAGCTAATCACGGTACGCTGATTGTTATCTGACAGGTTATAGAACAGCGGCAGGCGCAGCAGGCGCTCGCTGTCGCGCGTGGTGACGCGATCTTCACCGTGGAAGCGGCCAAACCGCTCACCGGCAGGCGACGTATGCAGCGGAATGTAGTGAAACACCGTGAGGATCTCCGCTTCTTTCATCCAGCGTATCAGCGCTTCGCGATCGTCACTATCGCGCAGTTTCAGATAGAACATATGCGCATTATGACGGCAGCTATCCGGCACTGCCGGCAGCGCGATCCGCCCCTGAGCCGCCAGCGGCTGCAGCGCGTCGTAGTAGCGCTGCCACAGTCGCAGTCGCTGCTGGTTGATGGTCTGCGCCGCTTCCAGCTGCGCCCAGAGATAGGCTGCCTGCAGATCGGCCATCAGGTAGCTTGAGCCGATATCGCGCCAGGTGTATTTATCCACCTGACCACGGAAAAACTGACTGCGGTTGGTACCTTTTTCCCGGATAATTTCAGCACGCTCGGTGAGCGCCGCATCATTTATCAGCGTCGCGCCGCCTTCACCTCCGGCGGTGTAATTTTTCGTTTCGTGAAAGCTAAAGCAGCCGATGTGCCCGATGGTGCCAAGCGCGCGGCCTTTATACTGTGACATGACGCCCTGTGCAGCATCTTCAATGACATAAAGCTGATGCTTTGCGGCCAGCGCCATAATGGTGTCCATTTCACACGCCACGCCCGCATAGTGTACCGGTACGATAGCGCGCGTTTTCGGCGTGATCGCAGCCTCAATCAGTGTCTCATCGATGTTCATCGTATCCGGGCGCACGTCAACAAAGACAATGGTGGCGCCGCGCAGCACAAACGCGTTTGCGGTGGAGACAAAGGTATAGCTCGGCATGATCACTTCATCACCGGGCTCGATGTTGATCAGCAGCGCGGCCATCTCCAGCGAGGCGGTGCAGGAGGGCGTCAGCAGCACTTTTTTACTGCCAAAATGCTGCTCCATCCACTGCTGGCAGCGGCGGGTAAAGCCGCCGTCACCGCACAGCTTGCCGCTGGCCATCGCCGACTGCATATAGTCTGTTTCAGTGCCCACCACAGGGGGCGCGTTAAAAGGGATCATGATGCTTTCCTGTAAAACCAGTAGGCGGTGCTTTCCAGCCGGGCACCGCAGCGTAAATAGAGGCGCATCGCTGCAAGATTGCTGAGCTGCGTGGCAACTCGCAGCTGCGCCAGCTGGCGCACCCGGCCCCAGTCAGCCGCAGCCAGCAGCAGACGCTGGCCAATACCCTGCGACCGGGCATCAGGCAGCACCGCCAGCAGTCCGATACGCACATCGCCGTTCACTTCACGCAGGGAGACAAAGCCCTGCAGGCTGCCCTGTTCATCGCAGGCGATCAGACACTGGTGATCGAAGGTGCCGCGCACCGCGTTTTCAATCCACTGCGCATAAAACCGGCCGCTGTCGGCCGCGTCAAACCACGGGGCACGAAACCGGCTCTGGCTGAAGGCTTCTGCAGCGGCGGCACGCAACGCCGGGATTTGCGCCTCACGCGCAATTCGTACGCCAGGCTGACGCGCCGTCTGCGTCAGCGGTAACGTCAGATCGGCTTCTCCCTCAACCAGCTGAAAGCCGTGCTGGCAGACCGCATCAATCGCCGCGGTCTGCTCTGCCGGCACTTTTATCTGCAGCAGGCCTGTCGCCTGCTGCAGCGCCTGCGGCAACGTTAGTTCACCCTGCAGCGTCAGGCGCGCCGTGGGCTGATGAAAGAAGTCACTCTCCCACTCAAGGGGATCAATACTGACGCGGACGGGCATGTAAAATATCCAGCAGATACTGGCCGTAGCCGGTTTTGGTTAACGCCTCGCCTGCCGCCTGTAGCTGAGCATCGCTCAGCCAGCCGTTGCGCCAGGCAATCTCTTCCAGGCAGGCTATCTTGAATCCCTGCCGCTTTTCTACCGTCTGCACAAAGACGCTGGCTTCAACCAGGCTGTCATGCGTACCGGTATCCAGCCAGGCGAACCCGCGACCCAGCAGCTCAACAGAGAGTGAGCCAGCCTCCAGGTACATCTGGTTAATCGCCGTAATCTCCAGCTCACCGCGCGCCGAGGGCTGGACGCGCTTTGCAAACTCCACCACGCGGCGATCGTAAAAATAGAGTCCGGTCACCGCCCAGCGCGATTTTGGCTGCGCCGGCTTCTCTTCGATTGAAAGCGCATTAAACGCCTCATCAAATTCCACCACGCCGAACCGCTCGGGATCCATCACCTGGTAAGCGAAGAGCGTCGCGCCTTCCGTTCGGGCAGCCACTTTTTTCAGCTTCGGACTAAAACCCTGACCAAAGTAGAGATTGTCGCCCAGCACCAGACAGCAGTGGTCGTCACCAATAAACGATTCACCAATAATAAACGCCTGCGCCAGTCCATCGGGGCTTGGCTGTTCAGCATAGGAGAGCCGGACACCAAACTCACTGCCATCCCCCAGCAGACGCTCAAAGTGCGCCCGGTCTTCAGGCGTGGTAATGATCAACACATCGCGGATGCCTGCCAGCATCAGGACAGAAAGGGGATAATAGATCATCGGCTTGTCATACACCGGCAGCAGCTGCTTGGAAATTGCGCGGGTAATCGGATGCAGGCGCGTTCCTGAACCACCCGCCAGAATAATACCTTTCATCATTGCTCCTTCTGGCTCTGCTTCAGCGCGATGCGGTTAAGCCGAGGCGTTCAGCGCGATAGCTGCCGTTGAGAATAGCCTGCCACCACTGCGGGTTGGCCAGATACCACTCCACCGTTTTACGTATGCCGCTCTCAAAGGTTTCCTGTGGCGTCCAGCCCAGCTCGCGGGCAATTTTGCTGGCATCGATGGCGTAACGCAGATCGTGTCCGGGACGGTCGCTAACAAAGGCGATCAGCTCGCGGTAGCTGTTAATCGCCGCAGGACGCTGCCCGGCGGCAAGCTCATCGAGCAGATCGCACAGAGCGTGCACTACCTCAAGATTACGTCGCTCATTATGCCCGCCAATATTGTAGGTCTCTCCTGCTTTGCCGTGACTGACAACGGTATAGAGCGCGCGCGCATGATCTTCCACATAGAGCCAGTCGCGGATCTGGCTGCCGTTGCCGTAGACCGGCAGCGCCTTGCCCGCCAGCGCATTGATGATAGTCAGCGGGATCAGCTTCTCCGGAAAATGGCACGGGCCATAATTATTGGAGCAGTTGGTGACGATCACCGGCAGTCCATACGTTCGCATCCAGGCACGCATCAGATGATCGCTGCTGGCTTTTGATGCGGAGTAGGGGCTGCTCGGCGCATAAGGCGTGGTTTCGGTGAAAAAATCATCCGTACCGTGCAGATCGCCAAAGACTTCGTCTGTGGAAATATGGTGCAGCAGGAAGCCAGCTTTGCGCGTGCTCTCCATCGCCTGCCAGTAGTGGCGTACCGCTTCCAGCAGATGATAAGTGCCGACAATATTGGTTTCGATAAAGGCAAATGGCCCATCAATCGAGCGGTCGACGTGGCTTTCTGCTGCCAGATGCATTACGCAGTCGGGCTGATACTGCGCCAGCACCCGATCAAGCTCCGGCCGGTTACAGATATCAACCTGTTCAAAGGCAAAACGCGGATGCTGCTGCACGCCCGCCAGCGACGCCAGATTGCCGGCGTAGCTTAGCTTATCCACCACCACGACCTGATGCTCCGTGCTTTCAATCAGAAAGCGCACCAGCGCTGAGCCTATAAATCCCGCGCCGCCGGTGATCAGAAAGCGTTTCATCGCCATACCCCTTTGGTATCGACAATCCACGGCTGGGCAATCTGCGCAGCGTCAATGGCCCGGAACTGTGCATGATCAACCAGCATCACCAGAATGTCAGCCTGCTGTAGCGCCTGCTCCACGGATACCAGCGAGGCGTCCTGCCCCAGCCGGTCAGGAATCGACGTAACGTGCGGCTCGACAACCCAGGTCTCTCCGCTGTGCCACGCCGCAATGCGCTGCGCGACCGCCATCGCCGGGCTCTCACGCAGATCGTCGATATCGGGCTTAAACGCCAGCCCGAAACAGGCAATAGCGATCTCGCTGGCGCGCTTATCGCTCTGCGTCGCGCACTCCGCCAGCGCCTGTTTTACCTGCTCCAGTACCCAGCCAGGTTTGGCATCATTCACTTCACGCGCGGTGCGAATCAGCCGCGCCTGCTGCGGGTTCTGCGCCACAATAAACCACGGGTCGACGGCAATACAGTGTCCGCCCACGCCCGGTCCGGGCTGCAGAATATTGACGCGCGGATGCCGGTTCGCCAGCGCAATCAGCTCCCAGACGTTGATCTTCTGATCGGCGCAGATCAGCGACAGCTCATTAGCAAAAGCGATATTGACATCGCGGAAGCTGTTTTCCGTCAGCTTGCACATCTCCGCCGTACGCGCGTTGGTTTCAACGCAGGCTCCGCGCAGGAAAATACGGTACAGCTCGCTGGCACGCGCCGAACAGGCGGGCGTCATGCCGCCAATCACGCGATCGTTCTCCAGCAGTTCGGTCATCACCTTGCCAGGCAGCACCCGCTCCGGACAGTAGGCGATAAAGATATCGCTCTCGCCCTCATGCTGAGGAAAACGCAGATCGGGACGCGCCTCGGCCAGCCATTCCGCCATCTGCTCTGTGGCGCCGACCGGCGAAGTCGACTCCAGAATCACCAGATCGCCTGTTTTCAGTACCGGTGCCAGCGACAGCGCGGCCGCGCGGACAAAGCTCAGGTCTGGCTGATGATCGTTCATAAAGGGCGTGGGGACAGCGATCAGAAACGCATCTGCCGGTTCTGCCGTCGTGGTGGCGCGCAGCAGCCCCTGCTGCACCGCCTGCCGGACCACCTCGCCGAGATCGGGCTCCACGATGTGGATTTCCCCCCGGTTAATGGTTTCAACGGCGCGCAGATTGACATCCACGCCCACGACCTGCTTTCCCCTTGAAGCGAAAACGGCTGCCGTTGGCAGCCCGATGTAACCCAGTCCGATCACGGAAATGGTATTAAAAGACATAATTAAACTCTGTTGTTGTTCAGCGCCTGCAGAATGCGTGCGCAGGCGTGGCCGTCGCCATAAGGGTTGTGTGCCCGGCTCATACTCTGCCACGCCTCTTCGTCCTGCAGCAGCAGGGTGACTTCAGCGACAATGGTATCGACATCGGTGCCAACCAGTTTTACCGTCCCTGCCGCGACCGCTTCCGGCCGCTCCGTGGTATCGCGCATCACCAGCACCGGTTTCCCCAGCGACGGCGCCTCTTCCTGAATTCCGCCGGAATCGGTGAGGATCAGCCAGGCACGGTTCATCAACCAGACAAACGGCAGATACTCCTGCGGTTCGATCAGAATAATATTGTCGATACCGCTAAGTATCCGGTTAACCGGCTCGCTGACGTTGGGATTGAGATGCACCGGATAGACGATCTGTGCCTGCGGATGAAGGCGCGCAATCTGCGCCAGCGCACTGCAGATACGCTCAAAGCCCTTACCAAAACTTTCGCGCCGGTGACCGGTAACCAGGATCAGCTTTTTGTCCGATTCCAGAAACGGATAGTGCGCCGCCAGGCGGGCATTGAGATCGGCGTTGGTCAGCACGCGATCGCGCACCCACAGCAGCGCGTCGATTACCGTATTGCCGGTGACAAAGATACGCGCATCAGGCAGGTTTTCCCGCAGCAGGTTCTGCCGCGATGTGGTGGTCGGCGTGAAGTGATAGCTTGCCAGATGGCCTGTGAGCGTGCGGTTAGCCTCCTCCGGCCAGGGCGACATCAGATTACCGGTGCGTAAACCAGCCTCGACGTGTCCCACCGGGATCTGCTGATAAAAAGCCGCCAGGCTGGCCGCCAGCGTGGTGGTGGTATCACCGTGCACCAGCACCACATCAGGTTTAAAATCGGCTAAAACGGTTTTCATGCCCTGCAGAATACGGCAGGTAATCTCGGTCAGCCCCTGCTCCGGGCGCATGATATTTAAATCGTAATCGGGCTGCAGCTGAAACAGATGCAGCACCTGATCGAGCATTTCACGGTGCTGTGCGGTGACGCACAGGCGGGATTCAAACGCAGCATCCTGCGCCAGTGCCTGCACCAGCGGCGCCATTTTGATGGCTTCAGGACGGGTGCCAAATACAGTCAGTACTTTCACGCTGATTCTCTTATTGGCGAATAGCTGATAACGCGCGCGGCCGACGCACCAGCGCCACACCCGCTCCGACCAGCGCCCCGATCGCTCCCCACATCACCATCATAAACAGACGGCGCGGGCTGTCGCGTGAAACGGGCTCTTCCGGCGTACGCAGGTAGCGGTAAGTCTGGAACTGTTTATCAAGGCGTGGGCCAGCCTGTAACGTGCTCAGCATCGCCCTGTTTTGATCATAGCTCAAATCGTAGGCGGGGCCGCTGGCCTGCAGCATATCGAGCTGCGCCTGTAGCCGCTGCTGGCCCAGTAAAAAGCGATCGCTCTCTGGCAGGCTCTCACCTGCAGCAGGCGCACGGTTATCGGTAATACCCTGCTGACTGGCGAGCTTCAGCGCCTGCTCAATGCGCTGACGCTGGCGATCGTACACCGCCTGCGCCACCGCCTGCTGCCGGTCAACCTGCGACTGCAGCTGCACGTTACGCGCCTGCCATGCGCCTTTCAGCTCTTCATTCAGATGGCGTGCCGCACGCTCGCTGGCGTAAGCAATATACTGACGCAGAAGATTGTTAGCATCACCGGCGGTTTCTGCCACCAGCCGCACCGTATCAAGCGTGTTGTGCGCACTATCTGCCGGCATAAACTGGATGTTGGTGATCATATCGTCCAGCAAGGCCGCATCATTATGCGCATTACCACTTTTACGGCTTTTAAAATAGTCGGTCTGCTGCCAGAAATCGCGCCGCGTATCCCATGAAGCGAGCTGCATGGTGAACTCCTGATAGACCTCATCCATTACGGTAGGGGCCGGATTATTCAGGCTCAGCGTATTGCTGTGGATATCGAGGTTGTTCAGAAACTGCTGCTGTACATAGTAGTCGCCCAGCATGTTAACCGTAGGCCTGTCGGTGACTGCCGTGGTGCTCCACGCCTGCTTCATCAGCATTGAAGCGAGCCAGGCCAGCAGGGCAAACAGAACAGCGCAGCCCGCTATCCAGCGTTTACCGCGCCACAGCGTGCAGCCCAGGCCGCGAATATCCAGTTCGTTCTCCACAACAGAGTTCATAACAGCGGTGTCCTTATCTGATGCTTATCCAGGTCATGTTTTATTGATATGCGCTTGATTCCATCTGCGCTTGAGACGGCGAATCATTCGTGCCATACGCCACGCGTGTTTAATGCAGTAGCCATAGAGCAGAAATGCTACCAGGAAGAGCACCAGCATGACCCACTCAGGTATGAACGCCAGATATTCGCCGAGCACGCCGATGCCTGCCAGCAGCGCCGCCGCCAGCGTGATCAGTAAAAAAGCCTGACGTGACGAGAAACCGGCACGCATGATGAGATGGTGAATATGTTGCCTGTCGGCTGAGAATGGACTCATGCCCTTGCGCAGCCGGCGATACATGATAGCCACCATATCCATCAGCGGGATGGCGATCAGCCACAGCGCTGTTACCGGCGTAATAGGATGGCTCAGGCCCTGTGTCGTTTCCAGCAGGATCCAGATAATGGTGAAACCGATCATGGTGCTGCCGGCATCACCCATAAACACTTTATAGCGTTTGCCCAGAAAACCGAGGTTCAGCAAAATATAGGGAATAGTGGCGGCGATCATGGCAAAACACCACATTGCCAGGCTGGTCATGCCGTCAAAATAGAGAATGATCCCCATTGCACCGAACGTTACGCAGGAGAGTCCGCCCAGCAGACCATCGATACCGTCGACCATGTTAAACGCATTAATTGCCGCCCAGACGGCGAACAGCGTTAATACGTAGCCAAAGGGACCGACGACAATCTCCACCGGACCCACAATAAAACCGAGACTCAGCAAATAGAGCTTGGCGCCATACATCATGACAACGGCGATAATCGCCTGCATACAGGCGCGAAACTTTACGCTGATATCAAAGCGATCGTCGAGTGCGCCGACCAGCACCAGCACGCCGGCACAGAAGAGATAGAGCAGGCCGTTCGGCATATAGGACTGCGTAATAAGGAAAGCGAAGCAAACGCCAGCGTAAACGGAAATACCGCCAACGAGAGGGATAACGCCCTGATGCTTTTTCCTTGCATTAGGCTTATCAACTAATCCGATTTTTTTTGCGACCTTACGGGCCATAAAAAGGAATGCCAGAGAGAAGAGAAAAGTTAAACCCAGCTCTGCACCCATAGTGAGTAAATTCACATTAACGCTCTCAGCTAAAATCGTGGACAACAATAAGCAAAATCCCGGTTATTGCTGTATATCCCTGTCTGACCAGGCCGCAGCGCGCGCGGTTGCTGAAAAAATCGCCGCCTTTCTGCTTGCGTCATTCTAAAACTTTTCTGACTCGCCTAATCCTAATGCGCACAAATAAAAAACGCCACGATAAGCCGTGGCGTTTAACAGAAATAATGCCGATTTATTACCTGCGTAACAATATCATTGTTTCGCTTTTAACCGCTTATGAACGCTTCATCATGTCGAAGAATTCATCGTTGGTTTTGGTCATCGCCAGCTTGTTGATGAGGAACTCCATCGCGTCAATCTCGCCCATCGGGTGAATAATTTTGCGCAGGATCCACATCTTCTGCAGCTCTTCCTGAGAGGTGAGCAGCTCTTCTTTACGGGTACCGGAACGGTTGTAGTCAATTGCCGGGAAGACGCGTTTTTCCGCAATCTTACGCGACAGGTGCAGTTCCATGTTACCTGTACCTTTAAACTCTTCGTAAATGACTTCATCCATTTTCGAACCGGTATCAACCAGCGCTGTGGCGATGATAGTCAGGCTACCGCCCTCTTCCACGTTACGTGCTGCACCGAAGAAACGCTTCGGACGATGCAGGGCGTTGGCATCAACACCACCGGTCAGGACTTTACCTGAGGCAGGAACCACGGTGTTATACGCACGCGCCAGACGGGTGATTGAGTCGAGCAGGATGATGACATCTTTTTTATGCTCAACCAGGCGCTTGGCCTTTTCGATGACCATTTCAGCAACCTGCACGTGGCGGGATGCAGGCTCATCGAAGGTAGAGGCGATAACTTCACCTTTAACCAGACGCTGCATCTCGGTCACTTCTTCCGGGCGCTCGTCAATCAGCAGCACCATCAGGACGCAATCCGGATGATTATACGCAATGCTCTGCGCAATGTTCTGCAGCAGCATGGTTTTACCCGCTTTTGGCGGTGCCACAATCAGGCCACGCTGGCCGCGGCCAATTGGCGACGCCAGATCCAGCACGCGAGCGGTTAAGTCTTCAGTTGAGCCATTACCCCGCTCCATACGCAGACGACTGTTAGCATGCAGCGGCGTGAGGTTTTCGAACAGAATCTTACTGCGGGCGTTTTCCGGCTTGTCGTAGTTAACTTCGTTAACTTTCAGCAGGGCAAAATAGCGCTCGCCCTCTTTTGGCGGACGGATTTTACCGGAAATGGTGTCGCCGGTACGCAGGTTAAAACGACGAATCTGGCTGGGGGAAACATAGATATCGTCAGGACCGGCGAGGTAGGAGCTGTCTCCGGAACGGAGGAATCCAAATCCGTCCTGCAATATCTCCAGCACGCCATCACCAAAGATGTCTTCGCCGCTCTTCGCATGTTGTTTGAGGATGGCGAAAATAATGTCCTGTTTGCGCATGCGCGCCAGGTTTTCCAGCCCCATATTTTCGCCGAGAGTAATCAGCTCAGAAACCGGCGTATTCTTTAATTCGGTAAGATTCATAGTGATGGGTTCTTAAACTCGGGGTAATTCTCGAAATGATTGTCGTGAATGGTATGGCAAAAATTCCATGCCTGTTAATGGCTCTTTTTCAACACTGCTCGGCGGGTATCGTCTGATAGAGCGATAGGAAGCGAGAGACGGTCGAAAGATGATGCCGGGTATGCTAGCCGTCAGATTGCCAAACCACAAAAACGTTCAACTCGAGCGGGGTCTGACAAGAGAAATCTTTAGATGCAAACTACAAAGGTAAGTGCGTAATGCAGTATCGTCAAATTAGCACGCCTGACCAGCGGCGTCCAGCAGTGGCGAAAAAATTCACCACTGCGGAACAGAGCGCGTTGCGCTTACGCCAGATTGGCGTTCAGGAACTCTTTCAGCTGGCCTTTAGACAGCGCACCCACTTTAGTTGCCGCCACTTCGCCGTTTTTAAACAGCAGCAGGGTCGGAATACCACGGATGCCATATTTTGGCGCGGTACCTGGGTTCTCATCAATGTTCAGCTTGGCGATGGTAAGCTTACCGTCGTACTCTTCAGCAACTTCATCGAGGATCGGGGCGATCATTTTGCAAGGACCACACCATTCAGCCCAGAAGTCAACCAGGGTAACACCCTCGGCTTTCAGCACGTCAGTATCGAAACTGTCATCGGTGAGGTGAACGATTTTATCGCTGCTCATGTTTAACTCCAAAGATTATGCCTGGCGAATTGGCGTAAAATATACCAACGTTGGTTAACTTTATTTCATCGGATACGCTTTCGTAAAGCGATAGTAAGCTGATATTCTACCACACTATGAGCAAAACACACTTAACCGAACAGAAGTTTTCCGACTTCGCCCTGCACCCTCAGGTCGTGGAAGCCCTTGATACTAAAGGCTTTCAGCATTGCACGCCTATTCAGGCGCTCGCACTGCCTTTTGCGCTTTCAGGGCGTGATGTTGCGGGTCAGGCGCAAACCGGTACCGGCAAAACGATGGCGTTTCTGACGTCAACGTTTCATTATCTTCTTTCTCACCCTGCAGCTGAAGGGCGCCAGGTTAATCAGCCACGTGCGCTGATCATGGCCCCTACGCGCGAGCTGGCCGTACAGATTCACGCCGATGCGGAGCCGCTGGCTAAAGCGACCGGCCTGAAAATGGGTCTGGCTTACGGCGGCGACGGCTATGACAAGCAGCTTAAAGTGCTCGCTGACGGTGTCGACATCCTGGTGGGCACTACCGGACGTCTGATTGATTACGCAAAACAGAACCATGTGAATCTGGGCGCTATTCAGGTTGTGGTGCTGGACGAAGCCGATCGCATGTTCGATCTCGGCTTTATTAAAGATATTCGCTGGCTATTCCGCCGCATGCCGCCTGCCACGCAGCGTCTGAGCATGCTGTTTTCCGCAACGCTCTCTTACCGCGTCCGGGAACTGGCGTTTGAGCATATGAACAACGCGGAATATGTCGAAGTGGAACCGGAACAGAAAACCGGCCACCGCATCAAAGAAGAGCTCTTCTATCCATCCAATGAAGAGAAGATGCGTCTGCTGCAGAC
Source organism: Pantoea sp. ICBG 1758 (assembly GCF_002928325.1). Classification (NCBI taxonomy): domain Bacteria; kingdom Pseudomonadati; phylum Pseudomonadota; class Gammaproteobacteria; order Enterobacterales; family Erwiniaceae; genus Pantoea; species Pantoea sp. ICBG 1758. Next base: position 65,903 of record NZ_POWL01000005.1, read on the forward strand.
GCTGATCGAAGAAGAGTGGCCCGATCGCGCCATCATCTTTGCTAACACCAAGTATCGCTGTGAAGATATCTGGGGCCATCTGGCCGCCGACGGTCATCGCGTCGGTCTGCTGACCGGTGATGTCCCGCAGAAAAAGCGCCTGCGCATTCTCGATGATTTCACCAAAGGCGACGTGGATATTCTGGTAGCAACGGATGTTGCGGCGCGCGGTCTGCATATTCCGGCCGTAACGCACGTCTTTAACTACGATCTGCCGGACGATCGCGAAGATTACGTTCACCGTATTGGTCGTACCGGCCGTGCCGGCGCCAGCGGACACTCTATCAGCCTCGCGTGTGAAGAGTATGCGCTGAATCTGCCCGCGATTGAGGAGTATATCGGTCACGGCATTCCGGTCAGCAAATACAACAGCGATGCGCTGCTCAGCGATCTGCCACCGGCAAAACGTCTGCAGCGCAACCGCACCGGCAACGGTCAGCGTCGCGGCGGCAATAACAGTAATCGCCGGAGCAGCGCGCCCCGTAACCATAACCGTAAACGCCCAGGTTAATCCCACATGCTAAGCGCATCATCACTCTATGCAGCGATCGACCTCGGGTCTAACAGCTTTCATATGCTGGTGGTGCGTGAAGTTTCCGGCACTATTCAGACCGTGGCGCGCATCAAGCGCAAAGTCCGGCTGGCAGCAGGACTTAATGCTGACAGCGAACTCTCTGCTGAGGCGATGCAGCGCGGCTGGCAGTGCCTGAAGCTGTTTTCGGAACAGCTGCAGGATATCCCGCCAGAGCAGATCCGCGTGGTGGCGACCGCCACGCTGCGCATCGCACGCAACGCGCCAGACTTTCTGACCACCGCTGAAGCGATCCTGGGCTGTCCGGTCAATGTTATCAGCGGTGAGGAAGAAGCGCGCCTGATCTATCAGGGCGTGGCCCATACGACCGGCGGCTCCGACCAGCGTCTGGTGGTCGATATTGGCGGCGGCAGCACCGAACTGGTTACCGGTGAAGGTTCGCACGCAACCACGCTGTTCAGCCTTTCAATGGGCTGCGTCACCTGGCTGGAGCGTTTTTTCAGCAATCGCCATCTGACGCAGGACAATTTTGACCGGGCAGAACAGGCGGCGCGCGACATGCTGCAACCCGTGGTAGCGGCGCTGCGTGAGAAAGGATGGCAGGTCTGCGTCGGTGCATCCGGTACGGTTCAGGCTCTGCAGGAGATCATGGTGGCGCAGGGGATGGATGAGCGTATCACCCTGAGTAAACTGCAGCAGCTGAAGCAGCGCGCTATTCAGTGCGGCAAGCTGGAAGAGCTGGAAATTGAAGGGCTGACGCTGGAGCGTGCGCTGGTCTTTCCCAGCGGTTTGTCGATTCTCATCGCCATTTTCAACGAACTGAATATTGATAGCATGACGCTGGCAGGCGGCGCGCTGCGCGAAGGTCTGGTGTATGGCATGCTCCATCTGCCGGTCAATCGCGATATCCGCAGCCGTACGCTGCATAATGTGCAGCGCCGTTTTTCTATCGATGTGGAACAGGCTGACCGGGTGCAGCAGCTGGCTGAACGTTTTTTTCGTCAGGTCAGCCAGAGCTGGAAGCTTGACCAGCGCTGTCGCGATCTGCTGTTAAGCGCCTGTGCCGTACACGAAATTGGCCTGAGCGTCGATTTTCGTCAGGCTCCCCGGCACGCCGCCTATCTGATCCGCCATCTCGATCTGCCTGGCTTTACGCCCGCGCAGAAAAAAGTGCTCGCCTGTTTGCTGCAGAACCAGAGCGGCAGTATCGATCTGGCTCTGCTGGCCCAGCAAAATGCCGTGCCGCCGCGTACGGCAGAACGTCTGAGCCGCCTGCTGCGCCTGGCGATTATCTTCTCCACGCGTCGCCGTGACGATACGCTTCCGGCGGTACGCTTACTGGCAGAAGAGGATACGCTGCACCTTACGCTGCCGGCGGGCTGGCTGGAGGCGCATCCGCTGCGCGCCGAGCTGCTGGAGCAGGAGAGCCACTTTCAGTCCTACGTTCACTGGCTCCTGACCTTCTCCTGATGACGTGACGGCTGCCACTACTTTTTTGCATTCGCCAGCATTGCCCGCAACCCGGCCACCCGGGTTTGCCCGGTTTTAACGCGCTCTTCTGCGCTTACCACTTTTTTCTCACGCTCCCACTCGACGTCATCCTGCGGCAGTTCCAGCAAAAAACGGCTGGGTTCAGGACGAATCAGCTCACCATACTGGCGACGCTCCCGGCAGAGCGTAAAGGTCAGCTCTTTCTGTGCGCGCGTAATGCCCACATAGGCGAGACGCCGCTCCTCTTCGATGTTGTTCTCATCAATGCTGCTCTGATGCGGCAACAGACCCTCTTCCATGCCGACCAGGTAGACATAGGGAAATTCCAGCCCTTTTGATGCGTGCAGCGTCATCAGCTGAACCTGGTCGAGATCTTCATCACTCTCTCCCCGCTCCATCATATCGCGCAGGGTAAAGCGCGTGACAACCTGTGCCAGCGTCATGGGCTCATTCAGCTCATCACCTTCAAGCATTTCCGTCATCCACTGGAACAGCGTATTGACGTTTTTCATCCGCATCTCTGCGGCTTTCGGACTGCCGGAGGTCTCAAACAGCCAGCTCTGATAGTCGATACCGCGGATCAGATCGCGCACCGCGCTGATCGGCTCCCGTTCAGTCAGCTGCACAATCTCATTCAGCCAGTGGGTAAAACGCTGCAGATGCTCCAGACCGCGCCCGCTTAGCGTCTGAGCCAGCCCCATGTCAAAACTGGCATTAAACAGGCTCTTATTACGCAGCGTGGCCCACTCACCCAGCTTCTGCAGCGTGGCCGGGCCGATTTCGCGACGCGGCGTATTTACGATGCGCAGAAACGCGCTGTCGTCATCCTGATTAGTCAGCACGCGCAGATAGGCCAGCAGATCCTTGATCTCCGGGCGTGAAAAGAACGAAGTGCCGCCGGAAATACGGTAGGGAATGCGGTTCTGCATCAGCAGCTTTTCAAACACGCGCGACTGATGATTGCCGCGATAGAGAATGGCGTAATCTTTATACTGGGTGCGGTTGATAAAGTGATGTGCGATCAGCTCGCCGGTTACGCGCTCCGCTTCGTGGTCTTCATTATTCGCGCTCAGCACCTTCAGCGATTCGCCTGACCCCAGTTCAGAAAAGAGACGCTTTTCAAACACGTGCGGGTTATTGGCGATCAATATATTAGCCGCTTTGAGAATACGCTGCGTGGAGCGATAGTTCTGCTCCAGCTTCACGACCTCCAGCGCCGGAAAGTCCTCTTTCAGCAGCACCAGGTTTTGCGGACGCGCCCCGCGCCAGGAGTAGATAGACTGGTCGTCATCGCCCACCACGGTAAATCGCGCGCGCGCGCCGACCAGCAGTTTTACCAGCTCATACTGGCTGGTGTTGGTATCCTGATACTCATCCACCAGCAGATAGCGAATACGCTGCTGCCAGCGTTCGCGTACCGCCTCATTACGCTGCAGCAGCAGCGTGGGCAGCAGGATGAGATCGTCAAAATCGAGCACGTTGCACGATTTGAGATGCCGATCATAGAGCTGATAGCAGTGCGCAAATATCTGGTCACGCTGGGATTTTGCTATTGCTGCCGCACCCTGCGGATCGATCAGATCGTTTTTCCAGTTAGAGATCGTGGCAATCAGCTGCTGCAGCTGTGTTTTATCCTCTTCCAGCCACTGGCTGGTCAGCTCTTTCAGCAGCGCCAGCTGATCCTGGTCGTCAAACAGCGAAAAGCTCGATTTCATCCCCAGCGCGGCATATTCACGCTTGATAATCTCCAGCCCCAGCGTATGAAAGGTTGAAATCATCAGGCCGCGCGCCTCTTTGCGTCCCAGCGTTTGCGCCACGCGCTCTTTCATTTCGCGCGACGCCTTATTGGTAAACGTCACCGCAGCAATGTGGCGCGCCTGATAGCCGCATTCGCGGATCAGGTGAGCGATTTTATTGGTAATGACGCGGGTTTTACCGGACCCCGCCCCCGCCAGCACCAGGCAGGGGCCGGTGACAAATTCGACAGCACGTTGTTGGCCGGGGTTTAAACGCATAAAAAACATCACTCGATTGAATCAGACAGGAAGAATTACATCGCGTCGCAGGGTGCGTACCTGAACGCAAAGGTCGCCATCAATGGCGCCCCTGCAACTGACGCGCACTACGCTATAATGCGCCGCACATTATACATAACAGGAGAGCACCATGGCGAAAACCGCAGCAGCTTTACATATCCTTGTGAAAGAGGAAGCACAGGCGAAAGCCCTGCTGGCGCAGCTGGAGAAAGGAGGCAACTTTCAGCAGCTGGCAAAAAAACATTCAACCTGCCCGTCCGGACGCAACGGCGGTGATTTGGGCGAGTTTCGTCAGGGACAGATGGTGCCGGCTTTTGATAAAGCGGTTTTTACCTGCCCGCTGCTGAAGCCTTACGGACCGGTAAAAACCGCGTTTGGTTACCACATCATTAAGGTGCTATGGCGCAGTTAATCACTTCTGGCTCTTCATCTGCTGCAGCACATTGCTGCACTGATTATCGTCGGTGTCGCTGGGTGAAATCAGCGCCAGCAGCGCGGCAGCCGGTGCCACAACCGCCCCCAGCGCTACGGCCGCCGCACCGCGTGCAATAAGCGGCCCGGTTTTAACCCCGGCATCCGGATTTTTAAAGGTTCCGCGCACGTAGAGCGGAGAACGCAGCGTAATAATGCGAATGCCTTTGCTCTCCGGATTTACCGACAGATCGAGTCGCTCGCTGGCAAAGTTAACGTTGCCGGTGACGTTGATTACCGCATTTTCGGTATCAAACACGAACAGGCGCGGCGTTGCAACGCCCTGGCGCAGCGTAAGATCGGTGGCGGCACAGTTGATGCGCACTTCATCATCACCAAACAGTTTACCCACCACGTAGTTTCCGACGTTAAGCCCGGCAATTTCCATCAGGCTGCGGCTGATAAGGCCATTGTTCATCAGCAGGCGCAGCTGACCGTTGCTGCTGCCCAGCAGTGCGGCAACCGAATTGCCAGTACCGCTTAGCGTTGCGTCTCCGTTGAGCTGGCCCAGGCTGCGCTGCATGGCGGTTACATCAGGGAACAGCTGGCGCAGCTGCAGTTTGCGCGCGTGCAGATCGGCGCGGCCGCGCATCGGTGAACGGCTGCCCTCAAGCCGGATAGTGGTATTGATATTGCCGCCGGCCATGCCGAAGCGCAGCGGATCAAGCAGCAGATCGCCTTTTTCCAGCGTCAGATGCGTATAGAGGTCGCTGAGCGGCAGCTTGCTGCTGTGCTCAATGCGCTTGCCGCTAAACTTCACGTCGGCATCCATCGCATCCCAGCTTTTGGTTTCAAACTTATCGTAAGGCAGCACGCGATCGGCAGGCTGCGTGGCGGCTTCACCACGCTGCGCCTTCGCCCGCGCCGTTTTCTCACTCCCTTTACCGGAATCAACGCCAATCAGCGGGCCGAGATCGGCCATGCGCAGTTGACGGGAAGTGAGTTCGCCGCTCAGCTTCGGCCGGGGTTTGCCCTGACGATAGGTGAGCGATCCATGGATATCACTGTCACCGATATGGCCATTAAACTTTTCATAGCGGAACAGCGCGCCTTTGGCGTCATTAAAGCGGGCAGTCAGATGACCGTCAGTTTCATAAGGGGGGGTATCAGGCAGCAGCACGCCGGTTAAGCCATAGAGATTGGCCAGCGTATCGCCGGAAAATCGCAGGCGCACATCCAGCCCGCCCAGGTTCAGCGGATCCTGCAGCGTGCCTTCCAGCCTTACCCGCGTGGTGCCGTTACGCAGATCGGCCTGCAGCGGAAATGGCGTGGTTTTGCTGCGCAGTGAGAGCATGCCGCCAATTCTGCCGTCGCCGGAAAGCGGCTGCTGGTTATAGGTGCCTTTCGCCTGCCAGCCAAAAACAAAATCGCCGGCGCCTTTCTGCTTATCATCGCCGCCGGTAACCTGAGCATAAGGCACGGGTTTACCGAGTGAGTTGATATTCACCGTTACATCCGCTTTGTTGATCGCATCGCGGTAGCGCAGCTGCCCCTGATCAAACAGAATATTATCCATGCGGAATGACCAGGCTGAGGGAGCGGCGTCAGCCTCGCTGTTTTCGCTGCTGGCGAGCGTAAATGTCCAGTTATTCTTCTTGCTGGCGAGCTGTATCAGACGCGCGTCGGGCTGCTGCAGCTTGATCCAGGGCAGGTAGATCTCTTTGTGCAGCAGCGCCAGGGGGGCCAGCGTCGCATCAACGCGCTGCAGGTGTACCATCGTCACGTCAGGAATGTCGGGCGGATTGCCCAGCATGATATCTTCAGCGTGTACCTGCGGCCAGGGGATCCAGCTGCGCCAGCCCGGCTCAGCGCGGTTACGCGCCCAGTGTACGCCAAGGTCGCCGCGTATCGCGAAAGGACGGTTCAGCTCTGCTGACACTTTCTGATTAATGGTTGGTTTCAGGCGGTTCCAGTCAAAGGTGGCAATCACCACAACCAGTACCACGATCAGTAACAGCAGAATGCCCGCCACCCAGCTGGCAGCTTTTCCCGTGCGAGTCATGCTTTTTCCTCCTTGTTCTCACGTCTCATTAAAGATAGTCGAGACGCGGCGCAACAACATCAGAGAAGCATCAACGGCAGCGATCTCAGCTCACTAAAAGGAAGCGGACGGGAAAAAAAGTATCCCTGAGCTGCAATAGCGGGTGAGGATTGTACCTGGCGCCACTCCTCTTCGGTTTCCACGCCCTCAACTATTACGCCATTGCAGTAGCGATTAATAAGCGTCAGCAGCGTTGAGAAAAGGACTCGCCCCTCTTCTGACGCGCGCAGCAGCATAAAGAGTTCACGCGATAATTTGATGTAGTCATAGCGCAGTTCGGTCAGCGCGGAAAAATTTGCCATGCCGGAGCCAAAATCATCCAGCCATAGCGGCCCCAGCTCCGGCATCTGCGCCACCATCTCCTCCTGCGGCAGCGCATGATGCTCAGTGAGTTCAAAGCGCACCCACGGCAGCTGGCCAATCAGCCGTCGGAGGGCCGGATGCTGCTGTATCGCCAGCAGCGTCGGCCCGTCAATATTGACCGATGCCACCAGCTGATGGCGGATAAAAAAGCGGGACCACGTCAACAGCAGAGTAAGTTGTTCATGCACCACATCCAGCCGCTGCTCTGTCGATAGCGCAGCAAAGTAGCTTTCCGGTGAAAGACGCTTTTCCGGCATAGCCGCGTGCGTAACGGCGGTCAGCAGCTCAATCGCCAGCAGGCGGCCAGATATCTGATAAATAGGCTGAAAAGTATAAGTACGCTGGCACTGCTGCCGGAAAAATGCGATATCCGGTTGCGCATGTTTGAGAGAAACAGGCAGCCGGTGTCCGGAATTCTTCATCACCATGGTTTTTTCCTGGTCGGTGGTGAGTGCCTGCAGAAAGCAACCCGGCGGCAAGTATCGGCTGGTCCCTGGATAACTTTATCGCTTTGTGCAGCCATATAGGGCGTCGAGTCTAACAGCGCGCCTTTGCCTTAATCGCAGAAACAGAGGATGCTTTGTCTGCTAAATCGTCGCCGGAGGGCGATTTAAAGACTTAAGGCAAACTGACGCGCCAGAAAACCGGCCGCCGGAAGGGTTCGGAAAAAGGCGCAGCCGGAGGGATTTCTCCGCTGAAATTTCCCGTGACTGGTTTGACTTACTACTCTGTTTTATCCTGTTCATTACGCTTAGTACGCCTCTTCCATCTTTCGCACTTTATCTGAAGTGTGCACTTATTATCTTCGCTAAACATAACTGTTTAAATTCAGTCTCTTGAAAGAGAATGCCCGCCTGCCAGGTATAGTCTGATTCTCGCTGGTTATCGTTTTTTCGGCTGGACGACAACGCAAAAGAAGACCATCTTTTAATCAATAACAGCAGGACGCTGTTCCTTCGGCCGCAGAAAAACAACGACTATACGCCCTGCTCAGGACAGATTTATGCACACAGAAATTATCAATATCTGGCCATCCGGTGATGCGCCAGGCGCCAGTGACTCCCGCGCTCAGCCGCAGATTGTTGACCTGGCTAAAGAGTATGAGCCTTACGATCGCGCAGCCACCGGCGTGCGCTGCCCGGAAATGGCTATCTGGTATCCGGAAACCTCCAACGGGATCACCCTGCTGGTGGCACCGGGCGGCGGTTATCAGCGGGTGCTAATCGATCGTGAAGGCAGCGCGCTGGCCACGTTTTTTACCTCAATGGGCTATACGCTGGCCGTAATGACATATCGCCTGCCCTATGACGGGCATCATGAAGGCGCGGATGCACCGCTGGCCGATGCCCAGCGGGCGGTCCGCGTGCTGCGCGAACGGGCGCAGCAGGGCAAAAACGGTAAGTACATTGTGATGATGGGCTTTTCCGCAGGCGGCCACGTTGCGGCCTCGCTGGGAACGCGGTTTAACGAGAAGCTCTATCCGGTCCAGGATCGTATCGATGCGCTCTCACCGCGCCCCGACGCTATGGTGCTGATCTACCCGATTATCAGTATGCGTGACGGCCTGGCACACGAAAGTTCACGCACGCGCCTGCTGGGCGCCTGGCCTGATCAGAAAAGTATCGATGCCTATTCGCTGGAGACGCGCGTGCACGCGCAAACACCGCCAGCCCTGCTGATCCATGCGGCTGACGATGAAGCGGTTTCCGTTAACCACAGCATGCTGTTCTTCAGCGCGCTGCGTGAACATAAAATTCCGGCCGAGATCCATTTTTATCAGAAAGGCGGGCACGGTTTCGGTATCCGCGGCGTAGCCGATCTGCCACTGGCAAGCTGGCCGATGCTGGTCACCGAATGGCTGCGGGCGAAAACCTGACGTTGTTACGCCCTGCGCGGAATTCATCACAGGGGGCGCATTTATGCGCCCCGATCGGTGCTGTTTTCTGCTTTACTGCTTTCGTCCGGGGCCGGTGCGGCGGGCGCATCAGGCACTGCCATCACCTTGTTCCAGCTCTCCTGCAACATCTTCACATTGGTCTCTGCTTCGCCCTGTGGCTGGATCAGTACCATAGTCAGCTCCTGCGTCAGCTGCTGGCGCAGTTCCTGGTTGAGCTGCTCACGCGTTAACTCACTCAGGAAAGACTGGCGCAGTTTCTGATACTGCTCGGGAGCAATATCCACTACCGCATTCTGCTGCGAGCGCAGGCGCTGCCCCATCAGAATGTCAGTATCCGTACGGGCGTAGGTGGTAAACAGCTTATTCAGCTCCAGCAGCTTCTGCGCCATAAGCGCATCAAATTCATCCTGCGGCAGCCCTTTATCGCGAACCACGGCCAGCGCTTTAGCGATCTGATTCATGTTTTGCGGCAGTGACGCGTTGGGACTCTCCATATTGATGGAGCACTGCGCGCGCTGATAAAGCACGCGGCAGTCAAAGCCGACCTGCACATTTTGCGCTTTATTATCTGCCAGCGCGCGCTGCACGTGCCAGAACAGCGCTTCCCGCGCCAGATCGCTCTGCCAGTAACGTTGCAGATACTGCGATTCGCGAATCGGTTGCCACGACGTATCCCATACCAGCGACAGCCGATCCTGTGCCAGAGAGCCATCAACCAGATTGACCGGCTGATGCGGCAGCGGCGACAGCGTGGGCAGTGGTGCCGGCGTATCGCGTTTTCCTTTCAGCGTTGCGAAAGTCTTGCCAATCTGCTCCATGATAGTGCGGCTGTCGACATTGCCAACCACATAGAGCGTCATATTATCTGGCGTGTACCACTGCTCATAAAAACTGTTCAGCTGCGCGGGATCGACCGGCGCGCGCGGTGGCTCACCGGGGTCGTGCGCCAGCATGGTTGAGCCTTTCAGACGGTAGCGCCACCAGACATCCTGCGTGTCAGATGGCCAGGTGGCGATGGGATCGGTCGCGCTTAATGCCGTCGCGACCACCTGCTCATTAATGCTCATCTTACCCGCGGTCGCCGCCAGCCAGTTTAACGCTTCTTTAAGCAGTTCTGGCCGGTTGTTGGGCAGACTGAGGTTGTACTGAGTGTAGTCGTATGACGAGATCGCTGGCGGCAGCGGACGCTGCGGATCCATCGCCTGCTGCCACAGTGCACGCTGCTGATTGGTATCCAGCGCGGTGTTATGCACCATCGCCAGGCGCGGTAACAGATGACTGAAGCCGGTCTGCTGAGCGCTCTCCGCCAGCGAGCCGGTATTAACCACCAGGCGAAGCTCAATGCGATCGCTGGGACGTTGTGGTGTGGTCAGCAGCTGCCAACTGAACCCGTTGTCCAGTTTGCCCTCCTGCCAGGCGGGATCGGGCTGAAGTGTTTCGGCGTGCGCGCCGAAACCGGTTGCTGCAAGCAGCAAGCCGCCAACCAAAAGCCGAATTCTGGTGCCCTGCATGTGAACCCCTAATCAAACAGATAAACGCTTGTTAGCACGGACTGACTGGCCACCGGGAAAGCGGCCCGCGCGGCGTATTGCCGCCGCGTTTATTTAATGACAGTTCCTTTGACCACAGGATGGCCAGGAAGTCGCGCAACAAGGAAAAAAATCGGGAAAAAAATCAACGGGGTTTATTATGCAAATGCCCGCTGTCAGGGCAAGTGACAGCGGGCATTTAATCGGAAATTAACGCAAATTGCGGATTATGCGCCGGTATGAGAGACGTAATTGACCTTTTTCGCTGAAGAAAGCGTCTCTTTCATCTGGTTTTCATCCAGCTGACCCACCCACTTAGCCACCACCACCGTGGCTACGCCGTTACCGACCAGATTAGTCAGCGCACGCGCTTCGGACATAAAGCGGTCGATGCCCAGAATCAATGCCAGGCCCGCGACCGGCAGATGCCCTACCGCAGAGAGCGTCGCGGCGAGAACAATAAAGCCGCTTCCGGTAACGCCCGCCGCGCCTTTCGAGGAGAGCAGCAGGACCACCAGCAGGGTGATCTGATGGAAGATATCCATATGAGCGTTGGTCGCCTGCGCAATAAACACGGCGGCCATGGTCAGATAGATTGAGGTGCCATCCAGATTAAACGAGTAGCCCGTTGGAATAACCAGCCCCACCACCGATTTTTTGCAGCCGAGGCGCTCCATCTTATCCAGCATGCGCGGCAGCGCTGATTCAGACGATGACGTACCCAGCACAATCAGCAGCTCTTCTTTTATATAACCGATAAATTTGAAGATGTTAAAGCCAGCCCAGCGCGCAATTGCGCCCAGCACGATCACGACAAACAGGATACAGGTAATATAGAAACAGATGATCAGCTGGCCAAGCTGCACCAGCGAGCCGACACCATACTTACCGATGGTGAAGGCCATGGCACCAAACGCCCCGATAGGTGCCAGGCGCATAATCATGTTGATCACGCCAAAGATCACTTTTGAGAAGCTTTCGATAACGTTGAACATCACGGTACCGGCGCTGCCGAGGCGATGCAGTGCGAAACCAAACAGAATAGCGAACAGCAGCACCTGCAGAATGTTGCCGCTGGCAAAGGCACCAATGACGCTGCCCGGGATGATATCAAGCAGGAACGCGATCACACCCTGCTGTTCTGCCTGCTGTGCATAAACGGCTACCGCTTTCGCATCCAGGGTGGCGGGATCCACGTTCATTCCTGCGCCAGGCTGAACCACGTTCACCACCACCAGTCCGATGATCAGCGCGATAGTACTGACGATTTCAAAATAGAGCAGCGCTACGGCGCCGGTGCGTCCGACGGCTTTCATGCTCTCCATGCCGGCGATACCGGTCACCACCGTACAGAAGATTACGGGGGCGATGATCATCTTGATCAGCTTTACAAAACCATCACCAAGCGGCTTCATCTGCGCGCCTAATTCGGGATAGTAATGGCCTAACAGAACGCCGATGCCGATGGCAACCAGCACCTGAAAGTAGAGGCTTTTAAACAGTTTCATAACAGGTGTCCAGGTAGAGACGGCATTCACCGCCTGTGTCAGGGAGAAACGCATGCGGCAAGCCGCCTGAGAGCGTAAAACCTTACCGATAAACTGAAAATAACACCCTGTTAACAGGATGAGTATCCCCTGACATTCCTTACAAAAGTTACAAAACTCTAACTATGAACTGAAACGCTTCAGCTGGCGCTGTGGCGCGGTTTCTGCAGAACAATCAATTGATAAGGTCACTATCACGTGCGTGAACAGCGCTGCAGCCAGCCCTGTTCAAAGGTGGTAAGCGGCAGGGCTTCGGCATACAGATAGCCCTGACCAATAGTAATGCCACGCGCCAGCAGCCAGTCGCGCTGCTCCGCCGTTTCCACCCCTTCAGCCACAACGTCAGCATCCACAATCTTTGCCACGGCGGCCACAATGCGCACCATAGTGTCATCGTCCGGCAGCGCGGCAACAAAGCTGCGGTCCATCTTCAGCTTATTAACCGGTAACGCTTTAAACTGATGCAGATAATTGAGATTGCAGTAGCCCATACCAAAATCGTCCAGCGCAACGGCAACTCCGGTCTGCTGCAGCGCGAGCAGCAGCGCCATCGCCTGTTCGGCATCACCTATTCCGGCGGTTTCGGTGACTTCCAGCACTAAAGAACCCGGCCGGATGCGATGCCGTTCCAGCAGGCTCTGCAGATGCGTCACCATGCCGCTGTCGCGCAGCTGGACGGCCGAAATATTTACGCTCAGCGGCAGCGTAATCCCCCGTCGCTGCCAGCCGGCCAGAATGCGGCACGCCTCTTCAAATACCCAGCGACCGATGGCGGAAATCACGCCGATCTCTTCCGCGCTGGCGATGAACTCTTCCGGCAGCCCGAAGCTGCCATCCGCCATCCGCATACGCAGCAGCGCTTCAGCCCCCGTCAGCTCACCGGTTGCCATGTTAAGCTGGGGCTGCAGATAAAGCGCAAACTCACCCTCCTGCAGCCCCTGCAGAATGTCATGCTCCTGCGTCAGCCGCTTCTGCGCCCGTTCGGTCAGTACCGGATCAAAAAACAGGATCTGATTTTTCCCCTGATGCCGCGCTGACATCATGGCTGACGTCGCCCGATCCAGCTGCTCGCGGGCAGAGCAGAGGCTCTCGTCAGAGAGCGACAGCCCGATACTGGCATTCGGTCGCAGCTGCAGCTGATACAGATTGACCGGCTGATTGATACGCAGCATCAGGTTGCGCGCCAGGCGCATCGCGCGGAATGGATTGTGCGCCCGCTTCAGCAGCAGCGCAAAATCGCTGGGCCCCGTCTGCGCCAGCAGCGTGTGATCATCAATCGTGCTGCGGATTTTCTCGACCAGCGTCAGCATCAGCGCATCACGCTGCTCATCGCTCAGCACGCCGTTGGCTTCCTGCAGCGTTTCGATACGGATAACCATGACGCTCCAGGGCTGCTGCCGGTGACGCTGCTGCAGATGCTGGTCGAGCAGCGCCAGGAACAGCGTGCGGTTAGGCAGATCCGTCACGGCAAAATGGGTGGTCAGCCGGCTCATCTCATCGTGAACGGACTCCAGCACCTGCTGATTGCGGTTATAGCTGCGGATCAGCATGCCTATCTCATCATCGCGGTGATTGCCGGGCAGCGTAAGCTTATGTGTCAGGATGGCTTGCGGCGGCAGTTCCTGCAGCTCGCGTGAAATATCGCGCAGCGGGTGCACAACCAGACGGTTAATACACCAGCTAATAGCGACTGAGAGGATCAGCGCCATCAGCAGCCAGGTGGTGATCATGGTTGAGAGCGTACTGAGCAGAAACTGGTAAACGCGCGAGGAGTCCGCCTGAAGCACCAGATAGGCGATGGGCTTTGGCATGCCGCCCCGCTCTATCGCATACAGCGGCAGCGTGATCTGCACCGGCAGTTCAAACAGCCGGGCGACCAGACGCGGAACCGGCTTTTCCGGTGCAAAATCGGCGTGCAGCGCCTGAAACGCATTGGGCAGCACCACATCGGCCCGCGACAGGATACCGGCGGGTTTCAGTGTATTAAGAATATGCTCCGCCTGAGGGATGTCCGCTTTCAGCACCGCCTCTGAGAGCGGCTGGCGTACCGTGTGCGCCACATTCTCCATCTGCTGGGCGTAATCAACCCTGCGCTGCTGCACAAAATGAAAAAGCTGGATAACGATAAAAATCGTGATCGTCACCAGCACAACCGCAGACACGGCTGCCATTTGCTTGATGGTTAACGAGCGACTGACGCGCAACAAAATTTCTCCCGGCCGCAATGCCGCCATAATCCGCAGTGATAGTAGCCTGAATGCGCAGCAAGTATATCCCAGGTCTCAGACGTTGTACGCCGCGATAAGGGTGAAAATCATCGGTCGGAAGGAAGAGAGGCGCGTTTTCAGCGTTTTACCCGTTGCCGGGAGCGTAGAAAGCGAGCGCGCACCGCGCGCTCGCAGGAGAGCATTAACCTTTTTCCTGCCAGGCAAGCCACACTAATAGCTGCAGGCTGGCAGAGAAGTAATTCTGTTCCGGCTGAATGCGGTCGCTGAGATGACCGGTCTGGTTCAGCGTCAAATCGCGTACCGCTGTCAGGCCGCCTTCCATATTATAAGGCGCCGGGCTGTTAGCCAGTACGTCGAACCAGGCCGGCGTAGTCTGACGCGGATAGCCCTGCCAGACGTGCTGAAAAGGCACCAGCCGCAGGCTCTGCGGATCGTACCACCAGATATTCAGCGGCACGCGAATCGCATCATAACTGAACCGATTAGAGTACCCCACCGCCGGTGCGACAGAGCCATCCGCGTTCAGCGCGACCCAGTCCAGTGGCAGCGCGGTTTTACCAAACTGCATCTCACCCAGCAGCGTCATGCCATCGTCAATGAGCGTATTCCAGACGCGCAGATGGCTCTGCTGAGCAAACGCCTGCCAGGCAGCAAACAGAAAATAGGAGGGGTTCAGCACGACGTAGCTCGACTTATTAAAGCCGTTTGCGCCAGGCAGCATAACTTTGTGTCCGGCGTAATCGATCACGTTCAGCTTAATAATTGCCCGCTGAATGCGATCGGAATCCTGCTGATAATCTCCTCCCCACTTTTGGGCCGCGCGCTGCAGCGCCCAGGCAATGAGCACATTACCGTCGCTGGCGTCGTTTTTGTCTGCCACCGGATCGGCCGCATCAGGCACATAGCGCCAGTAGAACAGGTCATTTTGCGGATTATGCAGATGCGCACGCGTCCACTGCCACAGCAGATCAAAGGTAGCGCGATCGTTATTCGCTACCGCCAGCAGCATGCCATAGCCCTGACCCTCTGTATGGCTGACGCCTTTGTTGCCGGTATCGATAATCCGGCCGTCGCTGTTCAGAAAGCGGCTTTTATAACTGCTCCAGCCGTCTGCCATCGCCTGCGCGCTAAAAAATATCATCATTAAACAGAGCATCCACCGACGCCCGTGCCGCATTACATTCATTACCGCTTCCTATTGATATCGATACAGCAGCGTTGAGCCATTGTCGTTTTCCAGCGTCAGCGGTACTGCGGCGCTGCCGCCCTGACCGCGCAGCCACTGCGCATACAGCCCGCCCAGCACGGCCCCCATTGCCAGCCGCCAGCGTTCAGCCGGCAGCGTGTCGTGACCGGCCGGCAGCGCATGATGCTCAATCTGAATCGCATTTTCTGCCGGATGAATCTGCACAAAGCCCCAGTTGAAGCGGGCCAGCTGCAGATTCATCTCCCGTTCCAGATCCTGCACGGTACGTGAAGCCGGCAGCGGATAGCGCAT
This sequence comes from Pantoea sp. ICBG 1758, assembly GCF_002928325.1. Classification (NCBI taxonomy): domain Bacteria; kingdom Pseudomonadati; phylum Pseudomonadota; class Gammaproteobacteria; order Enterobacterales; family Erwiniaceae; genus Pantoea; species Pantoea sp. ICBG 1758. The sequence continues at coordinate 81,575 of NZ_POWL01000005.1, forward strand.
CGCCAGCGTCTCCCCGGTGCTGGCCAGAAAAGCCGTGGCTTCATCACCGCCGTTCTCCAGCACGCTCTCTGTCATCACGCAGACCAGGTCAAACCAGCCAGGCTGATGCGACCAGGTCACGCGTGCGGTGGGTTGCTCGCTCATCAGTTATCTCCAAACATATAGCGGAAGTAGAGGTTGGCAGTGCTTTCGTTGTAGTCGCCAAAGGTGTCATACCCCAGCTGCCCGCCAATCGTGACATCTTTATTAATTTTATAATCCGCACCGGCGTGCAGGTTGTAACCTATGCCGTTTTTACTTTCACCGCTGTAGTAAGCACTTCTGACAAAGCCGCGATCGGCCAGACTCTGCAGCTGCGACTGCAGCGCAGCATCGTCCGGGAAGTAGGCGCTCTTATCCTGGCTGTAAGACTGATACCCTACCGATCCCCCGACGTTGACTTTCAGATCGTCAAACTGACGGCTGAAATCCACCGGGAATGAAACGGATGCATAGTTCTGTGGGCTGAAATAGCCGCCCTGGCCATAACTGAAATAGCTGAGGTTTTTGGAGAAATCCATCCAGGAGAGGTTCATTCCCACCTTCAGCTCGCGATCGTCGTAGTGGAAAGGCCGTACATAAACGCCAGCGGTTGCCTGAACGCTCTGGTTACTCGCCACATTTTCGCCAATGTAGCTATAAGCGCCGCCGCCGGCATAAAGTCCGGCATCGCCGTTGTCATAGCTCAGCAGGGCATTCGCGCCATTTTTCGTTACGCGTCCCCAGCGTTTGCCGCTGGTTTTATCTTCTGCTCCCACATACGAAAGCAGGCTGTCGGTCATGGCACGGCGTTCACCGGTCAGGATCAGCGTCAGGAAATCAGTCAGCTTCGGTGACCACTGGATCCCGCCCACCAGCGTGCTGAGATCCTGGCCCAGCGGCGTGCTGCCGAGATCGATTTTATAGCTGTCGCCCTTCAGCGCCATGTTCAGCTCAACGCCGGAAGCGGACTGCGAATCGGTGGCTGAAGCGGGAACGTCCGTGATTTTCGCATCCCCGGCTGCCACGACATTGCCCTGCACCAGCGCATTGCTGCCAAAGCGGCGCCATGCATCTCCGCCAGCGCTGCCCGCGGTCAGTGAAACCGGCGTAACGGTAAAATCAAACCGCGACTCGCCAAACGGCACCGTGGAAAAGGTCAGCGGCGCTTTCGCTTCGGTCAGCTTACTCAAGCCTGACTCGCCATCGCGTCCGCGCACCTGCATCTGTCCCTGTACCCAGGTCCCGGTTTTCTCCTGCAGCGCGTCCATCATCGTGTCAATCTGATGCAGCGTCTGGTTCTGCTGCAGCACAGGCGTATTGGCTGCCAGCGCAGTGTCTGCTGTGCGGCTTACTGTTGGTGCGTTCTGCCACGGCATGACCGCGCCATAGCTGGAAGAGGAACGGCCAACCGGCGAGGTGCTGCGGTTAATAAAGGGATTGTCTGCCAGCGCCAGTCCGCCAACCACAGGTACGCTGCCGCTTTGCGCGCCCTGCAGACCAATCATTTTACCGCGTGCGGTACGCAGATAACGCATCGCTTCGCCGTGCTCGCCGTTGGCTTCCGCTACGCGCGCCAGCAGCAGCAGCCGCTCCGGCGTCTCTTCATTGCGCAGTCCGCGCGTCAGCGTATTCGCCCTGCTGATATCATTCTCTGCCAGCGCCACGTTAATGGCCCCGGTGCGCGCATCCTGTTGCGGCGTATCCTGCGTGATCAGATAGTCATAGACCACGCCCGCCTCTTTGTTCATTTTGCCGGACTGATAGAGACGCGCCATGGCAAACATCAGATCGCGGTTTTGCGGATCCTGCTGCAGCGCACCCACCAGTTTGTCATAGGCCGCCGCATACTGTTTCTGCTCACGCAGGCGATCTACTTCATTGATCAGATAGCCGTTGCGCACATCAGCCAGCTGCGCTGGCGTACTGCGCGCCTGCAGTTCAGGCGAGCTGAGAAAACGCTGCGCTTCACCGCTCAACCCGGCCTGGTTGAGCACCGTGACCTGCGTGGCATAGTCCCCGGCGTTACCCTGCACGCCGCGCTGCATGTTGCTGCGTACCACCGCCACGGCGCTGGTGAGATCGCCCGCTTTCGCCAGTTTCTCCGCCAGATTGCCGGCGTCAACCGGATTAGCCGGCGGGGCAGCAGCCAGCGCGCGCAGCGTATTCGCCGCCGCCGCATCCGAGCCCTGTGCCAGATACTGATCGGCCGTTGCCATTTGCAGATTAAAGTTAACGCGCTGCGCCAGTTCACGCATTGCGCCGGTTTTACTGCGATCGGGAATACGTGCCAGCAGCTGGCTCGCCTGCTGCCACGCGCCGCTTTCGCTGGCGTTGAGCGCACCGGCATAGAGTTCGCTGCTGGTCGCGCCATTGCGCATCACCGGCTGCATCACATTGGCTGCCATCAGCGTATTACCCTGCGCGCGGTAGAGCCGCGCCAGATCCAGACGCAGCCAGCCATCGGTGGGATAGCGCTGTACGCCGCTGGTCAGCGTGGCGATCGCGGCGGCGCTGTTGCCTGCGGCCTGCTCGCGTTTCGCCTGTGCCCGGATGGGATCGCTGTTATTACCGCGTGGCGCCACGCTCTGCCGCACGCTGTCGGGCAGTGAGGCGAGCAGGCTGTTAGCTTCAGCGCTGCGGTTCTGCTGGCGCAGCACATAGAACAGTCCCTCTTTGGCGCTGCGGTTATCCGCATCGCTTTGCAGGATCGCACGGTAGGTCTGCTCCGCCTGCTGCAACTGATTGGTGCGGCGCTGCACATCGGCACGGAACAGTTTTGCCGCCACGCCTTTTTCGCCTTCAGCCTGGGTCAGCGGCTCGCTCAGCGCCAGCGCCTGCGCACTGTCGCCGCTTTTCAGCGCCTGCTGAGCGGCGGCAAGCTGCGCGTAAAAGCGGGCATCCGCCGCCTGCTTCTGCCGCGCATCGCTCTGATCGCCACCCAGCTGTGCCGCCCGGTTCAGGTAGTCTGCGGCTTCAGCGTAGCGCCCGGCGCGCTGCGCAACATAGCCCATGCCCGCCAGCGCATCCGCATCCTGCGGGTTCGCCTGCAGCACTTTTTCAAAGCTGGACTGCGCACCGCTGACATCGCCGCTGTTCAGGGCCGTAAAGCCGGCGCCCTTTTCCGCGCCGCCCACGTTTTTACGGTAGTAATCCACTACCGCGTTATCCTGAGGATGACGCTGTTGCCAGGTCTGATAGAGCGCAGCGTCCTGAGCCTGCGGTGCCAGCCAGAGCAGCGCCTGACGCAGCGAGCGGTCAGCCTCTTTATTGCCGTCAGCCATACCGGCCAGCAGCTCAATCCCCTGGCGACGGGTCGGCTCCTGATAGGTCATCGCCTTGCCCAGCGCCAGCTGCGCACCGGTATCCTGCGGATGATCGGCGGCAAACTGCCGCAGCGCTTCAACCGCCTGCGGCAGCAGCGTGCGATCGCCGGCCATGGTCAGATAATATTCAGCGGCGACGCTCGGCGGTGGCTCGTTACCGCTGAAGGTGTTGCGCCACGTCTGCAGCGCAGCGGCGATGTTGCCGCTGCGTGCCTGCTGACGCGCCAGCGATAGCTGCGCCTGCGGAATACTCTGCAGCTGACGGGCGTTATCCAGTTCGGCCAGATGCGCATCGTTGGGCGAAACGGCACTCAGCCGCGCACGCCACTGCGCTGCCTCGGCGGTACTTCCGGTCTGCTGGGAGTAGAGCGCCAGCAGATAGAGCGCCTGGGTATTATTCGGCTCCGCCTGCAGGATTTTCTGCAGCGACGCCTTTGCCAGATCGTCATGCGCTTTCTGATGCCAGTAGGCAGCCTGGTCAAACAGCGCCTGCAGCGCAGGATTGTTGCTCTCTGCCGCCAGCAGCGGCTGAGAGAGCGTCAGCGCCCCGCCCAGCAGCAGGGCGTGGCGGATGCCGGCACTCAGTATATTTTTATGCATTTTTTATCCTTACTTCCTGCCGGACTGACTGTCTGCTTTGGGGTTAAGACGCCGCCATGCGTGACGCTTCAGCATGAGCCAGGCGCTGCTGCCGATCAGCACGGCAACCAGCAGCGCGGCCAGCGCCATCAGCACCGAGTGCTGGTTGGCGTACCAGACCACCATCATGTACCACGGCATTTCACCGCTCGGAAACTGCGGACCAACCCGGAAGCTGCGGATCCCATTTTCATCGGTAATGATGGCGGTATCGCCGCGAATACCGGCGTTGATACGCGCTGAATTGAGATCGTCATGCAGGCGCAGCAGCTGCTGATCGCTGGTTGCCACCGTCATGACCACCAGCCGGTCGGCGCTCCACGGCGAGCGATAGCTGACAAATCCGCGCCACGCCTCATTTGAGGAAAAGTAGCGATCGGCATCCAGCTCCTGGCGATACCAGTCGCCGGTCAGCCAGCCGTGCAGTTTTTCCATCAGGCCAGGCTCGTTAACGCTCAGCGTATTGCCGCTGGTCTGCCACGGCGTGCCGTGCAGCATCTGCTGCGTAAAGGCGCTGTGCTGCATGGTACTGACCGCCAGCACATCACTCTGCTGCAGCCGGCTCAGATTGGTGCCGCCTTCAGGCAGGCCAAACAGTACCTGATTTTGTACCAGCGCCACCCCGGTTGCGTTACCCGCGCGCGCCGCCATATCGAGCAGCGTGGCGATCTCCGCATCACCCGGTTTTTCCGGCAGCAGCAGCGTGGTCTGCGAAAAATCCGCCAGGCGCGTGAACGGGAACGCGGCCCCGACAAAGTAAGAGAGATTCGGCAGCATGGTGAAGTGACGGGTGTGGCTCAGATCGATCCACGAATCCTCTTCGATGCGGCTTTTGATATTGTTGTTAAGCAGTACGCCGCACGGCGCATCCGCTTTGGGCTTGATATTAAAGTAGAGCGCCAGCTGGTTATCACCGTAAATCAGATAGGGCTCCAGCTTCAGGGTGTATTGCTCCTGGCGCGCGTCACCCCCCAGCCGGTGCCAGGCGCTCTCCAGCAGGCCAACTTTGTTAACCGTCAGATTACGCAGGAAAGTCCCGTTGAGGGCGACATTCAGGAACGAATTGTTTTCGTCGATCCAGCTTTCAGTGGGAAAACGGTAGTTCAGGTTTACCGGGATCGTATCGCCATCCCACAAAAACAGATCGGGTGCCGCGCGGAAGTTAACGCGCAGCGCATCGTGCCAGATACCGGTCGTGGTCAGGCTCTGATCTTTGCGCAGCAGTTCACTCAGGCGTACCGGGCGTGAGGTGTTGATCCAGCGCGGGGCATCGTAAGGCTTACGCTGGGCCAGCGGCTGCGGCTGCACAGCAAGCTGGCTGGCATCGGTAGTCAGCGGTTTGGTTGTCAGACGATTCGCCGCCTGACGCAGCTGTGCGTCATCGCTGCCCACAATCAGCAGCAGTTTATAGACCGGATTATCCGGGTTATCGATCACCTGCAGCAGCGGGCCATTGCTGGCCGGCAGCGTCACGATGCCGATTTTGTCGCCCGGATGCCCGACCAGAATACCGTTGCGCTCTGGCAGCGCGCCGCGACTCACCGGAAAGCGAATGCCGCGGTAGTCAGACTGAATACCCATCCACGACGCCACCAGCGCGGCAGCGCTCACCGCATCCGGCGTCACGCTGCTGGCAAAACCAAAGGTGACGCTGGCCGGCGTCATACGCTGCGCATCAATAAACGGGCGCGGGAAGTTACGCAGGCTGGTGCCGATATTCAGCTGCTGGCCCTCCAGGCTCAGCGTGGTTTGCGGCAGAATCGTTACCTGATACTGCTGCGCACTCTCTTTCTCGCACAGCAGCTTATCCGCATCGTTGATTTTAAAGCTGAGATTGTTATCTGACACCACCATGGCAGCCGGGATATCCAGCTGATAGTCGCTGACGTCGCTGTCGCTGGAGCCGAGCGGCAGCGTGCCGAGCGGCTGTCCGTTCAGCATCAGCTGCAGCGACGTATTGCGCGCGGCCAGCGCTGATGAGACGCGCAGCGACAGGTTGAGCCGTGCGTTGGTAACCACCTCATCACCGGGCAGGGTAAAGACAATGCCCGACTGCAGCTGCCCGCCGGTCAGGGTGATACCCTGCTTCTGCCCCATCTGCGACACCGAAATGGTGCTGCTTACCGGCTGGTTGAGGACAGTGCTTCCGGTATCAGCCGCAGGCAACAGAATTGCCGGCGCCTCAGCCTCAGCCGGCGTGGCGGCACTGCTTTCCGGCGCGTCACTACCGCTTTCCGGTGCATAAGGGGCGGCCCCGGCGGCCTGCTGCAGCTGCTGATCGGCCGTGAGCCCTTCCGGCGGCGGCACAGCTGACAGCGCACTGCTGTCCTGCGTGACCGCAGGCTCCTCAGCCTGAACCGGGGTAAGCAGCAGTGCCGTCGCCAGCGAACTGGCGAGCAGCGTTTGCGTTAATCTTTTCATACTGCGCTGTCCTCTTTGGCCACAGGCTGGTCATCACGCTTGCGCTTCTCGCGGCGATCTTTCCAGGTCAGCCAGAACAGCTCAAAAACGGTACGAATAATAGTGCCGATCGACACCAGCGGATTATCCTGCTTGTACTCCGGCTGGATCCACGCATCCGCTCGCGCCAGCACGACGCGCACCAGCTCGCGGCGACGCGCCAGCGGCATCGCGCCAAAGCGCAGACGGATTGTCTCTGCATCGCCGGAAATTTTACTGACCGGGATAGTGATAGTGCCGGACTTCAGCAGCAGATCGATCTCTTCAATCTCATCCATTTCATGCCGGTTGTCAGGCGCATCCAGCTGCGCGCCGCCCATCGAGAGATCGCTGGTGCGGGTACGCGACGAAATCCCGCTGGCGTAGTGGATCACAGCCGGGATCTGCACCTCAATACGAATGGTTTTACGCACCTGCTTGGTTTCGCGCGCCACGGCGATGGCCGCCATCAGAATAATCAGACTGAAAATAGCCCAGCCAACGTTGAGCGCGATAACCCAGGGATCGACCCCGAAATAGTCATGCGCCGTCGCGCGGACCACGCCGGCGACAATACCGATGGAGAGCAGCGTCGCGACAATGACGTGCGGCCGTACGATATGGAAATCAAAGAAGCCCTGATCGAGCAGACCGCCTTTATCCGTTACGTTGAACTTGCCATGTTTCGGCGACAGTAGCGTCAGCAGGGTCGGGATGACCAGATGGAAGCACATCACCGTTTCGTAAATCTCTCCCCAGAAGGTATAGCGGAAGCGGCCATTCATACGGGAGTTAACGTAGAGCGACATCACCAGATGCGGCAGCACATAGGCGAAGATCAGCGACGCCGAAGAGTGGATGATATTCAGGTTAAACAGCAGATAAGCCAGCGGCGCGGTAAGAAACGCCACGCGCGGCAGGCCAAACTGAAAGTGCAGCATGGCGTTGAGGTAGCAGAGGCGCTGCTGCCACTTCAGACCACGGCCAAACAGCGGATTATCCACGCGGAAAATCTGCGTCATGCCGCGCGCCCAGCGGGTACGCTGAATAACGTGCAGGCCGAGGCGCTCGGTTGCCAGACCGGCCGCCAGCGGGATCGCCAGAAACGCTGAGCCCCAGCCGCGACGCTGCATTTTCAGCGCGGTGTGCGCGTCTTCCGTCACGGTCTCAACGGCAAAGCCGCCAATCTCTTCCAGCGCGCTGCGCCGGATAACGGCACAGGAGCCACAGAAAAAGGTCGCATTCCAGTTGTCATTGCCCTGCTGTACCGGACCATAAAACAGCGATCCCTCGTTAGGAATAGAGCGGGCGGCACGCAGGTTGCGCTCGAACGGATCGGGAGAGTAGAAATAGTGCGGCGTCTGCAGCAGGGCCAGCTTCGGATCTTTCAGGAAGGGGCCGACCGTTGCCTGCAGGAACGCGCGCGTGGCGACGTGATCGCAGTCGAATACGCAGATCAGCTCGCCTTTGGTAATGGTCATCGCGTGATTAAGATTGCCCGCTTTGGCGTGCCGGTTGTCATCACGCGTGATATAGCCCACGCCCACGTCAGCGGCGAATACCGCAAACTCGCTGCGCTTGCCGTCATCCAGCAGATAGACTTTGATTTTATCGCGCGGGTAATCGATACACTGCGCCGCCAGCACGGTATCGCGCACCACGTCCAGACTTTCGTTATAGGTCGGTACGTATACATCCACCGTGGGCCACAGACGGGTATCATCCGGCAGCGGTTCAATCGTACGCTTTAAAGGCCAGGTGGTCTGCAGGAACCCGAGAATTAAGATCAGCCAGACGTAAAGTTCAGCCAGATATAAGCCAATGCCGAGAATAGCTTCGATCTCGGAATTAAACTCCAGCGTTTCGGTAGTGCGCCACCAGATATATCGGGTCGACATCAGCGCGGAAAGAATAACCATTACCACGGTTATTTTACGGCTTTTGCTGAAGCCCAGTAAAAACATCATCCCGATGCTGATTAAACCAAAAATATATTGTTTCTGGCTGTCCATAGGCGTGATGATGATTACCGCCGCCACCGGCGCGAGCACCAGCAGCAGCAGGTAAAACCCGAGTTTACTCATGAGTCACCCTGAAAAAGCGTTATAAATTATCTGAGCCGGGCCTGAGCCCGGCTATTAATACTGGCTGCGGATCGGCGCCTGAACTTCACCGTTGCCGACCTGAATACTGAGCAAATTAGCCACGCGCTTTGCCACCAGTTCAATATCGAACGCGGCCGCCGAAGCGGGGCTGAAGTCGTACACTGACTGCTGTGATGCATTCGCTTCCGCCACGCTTTCATCGCGGTGGACAACGCCGAGCAGGCTATCGCCCAGACGCTGCTGCATAAATGATGTGACTTCACGGCTGATATTGCGGCGATTGTCGCTTTGGTTCAGCACAAAATAGTGGCCATGTTTATTATTCAGCGGCTGACCAATCATGCGGTTATTTTCAATTTGCGGCAGCAGAGAGACGGATGCCGTATCCGCAAGCATGACTACTAAATGCATATCGGCAAGTTGCTGCATCGCTTTAAGCGCCGGCCCCGGACCGGGAGGAAAATCGGCCACAATTACCAGGCCGGGATAATTCAGCACGGTATCGAGACCGCGCCGCAAAAAATGGGTGTCGCTGGCAAGCTTGTGCTCAAAGCGTTCACGCTGCTCCTCTGTGACGTCGCCGTAGGGCAGCACAAAAATATTGCCGCCGGTGGTCAGAATCGACTGGCTCCAGTCAGCCTGCTCTTCAGAGCGCGCAACAAAGCCGCGGCCATCCTGCAGCGGGACGCCAAAATGCAGACGCAGCGCATTCTGCACATCAAAATCGATTGCCAGCACCTTGCTGCCGGCGCGCGCCAGACTCCATGCAAGGTTGGCCGCCATGGTGGTCTTCCCTACTCCCCCTTTTGGCGAGCACACACAAACTAACGGCATAACGCAATCTTCTCCAGTAGCGGTTTGAGGAGTGTTTCTTTAGACAATGCAGCGGGTTCAGCCGGACGCGAGCGAAACAGCGTGCTGAAGCGGGCAGAGGCGGGCGGAGCAACAGGCGCTGCTGCGGCCGGCACCGCGCTGGCAGGCGGCTGCGGGGCCGCGGGGCGGGTCACGACCGGCTCAGAAAGCGGAGGCGGAAACAGTGAGCCGGCGCGCTGCCGCTCCACAAGCGCCGCCGCGGGCATCGCTGCCGGCGCGCGCTTCGGCGGCGGCGGCGGAAACAGCGCACTGCTGCCCGGCGCGGCCTCGCGGACCGGCGCGGTGGCCGCCAGGCTGCTGAGCAGCGAGGCGCCCTCCTCTGCCGGAGCACGCGGAGCGGCAGGTATAGCTGGCGCGACAAATGCCTCAGGGCCGGCCGGCTGTGGCTGCGGCAGATCGATACGCTGCCCCTGGCCCAGCTCCGGCGCATCATCTGTGCTCAGCTGGCGCAGAATGGCCCACTGATGATGATCGGCGCTCTGCGCCTGACCCGACATATCTTTGAAATCGATATCAAGCGTCTGCGTTTTTTCTTTGAAACGCTGCAGATCGTCATAATTCTTCATGATCAGTGCCTGTGAAAGCAGAGGGAATTTTTTGGCGAATATAGCACACACATTAAAAGACGGTGAGAAAATTCTGATTATTAAAACCGCATATCTGATAAAGCTGCTTTATCTGTGTTTATAAAAAACCGGATGCTTTACCGGCGGGAGATGCGCGGCGAAAAGAGAGTAATGCATTGCCGTTAACCGAAACGAAAATGCCGCCGAAAAGAAATTAAATATCTGTAAAATAAGGATATTGATGATTTTAGCGTTGCGTAAGCCCAGCGGTTAAGCCGGCAACGCCTGCGCGGTGATTTAAGAATTTGTCTTAGCGCGCTGCGCGGGGAGCCCTGTCGCTGACGGTCAGATAACGTAATGTGATAGATTTCCGGTCCTGTGCCCGGTTAACCTGATAAAGGTTAGCATTGCTGAACTGTTTTCGCTAAAAAAAAGAAAGGCTCCCGCGGGAGCCTTTTTTATCAGTGGCGTTAATCAGGGTGTTTCCAGCGGCTGGTTTTCATCCTGATCGACGGCAAAGCAGGCAACCTGCTGATCGCCATAGCGTTTGAGTTTTGGCTGCAGCTGCACGCAGGTGCCAAAACGGCGCCGGCAGCGCGCGTTGAACGCACAGCCCGGCGGCGGATTGAGCGGGCTGGGCAGCTCACCGGTCAGTTTGATACGCTCGCGCCGCTCATCCGGATTAAGACGCGGCGTGGCGGAAAGCAGCGCCTGCGTATAAGGATGGCGCGGATTGCTGAAGATCGCCTCTTTACTGCCTTTCTCCACGCAGCGCCCGAGGTACATCACCATAACTTCATCGGCGATGTGCTCGACCACTGAGAGGTCGTGCGAAATAAAGACGTAGGAGAGGCCCAGGTCCTGCTGCAGATCCATCATCAGGTTCAGCACCTGCGCGCGTACCGAAACATCGAGCGCTGAAACCGGCTCATCCGCGATCAGGACATCCGGATCCAGCATCAGTCCGCGCGCAATGGCAATACGCTGACGCTGACCGCCGGAGAACATGTGCGGGTAGCGATCGTAATGTTCGGTCTTGAGACCCACTTTCGCCATCATCTCCAGCGTTTTTTCGCGCCGCTCCGCTTTGCTCAGCGCGGTGTTGATAATCAGCGGCTCCTCAAGGATCTGGCTGATTTTTTTACGCGGGTTGAGCGAGCCATAGGGGTTCTGAAAGATGATCTGAATTTTCTGCCGGCGCAGTTTTTGCGCCTGCGGATCGTGCTTCAGCAAATCCTGTCCGTGCCAGTAAAGCTCGCCTTCGGTCGGGGTTTCGATCATGGTCAGCAGACGGCCAAGCGTGGATTTTCCGCAGCCCGACTCACCGACTACCGCCAGCGTTTTACCCCGTTCGAGGTTGAAGGAGACGCCATCCAGCGCCTTCACCAGGCGCTCCTGACCAAACAGGCCTTTCTTCACCGGGTAGTGTTTTTTCAGGTCAATCGCCTGCAGCAGATAATCCTGCTTCGTGTTATCAGGACTCATAGGTCGGTCTCCCGGCATCATCCAGTGGGAAGTGGCATTTAGACTGGCGGCCCGGAATGTCGCGCAGCGCAGGTTCTTCGGTACGGCAGCGATCGGTCACATAGGGGCAGCGCGGATTCAGCAGGCAGCCAGAGGGCCGGTCATATTTGCCCGGCACCACGCCCGGCAGCGATGCCAGCCGCGCCTTGTCTGCCGCAAACTCCGGCAGCGCCCGCAGCAGCGCCTGCGTATAGGGATGACGCGGCGCCCTGAAGATATCCACGGCTTTGCCGCTCTCCACCACCTGGCCGGCATACATCACAATAATGTGCTGCGCCGCTTCGGCAACCAGCGCCAGATCGTGGGTGATGAGGATCAGTGCCATGTTCTCCTGCTTCTGCAGCGCCAGCAGCAGTTCGATGATCTGCGCCTGAATGGTGACATCCAGCGCCGTGGTTGGCTCATCGGCAATCAGCAGCTTAGGCTTGCAGGCAATCGCCATGGCGATCATCACGCGCTGGCTCATGCCGCCCGACAGCTGGTGCGGATAGACATCAAGCCGCGAAGCCGGATCGGGAATACCCACCTGCTCCAGCAGATCGATAGCGCGCTGGCGGCGGGTGCGTTTACTGCCGCCCTGGTGCACCTTGAGCGCTTCCATAATCTGGAAACCCACGGTATAGCAGGGATTGAGGCTGGTCATCGGATCCTGAAAAATCATCGCCACTTCTGCGCCAACCAGCTGCCGGCGCTCTTTTTCAGAAATCTTCTGCAAATCGCGCTGGTTAAACTCCAGCTTCTCAGCCATGACGCGGCCAGGAAAATCGATCAGACCCATAATCGCCAGCGAACTGACTGATTTACCGGAGCCCGACTCACCGACAATCCCTACGACCTGGCCCTGCTCGACCTGATAACTGATGCGGTCAACCGCACGGAACGGTGTTTTTTCGTCGCCGAAATGCACCGATAACTTCTCTACATTTAATAACGCCATCTCGGTGCCTCTTTACTGCTTGAGTTTCGGGTCGAGTGCATCACGCAAACCATCGCCCATGAGGTTGAATGCCAGAACCGTCAGCAGGATGACCACTCCGGGGAAGGTCACTACCCACCAGGCACTTTGCGCATACTGCAGAACGTCAGAGAGCATGGTGCCCCACTCCGGCGTCGGCGGCTGCGCCCCCATTCCGAGAAAGCCCAGCGCCGCCATGTCGAGGATGGCGTTGGAGAAACCGAGCGATGCCTGCACAATCAGCGGAGCCAGGCAGTTTGGCAGAATATTGATGAACATCTGACGCAGCGTTCCCGCACCTGCCACGCCGGAAGCGGTGACATAATCGCGGTTAACCTCCACCAGTACCGCCGCGCGCGTCAGGCGAATGTAGTGCGGCAGCGCCACAAACGTCAGCGCCAGCGAAGCGTTGACGATGGAGGGGCCAAAGATGGCTACCAGCACCAGCGCCAGCAGCAGGCTGGGCAGCGCCAGCATGATATCGACCAGACGCATAATAGTGGCATCCACCACGCCACCGAGGTAGCCCGCCATCAGGCCAAAAATCACGCCAAAAATCAGTGACAGTACCACGACCAGGCAGCCTACCAGCAGCGACAGGCGCGCCCCGAACATCAGGCGTGACAAAATATCGCGGCCCACATCATCGGTGCCGAGGATATAACTCCAGCTGCCGCCCTCCTGCCATACCGGCGGATGCAGCAGCGCATCGCGGAACTGCTCTGCCGGACCGTGCGGTGCCAGAAAATCGGCAAAAATTGCAATCAGCAGCATCAGCGTGATGTAGACCAGGCCGATGACTGCGCCCTTATTACGTTTAAAATAGTGCCAGAATTCCTGAAACGGGGTCATCGGCTTTGGTGCGGCAGTTACGCGCGCGGGTTCAACAGCAGACATAGCTCCCCCTTATTTCTTATGTCGGATGCGCGGGTTAACCACGCCATACAGCAGATCAACCAGCAGGTTGACCAGAATGATCAGGATGGCAACCAGCAGCACGCCGCCCTGCACTACCGGATAGTCGCGGCGCTGCAGCGCTTCAATCAGCCAGCGGCCCAGACCCGGCCATGAGAAGATAGTCTCGGTCAGAATCGCACCGGCCAGCAGCGTACCGACCTGCAGACCGATAACGGTAACCACCGGCAGCATCGCATTACGCAGCGCATGCACGACAATAACCCGCATGCGCGTCAGCCCTTTGGCGCGGGCGGTGCGGATATAATCCTCGCCCAGCACCTCCAGCATGGAGGAGCGCGTCATACGCACAATCACCGCCAGCGGAATGGTGCCCAGCACAATCGCCGGCAGGATCATATGCATGACCGCATCTTTGAAGTCGCCCTCTTCCCCCCACAGGAGCGTATCGATCAGCATAAAGCCGGTCAGGGGATGGCTGTCGTCAAGGAAGATGGTATCGCTGACCCGGCCAGAGACCGGCGTCAGGTTGAGCTGCACCGATACCAGCATAATCAGCATGATCCCCCACCAGAAGATCGGCATGGAGTAGCCGGTCAGGGAGATCCCCACGGCGGTATGATCGAAAACCGATCCGCGCTTTACGGCGGCCAGTACGCCCACCGGAATACCCACGGCGATAGCAAACAGCATGGCACAGATGCCCAGCTCCAGCGTCGCCTGGAAGCGCGGGACAAACTCATCCCACACCGGAATGCGGCTCTTCAGAGAGATACCGAGATCGCCGTGCAGCACCCCGTTGATATAGGTGATGTACTGCTTCCACATCGGCTGGTCGAGGCCAAACTGCGCCATCAGCTGTGCGTGACGCTCCGGGGAGATACCGCGTTCGCCCGCCATGATCAGCACCGGGTCGCCGGGGATCAGATGAACAAACGCAAAGGTCAGTAGGGTAATACCGATAAACGTCGGGATGACAAGGCCCAGACGTCGGAGTATGAATTGCAGCATAAGCCGGATTCTCAGTCATTCTCCCGCAGCGGAAAGTCGTCGCGGGACTACATTGCTCATAACGCGCGGTCGGCAAAGCCGGACGCGATGCAGGCAGCGCTTCAGTAAAAGTATTTGCCGGAAAAAAGTACGGGACACGGATGGCGAAGAGCGCATCCGAGGGCCAGCAGGCTGGCCCTCACCGTGATAATCCGAAAGGGTTATTCCTGAATATCGACGTTTTCGAAGTGATGCTTACCTAACGGATCAACCACATAGCCGCTCACTTTCTTGCTGACAGGCTCATAGACGGTCGAGTGTGCAATGATCAGTGCCGGAGCCTGATCGTGCATAACAACCTGCGCCTGCTTGTAGAGCGCAATACGTTTATTGTGATCGGCTTCCGCACGGGCCGGCTGGATCAGATCTTCAAACGGCTTGTAGCACCAGCGGGAGTAGTTGGAGCCATCTTTTGCCGCTGCACAGCTGAACAGGGTGGCAAAGAAGTTATCCGGATCGCCATTGTCGCCGGTCCAGCCCATCATCACCGTCTGGTGTTCACCTGCTTTGGCGCGCTTGAGATATTCGCCCCACTCATAGGTAACAATTTTGGCTTTTACGCCAATTTTCGCCCAGTCCGCCTGAACCATCTCCGCCATGCGGCGCGCGTTCGGGTTGTATGGACGCTGCACCGGCATTGCCCAGAGATCGATAGAGAAGCCATCCGCCATGCCTGCTTCTTTCAGCAGCGCTTTGGCTTTTTCCGGATCGTAGGCGTAATCTTTGATCTCGTCGTTATAGCCCCACATGGTTGGCGGGATCAGGTTTTTCGCTGCCTGCCCTGCTCCCTGATAGACCGCATCGATGATCGCCTGCTTGTTGACCGCCATGGTCAGTGCCTGACGCACTTTGGCGTTATCCAGCGGCTTTTTCTCTGTGTTAAATGAGAGATAACCCACGTTCAGGCCAGGCTGCTCCATCAGATTGATTTTGCTGTCTTTCTTCATGCTGGCGATGTCAGCCGGGTTTGGATAAGGCATCACCTGGCACTCGCCCTTCTGCAGCTTGGCGTAGCGCACTGACGCATCTGGCGTAATAGAGAAGACCAGACGATCGATTTTTGGTTTAGTGCCCCAGAAGTCCGGGTTCGCTTTGTAGAGAATGCGTGAATCTTTCTGATACTGCTGCAGTACAAACGGGCCGGTGCCGACCGGATTCAGATCGAGTTTTTCCGGCGTGCCTGCTTTCAGCATGTTATCCGCATACTCTTTAGAAAGAATAGAGGCGAAGTCCATACCGAGGTCAGCGAGGAAAGGCGCTTCAGGACGGGTCAGGGTAAAACGCACGGTGTGATCGTCAACTTTTTCAATTTTGCCGATCAGCTTCGGCATATCCATGCCTTCAAAATATTCGTAACTGCCGCCAGAGACGCCGTGGAATTTATTGTTTTTATCGAGCTGGCGCTCAAATGAAAACACCACGTCATCGGCGTTAAATTCACGCGTTGGTTTGAAATCTTTCGTGCTCTGCCACTTCACGCCCTGGCGCAGGTGGAAAGTGTAGGTTTTGCCATCTTCGCTGACATCCCACTTTTCAGCCAGGCCTGGCTGCAGTTCAGTGGTGCCGGTTTTAAACTCAACCAGACGGTTATAAATCGGGACCGAGCTGGCGTCATAGGTGGTGCCAGAGGTAAAGAGCTGCGGGTTGAAACCTTCCGGCGAGCCTTCTGAACAGTAGACAAGGGTCTTCGCCTGAACACCGGCAGCGACGGTCATCGCAATCAGGCTGAGACCGGCCTTCAGCATCCTGGATTTAGCCCGGGAGTTCATCATGTTTTGCTCCATTGTGATGTGATGTTGTGTGCATCGCCCGTCCTCTGATTTTTTTATGCGGTACGGGCAGGTCTGACAGCGACCAGAATGTGAGCGGTTATTGTTATTGCCCTGGCGGGATACACCAGCCAGATGCGTCCGTCTCTACATCTTACTGAGGCATCAATTTGTCAACAGTTGCAACGAACGTCAATACAACGTGGGGTTATTTACACAGAGTGTGAGTAAGTGCAAGCAACGATAAAAAAGAGCACTGGAGAGAGAAACCGATATATAAGGCGGTGAAAAAGCGTTCGATACCGCTGGATTATCTGGCGCTTGCGTCAAATAACAGTGATTATCACCGCTAAAAAACATTTTAAAATTGTCGATAAACGTCGAATATCTGAACGATTCCCCGTGCGTTATGACGTTCGGGTAGCGAAATATGCTGGCGTAATGGCATAAGAAATCAGCAAAAAGCAAAAGCCGGTCATAAGCAGAATGTGTCGCGAATTAAGAGAGGTGCTTTGATGCAGCAAGTGATGAAGAGCGGTGTTGAGGAATAATAAGGTTTATCCCGGTGATGATTAATGGAACGCGTAAATTGATGACTTTGCTTGATCGCTGCCAGGATGTGAGTCTGGTTCAGGGAAGGCCAGTAAATCCTCAGTCATCACCGAAGCCGGATAAAGGGTGAAATGCGGGGCCGTGGAGTAAAGCGTCACACGCCATGGATGGCGTGTGACGGGCGATCAGGGACGGACCTCGTCTTTACGGAGCGGTCGCGGATTTCACCCTGAGAGTGCAAATACGACAGACGAAAAAAACCTGCTTTTTGCAAAGCAGGTTTCTTAAATGATGGTCGGCGAGAGAGGATTCGAACCTCCGACCCACTGGTCCCAAACCAGTTGCGCTACCAAGCTGCGCTACTCGCCGATGGGGGCGAATATTACTGCTGCGCCTTTACAGCGTCAATCCCTTTTCCCTTTAAAGCTGCCTGATTGCCTGAAAAGCAGGCAACCGCGCCGGGAAGGCGATCTCAGCGCGGGCATACCGGTCAGAGATTGCTCGGTGCTTTAGCGGCGGGAGCCTGACACCAGTTGTTTGCCGGATTGATACCGCCATTGGGTGAGGTGTAGCCCAGACAGCCCAGTATGGTATCAAACAGCTCAACGTGACGATGCGTTTTACCGACACGCTGCTGCGCCTGCAGTCGCTCAAAGTTGCTGCGGTTCACCGGATCGTCCAGATATTTATCGGACGCCCAGACCATCATCGGCACGCGGAACTGCTCAGGCGGCGCCATCTCACGTGGGGTGCCGTGCAGGTGCATATTTTCGCTGATCGACTCGCCGTGGTCCGCCGCATAGAACACCAGCGCTTTTTTATCACGCAGCTGATCCAGTACGCTGTCGAGCATCGAGTCCACATACAAAACAGAGTTGTCATAAGCGTTGATCAACTGCGCCTTGCTGCAGGTGTCATCCACGCCCATGCACTCAGGCTGATAACGCGCGAAGCTGCGGGGATAGCGCTGCGAGTAAAGATAGTGTGAGCCTTTGGTATGCAGCACCACCAGATGTTTGCCTTTCGGGAAACGCTGCAGGGAAGCCTGCAGTTCCGGCACCAGCAGCATGTCGTCTACCGCTTTACCCTGATTACGCTTTTCAGAGCCGATCTGCTCGCGGAAAGAGAAGTTATTCACATCGGCATTGTCATAGAACCAGACCTCGCTCTGCATGGCGAACAGCTCAGAGGTAAAACCCAGCTCTTTCATGACGGCAAATATGTTCTGCTCTTTCAGAGTACGGCCCGGATTATCCATGGTGCCGCCTTCGCGAACAAACATGCAGCGCAGCGAGAGCTTGGTTGCGGTGTCGCAGGACTCACCGCGGAACGCCACCAGGTTTTTCTCTTTGGAGAGCTTTGGTGTGGTATCGCGATCGTAGCCCAGCATCCCCATATGATCCCAGCGCGTGGTTTCACCGATAACAAACACGACGTAAGTGTCATCAATGCCTGCCGGTGCCACATAGGTAAAGTTTTTCGCCGGATCGAACAGCGCTTCGCTGTCCAGCTTTTCATCCACTTTAGTCCAGGTAAACAGCCCCAGAGCAGCAATCCAGTTAGAAGGCAGATAAGAGTGTGCCACTACCCCGCCATAGCTGGGCAGATCGATATTCGTGATCTCTTCCTGCGTTTTCTGCAGTTTGTCAAAATAGCGGATCGGCAGCCATACCAGCGCCACGCTCAGCAGCATAATGGCTACCGGTTTCAGGCGCTGTCCCGGTGTTTTTAGCTGCTCAATCAGCGTCATACGCAGCCGGTTGCGCCAGATCAGCAGCAGCGGCAGTGCGCTGACCAGCACCATCCAGACAATAAAATGCAGGCCGATCACTTCTTTAGAGAGATCGATGTCGGTTGTCATAACCGAAGCCACAATGCCGTAGCCAATCACGACATTAAAGAAGGTCATGTAATATGCCGCGGCCACGGAAATCACTACCAGCAGACTGGCCAGCACGCGGTAAGCCCATTTTCCACCCAGCGAGAGCAGGCGCATCAGGAAAAAGGTAAGTAAAACAGCGGCCGTGACTTCAGCAACAGCAGAAAGCCAGTCGGACGGGGTTGATTTGGTTAAGAAGCCGTCAAAGCGGCGGTAAAAAATTGGCAGGTTTAGCAGGATGCCAAGATAAAGTGCGAGCAGCAGAGAAAGCTTCTGCTGAGTTAAACTTTTGATATAATTCATTTAAATTTTCTGTTCCCGACCCGGTGTCGATTTATCACCGTTCCTGTGACTCTGTTCAGACAGCAAGGTTCGCTTTGAGAATGGAAAAGCGTGACGTATCGAGCAGGATCGGGACGAATCTGAACCGAAAATAACTGCGATGCCGTGTTAAGCGCAGCAGTAGAACATTTAACCAATGGTAAGACCAGATTTTTTTGTGCGGGCTAAAAGCGGGTGAATAAAAAAGGCTCCCGCAGGAGCCCGGTTAACCGCGTGCGTGCTTAATTAATGATATTCAGCGTCACGTCGATATTGCCGCGGGTGGCATTAGAGTAAGGGCACACGATGTGTGCAGCATCGACCAGCTTTTGGGCTTCTGCAGCATCCATCTCCGGCAGGTGGATATTCAGCGTAGCTTCAATACCAAAACCGGTCGGAATCGGGCCGATGCCAACTTCACCTTCAATCCACGCCTCTTTTGGCATCGCGATTTTGTCGCGACCGGCAACAAATTTCATGGCGCCGAGGAAACAGGCTGAATAGCCTGCAGCAAACAGCTGCTCCGGATTAGTCGCCTCGCCACCGGCTCCGCCCATCTCTTTTGGCACGCCCAGCTTAACGTCCAGGACGTTGTCAGAAGAGGTTGCACGTCCGTCACGGCCACCGGTTGCTTTTGCTTTAGCTGTATAAACCACTTTGTCTAAAGACATACTTTATCTCCGTTCGCTATATAATAACGCGCTACTTATCCGCGCCGATGTAAATGCTTTTTTATCCGCGCAGTCAGCCTGCGCGGTTCAGATTGGTGCGCAGCATATCAAGCTGCTCTTTCAGCGCTGCCATCGTCCCGGTGTCACAGGCCGTCGCACACTGCACCGCTTCCGGAATCGCAGCGGCGCGCGCCTGTAGCTCGCGCCCCTCATCGGTCAGCGTCACCACGACCTGCCGTTCATCCTGGCGTGAACGCTGCCGGCGCACCAGCCCGGCTGTTTCCAGCCGCTTAAGCAGCGGCGTCAGCGTCGCGGAGTCAAGAAACAGCTGTTCGCCAATCTCTGACACCGTGACATCATCCTGCACCCAGAGCACCAGCATCACCAGGTATTGCGGATAGGTGATATTGAGTGCCGCCAGCTGCTGACGATAGACCTTATGCATGGCCAGATTCGCCGAGTAGAGCGCGAAACAGAGATGCTGATCAACCTGGAGTGGCGGCCGCTTCACTTTTTTGCCATCTTGATTACTCTTCATGCAAATTAATATAGATAGCGCGCTAGATAATTGCAAGCTACTTTTCACGGGAGAGTGAAGATGCAGGATTCACTGGAGGAGCAGGCGCGTCGTTTTGCTACTGAACTTCATGCAGCCACAGGCCAGCGACGTAAATACACCGATGAGCCCTATATCGTTCACCCGCAGGCAGTGGCTGAACTGGTGCGCAGCGTAACCGATGATGAAGAGATGCTGGCAGCTGCCTGGCTGCACGATACGGTAGAAGACACATCCAGCACGCTACAGGATATTGAACAGCAGTTTGGCCAGCGCGTAGCCGGCCTGGTCGCGATGCTGACTGATAGCGCCCAGCCGCAGGCCAGAAACCGCGCGGCGCGCAAACTGGCACACTTCCGGCATACGGCGGACGCCTCACCCGAAGCGCAGACGATCAAGCTGGCAGATATTATCGATAATACCCGCGCGATAGTGCAGTTTGACCCGGATTTTGCGCGCGTTTATCTGATTGAGAAGCAGGTGCAGATTCAGCTACTGCTGCAGGGCGATAAACAGCTCTGGCAGCAGGCGCATCAGAATATCAAACAGGGATTGCAGCAACTGTCGCAGCCCCCCTATAACGTTCCGGAAAGCTGGTTCGCCCGTCAGGCGGCTAAATTTGAAGCGCTGAAATAAAAAACCCGCCGTGCAGGCGGGTTCGGAGAACCGATAATTGGTTACTCAAGCAGCTGCCGTCCCAGATAGGGATTCGCCTGCAGCAGCTTCATCAATTTGCGTGCCGTAGCGGAGGGGCGCGTGCGCTGCGCTTCCCAGCTTTTTACTGATGAGACGCTCACCCCCATCACGCGGGCGAACTCATCCACCTGCATGCCGGTCATCTCACGTAAACGCTGTGGCTCGGGAACTGACACCGTGTTGAGTGCAATATCTGATACGGAAGGCTTAGCATCACGTGTCAAAACAATTTGCTCAAGACTGCTGAGTAATTCAATCATTGGATCTTTTAATTCCATAGAGAACTCCTTAAAACTCACTATGAAGCACGTGAAAGTAGAGAGGTAAGCATCAAATGATGCTGAAACCAGGCTTTATCAGGCTGCATCCCGCAGCGGTTTGGACGTTAGAGTTATAAAACCGTTACGGGACACAGCCTGCTGGGCACTGCGAACATGTCAGCGCAATGCAACAATTGCCGGGTTTCTTAGTATGGGTCAGAATCCAGGAATTGCTGTCTGTTTTTTGATTATTTTTTCATCTTGCTTATGGCTAAAACCTGCAGTAACGCTTAAGTGCCTGTCAGGTAAAAAGTTGCTGTCTGTCACACTCTGCCTCCTGTCCTGAATGAAGCAAAAATAGCGCCAGATCCGCATTTCGCATCCTGCGGACGTTTCGCACCGCCGCTGCGGCATTTTTGTTCGCATTGTGCTCAATAATAGAGCGGAGATGCACCAGTCTGATGCATATTAAAGGAAAGGTTATGAGTTATGCCGCCTCTGCTGCGTGCACTCCTTCGCCTGCTACGCTGGTCAGGGGCTGAAATGGGGCAGCGGTCTGCCACATCGTTGACTATTGCTGTGCCACACGGGCGCGCTGACCGGAGAGCATCACACTGCACGCCTTCGGTCATTGTGCACGCCAGGCCATTGCACTATTCTTTAGGACCATTCTCAGCGATTCACATATTGCCATTTTGTCACGACAGGAGTTGAAACATGGCGTCAGGAACTTCCCGCATCTGGATGCGTACCGGCATGCTGCTCGCCAGCGCGCTGGTCATATTGCAACTCACCGCCTGCGGTGACAAAGAGGGCGATCAGCGTAAGGCGTTTAACGATTTTCTGCAAAATACCGTGATGCGCAGCGGTGAACATCTGCCGGCACTGAGTGAAAACCAGAAGCAGACCTTCGGTAACTACGCCAGTGACTATGCCATTCTGTATGGCTTTTCTCAGCAGGTGAGTCAGGCCACGGAACAGGGTATGCGTCCGGTCGTGGATGAGCTGGCAGCGATTCGCGTTCCGCAGGATTATCTGACCCGCCGCGATACCCTGCGTCAGGTGAGCGGCAATCTCAGCGTTCTGACGCAGCAGATCCAGAGCGCGAAAATGCAGGCTGACAGCAGCAAGGCGACGCTTAAACAGCCCGACGACCTGAAAAAGTCGTATGACGCAGCCTATGCAAAAGTGGTTACACAGCCGGCAGGCACGCTGATCCCGCTGCTGCCTAAGCTGCAGGCGCTGAGCCAGAGCGCTGTACAGACCGGAGACTATCTGCAATCGCAGGGAACACGCGTCACTTTTAATGATGGTGGCGTACAGTTCCCGACGCAGGATCAGGCGACCCGGTACAATGCGCTGATGAGTGAGCTGTCTGCAAATGCGCAGGCGCTGACGCAGGCGCAAAATGCAGTACAGGGTTCCTGGCAATAACGCCGGTTACGGGCAGTATTACCACTGCCCGGTTCTCGCTGCGCTTCGCTTTATAACGGCCTGCCGCTTTACCTACCCGCCTGTGATCTGGCGCAATTATGACCAGAAATTCTTTGTGACGCTAATCACACTTCCGCAATAAACCCGCACTACCAAAGAGTGAGGCTTATCACATAAAACCCGCTTTTTTGCTGAATTTTTCGGCGCCGCTGCTTTTTTATCCTGTCTTTGTGTGACAAGAGTCACATTAACCCCCCCTGTTCACCCCGATTTTGCGTGATATGGATCACACTAATTCCGGACGCTACGCACGCTCCTGAACAAGTGCTAGAGTCCGCCTGCATACAGTAATGCCACGGCCCCCGCCGTAACGTCTCAACAAAAACAAATGCGCGCTCTTATTGCAGCGCGTCTCAATAAGGGGTGGGTTTATGTCCTCATCAGTCAAGGTCAGAGTGCAGAGCTTTGGTCGCTTTCTGAGTAATATGGTGATGCCTAACATCGGTGCGTTTATCGCATGGGGTATCATCACCGCGCTGTTTATTCCAACCGGATGGATCCCGAACGAAACGCTGGCGAAACTCGTCGGTCCGATGATCACCTATCTGCTGCCGCTGCTGATTGGCTTCACCGGTGGCCGTCTGGTCGGCGGCGATCGCGGTGGCGTGGTCGGTGCCATTACGACAATGGGCGTCATTGTCGGTGCCGATATGCCGATGTTCCTCGGTGCGATGCTTGCCGGACCGCTGGGCGGCTGGGCAATCCGCGCGTTTGACCGGGCCGTTGACGGCAAGATCAAAAGCGGTTTCGAGATGCTGGTGAATAACTTCTCCGCCGGCATCATCGGTATGCTGCTGGCGCTGCTGGCGTTCCTGGCTATTGGTCCGCTGGTGCAGGGGCTGTCGCACATTCTCGCCGCCGGGGTTAACCTGATGGTGCAGAACAACCTGCTGCCGCTGACCTCTATTTTCGTTGAGCCGGCGAAAATCCTGTTCCTTAACAACGCCATCAACCACGGCATTTTCTCGCCGCTGGGTATTCAGCAGGCGAGCGAAGCGGGTAAATCGATCTTCTTCCTGATCGAAGCTAACCCGGGCCCGGGCATGGGCGTGCTGGTCGCTTATATGATCTTTGGTCGCGGCAGCGCCAAACAGTCAGCGGGCGGCGCCGCCATTATCCACTTCCTCGGCGGCATCCATGAGATTTACTTCCCGTATGTGCTGATGGCGCCGCGCCTGCTGCTGGCGGTGATCCTGGGCGGTATGACCGGCGTATTTACGCTGACGCTGCTGAATGGCGGTCTGGTCTCTCCGGCGTCACCGGGTTCTATCCTGGCCGTGCTGGCAATGACGCCAAAAGGCGCCTATTTTGCTAACGTTGCCGCTATCGTAGCCGCTTTTGCCGTCTCTTTTGTTGTCTCTTCTATCCTGCTGAAAACCAGCAAAGTGAAAGAAGACGAAGATATTGAAGCGGCGACCCAGCGTATGCGCGACATGAAAGCGCAGTCTAAAGGCCAGCCGGCGGCAGGCGCGCCGGTAGTAGCTGACGCTCACAGCGTAGACGTGAGCCACGTGCGTAAAATCATCGTTGCCTGTGACGCCGGTATGGGTTCCAGCGCCATGGGTGCCGGCGTGCTGCGCAAAAAAGTGCAGGATGCGGGCCTCACGAATGTGTCGGTGACGAACAGCGCTATTAATGCGCTGCCGGGTGACGTTGACCTGGTGATCACACACCGCGATCTTACGGAACGGGCGATGCGTCAGGCACCGCAGGCGCAGCATATCTCGCTGAATAATTTCCTTGATAGCGCGCTCTACACCAACCTGACCGAGCGACTGGTCACGGTAAACCGCAGCGTGGCGCATCGCGAAACGGTGCAGTCAACGCTGGCAGACAGCTTTGATAACGAGAATACGCACCTGTTTAAGCTCGGGACGGATAACGTATTCCTCGATCTGAGCGCCAGCAACAAAGAACAGGCGATCCGCTTTGCCGGTGAGCAGCTGGTAAAAGGTGGCTATGTCCAGCCAGAGTACGTTGAGGCGATGCTGGCCCGTGAAAAGCTGACGCCAACCTATCTGGGTGAGTCGATTGCGGTTCCGCACGGAACGGTAGAAGCGAAAGATCGCGTGCTGAAAACAGGCGTGGTGTTCTGTCAGTATCCGGCAGGCGTACAGTTTGGCGATGAGCCGGATGAGGTGGCGCGCCTGGTGATCGGGATTGCGGCCCGCAACAATGAGCACATTCAGGTGATCACCAGCCTGACCAACGCGCTGGATGATGATAGCGTGATTGAACGACTGGCGCAGACCCGCAGCGTGCAGGAAGTGCTGGATCTGCTCTCAGGCAGCAGCGTCAAAGCGTAATCAGTCAGCAGTTTTTTCCCCGGGGCGGGCAGGCCCGCCCTGTGTCCGGGGCGGAAATGCCCGCCCTTTCGCTATTTGAGATGGGTCAATTTTATGAAAGCGTTACATTTTGGAGCAGGCAATATTGGTCGCGGATTTATCGGCAAGCTGCTGGCCGATGCCGGCATCGAGCTGGTCTTTGCTGACGTCAATCAGGTTGTGCTGGATGCCCTTAACGCCCGTCACACTTATCCGGTTCATGTTGTTGGCGAACAGGCAAAAACGGAGACGGTCACCGGCGTCAGCGCCGTTAACAGCACCAGCGATGACATCATTGCGCTGATCGCTGAAGTCGATCTGGTCACGACTGCCGTCGGACCGCAGATCCTCGAACGTATTGCCGGCAGCGTGGCGCAGGGTCTGATCGCCCGTCACGATCGGGGTAATACGGCACCGCTTAACATCATCGCCTGCGAAAATATGGTGCGCGGCACCAGTCAGCTGAAGCAGCATGTGCTGAAGGCGCTGCCGGCGCAGCATCACGCCTGGGCAGAAGCGCACGTCGGCTTTGTCGATTCCGCCGTGGATCGTATTGTCCCGCCTTCTGAAGCGGGCAGCAGCGATCCGCTGGAAGTGACCGTTGAGACCTTCAGCGAATGGATTGTTGATAAAACGCAGTTTAAAGGGGCGCTGCCGGCGATCCCTGGCATGGAACTGACCGACAATCTGATGGCGTTTGTTGAACGCAAGCTCTTTACCCTTAATACCGGCCACGCTATTACCGCTTATCTGGGCAAACTGGCGGGTCATGTAACCATTCGCGATGCGATCCTGGATAGCCGCATTCGCGCCGTGGTTGAGGGGGCCATGCAGGAGAGCGGCGCCGTTCTGATCAGGCGCTACGATTTTGATGCAGAGAAACATGCGGCTTACATCAGCAAAATCCTTACCCGCTTTGAGAACCCTTACCTGAAAGATGACGTCGAGCGCGTAGGCCGCCAGCCGCTGCGCAAGCTGAGCGCAGGCGATCGCCTGATTAAACCGCTGCTCGGCACGCTGGAGTACCAGCTACCGCACGATAATCTGGTGCAGGGGATCGCAGCCGCGATGCACTACCGCAGCGATGCCGATCCGCAGGCGCAGGAGCTGGCCACGCTGATCGCGGAACAGGGCGTTGCAGAGACGCTGGTAAAAATTTCCGGCCTGGAGCCGGAGAGTCAGGCAGTAGAGGCTGTGGTGAGCGCTTACAGCGCTATGGCATAATGCGCGCCCCCGGGTGAGCAAACCGGGCGCAACAGGGTTGCGCCCGCAGACGGTAGCTGAACGATGCAGGCAATGATGGAAGAGAAGCAGGCTTTTGAAAACCAGGTGCTTGAGCGCCTGAACGCCGGTCGTTCGGTGAGAAGCTTTCTGATTGCTGCGGTTGAACTGCTGGCAGAAGCGGTTAATCTGCTGGTGCTGCAGGTTTTTCGCAAAGATGATTATGCGGTAAGGTACGCCGTCGAACCACTGCTGCTGGGAGACGGGCCGCTGGGCGAGCTGTCGGTACGTCTTAAGCTTGTTTACGGACTGGGCGTGATTACGCGGCAGGAGTATGAGGATTGCGAACTACTGCTGACGCTGCGCGAAGAGCTGAACCACGACGCCAGCGACTATCGCTTTACCGATGACGAGGTGCTGGGGCCGTTCAGTGAACTGCACTGTGTGGTCGCCTGGCCGCCGCAGCCCGACTTCACCCGCGATGATGAGGCGCTGCGCATTATGCAGCAGCAGCGTTATCTGCAGATGGTGCGATCCACCATGGTGCTCTCTTTGACCGAACTGATTTCCCGAATTTCGCACAAGCAGGCATTCAAAAAGCCCGCTGTCTGACCTCAGGCAGCGGTACATCGAACAGTCATACTGCCCGCCCGGCCTAAATTAATGTATCCTTTCCCTGTTTTCCTTAATGAGTTTTTCCAATGAAAGAACAAGTCAAAGCCGAGATCAAACGCCTCAGCGATCAGCTGGACGCACTGAACCGCAAAGAGCCCCAGCTGCTGGAAGCGGGTGACGCTGAAAAGCTGGGTGCGCTGCTGAAAGAGAAAGAGACGCTGGTGCAGGAGATTGAACGTCTGCGCGGCGTACGTGATGAAAAGCTGAGCAAAGAGGCGCAGCAGCTGCAGCAGCTGCCGTTCAGCCGTGAAATCACGAAAAAAGAGCAGGC
Source organism: Pantoea sp. ICBG 1758 (assembly GCF_002928325.1). Classification (NCBI taxonomy): domain Bacteria; kingdom Pseudomonadati; phylum Pseudomonadota; class Gammaproteobacteria; order Enterobacterales; family Erwiniaceae; genus Pantoea; species Pantoea sp. ICBG 1758. The sequence goes on from NZ_POWL01000005.1 coordinate 108,674, forward strand.
CAACATGGGTGCGCTGAAGAAAAGCGTGCGCGGCCTGGTTGTGGTGCATCCGATGACCGCGCTGGGACGAGAAATGGGTCTGAAAGTCATGACCGGCTACGCAAAACAGCCGTTCTGAGGCTGTTCAGGCTGCACGGTCTGCGCGGTGAGCGCAGCCGGCGGCCTGCTGAACCTGCTCTTTCAGGCTGTCGAGCAGCGTGTAGCGCCGGCGATATTCGGCGCGCTTTTTACTGGCTATCTCCTCCAGCGCTTTGCGCTCCATCTGCAGCGGCAGCGTAAAGCAGCCGTCGGCCCGCTCCTCGCCGCCCAGCGACAGCCAGAACTCACTGTAGCTGGCAAAAAACTTATCCCCTTTACTGTGTCGATAGCGCAGGCTGCGAAACACATGCGTGGTGTCGCCGACGGCGGCTATCGCTTCTGCTCCACACGCCTCCGCCAGCAGAAACAGTGCTTCCATCAGCACGCGCTTGGGAAACAGACCGTGCGCCGCTTTAGTCGCTTCGCGGATCGCCTCCGACGGAATATGCTTGCGCGGCCCCTGCAGTCCGCCAATAAACAGCGTACACCGCTGCGGCCCGCCAATCAGCGAGAATGAGAGGGAGGCCAGCAGCATATCCTGATAGTGCAGCGTCAGCGTCAGCTCACCTTCGCGATCGTAATAGCCGGAGCTGCAGGCAATCGTAAACTGCTCTTCATTTTTGCCGCTGAGCTGTGCAACAGGCGTCCCGGCCGGATTCAGCATTAGCTGACGCAGGGCGGGATTATCAAGCTGTGCAACATGCTGGTAGTGCTGCACGATAGCGCGTGCGCGCTGCGCCACGCTAAACCGCGAACAGAGATAGGGACGATGCGGTTTAGCGGGCAGCAGACCCTGGCTGGCCATCAGCTGTGGCAAAAAGGGCAGCTGCGCCAGCTGCTGCAGATAGGTCAGCGTGGTAAACGGATAGAGCGCCGTTCGCAACGCAAACTTGGTACGAAAGCGGCCGCTGTGCCAGAGATTATCAGGTCGAAGTTTGCCGCTGATCAGCGGAAAAAACAGCGCTGAAGAAGAGAGATCGCCCGATTCAGTGTGGGTAATTGTTGTCATAAGGAGCTTAACGTCTCGAAAAAACCTGCTGCAATGTTAAGCACAGCCGCTTCAACGATTCGTTAATGACCCTACCCCGCCGGCACTAAACGGTTTGCTGTTTAGCCGGGGTTTAGATTGCCGTGACGCAGATAAAAAAAACCGGCGACATCGCACCGGTTTTTTACGCAGAAATAAGCGCTGATTATTTTGCTGAAGCAAAACGCGCTGCTGCTTCGTCCCAGTTCACTACGTTCCAGAACGCTTTGATGTAGTCAGGGCGCTTGTTCTGATACTTCAGATAGTAAGCGTGCTCCCACACATCCAGACCAATGATTGGGAAGCCAGACGCACCGGCGATCGCGTCACCCATCAGCGGGTTATCCTGGTTAGCGGTTGAAACCACAGCCAGTTTGTCGCCTTTTTTCACCAGCCACGCCCAGCCAGAGCCAAAACGGGTAGCTGCTGCTTTTTCAAACTCTTCCTGGAATTTCTCAACGCTACCGAAATCTTTTTCGATAGCCGCTTTCAGGTCGCCCTGCAGCGTGGTGCCGGTTTTCAGGCCTTTCCAGAACAGGCTATGGTTAGCGTGGCCGCCAGCGTTGTTACGCAGCGGGCCTTTTTTGTCTGCTGGCAGCTGATCCAGTTTGGTAATCAGCTCATCAACCGGCAGATCGGCGAATTCGGTACCTTCCAGCGCTGCGTTAGCGTTGTTTACGTAGGTCTGGTGGTGTTTGGTGTGATGGATTTCCATCGTCTGCTTGTCGAAGTGCGGTTCCAGTGCGTCGTAGGCGTACGGCAGGGATGGCAGTGAATAACTCATGTTCTTCCTCTCCATTTAATGTTTTGCAGCATCACCTTACCAGTGTGCCGCGTAAGCAGTGGGATCATTATAGTTAAAATCATGATCCATAAAAGGGTTATCAATGCCGTAGAAATGATAAGGATTTGCGGTTCAGCGGCCTGAACCGGCTAGCGCAGCCGCTGCGGGTGGGTATAGATCGTTGCCCGCCCTGGCTTACTGAAGCCTACCAGCGTCAGATTACTGCGCTGCGCAACCTCTACCGCCAGCTGGGTGGCGGCCGAGACCGCAAACAGGATCTCCACGCCGCACATGGCGGACTTCTGCACCATCTCATAGCTGGCGCGGCTGGAAACCAGTACTGCGCCCTGCTGCCATCCCTGCTGACTGCGCAGCCCCAGCAGCTTATCCAGCGCAACGTGCCGCCCGACATCTTCACAGCCGCCCGGCAGCAATCCCTCGGGTGAGAGCCATGCCGCCGCGTGCGTACAGCCGGTAAGATTGCCCACCGGCTGATAGTCACGCAGCCGCGCCAGCCCGCTGTCCAGCTGAGCCAGGTCAAACGTCTGGGTAAAAGGCAGCGGCTTCAGCGGCTTACCAATCTGATCCAGCTGCTCAACGCCGCAGACGCCGCAGCCGGTTCGCCCCGCCATCGCCCGGCGCTGCGCTTTTAACGCCATAAACCGGCGGCTGGCGAGCTCAATCTGTACTTCAATGCCGTTGCAGCCCGGCACCACATCGATGCCATAGATCTCAGCCGGTTGTTCAATAATCCCTTCTGAAAGCGAGAAACCCAGCGCAAACGCCTCAAGGTTGTCAGGCGTCGCCATCATGACCACATGCGAGATGCCGTTATAGACCAGCGCTACCGGCACCTCCTGTGCCAGCCAGTCAGTTTCGGCCGTTTCCGGTGTCCGGCGCTGCCACACTTCAGCCTGGCTTACGCCAGCGATCGTTTTCACAGGTTGCTCACCTGCCTGCTGTTTTGCTGTCACGTTATCTGTCTCTTATTGCACTCATCAAAAGCGGCGGGCCTCACGGCCTGTACGCTATACCGGCTGCCGGTTCAGATGCTGAGCATGAACGTCGGCCAAAAATTTTTCTTCAACTTATGTGCTGGCACTCTGGCTGCGCGGCCCGCGGCGGTCACAGAATCGTCCCTCCCTCCGGCTGCCGTCACCGGCAGTTAATCGTCCGTCAGCCAGCCGCCTGAGCGTCAGGCTGCTATCATCAGCGTAGTCGTGCTGCTTTCATTGTTGGCAGCGTTATCGCCAGAAAATAGAGGTGTTCCCTGATGAGTATTCGCATTATTCCGCAGAATCAGCCGGAAACACGCGAACCGCAGACCGCGGAACAGATCCCGCCGCTGCTGTTTCCCCGGCTGAAAAATCTCTATAGCCGTCGCGCTGCACGCCTGCGCCATCTGGCGGCAAAAAATCCGCTGGGTGACTATCTGCGCTTTGCTGCAGTGATCGCTCAGGCGCAGGAGATTGTGCTGTATGACCATCCGCTGCGGCTCGATCTGCGTCCGCGCCTTGCAGAAAGCGCGCAGCGCAATGAGCCGCCGCTTGATATTCGCCACTATCCGCGCGATCGTCACTGGCAGCAGCTGCTGCATTCACTGATTGCAGAACTCAAACCGGAGATGAGTGGCCAGGCGCTGGCGGTGCTGGAGAACCTGGAAAAATCGTCCGCCAGCGAGCTGGAGACGCTTGCCGGCGCGCTGCTGGCCGGGGAATTTAGCCGGGTCAGCAGCGATAAGTCGCCTTTTGTCTGGGCTGCGCTGTCGCTGTACTGGGCGCAGATGGCCGCTATGATACCCGGCAAGGTGCGGACGGAACAGGGCGATCACCGGCAGTTCTGCCCGGTCTGCGGCAGCGTTCCGGTTACCGGCCTGGTGCATATGGATGTGGCGCAGGAGGGATTACGCTATCTGCACTGCAACCTGTGCGAAAGTGAGTGGCACGTCGCCAGTGACCGATGCTGCAACTGTGAGCAGACGCGCGATCTGCACTTCTGGTCGCTCGATAATCACCAGGCTGCCGTTCATGCAGAGAGCTGCGGCGACTGCGGCACCTATATGAAACTGCTCTGCCAGGAGCGGGATCCGGCGGTAGAGCCTGTTGCCGACGACCTGGCGTCGCTGGTGCTGGATGCGCGCATGGAGCAGGAAGGGTTTGCCCGCAGTAGCCTGAATCCATTTATGTTTCCCGGCGAATAGCTGGCCCGGGCGTTACCGCTACGTACCGCGTTTTATACGGAGGCTTTGATGAAACTGATAGGCAGTTATACCAGCCCGTTCGTGCGCAAAATTTCAGTTATTCTGCTGGAAAAGGGCATCGTGTTTGAGTTTATAAACCATACACCCTGGGCGGAAGATAGCCAGGTGCCCCACTATAATCCGCTGGGAAAAGTACCGGCTCTGATCGACGAGCGCGGATTAACCTGGTACGACTCTTCTGTCATTGCTCAGGTTATTGAGCTGCGTGATGAAGCACCCGCCCTGCTGCCTGATGATGCGCTGCGCGCGCTGCAGGTACGCCAGCTGGCAAAGCTGGCTGATGGTATTAACGACGCGGCGGTGACCATTGTGCGGGAACAGATGCGGCCTGGCGCGCAGCAGTCTGAAGAGGTGCTGCTGCGCAACCGCGAAAAAATCCAGCGCGGTCTGGATGCGCTGGAGGCGGCCGCGGCGAAAGCGGAGTTGATCAACACCGGCACACTGAATCTGGCGGATATTGCGACCGGCTGCATGATTGGCTATCTGAATTTCCGTCGCGTGCTGCCGAACTGGTGTGTAAACCGCCCGGCGCTGGTCAAACTGGCGGAAACCCTGTTTCAGCGCGAGAGCTTCGCGCGTACCGTGCCGCCGGCAGGTTAGACGGCAATAAAAAAGGGACGATTGCTCGTCCCTTTCGCTACCGCATCCTGCTGCCGTTTACTGCAGCAGGGAAATATCTGCCACCTGCAGGAACAGCTGACGCAGCTGTGCCAGCAGCGTCAGACGATTCACGCGCACGGCATCATCTTCTGCGTTAACCATAACGTTGTCGAAGAAGTTATCTACCGCTTCACGCAGCTGTGCCAGCTCCACCAGCGCATCCTGATAGCGGCCTTCAGTAAACCAGGGCTGCAGCTTGTCGCTCAGCGCGGTGACGAAAGTCGCCAGCTGGATCTCCGCGTTCTCTTTCAGCAGCGATGCCTGTACGCTGTCGTTCAGCGGATCGCTGGCTTTTGCCAGAATGTTCGACACGCGCTTGTTGGCCGCTGCCAGCGCTGAGGCTGCCTCCAGCGTGCGGAAATGCGATACCGCTTTCATGCGCGCATCGAAATCTGCCGGACGGGTAGGACGACGCGCCAGTACCGCCTGAATGGTATCAACGCTGTGACCCTCTTCCTGATACCAGGTACGGAAGCGACCCAGCATGAAGTCGATCACCTCATCAACCACTTTCGCGTTGCTCAGCTTGCTGCCGTAGAGGCGCACGGCCTCTTCGGTCAGACTCTGCAGATCGAGCGGCAGATTCTTCTCGACGATAATACGCAGTACGCCCAGCGCGGCGCGGCGCAGTGCAAAGGGATCTTTGTCGCCTTTCGGATGCTGACCGATACCAAAAATGCCCGCCAGCGTATCCATTTTATCTGCAATCGCGACGGCACAGGCCACCGGGTTAGAAGGCAGCGCATCGCCAGCAAAGCGCGGCTGATACTGCTCATTGAGCGCTACCGCCACATCTTCCGCTTCCCCGTCATGACGGGCGTAGTGCATACCCATGACGCCCTGGGTGTCGGTAAATTCAAACACCATGTTGGTCATCAGGTCGCACTTGGAGAGCAGGCCGGCGCGGGTCGCGTGATTGACATCTGCACCAATCTGCGCGGCGATCCAGCCTGCCAGCGCCTGAATGCGGTCGGTCTTATCACGCAGCGTGCCCAGCTCTTTCTGGAACAGCACCGTCTCCAGACGCGGCAGATTATCTTCCAGACGCTTTTTACGATCGCTGTTAAAGAAGAACTCCGCATCCGCCAGACGGGGACGCACAACTTTTTCATTACCGGCCACGATCTGCTGCGGATCGCCTGACTCGATGTTGGTAACGAAGATGAAGTTCGGCAGCAGTTTTCCTTCCGGGCTGTAGACCGGGAAATATTTCTGATCGCCTTTCATGGTATAGACCAGCGCTTCCGCCGGTACTGCCAGGAACTTCTCTTCAAACGTTGCGGTCAGCACCACCGGCCACTCCACCAGCGAAGCAACCTCTTCCAGCAGGCTGTCGCTGAGATCGGCGACGCCGCCCAGCTGCTGTGCAGCCGCTTCCGCATCCGCCTTGATTTTTGCTTTACGCTCAGCGTAATCAGCCATTACCTTACCGCGCGCCAGCAGCTGCTGCGGATAGTGATCGGCGTGCTCCAGCGTAAACTCCGGCTCGCCCATAAAGCGGTGGCCGCGAATGGTGCGCGCTGACTGTACGCCCAGGATAGTGGCCGGGATCAGCTCCTCTCCCAGCAGCAGCGTCACGGTATGCACCGGGCGCACGAACTGGACATCGCTGGCGCCCCAGCGCATCAGTTTTGGAATCGGCAGCTTGCTCAGTGCGGTAGTGACCATTGCCGGCAGCAGCGCGCTGGCCTGCTCGCCCTTCACCGCGGCGCGATGCACCAGCCATTCGCCTTTATCGGTGCTCAGGCGCGCAGCCTGATCGACCGTGATGCCGTTGCCGCGTGCCCAGCCTTCAGCTGCTTTCGTCGGATTACCCGCTGCGTCAAACGCAGCCGCGACGGCGGGGCCGCGCTTCTCAATCTCGCGATCGGGCTGCGCCGCCGCCAGCGCTGCGACTTTCAGCGCCAGACGGCGCGGAGCAGCAAACCAGCTGACTTCGCCGTGCGTCAGGCCAGCGCTGTCCAGCTCGGCAGTAAAGTGTGCAGCAAAAGCTTCCGCCAGGCTGCGCAGGGCTTTCGGAGGCAACTCTTCGGTGCCAATTTCCACCAGGAAAGTTTTATCGGTCATGGCTGCCTCTTACTTATTACGGTTGCACATCGGGAAACCCAGCGCCTCGCGTGACGCATAGTAGGCTTCCGCCACGGCTTTCGTCAGGGTGCGAATACGCAGAATATAGCGCTGGCGTTCGGTAACGGAGATCGCCTTGCGCGCGTCGAGCAGGTTAAAGCTGTGGGCCGCTTTCAGAATGCGTTCATAGGCTGGCAGCGGCAGCGGCTTCTCCAGCGCCAGCAGCTGCTGCGCCTCTTTCTCATACTGCTCAAAACAGCTGAACAGGAAACCGACGTCGGCATATTCGAAGTTATAGGTCGACTGCTCTACTTCGTTCTGATGAAACACATCGCCGTAGGTGGTTTTGCCAAATGCACCGTCGCTCCAGGTCAGATCGTAGACGCTGTCCACGCCCTGGATATACATCGCCAGACGCTCCAGGCCATAGGTGATCTCACCCGTGACCGGCTTGCACTCAAGGCCGCCAACCTGCTGGAAGTAGGTGAACTGCGTCACTTCCATACCGTTGAGCCACACTTCCCAGCCAAGGCCCCAGGCGCCCAGCGTCGGGTTTTCCCAGTTATCTTCTACGAAACGAATATCGTGGATAGTGGGATCGATACCCAGCTCTTTCAGCGAGCCGAGGTAGAGCTCCTGAAGATTGTCCGGGTTAGGCTTGATCACCACCTGGAACTGATAGTAGTGCTGCAGACGATTGGGGTTTTCACCATAGCGTCCGTCGGTCGGACGACGTGAAGGCTGCACGTAGGCGCTGGCCATCGGCTCCGGGCCAATAGCGCGCAGGCAGGTCATCGGGTGTGAGGTGCCGGCGCCCACTTCCATGTCCAGCGGCTGGACAATGGTGCAGCCCTGGCGCGCCCAGTAATCCTGCAAGGTCAGGATCAGGCCCTGAAAGGTCTTGGTATCAAACTTTTGCATGTTGAATTCGCACGGGATACGGGTGAATTAAAAAGAGTTCGACAGTATACCCTTTGACCGGGCAATGTGCAGCCGGAAATCCTGAGGCTGTGCGGGTCGCGCGCGCTTTTGCCGCACAGAGGGCTCTGAATTACGGCGGCAGATGTTGTTGAGTGGCGGCACAGCGGCTACCCTTCCTCGCACCATCTGTACGCGAGGATCACATGCCGCAAAAAATTAGCTGGATCGACAACTTACGTGCGGTCGCCTGCCTGATGGTGATCGTGATCCATACCACGACCTGGTATATCACCGGACCGATGGCGGTCACCGGCATAACCTGGGATGTGGCCAACCTGATGAACGCCGCCTCCCGCGTCTGCGTGCCGCTGTTCTTTATGATCTCAGGCTACCTGTTTTTTGGCGAGCGCAGCGCGCAGGCGCGACATCTGATACGCATTGTGCTTTGCCTGCTGTTCTACAGCGCGGTCGCGCTGGCGTATATCACCTGGCTGACACCGATCAGCGAAGGTCGATCCATCATGAAGCTGCTGCAGAAGCCGGTGTTTTATCATCTGTGGTTCTTCTTTGCGATTATCGGTATCTACCTGCTTTCGCCGCTGATACAGGTCAAAACGGTACAAAAACGCTATGTGGTGCTGCTGGTGGTGGTGCTGGCGGTGGTGGCAAACCCGAATACGGTCAGCCAGTCAGTGGGATCCTTTCGCTGGCTGCCGGTCAATCTCTATGTCAGTGGCGACAGCATCTACTACCTGTTGTACGCCCTGCTCGGACGCGCTATCGGCTGTATGGAGACGGGCGGCCGCCGGATCGGCTGGCTGGCGGGAGGCGTTTTTATCGCCTGCGTGCTGGGTATTGCACTCGGTACAAAGCAGCTGCTGCAAATCAACGGCGCCTTCAACGACACCTGGTATCTCTACTGCGGACCGCTGGTCTTTATCGCGGCCATCAGCCTGCTGGTTCTGTTTAAAAACAGCCTGAACCAGCGGCCGCTGCCGCTGCTGGCGACCATTTCTCGCTATTCGCTGCCGGTATATGGTTTTCACGCGCTGTTTATTCACTATCTGCGTACTCACCACTATGACGATATGTCACGCCCCTGGCTCGATTTGCCGTGGGTGTTTGGCGTCACGCTGCTGGGCAGCCTGCTGCTGGCAAAGGTGCTGAAGCGCATCGATACGCGACAGCTGGTCAGCTGAAAGCGCTGACCGGCTCGCCAGAGTTCATCGCGCATTCTGGCTTTTACCGGTCAGTCAGCGTGCTCTGCCAGTCATGAAACAGCGTCAGCCAGTTTCTTACCGGCAGCTTTAGTTTTTGTCCGGTCCCGAAACCGTGCCCGCCCTGCTGGAACAGGTGCATTTCTGTTTTCACTTTATGCTCGCGCAGCGCGGCAAACATCAGCAGCGTATTCTGCGCTGAAGCCGTACCGTCATTCAGCGCGTGAACGAGAAACGTCGGCGGCGTACGATCGCTGACGCGCGCTTCCTGCGACTGCTGCAGAAGGGTCTGCGGGCTGATGTTTTTGCCGTACATGGCGGCGCGCGTGCCCGGATGTGTTACGCCATCCTTAAGCGACAGTACCGGATAGATAAGGGCAGTGAAGTCGGGACGGGCTGAGACGCTGTCCTGCGCATCCTGTGCCGGATAGTTATCAGCCTCCGGATCGTTACTGAGATTCGCGGCCAGATAAGCCCCTGCAGAAAAACCCATCACGCCAATACGATCGGCAGCAATATGGTATTGCGGGGCATTAGCCCGGATAAGCCGAAGTGCCCGCTGCGCATCCGCAAAGGCCGCCTGGCGATTCTGTGTGGTGCCGTCATGCGGCATACGATAAAGAAGAACGAAGGACGTATAACCCTGACGACTTAACAGCGTGGCGATATTAAGCCCCTCAAGATCTTTCATAATATAAGAAAATCCCCCACCCGGAATGATAAGCACGGCTGTGTGATTATTTTTTCCCGCAGGCGCTACATAAATCATTTCCGGCGAATTAACCTGCGTAACGGCACGATTATTATCAGCAGGATTTTTACTGAAATTAATAAATTTATTCTGTGTTATGTTTTCGCCCGGCCAGATAGGAATTTCCTTAGAGGCAAAGGCCAGCGGAAGATAAAACAGTAAAAACGCGCTTATCAGGCGAAAAAGGATCATTCTTCTGGCTCCATATTATTAATAAAAACAGTTACAAACGCACTTTAGCCTCGGCCTTTTCTTTACCTCTGTGGATCGGCAACTCTCTGAAAAGGAAAAATATCAGCAGCAGAATTTGAAAATAGCAGAAAGCGGATGAATAATAATCCCGGCAGTAATCTGATAAAATACCGGGCCAGGAAAAATTAGACTTTTCTCATGTTTACCAAAACATAGCCCTATGTTATAAGTGCATTTTAAACTATAAGAATCTGTGACCATGGGAATTTACTGGATCATAAGTCTTAGCATGACTTTTGTCGCAATTGTCGAAACCATGTTAAGTAAAAATGAAAACACAGCACATATCAGGACGTGGCTTTATTTTATTGCTGTTGTAGTACTTTTTACTTTTGGCGGCATCCGTGGCCTGGGAACCGGCCTTGATGACTTCCAGTATCGCGACTTCTATGCACAGTTTCTCGATAAAATTATTATCGAGGGCTTCTGGCGCGCCGTGGTCGAGTTTCGCTATGAGCCTGCTATTTATGCGATTGCCGGTGCAACGCGCATTTTTACGGCCAATGCTGACATCTTTATCTTTGTTATCGCCTTCATCGCGGTATGCGTTAACGCGCACTACTTCCGCAAGCTGACGCCGCTGCCGCTGGTCGCGCTGGCCGTCTACTCGGCGCACCTGTTTATCAACAAAGATATGAACCAGATCCGCTTTGGTCTCTGCTCGGCGTTTCTGCTCGGCTTTGTCTGGCATATGTCGCGTCGCAGTAAATCGGGTATGGTGACCACATTTCTGCTGTCGTTTTTCTGCCACGCAACGGCCGTTGTCGCGCTGCTTATTCCGATGGCGATGATTATCCGCAAAAACAAATATGTGCCGATTGCGATTGTCGTTATCAGCCTGCCGCTGGCTTTTATGGGAAGCTCGGCACTGATCTCCGCGCTCTCCAGCCATCTGGGTTCACTGGGCGACAGGGCCATGGGCTATGCCGATGCAGAGTCGCGCCAGGAGCAGGGTATTCTTACGCTCTCTAACCTGAAGAACATTGGCTTTGTCTTTATCTTCAGCTACATGCTGCTGAGTGATAAAATCAGAAACGCCGACCCGGCAAAATTTAACACTTACTATATTCTGGCGATTACGTTTGCCATCGGCAGTGGCCTGCGTATGGCGCTGCAGGACTACGCCTCTGGCGGCCGCCTGGCAAACTACCTGCTGCAGGTTGAACCAGTGCTGATTTCACTCTGTATCTGGGAAACCAAAAAGCTGAGAAAAGTCATCGCCGTAGCGATAACCGTGCTGATGGTGCTCTACTATCTCTACTATAACACCATGGCCAGTAAGCAATCGATCGTCGGCTACGAGGTGTCGCGCAGCTTCCAGCTGTTCCGTTAATCGTTAAAAACGCTAACCAACTGGTTAGCGTTTTTTATTTATAACCTCTTTTTTCCACCATACCAGGGAAATTCTGAATATTACGCCGCGCTTATACATCGCTTGATTTTTCTATCGTTTAAAACTCTAATAGTTTACATCTGCCGCGGCAGAGTTTAACGCTTTTAATCAGAACACCATCCGATACAGGCGCTTTAATTATTATTACAGCGCGTTGTTATCCCATTAAAAAGAATGCTGATATGAACGAAAAAAATAATTTTGATATTGTCAGGCTTTCGCTCGCCTTTATCGTTTTGCTGGTACACTCAGCTGAAGTCACCAGAAATGCCGATATTCGTTTCCTTGCACATTATCTGAATAGCGATTTTGCTGTGAAAGGATTTTTTGCAATAAGCGGATTTCTTATTGCAAAAAGTTACTTAAGAAGCCGCTCGCTGAACTCTTATTTTATTAAGCGCGCCCAGCGCATCCTGCCCGCTTATATATTTGTGATTTTGATGTGTTTTACCATTGGCCTGTGTCTGACGACATTGCCGCTAATGGATTTTCTGAAACATCGTGAAACTATTAAGTATCTGGTGGCAAACTTTACCTTTCTGAATTTTATTCAGGCTTCACTGCCGGGTGTGTTTACCGATAATCCAAACCAGCCGATGGATGGCTCACTCTGGACGATCAAAGCGGAACTGACGCTCTATGTGCTGTTACCGTTTATCGTTCCGCTGATGAAGCGTAATCCGCTGAAAGTCTGGGGCGCCATTTTCATCATCTCCTGCGCCTGGTTCTTCTATTTCACCTCTGTCTATAGCGGCCCCAAAGCCGATACGCTGGCGAAGCAGTTTGTCGCCCTCTCCTCGTACTTTTTCTTTGGCAGCCTGCTGGCGATACACAAGCCCGCTTTTGATCGGCTGAAGCTGATTACGCTGGTGTCGATGGCGGCATGGCTGCTGTGCAAACGCAGCGAGTATGCGTTTCTTATTGAGCCGGTCGCGTTCTCTTCAGTGGTGATTTTCTGCTGTACCAGCCTGTGTCGTGAGATAAAAATCAGCCAGTTTGGCGATCTTTCTTATGGCATGTACCTTTATCACTGGCCGATTATTCAGGTACTGCAGCACTTCGGCGTGTTCAGCGCCAACGCCTTTGCTGGCCTGCTGCTGACTATCGTCATCACTCTGGCGCTGGCGTGGACCTCATGGACCCTGCTGGAGAGCCGCTTCCTGAAACGGGCGCATCATACACCGCCTTCCATCGTACCACCGGCTGCTGCCCGCGACTGAATCAGCCAGCAGGCCACCTGCGGGTGGCCTGACCTGCGATGAGGTAAAAAGAAGGGTGCACGGCGTTAATAATCTGCCTGCTCATACTGCGCAATAACCGCCAGAGCCAGACCCTGGGCCGGCTCAAGGCGCTGCGCCAGAAAATGCAGCGTCGTATGCGCGTGGGTGAACGCCAGCGTACTGGCCTGCATCGTCTGCTGTACCGCCTCCCTGAAAACAGCTGAGCTGTTCCACGGCGCGTCAATAATGATACAGGCCGGGTTAACCAGCTGCATGACCTGACTCAGCGCAAAACCAAGATGCTCGCCCGCTTCGCTCATCAGCGGATTAAACAGTGAAGGTTCACTCTCACCCTGCTGCCAGCGCAGGCCCGGCTTGCGTTTGCTCAGCTGCTGCTGAATGGCGGGCTGACCGATCAGCGTCTCCAGGCACCCCCGGCGGCCGCAGCTGCAAAGCTGCCCCTCGCGCTGCATCCGCAGATGGCCGATTTCACCGGCGGTCCAGCTGCTGCCGGTAAACAGCGCGCCGCGATCGATCAGCGCGCCGCCCACGCCCTCCGCAATACGCAGATAAAAATGGCTCTGCGCCTTACTGAGCTGCAGCTGCTGTACAGAGAGCAGCGCGGCTGCCTTGACGTTGTTGAGCACCAGCAGCGGCAGGCTGACGCAGCGTTGCAGCGGTGCCAGCACCGCCACGTTCTCCCAGCCAAGCGGCGCAGAGAAGTGCACAAAGCCGCGCTGTGAATCGATAATGCCCGGCAGACCAATCGCAATCCCTGTCAGCTCCGGATGCGCGGCGCATAATGTCTGACACACTTCAGCCAGCTCCTTCAGCAGCCGCTCCGGGGCGGCCGTTTCGGTGCGCCACGTCTGTTCCGCAATAACCTGTGAGAAGTAGTCGCGTACCTGCCAGTGGATCGTCTGTCGCGCTACCATGATGCCAGCGCTTTTCAGTTTTTCCGGCCGCAGGGCGATCTCAATTTTGGGCCGTCCTGCCGCCGTCACGCTGACCGGCCCCAGCTCGCGCACCAGCCCCTGCGCCAGCAGGTCGTCGATAATCAGTGAAACCGTGTTTTTGCTCAGATCCAGCGCCCGGGCGATGTCCTGACGGGAGGTGATGCGGGCGGAGCGCAGCTGCGCCATGACCCGCTTCAGATTATTCAGTCGAAGTACCGCTGGTCCTTTACCGGCTGCTTTCATGGCGCCTTCACCTGAGGATGAGATACGGTTCAGTTTAGCAGCCCGGCATCACCCGGGCGCGCAGGCGGCCGCGCAGTTTACCCGTTTCAGCTATCAATATTCATCACCGCGCACGCGGCTGCGGTAGCTCTCCCAGTCGAAGCGTACCCACAGGCTGTTTCCCAGCCGCATCCGGTCCATTACGCGCTCGCCCAGCAGGCTGTTCATTCCTGCCGGGTCAAGATTAGAGAGCATGCCGGTAGGGCGTTTTGAAGAGGAGCGCCGATCGACAATCTGATTAATAATCACTTTTTCGTAGCGCGATTCACTCTGCATGCCGATCTCATCGATCACCAGCAGATCAACCTGCGTAAGATCCTGCAGCAGCCGCTCTTCCGTGATATCGCTGCCGCCGCTGAACGTACCCTTCATGCTGGACATCAAATCGGCCACCGTCACAATCAGGACGCTCCTGCCGCGAATGATCAGATCATTCCCGATCGCCGCCGCCAGATGATTCTTTCCGGTGCCGGGACGGCCGGTAAACACAAAGCTGGCAATACTGTTCTCAAATCCGGCCGCGTACTCGCGCGCCAGCGCCAGCGCTTTGCGCTGCCCGTCATTCTCTACGCGATAGTTGTCAAAAGAGCAGTTCATATGCAGTTCGCGAATACCGGAGCGGCCCATGATGCGCTGCATCTTCATGGCGCGGTTCTCACGCACTATCGCTTCTGAGCGCAGACGGCCCTGCTCCTGATTCCACGCCAGCAGCTCAGCGCCATTTTTGAATTTTGGCTGCACCTCTTTCGGCATGATTTTTTTCAGGCGATTGAAAAGATCGGTTGGCGTTTTCATTACTCACCTCGGAAACCATCGGGAATATCGTAATCAGTATTGTCGATACGCGTAATATCGCGCTTTGGCTGGCCCCCATTGCCGGCACGATGCATCTGCACGCTGCGCGCCAGCTTCTGCTGCCACTGCACATGATGAAACGGCCGCCCTTCTGCCTGCCAGTAAGCTACAAAGGTAGCCAGCTCAGCGGGCGTCACCGGCTCGCTGAGCGCCACGCCCCATATGGCGGCCTGACGCTGAAAGTCGCTGTCGGGCTGCCAGCCCTGATACATGGCAAACTTACCCGCCGGGATAGCCAGCGCGGCGCTATCCGGCTGAAAAAGAGTGTCATCCAGCGCGACATCGCTGGGCTGCCGGGCTGCCGCCTCCAGCGCCAGCAGCGCTGCCAGGCGCTGCGGCGTCAGCGCATAAAAAGCGGGCACGTTATCCTGCAGCACGGCCAGCGTACCGTTATCGGCCTGGTGCAGTGCGGCAAGCGGATCGCGGCAGAAGCTGTCCAGCCCGGCCAGCGTTGAAGATAAGATTTTTACGGACATGAAGAGACCTGACGTTGAGCATTTCGGGGCGCCAGATAACCCGGCGCCAGAGAGACAGTGTACCTGTTTTAGCACCGGGGATCGTCATAAAAGGCAGGAATCAGCGTGCAGCGTGGCTCAGCACAGGCGAGACGCTATCGCGGGGCAGAGACGCCTGCGCCGTATGCGTCTGCCACAGATAACGCAGCGATGCGATAAGGCAGAGAGTGTAACCAAAGAGTT
Organism: Pantoea sp. ICBG 1758; assembly: GCF_002928325.1. Classification (NCBI taxonomy): domain Bacteria; kingdom Pseudomonadati; phylum Pseudomonadota; class Gammaproteobacteria; order Enterobacterales; family Erwiniaceae; genus Pantoea; species Pantoea sp. ICBG 1758. The sequence continues at coordinate 124,095 of NZ_POWL01000005.1, forward strand.
CGCAGCCCTCTTCGGCCATATTCTTCACGACCCGGTTATACCCCTCCATCATCAGCTGCTGCCAGAGCTGATGCATACCGAATAGCCGGGAAAACACCAGTATGGCCAGTAAGCCTGCGGCCATCATCTGCCAGCTGCGGTGCTGCAGCAGCGCAGCGAGACCAGGCAGGATCTGCGCCGGGGTACGCAGCGCCAGCGCCAGTGACGCGGCGGTGGTCGCGAGCGCAAACCAGAGCCAGGCACCGTGCCGGATAAGATCAAACAGATAATCGAGTTCGCGTATCAGCATGCAACTGTAGAATCCACCCACCAGAATCAGCGCGCTGCGCTGCTCAGGTCGCTGCGACGCGGCGCGGAAGAACAGCGCAGCAAGCAGAGTCAGCATCACGGCCTGCGTGATTTCAGTAAACGACGTTTCGTGTAATGCGTTGTGCATCCAGGCGACGTCGATATATACCATCGCCATACAGAAAACCAGAAGCAATCCACTGATGAGAAAGGCCGCCATCTCGCGGCTAATAAGAGTAATATGTTCACGCATTATAATGTAACCAAATGATAAAATAATTAGCGTGCTTAGTATATTTCACCCGACTTATCGCGCTTCTCATTTGGTGCCGGTTTTCAGCCTTGCCGCTGAACGTTCGTAGCAGAAACAGGGAGCAGAGCATGCAGCGATGTGGCTGGGTAACCGCAGATCCTCTTTACGTGCGTTATCACGACCGTGAATGGGGGGTTGCGCAAAGAGAAAGGCGCGCCCTGTTTGAGATGCTCTGCCTTGAAGGGCAGCAGGCGGGTCTCTCCTGGATCACCGTGCTGAAAAAGCGCGAAAATTACCGCCGGGCGTTTCATGATTTCGATCCGGCCACCGTCGCGCGAATGGACGAAGCGGATATCAGCCGTCTGATGCAGGATAGCGGAGTGATCCGCCATCGCGGCAAGCTGGAAGCGATTGTGCAGAACGCACGCGCCCTGCTGGCGCTGGAAGCAGCAGGCGACGATTTTTCCCGCTTTATCTGGTCATTTGTGAACGATCGTCCCGTTTTGCACCATTATGCCGATTACCGGCAGGCACCGGTCACTTCTGAACCGGCTATGGCGCTCTCTAAGGCCCTGAAGCAGCGCGGCTTCAAATTTATCGGCCCGACAATATGCCACGCATTTATGCAGGCCTGCGGGCTGATTAACGATCATCAAACCACCTGTTTCCGCCATCCCGATAATCTTTAACGCAAAAATTTACATTTTCAGATTCGGCCTCACGAATTTCCCCATCTTTGAACGGCATAATAGTGGCCTTCCGGGAGTGTTACCCATAAGTATATTGAGGGACTGATGATGAAAAAGCGTGCTCTGACGCTGGCCTTGTTTGTAAGCGGCAGCCTTGCGCTGTCGGGTTGTACTACCAATCCTTATACCGGCGAATCGCAGGCGGGTAAGTCCGGAATTGGTGCAGGTCTGGGTGCCGTGGTCGGTGCCGGAGTAGGCGTGCTCTCCTCCTCTAAAAAAGATCGTAAAAAGGGCGCGCTGATTGGCGCGGCATCCGGTGCGGCGCTGGGCGGCGGCGTGGGGTATTACATGGATGTTCAGGAAGCGAAACTGCGCGACAAAATGCGCGGTACGGGCGTCAGCGTAACCCGTCAGGGCGACAACATTGTTCTGAATATGCCAAACAATGTCACCTTTGACTCCAGCAGCGCAACGCTGAAAACGGCCGGCGCCAACACCCTGAGCGGCGTGGCTATGGTGCTGAAAGAGTATCCAAAAACCGCCGTTAACGTTGTCGGCTTTACCGACAGCACCGGTTCACGCGCGCTGAATATGCGTCTGTCGCAGCAGCGTGCCGAAAGCGTGGCCAGCGCACTGGTGCTTCAGGGCGTAGCGCAGAATCGCCTGCGCACGCAGGGCATGGGACCGGACAACCCGGTTGCCAGCAACAGCACTGAAGAGGGCAAAGCGCAGAACCGTCGCGTTGAGATCACCCTCAGTCCGCTGAACTAAACAGCCTGCCGGCCTGCACCCGCAGGCCGGTTTTCTGACCCTTTCCGGAAATAACTGGAAACCATTCCAGAAAACAGTATATACTGCCCCCGCTCTCTGAAGACTACACTGGCTTATACCAGCGTGACAAAAACTCAACCGGTCGGATACGCCCATGTCACTCAAAGCGATCGCTGCCGCCCTTGGCCTCTCTGTTACCACCGTCAGTCGCGCGCTGAACGGCTACGACGACGTGGCGGAATCAACCCGGCAACGCATTCAGGATGAAGCACGCCGTCGCGGTTATCGGCCAAACATTGCGGCACGCCGTCTGAAAACCGGCCGGGCAAACGCCGTCGGGCTGGTATTACCCGTCAGTACCGCCTCGCTTAACGACAGCTACTACAGTGAAATGCTGCTGACGCTGGATCGGTGCCTGGCGCGTCAGGATATCGACCTGCTGTTGCTGCCGGATAAACCGCGCGATCAGCAGCGCAATTTATTGCGCATGCTGCGCAGCGGCGCACTCGATGCGCTGATCGTTACCCATACCACTCCGCACGACGCCCGCCTGGAGCGCCTGCAGCAGAAAGGCTTTCGCTTCCTTACCCTCGGCCGCAGCAAGCTGCCGCAGCCCTACGCCTGGTTTGACTACGATAACTACGCGGGGGCGCAGCTGGCGGCGCGGCACGCCCTGCAGCAGGGGTTGACGCGGCTTGCCTGGCTCGGTACCGATGAGCCGGGCACCTATATCCTCGATCGCCGCCGCGGCTTTCTCGATACGCTGCGGGATGCCGCACAGCCTGCAGAATTTGTTGCGGCACTGCCGCCTACCCGCCGTGCCGGACTGCAGCAGACGCTCGCCTGGCTGCGTCACCCTGCGCCGCCGCAGGCCATTATTACCGACTGCAGCACGCTCGGCGAGGGTGCAGCCATTGCGCTCCAGCAGCAGCAGCGGCTCTCCGGTGCGCGTGCGATCGCGCTCTACGTCTATGACGGTCTGCCCCATGACTCGATTATCGACCATCCGGTTAATGTGATCCTGCAGATCTCTCAGCAGCGCATCGGCGAATGTGTGGCGGAGATGGTGCTGCAGCTGCTGGCAGACAGGCCGGTCACCGAGCTGCAGACACTCTGGCAGCCGGTTTTGCGCCTGGCCGCTGACGCCTGATGATGGCGCGCCGCGCGTGCTGTGATAGTCTTCGCCTGATTTAACTTTTCAGGAATATGCAATGAAAACCAGGCCGCCACGCGCCACAATCAGCGATGTTGCCCGCACGGCAAATACCGGTAAAACCAGTGTTTCCCGCTATCTGAACGGGGAAGAACATCTCCTTTCGCCCGATCTGAAAACCCGTATTGAGCAGGCGATTGACGCGCTGAATTATCGTCCCAGCCAGATGGCCCGCGGCCTGAAGCGTGGCCGTACGCGATTAATTGGCCTGATCATTGCAGATATCACCAATCCCTATTCCGTGGATGTGCTGAGCGGCATTGAAGCAGCCTGCCGCGCCCGCGGATTTACGCTGCTGATGTGTAACACCAACAATGAGGTCGATCTGGAGCAGCACTATCTGCAGCTGCTGAGCAGCTATCAGGTTGAGGGCATCGTGGTTAACGCGGTCGGTATGCATGAAGTGGTACTCAACCGGCTGCAGCAGTCAATGCTGCCAATGGTATTGATCGACCGTAAAATTCCTGAGTTCGCCTGCGATGTTGTCGGGCTGAATAACCAGGAAGCAGCCTGCAACGCCACGCGTCATCTGCTGGATAATGGCTATAACGCCCTGCTGTTTCTCAGCGAGCCGCTGGGCAGCGTCAATACCCGCCGCGAACGCCTGCGCGCCTTTTTTGCCACCGCAGGTGCCGCGCCGGACGCCATCGCAGAGAATGCGGAAGTGCCGCTGCACCAGCCAGAACCTCTGGATCGGGCGCTGCTGGACTTTTATCAGCGGCATGCCGGCAGACGCGTTGCCGTGGTAGCTGCCAACGGTGCCCTGACGCTGCAGGTGGCACGGGCGCTCCAGCGCCTGGAGCTGGTCTGGGGTAAAGATATTGGCCTGCTGGGGTTTGATGAACTGGAATGGGCGGCGCTGGCCGGCGTCGGCATTACCACGCTGCGTCAGCCCACCTGGCAGATTGGCTATGCGGCGCTGGAGCAGGTGATCACCCGTATTGACGGCAGCGATGCACCGATACGGGATCAGGTGTTTTCCGGCGAGCTGATCGTGCGCGGGTCGAGCCAGCCGCTGCGCTGATACCGGAACCTGATGCTGACTTCGTGAGCAGGATCATAAATCCGCAGTCTGCGTCTTTCCTTTGGAACCGGTTCCATCTAACGTTTTCTCAACGATTGGGAGGCAGTTTGGTGCCCGGAGAGACGTGATGAGACCAGAAATTATTGTAGTGACCGCCGCCTACGGCGCGCATAAAATTGCCGAGCTTGGCGGGCAGAGCCGCCTGCTGCCGCTGATCAAAGCGGCCGGCGCTGACGGCGTTGAGATTCGCCGCGAGCTGTTCAGCGACATTGAGCTGCAGCAGTTGCCGGAGCTGGGCCAGACGGCGCGTGAGCAGTCGCTGCAGGTCAGCTACTCCGTTCCGGAATCGCTGTGGCTGGCAGATGGCGCACTCAATCCACGGCTGGCACAGTTTTTCCATGAAGCGGAGCAGCTCGGCGCGCAGCGGCTGAAACTCGCTATTGGCCACTTTGTTCAGCTGGCTGACCGGCAGCTGGTAGAGATTCTGGCGTCAACATCCGTGACGCTGGTGATTGAGAACGATCAGACCGCTGACAGTACGCTGGCGCCCATGCTGCGCTTTTTTCACCACGCCTGCGACGCCGCCCTGCCGCTGGATATGACGTTCGATATGGGGAACTGGCTCTGGACCGGCGAGGATGCGCTGCAGGCTGCTCATCAGCTCAGCCGCTACGTCAGCTATGTGCACGTTAAAGCGGCCGTTGCGCATCGCGACACGTTCCGGGCGATCGCCCTTGATGATGCGGATGAGAGCTGGCGCACGCTGCTGCACGCCCTGCCCGCAGATGCACCGCGCGGTATTGAGTTCCCGCTGGAAGGCGGCGATCTGCTGGCGGTAACCCGCCACTATGTTGACCTGCTGCGTGCCGCCTAAGGAGCCTGCCATGACACAACCTTCTCAACTTGATGTCGTCACCATTGGCGAAGCGATGGCGATGTTTATCGCGCAGCAAACCGGCGACCTTGCGGCGGCAGAGCGCTTTATCAAGCGTATTGCCGGCGCCGAACTGAACGTTGCCATCGGTCTGGCGCGTCTTGGCCTGCAGGTTGGCTGGGTCAGCCGCGTCGGGGATGACAGCTTCGGGCGCTTCACGCTGCAGCAGCTGGCAAAAGAGAGCGTTGATCACCGCTGTGTGACCACGGATGCCCGCTACCGTACCGGCTTTCAGCTGAAAGCGCGCGTCGACGACGGCTCCGATCCGGAAGTGGAATATTTCCGCAAAGGATCGGCGGCAAGCCACCTCTCGCCGGACGATTTTAATCCGGACTATTTTGGCAGCGCGCGCCATCTTCATCTGAGCGGCGTGGCCGCTGCGCTTTCTGATTCATCGCTGGCGCTGCTGCACTATGCGGCACAGACAATGCGGGCGCAGGGCAAAAGTATCTCTTTCGATCCCAATCTGCGTCCGGTGCTGTGGCGCAGCGAAGCAGAGATGCGCCAGCAGCTTAATGCGCTGGCAGAGTATGCCGACTGGGTGCTGCCGGGTGAAAAAGAGGGCTATATCCTGACCGGCTATCGCCAGCCGGAAGCGATTGCTGATTTCTACCTCGATAAGGGCGTCAAAGCGGTGGTGATTAAAACCGGCTGCGACGGTGCCTGGTATAAAACGGCACAGGGAGAAAAAGGCGTGGTCGCCCCGGTGCTGGTCGACAACGTGGTGGATACCGTGGGCGCAGGCGACGGCTTTGCCGTGGGCCTGATCAGCGCCCTGCTGGAAGATAAAACGCTGCCGCAGGCGATTCTGCGCGGCAATAAGATCGGATCGCTCGCTATTCAGGTAGCGGGAGACAGTGAAGGCTTACCCACCCGCGCGGCGCTGGGTGATTACTGAGTTACTGCGCCGGCACGATACTACTTACCCTACAACACTATTATTCTGAGGCGCATCCACGGAATGTGCCCGCCTCAACCAGAGGAGTCACGCATGAAATCGCAGACAATCGCGCCAAAACGCTGGTGGTATATCATGCCCATCGTGTTTATCACCTACAGTCTGGCGTATCTGGACCGGGCGAACTTCAGCTTCGCCTCTGCCGCAGGCATTAATGACGATCTCGGCATTACCAAAGGGATGTCATCGCTGCTGGGCGCGCTGTTTTTTCTCGGCTACTTCTTCTTTCAAATCCCCGGTGCTATCTATGCCGAGCGCCGCAGCGTAAAAAAACTGATTTTCTGGTGCCTGATCCTGTGGGGCGGCTGCGCTTCGCTGACCGGGATCGTCAGCAATATTCCGATGCTGGCAGCGATCCGCTTTATCCTCGGCGTGGTGGAAGCGGCCGTGATGCCCGCGATGCTGATCTACATCAGTAACTGGTTTACCAAGTCGGAGCGTTCGCGCGCCAATACCTTTCTGATCCTCGGCAACCCGGTCACCGTACTGTGGATGTCGGTGGTGTCCGGCTATCTGATTAACGCCTTTGGCTGGCGTGAGATGTTCATCATCGAAGGTTTTCCGGCGGTGATCTGGGCTATCGCCTGGTGGTTCCTGGTGCAGGATAAACCGGCGCAGGCAAAATGGATGAGCGATGAGGAAAAAGCCGCGCTGCAGGCGCAGCTGCAGAAAGAGCAGGAAAATATCAAAGCGGTGCGGAACTACAGCGAAGCGTTTCGCAATCGCAACGTCATCATCCTTTGCATGCAGTATTTTGCCTGGAGTATTGGCGTATACGGCTTTGTGCTGTGGCTGCCTTCCATTCTGCGTAACGGCACGCAGATGGGTATGGTGGAAGCGGGCTGGCTCTCAGCGGTGCCTTATCTGGTCGCTACTATCGCCATGGTGGTGGTGTCGTGGGCGTCTGATAAAACGCAGAACCGGAAACTGTTTGTCTGGCCGCTGCTGCTGATTGGCGCACTGGCGTTCCTTGGCTCTTATCTGGTAGGTCCGGGCAATTTCTGGCTCTCCTATGCGCTGCTGGTGATTGCCGGCGGAGCGATGTATGCCCCTTATGGTCCGTTCTTTGCCATCATTCCGGAAATGCTGCCGCGCAACGTTTCGGGTGGTGCCATGGCGCTGATTAACAGCATGGGTGCGCTGGGTTCCTTTATCGGTTCATGGATTGTCGGCTATCTTAATGGAGCAACCGGCAGCCCGGCCGCATCTTATATCTTCATGGGTTCAGCCCTGCTGGTTTCGGTCTGGCTGACGCTGATCGTCAAGCCTGCCGCAAACAAAACGCCGCCGATTCACGGGGCGAAGCACGCCTGAAAGCGTAAGAGATGACTTCTCCGGGCGGCACCTGTCGCCCGTCACCTATTTCTACAGGAAGCGATTCATGAAACCTGCTGTGATCCTCTACAAAAGCCTGCCTGACGATCTGCGCCGCCAGCTCGATACGCATTTTCACGTTACCGAAGTAAAAGATGTTTCACCGGAAACGGTGCGCCAGCATGCGGACGCGTTTGCGCAGGCAGAAGGTATTATCGGTTCCGGCGGCAAAGTCGATGACGCACTGCTGTCGCAGATGCCGGCGCTGCGCGCCTGCTCCACCGTCTCCGTCGGCTATGACAACTTTAACGTTGACGCGCTGAATCAGCGCAAGGTGCTGCTGATGCACACCCCGACGGTCCTGACCGAGACCGTAGCGGATACCATGATGGCGCTGGTACTGAGCACCGCACGCCGCGTGGCCGAGCTGGATAAATGGGTTAAAGAAGGCAACTGGAAAAAGAGCATCGGTCCGGATCTGTTTGGCACCGACGTTCACCACAAAACCATGGGGATTTTAGGCATGGGCCGTATTGGCCTGGCGCTGGCGCAGCGCGCCCATTTCGGTTTTGGTATGAATATTCTCTATAACGCCCGTCGTCAGCATGAAGAAGCGGAGAACCGCTTTCAGGCCCGCGCCTGCGATCTGGAGACGCTGCTGAAAGAGAGCGATTTTGTCTGCATCAGTCTGCCGCTCACCGAACAGACGCACCATATGATTGGTGCCGCGCAGCTGCAGCTGATGAAGCCCGGCGCAATTCTGATCAACGCGGGTCGCGGCCCGGTGGTGGATGAGCAGGCGCTGACGGCAGCGCTGAAAGCGGGCACCCTGCTGGCTGCCGGACTGGACGTTTTTGAGGTAGAACCCGTTCCCACTGAGGCAGAGATCCTTACCCTGCCAAACGTGGTGGCGCTGCCGCATATTGGTTCAGCCACGCACGAGACGCGCTACGGCATGGCCCGTGATGCGGTTGAAAATCTGATTGCCGCGCTGACCGGTACACCGGATAAAAACTGCGTTAACCCGCAGGTTCTGCGCTGACAGGACCGCTTTAGCCATTGCGCCCGCCGCAGGCGGGCGTTATGGTGGTTTTCTCCATTCGCTTTCACAAAATTTTTACTTCCTATGTCCTTTTCTCAGTTCGGCGACAAATTTACGCAACCCACCGGTATCTCCCGTCTGATGGAAGATATGGGAGAGGGACTGCGCACACCCGGCACCATCATGCTGGGCGGCGGTAACCCGGCACAGATCCCGGCAATGAACGATTATTTTGACCAGCTGCTGCTGCAGATGCATAAAGATGGCACGCTGAGCGAGGCGCTGTGCAACTATGACGGGCCACGCGGCAAGGCGCAGCTGCTGGCATCGCTTGCCACCCTGCTGCGCGAGCAGTTTGGCTGGCCTGTCACGGCGCAAAATATTGCGCTGACCAACGGCAGCCAGAGCGCGTTTTTCTATCTGTTTAATCTGTTTGCCGGACACCGCGCCGACGGCAGTAAAAAGCGCGTGCTGTTTCCGCTGGCGCCGGAATATCTCGGTTACGCTGACGCCGGCCTCGAAGAGGGGCTGTTTGTTTCAGCGAAGCCCACCATCGAGCTGCTGCCAGAAGGGCAGTTTAAATATCATGTCGATTTCGACCATCTGCCGCTGCATGAGGATATCGGGCTGATTTGCGTTTCGCGCCCGACCAATCCGACCGGCAATGTGGTCACTGACGATGAGCTGTTGCAGCTGGATGCGCTGGCACAGCAGCACGGCGTGCCGCTGTTGATCGACAACGCCTACGGCGTGCCCTTCCCCGGTATCATTTTCAGCGAAGCGCGCCCGCTGTGGAATCCCAACACCATTCTCTGCATGAGCCTCTCCAAGCTCGGCCTGCCTGGCGCACGCTGCGGCATCATTATTGCCGATGAAAGCACCATCAGCGCGCTGGGTAATATGAACGGTATTATCAGCCTGGCGCCCGGCAGCATTGGCCCGGCGCTGGCAAACGAAATGATTGTACGCGGCGATCTGCTGCGCCTCTCTGATGAGGTTATCCGGCCATTTTATCAGGCTAAAGTGGCGGAAACGCTGGCGATCCTGCGTCGCTACCTGCCGGAAGATCGCTGTCTGATCCACAAGCCGGAGGGGGCAATTTTCCTCTGGCTCTGGTTTCGCGATCTGCCCATCACCACTGAAGTGCTCTATCAGCGTCTCAAAGCGCGCGGCGTGCTGATGGTGCCGGGCCACTTCTTCTTCCCGGGGCTGGAGCAGGCGTGGCCGCATACGCATCAGTGCATGCGCATGAACTACGTACCGGAAGCGGCAAAAATTGAGCAAGCAGTCCGGATCCTGGCGGAGGAGCTGGAGCGCGCGCTCCGCGAGGCCGAAAGCGTCACCTGCCCCGCAGACGGGAACCAGATTTAACCGCCCGAAACCGGCTACAGCCTGAGAACAGGAAGCCCTTATGTCCGTGAAAGATATGCTGTTAGCGCTGTGCGTCGTTGTGGCGTGGGGCGTCAATTTTGTGGTGATCAAACTCGGGCTGCAGGGCATGCCGCCTTTTCTGCTGGCGGGACTGCGTTTTGCCCTGGTGGCGTTTCCGGCCCTGCTGTTTGTAAAGCGTCCGGCTATTCCGCTGCGCTGGCTGGTCATCTATGGCATGACGATCAGCTTCGGGCAGTTTGCCTTCCTGTTTTTAGCCATCAAGCTTGGCATGCCCGCCGGGGTAGCGTCGCTGGTGCTGCAGGCGCAGGCGTTCTTCACGCTGCTGCTGGGCGCGCTGCTGCTGGCTGAGAAGCTGCGCTGGAATCATATTACCGGCATCGTGATTGCGACCCTGGGGATGTATCTGCTCGCCAGCGCCGGTATGGCGGGCCAGACGGTAGGCGGCATTACCCTGACAACCATGCTGCTGACGCTGGCGGCGGCGGCCTCCTGGGGGCTGGGCAATATCACCAATAAAATCATTCTGCGCAATCACCGCGTACCGGTGATGTCGCTGGTGGTGTGGAGCGCGCTGGTGCCGGTTATTCCCTTTTTCATCTGCTCCTGGTGGTTTGAAGGCAGCGCGCTCATCGTGCACAGCCTGCAGGGCATTTCACTGCAGACTATTCTGGCGCTGATCTATCTGGCTTTCATCGCTACTATCATCGGTTATGGCATCTGGGGCCGGCTGCTGAGCCGCTATGAAACCTGGCGCGTCGCGCCGCTGACGCTGCTGGTGCCGGTGGTGGGGATTATCAGCGCGGCCGTTGTGCTGGATGAAGCACTGACCGCGCAGGAGCTGCTGGGCGCAGCGGTGATCGTTGCCGGTCTGCTGATCAATGTCTTTGGCGGCCTGCTGAGCCAGCGGCTGCTCTCCCGCGCCTGAATCTGATCAAAAAAAAAACGCCGCATTGCTGCGGCGCTTAAGGCTTATGTGATGGCCTTATTTCAGAATTTCAATCCGGCGCGGTTTCGCCTCTTCAGGAACGATGCGCTCCAGATCGATGCTCAGCAGACCGAGTTCGAGACGCGCATCGCGCACCACGATGTGATCGGCCAGCTGGAATTTACGCTCAAAATTGCGCTCGGCGATGCCCTGATAAAGATATTTGCGCTCCGGCTGCTCTTCAGGGTGCGCGCCGCGTACCACCAGCATATTGTCGTGGGCGGTGATATCCAGCTCATTCTGGGCAAAGCCTGCTACCGCAATCGTAATGCGGTAGTGGTTTTCATCCACCAGTTCGACATTGTAAGGAGGGTAGCCTCCGTTCGCCTGGTTCTGATTGGTTTCCAGCAGATTAAACAGACGATCGAAACCGATGGAAGAACGATAAAGTGGAGAGAGATCAAAGTTACGCATAATAAGACTCCTGATAATCAGCAAGTTTTGGCAACCTTCCACTATGGACAGGTTGTCCGGCCTGGCACTGTCCCATGCGGCAACAGTCATACGGCCGTAATGTGAAAATGGGTATGGTAGCGATCTTTTCAAGGGCCACCGGCGTGATTTTTTTGCAGCAAAACCGGTGAGATGACATACACTCAGGAAACCCTGCACCTGCACTGAAAACAGAGCCAGAGAGCGCTGATAACGTCAGGTGACATATTGCTGCCAGGGATGCAGCCATGACTGAAGGGATGATGACAATGAAGATGATAAAACGTTTTCCGCTGACCGGCCTGCTGGTGTGCTGTGTGATAACCACCTCCGGCTGCTCCAGCATGATGTCGCACTCCGGCGGCAGTCAGGGTTACTATCCTGGCACCCGCGCCAGTGCCAAAATGCTGACTGATGATGACACGGGCTGGGTGCTGAAGCCGCTGGCGCTGATCGATCTGCCCTTCTCTGCCGTGCTGGATACGCTGCTGCTGCCGTGGGACTACTTCCACGCCGGTGAGGACAAACGCAGCTCCTCACCGCGCGAACGCGTGCTGCAAAGTGAAAGAGAGGCCAATACCCAGGCGAGCCTCGCTACGGCTGCCGCGATGCCGGCGTCGCACTGACGCAGAACAGCTGGCGCCAGCCCTCCACTTCACGCATATAGGCGATCTGTTTTCCGTCCGGCGACCAGACCACTGCGTCGCCGCTCAGCGCGGCGGCAGTGACCGGCGTCAGTGGCGTACAGCGACCGTCTGCCATTTCGCAGCGCATTACGCGGTCGGCACAGATAAAGGCGACGGCATCACCCTGCGGATGCCAGCTGAACGCAGACTGGATACTGCTGCTGAGCCGGGTGATCTGCCGCGGCTCACCGCCGTTGGGCGACACGCTCCAGAACTGAATAATGTCCTGCTCATCGGCCAGCAGAAAGGCAATCGCGCTGCCGTCTGGCGCCGCGCGCAGCCAGTGACGCGGCTGCAGCGCCAGACCCCGGGTATGCGTCAGCCGCCGCTGCTGCACCCCTGCCGGCGGTGCCGGCATCCGGGTATCGCTGCCCTCCAGCGGCGAGCTGCCGGGACGGGCGTAATCAGCCAGCGCGTCCGGTAAATCCACGATAAACACCTCCGGCACCTTCTGCCCGCTGGCGCTGCGCGTGTCGCCGATAAAGGCGATAGCCCAGCGCTGCCAGCTGCCGTCAGCTTTCTGATAGCCGCGATCGCCAATCCAGCACTCTTCATAAGCGCGATCGATCGCATCGCTGCCGGGCTGCGGGTCGCGCTGCGTCTGGCTGATCAGCACGCAGTAGTGGCTGCCATCATACTCACGCGGATGTTTTTCAGCCGGACAGACCGGATGCAGCGGCACGGCCACGCCGACGTTGCGCAGGTCCTCGCGGCTGTCGCGCTCATGCATCACATGATCGTTGTAAGTAAAGCTGAGGCGGGTGCCGTCCGGGCTAAAGACATGCACATGCGATCCGCCGCGCAGCGCGCCCGGCGTATAGGGCGCGGTAATATCGCAGGCGTCCAGCGTCTCCGCATGGCCATTCTGCACGATCACGCCACGGCGATGGTGAAAATCGTAATGCCAGTGCGCATCAGGATGTTCCGGGCCATGAATAAAGACGTAGCGCGGCGGCAGGTCGGGGCTTACGGTCACCACCCCAACGTGAGCCCCGTCGCGCGCCTGATAGAGAAGCTCAACGGCGCCCGTAAAGACGTTAACCCGCTCAATGGTCAGGCCGGTAAAAGAGGCGCCGGAGGGGCGCACATCAAACGCCAGCCACTGGCTGTCGGCGGTCCAGACGTTGATATTGGTCAGCTGGTGATGACGCTGCGCAAAGGTAAGCTGTTTTTCTGACATGGGACGCTCTGACAAATAACCGATGCTGATACGGTACGCGATTCCCTGCCGGGGCGCAGCAGTTTTGCGGGGATGCGCGCTTCCATGCGCGTCTCGTCGGATCAGCCAACGCGTTTCACGTCGCCGACCAGCAGAATATAGGAGAGTGCGCCCACCAGCGCCACGGCGGAGATATACACCAGAGCCGGAGCAAAGCCATAATCCTGCGCCAGATAACCGACCACCAGCGGAACCGTAATACCGCCAAGTCCGCCGATAAAGTTGAACATGCCGCCGGTCAGACCAATCAGACGAACCGGTGCCAGCGATGATACCAGTGACCAGGTGATTGAGGCGAAACCGTTACCGAAGAACGCCAGCGCCATCAGCACCATAATCCACACGGGATCATTGGTGTAGTTAGCACCCATGATGCAGGTAGAGATCAGCAGACCGCAGATGATCGGCGTTTTGCGTGCGAAGCCGATTGAGCGTCCGCTGCGCACCAGCCTGTCGGCCACGATACCAGACAGGATCACGCCGAAAAAGGCGGCCAGAAACGGTACGGTTGTCATGAAACCGGCGGTTAATGCGGCAATATGCTTTTCCTGGGTCAGGTAGTTAGGGAACCATGTCAGGAAGAACCACAGCGTTGAGGTCACCGCAAACTGACCAAGGTACACGCCGCACAGTTTACGGTGGAACACCAGTTTCCAGTCGGCAGCTGTAAGCCGGGTGCGTGCTTTTTTCTCTGACGGCGCATCACCGTCAACCATTGCGCCACCTTCGCGAATATAGTCCAGCTCGGCCTGATTGATCCCTTTGCTGTGTCTGGGTGCCCGGTACACTTTGATCCACACCAGCGACCAGACGATGCCAATTCCGCCGGTAATGATAAACACCCAGTGCCAGCTGAGCAGCTCCTGGATCCAGATCAGCAGCGGCGTCAGGAATGCCAGTCCGACAAACTGTCCGGAGGTGTAGAAGCCAACGGCAGACGCACGCTCCTGCTCCGGAAACCAGCTGGTTACCAGGCGATTATTTGTCGGGAATGCCGGCGCCTCAAATACACCGGTAACCGCACGTAAGCTAATCAGCGATAATAAGCCCGTGGCAAATCCCTGAAATAATGTCGCCACCGACCAGCCGAGGATGGCAATAAAATAGGTCAGCCGCGAACCCACGCGATCGAGAAACCAGCCTCCGGGGATCTGGCAGAGCGTATATAGCCAGGCAAAGGCGGAAAAAACATAGCCCATTTCCGCTTTGGTAATGCCAAACTCCTCCTGAATATGAGCTGAGGCTACCGCTAAATTAGCGCGATCCACATAACAAATAACCACGGTAATAAAGATCATTAACAGCGTAATATAACGCCGCCGCGTTGGTCTGGCCTGAACAGCAGAGAGATCCATGGTGTTTCTCCGTCATGATGTTGTCCGCAGGGCGCAACAAGGCGCACCGCAAACAATGCAGGGTAAGATAGTCAGATGTAATCCGCCGTAGCGGTAAATATACCGTGCCGTCAGTAAGGCTGAGGGGTAGCCTGAGCCTTATTTACCCGGCACTTTTTTTAAAATATTTATAAATTTCCAACAGCCTGAATAATCCGGCCTGACGCAGGGTGATTATTTTAATCAGTCACCCGCAGAGCAGCGATCACCATTCAGCCACAGAGCCGTCCGGGAAGCGCCATAGCGGATTACGCCAGTCTGGCGCATTTTTACTGCGCTCAATCACCAGCTCTTCGTTAATTTCCACGCCAAGGCCTGGTTTATTCGACGGATAAAAGTGGCCATCATCCATTTTAAAATCGTCTTTATTAATAACGTAATCGAGCAGTTCGGCACCCTGATTGTAGTGAATACCCATGCTCTGCTCCTGGAATACCGCATTACGCGATACGAAGTCGACATGCAGACAGGCCGCGAGCGCAATCGGGCCCAGCGGACAGTGCGGCGCCAGCGCAACATCATACGACTCTGCCATGGCGGCAATTTTGTAGCATTCGGTGATGCCGCCAGCGTGCGACAGATCGGGCTGGAGAATGGCCAGCCCGCCCGCTTCCAGCACGCGTTTGAACTCAAACCGCGAGAACATCCGCTCACCGGCAGCGATCGGCAGGTGAGTCTGCGCAGCCAGGCGCGGATAGTATTCCGCCTGCTCGGCCAGCACCGGCTCTTCAATAAACAGCGGACGATAGGGCTCCAGCTCTTTAATCAGCACTTTTGCCATCGGCGCGCTGACGCGGCCGTGGAAATCGAGGCCAAACTCAATCTCGCTGCCGAACGCTTCGCGGATTTGCGCCACGGTATTGACCGCCGCGTCGACTTTGCGCGAGTTATCGATGATACCCATCTCTTCGCAGCCGTTGAGCTTGAAGGTATCAAACCCGATGGCGCGCAGTTTCTGAATGCCATCGATGACCTCCGCCGGCCGGTCGCCGCCTACCCAGCTATACGCTTTGATACTGTCGCGTACCAGACCGCCCAGCAGCTGATATACCGGTACGCCAAGCGCTTTGCCTTTGATATCCCACAGCGCCTGATCGATGCCGGCAATGGCACTCATCAGAATCGGACCACCGCGGTAAAAGCCGCCGCGGTACATCACCTGCCATAAGTCATTGATGCGCGCCGGATCCTGCCCGACCAGATACTCTGACAGCTCATGCACCGCTGCTTCGACGCTGCGGGCGCGTCCTTCAATTACCGGTTCACCCCAGCCGGTGATGCCCTCGTCGGTTTCGATTTTCAGGAACATCCAGCGCGGCGGCAGACGATACGTCGTGAGTCGGGTAATTTTCATTGTACAGCGTCCTTGTAAGCAGCAATAAATGCGCGGGCTTTCTCTGCCGTGCGTGACAGCGGCTGGCCGGCGCGATAGAGATCGCTGCCCAGACCGGCGCCGATGCAGCCTGCAGCCATAAATTCATGCAGATTTTCGGGTGTAACGCCGCCAACGGCAAACACCGGGACTTCCGGCGGCAGGACCGCTTTCAGCGCTTTGATATAGCCGGGGCCAAAGGCTGAAGAGGGGAAAATTTTCAGCGCCTGCGCCCCCGCCTTTAAAGCGGTAAAGGCTTCTGAAGCGGTAGCACAGCCGGCTGCAACAATCATGCCCTGCGCGACCGCCTGGCGAATCACGTCCGCATCCGTGTTGGGCGTGACCACCAGCCTGCTGTTCAGCGTGGCCAGCCTGTCGACCTGTGCCGTTTCCAGCACCGTTCCTGCGCCAATCAGCGCGCTATCGCCAAACGTTGCCACCATCGCCCCGATGCTTTGCGCCCAGTCGGGCGAATTCAGCGGAATTTCGATGGCATCAAAGCCAGCCTCAATGAGCGCACCGACGTGCGCTTCAGCTTCATCCGGTGTTATGCCGCGCAGAATAGCAATCAGCGGCAGTTTAGTGGGCCAGGACATTCGCAATACTCCTCATTCCATGCTGGAATGCAACATCGCCTTCCAGCGTAACTGAATCCCGGTTAATAAACGTCAGCGCCTGCTGATAACGCTGCGCCAGCGTGTGGCCGCCAATAATGGCGATCGGCTGTGGTGATGCAGCCATGCGCTGCGTCATCAGCGCCACTTCATGACCGATTAACAGGCCGGAAAGAAACTCACTGACATGACGGCGATCGCGGGCGCCCAGCACATGCGCCGCGCGCACTTCAAACAGGCGGGCAATAACAGACGCATCCTGACACCCTCTTTCCACCCCCTGCATAAATGCCGTCTGAGAAGTCTCCTGTTCGGGCAGACCGGCGCCAATCAGCGACTGCTGCAGCAGTAAATGGTGCAACTCACCGGTCATGACCGTACGGAAGTCCAGCACCCGATCCTGTTCCAGCTGAACCCATTTGGCATGCGTGCCGGGCATTACACACAGCGCTACCGGCTGCAGCGTTAACGCACCCAGCAGCTGCGTCTCTTCACCGCGCATCACGTTGTAGTTATCATCACGTTCAACGCTTAGTCCCGGCACAATCCATGCTTTTTGCTCCACACGCGTCAGGTGAGCGTGCAGCGCATTCAGGCTGGCCGGACAGGGCAGATAGGGGACCGACAGCCAGCCGGCATTGCTGCCGACCATGCCGGCCATGATCACCGGCACCTCATCTACAGGCCAGCCAGCGGTGACGCTGGCAAAGACCTGCGCTGGCGTCTGCCCGCCGAGGCGCGTGATGCCGGCGGGGGAGCGGCGTTCATCAACGCAGACGCCCTGCTGATAATGCCAGG
Source organism: Pantoea sp. ICBG 1758 (assembly GCF_002928325.1). Lineage (NCBI taxonomy): Bacteria > Pseudomonadati > Pseudomonadota > Gammaproteobacteria > Enterobacterales > Erwiniaceae > Pantoea > Pantoea sp. ICBG 1758. The sequence goes on from NZ_POWL01000005.1 coordinate 141,473, forward strand.
CGCGTAAATTCGTTGAGCCCCAGTCAATAGCGATATAGCTGGTCACAAAATCTCTCTCAGTCGGGCCGTGGAGCTGGCAATCATCGCTTTTGCTGCACGTTCCGCGGCGTCACTATCCTGATGACGAATAGCGTCGTACAGCGCTTTATGTTCAGCTAATGTGCGCGGCATATTGCCGGCGTCCGCCATGTACGTCTGCGCAAACACCGCTTTCTGGAGCTGGCTTATCGCGACGTTAAGCTGCTGCAGCACCGGATTATGTACCGAGCCCATCACCGCTTCGTGATAGCGAATATCCGCGTCGTTAAACGCTTCGCGATCGAGATGGTTTGCCACCATATCGTTATAGGCCTGTTCGATAGCGGCCAGATCGGTTGAGGTCGCCCGCTCGGCTGACCAGCGCGCAATCTGCGGCTCAACCAGCACGCGCACTTCGTTCATGGCGGCAATCAGGCGCGGATCCTGATCGTGCGCCAGCGCCCACTGCAATACATCGCTATCGAGATAATTCCACTGATTGCGCGGGGTCACGAACGCACCGCGGTAACGCTTCATCTCCATCAGGCGCTTTGCGATCAGCGCACGATAAACCTCACGGATGATGTTGCGTGAGGTCCCGAATTGTTCGCACAGCTCTGCTTCTGCGGGCAGCGCCGCACCCGGCACATACTTACCGGCGACAATCTCTTCACCCAGCGTATGGATAATGCGCTCTGTTTTGCTCAGCTGTTGTTGTGTCATGGGAGTCCGGTATATGAAGGGCATCAGCCCGTCAGATTACTGCGTTCCTGGTTTGAAACCTAACGGCTGCCTGAGCCATTGCGGACGATTGTAGTACTACATATGTATCTCGTACTACAATTCAGATCACAAAACAGACAATCGATGCGGATTTTACCGATCGGCAGGCCCTGCCGGCTCGTCATGACGCGCACAGCGTCAGCGTTTAACCACGGCAATGAGGAAGCCTGAAGCGCGCGGCTGGTCTGAGAAGGAGGTGATGCCGGTGCGGCAGGCCATACGACCTTCCACAACCGGCACAGAGATACCGCGGTGAGGGGGATTATCTGCGGGGCTCCCGCAGCGTGCCGGGAATCATATAAACGTGCTGGGGTTACAGCACCAGCTCTTCGATAGCGTGCGCAACGCCATCTTCCATATTGGTTTTAGTCACGAACTGAGCGATCTTTTTCACTGAGTCGATGGCATTACCCATCGCCACGCCGATGCCGGCATACTCAATCATCGCCAGATCGTTCTCCTGATCGCCAATCGCCATCACTTCTGACTGCTGCAGGCCGAGTTTTTCCGCCAGCATCTTCACGCCATAGCCTTTGTTCACCAGCGGGTTGAGGATCTCCAGAAAATAAGGCGCGCTTTTCAGGACGGTGTAGCTCTCCTGCATGCGCGCTGGCAGCCTGGCAATCGCTTTATCCAGCAGCGCCGGCTTATCGATCATCATAATTTTCGGGAATCGCGTCGCCGGATCCATCTCTTCAACCGCACGATAGCGCACCGGAATACCGGTCAGGCTGGCTTCATGAATGGTGTATTCGCTGATGTCTTTATTGGGGGTATAGAGGGACGATTTGTCGAACGCCTGAAAATGCACGCCGAGTTCGCGCGCCAGCTGCTCAAGATAGAGGTAATCATCAAAGCTCAGCGTTTTCTCAGCCACCACGTCACCGCTATCGGCCTTGTGCGCCAGCGCACCGTTATTGCTGATGCAGTACTGACCCGGCTGGCGCAGATCCAGCTCCATCAGATAGCGCTCAACGCCGACAAACGGGCGGCCGGTCGCCAGCACAATCGACACGCCCTTGTCGCGCGCGCGCCCAATCGCTGTTTTTACCGCCGGAGTGATTTCGTGCTGCGGATTCAGCAGCGTGCCGTCCATATCGATCGCAATCAGTTTTATCGCCATAACGTCCTCGGTTAATTCAGGGTCTGACTTTCATGCTAGCGCGATTCAGCTCTCATTGACCAGTTTATCGGCGCGGCGGATCGCAGATGCGGTGGGCGGCAGGCTGAGCCTGGTGGTTGAGATGCCGGATGGTGCAGGAGAAAGGACTTTGCGGATATAAAAAACCCCTCCCGGGCGGGAGGGGTCAGAGCGTATCAGATATCGATGTTAGCGGCTTTCAGCGCGTTCTCTTCGATAAAGGCGCGACGCGGCTCCACCGCATCGCCCATCAGCGTGGTGAAGAGCTGATCGGCAGCAATCGCATCCCTGATGGTGACGCGCAGCATACGGCGGCTGTCCGGATCCATGGTGGTTTCCCACAGCTGCTCCGGGTTCATCTCGCCCAGCCCTTTATAGCGCTGAATGGAGAGACCGCGGCGTGACTCTTTCACCAGCCACTCAATCGCCTGCTCGAAGCTGGCAACCGGCTGACGACGTTCGCCACGCTCGATATAGGCGTCCTCTTCAATCAGGCCGCGCAGCTGCTCGCCCAGCGTACAGATTTTGCGATACTCCGGGCCACCGATAAACTCGCTATCCAGCGGGTAGTCGGTATCCACACCGTGGGTGCGCACACGCAGTACCGGCTCAGCCAGCTGCAGCTCACGGTTTTCGCGTACCTGTGCCACATAGGTGCTGCCGTGTGCTTCACGCTCGTTAAGATACGCCACCAGCGTCTCCAGCCAGCTGCTGACGGCGGCGGTATCATCCAGCCCTGCCAGCGTTGGATGGTAAACCAGCGCATTAAGCAGGGCTGCCGGGAAGCGACGCTCCATGCGTTTGATCATCTTCTGCGTACTGTTGTACTCCGCGACCAGGCTCTCCAGCGGCTCACCGCCCAGCGCCGGTGCGCTGGCGTTGGTGTGCAGCGTAGCGCCGTCCAGCGCGATGGCGATCTGATACTGATCCATCGCGTCGGTGTCTTTAATATACTGTTCCTGCTTGCCTTTTTTCACTTTAAACAGCGGCGGCTGCGCAATGTAAACGTGGCCGCGCTCAATGATTTCCGGCATCTGACGGTAGAAGAAGGTCAGCAGCAGCGTACGGATATGTGAGCCATCGACGTCCGCATCGGTCATGATAATGATGCTGTGATAGCGCAGCTTATCCGGGTTGTACTCATCGCGGCCGATACCGCAGCCCAGCGCGGTGATCAGCGTGGCGACTTCCTGCGAAGAGAGCATTTTATCGAAACGCGCTTTCTCTACGTTGAGGATTTTACCCTTCAGCGGCAGAATCGCCTGGTTTTTACGGTTACGCCCCTGCTTCGCCGATCCGCCTGCAGAGTCACCCTCCACCAGGTAGATTTCAGAGAGCGCCGGATCGCGCTCCTGACAGTCTGCCAGCTTGCCCGGCAGGCCGGCCAGATCCAGCGCGCCTTTGCGGCGGGTCATCTCACGCGCACGGCGTGCTGCTTCGCGCGCGCGCGCCGCATCGATGATTTTGCCTACCACAATTTTTGCATCCGCCGGGTTTTCCAGCAGGTATTCGCTCAGCAGCTCATTCATCTGCTGCTCTACCGCCGATTTTACTTCGGAGGAGACCAGCTTATCTTTGGTCTGCGAGGAGAACTTCGGATCCGGCACTTTCACGGAAACCACGGCAATCAGGCCTTCACGCGCATCGTCACCGGTGGCGCTGACTTTGGCTTTTTTGCTGTAGCCCTCTTTATCCATATAGGCATTGAGCGTGCGCGTCATCGCCGCACGGAAACCGGCGAGATGCGTCCCGCCGTCGCGCTGCGGAATGTTATTGGTAAAGCAGTAGATGTTTTCCTGGAAACCATCGTTCCACTGCAGCGCCACTTCCACACCGATGCCATCTTTCTCGGTAGAGAAATAGAATACGTTAGGGTGAATCGGGTTTTTGTTGCGGTTCAGATACTCCACAAACGCCCTGATGCCGCCTTCATAGTGGTAGTGATCGCTCTTGTCATCACGCTTATCCTGCAGGCGAATAGAGACGCCGGAGTTCAGGAACGACAGCTCACGCAGGCGTTTGGCAAGAATCTCATATTCAAAATCGGTGACGTTGGTAAAGGTCTCGTGGCTTGGCCAGAAGCGTACGCGCGTACCGGTCGTCTCGGTATCGCCGGTAACCGCCAGCGGCGCCTGCGGCACGCCGTGCACGTAGGTCTGCTGATGCACTTTGCCGTCGCGACGAATGGTCAGCTCCAGCTTCTGCGACAGGGCATTAACCACGGAAACGCCAACGCCGTGCAGGCCGCCCGACACTTTGTAAGAGTTGTCATCAAACTTACCGCCGGCGTGCAGAACGGTCATGATCACTTCCGCCGCCGAGACACCCTCTTCCGGGTGAATACCGGTTGGAATACCGCGCCCGTCATCCTGCACCGACACGGAGTTATCCGCGTGGATAGTGACCACGATGTCACTGCAGTGTCCGGCGAGCGCTTCGTCGATGGCGTTATCCACGACCTCGAATACCATGTGATGCAGACCGGTGCCGTCATCCGTATCGCCGATATACATACCCGGGCGTTTGCGTACCGCATCAAGCCCTTTCAGGACTTTGATACTTGAGGAGTCATAAGAATTCGACATCAACGTTTCTCGCTCATTTAATCTTCAGGTTGAACCGCTATTTTACCCTGTTCCACGCGGAACATCTTGCCCTTTTCGTCGCTCATATCGATTACATGCTCTGTGCCAATAGCGCTGACAAACACCTGAGCCTGCGTGGCTTTCAGCCGCTCAGCCAGCAGTCGCCGGCGCGTGTCATCCAGCTCGGATGCGAAGTCATCAATCAGGTATAAACAGCGACGTCCGCTGCTGCGCGTCAGGTACTCACCCTGCGCTAAACGCAGGGCGCACATCAGCAGCTTCAGCTGTCCGCGTGAGAGTAAATCTTCTACCGGCGTCCCTTCAGCACGAATGCGGAAATCCGCTTTGTGCGGGCCGCTGGCGGTGTAGGTAAGCGCGCGATCGCGCTCAAAATTGCGCTCCAGCAGATCGCCATAGTCGCTCTCTTTATCCCAGCCGCGCTGGAAAGAGAATGACAGGGCAAACTCAGGCAAAAACTGGCTGCAGGTCGCGGTGATCTCACTGGCGATGGCCGCGCTGTACTCCGCGCGCCAGGCGCTGATCTGCGCGGCCAGCGGCACCAGCTCCTGATCCCACGGACGAATCTGGCTGTAGCGTGAGGCCTGACGCAGCGCCGCGTTACGCTGCTTCAGCAGGCGACGCAGGTTGCTCCAGGCGATAAAAAAACCGGGATAAGCATGAAAACAGCCCCAGTCGATATAGGCTCTGCGGTATTTGGGGCCGCCGTTGAGCAATGTAAACCCCTCAGGCGTAATCAGCTGCATCGGCAGCAGCTGCGCCAGCTCGGCCACTTTATGCCCGTCGCTGCCGTCAATCCGCACCTTGCTGTCGCCGGCGCGGTTTTTGGTCAGCCCCACCGCCAGCGCGCGTTCACCGCCGTCATCAATACGCCCGTGCAGGACAAACGCCTCCTGCTCGTGACGGATCACCCGCCCCGCCTGCAGGCTGCGAAACGCCCGTCCGTGACCCAGCGTATAAATCGCCTCCAGCACGCTGGTTTTACCGCTGCCGTTGGCGCCGACAAGAAAGTTAAAGCCGGGTGCGAGGTCCAGGTCAGCCTGCTCAATATTACGAAAATCTTTAATCAGAAGGCGGGTTAAAGCCATGACGTGTTCCGGGGATCAACGTAGGGGAGCCATTAATGGCTCCCGAAGTGGTGCAAAAATCCGTCAGGTCGGCATAAATGCCGCCCCTACAATCTCATCGGCATGACGACGTATGCCGCAGCTGGACTGGCTACGTCTTCAATCTGTACGCTGGAAACAGAGTCGGTAAGCAGCAGACGGACGTTCTCGCACTTCAGCGCATTCAGCACATCCAGTACGTAGCTGACGTTAAAGCCAATCTCCAGCTCGGTGCCGCTATAAGAGACATCCAGCATCTCTTCCGCCTCTTCCTGCTCCGGGTTGTTTGCCGTGATTTTCAGCTGATTTTCAGTGATGTAGATGCGTACGCCGCGGAATTTCTCATTGGACAAAATAGCCGCACGGGCAAACGCCTGCTTGAGCAGATCGCAGCCCGCCTCCAGCGCCTTGTCCGGATTTTTGGGCAGAACGCGCCGGTAGTCAGGAAAACGACCATCCACCAGCTTAGAGGTGAAGATGAAATCGCCTACGTGCGCCCGAATGTTGCTGCTGCCAATCTGCACGCGCAGCGGGTTCTCACCGCCGTCCAGCAGGCGGACCAGCTCAATGACCCCTTTACGCGGTACGATCACAGAATGGTTTGGCAGCGCCTGACCAATCGGCATGGCGCAGACCGCCAGACGGTGACCGTCGGTTGCAACGGTACGCAGCTCTTCACCTTCGGTCTCAAACAGCATACCGTTAAGGTAGTAACGTACATCCTGATGCGCCATTGAAAACTGCGTGGCTTCAATCAGCCGCTTCAGCGTGGCCTGCGGCAGCGTAAATTCAACCTCGCTTTGCCAGTCATCCAGGTTAGGAAAATCGCTGGCAGGCAGCGTTGACAGTGAAAAACGACTGCGTCCGGAACGCACCAGCATGCGATCGCCTTCCAGCGTAACGCTGATTTCAGCGCCTTCCGGCAGGCCACGGCAGATATCAAGGAATTTGCGCGCCGGCACCGTGGTGGCGCCAGGCTCGTGGGCCTGATTCAGCGCCACGCGCGCTACCATTTCCATTTCCAGATCGGTTCCGGTCAGCAACAACGACCCTTCATTTACCTGCAGCAGCAAATTTCCGAGGATCGGCAGCGTCGGACGTCCGCCAAGCGGACCACTTACCTGTTGCAGGGGTTTCAGCAACTGCTCACGTTCAACAATAAATTTCATATGCGTCAGGAAGATAATGTTCGGATAAGGTTAGAGAAATCTTCTTTGATGTCGTGGCTCTCTTCACGCAGCTGCTCGATTTTTCGGCAGGCGTGCAGCACGGTGGTATGGTCCCGGCCACCAAACGCATCGCCAATTTCTGGCAGACTATGGTTGGTCAGCTCTTTTGCCATCGCCATCGCCATTTGACGCGGCCGCGCCACAGAGCGCGACCGGCGTTTCGACAGCAAATCCGCCACTTTGATTTTGTAATATTCCGCTACGGTTTTCTGAATGTTGTCGATGGTAACCAGCTTCTCCTGCAGCGCCAGCAAATCGCGCAGCGCTTCACGCACGAAATCGATGGTAATGGCGCGTCCGGTAAAGTTTGCATTCGCGATCACGCGGTTCAGCGCCCCTTCAAGCTCACGCACGTTGGAACGCAGACGTTTGGCAATGAAGAAAGCGACTTCACCCGGCAGGCGGATATCGTTCTCATCTGCTTTTTTCATCAGAATGGCCACGCGCGTTTCCAGTTCAGGCGGCTCAATGGCTACGGTCAGACCCCAGCCAAAGCGTGACTTGAGACGATCTTCCACGCCGTTAATCTCTTTAGGATAACGGTCAGAGGTGAGAATGATCTGCTGATTGCCTTCCAGCAGCGCGTTGAAGGTGTGAAAAAACTCCTCCTGCGAGCGCTCTTTATTGGCAAAGAACTGAATATCATCGATCAGCAGCGCGTCCACGGAACGGTAGTAGCGTTTGAACTCTTCAATCGCATTGTTCTGCAGCGCTTTTACCATGTCCTGCACAAACCGCTCTGAGTGCATGTAGACCACTTTGGCGTTGGGTTTACGGGCAATAATGCCATTACCGACCGCATGCAGCAGGTGCGTTTTACCCAGACCCGTGCCGCCATAAAGGAACAGCGGGTTGTAGGCACCACCAGGATTATCTGCCACCTGGCGTGCCGCCGCGCGCGCCAGCTGGTTTGATTTACCCTCAACAAAGTTGTCGAAGTTATGGCGGTTGTTCACGTTCGAGCGATAGGTCACGTCCGCAGGTGCCGGCACTGAATCCCAGCTCGGACGCAGCAGCTGTGCCGGTGCCGGACGGGTTTCCACCGGTGCCGGCGCGCTGACGGTGCTGGTCATAACCGGCTGTGCAGCAGCAACCTGCGCCACAGGACGCGTACCCACTTCAAATCGCAGCAACGGCACATTTGCGCCGCAGAATTCGTTCAGCAGCCCATTAATACTGTTGAGGTATTTATCCCGAACCCAGTCGAGTACAAACCGATTTGGTGCATATAAGGCCAGCGTATTGTCGTTTAATTCAGCCTGCAGTGGACGGATCCACATGCTGAATTCGGTGGCAGGTAATTCATCCTGCAAACGGGCAAGACACTGTTGCCAAAGCGTAAGTGACACGGCGGACTCCACTCGTACAAAATCGATAAGAATTTCAGGCGCTAATAATAGAAACTGTCTTTTTTGACACAGGCGGTCAGAAAGCGCCTGCGACCGCTGTCTGCGGTAGTCATCCCCGGCGATCGCAGTGAGGATCGTCAGCGGAAGGGCGGATCATAGCGCAAAGCGCACCAGAGATCTTCCCTTTCTACACAGTTTTGATCCAATTTATCCACAGGGTGTAAAACCTTTGAACAGTTTATCCGTTCTGGCAAAAAAGCAAGCGAAGATCGCGCAGCAGACGCGAATTTTTCAGCCGCCGTCGCGTTTTTTTTCCTGTGGATAGCGTGTGCGATCGCAAGAAGATCCTGGACGATCCTTGCGCTTTCCTTTACAGGCCGTATAATTCCCCACCCGGCATTGGCACGTGGTGCATTAATGCCCGGAATCGCGGTGTTTCCGGGTATTCAGGTCCCGCGACCAGCGAAGTAAATTGACTCCGGACTGTACAATTATTACAATCCCGCCTCTTTATTAAAGACACATTGAGGCGTCGGTCGCTTTACTGCCCCGAAAACGCGTCACCCAGTGAAATTTTTCAAGTTTAGGTAGAAATCGCCATGAAACGCACTTTTCAACCGTCCGTACTGAAGCGCAACCGTTCACACGGCTTCCGTGCTCGTATGGCAACCAAAAATGGTCGTCAGGTTCTGGCACGTCGTCGTGCTAAAGGCCGTTCTCGTCTGACCGTTTCTAAGTAATAAAAGCTAACCCTCGTGGTTCAGCTCGCATTTCCCAGGGAGTTACGTTTGTTAACTCCCGCTCATTTCACTTTCGTCTTCCAGCAACCTCTTCGGGCTGGCACGCCGCAAATCACCATCCTCGGCCGCCGCAATTCGCTGGGGCATCCCCGCATCGGTCTTACCGTCGCTAAAAAGCATGTAAAGCGCGCGCATGAACGTAACCGGATCAAGCGATTGACCCGGGAAAGTTTTCGTCTGCGTCAGCATGAACTGCCTGCGATGGATTTTGTTATTGTTGCGAAAAAGGGGATTGCTGACCTCGATAACCGGGCACTGATGGAAGCGTTGGAGAAACTATGGCGTCGTCACTGTCGCCTGGCTCGCGGCTCCTGATCGCACTGATACGCGTTTATCAACGCGCTATCAGCCCTCTGCTGGGACCTCATTGTCGGTTCCATCCCACCTGTTCGCAGTACGGGATTGAGGCCCTGCGCCGTTTCGGCGTGATAAAAGGCAGTTGGTTGACGATTAAACGCGTATTAAAATGCCACCCGCTAAACCCGGGTGGCGACGATCCTGTGCCGCCAAAAACCTTTGATACCAGAGAACATTAACGATGGATTCGCAACGCAATCTCTTTCTCATCGCTTTTCTGTTCGTGTCTTTTATGATCTGGCAAGCCTGGCAGACGGACCACGCTCCGCAGCCACAGCAGACCCAGACCACGCAGAACACAAGCAGCGCAGCGGGTGATGCCGCCACTTCCGGCGTGCCGGCCAGCGGTCAGGGCAAAACGATCACCGTTAAAACTGACGTCCTGTCACTCAATATCAACACGCGCGGTGGTGATATTGAACAGGCTCAGCTGCTGACCTACCCGGATAAACTCGGCTCCGACGCGCCATTCCAGCTGCTGGAAACCACGCCGGCATTTGTTTATCAGGCGCAGAGCGGCCTGACCGGTCGTAACGGCCCGGACAACCCGAACAATGGCGCGCGTCCGCTCTATACTGCCGCACAGGATAGCTTCGACATGGCCGATGGCCAGACTGAGCTGCGTGTGCCGCTGAGCTGGACTGGCGAAAACGGTGTGGTTTATACCAAAACCTTCATCTTCAAGCGTGGCGAGTTCGCGGTTAACGTTGACTACAACATCAATAACACCTCACAGCAGCCGCTGGAAGTGGCGATGTTTGGCCAGCTGAAGCAGACCATCGACCTGCCTAAGCATCGCGACACGGGCAGCAACAACTTTGCGCTGCACACCTTCCGCGGTGCCGCCTACTCCACCAGCGATGCGAAATATGAAAAATATAAGTTCGACACCATCGCTGATAACGAGAATCTGAGCACCACCACCAGCAACGGCTGGGTTGCGATGCTGCAGCAATATTTCGCCACGGCGTGGGTGCCACGTACGCAGGGCAATAATACCCTGTATACCAGCAACCTCGGCAACGGCGTAGCGGCGATCGGCTATAAGTCAGCGCCGGTTACCGTTGGTGCAGGTGCACAGCAGACGCTGGGCGCAACGCTGTGGGTCGGCCCGGAAATTCAGGATAAGATGGCTGCGATTGCGCCGCACCTTGACCTGACCGTGGATTACGGCTGGCTGTGGTTTATCTCTCAGCCACTGTTCAAGCTGCTGAAGTTCCTGCACAGCTTTATCGGTAACTGGGGCTTCTCCATTATCGTCATCACCTTCATCGTGCGCGGCATCATGTACCCGCTGACCAAAGCGCAGTACACCTCGATGGCTAAGATGCGCATGCTGCAGCCGAAGATTCAGGCGATGCGTGAGCGTCTGGGCGATGACAAGCAGAAGCAGAGCCAGGAAATGATGGCGCTCTACAAAGCGGAGAAAGTGAATCCGCTGGGTGGCTGTCTGCCGCTGGTGATTCAGATGCCTATCTTCCTGGCGCTCTACTATATGCTCTCTGGCTCGGTAGAACTGCGTCACGCACCGTTTGTACTGTGGATCCATGACCTCTCTGCACAGGACCCGTACTACATTCTGCCGGTGCTGATGGGTATCACCATGTTCTTCATTCAGAAGATGTCACCGACCACCGTGACCGATCCGATGCAGCAGAAGATCATGACCTACATGCCGGTGATCTTTACCGTCTTCTTCCTGTGGTTCCCGGCAGGTCTGGTGCTGTACTACATCGTCAGCAACCTGGTCACCATTCTCCAGCAGCAGCTGATTTACCGCGGCCTGGAAAAACGGGGCCTGCACAGCCGCGATAAGAAGAAAGCGTAACCTTCAGCCCGGCTGAGCAACAGGTATAATCAAGGGGCGGCATTTATGTCGCCCTGTTTTTTTTCTATTTTTCAGCCCGGCACAGCGCGGGCAAGAGGACGATCATGAGCCACAGCGATACTATCGTTGCGCAGGCAACCCCACCGGGCCGCGGCGGCGTCGGTATACTGCGTATCTCAGGCACCCGGGCAGCAGACGTTGCGCAGGCGCTGCTGGGTAAGCTGCCAAAGCCGCGCTATGCCGATTATCTGCCCTTTACCGATGCAGATGGCAGCGTGCTGGATCAGGGCATTGCGCTGTGGTTTCCGGGTCCGAACTCCTTTACCGGTGAAGATGTGCTGGAGCTGCAGGGGCATGGCGGACCGGTTATCCTGGACCTGCTGCTGAAACGTATTGTCGCCCTCCCCGGCCTGCGTATTGCGCAGCCAGGTGAGTTTTCGGAGCGCGCGTTTCTGAATGACAAGCTCGATCTGGCGCAGGCTGAGGCGATTGCCGATCTGATTGATGCCAGCTCGGAACAGGCGGCGCGCTCGGCAGTGAACTCGCTGCAGGGCGTGTTTTCACAGCGCGTAAATGCGCTGGTGGAGGCGCTGACCCACCTGCGCATCTATGTTGAGGCCGCTATCGATTTCCCGGATGAGGAGATCGACTTTCTTTCCGACGGTAAGATTGAAGCGCAGCTTAATGCGGTGATCGGCGACCTGAATGGCGTACGCGCTGAAGCGCGTCAGGGCAGCCTGCTGCGTGAGGGCATGAAGGTGGTGATTGCCGGACGCCCGAATGCAGGTAAGTCGAGCCTGCTGAATGCGCTGGCGGGACGCGAAGCGGCTATCGTTACCGACATTGCCGGCACCACGCGCGATGTCCTGCGCGAACATATCCATATTGATGGAATGCCGCTGCATATCATTGATACCGCCGGACTGCGCGAAGCCAGTGATGAAGTCGAGCGCATCGGCATCGAGCGCGCCTGGCAGGAGATTGAACAGGCCGATCGGGTGCTGTTTATGGTCGATGGCACCACAACGGACGCTACCGAAGCGGCGGCTATCTGGCCCGACTTTGTGGCACGCTTACCGGCGGTGCTGCCCATTACCGTGGTGCGTAACAAAGCGGATATGACCGGTGAGATCCTGGGGCTGAGTGAGATGAACGGCCATGCGCTAATCCGCCTTTCAGCCCGGACCGGCGACGGTGTGGAAACGCTGCGCGATCATCTGAAACAGAGCATGGGCTTTGCCGGCAATATAGAAGGCGGATTCCTTGCGCGCCGTCGCCATCTGCAGGCGCTGGAGAGTGCCGCCACGCATCTGCAGCAGGGGAAAGCGCAGCTGCTGGGCGCGTGGGCGGGTGAGCTGCTCGCGGAAGAGCTGCGGCTGGCACAGCAGGCGCTCAGCGAAATTACCGGCGAGTTTACCTCTGACGATCTGCTGGGCCGTATCTTCTCCAGCTTCTGTATCGGGAAATAATACGGCGAGAAATAGCTGAAAATAGAATAAACAATTGAATATAATAATATTATTTTGAATGTTCGTGCCTGATTCTGATACCTAACGGTATCTGCATCAGGCGTCTTTCTGGATATGCGACTGGTAACCCCCTCCCCTCAATCTTTTAAATTTCCATAAGGTCTGCTTTTTGAATATTTCCAGAAGCGATTCCTGACCAGGGTGTCCATAATCTGGCTACTGTTTATAACAGTCAGCAACTAATTACCCACCATAACATGCATGAATTTTCTTACACGCTATAGCGTGTAAGCTTTGATTTACCTGCTTAAGCGTGTAAATTAAAATCATCCGATTAACAGGATGCCACGATATGAAGATTATTAATGTCAGCCAGCTCAGCGCTCACCTGCGAGATGTTCGTCTGTCAAAAAAACTGTCTCAGGGAAAAGTGGCCAGCAAGGTAGGGATTCGCCAGGACACCGTATCCAGCTTTGAACTCCAGCCAGGCAACAGCAGGCTGGAAACTTTTTTCAGGATATTGTCAGCACTGGAGCTGGAGCTGGAGGTGAAACCCAAAGGCAGCGATACCCAAAGCTCTGAAGGCTGGAAAGAGGAGTGGTAATGGCTGAACTGGATGTCTACATGAATGGCTATAAGGTGGGTGTTTTTAGCCGTGCCGGGACCGGTGCTCATGCATTTCAATATGCTGAGGCCTGGCTTAATCAGACCGGCAGCCGTCCTGTATCACTTTCCATGCCCTTGCGGCGACAGCCTTATCAGGGCAATGAAGTTTAACTTCTTCGATAATCTATTGCCAGATAACCCGGAGATCAGAGGCCGAATCCTGGCCCGCTATAACGCAGACTCAATCCAGCCCTTCGACCTTTTGGCACGAATCGGTGCCGATACTGTTGGCGCGCTACAACTGCTACCTAAAGATGCCGCGCCCCTGGGCATGATTGAAGAAATTGACGACTTTCGCATATCGCTGGCAGGCGCACAGGAGAAAACTGCCTTGCTGTTCAGCAATGATTGCTGGTGCCAGCCCAGAGGAACCTCGCCTACAACCCATATTCTCAAATTGCCTATCGGCAAGATAGAGAGCCACTCATACAGTCTCGACTTGTCAGACAGCGTCGAAAACGAATTTCTCTGCACGCAACTGGCAAAAGAGTTCGGTTTACCGGTCCCTGATTGCTTTATATTGCATATCAATGATATCAAAGCATTGGCTGTGAAACGGTTTGACCGCCGGTATGCCTCGGATGGTAGCTGGATAATGCGGCTGCCCCAGGAAGATTTTTGTCAGGTGTTAAATGTTCCTTCAGCACGGAAATATGAAAATCAGGGCGGCCCTGGCATAGGCGATATAATGCAAACTCTGCTGGGTTCAGCCAACGCAGAGCAGGATCGTTATCACTTTATGAAGGCGCAAGTATTATTCTGGCTGCTGGCAGCCACCGATGGCCATGCAAAAAACTTCTCGGTCTTTATTGAACCGGAAGGGCGTTTTCGCCTGACTCCTTTTTACGACATCTTGTCTGTCTATCCAGTGTTTGGCGGCCGGGGCCTCAATCGAAGAGACGCCAGGCTCGCTATGGGCCTGACAAGCAGCAAGGGGAAAAATACGCCATTGAGCAGATATTCCCGCGCCATTTTTTCCAAACGGCGAAAGCTGTGGGGTTTGAGCGTTCTGTTATGGAAGAGATCCTGACAGAACTGGCTAACTCTGTTGATGTTGTTATTGAGCGTGTGACCCGGCAATTGCCGGCTGGCTTTCCCGATGCCAACAGCAGCGCCATTCTGGAAGGCCTGAAAGCCCGTTCAGCCAGACTGATAGCGGGCTGGGAATAAATTTCCGATAAGCCGGGATGCCTGTAGCTCAGCTGAACCCCTGATGCACGGGAAATAAGCGCGTACTGCTCTTTGCCAGTCGATCATACATCTTTGTTATTTGGCTCCCTTTCTCCTTTACAGTATAACGATAGAGGCTGCGTTAAGCGCAGCCTCTATTATTCATGCTAAAAATCGGGCCTGCATCGCAACCTGAACAGGAGAAAAACATGAGTACACCGCTCGACAGCGCGGCGCTTGATGCGCTGTTTACTGACGCCCGCACCCACAGCCACTGGCAGGATAAGCCGGTTTCACAGGCGCTGCTGCAGGAGCTTTATACCCTGACGGCTCTGGGCCCGACCTCCGCTAACTGTTCACCAGGCCGCTTTGTATTTGTGACCTCAGCGGAAGGCAAAGCCAGGCTGAAACCTGCCCTCTCCTCAGGCAACGTGGATAAAACCATGTCGGCGCCGGTAACGGTGATTGTCGCGTGGGATCCGGAGTTTTTTGAGCAGCTGCCAAAACTGTTTCCGTTTGGTGACGCGCGCAACTGGTTTACCAGCAGCCCGGAGCTGACAAAAGAGACCGCGTTTCGTAACAGCAGCCTGCAGGCAGGCTACCTTATCCTCGCCGCACGTTCGCTCGGTCTGGATGCCGGTCCGATGTCCGGCTTTGATCCCGCCAAAGTAAATGCCGCTTTCTTCAGCGAAAGCAAATGGCAGGTGAACATGCTGATCAATCTTGGCTACGGCGAGGCAGATAAACTGCATCCGCGCCTGACGCGACTCGGTTTTGATGAAGCCACCACCTTTGCCTGAAAGCTGGCAGCCCGTTTGCGCTCTGCCGGTCAGTCCGGCAGAGTCTCTTTCCCGCCTCGTCCCGCGCTGATTTTCAGTCTTATCTGAATTTATCGCTCTGCCGGGAAAGCCGGATGCAAACATCTAAGAAAATTCTTACAATGCCGCTGATGATTATTCGCCCATTTTCACGGAGCGACAGATGGCTGGTCATTTTGTGCGCTGGACAGGCACCACACCCCTGCCGGTAACGGTTTCACGCATCACTCCGGATGTGCTGGATAGCGCTGCCCGTTTGCCCGACCGGCGGCGCGCGCGTTTTCTTGCTGCCCGCGAGCTGCTGGCGCAGCTGATGCTGCGTATCTACGGAATCGATCGGCTGCCACCGCTGAGCGTCAGCAGCAGCGGACGCCCCTGCTTTGCCGATCCGAACCTGCCTGATTTCAGCATCTCCTATACAGGCAATATTACCGGCGTACTGCTGGCGGAAGAAGGCGGGCGTGCCGGACTGGATATGGAGATTGTCCGCGCGCACAGCCGGCAGACGCAGGAAGCGCTGATGCAGGAACTCTCTTCCGGTGAAAAGGCGTGGATCAATGCACAGCAGGATTTTATGGAAGCGGCCACGCAAATCTGGACGCTACGTCAGAGCGTGCTTAAGCTGACCGGTGAAGCAGATCGGGGCCTCTCTTCGCTGCGTCTGCATCCGGCATCAGGCCGGTTGCGCTCCACGCTATTTCCCGATATTCAGGCGGTCTGTGATGCCGAGCCGACGCTGGTCTGGTCATGCGCCCTTTCACCCGGAACCGGGCATCTGCGACTGTGGGAGATTGACGCGCAGCAGCAGTGGATTGCGCTGCGGGATATTGAAATGAATAAGCCGAACATGGATTCACATACGCTGCGCCTGACCAGTCTGCCCGGCGAACGCCTGGCCGGGCAGCAGGAGATGCGGCAGCACTGAATCGGGTGGCCGCACAGGCCACCTGAAGCGTCAGTGCGCGTCAATAAACGCGATTTTCAGTGCAAACAGCAGCGCAACTATCACCACGCAGGGGCTAATTTCACGCCAGCGTCCGGTGCCCAGCTTCATCACGCAGTAGGCGATAAAGCCCAGCGCGATCCCTTCCGTAATCGAGAAACTAAACGGCATCATCGCCGCGGTGACAAAGGCCGGTACCGCTTCGGTGAGATCGTCCCAGCGTACGCGCGACAGCGATGCCGTCATCAGTACACCGACATAGATCAGCGCGCCCGCCGCCGCATAGCCCGGCACCATCGCCGCCAGCGGCGACAGAAATATTGCCAGCAGGAACAGCAGCCCGGTGATGACCGCCATCAGCCCGGTACGGCCGCCAATGGCAACGCCGGACGAACTCTCAATATAGGCTGTCACCGATGACGTACCCGCCAGCGCACCCGTGACGGAGCTGATGCTGTCCACATACAGCGCCTGCTTCATACGGGGAAAGGTGCCCTTTTCATCGGTCAGACCCGCTTTATCCGTTACGCCAATCAGCGTACCGGAGGAGTCAAACAGATTGACCAGCATAAAGGAGAAGATCACGCCTGCCATACCGATATTGAATGCGCCTTTGATATCCACCGCACCCGCCACCGCAGAGATTGACGGCGGCGGCGCAAAGAAACCGGTGAACCTGACATCTCCCAGCGCAAGCCCGATGCTGGTCGTGATCACAATCGAGACCAGCACCGCCGCGTGAATATTACGCGATGCCAGAATAGCGATAATGAAGAAGCCCAGCGCGCCCAGCAGCACACTGTGCGACGTCAAATCGCCGACGGCCACCAGCGTCTCCGCGTTTGGCACAATAATGCCGGCATTTTTCAGCCCCATCATCGCGATGAACAGGCCGATACCGGCGGTGATCCCGGTGCGCAGGCAGAGCGGAATATTGGCTATCATCCAGTAGCGCACGCGCAGCAGCGTCAGGATCAGCAGCCCCAGCGCACCCCAGAAAATGGCGCCCATCCCTATCTGCCAGGAGTAGCCCATTGCACCCACCACCACAAATGCGAAAAAGGCGTTCAGGCCCATCGCGGGTGCCAGCGCAACCGGCAGGTTCGCTATCAGCCCCATCAGGATGCTGCCAAAGGCGGCAATCAGACAGGTAGTGACAAACACCGCCTGGGTATCCATACCGGCAGCGCCGAGGATCTGCGGGTTAACAAAGACGATATAAACCATCGTCAGAAAAGTGGTGAACCCGGCAATCACTTCGGTGCGTACCGTAGTCCCGTGTTCCTGCAGTTTAAACGTGCGCTGCAGCAGGCCCTGAGTCTTCATTTCGCTGTTCCGCTGAAAAATTTATCGCCGCGTATCCTATAGGCTTTATTGCGGTAAAACACGGAATTTTCGCAACCGGTTGCCTGCTGCTGCCTGTGGCAATCCAGGCTAGAGTAAAAGCTGAAGAGTTATCAGAAGGATAGTGGGCGATGACAGTGGAGTGTGTGTTCTTTGATTGTGACGGCACGCTGGTCGACAGCGAAATGCTCTGCACGCAGGGCTATGTGAATACGTTTGCGCGCTACGGCATCACGCTGTCGCTGCAGCAGATGTTTGAGCGGTACAAAGGCGTGAAGCTTTACGACATTATTCGCGACATCAGCGAAGAGTATCATCAGGCGCTGCCGGTAGCAGAGGTGGAGCACGCCTATCGTATTGAAGTCGCGCGCCTGTTTGAGCAGGAGCTGCAGCCGATCGGCGGTGCACCGGAGCTGGTGGCGCGGATCCGCGTTCCGGTATGCGTGGTTTCTAACGGACCGGTAAAGAAAATGCAGCATTCACTGGGTCTTACCGGCATGCTGCCGTGGTTTACCGAGCGCCTGTACAGCGGCTATGACATTCAGGCATGGAAACCCGATCCGCAGCTGATGTTCCACGCCGCAGAGCAGATGCAAGTGCCGATTGAACGCTGCATTCTGGTGGATGATTCCGAAGCGGGCGTTCGCGCCGGCATTGCTGCAGGTATTCCGGTGTTTTACTACTGCGCCGATGCGCATAATCCCGCAATTGATCATCCGCTGGTGACGCGGTTTGATGATATGGCGCAGCTGCCTGCGCTGTGGCAGGCGCGCGGCTGGGCGCTGTTATCAACCAGCGAGGTTCTGTAGGGGGCGCCCCTGATATGCGGCGGCATTGCCTGATATCAGGGCGGCATTAATGCCGCCCCTACGGCGCCCCTGCAATGTTTTGTAGGGGGCGCATTTATGCGCCCCTGGCATGAGACGCCGTACATCGCCTGATACCAGGGCGGCATAAATGCCGCCCCTGCGGATGCATCTAATGCTGTCCCTGCAATGCTCTGTAGGGGGCGCATTTATGCGCCCCTGGCATGCGCGCAGGCTATCAGCCTATCGCGCCCAGCGAATCCTCATTGCTTTGCTTCTTAGGCAGCAGAAACAGCGTGGCGAAAATATCCAGCAGATAAATCAGCGCCAGCAGCGTAATAGCGGCGGTGAAGGAAATTTGCGTAGCCAGCGCGCCAATCACCAGCGGACCAAAACCGCCGACGCCGCGCCCGAGGTTAAATAGCACATTTTGCGCGGTAGCACGCGCCTGCTGCGGGAACGTATCGGAGATCAGCGCGCCATAGCCGCCAATCATGCCGTTAACAAACATGCCCATGATGGCGCCGGTAAACAGCATTACCGTCGGATCGCGCAGCTGCGCATAGACCACCACCATCACCACGGCACCGAACTGGTACAACAGAAAAATTTTCCAGCGTGCGAAGCGATCGGCCAGCACGCCAAACAGCCAGATACCCAGGGTCATGCCCACCACCGTCACCGCGGTCCACAGCCCCGATTTTGTCAGGCTGAAACCAAAACTGGAGGAGAGATAGCTCGGCATCCAGATCATCAGACCGTAATAGCCAAAGTTCTGTACCGAACAGAGGATAAAAATACCCAGGCTCGCTTTACGGGTGGCGCGGTCAGCAAACAACAGCCTTATGCGGGCGGTAAATGAGAGTGCCGGTACGCTTTTTACCTGCCGTGTGAAACTCTCCGGCTCACCCATACTGCGCCGCAGCACGAATGAGAGCAGTGCCGGCAGCATACCCACCAGAAACATGCCGCGCCAGCCAATCACGCTGAGCAGCGGCGGCGTAATAAAGGCGGCCAGCAGCACACCGAGCTGCCAGCCGATGCCGACCCAGGCCGATGCCCGGTTGCGCTTCTCCTGCGGCCAGGCTTCGGCGATCAGCGCCATACCGATACCAAACTCGCCGCCCAGCCCCACCCCGGCCAGAGTCCGGTACGCCAGCAGATCCCAGTAGCCCTGCGCCACCGCGCACAGGCCGGTAAACAGTGAAAACATCAGTATCGTTACGGTCAGGATACGGATCCGGCCAAAGCGATCGCTGAGGTGGCCAAACAGAATACCGCCGATCACTGCGCCAATCAGCGTCCAGGTCACCAGCGATCCCGCCTGTGACGGGTCAAGCATCAGTGACACGCTGATGGCCGGCAGCATAAAACCGAGGATCAGCAGATCAAATCCATCCATCGCGTAGCCGCTGATTGCGGCCAGCATCGCTTTAGCCGGCGTAACGGCTGGTTTAGCAGATCGGGAAAGGGACATAAAAGAGCACCTGGCGAAAAAAAGTGCGCCAAGTATAAAGAGCGGGCGGCGGAGTGACCAATCAGAAATGGTAATGGCTGCCGCACAGGCAGCCGGAGGAGAGGGTCAGGTAGGGCGATTGCTGCCGTCGTCGCCGGAGAGCAGTTCATCCAGCCGGTCGCCGCCAACGTGACGAAAATCCTGCCCTTTAACAAAATAGAAGATAATTTCGCAGATGTTCTGACAGCGATCGCCGATACGCTCGATCGCGCGCGCGCAGAACAGGGCGGTCAGCACGCTGGGGATCGTGCGCGGATCTTCCATCATATAGGTCATCAGCTGGCGCACGATGCCTTCATACTCTTTATCCACTTTTTTATCTTCACGGTAGATGGTGATGGCAGCGCTGAGATCCATGCGCGCAAACGCATCCAGTACGTCATGCAGCATCTGCACCGTATGATGGCCCAGCGACTCCAGGCTGACCAAGAGCGGCAGATGCTGCTGGCCAAACTTCTCCAGCGCGGTGCGGCTGATTTTTTCCGCCACGTCACCAATACGCTCCAGCTCAGAGATCGCTTTGATAATGGCCATTACCAGCCGCAGGTCGCTGGCGGTAGGCTGACGCTTGGCGATAATACGCACGCACGCCTCATCAATCTCTACCTCCATCATATTGACCTTCTGGTCGCCTTCAATCACCCGGCGTGCCAGTTCCGCATCCTGATTATGCATGGCGGTAATCGCGTCGGTGAGCTGCTGCTCCACCATGCCGCCCATGATCATCACCTGCGTACGAATATGCTCCAGCTCGGCATTAAACTGACCGGAGATATGTTTATTAAGATTTAAATTATCCATGAGTCTCTCCTGAATCAGCCGTAACGACCGGTGATGTAATCTTCAGTCTGCTTCTGCGCGGGTTTGGTAAACAGCGTGTCGGTGTCGCTGAACTCAATCAGCTCGCCAAGATACATAAACGCCGTATGATCGGAGCAGCGGGCAGCCTGCTGCATATTGTGCGTCACAATCACCACGGTGTAATCCTGCTTGAGCTCGGTGATCAGCTCCTCAATGCGGCCGGTGGAGATCGGGTCCAGCGCCGAGCAGGGCTCATCCAGCAGCAGCACTTCCGGCCGGATAGCGATACCGCGCGCGATGCAGAGACGCTGCTGCTGCCCGCCGGAAAGACTGTAACCGCTCTGATGAAGCTTGTCTTTGGTTTCGTTCCACAGCGCGGCTTTGGTCAGCGCCCACTGCACGCGCTCATCCATATCCGCGCGCGACAGCTTCTCAAACAGGCGCACGCCGAAGGCGATGTTGTCGTAAATTGACATCGGAAACGGCGTTGGCTTCTGAAATACCATGCCGACGCGCGCGCGCAGCAGGGCGATATCCTGGTGCGACGCGAGAATATTGTCGCCATCCAGCAGGATCTCACCTTCTGCGCGCTGCTCCGGGTAGAGCGAATACATTTTATTAAACGTGCGCAGCAGCGTGGATTTACCGCAGCCCGACGGGCCGATAAACGCGGTGACCTGATTGCGGGCAATATCCAGGTTGATATCTTTCAGCGCGTGGAACTTACCATAATGAAAGTTCAGATTACGCACCTGGATTTTACCGGCAGAAGGGGTTGCCATACTCATTGCTCATCTCTCTTATACAGCGCCGCCAGAGCCGCGCCGGAAAATTAGTGTTTGCCTTTGGCGAAGATCATGCGGGCAACAATGTTCAGCAGCAGCACGCACAGCGTAATGATCAGCACGCCTGCCCACGCCAGGCTTTGCCATTCGGCAAACGGGCTCATGGCGAACTTGAAAATAGTGACCGGCAGGTTGGCCACCGGCTGCATCATGTCAGTGCTCCAGAACTGGTTGGAGAGCGCGGTAAACAGTAGCGGAGCGGTTTCACCTGCGATACGCGCAATCGCCAGCAGTACGCCGGTAATGATGCCGGAAACAGACGCTTTCAGCGTGATGGCTGAGATCATCTTCCACTTCGGTGTGCCCAGCGCGTATGCCGCTTCGCGCATGCTGTCCGGCACCAGCCGCAGCATATTCTCGGTGGTACGGATCACAATCGGGATCTGCAGCAGCGCCAGCGCCGCAACGCCTGCCCAGCCGGAGAAGTGCTGCATCTGTGATACCACAATGGTGTAGACAAACAGTCCGACCACGATAGAGGGCGCGGAGAGCAGAATGTCGTTGATAAAGCGGATCACCTCTGCCAGCCAGTTCTTACGGCCATACTCCGCCAGCCAGATCCCGGCCATAATGCCCAGCGGCGTACCGAAAAAGGTGGACCAGAAAATCAGCAGGCCGCTGCCCGCCAGCGCATTTGCCAGCCCGCCGCCGGCGGTGTTGGGCGGCGGCGTTGATTCGGTAAACAGCGACCAGCTCAGCCCGTCGATGCCTTTAGTCACCGTGGTGAACAGGATCCAGATCAGCCAGAAGAGGCCAAACGCCATGGTCAGCAGCGACAGCGTCAGGGCGATTTTATTTTTTGTACTGCGCCACGCCTGCATTTTGCGGCGCGAGGCTTCCAGCTCAGTACGGCTCTGCATTTCAATTGCGGTCATGAACGGGCCCCTTCACTTTTTGCCAGCCGCAGGATCATCAGCTTCGAGATCGCCAGGACGATAAAGGTGATCACAAACAGGATCAGACCCAGCTCCATCAGCGCAGCGACATGCACGCCCGATTCCGCTTCAGCGAACTCGTTAGCCAGCGCGGAGGTGATACTGTTGCCGGGCATAAACAGCGAAGCGCTGTCGAGCTGGTAGGTGTTACCGATAATAAAGGTCACCGCCATGGTCTCTCCCAGCGCCCGCCCCAGTCCCAGCATCACACCCCCGATGACGCCGTTTTTGGTAAACGGCAGCACGATTCGCCAGATCACTTCCCAGGTTGTGCAGCCGATGCCATACGCGGACTCTTTCATCATCACCGGCGTCTGTTCAAAGACGTCACGCATTACCGAGGCGATATAAGGAATAATCATAATCGCCAGGATGACGCCTGCGGCCAGGATACCGATACCAAACGCCGGGCCGGAGAACAGCGTGCCGACGATGGGAATGTTAGCGAGGACGTTGCCAACCGGCGTCTGAAAATATTCGGCAAACAGCGGCGCGAAGATAAACAGGCCCCACATGCCATAAACAATGCTCGGGATGGCCGCCAGCAGTTCAATGGCGGTGCCCAGCGGACGACGCAGCCAGCCGGGTGCCAGCTCGGTCAGAAACAGTGCGATCCCGAAGCTTACCGGTACCGCGATGATTAATGCGATCAGTGAGGTCACCAGCGTGCCGTAAATCGGCACCAGTACGCCAAACTCTTCGTTTGGTGCATCCCAGGTTTTGGTCCAGAGAAAGGCGAAGCCAAACTTCTGAATGCTGGGCCAGGAGGAGACGATCAGGGAGACAATAATGCCACCCAGCAGCAGCAGGACAATCAGCGCAGAGAGTTTAACCAGCGCGCCAAAAATCATGTCGCCTTGCTTACCCGGTGCTTTGAATGCCGGCTTGGTAGCAGCCATAAAATTCTCGGTTCTCAGAGGATATGCAGGGCGACCAGGCGGCCGCCCCCGGGATACTCAGCCAGTAGCCGAGCCTGACAATGGCTTACTGCCAGAGCGCTTTGCCGCTGCTGTCTTTGATATTCGCTTTCCATGCCGCACGGATCTGCGTCACTACGCTCTCCGGCAGCGCCGCGTAATCCAGCGCCGTGGCGGTTTTGCTGCCGCCTTTATAGGCCCAGTCAAAGAACTTCAGCACTTCTGCGCCCTTCTCCGCATTAGCCTGATCTTTGTAAATCAGGATAAAGGTGGTGGAGGCGATCGGCCACGCGTCGTCACCTTTCTGGAACGTCAGGTCCTGAGCAAACGAGCTGCTCCAGTCAGCGCCTTTGGCGGCGTTGGCAAAGCTGCTTTCACTCGGGGCCACCGGCTTGCCATCCGCATCCAGCAGTTTGGTGTAGGTCAGGTTGTTCTGTTTCGCGTAGGCGTATTCGACATAGCCAATTGAACCCGGCAGACGCTGCACGAAAGCGGCCACGCCATCGTTGCCTTTACCGCCAAGACCGGTTGGCCAGTTAACGGTGTTGCCTTTGCCTATTTTGCTTGCCCAGTCCGTGTTCACTTTGGTCAGATAGCTGGTAAACACAAAGGAGGTACCGGAGCCGTCGGCGCGGCGCACGACGTTGATATTGGTGTCAGGCAGTTTCAGGTTCGGGTTCAGCTTAGCGATCGCCGGATCGTTCCATTTTTTGATGGTGCCGAGGTAGATGTCACCTACGGTTTTGCCATCGAGCGTCAGCTCGCCCGACTTCACACCCGGAATGTTAACGGCCAGCACCACGCCACCGATAACGGTCGGGAACTGGAACAGGCCATTTTTCTGCAGATCTTCCTCTTTCATCGGCGCATCAGAAGCACCGAAATCCACGGTTTTTGCGATGATCTGCTTTACGCCACCCGAAGAGCCGATCCCCTGATAGTTGATTTTGCTACCGGTGGCCTGCTGATACTCTGCTGCCCACTTGGCATAAACCGGGGCCGGGAAGGTCCCGCCAGCGCCGGTCAGATCGGTGGCGGCAAACGCAGAAAATGCGCTGACGGCGAAAGTGGCGGCGAGGATTCGGGCTACGGTGCTACGCATCAGTGTCATGTTCCCTCCGGGGGAGTATAAATCAGGCTTAACGCCGTTTTAGTTGGAGTCAGTGATTGCTGCTGGAGGGAAAATAGGACAGTTTGATGACAGCGAAATGTACGAAATGTGACAGTTTTATGACGAGGATAAAAACCGGGCGGGCCCGTTGCAGGCCCGCCCGGCTTAGCGATTACTCAACGGTAACCGATTTTGCCAGGTTACGCGGCTGGTCCACGTCGGTGCCTTTGATCAGCGCCACATGATAAGAGAGCATCTGCAGCGGCACGGTGTAGAAGATAGGGGCAATCACTTCCTCAACATGCGGCAGTGAAATGATTTTCATCCCTTCACTGTCGCTGAAACCCGCATCGCCATCGGCGAAGACATAGAGCAGGCCGCCGCGCGCGCGCACCTCTTCAATGTTGGATTTCAGCTTTTCCAGCAGCTCATTGTTAGGTGCGACCACGATCACCGGCATATCGGCATCAATCAGCGCCAGCGGGCCGTGCTTCAGCTCACCGGCCGCGTAGGCTTCGGCATGAATATAGGAGATCTCTTTGAGCTTAAGCGCACCTTCCATGGCGATCGGGTATTGATCGCCGCGGCCAAGAAACAGCGCATGATGCTTGTCAGAGAAATCTTCTGCCAGGCTCTCGATGATCTTATCCTGCGCCAGCATCTGCTCAATACGGCTTGGCAGCGCCTGCAGCGCGTGCACAATCTCATGCTCCGTTTCCGGCTTCATGCCGTGCAGACGACCCAGTTTTGCCACCAGCATCAGCAGTACCGTCAGCTGCGTGGTAAAGGCTTTGGTGGAAGCCACGCCAATTTCCGTGCCCGCTTTGGTCATCAGCGCCAGATCGGATTCGCGCACCAGCGAAGAGCCGGCGACGTTACAGATAGCCAGTGAGCCAAGATAACCCAGCTCTTTGGAGAGGCGCAGCGCCGCCAGCGTATCGGCGGTTTCACCCGACTGCGACAGGGTGATCAGCAGGCTGTTTTTGCGAACTGCGGATTTGCGGTAGCGGAATTCAGAGGCGATCTCAACGTCACACGGGATATTCGCCAGTGATTCAAACCAGTAGCGCGATACCATACCGGAGTTGTAGGAGGTGCCGCAGGCGATGATCTGGATATGCTCTACTTTGCTCAGCAGCGACTCTGCATGCTCACCCAGTTCGCGCAGATCGACAATCCCGTCGTGGAAGCGGCCCGCCAGCGTATTTTTGATAGCGTTGGGCTGCTCGTAGATCTCTTTCTGCATATAGTGGCGATAGATACCTTTATCGCCCGCGTCATACTGCGCGTTTGATTCGATCTCCGCGCGCTGGACCTGATGGCCTTCGCGATCGATGATAGTGACTTCACGGCGGGTAACCTCGGCAATATCCCCCTCTTCCAGGTAAATAAAGCGGCGGGTAACCGGCAGCAGCGCCAGCTGATCGGATGCGATAAAGTTCTCGCCCACGCCACGGCCAATCACCAGCGGGCTGCCGGAGCGCGCGGCCACCAGCACCGACGGATCGCGGCTGTCCATGATGACCATGCCGTAAGCACCGCGCAGCTGAGGGATCACGCGCAGAATAACCTCACGCAGCGTGCCGCCCTGCTTCTGCTCCCAGTGCACCAGATGCGCCACCACTTCGGTGTCCGTCTCGGAGGCAAAATGGTAGCCACGTTCGATCATTTGCGCGCGCAGCGGCTCATGGTTTTCGATAATGCCGTTATGCACCACGATGATCTGCTCTGAGACGTGCGGATGCGCATTTGCCTCAGAAGGTTCACCGTGCGTGGCCCAGCGGGTGTGGGCAATACCGGTACCGCCAATCAGCGGCTGCTGATCTGCGGCCTCCGCCAGATTAGCCACTTTGCCAACGCGACGCAGACGCGTCACGTGCCCCTGACGATCGACCACCGCCAGACCGGCTGAGTCATAACCGCGATACTCCAGACGACGCAGACCTTCCAGCAGGATCTCTGCAATGTCACGCTGCGCTACTGCTCCAACAATTCCACACATATTCGTTTCCTGACTTCATGGCTTTCGGCCATTGCGTTGTCATCTGACCTGATTTCCGGCTGCGCCGGTTCCCCGAGCCTTGTAGAGAGTGGGGATATCGTTATGGCACTGCTAAACGGGCCGATCTTTGCCGGCCCTTAAAATTTATTTTTTCTTCACCGGGCGCTGCCAGCCCGCTTTCTGCTGCTGTTCTTTGCGGTTGTAGACCAGATCGGCGGCGGTAATATCTTTCATCACCGTAGTACCGGCAGCGATGGTGGCGCCTGCGGCAACGGTGACCGGTGCCACCAGCTGCGTATCCGATCCCACAAAGACGTTATCGCCAATGATGGTTTTAAACTTGTTAGCGCCATCATAGTTGCAGGTAATAGTGCCGGCGCCGATGTTAACGCCCGCCCCTATTTCCGCATCACCCAGGTAGGAAAGATGGCCCGCTTTGGAGCCTTTGCCGAGCGTGGCCTTTTTCATTTCCACAAAGTTGCCGACGTGCGCCTGTTCAGCCAGTTCGCTGCCAGGACGCAGCCGGGCAAACGGCCCGACCGTGCAGGCGGCGGCCAGCGTCGCATCTTCGATGACAGAATAAGGGCTGATCTCACAGTCATCGCCCAGAACGCTGTTTTTGATCACGCAGCCGGCGCCAATTTTTACCCGGTTGCCCAGCGTGACATCACCTTCAATGATGACGCCGATATCAATTTCCACGTCGCGCCCGTGCGCCAGCGTACCACGCAGGTCAAAACGCGCCGGATCGCGCAGCATCACGCCCGCCAGCAGCAGTTTTTCCGCCTGCTCCTGCTGAAAAGTGCGCTCCAGCGTAGCCAGTTGCAGACGATTATTTACACCTTCCGTTTCACTGATACGTGCCGGATGAACGGTATTAATTACGCGGCCTTCCTGATGCGCCATCGCGATAATATCGGTGATATAGAACTCACCCTGTGCGTTATTGTTGTCGAGCTGTGCCAGCCAGCGCCGGAGATCGCCGCCGCTGGCGATCAGGATACCGGTATTGATCTCCTGAATAGCCAGCTGCTCAGCAGATGCATCCTTCTGTTCAACAATGCCGGTCACGATCGTGTTTTCACGCACAATCCGGCCATAGCCGGTGGGGTTATCCAGCACCACGGTCAGCAGCCCGATGCCGCCTTCAGGTTTCGCCGCGCGCAGCTGCTGCAGCGTTGCCTGCGAGATAAGCGGGACGTCGCCATACAGCATCAGAATATCTTCGTCATCCGCAAAGAAGGGCGCTGCCTGCTGCATGGCGTGCCCGGTGCCGAGCTGTTCCGCCTGCAGTACCCAGTTCAGGGCGTTGTGCGCCAGCTTCTGCTGCAGCAGTTCCCCCCCGTGACCATAGACCAGGTGAACCTGCCGGGCACCAAGCCCGGTAGCGGCATCAATAACATGCTGCACCATGGGTTTACCTGCCAGCGTGTGCAGAACTTTAGGCAGATCGGAATACATACGGGTGCCTTTGCCAGCGGCCAGGATCACCACACTCATCGCGCTTACAGACATAATTTTCCAGACTCAATTTAACTTTCGAAAGTGTAAGGTTTACCCCTGAGATTACTACATTTTTCTCATGGCGAAATTAGACAACCGGAGGAAAGCGGAAAGGGGAGTCAGGGAGGGTGCATGACAACGGGTTTGCCGGGCGCCGGGCAAAAAAAATGCCAGCCCCGGAGGGCTGGCATTTCATGACGCATAAGCCTGATTACATCGCTTTTTTGGTCAGCTCGATAACACGCAGTTTCGCGATAGCTTTCGCCAGCTCTGCAGAGGCCTGAGCATAGTCCACGTCGCCGTGGCTGCTGTTCATGTGCTCTTCTGCTTTACGTTTCGCTTCCAGCGCGCGCGCTTCGTCAAGGTCTTCACCACGAATCGCGGTGTCGGCCAGAACGGTCGTGCTGCCCGGCTGTACTTCCAGCACGCCGCCGGAGAGGTAGATATACTCCTCGTCGCCGTGCTGCTTCACGATGCGAATCATGCCAGGCTTGATGGCGGTCAGCAGCGGGGCGTGGCCCGGGTGGATACCCAGCTCGCCTTCGCTACCTGACACCTGGATACGCTGTACCAGACCGGAGAACATCTGCTGCTCCGCGCTGACCACGTCCAGATGATAAGTCATAGCCATACCATTCCTCCCGGGAAACCGTTATTACAGTTTCTTCGCTTTTTCTACGGCTTCTTCGATAGCGCCGACCATGTAGAACGCCTGCTCTGGCAGGTGGTCGAATTCGCCTTCCATGATGCCTTTGAAACCACGAATGGTATCTTTCAGCGTCACGTATTTGCCCGGAGAACCGGTGAAGACTTCAGCAACGAAGAATGGCTGAGACAGGAAGCGCTGGATCTTACGCGCACGTGCCACCAGCAGTTTATCTTCTTCAGACAGCTCGTCCATACCGAGAATGGCGATGATGTCTTTCAGCTCCTGGTAACGCTGCAGCAGTGACTGTACGCCACGTGCGACGTCATAGTGCTCCTGACCCACGATCAGTGGATCCAGCTGACGGCTGGTAGAGTCCAGCGGGTCAACGGCCGGGTAGATACCCAGAGAGGCGATCTGACGGCTCAGCGTAACCGTTGAGTCTAAGTGAGCAAAGGTGGTTGCCGGAGACGGGTCAGTCAGGTCATCCGCAGGAACGTAAACGGCCTGTACGGAGGTGATTGAACCAGTCTTGGTGGAGGTAATACGCTCCTGCAGCACACCCATCTCTTCAGCCAGCGTTGGCTGATAACCTACCGCAGATGGCATACGACCCAGCAGTGCAGATACTTCAGTACCTGCCAGGGTATAACGGTAGATGTTGTCGATGAACAGCAGAACGTCACGACCTTCATCACGGAATTTTTCCGCCATGGTCAGACCGGTCAGTGCTACGCGCAGACGGTTACCCGGCGGCTCGTTCATCTGGCCATACACCAGCGCTACTTTATCGATAACGTTGGAGTCAGTCATTTCGTGGTAGAAGTCGTTACCCTCACGAGTACGCTCACCCACACCAGCAAAGACCGAATAACCTGAGTGCTCAGCCGCGATGTTACGGATCAGCTCCATCATGTTTACGGTTTTACCTACGCCCGCACCACCGAACAGACCGACTTTACCGCCCTTAGCGAACGGACACATCAGGTCGATAACCTTGATGCCGGTTTCCAGCAGTTCCTGCGAGTTTGACTGATCTTCATAGGAAGGCGCGGCGCGGTGAATAGAGGAGACCTCTACTGCGCTGCCATCTTCTTCTGTCAGGTCGCCTTTCATGTCGATAGGCTCGCCCAGCACGTTCATGATACGGCCAAGGGTCGCTTTACCAACCGGAACCTGAATAGGTTTTTTCAGATCGATTACTTCCAGACCGCGCTTCAGGCCGTCAGAAGAACCCATGGCGATAGTACGTACTACGCCACCACCCAGCTGCTGCTGAACTTCCAGCACCAGACGAGTATCACCATTCTTAACCTCGAGAGCGCTGTATACCTGTGGTACCGCGTCCTGAGGGAATTCGACGTCAACTACGGCGCCGATAATCTGGACAATCTTTCCAGCTGCCATCTTGAATCCTCTACCTAATACGAGAATATCCGGCCGCGCTCGGGCGACAGGATATATGCCTGGTTAAACCGCGGAGGCTCCCGAGACGATCTCGGTAAGTTCCTGGGTGATGCTGGCCTGACGAGCTTTGTTGTAGACCAACTGCAGCTCTTTGATCAGGTTTCCGCCGTTATCGGTTGCGGCTTTCATCGCTACCATACGCGCGGCCTGCTCACTGGCCAGGTTTTCCACCACACCCTGATAAACCTGCGATTCGACATAACGACGCAGCAGCGTATCGAGCAGCGCCTTCGGATCGGGTTCGTACAGGTAATCCCAGGTCTTCGCCTTCATCTCTTCTTCACCTTCCGCTGGCGGTAACGGCAGCAGTTGGGTAATGGTCGGAGTCTGAGACATGGTGTTGTTAAACTTGTTGCTGACGATATACAGCTTGTCGATACGGCCTTCATCGTAGGCCTGCAGCATAACTTTTACCGGGCCGATCAGATCGGACAGCGCAGGCTTATCGCCCATGCCGGTAACCTGAGCCACGACGTTACCACCGACAGAGCCGAAGAATGAAACGCCTTTAGAACCGACAATCGCCAGATCGCTCTGAACGCCTTTGTCTGCCCAGCCTTTCATTTCAGCCAGCAATTTTTTGAACAGGTTAATGTTCAAACCACCACAAAGCCCGCGGTCAGTCGAAACGACCAGGTAGCCGACGCGCTTAACGTCGCGCTCATCCAGGTAAGGGTGCTTGTATTCCAGATTACCCAGTGCAAGGTGACCAATCACTTTGCGCATGGTATCTGCATACGGACGGCTGGCCGCCATGCGTTCCTGCGTTTTACGCATTTTGGAGGCGGCGACCATTTCCATCGCTTTGGTGATCTTCTGCGTATTTTTTACGCTTCCGATCTTGGTACGTATTTCTTTTGCGCCGGCCATTAGCTTCTCCTCAAAGCCTTGCGGCCTGTCTTTTCAGACAAGCCGCCAGACATTACCAGGACTGGGTTGCTTTAAACGTTTCGAGCAGGCCTTTCAGCTTCGCTTCGATATCGTTGTTGTAGTTACCCGCCTGGTTGATTTCAGCCATCAGCTCAGCGTGTTCGCGATCGGCGTACGCCAGCAGAGCGGCTTCGAAGCTGCCGATTTTCGCCAGTTCAACGTCGTTCAGGAAGCCGCGCTCAGCAGCAAACAGCACCAGACCCTGCTGCGCAACGGACATTGGCGCATACTGTTTCTGTTTCAGCAGCTCGGTCACTTTCTGACCGTGGCTCAGCTGTTTACGCGTTGCATCATCCAGATCGGAAGCGAACTGAGAGAACGCTGCCAGTTCACGATACTGTGCCAGCGCGGTACGAATACCACCGGACAGTTTCTTGATGATCTTGGTCTGTGCAGCACCACCAACACGGGATACGGAGATACCCGGGTTAACGGCTGGACGGATACCGGAGTTGAACAGGTTCGACTCCAGGAAGATCTGACCATCAGTGATCGAGATAACGTTGGTCGGAACGAACGCAGAAACGTCACCAGCCTGGGTTTCAATGATTGGCAGCGCGGTCAGAGAACCGGTCTGGCCTTTCACAGCACCGTTGGTGAAACGCTCAACGTAGTCAGCGCTTACACGTGATGCACGCTCCAGCAGACGAGAGTGGAGATAGAACACGTCGCCCGGGAATGCTTCACGGCCTGGTGGGCGGCGCAGCAGCAGGGAGATCTGACGGTAAGCGATAGCCTGCTTAGAGAGGTCATCGTAAACGATCAGCGCATCTTCACCGCGGTCGCGGAAGTATTCGCCCATGGCACAACCAGCGTACGGAGACAGGTACTGCAGCGCAGCAGACTCCGATGCAGAAGCCACAACCACGATGGTGTTAGCCAGCGCGCCGTGCTCTTCCAGCTTGCGAACCACGTTAGAGATGGTTGACGCTTTCTGACCAATCGCAACGTAGACACACTTGATGCCTGAATCACGCTGGTTGATGATGGCGTCGATAGCCATTGCAGTCTTACCGGTCTGACGGTCACCGATGATCAGCTCACGCTGGCCACGGCCGATTGGAATCATCGCATCGACAGATTTGTAACCAGTCTGAACAGGCTGGTCAACAGACTGACGATCGATAACGCCTGGTGCAATCATTTCAACCGGCGAGAAGCCGTCGTTGTCGATTGCGCCTTTACCGTCGATAGGTGCACCCAGGGTGTTCACCACGCGACCCAGCAGGCCACGGCCAACCGGTACTTCCAGAATACGACCGGTGCACTTAACCTTCATGCCTTCGGCAAGGTCAGCGTACGGGCCCATAACGACCGCACCAACCGAGTCGCGCTCGAGGTTCAGTGCGATAGCGTAACGGTTGCCCGGCAGGGCAATCATTTCACCCTGCATAACATCGGCCAGGCCATGTACGCGGATGATACCGTCACTTACAGAAACAATAGTACCTTCGTTGTGAGCTTCACTCACGACATTGAACTGAGCAATGCGCTGCTTGATCAGTTCGCTGATTTCGGTGGAATTCAGTTGCATATGCTCCAGTCCCCTTAAGACTGCAAGACGTCTGCCAGACGGTCAAGACGGCCGCGCACGCTGCCATCAATCACCAGGTCACCCGCACGGATAACCACACCTGCCAATACAGACTTATCAATTTTGCAATTCAGCTTAACTTTGCGTGACAGACGTTTTTCCATCGCGGTGCTGATTTTGGTCAGCTGGCTGTCACTCAGCGCACTGGCGGAGATTACATCAACTTCGGCTGTCGCTTCATAAGCGTCACGCAGTTGAATAAATTGCTCCAGTACGTCTGGAAGCGCTGTCAAACGTCCGTTCTCCGCCATTACCTTGATCAGGTTCTGAGCGTGTTCATCAAGTTGATCACCACAGACTGCATTGAAAGAGGCAGATAACGCTTCAGGTGCTAAGGCACCAGAGAGTACTTCTGCCATCTGTTCGTTGCGAGCCACTTCTGCGGCAAACGCCAGCATGGTCTGCCAGCGTTCGATACTTTGATGCTCAACAGCAAAGTCAAAAGCTGCTTTGGCGTAGGGGCGAGCTACAGTAATCAGATCAGACATCAGCCCCTCCCTCCTTACAGTTCAGCGACCAGTTTATCAACGATGTCGCTGTTAGCAGCTTCATCCACGGAACGTTCGATGATTTTCTCGGCGCCAGCTAATGCCAGCAACGCGACCTGTTTACGCAGCTCTTCACGTGCACGTGAGCGCTCGGCTTCAATTTCTGCCTGCGCCTGAGTGACGATGCGGTTACGTTCAGTTTCAGCTTCAGTTTTGGCTTCGTCCAGAATCTGGGCACGGCGTTTGTTCGCCTGCTCGATAATGACCTGAGCTTCTTCCTTCGCTTTTTTCAGCTGGTCGGTCGCATTGGCCTGCGCGAGATCCAAATCTTTCTTCGCGCGTTCAGCAGAAGCAAGGCCTTCAGCAATTTCTTTCTGGCGCTTTTCGATGGCAGCCATGATCGGTGGCCATACGTACTTCATGCAGAACGCGACAAACAGGATGAACGCGATGGCCTGGCCGAGGATTGTTGCGTTAATGTTCACAGCACAATGCCTCTTATTAAGTTAACGTGCTCTGCCGCTATCATTGATAAACGGCAGAATCTGTTCCTCATCACACCAGGTGCCATGAGTGAACAATGGCTACAGGCTTTAGGCGACAGCAAACATCACGTAGAGACCCAGACCAACAGCGATCATCGGGATTGCATCCACCAGACCCATTACAACAAAGAACTGCGTACGCAGCAGAGGGATCAGATCCGGCTGACGCGCTGCGCCTTCCAGGAATTTACCTCCGAGGATGCCGATACCGATCGCAGCACCGATTGCCGCCAGACCCATCATCACAGCGGCAGCCATGTACAGCAGATCCATATTCAGGTTTTCCATGACAGTCTCCAGTTTGTTTCAGTTATGCTTAAGTTGTTGAGAAAAAAATCAATGTTCTTCAGATGCCATCGACAGATAGACAATCGTGAGGACCATGAAAATGAAAGCCTGCAGCGAAATAATCAGGATGTGGAAAATGGCCCATGGCACATTCAGCACCCACTGCGACCACCACGGCAGCAGACCGGCAATCAGGATAAAGATCAGCTCACCCGCATACATGTTGCCGAACAGTCGCAGACCGAGTGAAACCGGTTTTGACAGCAGGCTGACACCTTCAAGAATCAGGTTGATGGGGATGAAGATCGGGTGATTAAAAGGCTGCAGAGTCAGCT
The DNA here is from genome assembly GCF_002928325.1 of Pantoea sp. ICBG 1758. Classification (NCBI taxonomy): domain Bacteria; kingdom Pseudomonadati; phylum Pseudomonadota; class Gammaproteobacteria; order Enterobacterales; family Erwiniaceae; genus Pantoea; species Pantoea sp. ICBG 1758. Next base: position 175,826 of record NZ_POWL01000005.1, read on the forward strand.
CTTTAGCAAAGCCGCCTACCCCTTTCATTTTGATGCTGTAGAACAGAATCAAAATAAATACGCCCAGCGCCATAGATAGCGTGATGTTCACGTCTGCTGACGGCACGACGCGCAGCGCCGGCAGGCCCAGATAGTGCTCACCGATAAACGGCAGCAAATCAATAGGCAGCAGATCCATGAAGTTCATCAGGAAGACCCAGACAAAAATTGTCAGAGCCAGCGGGGCGATAACTTTACTTTTACCGTGGTACATGTCGCGAACGTTGCTATCAACAAAGCCGACAACCAGCTCGATAGCCGCCTGCATTTTCCCTGGCACGCCGCTGGTGACGCTTTTCGCCACGCTGCGGAACAGCACAAGGAATAATACTCCCAGTGCAACAGAGAAAAACATGGAGTCCAGGTTTAACGTCCAGAATGTTGCTGGCGCGTCGTGTGCATTCACCAGCTCGAAAGTACGCAGGTCCATCTGAAGATGCGTCAGATGATGTCCTATGTATTCCTGCGGCGTTGAGATTTCTCCTGCGGCCATGATGCCTCTTACCCTTTGTTGTTAATTACAGCCGGTGCGACGATTTGCACCACCAGCACCGATAACCAGGTGATTGCGAGTGGCCAGAAGACCGCTCCGAACCCACCCAACGCCACAGCGAGAAAAATAACGGTGGCGAACACCTTAAGAACTTCACCCAGGGCGAAACTCCAGGCGACACGCCCTTTAGCCGGTGTTTGATCCTGCAGACGCCAGGCTAAAAACGTGAACAGTATGTTTGGCAGCCAGGCTGCCACACCACCCGCGATAGCAGAGGCGCCCCAGGTGACATCTTTCAGGGCAAACAGCGCACCGATTACGACAAACGTCACCAGCTGGACAACCAGAACGGCTCGGGCTAATTTCACACTGTAAAGAGACACTGACATGACGCTTAACTCTCCTGCCCCGAACGGGGTATGTCGCGTGTCGTATAAGACTGCCTTTGCCGTTTTGAGTCAAGCAGCAAAAGCCGTGCAAATTATACGGGCCGCACCTGCGATTTCAATCGCTAAGTAGCGAAAAGGTGAACAATTATTTAAATTTCTTTCTGAAGGGCTATTTTTCCAAAGATTCATAACCCGGAAAGCCATCAGCGACGTTGCCGTTTTCTGGCTAAAGCGTGATATAAAGCGTGCTGCAGATCACATAATAAACAACCAGACGCTGAAAAATTTACCAGAATGCATAATCCGCACTAATAATCAGGGCATGTTAACCATTTAAAATCATGGTGTTATAAATTTAAATCTGCTTCAGCTCACTCTTTTCCGATAAAAACATCCGGTTGACACTGCGGAAAGAATTAAAATCGAAATAATAATATTACGCCCGCCGATTTATTGCCGCGTCATATTTCCCTGCGTGATAATCGAAAGCAGAAAACAGCGGTTATCATGTGACATTAGTGGCAATAAAATGTGAATTAATCGTTAAATGTAACAACGCTTTTCGGATAATTACGGCGAAGGATGTTAACGCCTTTCCCCTCCCCTGCCGAATAAAAGCGTTTGTCACCGCGCGTTCAACCGCTGTTTTTTTATTCAGCCCTGACGATGGTTCCGCTGCCAGAAGCTGAATAAAACCCTGCTTTTTGCAGGCTTATTGCTGCGAAATCACCACAAGATGACGCTCGCCTTCCAGTTCAGGAACGCGCAAGGCTTCAATTTTTTCTACGCTAAAGCCTGCTGGCAGCGAAGCGATCTCCTCATCCGGACGCACGCCTTTCAGCGCATAAAAGCGTCCATGCGTTCCGGGCAATGCGCGGCACCAGGTCAGCATATCTTCCAGTGAGGCAAATGCCCGGCTGATGACACCATCAAACGGTGGATCTGCCGGGAACTCTTCAACCCGGCTCTGGACCGGAGTAATGTTAGTGAGTCCTAACTCATGCTGTACCTGACGCAGAAAACGAACCCGCTTACCCAGGCTGTCCAGCAGCGTAAAATGCGCCTGCGGACGGACAATGGCCAGAGGAATGCCCGGCAGTCCTGGTCCGGTCCCTACATCAATAAAGCGCTCCCCCTGCAGATGCGGCTCTACCACCACGCTGTCGAGGATATGGCGTACCAGCATTTGATGCGGATCGCGCACTGAGGTCAGGTTATACGCTTTGTTCCACTTATGCAGCAGCTCCACATAGCCAACCAGCTGCTGTTTTTGTTGATCGGAGAGCGAAATATTTGCTGCGTCAAGCAGCCGGGAGAGTTTGTTAATCACAGCGAGGTTTCCGTTAACAGGGGCAGTCGAAGCTGCCCCGGTGGTCAGTCAGGCGCTTTTACGCAGCAGACCCTGTTTTTTGAGATAGATCAGCAGAATTGAGATCGCAGCTGGCGTGATGCCGGAAATACGCGATGCCTGGCCAATAGAGGTCGGCTTATGGTCGTTGAGCTTGGCGATCACTTCGTTTGACAGGCCATTAACCTGACGGTAATCGAGATCGACAGGCAGCAGCGTATTCTCATTGCGCAGCTGGCGATCTATCTCCTCCTGCTGACGCGCAATGTAACCCTCATATTTAACCTGAATTTCAACCTGCTCGGCTGCCTGTTCATCAGACAGTGCCGGACCATAGTCCGCCAGCGTCATCAGTCGGGCATAGGTCATCTCCGGACGACGCAGCAGATCCTCTGCGCTGGCTTCTTTTGTCAGCGGTGCGCTGATGATGCTGTTTACGTCAGCCACATTCTCTGACTTCGGATGCACCCACAGGCTGCGCAGACGCTGGCGCTCCTGCTCAATCGCCTCCAGCTTCTGGTTATAGCGCGCCCAGCGCGCATCATCGACCAGTCCCAGCTCACGGCCCGTTTCAGTCAGACGCAGATCGGCATTATCTTCGCGCAGCATCAGACGATACTCAGCGCGGGAGGTAAACATGCGGTATGGCTCTTTGGTACCCAGCGTGCAGAGGTCGTCGACCAGCACGCCGAGATAAGCCTGATCGCGGCGCGGTGCCCAGCCCTCTTTGTCCGCAGACTGCCGTGCAGCGTTAAGGCCAGCCAGCAGTCCCTGGGCTGCCGCTTCTTCATAACCGGTGGTGCCGTTGATCTGGCCGGCAAAGAAGAGACCGTGGATAAACTTGCTCTCCAGCGTGGGTTTCAGATCGCGCGGATCGAAGAAATCGTACTCGATAGCATAGCCAGGGCGCACAATGGTGGCGTTCTCCAGCCCTTTCATTGAACGGACAATCTGCATCTGTACATCAAAAGGCAGACTGGTTGAAATTCCGTTCGGGTAAATTTCATTGCTGGTCAGCCCTTCCGGCTCCAGGAAGATCTGGTGGGCGTTGCGATCGGCAAAGCGCATCACTTTATCTTCGATAGATGGGCAGTAACGCGGACCAATCCCCTCAATGACGCCCGCATACATCGGGCTGCGATCGAGATTATTACGGATCACATCATGCGTCTGTTCGTTGGTATAGGTGATCCAGCAGGGAACCTGCTGCGGATGCTGTGCCACGCTGCCCATAAACGAGAACACCGGCATCGGCGTATCACCGTGCTGTGGCGTCAGTACAGAGAAATCGATCGAACGCGCGTCAATGCGCGGTGGCGTACCGGTCTTGAGACGGTTGACGCGCAGCGGCAGCGCCCGCAGCCGTTTTGCCAGCGGAACAGAAGGCGGATCGCCGGCGCGTCCACCGCTGTAATTATCAAGACCGATATGAATTTTGCCATCGAGGAAGGTGCCAACGGTCAGCACCACGGTTTTAGCCCGGAATTTTAGTCCCATCTGCGTGACGGCACCTACCACCCGATCGTTTTCGACGATCAGATCGTCAACCGCCTGCTGGAAGATCATCAGGTTGGGCTGGTTCTCCAGCGCGGTGCGTACCGCCTGGCGGTACAGTACACGGTCTGCCTGAGCACGCGTAGCGCGCACCGCCGGACCTTTGCTGGCGTTTAGTATCCTAAACTGGATACCTGCCTGATCGATTGCCGTGGCCATCAGGCCGCCGAGGGCGTCCACTTCCTTTACCAGGTGTCCTTTCCCGATACCACCGATTGCCGGATTGCAGGACATCTGTCCCAGCGTGTCGATGTTATGCGTGAGTAACAGCGTCTGCTGACCCATTCGGGCGGCCGCCATAGCGGCTTCGGTACCCGCATGACCACCACCGATTACGATGACGTCAAAAGGATCTGGATAAAACATGAAGTGGGTCCTCGTTAAAGTTCAGACAGGGATCGTTGCCCTGGGCGGTGGATTCTACTGAAATTATGGTTCAGGCGAAAGCGGCGGATCCTGCGTGTTTATAGAAAGGATCTTTACTCTTTTATATGATCTTCTTGTTAGATCTCTTATTAGGATCGCCGGTTTCTGTGGATAACGTGGCAAACCCGTTATTTTACATCAGCCTGGGAAGGATCGTTTGCTGTGAAAGATCGGTGATCCTGATCCAGATAAGCTGGGATCAACTTTGCTGGTTATCCACAGATGAAAAAAGCATCAGCGGTTATTCTTGGGATAACTACCGGTTATACGCATGATTCAGGCTGGTTTATCCACAGTAGATCGGAAGGATCCGGAAGAAATACAGTGTAATCGTCTGGGGATCGTCACTATTTCCCGATCCCCTGCCGGTTATGATCCGTCAGATCTGCTCAATCCAGCCAGCGACCCAGGCTTCAGCGGCATCTTCCGGTATTTCATGCTCAAGCATGTCGATTTCCAGCCGTTCCCCGATGCGCGTTGCGCCCAGCGCGATCAGCTGAGCCTCCAGGGTTTTTATTGCGCCACAGAAAAGATCGTATTCGCGGTTGCCGATGCCTGCTGCGCCAAAGCGCACGGCGGAAAGATCGGGCTTTTCAGTCTGCAGCGCCTCATAAAAGGGCAGCAGATTGTCCGGCAATTCACCGGCGCCGTGTGTGGACGTTACCACCAGCCAGATACCCGAATCAGGCACCTCATCAAGCGCCGGGCCGTGCAGTACGCTGGTTTTGAAGCCCGCATCCTGCAGCTTCTCTTCTAAATGTTCTGCGACATATTCGGCACTGCCAAGGGTACTGCCGGTGATTAAGGTAATATCAGCCATGATCGTCTCCCGCACTAAAGGCAGGCATTGTACGCTGTGATCAAGCCGTGATCCACCTGTGGAAAACAGGGTTAATAAAAGAAAGCATCCGCCGACAAACCGGATACCGCGCCGGATCGCTGCTGCATAACTTTATGCACAGGCTGGTGCGGTTCAGGGCTTGATGGTACGCATGATCGGGTTTTGCAGCGAGATCAGCGTCTCAGTGGACTGGATCTCATCAATAGTCTGGATCTTGTTGATCAGCACCTGCTGCAGCGCATCGATAGATCGGCACATGACCTTAATAAAGATGCTGTAGTGACCGGTGGTATACCAGGCTTCAACCACCTCATCCAGCGCTTCAAGCTTGCTGAGCGCTGCCGGATAGTCTCGTGCGCTCTTCAGAATGATGCCAATAAAGCAGCAAACATCGAATCCCAGCTGGCGTGGATCGATTTCCACGCGCGTACCGAGAATAATGCCGGCCTGACGCATTTTCTCAACGCGGACATGAATAGTGCCGGGGCTGACATTGAACTGCTTTGCCAGCTCTGCGTAAGCCGTGCGGGCGTTCTCCAGCAGCGCATTGAGTATGCCGCGGTCGAGATTATCCAGTTGCAGATGTTCTGCCATCATCCTTCCTCTTAAATTCGTCTTCGCTGAACAGAGGTGAATGTGCAGGAATTTAGCGGGGCAGGCAAGATGCAGACTGCGGGCATGCCGCAGTCTGCACGCTTTTAGCGCTTACGCCAGAGCGTAAGCTGCGCCTGAGTATGCTGAAACTTGCGTGCGGTTTCGCGGATCACAAAGGGAACATCCTGCGGCGGCGCGATTTCATCAAACTCGTCGCGCAGAAGGCGCTGCAGTGCCTGGCAGGTGGTCAGCGCTTCGCCGTTTTCGCGGATACCGCCCAGCCAGTTCTCTTTCGGCGTGAACTCCTCAAGCCAGGTGTAAGGTGAAGAGATCGCCAGCACGCCGCCCTGACGGATCATCGGTGCGATATCCTGCAGGAAACGCTTTGGCTGACGCAGACGATCAATCAGATTGGCGGCCAGCACCAGATCGTACCGATCCGGCTGCGGCTTCAGGTTGCAGGCGTCACCCTGAACGAATTGGATCCGCTCCGCCTGCTGCCGGTCCGTGCCGATCTCCTTCAGGCGCACCTGGCGATACGCCACCAGCTCGCCCTCCTCCGGTACCACGTAGCGGAAATCCTCACCGGAGGTGAGCTGCAGCGCCACGTCGATAAAGCGTGCGGAGTAGTCCATGCCGGTAACGGCAGCAAAGTGACGCGCCAGAGCAAAGCTGGCGCGACCGGTGGCACAGCCGATATCCAGCGCATGCTCGCGCTGATGGCAGTGCGGCAGCACCAGCTCAATCAGTTTTTCGGCATAATTTTCCACGCCGTAGTAGCCAGGCCCGTACTGGAAATCGAGATACTGCGACACCATGCCGTCGGTTTCATACGGGTTAAGCTGCATACTCTCCTGATGCGCTGACACCACGTAACGGAAGCCGGCATGCTGGAAAAAGTGGCGGCGAAACGCGTAGCGCGACGATTTTAACGCCTCATTACCGGTTGAGATCCAGCTGCCGCCTTTGATGATGGCATGCTTGCCGTCAAAGGTAGGCGTGGAAAAATCGTCATACAGCGGATGTACGCGAAATCCTTCAAAGCCATTGATGGGCGTGGTGGTCCACTGCCAGACGTTCCCCACCAGATCAAAGAACGCGCCCTGGGAAAAATGATCCACCGGACAGGAGGAGGCCCAGTACGCGAGATTGATATTACCGGGTGCCTGCTCCCAGTCTGGCTGATCGCCGCTGACCTGTTCGCGCAGCAGCATATATTCCGCCTCACATGGCAGCTGAATTGTCTTACCGCTTTTGTCTGCCAGCCAGCGGCAGAAGGCGGCCGCTTCCAGCTGATTAACTTCAGCCGGCCAGTCCCACGGCATCGGGACTTCCTGCGTCATCAGGCGCAGGCGCAGCGCGTCAGGTTGGGTGATATCACCGACCCAGAAAGCAGGCATCTGCGCCCCGGCAAATGTCCGCCAGCCCTCTCCCTCTTCATCCCACCAGCGCGCCGTCTGATAGCCACCGGCAGCGACAAACTGATAAAACTCCGCGTTGCTGACCAGCATTTTGCTGGCCTGGAAGGGGCCGAGCTCGGTTTTCTGATGGCCATACTCATTGTCCCAGCCATAAGTCTCATCCGTTTTTCCCTGCAGCACCGATCCACCCGCCAGCGCAATCAGACTGTTTTCCGGCACCGCGGCGCGATCGTGACGCGCCAGCGGGCAGGCAGGCCAGACGGGCTGCGGCTGCACCCACTCCAGCGGCAGCTGGCGGATCAGCACGCTGGAGGTTTCCAGATGGATGCGCTCATGCTCAATGCCCATCAGGATCACCCAGGCCGGACTCTCCCAGCCGATCGGCAGCTCAAGCGGCATCGTACGGATAAAATCAGTCACCAGCGCTTTCACTTTGCCGCGGTAGTCGCGCACTTCTGCCACACCGGGCCAGTCGTAGTGGGCGTCATTGAGATCGTCCCAGCTCATCTCATCCACACCAATCGCCATCATCGCCTCAATGCGCGCGTCAACACGGCGATCGAGATAGCGTCCAGCCATCAGCTTGTTGATATAGAAAGATGCGGTATGGCCAAAATAGAAAATCAGCGGATGGCGCAGCGAAATCGCTTTATTAAACCAGGCGCGCTCATCGCTCAGGCAGTCGAACAGGCTTTCATACAGCGTCCAGGTCTGAGTGAAATAGGCGAGCAGTTCGGCACGTTTCTCTTCAGCAGTGCCACCGGAAAGGCGCAGGGTGCGGGTCGGAGCAGGCAGCTGGCAGGGCAGATCGGCGATTGTCACAGTGAACTCCATAAAGCTGAATAAACACAGCGGGTCATTCACTATAGCAAACAGGCGTGTCTGTCAGATGAATCAGCGCGTCCAGCGACGCAGCAGGCGGCTTTTCAGCCCGGTATCGAAGCGCCAGATATGATCGAAGATGCGCAGAATGCCGGGTTTGCCATGCGCTGACATCGCCACGGCGTGAAACCGCTGCTGCTGCATCCGCTGTCGCTGCTTTATGGTCTTAATCAGCTCTTCCGGCAGGCGCTGGGCGATAAAGTCCGACACGATCACCGCGTCTGCCTCCTGCCACTGGCTGCCTTCCATGCGCTGCACCACGGCACTCAGGCAGGCCGTCAGATCGGTACCGCCGCGAAAACGCTGGCTGAGGAAACGAATCGCCTGTTCAATGCCGTTATCGGCGGTCAGCTCATAGCCGACCACCTCATGGGCAAACAGCATAATGTAGCAGCGACGCCGATCTGCCAGGGCGATTTTCAGCAGCGCAAGGCAAAAGGCCTTGGCGCAGCGTTCATTAAACCCGCCCATAGAGCCGGACGTATCCACGCAGACAATAAACGGACCGCGCGGCTCTGTTTCATGCTGCTGATGGCTCACCGGCCGCAGCGCGGTTTTTTCGTGCCAGGCATCACCCTGCAGGCGATAGGTCAGCAGGCGTTTTTCTACCAGACGCCGGTAAAATTCCAGCTCCAGTTCACTGATACTGAGCGCGGCCAGTTCCGGCGGCAGCAGGCGCAGCACATCATCGCTCTGATGAATGCCGCTGACCTCTTCCGGCACGTTATCTGGCTCATGCACCAGCTGATGAAACGCTTCCAGCGGCGCATCGCGTGACGGCACCGATTTGGCTTCGCGGCTGCGGCCTAACTGCTGCGCCAGCTGCATCAGCTCCGGCTGCTGCGCCAGAAACGCACCATATTGCACAATTAGTGTGTAGTCGCCTGGCTGCAGCGAGGCTTTGCTGAGATCCCACAGCCGGCCGGCGGCGGCCTCATCTTCATCGCTCAGCACCGGCGCCAGCTGGCCGCTCAGCGCCATACGCTGCTGCAGTTCCGCCAGCAGCCGTTCACGCTGCGCCTCCAGCAACGTTTCATTCAGCGTCAGCGTCTGCAGCGTCAGGCTCAGTCGCCAGCGCTGCAGGAACAGCCGGTGCTGCGCGTTGCTCAGTTCCGGGCCTTCATTACGCTGCAGCAGCATCCTGGCTTCGGTGAGAAAAGGGGATGGCAGCTTCTGCAGCTGCTCAAGGAGGTGCGGCAGCTGAGCGCTGAAATCACGGCTGCTGAGCAGCTGTAACCGCTCAAACAGCTGAAACTCCTGCGCCAGCACGGCGGGCACGGGCGTCGATCTCATCTGCCCGGCGATTTCAGCGCGCCAGCGCGGCAGATCGCGCAGCATCGCCTGCTTCATGCGGGGAAATTTTTCGAAAAACAGCGTCAGCTGCGGTGTGGCCAGCAGCGCCAGAATCAGCTCATCAATCAGCTCCGTTTCACCAATTGAGAGCAGTGTGCTGAGCGTCTCCAGCGAGATCATTTCCGCGCCTGTTTCAGCTGCTCGGCGACATCCTGCAGGCTGGTCTCAATGCGTGCCAGCCAGTCATCGCTGATAAACAGGCAGCGCTGATGCTGGCTGAACAGCGCCCGCTGCGCCCGCAGGCGGGCCTCAAGCGCATCATATTCATCAACGATTTCCGGCGGCAGCGCCTGCAGGCTCGCCGCTCCGGGCAGCGTCAGGCGCGCAGACTGCAGGCTGACATCGCGTAGCGTCAGGCAGTGATGGGTATCGACCACCAGATCGAGTGACTGTGCAAAGCCGATGCCGTTCAGCTTGCCGCGTATATCTCCGCCTTTCAGCAGCCACTGTACCAGGGCCTCACGGCTTACCACTATATGGCTGACCTGCATATCGTGCAGCGTCAGCGGCTGCTGCAGCATCAGGGTCAGCTGTTCGCCGGCAACCGACTCCGGCAGCTCATAATGTGGCTTACGGCTGAACATGCCGCTGTGTTTCTCCAGCGTCAGCGCCTGCGCCACGCTCTGCTGCTGCTGCAGTGCCAGACGCTGCGCATTGATCTGCTGCAGCCGGTGCAGCATCGCCTGCTGCTGCCAGGCGTGCTGCGTCATCAGCGCATCCATTTCCCGGTCCAGCAGCGTCATCGAAGCGATGTCGTGCCAGAGGCAATCTTTGAGCAGAACCAGATCGATAGGCGCAATCGCCGTGCGCCCGCTGTAAAAGGCGCTGGCCTGCAGCAGATGAATCGCTTTTTTCCAGCGACGGTCAGAGATGTAGGGCGCATCCGGCAGGTTTTCCAGCTGCTGACGCAGCTGATAGATAAGCTCAAACACATCGTCAGGCAGCTTTACCTGACTGATGCCCTTTTGCCACTGCAGATACTCTTCATCGCTGATGCAGAGCGACTCCGCGACCGGATTGACGTTCTCATCCTGCTGGTGGGTCAGCATGCTGCGAAAATTTTGCTTCTCATGTACGTTATCGAGCCACAGGCGGATAAGCATGCGGTCATAGAGCGCTTCAAGGCCGCTGTCAGCTTCCGGCAGCTCGTTTGAGGCGGTCACCAGCAGACGCATCGGGATCGCCTCTTCGCAGTCGCCGTTCCGGAAGCGGCGTTCGTTAATGGCGGTCAGCAGCGTGTTCAGAATGGCCGGACCCGCTTTCCAGATCTCATCCAGAAAGACGATCTCCGCATCCGGCAGATAGCCTCTGGTCAGACGCTGATAGCGGCCCTCATCTTTCAGTGCCTGAATCGACAGCGGGCCAAACACCTCTTCCGGCGTGGAGAAACGGGTCATCAGATATTCAAACGCACGGGCGTGCTGGAAAGCATATTTAAGGCGACGGGCAATTAGGCTTTTGGCAATGCCGGGCGGGCCGAGCAGAAAAACGCTTTCGCCGCTTAACGCTGCCAGCAGGCAGAGGCGAATGGCATGGTGCCGTTCATACAGCCCTTTTTCCAGCGCATTACTCAGTCGGGAAATTCTTTCTGCCAACAGATGGGGTTGAGCCATAATCACATCATTGTCCTTCTGAACCTGGTGCCGTTACGGTCTGGCGAGCGCAATACTCTACTGTTTATCATGCTTGAATGCGTTGATAGCCGTCAGCTTTTTTGTTTCAGAAGGTTGTGGCAGCACAACGTGCGGTTTTCAGCCCGTTTTCTGCAGGATTTTCGGCGAAAAAGCAGAGTACGCTGCGTATTATCATCAGCGCTGTCTGTTGGTTTCTGCCAATTATGTGCATACTGTGCGCTTTTTGATGGCCTGAGTCGCAACGGCTCCAACACAAGACACCCTATGAGCTCGGATAAGAAACAGTCTCTTAGCGCCGTCACGCTGGCTGCAATCGGCGTGGTCTATGGCGACATTGGCACCAGCCCGCTGTATACCTTACGTGAATGCCTTTCCGGCCAGTTCGGCTTTGGCGTTGAACGCGAAGCGGTATTCGGCTTTTTATCGCTGATCTTCTGGCTGCTGATTCTGGTGGTTTCGCTGAAATATATCAGTTACGTCATGCGCGCGGACAATGCGGGTGAAGGCGGAATTCTGACGCTGATGTCGCTCGCGGGTCGTCACACCGGCGCGCGTGCCACAGCCGTTCTGGTGATCATGGGGCTGATCGGCGGCAGCTTCTTTTATGGTGAGGTGGTGATCACCCCGGCCGTATCCGTGCTCTCAGCGATTGAGGGACTGGAGATTGCCGCGCCCGGTCTCGACACCTGGATCGTCCCGCTGGCGATCGCCGTGCTGACGCTGCTGTTTATAATCCAGAAACAGGGCACCGGTATCGTAGGCAAGCTGTTTGCGCCGGTTATGCTGGTATGGTTTCTGGTGCTGGCCGTGCTGGGCGCGCGCAGCATCCTGAATAATCCTGATGTACTGCACGCGATGAATCCTTACTGGGCGCTGCACTTCTTTGTTCAGTATAAGTCGGTCTCCTTTTTTGCGCTGGGTGCGGTGGTACTGGCGATCACCGGCGTCGAAGCGCTTTATGCGGACATGGGACACTTCGGCAAATTTCCGATCCGTCTGGCGTGGTTTGTGGTGGTGCTGCCTTCGCTGGTGCTGAACTATTTTGGCCAGGGTGCGCTGCTGCTGGCGCATCCGGAAGCGATAAAGAACCCGTTTTTCCTGCTGGCACCGGACTGGATGCTGATCCCGATGCTGCTGCTCGCTACGCTGGCGACGGTTATCGCCTCACAGGCGGTGATCTCCGGCGTCTTTTCCCTGACGCGTCAGGCGGTGCGGCTCGGTTATCTGCCGCCGATGCGCATTGTTCACACCTCTGAAGAGGAGTCAGGACAGATCTACATTCCGGTCATTAACTGGCTGCTCTACGCCGCGGTGGTGATTGTGATTGTTGGTTTTGAGCACTCCAGTAATCTGGCGGCGGCCTACGGCATTGCCGTGACCGGCACTATGGTGCTGACGGCGATCCTCTGCGCCACGGTGGCGATTCAGAACTGGCACTGGAATCGCTATCTGGTCATGCTGATGCTGGCCGCGATGCTCTGCATTGATGTGTCGCTGTTCTCCGCTAACCTGATCAAAGTATTCTCCGGCGGCTGGCTGCCGCTGACGCTGGCGCTGATGATGTTCATCATCATGACGACCTGGAAAAGTGAGCGCTTTCGTCTGCTGCGCCGCATGCATGAGCACGGCAATTCGCTCGATGCGATGATCGCTTCACTGGAGAAATCACCGCCGGTACGCGTATCGGGTACGGCGGTATATATGTCGCGTGCGCTGAACGTGATCCCTTTCGCGATGCTGCATAACCTCAAGCATAACAAAGTGCTGCATGAGCGCGTGGTGCTGCTGACGCTGCGTACGGAAGATTCACCCTATGTGCATAACGTACGCCGGGTCACCATTGAACAGCTGTCGCCTACGTTCTGGCGCGTGGTGGCGAGCTACGGCTGGCGCGAGACGCCAAACGTAGAGGAGATTTTTCACCGCTGCGGGCTGGAGGGGCTTAACTGCCGGATGATGGAGACCTCATTCTTTATGTCGCATGAATCGCTGATCATCGGTAAGCGGCCCTGGTATCTGCGCCTGCGCGGCAAACTGTTCCTGACGCTGCAGCGTAACGCGCTGCGCGCGCCGGATCAGTTTGAAATCCCGCCTAACCGTGTTATCGAGCTGGGTACGCAGGTCGAGATTTAGCGCCGCTGCGTTGCCGGATTAGCGTGATGCGCAGCCCCTGCGGCACGGCGTGACTGAAGTGCAGCTGCAGATCGTGCAGCTGCGCAATATTTTTCACAATCGACAGCCCCAGGCCGCTGCCGCTCTGTGCCTGGCCGGGCGGACGCCAGAAGCGTTCGCCGAGCCGCGCCAGCTGCTCGTCCGATACGCCCGCACCATTGTCTTCAACCACTATGCTGTCCGTCTCCAGCCGCAGCGCTATCCGGCTCTGTGCCGGCGCATAGCGCAGCGCATTATCCAGCAGATTACGTATCATCAGGCCCAGCAGCAGCGGATGACCGTTCATCACCGGCGCGGCATCGCTGGTCAGTGTTATCTCTGTCTGCTGCGCGGCGGCCTGCGGCAGATGTTCAGCGACCAGCGCCTGCAGCAGCGGGAGCAGCGCGACCGGCTGAAATTCACTGCGCAGATCGTCCGCTTCAACGCGCGACAGCGTCAGCAGCTGATCCACCAGCCGGGTTGCACGGATAATACCGCTATCGAGCTGCTGCAGCGCCCGCCGTCGCACCTGCTCATCATCTTCGGCCAGCTGGATCACCTCACTTTGCACGCGCAGGGCAGCCAGCGGGCTGCGCAGTTCATGGGCGGCATCGGAGGTGAAGCGACGCTCGCGCTGTACCAGCTGCGCCGTGCGTCCGAAGAGATCGTTGAGCGCCGCTACCAGCGGCTGTACCTCACGCGGCAGATGCGTAACCGGCAGCGTGGTCGCGTCATCCGGCGCACGCTGCTGCAGCCGGTGCGCCAGCTGCTTCAGCGGCCGCAGTTCATACCACACCAGCAAGAGCAGCAGCAGCAGCATAAACGGCATCGCGACAAGCCACGGCAGCAGGGCGGCGGACGCCAGATCGAGCGTCATATCATCCCGGTACTCCTGCTCCTGCCCCACTACCACGCGATACTGTTTATCGGGTGACGTCAGCCAGAGCAGACGCCAGCGCTCATCGTCGTCACGCAGCTGCCCGTCACGAAAGCCGTCGCGTCGCGTATCGAACGATAACCCGCGCCCGTTCTCGCCGTCGTTGAGCAGCGGCGTACCGTCGGTGCGGAACACCGCAAATGCCAGGGCGTCATCATCCTGATCGCCGCGGTGATGGCGTAAAAGGGTTTTGGTTTTCGGTAATGCCGCGTGATGCAGGCTGGTGGGGTCGAGCGCCAGCAGCCGTTTGGCAAACAGCATCTGCTGGGTATCAAACAGTTCATTAACCGTATCGCGCGTCTGCTGCCACGCGCTCCAGCCGGCGCTGGCACCGCACAGCAGGATCAGCAGCACAAAACCCGTTGCCAGGCGCACAAACAGGCTCATTCTGCCGCTCCCAGCGTATAGCCAATACCGTGCACGGTGCGGATAAACTGACTGCCCAGCTTTTTGCGCAGATGATGAATATGTACTTCTACCGCGTTGCTGGAGACATCGTCATCCCAGCTGTAAAGCTTCTCTTCAAGCTGGCTGCGCGTCAGCACCTGAGCCGGATGTCGCAGAAACAGCTCCAGCAGCGCCAGTTCGCGGCTTTTCAGTTCAAGCGGTTCGCCATTGAGCAGAACGCTGTGGCTGGCGGGCTGCATGACAACATTGCCGTGCCGCAGCTCAGGCTGCAGCTGGCCATGCCGGCGGCGGATCAGCGCCTGCAGTCGCGCAGCCACTTCAGTCAGTGCGAACGGTTTGCAGAGATAGTCATCGGCACCCAGCTGTAAACCCTGTACGCGCTGGTCCAGTGCGTCGCGCGCGGTGAGGATCAGCACCGGAATATCCGCGCCTGCAGCGCGCCACTGGCGCAGGATCTCCAGCCCGTCGCGTTCCGGCAGCGACAGATCCAGCACCACTGCATCCCAGGGCGCTGCGCTCAGCGCCTGACATCCGGCCTCACCGGATATAAACCAGTCGACGCTGAATCCCAGTTTTGTCAGGCCAACCTTCAGCCCGTCGCCAATCAGCGTGTCATCTTCAATCAACAGAATTCGCATTGTGCTCTCCCCCGGCTACAGGCGAGTTATACGAAGCCCGTCCGGGCTTGTACAGGCCAGCAGCGCGATTTTCAGCTATTTTTCACGCAACGGTAAAAAACAGCGCTCCTTAAGATCCTGTTAAGAACTCTCTGGTCTACTGCTGATATTCCACCTGTTCACAGAAATGAGGTAACTAATGAAAACACGTATCGCGTTACTGACCCTGATTGCCCTGGCCACCGCACCGGTACTTGCTGCGCCGCAGGGCGGCTTTATGGATCCCGCTGCGCCAGCCGCACAAAGTAATCAGGCGGGCGGTTTTAAAGCGGGCGAAGCCAGCGTCGTGACGGTAAAACAGGCTGAAGAGATGAAAGATGACAGCTGGATCACCGTGCGCGGGACGCTGGAAAAGCAGACTGGCGATGAAGATTATCTGTTCCGCGACAGCAGCGGCACCATGAAAGTGGAAATTGACCACAAGCGCTGGAACGGCGTGACCATTACGCCAAAAGATCGCGTCGAACTGACGGGCGAGCTGGATAAAGATTTCAATGCCACTGAGCTTGATGTGAAACAGGTTCGCAAACTGCCATAACTCTGTTGTGAAGCCACTGCCTGAGTGGCTTCATTCATTCTGATGGGCCCATATCATCCTGCTCCCTGCCTCTCTGTACTCCCTTACCCAAATTTTTCCGGCCGACAGCGAAACGTTTCGATGGCGATCACACTTCCGTGATGGTGTCATTGCGTTACTATGCTGCTTTTATACACTGCTCCACAGCGAAACGTTTCGCTGTGGAGTGGATGAAATGAAAAAAGGTCGCCTGTTACACGCTGAACTCTCTCATGTGATTGCCCGCCTCGGGCATACCAATACGCTGACTATTGCGGACGCGGGCCTGCCTGTTCCGCACGGCCCCCGGCGTATTGACCTGGCGTTAACGCCCGGTACGCCCGGATTTTTACAGGTTGTGGAGGTAGTCACACAGGAGATGCAGGTAGAAAGCGCCCTGATTGCGGAGGAGATAAAAGAACATAATCCGCAGCTTCACAGCCAGCTGCTCGCCGTGCTCGAAGCGTTGCAACAGCACCAGGGGAATAGCATCACCGTCCGTTACATCAGTCATGAACAGTTCAAACAACAGACGCAGTGCAGCCAGGCGGTCATTCGCAGCGGAGAGTGTTCTCCGTATGCGAATGTCATCCTGAGCGCCGGCGTCACCTTCTGAGGCCGCTATGCAACCCTTACTGCAACTTAAAGGAATCGAAAAGTCGTTTCCTGGCGTAAAGGCGCTGAATGGTGCCTCGCTGGCGGTCTACCCGGGGCGCGTTATGGCGCTGGTAGGCGAAAACGGGGCCGGTAAATCCACCATGATGAAGGTGCTGACCGGCATCTACACCATGGACGCCGGCTCGCTGCAGTGGCTGGGTGAAGCTGTCGCCTTCTCCGGCCCTAAAGCGTCGCAGGAGGCAGGCATCGGCATTATTCATCAGGAGCTTAATCTGATCCCGCAGCTGAGCGTGGCGGAAAATATTTTCCTCGGCCGGGAGTTTGTAAACCGGTTTGGCCGTATCGACTGGAAAAAGATGCATCGCGAGGCAGAGTCGCTGCTTAAGCGTCTTAACCTGCGTTTCAGCAGCCACAAACTGGTGGGCGATCTCTCAATTGGCGACCAGCAGATGGTAGAGATTGCCAAAGTACTGAGTTTTGAATCGCGCGTCATCATCATGGATGAGCCGACGGATGCGCTGACGGATACCGAAACGCTGTCGCTGTTTCACGTTATCAATGAACTGAAAGCGCAGGGGTGCGGCATTGTCTATATCTCGCACCGTATGAAAGAAATTTTTGAGATCTGCGATGACGTAACCGTATTTCGTGACGGGCAGTTTATTGCCGAACGCGCCGTCAGCGATCTGAGCGAAGAGCAGCTGATTGAGATGATGGTGGGACGCAAGCTGGAAGATCAGTATCCCCATCTCGATCAATCGCCCGGTGAAATCCGTCTGCAGGTTGAAAAGCTTTGTGGTTCAGGCGTGGAGGATGTCAGCTTTACCCTGCGCAAAGGTGAAATTCTGGGGATTTCAGGGCTGATGGGGGCCGGGCGCACTGAGCTGATGAAAGTGCTGTATGGCGCCCTGCCGCGCCGCAGCGGCAGCGTCACGCTGAATGGCCGTACCGTGACCGTACGTTCGCCGCAGGAGGGGCTCGCCAGCGGTATCGTGTATATCTCTGAAGATCGTAAGCGTGACGGACTGGTGCTCGGAATGTCGGTAAAAGAGAACATGTCGCTGACGGCGCTGCGCTATTTCAGCCACGCCGGCGGTAACCTGAAACATGCGGAAGAGCAGCTGGCGGTAGGCGATTTTATCCGCCTGTTCAATGTAAAGACGCCCTCAATGATGCAGCCAATTGGCCTGCTCTCCGGCGGTAATCAGCAAAAGGTGGCGATTGCCCGCGGCCTGATGACCCGTCCGGACGTGCTGATCCTGGATGAACCCACGCGCGGTGTCGATGTGGGTGCCAAAAAAGAGATTTATCAGTTAATTAATCAGTTCAAAGCGGAAGGGCTGAGCATCATTCTGGTGTCATCGGAAATGCCGGAAGTGCTGGGCATGAGCGATCGCATTCTGGTGATGCATGAAGGCCATATCAGTGGCGAATTTTCCCGCGAGCAGGCTACCCAGGAATCCCTGATGGCGGCGGCGGTCGGTAAGCAACACAGCGAGGATTTAGTCGTATGAGTACCCAAACCCTACCCGCCAGCCGCCGCTGGTTCAGCAAAAGCTGGCTGCTGGAGCAGAAGTCACTGATTGCGCTGATTGTGCTGATCGCCGTGGTCGCCAGCCAGAGCCCGAACTTCTTTACGCTGGCCAACATGTTCAACATTCTGCAGCAGACCTCGGTCAACGCCATTATGGCGGTGGGCATGACGCTGGTGATCCTGACGTCAGGCATCGACCTGTCAGTGGGATCGCTGCTGGCGCTTACCGGTGCGGTTGCCGCGTCTATTGTCGGCATGGAGGTCAATGCACTGGTTGCCGTTGCCGCTTCTCTGGCGCTGGGCGCGTTTATTGGCGGCATCACCGGCGTGATAGTTGCGCGCGGCAGGGTGCAGGCGTTTATCGCCACGCTGGTGATGATGCTGCTGCTGCGCGGCGTCACCATGGTTTACACCGACGGCAGTCCGGTGAATACCGGCTTCAGTGAAAACGCCGATCTGTTTGGCTGGTTCGGTATCGGTCGTCCGCTGGGGATCCCGACGCCGGTATGGCTGATGGCGCTGGTGTTTGCGCTGGCGTGGTACATGCTGCATCACACCCGCCTCGGTCGCTATATTTATGCGCTGGGCGGTAATGAAGCCGCTACCCGTCTGTCAGGTATCAGCGTTAACCGCGTCAAAATTACCGTCTATGCGCTGAGCGGACTGCTGGCAGCGCTGGCAGGCACGATTGAAGTGGCCCGTCTCTCCTCAGCACAGCCTACGGCTGGCACCGGTTATGAACTGGATGCGATTGCTGCAGTGGTACTGGGCGGCACCAGCCTGGCAGGCGGTAAAGGCCGTATTATGGGTACGCTGATTGGCGCGCTGATTCTGGGCTTCCTGAATAATGGCCTGAACCTGATGGGCGTATCTTCCTACTACCAGATGATTGTTAAAGCCGTCGTGATTTTACTGGCGGTGCTGGTAGATAACAAAAGCAGTAAATAACTCTGACCCTCACACAGGATCCTGTAAATGAAAAAATTAACTGCACTGGCCGTCATTCTTGGTGCCACCCTGAGTGCCGGCGCAATGGCCAAGGATACGATTGCGCTGGTGGTTTCTACCCTCAATAACCCCTTCTTTGTCTCGCTTAAAGATGGCGCTCAGAAAGAAGCGGACAAGCTTGGCTACAACCTGGTGGTGCTGGACTCCCAGAACAACCCGGCAAAAGAGCTGGCTAACGTGCAGGATCTGACCGTTCGCGGCACTAAGCTGCTGCTGATCAACCCGACAGATTCCGACGCTGTTGGCAACGCCGTAAAAATGGCTAACCAGGCAAATATCCCGGTGATCACGCTGGACCGTATGGCAGCACAGGGCAAGGTAGTGAGCCACGTCGCCTCTGACAACCGCTTTGGCGGTAAAATGGCGGGCGATTTTATTGCGAAAAAAGTGGGTGACGGCGCAAAAATCATTGAGCTGCAGGGCATCGCCGGCACATCAGCCGCACGCGAGCGCGGTGAAGGTTTCAAGCAGGCCGCTGATGCGCACAAATTTGCTATTCTTGCCAGTCAGCCGGCTGACTTCGATCGTACTAAAGGGCTGAACGTGATGCAGAACCTGCTGCAGGCGCATCCGGATGTGCAGGCGGTGTTTGCACAAAACGATGAGATGGCGCTGGGTGCGCTGCGTGCGCTGCAGACCGCCGGTAAAACCGATGTGCTGGTGGTTGGATTTGATGGTACGGCTGACGGCGTGAAAGCGGTAGAGTCCGGTAAACTGACCGCAACCGTGGCGCAGATGCCGGATAAGATTGGTATGATTGGCGTGGATACCGCAGACAAAGTGCTGAAAGGTGAAAAAGTGCAGGCGATCAACCCGGTTGACCTGAAACTCGTCACTAAATAAAACCAAAGAAAAGCGTGGCCTCGCGTCACCCTCAGGGTGGCGCAACTTCCTGGATCTCTCCCTATGAGTAAATGCGCAAAACTGGCGGTAATGGGCAGCATCAACGCCGATCATATCCTGAACCTGAGTCACTTCCCGCGCCCCGGTGAAACCGTTATCGGTAAGGCGTATCAGATTGCGTTTGGCGGTAAAGGCGCTAATCAGGCGGTGGCAGCCGGACGCGCGGGGGCTGATATCGCCTTTATCGCCTGTGTAGGTGGCGATGACACGGGCGAACGCATCTGTGAACAGCTGCAGCGCGACAATATTGATATCGCGCCGGTTGAAGCCATCCCGTCAGAGGCAACCGGCGTGGCGATGATCTTCGTCAACGGTGAAGGTGAAAACAACATCGGCATTTATGCCGGCGCGAACGCCGCGCTGACGCCAGACTATGTACGGCGTCATCAGCAGGTGATCGCTGACGCTGAGGCGCTGCTGATGCAGCTGGAATCCCCGCTGGAAAGCGTGCTGACGGCAGCGCAGCTTGCGCGACAGCACGGCACGCAGGTGATCCTCAATCCGGCCCCTGCGACCAGGCTGACGGATGAATTGCTGGCACAGATTGACATCATTACGCCTAACGAAACCGAAGCGGAGATCCTGACCGGGATTGCCGTTACCAGTGACGCTGAGGCCGCACAGGCAGCGCAGGTGCTGCATGCCAAAGGGATCCGCACCGTGCTGATTACGCTGGGGCGGCGCGGCGTATGGCTGAGCGAACAGGGTAACGGCGAGCGCATTCCTGGTTTTAACGTACAGGCCGTTGACACCATTGCCGCAGGTGACACCTTCAACGGTGCTTTTATTACCGCGCGGCTGGAAGGCATGACGATGCATGATGCGGTACGGTTTGCGCATGCGGCAGCGGCGATTGCCGTAACGCGGCCCGGCGCTCAGCCTGCTGTACCGTGGCGCCGCGAAATCGACGCTTTCCTGCAGCAACAGGAATAAGCGCTTGGCTACCATGAAAGATGTTGCCCGTCAGGCGGGCGTCTCCACCTCTACCGTTTCGCATGTGATCAATAACAATCGCTTTGTCAGCGAGCAGGTGCGCGAAAAGGTTGAACAGGCCATCCGTGAGCTGAACTATGCCCCTTCGGCGCTGGCGCGCAGCCTGAAGATCAGACAGACGCGTACTATCGGTATGTTACTGACGGCCAGCAGCAACCCTTTCTATGCTGAGGTCGTGCGCGGCGTGGAAAACAGCTGTTACGAACGCGGCTATAGCCTGATCCTGTGTAATACCGAAGGGGATGAAGAGCGCATGAATCGCAGCCTGGAAACGCTGATGCAAAAGCGCGTGGATGGCCTGCTGCTGATGTGCACGGAGACGCATCTGCCTTCGGCTGAGATCCTGAATCGTTATCCCTCGGTGCCGATGGTAATGATGGACTGGGCACCGTTTGAGGGACGGGGCGATATCATTCAGGATAATGCCTTACTGGGCGGCGAAATGGCGACCCGCCATCTGATTGAACGAGGCTACCGGCGTATTGCCTGTATTGCGGGACCGCAGGACAAAACGCCGGCGCGACTTCGTCTTGAAGGCTTTCATAAAGCGATGGCGGCGCACGGTTTAACGGTACCTGATGGGTATGTAGTTGACGGCGACTTTGAGTTCCAGGGCGGATTCAATGCCATGACGCAGCTGCTGGCGCTGGAGCCGGTACCGGAGGCGGTGTTTACCAGTAACGATGCGATGGCCGTTGGCGTCTATCACGCGTTGTATCAGGCGGGCCTGCAGGTACCGCAGGATATTGCGGTTATGGGATATGACAACATCGAACTGGCCCGCTATCTGACACCGCCGCTGACCACGGTACATCAGCCAAAAGATGAGCTGGGCGAGCTGGCTATCGATACATTGATTCACCGCATGGGCGCGCCCGACGCCAGTCAGCAAACGCTGGTGCTGACGCCGGAGCTGGTGGAACGCGGTTCTGTTTAAGCCGCTTTCTTTTTCTTTTCCCGGTTGGCGATCAGGTTACGGCCGTCGCCGGGCCGCAGTAACAGAAACGCGGCGGCAGACAGCACGGTAATGACGCCCATCGTCAGAAACGTAGCGTGGAACTGCTGCACGGTCGTACTTTCAAAATCCTGGTAAAAGCGCAGCACCGCCGCGCTGACCGCAACACCAAAGCTGATAGAAACCTGCTGCGTTACCGCCAGTACGCTATTGCCACCGCTGGCGTTGTCATCATTCAGATCGGCCAGCGTAATCGTGTTCATCGCGGTGAACTGCGTTGACATCGCCATGCCCAGCACAAACAGCGCTATCAGCAGCATAACTGCGCCCTCACCCGGTGACTGTAGCGAGAAGCTGGCGATCAGGATACCGATAATGATGGTGATGCCCACCAGGGTCCGGCGATAGCCAAAACGGCGCAGCACCTGCGTCACCGTCGATTTAGCCAGCAGCGAGCCAATGGCCGTAGGTCCCATCATGCAACCTGCAATAATAGCCGGATAGCCGAAGCCCACCTGGAGCATCAGCGGCATCAGAAAGGGAATACAGCCGGTGCCGAGGCGCGCCGCAATATTGCCGAGAATGCCGACAGAAAAGGTGCGGGTGCGGAACATCGGCAGGCCGATCAGCGGTGCGGAATGGCGTCGCGCATGCAGTATATAAAGAAGCAGCAGTGCAAAGCCGCCAAACAGCACCAGCAGCGCCTGCCATGACGCAACAATGCGCTCGCCGAACAGCTCAATGCCCACTGAGATCAGCACCAGCCCCAGACCGAAAAGAAGAAAGCCGGTAAAATCGAAGCGGCGTTTTGGCGTGGTGAAATCCGGCATATATTTACGCGCGTAAAAAATACCGGCAATACCAATGGGAATATTGATCAGGAAAATCCAGTGCCAGCTGGCGTAGGTAACCAGCAGGCCTCCCAGCATCGGTCCGAGGATAGGCCCGACCAGACCCGGCATGGTCACAAAGTTAAGCACCGGCAGCAGTTCACTGCGCGGATAGGCACGCAGCAGAGCCAGACGCGCCACCGGCATCATCATGGCACCGCCCACGCCCTGCACAATGCGTGACACCACCAGAATAGTCAGCGAGCCCGACAGGGCGCAGGCCAGCGATCCCAGCGTAAACAGTGAAACGGCAATAATAAAAATACGGCGCGTGCCAAACCGGTCGGCCAGCCAGCCGCTGACGGGTATCAGCATAGCGACAGTCAGGGTATAGCTGATAACGGCGGACTGCATAGCAAGGGGGGAGCGTTCAAGGCTGGTGGCAATGGCCGGCAGCGCTGTATTAAGAATGGTTGCGTCGAGTGCCTGCATAAAAAACGCCATTGCGGCTATCCACGGCAAGCCAGCCATACTGCGCGCAGAACGAATCATCGAAAATCCTTCTATTGGTGGTGCTGGCAAACAGCATTATCAGAAAAGAATAGCATTGCAGTTACAGGCGATGACGTTGATTTGTGCCTCTTACGAGGCCATTTTGGCCATTAATTGGTCATATAATGCCTGCTTTTAGCGCTTTCGCTCAAAAAAGAGACGCTCAGCTATTTTTTTGCAATAAACACTTGTCACCCGGCGAGAACTCCCTATAATGCGCCACCACTGAGACGGCAAAGCGGCAACGCAGACGGGCTCAGCAGGGCGTGAAGCGATTCACCCCGCCGGAGAAAACGCTGAAAAAAGTGGTTG
>NZ_POWL01000006.1:0-152805 GCF_002928325.1 Pantoea sp. ICBG 1758
GGCTCTGTTACGGCGAACTGTCGCTCAAGATGATTCGGGATAGCAACGTGCTCATGCCCCCCACGCTTATACCGGTGAGTCGGCTGCTGACAACTGACCAGCCCCAGCTCTTTCATGAGTCTGCCAGCGAGCCAGCGCCCCATCTGGTAGCCTCTCTGGATTGCCATTGTGGCGATGCTCCTTGCTCCGGCTGAACCGTGGCTGATGTTATGCAGCTCCAGCACCTGGCTTCGTAATACAGCCCGCATGCCGTCTGGTTTTTCAGGACGGTTTTGCCAGTATTTGTAGCTGCTGCGATGAACCCCGAACACGTGGCAGAGAGAGGCCACTGGATAACGCGCCCTGAGTTTCCCGATTAACGAGAACTGTTCAGGGAGTCTGACATCAAGAGCGCGGTAGCCTTTTTTAGAATATCGTTTTCCATTTCAATACGTTGTAGCTTTTTCTTCAGCTCACGTATTTCGATTTGTTCTGGTGTTATCGGAGAGGCTTTTGGTGTTTTGCCCTGACGCTCTTCACGCAGTTGCTTGACCCATTTTGTCATCGTGGAAAGACCGACATCCATAGCCTTAGCGGCATCAGAGACGGTGTAGTTTTGATCGACAACCAGCTGAGCGGATTCGCGTTTGAATTCAGGACTAAAATTTCTTCGTTTCATTGGTGCACCTATATTGTTCTGAGGTGAGCATATCACCTCTGTTCAGGTGGCCAAATTCAGTAAACCACTTCACAAAGAGCAGAACAGGGCGATGTAACTGGATGTGCTTGCCGCACTGAACCTTCTGAAGCAGGAAGGTCCGCATCTTGGTCGGCCTCATGTGGATACGCTTTACGGCTCAAAAATCCCGAACATGAAAGAACTGAGGGTGCAGAGCAGCGGGCGGCCCGTAAGAGGGTTCTTTGTGTTTGACCCCATGCGTAAAGCGATTGTCCTGTGTGCGGGTAATAAAGAAGGCGCAGATGAAAAGCGCTTCTACAAGACCATGATCAAAACAGCGGAAAATGAGTACCACCGACATCTGGACCAACTGAAACGGAGCGGGAAATGAAAACGCTTGATGACCTGATGGCTGATCTGACACCTGATGAACTCACGCAGGTTCATGAAAAAGTCGCGGCAATGCGACTTGATTCTCAGCTGTATAAACTGCGTGAGGCGCTGTCGAAAACCCAAAAGCAGCAGGCTGAAGCCATGGGTATTGCACAGCCTTCTGTTGCGGCTATTGAAGGGCGCGGTGAAGATCTGAAAATTGCCACGCTCAAACGTTATGTTGAGGCGCTTGGCGGTCAGCTGACGATTGGAGTTAATATGCTTGGCGGCGAGCACGTCGATTTTACCCTCTGACTGATGCTGATATCCCGGAAGGTGCGTCAGCGGAAATACGCCTGACGCATTTTTTCGACAAGTGCCGGTGAGCGCTGACCCTGTTAGTAACGCAAAACAAGGGTGTGATGCCTGGCTTCAGGGCCTGTCCGGTAAAAAATTTTTCATACAGACCCCTCTGAAAAAAAACAGTCGATGTTCCGTTTGCTTGCCCGGCTATAAAATGCGGGCAACTGGAATGTCATCCCAGCGCATGGTCCATGCCGGCGAAAGCATCTCACGTTTCATCTGCCACTCTTTGCTGACACCCTGACGGGCAAACCACATGTGCCCCAGCCCGGACTGATTAATGCCGTCCAGCACCTTCATCAGCTGCGCGCTGTTTGCCCGTGGCTTATCCTCATCAAACAGGTTCAGCTGACTGACGCCGTTCGGTGTGACGTCATCGAGTATAATGCCAGCCTTCATAAAGCATAGCCCGTCAGGCCAGATTCGGTCGAGCGATCATATCGTCCCCCGATCAAGTCCCGCGTATCCTGTGTGACCACCTTTGTCGTGATGCGCTCCTCAAATGACCGGCCGCAGACGATCTGCTATTTCGCCGGCGAAAACTCCTCGAGGTGAATGCACGATTCACCGTTGAGCTCGCGAACGGTGCGTTCGATCACTACGCTGAAGTTTTTTCGGATGAGGGCAGGGTGCGCGCGCCAGCAGTAGGGCGTTTTAAATGCCCATCAGGTTGAGCCTCTTGCCGGTGCGCCGGCCGGCCGGTCATTACCGGTGAAACGGCTGACACGGACAGCATTTATCTTCCTGATTTCAGTTAGGGTACACTGTTATCAGCATTTGGTGAGGAAAATGCCGCCTCTGGCGGCGTCAGTCAGCTCAGTCTCCTCCGCTGCAACCGGCCTTGAGCCCGTCAGAGACATCTGGTACATCCCGGCACTCCAAGATGATATCAAGCATCTGCAGGATATGGCCCACCGGCTTGTCTTCGAGGTCGCTGAGGCGATGGGCTGTGCGGACAACGTGCGGAAAGATAAACACTCTCAGTCAGCAGGCTTTGCCGCCTCCGAAACCAGTAGTGAATTTGTCCTCTTTCTGGCGGGTCTGTTCAGCTCCCTTCCAACAGACAATTCTATATGTTTATGTTCTGCCTAAATTTCTTCGGTACTCAGTCTCCGGAAACCGTCAAAAGCGTTCTGCAAATTCTGCGGAGCGGTAATACGCTGTGGCCTGGTGAAGATGAGTTCTAAGGCAGTCTTTGCTGGAACATCTGCGTGCCGGATGCCACAGGTATTGGGTGCTGAAGGAGATCGACAGGGTTACAGACGGTGAGGTTTTCAGTTAACACGGCCCTGCCTGTTTGTTAGACAGCCTTAAGCCGCTGCCTGACAAACAGGCAGGCTACAGGTGCGGGCGGCATAGAGCCGGCGATTATTTTGACTCATTCGAGCTGAGCCTTTTCAAGGCTATTTTATTGACAACACAAACGTGTTTTTGTATTTAAATAGTTGCCTGGTGTGATCTGTATACCCGTCCAATCATTCCTCTCACGCCGGGACAAAAGCCTTATCCGTACGGATAAGGCTTTTGTTATTTTTACGGTAGCTCCATTTACCCTGCATCTATACACATCACTGAAATGGCTCTGAATTTTATACAGACGCCGTGTTTCTCTTCTGCGACCATTAGGCGTGATATTGACCGCCATACCCAGACTTCGCTCTCTGCGGTGGGCAATGGCCTCGCATTTGGCATCTTCCGTAATCTGATCCATCACTGTCAGCCAGCGGCGTGCAGCGCGTCGCCTTAAGCCCCGTCATTCCAGTGGTTCTGCTGCAGTGTTTTTCGGTTCCATATGCCTCCATTGGCGTAACTCCTGCATCAACAGTGCAACCGATTCTTTTATAGAAGTAATCATGGTTCCTTATTTAACCCAGCGTGCATTCTCAGAAAATGGAGTTCCGTGTGTTAACAGGAGCCTATTGATGTGTATCCGTCGCTTTTTAATGCAATAAGCTGGTGCCCGCCTCGCCGTAGTGCATGCGTTTCTTCCAGAGGTCCATCTATTCATCGTGCCATCGTGCGAGGGGGGTTGCGCAGAAATATTTTGCAGTGAGCTGCATCATATTAATATGTTATTACATACCAGTTTACCTGTCATTGTCGAATACCTATATGTTGACAACAGTGCTGGTTCTCGAAGCCGAGCACCTGACACTTACCTTGAATGGCAAAACGATTGTCCGCGCTCTCTCTTTTTCGTTGCTACGTGGCGAGCGCGTTTGCTTATTGGGCGCATCTGGCTGCTGTAAATCCTTAACCGTGCGCGCCATCACCGGTACGTTACCGGCCCAAACCCGTATTGATGGTGCGGTTCACGTCACTACCCGCATTGGCTCGTCCACTAGTTAAGCATGCAATGCTGCGCGTGCCGGGTATTGCGTTGTCTTTATCAGCGTTGGGATTTTTGGGCCTGGCGCAGCACCGCCGTCACCGGAATGAGGCCGTTTGCTGGCGGAGGGGTTACCCTATACTGAACGCGCTTGGTGGGTAGTGTTCGCGCCGATCAGTGCGCTAATCTTTAGCTTATGCTTTCCTGTATCAGTCCGCGCGGGCTGTCCTCAGACAGGTTGAAATTGCAGCCGATATAGGCCATCCGGTGCTAATAGCTGCTCCAAAATGGGTTAGTGCAGTACGAAGCATCCATATCATAATACGTCGCGGGCCCGGTCAGGCTGGCGGCTTCGTGAACGTGATCAATCAGCATGTTTATTATGTGAGCGCCCCTGTCTGCTCTGACGAACGAGTCGGCCAGTTGAGTAGGGCGGATGCGCAGAGTATTCATGGTGGACTAAGGCGTTGAGTGTCCCGTTCACTGCATCAGTTCGTACAGCGGCATGCCATGCGGTACGCTGGTCAGCGCGGTCACTGCTGAGGCACGCCCCCGGCTGCTGGTTGTCATTCCGCCGCTTGTGCAGAACATAATTACATACGACTCTCAAAGGTGATTTATTCTCTTTCCGGAGAGCATGTTAACCCCCTGTATTAATTTCCAACCGCTGGGGTAGCTCACTTTTGCATCGTTGGTGACAGGAAAGACAGATGGGTTGATAACAAATAGTCTCGGAGAGAAAAGAGGTGATGAGAAAACGGCATGGCTTTTGCTTGACTCACTTTTTCGCATCAAAGGGTGAGGGAGCAATGGATGACGCACTGAGTTGGTTACAGGCCTCAAGGCAAAGCGATATTGCCAGCCTGCAACGCCTACGCCAGACCGGCAAACTCATTACCACCGTCAGCGAGCTGGTGCATCAGCTTCAGCGCGAGCGGGGAGCGAGCAATCTGTGGATATGTTCAGAAGGCAGGCTTTACGGCGAGCAGCGGCTCGCCAGTGAGCAGGATGTGACGCGCTGCCAACGGGATTTTTGCCAGGCCTTACCCAGGGTTGAAGCCCAGCCGGGATACAGCCGCTTCTGCAACCTGATCGCCGCCGCGCTGCAGGCCCTGGCCGGATTACCGGCGTTGCGCCAGCAGATTACGCAACAGCAGATCGCGCACGCGCAGGCCGTTGCGGCGTTCAGTACCATTATCCGTAGCTTACTGAACCTAGTCTTTGAGGCCGCCGACACCGCCAGCCATCCTGACATTACCCGCGCGCTCATTGCGCTGTTCAGCTTTATGCAGGGCAAAGAGCTGACGGGACAGGAACGCGCCCTGGGAGCGGCCGGCTTTGCTGCCGGACAATTCAGCGCGGAGCAGCGCAGCGCCATGGTGGCCTTAATTGAAGCAGAGGAACAAAGCTTTTCGACCTTCCAGCAGTTTGCCGATGAGGCGGTTTTACACCACTGGCAGCCGCTGGCGCAGGCCAGTCGTGAAATTGAACGACTGCGACGCATTGCCTGTACCGACGGTCGGCGGGACGACAGTGGCGCGCTGCACTGGTTTTCGCTGCTGTCACAGCGCATCGACCAAATGAAATTGCTGGAGGATCGGCTGTCAGCCACGCTGATGTTGCGCTGCCGTGAGGCGATCGCACTGGCACAGCATCAGGCAGCTGAACCTCTGCATGTGGCGCAGTCAGGCTGCGATTTTACTTTATATGTCTCCGGTGTGGACTGGCTGCCCACCGAGTCCGGTGCGCTGAACAGCGACGGGCTGGCACCCCAGCTAGGTCGTTCACTGCTGTCGTTGATCACGGAGCAGTCTCAGCGTTTACAGCATCAGGCCAATGAGCTGGCCACCCTGCGCGCCACGCTGGAAGAGCGGAAACTGCTCGACCAGGCCAAAACCTGGCTGATGCAGCAGCATGGGCTGAGTGAAGAGCACGCTTGGCAACGGCTGCGTAAAAGCGCGATGGATCAGAATAAACGGCTACCGGAAATCGCCCAGGCGATCGTCACGGTGGCAGCCACAATGAAGAGATAACTCTAAAGCGTTAGCTGCACAATGCTTGTGCGTGGTCTGCGTCACAAACGTGCAAAATCGGTTAAAAAACCAGCCCGGCGAAAGCCCTGATCGCCACGCGCAGGGCCGTTTCAAAGCTGGCATGCAGTTTGCTTTACCCTATTAAGTGTATGCATTTGCTTTGCCAACGGCGGTAAAGCGAGTGCTTTTGGATAAAGGCGTCCATCTCCCTGTGAAAGCAGTGGAGAGGACGCCTTTTTTTATTTCCTGAGGGTGGCAAAAAATGAGCAAATCGCCAGTTTCACTGTCTCGACGTCAACTGCTGTTATCCAGCGCCGCCGCTGGCGGGCTGTGGCTGTTGCCGGGATTGCGCAACGCCGTATGGGCGGCGGGTTCCGATGCGCCAGAAAAAGCCACCGTGCGGGTGGGATTTATTCCACTGACCGACTGTGCGCCGGTCGTCATGGCCTCGGTGAAAGGCTTCGACAAAAAATATGGTCTGATGCTACAGCCCAGTAAAGAAGCCAGTTGGGCAGCCGTCCGCGACAAACTGATCTCCGGTGAGCTCGATGCGGCACACGTCCTGTACAGCATGATCTATGGCCTGCAACTGGGCGTTGCCGGCCCTCAGCATGCGATGGCGAACCTGATGACGCTCAATAACAATGGCCAGGCAATCTCCCTGTCGAACCAGCTTAAAGCGCAAAAGGTCACCGATGCCGCCAGCCTGAAAAAGACCATCGACAGCAAGGCCAAAGGCAGTCTCACCTTTGCGCATACCTTTCCGACCAGTACCCACGCGATGTGGCTCTACTACTGGCTGGCGAATGCCGGCATCAATCCATTTGATGACGTGCGCACTGTCGTCGTACCGCCGCCGCAGATGGTGATGAATATGAAGATTGGCAATATGAGCGGCTTCTGCGTGGGCGAGCCGTGGAATCAGCGCGCCATCAGTGATGATATTGGTTTTACCGTCGCTACCAGTCAGCAGATTTGGCCCGATCACCCCGAAAAAATTCTTGGCACCCGCGCCGCGTGGGTGAAAGAGAATCCCAATACGGCGCGCGCGCTGACGGCGGCTGTCTTGGAGGCGGCACGCTGGATCGATGCCTCCGATGATAACCGCCGCGAAACGGCGCAGGTGCTGGCCGGACGCGCCTGGATCAACACCAAACCTGAGATTCTGCAGGGTCGCATGCTCGGCCAGTACAAAAACGGGCTGGGACAGAAATGGCAGGACCCGCATGCGATGCGCTTCTTCCATGACGGCAGCGTCAGTTTCCCGTATCTGTCCGATGGCATGTGGTTCCTCACCCAGCTTAAGCGCTGGGGAATGCTGACCGAGGATCCGGACTATCTGGGCGTCGCAAAGCAGATCAACCGAATTGATATCTACAAACAGGCAGCGAGCGCCGTCGGCAACATCACGTTGCCCGGCAGTGAGATGCGCAGCAGCACCCTGATCGACGGCAAGGTGTGGGATGGCACGAATCCTGCCGTTTACGCCGCCAGCTTTGCCATTAACCACAAAGAGAGGTCGTGATGAAAAGCCAGACTCGCTCCCTGACGCAGCCTGAGACGCTGCCCACCCGGGCCACGGTGGTGCCCCTTCAGGTCACGCCAAAAAAGATGCGCTCGCCTGCGCGCCTGCGTCCGTTTTTGCAGCGTGCCATTCCCGCGCTGTGCGGTGTGATGCTTCTGCTTCTGATCTGGCAGATCGCGGCCCTTTCCAGCAAAGGCTTTCCCGGCCCGTACGCCACCTGGGAAGCGGCGAAAATCCTGTTCGCCGATCCGTTATATAACAACGGCCCCAACGATCAGGGCATCGGCTGGAATGTGCTGGCCTCGCTGCAGCGCGTCGCTATCGGCTTTGGTCTGGCCGCGCTGGTAGGGATTCCCGCAGGCTTTCTGCTGGGGCGTTTTGCCTTTGTGGCACGCATGTTCAATCCGGTTATCGCGCTACTGCGTCCGGTCAGCCCGCTAGCCTGGCTGCCTATCGGCCTGCTGCTGTTCCAGCGCGCCGAACCGGCCTCCAGCTGGACCATTTTTATCTGTTCTATCTGGCCGATGATTATTAATACCGCAGAAGGTGTACAGCGCATTCCACAGGATTACCTCAATGTGGCGCGCGTGCTGCAACTGTCGGAATGGACCATCCTGCGCCGCATCCTGTTTCCCGCCGTTCTGCCTGCGGTGCTGACCGGGGTCCGCCTGTCGATTGGTATCGCCTGGCTGGTGATCGTGGCTGCCGAAATGCTGACGGGAGGCCTGGGGATCGGCTTCTGGATCTGGAACGAATGGAACAACCTCAATGTTGAAAACATCCTGATTGCCATTTTGCTGATTGGCGTCGTCGGCCTGCTACTGGAGCAGGGACTGATGCTGCTGGCGCGTCGCTTTAGCTGGGATAAATAAGGGGAACACTATGCAACCTATCATTCGTGTACAGCAGGTCAGCCAGCGTTTTACCACTTCCGGCGGCGATTTTCTGGCGCTCGATAATGTCAGCTTTGATATTCATCAGGGGGAAACCCTGAGCCTGATCGGCCACTCCGGCTGTGGTAAATCCACGCTGCTCAACCTGATAGCCGGTTTAACCCGACCTACCAGCGGCGTCCTGTTATGCGATAACCGCGAAGTCACCGGCCCCGGCCCTGAGCGCGCCGTTGTGTTTCAAAACCACTCGCTGTTGCCCTGGCTGACGGCGTATCAGAACGTTGAGCTGGCGGTGGAGCAGGTGTTTAAAGGCAAGATGAACAAGGCGGAAATGCGTGACTGGATCGAGCACAACCTGAACCAAGTGCAAATGAGTCATGCCATGCATAAACGCCCCAGCGAGATCTCCGGCGGCATGAAGCAGCGTGTCGGTATCGCCCGCGCGCTGGCAATGAAACCTCGCGTGCTGCTGCTCGACGAACCCTTCGGTGCGCTGGATGCCTTAACGCGCGCGCATCTGCAGGACAGCGTCATGCGCATCCAGCAGGCGCTGAACACCACCATCGTCCTGATTACCCATGATGTGGATGAAGCCGTGTTGCTGTCCGATCGGGTACTGATGATGACCAACGGTCCGGCGGCGCAGGTGGGCGATATCCTGACGATCGACCTGGTCCGGCCGCGTTCACGCGTGGCGCTGGCGGATGACGTGCGTTATCACCAGCTGCGCCAGAAAGTGCTGCATTTTCTCTACGAAAAACAGACTTCGGCGGCATAAGGACGACACCATGAGACAACGGCTGCTGGTTGCGGGTAACGGGATGGCGGGCATGCACATGGTAGAAACTCTGTTGCAGCTGGCGCCGATGCGTTACGACATCACTGTGATTGGCCGTGAGCCGCACGGCAACTATAACCGTGTGCTGTTGTCGCCGCTGCTGGCCGGAGAAACCACCGTTGAGCAAACGCTGATCCACGACCCTGACTGGTATCACCGTCACGGCATAACATTGCGGGTGGGAGAGACGGTGGAACAGGTGAATATTGCTGAGCGGACCTTACGCACCGACCAGCGCCTGCTGCACTGGGACCGCCTGGTACTGGCGACCGGATCGCAGCCCTGCAGGCCGTCTGTTCCAGGCAGCGACCTGCCGCATGTCAGCACGTTTCGCACGCTGCAGGATGTGAACACTTTGCTGGCCGGGCACGGTCCGGTAGTGGTGGTCGGTGGGGGCTATCTGGGTATTGAAGCCGCCGCCGGACTTCAGGCGCAGGGACGTCAGGTCACGCTGATTCATCGTCAGTCACGTTTGCTGGACAGACAGCTGGATATCAGGGCAGGGGAATTACTGCTGGCTCAGCTCCGGGCGCGCGACATTCGCTGTGAACTGAATGCCAGCCTTGCGGCGGTCCGGACGGATAGCGTGATCCTCCATGATGGCCGTGCGCTGGCTGCGCAGCAGGTGGTGATGGCCATTGGTGTCCAGCCGGCGATCGCCCTGGCGCAGGCCGCCGGTATTCCCTGTCAGCGCGGCATTCTGGTGGATCGCCAGTTGCGCACTGCGCACGCCGGAATTTATGCCGTAGGCGAATGTTGTGAAATCAGCGGCGAGACCTTCGGTCTGGTCGCGCCCTGTCTGGCCCAAGCAAAGATTCTGGCGGCGCAACTGGCCGATCGGCCTCAGGGAGATTTCTACAGTGCGGCCACGGGCACCCGTCTCAAAGTCAGCGGCATTTCCCTGTTTAGCGCTGGTGACGTTCGCGAAGCCCCGTCTGTCACCAGTTTTGACCCGATCGCCGGGCACTATCGCCGCCTGTTCCTCAAAGACGGCCGACTGAACGGCGTGCTGCTGTATGGCGACTGCCAGCAAAGTGGCGCGCTGCTGAACCAACTCCATAATGCCGGACCGGTTTCTGTGAATACGCTGTTCGGCCTTGATGAACCTGAAACGCAGCCGCTGGCTGCAGGAAACCCTGTGATGAGCCAAACGAAACCTGTATTAGCCGTGGTGGGTCACGGCATGGTCAGCCACCATTTTCTGGAGCAGCTGGTCGCCCGTAACCTGCATCAGCATTATCACATTGTGGTCTACGGCGAAGAGCGCTATCAGGCTTACGATCGGGTTCACCTTTCTGAGTATTTCACCGGTAAAACGGCAACAGAGTTGTCGCTGGTGAGCGAGGATTTTTTTACCCGGAACGCAATTGAACTGCGCAGCGGTTGCCGGGTAGAGGCGATCGATCGCCAGCAGCGCAGCCTGCGTGACAGCGCGGGACGTGAGCTGGCCTGGGATAAGCTGGTGTTGGCCACCGGCTCCCGCGCCTTTGTACCACCGGTACCCGGCCATGACGCCGGGCGCTGCTTTGTCTACCGCACGCTGGACGATCTGGATGCCATCGCAGCTTGTGCCCGCCAGAGTCAGCGCGGCGTGGTGATCGGCGGCGGGCTGCTGGGGCTGGAAGCCGCCAATGCGCTGAAGCAGCTGGGGCTGGAGACGCACGTGGTTGAGTTTGCGCCGCGCCTGATGGCCGTGCAACTGGATGACGGCGGGGCGCTGATGCTGCGGCAAAAGATCGACTCGCTGGGCGTGACGGTGCACACCTCGAAGCAGACCGAACAGATTGCCACCCAGCCTGACGGCAGTCTGGTGCTGCACTTTGCCGATGGCGGCGAGCTGGCCACAGATCTGGTGCTGTTCTCTGCCGGTATCCGCCCGCGTGATGAGCTGGCCCGGAGCGTCGACATCAGCGTGGGGCCGCGCGGCGGCATTACCATCAATGATCAATGCCAGACGAGTGACAGCGACATTTATGCTATCGGCGAATGCGCGTTGTGGAACGGGCAGATTTTTGGCCTGGTAGCGCCTGGCTACCAGATGGCGCGTGTGCTGGCCGGGCATCTGGCGGCCGAACCGGCGCAGTTCACCGGTGCCGACATGAGCACTAAACTGAAGCTGCTGGGCGTAGAAGTCGCCTCCTTTGGCGATGCGCACGGCAAAACGCCGGGCAGCCTGAGCTACCACTGGGCCAACGGGCCAAAAGGCATTTACAAGAAGATCGTGGTTAGCGCCGACAATGCACGACTGCTGGGCGGCGTGCTGGTGGGAGACAGCAGCGACTATGCCACGCTCCTGCAAATGATGTTAAACGCCATGCCGCTGCCGACGGCAGCGGAAGCGCTGATTTTGCCTGCGTTGAATGGCGCGCCGGCCAAAGGGTTGGGCGTCGCTGCGCTGCCGGACAGTGCCCAGGTGTGTTCCTGCCATAACGTCAGTAAAGGCGATATCTGCCATGCAGTGCAGAGTGGCTGTGGCGATATGGCCAGTATAAAAAGCTGCACCAAAGCCGCAACAGGCTGTGGCGGCTGCGCCGCGCTGGTAAAACAGGTGATGGAGCTTCAGCTGGAAAACCTGGGCGTCGCTGTTAAAAAAGACATCTGTGAGCACTTCGCCTATTCTCGTCAGGAGCTGTATCACCTGCTCCGTATTAATGGCATCAAAACCTTTGACGATCTGCTGGCCAGCCACGGACGGGGTTGTGGTTGCGAGGTATGCAAACCGCTGGTGGGGTCGCTACTGGCCTCGTGCTGGAACGATTACCTGCTGAAACCGGCACATTTACCGTTACAGGACACGAATGACCGTTACTTTGCCAATATCCAGAAAGATGGCACCTATTCGGTCGTACCGCGCGTGCCGGGGGGCGAGATCACGCCACAGGGCCTGATTGCTATCGGCGAAGTGGCCGTGCGTTACGATCTCTATACCAAAATTACCGGCGGCCAGCGTATCGATCTGTTTGGTGCGCGGCTGGACCAGCTGCCTGCTATCTGGGAAACCCTGCTGGAAGCCGGTTTTGAAACCGGTCATGCCTACGGAAAATCTCTGCGTACGGTGAAATCCTGCGTCGGCTCGACCTGGTGCCGTTATGGCGTGCAGGATTCTACCGCCTTCGCCATCGCGCTGGAGAACCGGTATAAGGGCCTGCGCGCACCGCATAAGATCAAGATGGCGGTGTCCGGCTGCACCCGCGAATGTGCGGAAGCACAAAGTAAAGATATCGGGGTCATCGCCACGGAAAACGGCTGGAACCTGTACGTCTGCGGCAATGGCGGCATGAAGCCGCGCCATGCGGAACTGTTTGCCAGCGATCTGGACGATGACACGCTAATCCAGTACGTCGACCGGCTTCTGATGTTCTACGTGCGCACGGCGGATCGCCTGCAGCGTACCAGCGTCTGGATGGATAACATGGAGGGCGGGCTGGACTACCTGCGTGAGGTGGTGATTCATGACAGCCTGGGGATCGCCGCCACGCTGGAACAGGAAATGCAACAGGTGGTGGACACCTGGCAATGCGAATGGCAGACCACGCTGGCCGATCCCTCGCGACGTGCGCTGTTTACCGCCACAGTGAACAGCGACCAGCCGGATGAAACGCTGCACTATGCACGCGTGCGCGGACAGCGCCAGCCACACAAGGCCAGTGGTATTCCCCTGATGCATCTGCCCGCCGAACCCTGGAGCGAAATCTGCCCACTGGAGGCCATTCCGCCAGAGGCCGGCATCGGAGCCCGTCTTGGCAGCGTCCGTATTGCCTTATTCCGCATGGGTGATGACTGTTATGCGCTGGAGGATCGTGAGCCGGGCAGCGAAGCCAGCGTACTGTCACGCGGTATCCTTGGTGATGTTGCGGGGGAGCCGGTGGTGATCTCGCCGCTTTACAAACAGCGTGTACGCCTGCGTGACGGACAGAGCCTTGATAATCCCCAGCATCAGCTGCGTTGCTGGCCGGTTAAACTGGAGGACGGCCAGGTCTGGGTCGCAAACCGTCCGCTTAACCTGATGGCGCAGGCATCATGAAAACTACCTGCGCTTATTGCGGGGTGGGCTGCGGCGTCGAGGTCACGCAGCCGCAGAGCGCGTCGCCTCAGGTCAGTGGCGATACCCGTCATCCGGCGAATGCCGGGCGGCTATGCGTAAAGGGCGCGGCACTGGGCGAAACCCTGACACAGGCCGGACGGTTGCTGCATCCTCAGCTTCATCACCAGCGGGTCAGCATGGAGACGGCACTGGATGCCGCGGCTGATGGTTTGCGCAGGATTATCGATGCGCATGGCCCGGAGGCAGTGGCTTTCTACGGTTCCGGCCAGTTGCTCACGGAAGATTACTATGTGGCTAACAAGCTGATGAAAGGCTTTCTCGGCGTCGCCAACATCGATACCAATTCACGCCTGTGTATGGCCTCCGCGGTGACAGGCTATAAACGGGCATTTGGGGCGGATGCCGTACCGTGCTGTTACGAGGATCTGGATGAGGCCGAGGTAGTCATTCTTGTCGGCTCGAACGCCGCCTGGGCCCATCCGGTGCTGTTTCAGCGCCTGAAACAGGCAAAAGCGCAGCGCCCTGAGATGCAGGTTGTGGTTATCGATCCGCGCCGCACGGCCAGTTGTGAATTCGCCGATCTGCATTTACCGCTCCGGCCGGGCAGCGATCCGGCCCTGTTCTCGGGCCTGCTGCACTGGCTGGAACAGCATGACGGCATTGACGCCACGATGCTGCCGCATCTGGACGGTGTAGACACAACCTTACGGGCCGCGTGGCAGTGGGATGGTGCGGCGGTGGCAGCCCATTGTGATATCAGCCAGGAGGTGATCGCTGCGTTCTACCAGTTGTTCGCCCGGCATGAGCGCGTACTGACCTTATGGTGCATGGGCATTAACCAGTCACAAAGCGGCAGTGACAACAACAATGCTATTCTCAATGCGCACCTGCTGAGCGGCAAGATTGGCCGACCCGGCTGCGGCCCGTTTTCGCTGACCGGACAGCCGAATGCGATGGGCGGGCGGGAAGTAGGGGGGCTGGCCAACCAACTGGCGGCGCATATGAGTTTCACCGCAGAAGATTGCGACCGTTTACAGCGTTTCTGGCGCAGTCCGCGTATGGCGCGTGAGCCCGGCCTGACTGCGGTTGATCTGTTTGACGCCATTGACCGTGGAGCAATCAAAGCTGTGTGGATTATGGGCACCAATCCGGCGGTTTCGATGCCAGAAGGCAATCGCATTGCCCGGGCGCTGGCTGCCTGTCCGCTGGTAATTGTGTCAGACGTGCTGGCGCAAACGGATACCACCGCCTTTGCGCATATTTTGCTACCCGCGCAGGGCTGGGGGGAAAAGAACGGCACCGTGACCAATTCTGAACGCCGGATTTCCCGTCAGCGCGCGTTTATGCCTCCGGCCGGAGAAGCTAAACCGGACTGGTGGTTACTCGCGCAGGTCGCCCAGCGTCTGGGCTTTCATGAAGGCTTTACCTGGCCGCATCCGGCAGCCATCTTCCGCGAACATGCGGCGTTGTCGGGGTTTGAGAATAACGGCCAGCGCGCCTTTGATATCAGCGGTCTGGCCGGTATGAGCGACGCACAGTGGGATGCGATGAAGCCGGTACAGTGGCCAATCAACGCTCGTTATCCCGAGGGCTGCGCCCGGCTGTTTAGCGACCGGCACTTTTACCATCCTGATGGTAAAGCCCACCTGTTGCCACCGGCCACGCCGCAGCCAGTGGTGTGCGAAACGGCTTACCCGTTATTAATGAACAGCGGACGGATCCGCGATCAGTGGCACACCATGACGCGTACCGGCCTGGTTCCCCGGCTCATGCAGCACTGTGATGAGCCATTTGCAGCCCTGCATCCGCAGGACGCACAACGCTATGGCCTGTGCGCGGGCGCACTGGCACGGGTGCAGTCCGATGCGGGCTGGATGACGGTGCGTGTGACGCTGGACAGCGGTCTGCGGCGCGGTGAGATCTTTGTCCCTATGCACTGGAACCGACAGTTCAGCCTGCAGGGCACGGTTGGCGGACTGGTGGCTTCAACCCGCTGTCCAGTCTCGGCACAGCCTGCATTTAAACAAACCGCTGTGCGTATCCACCCGCTCAACGCCAGCTGGCAGGGCTGGCTCTGGCAGCGCGACGCAAGCCCGCCTGATGCGCTGCGCTACTGGGCGCGAACACCCTATGAGGGCGTGCAACGCTTTAGCGTGGCTGGAGACGGTTCGCCAGAACAGTGGCTCATGGCAACGATCCCGCTGGCCGGGCTGCAACTGCAAACCGCTCATGCGGCGGAACCGCATTACCGCCTGCTGGCCTGGCGTAACGGTGAGCTGCACCTGGTCTTTTATGCAGGCGCGTCTTTACCCGAGATCAATCATGACTGGGTTGCGCAGGCTTTTCGCCTGGCACCTGTGAATGCGGCGGACCGGCATGCTCTGCTGGCGGGACAATCGGCACAACGTGCCGTGGCTGGCCGGACGATCTGTAGCTGCTTTGGCGTCGGGGAAAACACCATCTTACAGGCGATTAAACAGGGCTGTCACAGCACCCAAGCACTGGGTAACGCACTCAGCTGTGGTACCAACTGCGGCTCATGCCTGCCGGAGCTAAAACACCTTTTGCTTTCTGTTGCTGTACCGGAGGAAGAATGATGGACGCGATCAACCCCTTAGATAAACTGCTGGCGCCGGACAACGCGTCCAGCCCTGGCAAAGTCTGGCTGGTAGGGGCCGGACCGGGGGATGTGGATCTACTGACAGTCAAGGCGCTGCGCCTGCTGCAACGTGCGGATGTCGTGGTCTATGATCGCCTGGTCAGCGAAGCGGTGATGGCGGAAGTCGCCAGCAGTGCACTCTGTATAGACGTGGGTAAACAGCCGGGTCATCACGGCCTGAAGCAGGCTCAGATTAATCAACTGCTGGTGGACCTGGCTGCCAGCGGGCGCAATGTCGTGCGTTTAAAAGGCGGCGATCCCTTTATCTTTGGCCGTGGCGGTGAAGAGATGGTCAGCCTGCAGCAGGCGAATATTGTCTGCGAAGTGGTGCCCGGTATTACCGCCGCAGTGGGCTGTGCGGCTGCCAGCGGCATTCCGCTGACGCACCGTGACTGTGCCCAGTCATTGCGCTTTATCACTGGACACGGGCGCAGCGGCGAACCACAGCTGGATGCGGCGGCGCTGACCGCGACCAATCAGACGCTGGTTTTTTACATGGGGTTGAGCTGGAGCAGCGTGATTAGCGCCCGGTTGCAGGAATATGGCCGCAGAGAGGCAACGCCGGTGGCGATTATTGAGAACGGTACGCGTCAGAACCAGCGGGTGCTGATCACCACGCTGGCCGGGTTGCCCGAAACTGTTGATCAGCAAAAACCGGTGTCGCCGTCGTTACTGATTGTGGGCGACGTGGTGCGCTATTACCGTGCCGATCTAATCGCAGCTCATGAGGGGGAGTTGGCGTTAAGTGATATTGCAGCGCACTGATGCTTATCGTACCGAAGGAAGGAGGACACGATTTTTTCGGGTAGGGGATGAGACGGTCAAAACCAATATTACACCCAGCGCTTATTATGTGGAATACACATTCAACCCTAGAAATAGCCATTTAGCTTATCAGGTCGGGTTACAATATACGTGCAACAGGAATATCTGACCAGCGTGTAGTCCAGGAAGGGCTGAGCATTTCCCGCTTCATTCTCCATTCAGTATTAGTTCCCTGTCCTGCAAACCACACGTGACCCAGCCCGGACTGGTTGATGCCGTCGAGTACCTTCATCAGCTGTGCGCTGTTAGCCCGCGGCTGTACGTCGTCAAAGAGGTTAAGCTGACTCACGCCGTCTAGCGTGAAGTCATCAAGCATAATACCGGCTTTCATGTACCGGCGGCCTTCCAGCCAGATGCGGTCCAAACTGCGCATGGCCACTTCAATGATGTCGCGCGTATCCTGCGTGGGCAGCGTCAGCTTTTCACCGGCCGTGTTGCCGTAAAACACCTCGTTAACAGCATGTGGCGAGGTTCTGATAAAGACACTGATGCGCCTGCAAAACTGTCGTTCGCATAGGAGCTTCTCAGCCGCACGCGTGGCGTACTGACACAGCTCCTGCTGCATGGCCACTTTTGAGGTGATGCGTTCGCCAAAGGATCTTGAACAGCAAATCTGCTGCTTGGCTGGCGGTAGCTCCTCGATCGGAATGCATGACTCGCCGTTCAGTTCGCGTACGGCTCTCTCCAGCACCACGTTGAAGGCTTTGCGAATGAGGGCAGGGTGCGCACGCGCCAGCTGCAGGGCACTGCTGATGCCCATGACGTTCAGTCTTTTACCGATGCGCTGGCCAACGCCCCAGACTTCCTCCACGGGCTGATTGGCCAGCAGTGTTTCGGTGCGTTTCGGATTGCCCGGCGTAAGTGCGAGCACGGCGCGGAACTGCTTCCACTCTTTACTGGCCCACTGCGCTGATTTCGCCAGGGTTTTTGTCGGCCCCATGCCCACGCCGACGGTCAGTCCGGTTGTGGCCAGCACATGCGCGAGCAGGCGCCGGCCGAAGTGCTCAAAGTCTTCGCATCCGTTTATTCCCGTCAGAACGAGAAACATTTCATCAATACTGTACTGCTCGACACGAGGCGTCAGCTCTTCCAGAGCAGTCATCACACGCTGGCTGAGACTATGGTAAAGCCCGTAGTTCGAACTGAAAATGAACACTTTTTCTGGATAAGGCTGATTCTTTATCTGAAACCAGGGGGTTCCCATTTTAATGCCAAGTACCTCTGCATCTATGTTATTTGGAAATGACTATATTTCATACAAACGATTCTCAGAGGGTCACGCCGTGCAAAAGAAGCTGACAGACGCTTTGCCTTTACTGGCCGGAGATGCTTCGGCATGCCGCTGGATAAACCTCCAGGAAGACCTGTTGCGAGCTCCAAATACCGTTGACGCTTATGCCCGTGTGGTCAATGACTGGCTGAGCTTTTGCCACGCTTGTGGCCTGACGGCAACCGGCGCCGGGCATGATACTGTTGCACTGTATATCCGCAGCCTGCATGCTGGCCGTCACCTCTCAGCTGCGACTATCCGTCACCGGTTGACGGTGGTGAGACTCTACAGCGACTGGCTTTGTGAAGAGGGGCTACGGGAAAAAATCGAGTCAGAAGGGGGATCTGGAAAAATAACGGGAAGGGAAAACCGGGCATAGTTCCTGTACAGCGGCGACTGCCGTGGATTCCTGCTGATGAAGACTGGCTGCATTTTCTGACTGTAGCTGCGCAGGCTGACATCAGAACCCGTTTTATGCTGGCACTGGCGTACGACTGTGGATTACGCCGGGAAGAACTCTGTTCAGTGACTACTGGTGATATCGATCCATCCCGACGGTTGCTCTCTGTTCGGGCAGAGCATACCAAAAACCGATCTGGCCGGGTGGTGCCTTATTCCCCGGTGACCGGTGAGCTTTACATGGCCTGGTTGGCTGAGCGGCGTCAGCTCAGTGCATCCCGAGGCCCGCTTTTTCTGTCGCACTCGCCGCGTAACCGGACGGAGCCCATCAGCGGCTGGACCTGGTCAAAAGTGGTACGCAGCCTGGCGCTGCAAGCCGGGCTGCCACTCATCAGTACACATACCTTTCGGCATCTCTGCCTGACGGAACTGGCCCGCACGGGGTGGGATATCCACGAAATTGCCGCATTTGCCGGGCACCGTCGCATCCAGTCAACACTGCTGTACATTCATCTCAGCGCACGCGATCTGAGCCGTCGGTTCAACTGTACAGTGGAGTCTTTGTATACTCACCGCCTTACTCTGTTGCACCTCCAGGATTCTTCACCATGATGCAATCTGAACAGACCGCGCCCTGTCCTGCAATACAGTTCAGCCTTCCCGATCCGCTTTGGGATACGCGACCTGATTTTGCTGTGGGCGAGCTTGAAGCGCTGGACACGCTGATTAGCATTTCCGGCAGGGTGGAAAAAACTGGCCGCCTGAGATATTAAAACAACTGTCTCGTCTTCTCTTACCGCTACGCGACACACTGGTAAGGATGCATGCGGCCAGGGCTCCATACAATTCATCCCTTCACGATATAACCGTAGAGATGCAACGTCTCCGAAAAACATACTGGGCCTGGACACAGTCAGAGTGGTCCGAAGTCATCTGCAGCACAGAAGGTGATTTTCACCAAAGGTTTGGAGCCAGTGGTAATTGCCGGCAATACGTGATGGCACTGGCGTGGTTGCTGTGTGGTTTTGATCGTCTGGAATCCTGCGGTGTTTTTTATCAGTATCGGCTCTGTCTCAAAGTTTTTGGGCGTCAGCATACGGATGCTGCAGTCTTCAGACTTAGCGAAATGATGACTGCAGTGGGATATGTTCCTGGCGATGGGAGAAATAACGGCATCAGGAATGCCTTGTGCATCGCAATGCTGCTTCAGCGGGAACCACAGCCAGAGCGCGTCAATGTCGACACGTTGCAATATATAGCTTCTGCAGGGCCGGCTTACCTCCGCAAGTCTGCTGCTACGTTGTCGCGTATACTAGCGTCATCAGGGATTTTCAATGAAGGTTTCGATTATCGGGTGTCGCAACGTCGCCGGCCGCCCCGGGAATACAATGCTGTGACCGATGTGCCCGCTGAATGGCTTTCCTGGTGTGAACGCTGGCGTGCTACCTCTGTGCAGCGCCCCTCCAGTATTGAAGCTTGCTGGTATGTGTTGCTTAAGTGTGGTCGCTGGCTGGCGGATTGTCATCCGGAGTGCGTGTCACCAGTCAACTGGACACGGGAGACTGCCATGGCATGGGTGACGGCAGCATGCAAAATGAAAGTTGGTGAATGGTCGAACCCAGGAGGAATGTACCGTGAGCGTCGAGGTAGTATGATGAAACCGTCTGCGAGAGCAGGGCTAATCAGACACGTACATACTTTTTTTCATGACCTCCAGGAATGGGGATGGATGCCGGTCAAATTCAGCCCTGAAAGAATCCTCAGGTCTCCGCGGAGTCTTAGCACGCAGATTGGGCCTGACCCTCGCATTGTGAGTGATGAGCTCTGGTGTAAATTAATTCACGCCGGACAAAACCTGCAGGAGACAGACCTGCCAGGCTGCGTCGGGTATCCCTATTTTTATCCGCTTGAGATGGTCAGGGCATTAAGTGTGCTCTGGTTATTTGGTGGTCTCAGACGTGATGAAATTCTGCGCATGCGGTGCGGCTGTATCCGCTGGCAGGCCTCAGAAGAAAATGACGGACAACGTATTTGCCTGATGGATGTCCCGGTCAGTAAGACTTATGCAGCATTTACAAAACCGGTTGACTCCATTGTTGGAGATTATATTGAACGCTGGGAACTGGTTCGTAGCCCGCAGGCGCTTCAGGAAGATCCAAAGACCGGCGAGAGTGTTCATTTTCTTTTTATGCATCGGGGAAAACGGGTGCATGGAAGCTACATCAATAATTCTCTCGTTCCGTTGCTGTGTAAAAAAGCGGGCATTCCTGAGCATGATGCCAGAGGCAGGATCACCAGTCATCGAGCAAGAGCGACTATCGCCAGCCAGCTTTATAATGCCCGGGAACCGCTTGATATTTTCGAACTGCAGAAATGGCTGGGGCATTCTTCACCGGAATCCACCCGACATTATGTCGATATTACGCCAACGAGGCTTGCCGCTTCATTCGATAAAGCGGGGTATTTTGAACGTAATCGTCGCGTGGTTTCGTTACTCATCGATCAGAACATAGTCGCATCAGGTCAGGCAGCAGAGGGAAAGCCGTGGCGCTATTATGATCTCGGGCATGGTTTCTGTACTTATGATTTTTTTGATCAATGTCCACATCGCATGGCCTGTGCAAAATGCTCTTTTTACATACCAAAATCCTCATCGGAAGCTCAGTATCTGGAAGGCCGCCAAAACTTAATAAAGCTTATGCAAGAAATTCCCTTAACCGAGGATGAACTAGCAGCGGTAGATAATGACATTGAAGCAGTCGAGCGGCTTCTGAAAAAACTCAGAAGCGTTGCCTCTCCCGGACAGCGGAAATAGTATGTGGTTAGCTGAATGTCCAACTTATGAGCTTTCGAGAGCCCCCAAGGGTACTGCTCCCC
Organism: Pantoea sp. ICBG 1758; assembly: GCF_002928325.1. Taxonomy (NCBI): domain Bacteria; kingdom Pseudomonadati; phylum Pseudomonadota; class Gammaproteobacteria; order Enterobacterales; family Erwiniaceae; genus Pantoea; species Pantoea sp. ICBG 1758. The sequence goes on from NZ_POWL01000006.1 coordinate 21,087, forward strand.
GGATGGCTCTGATGAGCAAAATAAATACTTTAAATAAGTTGCCGGAGTAAAGAGAAATTCAGGTTAAGAGCTTGCTTTAACTGTGTCAGAACAAGCTTTGACGGTCTAATACCAGCCTCAGCAATTAGGCAGATTATTGATTCAAGTGATTCGTTTAGCGTTTAATTGATTGAATAAAGTTGCGCAAATCCATACTGGCCAATGGCAAAGGCAATATGGGCGACGATGATGTAGATAATCATTAAGATCTGATTCGGTAATTTTCTCCCAAAAAAACCGCCACCCATGGCAGGCATCAGCAAAGCTAAGCCTGCAAAAGTGCTGACAACAACGCCAATGATGAAGACAGGGAGAAGGCTCGGTTGCAAAGCAAAGCGGGTACCCCAGAAAACTAACAACAGCAGTGCATAAGCAATACCGATGAGGTAATGGAAAATCCATCTTGTCATTTTTTCAATCGTTCCGGGTGCTCTGGTAGTACGGTTATCGAGAACAATGTTCCCCCGCAGAATCCCTGTAAGCCAGCGGCCAACCATGCCCCAGTCCGTTGGTGGGACTCCCGCTACTTTTTTAACCAGGGTTACCCACAGATCCAGAATAAGGGTAGAACCGATACCCACAATCAGACTAAAAGCAATCCACGTACTCATTTTTGCCCCATTGACCTGCTCCCCGTTGAATAACACACCCCGATGTTAGTAACGTCTTCATAAGCCACATGAGGACATCCCCATGAAGAAGCGTTTTTCCGACGAACAGATCATCAGTATTCTTCGCGAAGCGGAAGCCGGCGTTTCTGCCCGTGAGCTCTGCCGCAAGCACGCCATTTCCGACGCCACCTTTTACACCTGGCGCAAGAAGTTTGGTGGCATGGAAGTTCCTGAGGTGAAGCGGCTTAAATCTCTTGAAGAGGAGAACGCGCGCCTCAAGAAGCTGCTTGCCGAAGCCATGCTGGATAAGGAGGCACTTCAGGTGGCTCTGGGGCGAAAGTACTTACGACAGACCAGAAGCGGGAAGCCGTTGAGTTTATGTGTGATGCGACCGGTCTGTCGCAACGTCGTGCCTGCAGGCTTACAGGTTTGTCTCTGTCGACCTGCCGCTATGAGGCTCAGCGCCCGGCGGCTGATGCGCATTTATCAGGGCGCATTACTGAACTGGCACTGGAGCGCAGGCGTTTTGGCTACCGCCGCATATGGCAGTTACTGCGCCGAGAAGGGCTTCTGGTTAATCACAAGCGCGTGTACCGCCTTTATCATCTGAACGGACTGGGCGTTAAACGCAGACGTCGTCGTAAAGGGCTTGCAACAGAACGTCTGCCGCTGCTCCGCCCGGCGGCGCCCAACATGACCTGGTCGATGGATTTCGTCATGGATGCGCTGGCTACTGGTCGCAGGATCAAGTGCCTTACCTGCGTCGATGACTTCACAAAGGAATGCCTGACGGTCACTGTTGCCTTCGGGATTTCAGGCGTGCAGGTCACGCGTATTCTGGACAGCATTGCGCTGTTTCGCGGCTATCCGGCTACGATAAGAACCGATCAGGGCCCGGAGTTTACCTGCTGCGCGCTCGATCAGTGGGCCTTTGAGCATGGAGTGGAGCTGCGACTTATCCAGCCCGGCAAGCCGACACAGAACGGATTTATTGAGAGTTTTAACGGACGCTTTCGCGATGAATGCCTGAATGAACACTGGTTCAGCGACGTCAGCCATGCCAGGAAAACCATCAGCGAATGGCGTCAGGATTATAGCGAATGTCGTCCACATTCAGCACTGAATTATCAGACGCCATCAGAGTTTGCAGCACGGTGGCGAAATGGAGAATGTGAAGGTAAACAAACCGACATTACTAACTGAAGGTTGTATCTAATATTGGGGGCAGGTCAGTCACTATTACCTCTGTCGGTTGGTGTCAGCGGCTGCTGCTTTAACATCACCTGAAGATCTTACCAGCCCCCGCTTATCCTGATGCTTCTTTTTATCCATAGTGATCTCTTCAAAATTTCTAAGTGTAACATTATAAATTCCAAAATTTTCAAGATGCGCATACACCTTACTAAGCGTGTAGCTCTTTACTGCCATCAGTGTATTTACCCCATCGAACCTGATTAAGTTATAATCCGAATAAATCTGGTTTTAAGCTCCGCAAGGCTCGGTTGGCGATGATAAAACACCTAACCAAATACCACTTCATAGCGCAGTCTGCAATGAAGTGGTAAAATCCTTAACTTGATATTAAAACACGGGGCAGGAAATGTTTTGTCATTACCGCCTGCACGCAGACGGTATCGCCAAAACGACCTGCTCAGGGCTCCGCCCCGAGACCCGGGTAATGTGCCAAGGTTGAGTTATGTCGAAAAGTGAGAAGCGTCAGAAGAACACACTCATTCAGCTTCGCTGTACGGAAGCTGAGGCTGAAGCTATTAAGGCAAAGGCTGTCGCTGCCGGACTTACAACGTCTGAGTACCTGCGGCGCACCGCTCTGAGCCGCCGCATTATGGTGCGTACGGATATCCGGATGATGAACGAACTTCTCCGCCTGGGTGGTCTGCAAAAGCACCTCTATACCCAGATGAAGGACAACATGACAACCGAACTCAGCCAGCAGTTTTCCGGCGTACTGACCAGCATCACTTACGCCATCAATGCGCTGGACATGGCGCCGGTTCCGGCAGAGGAAATCAAGGACTGATGAACGTCATCATCCCGCCAAAACGTCGCGACAAAAAGACCAGCTTCAGAAAGCTCGTTGAATACGTCAGCACGCGCGAAGAAAACAAAAATGCTGAACAGGTGCAGCCTGAGCCTGCGCATACCCCGAATGCCGGTTCTACGGCGACTCCGGGCTTTGGCCAGCTTGTTGACTACGTGGGCCGTAAGAACATATCGCCTGCTTCTGAAATTATCAGCATTTCACCTGAGGGCATTCAGCGCGTGCTTTCAGGTGAAGTGTTGTGCGAAACCAACTGCTTTTCGCTTGAAGCCGCAGCGTCAGAAATGAACATGACCGCGATGCAGAACCGCCACTGTAAGGATGCGGTTTATCACTTTATTCTCTCGTGGCAGAGCGACGAAAATCCTTCTCCTGACGCCGTCTTTACCTCAGTGCGCTACAGCATGGCGCAGCTGGGGATGGCAGATCATCAGTACGTTGCCGCGATTCATAAAGATACCGATAACGTTCACTGTCACGTGTCCGCTAACCGCGTTCATCCGGTCACGTTCCGCGCACAGAATATGTGGAACGATGCAGACACGCTGCAGAAAGCCTGCCGCGTGCTGGAGCGCGATTTAGGCTTCAACGTGGACAACGGCAGCTGGGAAATGAGCGGGGACGGCAGCCTGTACCGCACGCGTCGTGCGCTGCCTTCAGCGCCGCGCGGCGCAGCTAAAAGAGAAATCTTTTCCGATAAGGAAAGCCTTCACGGCTACGCCGTTCGCGAGACGCGTCAGATGATCAGCGACCTGTCCGAAGAGGGCAGTCTCAGCTGGCCGCTGCTTCACAACGTCATGTATACACGCGGGCTTGGCGTGCGGGAACAGAACGGCGGCCTCGCCGTTTTCGATCTGCTCAATCCTGACAGCATCAGCGTGAAAGCATCAGACATTCATCCGGCTATCGGTCTGCAGGCGATGGAAGCAAAGCACGGCAGTTTCCTGCCCGCACCGCCCGCATCCGACCCGGAAAATCATGAGGCCGGCATGCTCATGGTTGATAAGTTTTATCTGCCGCAGCTGCACGTCCGTGACGGAGAGGACCGCCGTGAACGTCGCGAAGCGAGAGCCGTTGCCCGCGACATCCTGCGCACGCGCTATGATGCTTATCGCGCCGGCTGGGAAAGACCCGACCTGCGCGCGGGCGAACGCTTCCGGCAGATATCCGCTCACTGCGTGGCTACGAAGGCGAACGTGCGTCAGGCCGTCCGGGATCCGCTGATGCGCAGGCTGATGTATCGGGTTGCTGAGTTTGAGAAGATGAAGGCAGCAGCAGAGCTGAGACTGCAGCTGCGTGAAGAGCGGCAGACGCTGAAAGAAACCGGACAGGCGCGTCACCTGACCTGGAAGTCGTGGGTTGAACAGGAAGCGCTTAACGGCGACGTCGCCGCAATCAGTCAGATGCGCGGATGGGCCTATCGTGAAAAGCGTGCAGCGTCTAAACGTCAATCTGCCTGGCCGGAGCCAAACGCTGTTATTCATTTCGGGCCGGCTGAAGACGTACCGACATTCAAATCCAGCGCGCATGACACAGCGTTATTACGAGACGGTACGGTGACCTATCTGCGCGACGGTAAACCTGCAGTAACCGACTTTGGCAACAGGGTTGAGGTTTACGCAGCCGCTGACGCAGCGTCTGACCGTCATAACAACGATCTGGCTGCCGAACTGATTGCCTGGCGCAGCGGTGAGAATACTGTTTTACAGGGGGACCCGGCTGCCGTTAACCGCGTGCTTTATGCCGGCGCGGTGAGAAACGTCACGAAACGGGACGAACATTCTTTCAGCGTCAGCGATCAGCAGCACATGGCAAACGTGCGCGCAACTGAGCGTCATCTGAGCGGTCAGGACGTCAGGGCGGAAGCAAGTCATACTGAATATCAGAGCAGGATGGACGATGCAGTCCGTCCGTTACCTAAAGATTTACCACGACCGTGAGGAGAGTAATAGCGAAGACATAACTCAAACTGAAGTACTTAGTCGCTGATTGCACAGGCTGAACCCCTCTACAACCAGCTAACCATTACAACCTGTTGAGGAGGCTGCCATGGCTGCCGTGGATCCTATTCATTTGAAGCTGTTTACAAGTTATTTCCTAGCGTTATTAAAAATTAGGTTGCTAAAATAAACCGGTATTGTGCAGGAGCTAATTTTTTTATGCTGGTAAGTCTAAGATGTAGCGCCAATATATTAATATTTCCCGATGCTTAATGGTGTTTTTAATATTTTCGATCTCTAATCAATTAGGGTGTTATCAAATGGCTTAATTTTTTTCTCGCCGATAAGTTTGAATTATTAGGGGGTTGGGTTTTTTGTTTTTTTGTCAACATCTTGCTGTTCTTGATATTTTTTTGATTTTTTTTATTCGTCCCATCAGTTATAGGTTTTTTTATTTTTTATTTATTATCAATGTGCTGAATCCTAACATCCAAGCCTTGTTCCTATATGCATTATTATAAAGTGGTTTGGTTTTTTTTAATTTCTTGCTAATTTCAATGGTGTTAATAATAAACATGAAGATCAATAAAGCGCTTGGTTAGTTTTGTTGTTATATATTTTATTTGGCTTTATGTTTATTATGGTTTTTATTTTAACTTATTGAAATTCTGTAAAGCTAAGGGGGTGGCAGAAATTACCTTAAAATGGAGTTATTAATTATGAATTCAATCATAGAAGTGCGTAGGTAAAAGGATGTTTTATTAACTCACGTGTTAAGTTGAAGGTGGTTTAAATTTATTTATGATTGGTGGCGGCATCATATCTAATTATAATGTTTTAAGTGCTGCCATTGCCATTATGAAATTTCCCCCTTTATGTTAGCGAAATTGAATTTATCAAGGCGAGAGTTCATTCTCGCCTTGATACCTGTACCAGTTGTTATTAACTTAATAAACGGGGATCTTTGAGCAAATGCTTCTTTGCCGGCGCGGTAATAATGCCGAGGCAGACGACGATCAGACTGACACCTGCCCAGCCGGCAAAGGGCAGCCTTTCACCCACCAGCAGAACCGCCAGCAACGCCGCAATCACCGGTTCGAGCAGGGTGATGGTGGTGGCCATGCTGGCGGGGATACGCGCCAGGCCATAGCCGTAGCAGAGATAGCCGACAAACATCGGGATCAGGGCCATGTAGATCCCGACAGCCGCAGTGTTCCAGCTCGCCAGTAGCGGAGCACCCGTCATAAACAGTACGGGCATCAGCAGGATGCCGCCCGCACCAAACGTTGCTCCCATGGCCGCGCCGGATGCCACACCCGCCTGCATCAGGCGTCGCGCCGACCACGAATAGAACGCGTAGGTAAACCCTGCCAGCAGACCCAGAGCGATACCGCTCAGGGCGTGTTCGTTGCCGGCAGCCTCAGCCTCTCCGCTGCTCTGCGCCAGGCAGAGCAGTATCATTCCGGCGATCCCCGGCACTGCGCCGCACAGCCACTGCTTTGTCAGGCGCCCGCCGTCGAAGCGATACTCAATCAGAGCTGAAAGAAGCGGAGCCGAACCAATCGAAATCACCGTGCCAGTTGTGACGCCGGCATAACGCATTGAGGCATAGAAGGCAAGGGGATACACGGCAACCGCGAGCGCGCCGGTGACCAGAAAGTGCCACTGTGCGGCAATAAGCCGGCGCTGACGAAGAAGTGTGCCAGCCGCAATAAGCCCCTGTAATAAACCGCCGATGCCCATCGCTACGGCCCCAATCGCCAGCGGACTCAGCTCAGGGGCGAAGGTAGCCGCCGTGCCGGTGGTACCCCAGAGGATGGCGGCCACCAGCACGCCCGTTATGCCGCCCAGCCGTTGTCCCGATGAAAGCATCAGCACGCCTCCATCATCTGTTCAGCCATCGCGCGGGCCTGTGCCACACAGTGACTGCTCCCTTCCAGGCCTGCCCGGGAGATGCTGCCTTCCAGCAGGAAGGCGAAATGCTTTGCCACCAGGCCGGCATTTTTTTCCTCTCCGTGTATCAGCTCAGCCAGATGCGAAGCCAGAATCGCTTCAACTTCCTCTTTGTGTTCACGTACAGCCTGGCGTCCCGGTGCTCCGGCAGGCAACTCTGCAGCGGCATTCAGCAGCCCGCAGCCGCGAAAGCCGTGTTCATAAGCATACTCAGCGTGATCTTCATACGCTTTAAAGACGGCCAGAACCCGCTCCCGGGGCGTCGTAGCGATCTGACGCCGCTTTTCATACAGCGCCAGCCACTCTTCATGCCGCACCCTGAGATAAGCTGCTACCAGTTCATCTTTAGAGGCAAAGTTGTTGTACAGGCTTTTCTTTGCGACGCCAGCCCGTTTCACAATCGCATCAATGCCTGTGCCGCCTATTCCGTGGTTGTAAAAAAGAATGCGTGCGGCGTTGAGTAGCTTTTCATAAGCCGTTTCTGAATCAGCAGACTGTTGCGTCATTGTCAGCCCCAATGGCGTTGTGAGTAGGTAGACTAGTCTACCTACTCACAAGTGTATGGCAACCCCAGGAGGCATTCAGCGGAGTGAATGACTTTTTTATCCCGTTAACAAAGGGCAGGCGGAAAAAAGTGAATACAAAACAGCCCGCAAAAGCGGGCTGGCAGCATGATTAACGTTATTAACGGCCAAACAGCATAGCGAGCAGCTCGCGCAGATGCGCAGCCTCTGCGGCATCCTCGGTGCTGTCCAGCCAGCCGATCAATTTAAGGCACACTGCAGTTCGGGTAAGACGTCGCTCCTGACGAAGGATTTCGACAGTGATCCTGCCCAGCATTTCAATCTGGCAGGGGTGCGTTACCCTGCTGAAGTAGCCAGTCAGCCCGATTGTATTTTCAGAAGGCAGTCCGTCCTGGCGCATTGAAATACCTGAAAGTTAATAGAGGGGTCGTGCGCAAAGTAAACGATGCGTAGCGATGTGTACAGCGTTGATTTGTAAGAGCGGCCGCAGACTGGTCTGGATCTAATAAATATCTATAAGTTACAGTCACCTATACAATTTATTTTTCTGATGATTAACAATTCATGCAGGGATAGCATCCTCTTTCTGAAGACAAAGCATTGCCTACAAGCTTTCTGCATCAGTTACTGCTTTTTTATCGAAGCTGCTGATATAGCTGTACAACTTACTTATCCTTATTTTCATTTATAACCCCATGATAAATAGTGCTTAGCATTTTTTGCAAAAAAATCAAGCCAGGGGATATACACAATCGCTGTACAAGTTTATCAATGTTGTATAACTTTACGCTCATTGAGCGATGAGTATATTTCAACCATTACAGAGGTTCCCCATGCGCCAGGACATTGCGAACTATCCAACTACAGCAAATGATATTGCCCATTACTTCAGCAAGGTTTCCGTACCGGGACAGCAGGAAACATTGGGCCAGATTGTGGTAGAAATCCTGCGTGCGGGTAAAAATCTTAATCGCAAAGCGATCTGTTCAAAGCTCTTACGTCGTCTGGAGGTCGCAGCGAGTGTGGAAGAAGAGCGTCACTACCAGGCGCTTATCGGGCTGCTGTTTGATCGCTGAGACGCCTTCAACCGCGTGTTCAGTTTATCCTGCAGCACTTTCAGGGCTGTCCGGACTGGCAGCCAGATATCACTGCCGGAGCAGGCACGCAAATATAAGAAGCGGGTATGCAACGAAGTAACCTGGAAAGACTGACTGATATCGTTATCGGCGAAGCAGTAACATTACTGCTCGGTGATGCCGGCCGTATCAATTCAACCGCTCTGGTTGCTACTCTGAAGCGAATGGCAGCGCTGGAGTCACATCCTGAACGGCTGGCGGCACTGCAGTGTGCACTGGATGAAGTAGCAAAAGAGTTTCCGCGCGCGCGGCAGACTCAGGATATGCCGGTGATGGCGCTACAGTCGGTTCAGGCAGGCAGTAAAAAGCATTAAGAGATATATTCGCGCAAGCGAAGTGTGGCAATAAGCCCGCAGGATGCGGCCATCTGCGGATGGCCGTCTTTATTTCAGGCAGTTAGCCTGGTAACTCAGCCGCTGGTGCGGAATTAAACGGAAAGACTATGCAGCAAGAAATGCAGCACACCCAAACGACCGAAGCCGACATCATTCACCATTTTCGTCACGCTGGCGAGAAGCTGGTTGCTGAAACAGCCGTGCTGGATGCGGTCATCCGCGATATTGTTGTGCACGGCAAACGCGTCACCAGCAAAACCATTATCCTGTATCTTATCGCCGAGCTGGAAAGCACATCAGACATTGTACACCTTGATGTACTGCGTAATGCGCTGGAGATAGTGGTCGGACGCACACCGGACGACGAAGGTATTTAAGATTTTTATTCCTGCTGCACGCTCTGTGCGGCAGGAATGGCTGCTGAGGTCTCAAAACCACCCTTTGAAGCCCATACTGAGCAGCTCGCTGCAGCGATCAACGTAATAGCAATCCACACCTTCATCATCATTCTCTCCCTATCAGTAACGGCTTTAACGTTAAATAAGCCTGGCACGGATTACGCGATCTGCCTGGAGCAGATGAGACAAAAGGATAATTCCGATGTGAGTTTTTGCAGCTAAGGCCCGCTGCCTTAATGCACGTTATCTTCTGCCGTGTGAGATGCAGCGCTATCAGCCTCAACAGCTGTTGTTAACTGCATTTCGCGTCTGATGCCGTCAATAACATGTAATGCTGCGCGCAGATAGGTTTCATCAGCGCTGCTGCTGACTTTGTCATACAGCCGATCCAGCAGCGTTTGCAGGGATATAGTAGTGCCAGCATCAAGCAGCTCCGTTACTGTTTCGCCGATAATTATTTCTGCCAGTTTTTCTTCTAGGTCACTTTTCATTACGCGGTCCGGCTGCAGGTTTCCCGGCGAGTCTATCACAGGGCATTGAGGCGTTGTCAGGCTCAGTCAGCCATCTCATTTTCATCAAGACGATAAAGATTGATATCGTTTCTTTCACGATAACGGGGCGGAAATACCATGGCGCCGTTACCATCCCCCAGATATTGCATACCCAAAGGCTCGATAATGGCATAGGGCTCTGCCAGTGCGCGGCGATAACGCAATATTTCGCGCGCCATTTCAACGGCTTCTGGGGAATTATTATCAGGGTTACCTGCTATATATTGCAGGCGTTCGTCGCTAAGCATCGCTGCCTCCTGTGTTGCTCTGACGCTTTACGGCTCTACCTACGTCGTGACTGGATGTCATCATAGCCAGAAGCGTGGCGGAAACCAAAGCCTGCGTTACGTTGTGATGCACACAGCAGGATGTTGTGAAGCGTAAAAGCAGCAGATCTATTAAATGAAAAGTCGGATTCTGCCATTGGACTTTTCAGAGGCCGGAGTAGCGGGAGAGGATTCTGTCAGGAGAGTCGAAGGATATTATCGATTGGATCGTGAGTTCTTTTCGTATCAGAAGCAATGCTTTTTGAATCAGCCGGTATTGGGCTCTTCACACGTGTAAAAACCAGACCGCAGCAGGGCTGCTGCGGTCCGACAACAGATTATGCGCTCTGCCACTCGGCTTCAACGTCATCCTTTGATTTGGAAAGAATGACTTTATTATCATCAACTTCTTTAACCCAGCTGAATGGGATGATGTGGTGCTTACCGCCCGCTTCCGGATCGCTTTTCGCCAGTTTGATTTTATCTTCGCCTTCGAAGTGATCGACAATGCCCACGTGCTCACCGTTGACGTCAACAACCTGTGCGTGATCCAGGATTTCTGATTTGCTTACCATATTGCCTCCGCTCTGTGAATGTAAATGCAGCAGTTCTGCTGCCGGACTGCTTAAGTCTGGTTATTAATCCGCAGATTTCCAGTAATTTACAGAATGAAATATTTAGGCGAACCGTGACGCGACCAATTCTGCTGCGCCGACTATGATTTCCTGTAGCCGCTGGCGGCACGCGCTGCCAGCCTCCTCTCTGTTCATAACGGGAATTAACAGCATGCAGATATCACTGGAGAAACAGGTTGCGCTGGTTACCGGCGCCAGTTCAGGGCTTGGCTACGCCTGCGCCGAAGCGCTGGCTGCGGCGGGTGCAGCGGTGGTAGTCAACTATAATAGCCAGCAGGAGCCTGCCGAGGCGCTGGCAGAAGCGATCCGGCAGCGCGGCGGTAAGGCGGTGGCGGTAGGGGGTGATGTCTCTGATGAAAAAGCCGTAGAGGCGCTGTTTGCTGAAACCATCAACCATTTTGGGCGGCTGGATATCCTGGTCGCGAACTCCGGACTGCAGCGCGATGCGCCAGCCAGCGAGATGACGCTGGAGGAGTGGAACAAAGTTATCCAGGTTAATCTCACCGGTCAGTTTCTCTGTGCCCGGGCAGCGCTGCGTCAGTTTCGCCAGCAGGAGAAACGTCTGGACGTGAGCCGCGCTGCCGGAAAAATCATTCATATGAGTTCGGTTCATCAGCTCATCCCTTGGGCTGGCCATATCAACTATGCCGCCTCTAAAGGGGGTGTCGATCTGCTGATGCGTAGCCTGGCGCAGGAGGTGGGTGAGGAGTGCATTCGCATTAATTCGATTGCTCCGGGGGCCATCAGAACCCCAATCAATACCGAAGCCACGGAGGGCGACGCGGAGAAAAAGCTGCTGCAGCTCATTCCCTATGGCCGGGTAGGCGATCCGGAAGATGTGGGTAATGCGGTGATATGGCTGGCCAGCGATTTATCCGACTACGTGCATGGCACCACGCTGTTTATTGATGGCGGGATGAGTCTCTATCCTGGCTTTCGCGATAACGGTTAAGCACTTACCAATTACGCTGTCGCAATCAGTCGATTGCGACACTTTCACGGCTAATGAGTTGCGTCGCCGGGCCGATATAACTAACTCTCCACCTTCAACCGGAAGTTAATTATGTCGCTGAAAAAATCCTCACTGCTGGTGTTCCTCACGATGCTGGTACTGTTTCTGGCCAGCGTGGCCATCAGCAGCTGGCTGCTGGTGCGCAGTAACGCCTCGCTGACCGCCGTTAACAAAGAGATCCGCGTAGTGCTCTCCGTTATCGATCCTATCAACCACAGCCGTACGCTGCGCGTCAGGGTGATGGAATATATGAAAGCGAGCGAGGGGGACGATACCGCATCAGCAGCGTCACTTGAGAGTGTTAAAGCGGTGGCTGTCAAAGCAGACGCGGCATTTCAGGCCTATATGGATGCCCCGCGTCTGGCCGGTGAGGCAGCAGAAGCAGAAGCTTACCGGCAGGCTTATCTCAGCTATCGCGATGAAGGGATCCGGCCGCTGGTGGCGGCCGCTGAAGCGTACGATCAGGCACGCTTTAAAGCGCAAATCCCGACCGTCGTCCGTCTCGATCGCCAGTATGAAATTATCCTCGATAAGGTACTGGCGCAGCATGAAGCTTATGCACGCCAGCTCAATGATGACGCACAACGTCACTTTCACTCCGGCCTGATGTTGCTGGTGCTGTTTGGTGCGCTGTTTGTCGGCATCATTGTTGTGATTTCACTGCTGATGCATCGCTTTGTGCTGCTGCCGCTCAGCATGGCAAAACAGCATTGCGATTTGATCGCCGCCGGCGAGCTTAACCGCCCTGTTCCGGCAAAGGGCGCGTCGCGCAGTGAAATTCAGAGTCTGATGGGCTCGCTGGAAGCGATGCGTCTCGCCCTGACACAAATCATTATGCAGGTACGTGACTCCGCGCATTCGGTCTCCACCGCCTCGGGCGAAATCGCAGCCGGAAACGTTGACCTGGCCTCGCGCACTGAGCAGCAGGCTGCGGCGCTGACGGAAACCGCGGCCAGCATGGAACAGCTGGGTGCTACGGTGAAGCAGAACACTGACAACGTCTTTGAAGCCTGCCGCCTGACAGGCGAGGCGGTGCAAAATGCGGAAACAGGTGAAAAAGTCTCGCGTGAGGTGATTGTGTCGATGGACCTGATCAACGCCAGCTCGAAAAAAATCGAAGAGATCATCTCGGTGATCAACGGGATCGCGTTTCAGACCAACATCCTTGCGCTGAACGCCGCTGTGGAAGCAGCGCGAGCGGGTGAGCAGGGCAGGGGGTTTGCAGTGGTTGCCGGAGAGGTCCGCAATCTGGCACAGCGCAGCGCGCTGGCAGCCAAAGAGATAGAGACGCTGATTGCAGAGTCGGTAGCGATTATCCACACCGGCTCGGAGCAGGTCAGCCGCACCGGGGAGGCGATGAGCGCTATCATCGCGTCGGTAAGCCGCGTTAACCTTTTGATGGAGCATATTTCCGTGGCGTCAGGTGAACAGAGTCGCGGCATCGGTCAGATTGAGAAAGCGGTGACTGAAATGGACTCTGTCACGCAGCAGAACGCTGCACTGGTACAGGAGTCAGCGGCTGCGTCAGCATCGCTTGAAGAGCAGGTACAGTATCTGACCCGTTCAGTTTCCACTTTCCATCTGGCATAAGCGCCCCGTGCCGGCTCTTTTTAAGGGGCTGGCAATCTCTCAGACCACAATACAGAACCTTTTGTGAACACTGCTTCACTATTAATGATTAAAAGAGCACATCTGAAAATTCATCTATAAAAAGCTACTATTTCAATGTATTAGAAATAGTGGTGCCTTTTTGACAAATTTATTTTCTTCAAAGCGTAAATTTATCTTACGCTTTGCCGATATTCCTCCCTGCCACCTTAGCGCAAACCGGTACGTTTGCGCCTGTTTTACAGGTGTGCTGCGGGCAAGAGTGCGCCGCAGTTAATTCTTCTCAGGGAGCAGTAAATGAACCATCGTAAACCCCTGGTGGCGGCCGTCGTCGCCTCCTGCATCGTTCTTTCCGGCTGCAGCGCCATGACTACCGCCATCAAAAAGCGCAATCTTGAAGTTAAAACGCAGATGAGCCAGACGGTATGGCTTGAGCCTTCCAGTCAGAAAACGGTCTATCTGCAGGTGCGTAATACCTCTGACAAAGATATGAGCGATCTGCAGTCGCTGCTGGCGCAGGACCTGCAGGCTAAAGGGTATACTGTCACATCCTCGCCCGATACCGCGTTCTACTGGATTCAGGCTAACGTGCTGAAGGCGGAAAAAATGGATCTGCGCCAGTCGCAGGGCTTCCTGGCGACCGGCTATGAAGGCGCGGTTACCGGTGCAGCGCTGGGTGCCGGCATTACGGCCTATAACGGTAACTCGGGTGGTGCGATGCTTGGCGTCGGTCTGGCCGCAGGCCTGGCAGGAATGGCAGCCGATGCGCTGATTGAAGATGTTAACTTCACCATGGTGACCGATCTGCAGATCTCCGAACGCAGTAAAAACGCCGTGACCACTGACAACATTGCCGCACTGCGTCAGGGCACATCGGGCATTAAGTTGCAGACCAGCAGCGAAGAGGGCAACCGCATGAAGTATCAGACGCGCGTGGTGTCCAACGCCAACAAGGTCAATCTCAAGTTTGAAGAAGCGAAGCCGGTGCTGGAAGCGCAGCTGGCGAAATCCGTGGCAGGCATCATGTAATCACGGGTGCCGCTGGTGCTTTCCGGCCGGCGGCAAATTATAACTGTGTAACTTTGAATATACGTCCTGAATAGTTACAGCATCCCTTAACATGAAACACTAACTGGTACCGGTCTGACGCACACTGCCCCTCTCTGACCCTTTCAACCTCAGGTACAGATCTGAAACAGGGTTGCCCCTCCTGACTCGCCGCCGCGCCCGGCCCGAAGGGCCGGAATGAGTGGAACAGGTAAAAGAGTGCTGTAACTAAAAAATCGTCTGACAGGAAAGGAATTGTCACTTATTTAGTCTGACCGTTACGCTTCCGGACGCACCTGCGACAGAGAATGTTTTGTCTATTGCCACCAGAGTCTGCTTTCAGGAACACAGACAGCAACCTGCCATACCCCGCTTTCTGCATTTAATCGTCCTCATGCGCCAGATATCAAAACAACTGCATTATCAGTTGCTTAATCAATAATCGCGTAACTGCTTTAGCGCAAGTGACGATTTTGTGATCTGCTTCGCCAATGCAATTCATTATATGTTGTTATATTCGTCATGCGTCATCCCATAATGAAATACAGCAAAGCGCACTCCCGCCATCTTGTACACAGATAGTGCGGTGACCTGCTGCCTTCATTCAGGCGCACTTAACCCTACAACTCCATTTAATCATTAAAAAGGTAACGATATGGAAAGCCAGGAACTCCAACGCAAACTCGGCTTTTGGGCCGTGCTGGCCATTTCCGTCGGAACGACCGTGGGTTCAGGTATTTTCGTTTCGGTTGGTGAAGTAGCAAAAGCGGCAGGTTCTCCATGGCTTACCGTACTTGCTTTTGTTATTGGCGGACTGATTGTTATCCCGCAGATGTGCGTGTATGCGGAGCTCTCTACCGCCTATCCGGAAAATGGCGCTGATTATGTGTATCTGAAAAACGCGGGCAGCCGTCCGCTGGCGTTTCTTTCCGGGTGGGCCAGTTTCTGGGCAAACGATGCGCCGTCACTCTCTATTATGGCGCTGGCGATTGTCGGTAATATGGCCTTTCTGATACCAATCGACCCGTTCATCGGGAAACTCATTGCCACCGGTCTTATTCTGGCATTTATGCTGCTGCACCTGCGGTCGGTTGAGGGCGGCGCAACCTTTCAGACGCTGATCACCATCGCTAAAATCATCCCGTTTGCCATTGTGATTGGCATCGGCGTGTTCTGGCTAAAAGGGGATAACTTTAGCGCACCCGCGACCGCCACCACCGGTACGGCGGCAGGGATCATGGCCCTGCTGGCCGGGATTTCCGCCACCAGCTGGTCATATACCGGTATGGCCTCTATTTGCTACATGACCGGAGAGATCAAAAATCCCGGTAAGACGATGCCGCGAGCGCTGATCGGCTCCTGTTTACTGGTGTTAGCACTCTATTCACTGCTGGCACTGGTGATCACAGGCCTGATGCCGTTTGACAAACTCTCCGCTTCAGGGACACCCATTTCCGACGCACTCACCTATATTCCGGCGCTCGGTAGCGTAGCGGGCATCTTTGTCGCCATCACTGCCATCATCGTGATTCTGGGCTCGCTTTCCAGCTGCGTGATGTATCAGCCGCGCCTCGAGTACGCGATGGCGAAAGATAATCTGTTTTTCAAAAGTTTCGGGCACGTACATCCGAAATACAATACGCCGGATGTCTCTATTATCCTGCAGTGCGCCCTCGGCATCTTCTTTATCTTTGTCTCTGACCTGACCAGCCTGCTCGGCTACTTCACGCTGGTGATGTGCTTCAAAAACACCCTGACCTTCGCCTCGATCATCTGGTGCCGCAAGCGTGAAGACTATAAACCGCTATGGCGCACCCCGGCATTTGGCCTGATGGCCTTTGCTGCTATCGCCTCGAGCTTAATTCTTGTTGCTTCCACCTTTGTGTGGGCACCCGTCCCGGGGCTGGTCTGTGCCCTGATTGTTATCGCTACCGGCCTGCCCGCTTATGCCTTCTGGGAAAAGCGCAACCGCCGTCTGGCTCATGTTTCTTAACCCTGTCTGGAGAGTTATTGCATGCTGAATATTGATAAAAACACGGTGGATTTCCTGGTAACTGAAAATATGGTCAGTGAAGTGGAGAAGGTGCTTGAGAAAGACGTTCCCCGCGTACATGCCATTGTTGATGAAATGATCGGGCGTGGCGTAGATCGCATTTACTTTGTCGCCTGCGGTTCCCCGCTGAATGCAGCGCAGACGGCAAAGCATCTCGCAGATCGTTTCTCCGGCCTTCAGGTATACGCGCTTTCTGGCTGGGAATTCTGTGATAACACCCCGCATCGACTGGACTCACGCTGTGCGGTAATCGGAGTCTCTGATTACGGTAAAACTGAGGAGGTCATTCAGGCGCTTGAGCTGGGCGCAGCGTGTGGCGCGCTGACCGCCGCCTTTACCAAACGTACAGACAGTCCTGTTAATCAGGCTGCTCAGCATGTGGTGGCGTATGAAGCAGACTGCATCTGGGAAATCCATCTGCTGCTGTGCTACAGCGTGGTGCTGGAGATGATTACGCGCCTCGCGCCGCATACCGAAATCGGCAAAATCAAAAACGATCTGCGCAAACTTCCGCAGGCGCTCGGGCATCTGGTGCGCACCTGGGAGGAAAAAGGACGTCAGCTTGGCGAACAGGCCTCGCAGTGGCCGATGATCTATACCGTTGCCGCCGGTCCGCTGCGTCCGCTGAGTTATAAAGAGGGGATTGTGACGCTGATGGAGTTTACCTGGACCCATGGCTCAGTGATCGAGAGCGGCGAGTTTCGTCACGGCCCGCTGGAAATCGTTGAGCCGGGCGTTCCGTTTCTGTTCCTGCTGGGTAATGACGAGAGTCGTCACACCACGGAGCGCGCCATCCGTTTCGTGCGTGAGCGTACCGATAACGTGATTGTGATCGACTATGCCGACATCGCTCAGGGACTACACCCGTGGCTCGCGCCGTTCCTGATGTTCGTTCCGATGGAGTGGCTCTGTTACTACCTCTCTATTTACAAAGATCACAACCCGGACGATCGCCGTTACTACGGTGGCCTCGTCGAATATTAATCTCCTGCCCGGCCTCTATACAGGCCGGGCAGCACAGCAAGGAACAGAGAGATGAAAACGGGTAGGGTTGCCTGCGAACATCAGCGTTTAGCGCTGGCGCAGGTCTATTGCACTATGAGCGCGCCGCTCTCACAGGAGGGACAATGAAACGTCTGGCAACGGTAGGCGATAATTGCGTAGATATCTATCCTCAGCTGGGTAAAGCGTTTTCCGGGGGCAACGCTGTTAACGTGGCGGTTTACAGCACGCGTTACGGGATGCAGCCCGCCTGCGTCAGTTGGGTAGGGGAGGACGATTACGGTGCCATGCTGCGTCGCGACCTTGCGCAGCATGGCGTGGATATTTCCCGTCTGCGAGTGATGCCCGGTGTCACAGCGCAAACCCAGGTGGAGCTGCAGAATAACGATCGCCTTCTCGGTGATTATACCGAAGGTGTAATGGCAGACTTTCGCGTCGGTGAGCAGGAGCTGGCGTGGCTGATGGAGTTCGACATTATCCACTCTGCCATTTGGGGGCATGCAGAGTCCGCTTTTCCTGCACTGAAGGCGGCGGGCAAAATTCTGTCTTTTGATTTTGCCGATAAATGGGAAAGTCCGCTGTGGCACACACTACCGGAACATCTTGATTTTGTTTTTGCTTCGGCAAATAAAGATAATCCGTGGTTGCGCGACCGGCTGCAGAGCGTGGTGCAGTTTGGCGCGGGTGTGGCGATCGCCACGCTGGGAGAAAATGGCAGCCTGGCGTGGGATGGCACGCAGTTCTGGCTGATACCGCCGCAGCGCGTCGAAGTAGTGGATACCATGGGGGCCGGGGATTCCTACATCGCCGGGTTCCTGTGCGCTATCGCTAACGGGCTGCCGCTCCAGAACGCCATGAAACAGGGTACCCGGTGTGCTGCACGCACCATTGGCTACCATGGTGCGTGGTAAGCGCCGGCGCTGGCGTAACATTACTCGTGCCAGCGCCTGTTACTCATCCGGAAACGCTCATATAATCAACCCCACTCCTTTTATAACATCAGGGTCGATTCATGCCAGCTACGGAGCGCTACTCCCATCAACTCCTTTACGCCACTGTGCGCCAGCGCCTGCTGGATGATATCGCGCAGGGAGTCTACCGGGCTGGTCAGCAGATCCCGACTGAAAGCGAGTTGTGCACGCTCTATAACGTCAGCCGCATTACCATTCGCAAAGCGATCAGCGATCTGGTCAACGACGGCGTGCTGCAGCGCTGGCAGGGCAAAGGCACCTTTGTACAGAGTAAAAAAGTTGAGAATGCGCTGCTGACGGTAAGTGGTTTCACTGACTTTGGCGTGTCCCAGGGTAAGCCAACCCGGGAAGAGGTTATCGAACAGGAGCGCATCAGTGCCGATCCATTCTGCGAACGGCTGAATATACCAGGTGGCGGCGAAATTTTTCGCCTGATGCGGGTCATGTATCTCGACGATGAGCCGCTGTTTATCGACAGCTCCTGGATCCCGCTTTCCCGTTATCCGGCCTTTGACGAAATTTATACCGCAGGCGCCTCGACTTATAAGCTGCTTCAGGAAAAATTCGACACCCGCGTGGTGAGTGATAAAAAAACCATCGATATTTTTATGGCCACCAAAGCTGAGGCCCAAAGGCTGAAGTGTGAACTGGGCGAGCCGCTGTTCCGCATCAGCAAAATCGCTTTCGATCAGAATGCGAAACCGGTGCACTATTCGGAGCTATTCTGCCGCGCCAACCGGGTCAGCCTGACTATTGATAACCAGCGCCAGAAATGAAAAAGAGAACCGAAGCCCTCTTAACGGTTCCTGTCGCCGGATTATTTAAAACCGCATGCCGCTCATGTCCTGAGCGGCCCTTGTGCTCAAGCATCAGCAGCGCAGGATATTTCTGCTTATCAGTCAGGCGAGCTGTAACCCTTCTCGCCGTTTTATCCCCGCCTGTCTGCCGCAATGATCTGTTCTGCTATCGCCTGTAAATCGGGCCCGCAGATATCGGGCTGTTCGCCCAGCAACAGCGGCGCGTTACCGGCGCGGGTGAGCAGGGCGCCTTTCCAGCCACAGGCCATGGCACCAATAATATCCCAGGCGTGCGTGGCTATCATTCTGAGCGCAGCAGGAGGCCGATCCAGCGCCTGACTGACACTCCCATAAGCGGCAGCGGCAGGTTTGAAACAGCCGCTCAGCTCAACGGAGAACTGTTGTGAAAAAAATTGTGCCAGTCCGGATTGCGCCAGCACTTTTTTGCCCGCTTTTGCCGATGAGTTCGTGAACGTCACCATTTCAAAACCCGCAGTACGAAGTTTTTCCAGCGCGGGCTGCGCATCAGGATGAGCGGGTAACGCCGCCATCTCCTCCTGAAACTGCGTTATCTGTGCTGAAGTGAGCGCTGTACTGCGGATGGTGGCTACCATTTTCAACACGGCAACCGCCAGTTCACCAAATGGCACATAGCGTCCGCTTAAGGTGAGCGTCTGGGAGTAGAGGATCTGTTCTGCAAACCACTGACGCATGACCTGCGTATCGCCAAACGTGTCCAGAAAAAAATCATCCAGATAGGTCAGATCGAGCAGCGTTTCATTAACATCAAATACCAGCAGGGTGCTCTCTTTCATTTTTATCTGCGTACCTTTTTTGCATAAAACGTATTGCTGCAGAGCATAACGTGCGGGCTGCCAGAGGCGCAGCCCGCGCGGATATCACTCAATAACCCAGACGCTGACGCTGCCGCCGTTGCAGGTGAATACCGCTTCACCCTGTTCGTTGGTGGTGATCGTCTCGTCGCGATTGTCAAGGAAATCGCGCCAGTTTTTGCCGGCGTAATTCTCTCCCAGCGTCAGCGTTTTCTCTCCGCTGTCGCCGTTAGACATCACAACCACGCAGCCTGGCTCATCTTCCGTGCCGCTGCGACTGAACGCGATGCAGTTGGGGTGATCAAACCACAGCGTCTGCACCCCGTGTGCAAAACGCTGGCGCGCAATCATCAGCCGATCGAGCTTGTCGATCACCGGCATCTCAACGTTATGCGTTTCGCCATCGCTGCCGGTGTCCTCATAGCTGGCGCCGTAGAGATCCGGATAGAACACGCACGGCACACCGTTTTCACGCAGTAAAATCAGCGCATAGGCGAGCGGCTTGAACCAGGCCTCTACCGGCGCTTCAAGCGCCTGCAGCGGCTGAGTATCGTGGTTAGCAACGATAGTGACGG
The DNA here is from genome assembly GCF_002928325.1 of Pantoea sp. ICBG 1758. NCBI lineage: Bacteria > Pseudomonadati > Pseudomonadota > Gammaproteobacteria > Enterobacterales > Erwiniaceae > Pantoea > Pantoea sp. ICBG 1758. Next base: position 41,432 of record NZ_POWL01000006.1, read on the forward strand.
CGTGGAACGGATCGGCTTCTACCAGCGTACCGGAGAAAATCTGGCTCATGTCGTAACTGCTGCCCTGCTTAGAGGCTTCATGAAACTTCATGTGCAGTGGGGCATCAAACAGCAGCGTTTTACCCTCAACCTGATTGATATACTGCTGCAGTTTATCCAGCTCAAACGACCAGTACTCCGCTACGATAAACAGCGGCTTTTCAGAGACCTCCTGCACATGGTCAATCCACTCTTTGTAGAACCAGGCCGGAATATGTTTAACCGCATCCAGACGGAATCCGTCGCACTGGGTGGTTTCCATCATCCAGCGCGCCCAGTATTTGATCTCCTCCGTCGCCGAGCGGTTACGGAAATCGATATTGGAGCCCATCAGATAATCAAAGTTGCCCAGCTCATTATCAACCTGGTCGTTCCAGCCCTCGCCGGTATAGTCGTTCACAATCTTGAACACGCCATCTTCATCGGGATTTTCGATGTGATCAACGCCGCTGAAGCACTTATAGTCCCAGATAAACTTTGAATACTTTCCGGCACGAACCGGGAAGGTGTAGCGCGTCCAGGCTTCGCACTCCACTACCTCTTCATGAATCTGTGAACGATCCTGCTCGTCGACGCGGTTAACCAGAATGCGTTCTTTCTCATCCGCGCCCATTTTGTGGTTAACTACCACATCCATCAGCACCGCAATCTGATGCTGATGAAGCGTTTCAATCGCCGTATGGAGCTGCGCTTTGTCGCCATATTTCGTGGCAACGGTGCCTTTCTGATCAAACTCACCCAGGTCAAACAGATCGTAAGTGTCATAGCCGACTGAACTGCCGCCTGAAGCACCTTTATAGGCTGGTGGCAGCCAGATCATATTGATACCCGATTCGCTCATATGCGCTGCCCGTTCGGTCAGCTCAGGCCAGAGCTGGCCGCCTTCGGGGTAATACCAGTGAAATGCCTGTAACAGGGTTGGATTTTTCATCGCCGGGCTCCGTTTATAGTCAAAAGAATTATGGAGCGGGAATGGAAAAGCGCGCGAATATTCAGCGGCCACCGCACTTTTTGCTGTTGCAACAGCAGGACCGGCACGGGATGTGCATTACTCTTAAAAACAGGCCAGCCGCTTTGCAGCGGCGTTTTTTAATTTATGCTGACCCCGCCATTTGCTTATGCGGAACGCACATGACCCGATATTTCTCTTTCTGTTCGCTTATTGTTCTCGCCTATCTTTACGCAACGCAGGGGGCGCATGCGGATACGCCCAGGGCGCCGCTCGTTGCCGGCTACGGTAAGCTTTATGACACCCCTGACGCGGCTTTTCAGCCCGACAGTACGCAGCACTACAAACTGGTTTTTAAAGTGAGCGAGGCGGCCAGCAATGCAGCAGATATCAATCCCGGCCTGAATGAGGTGGCGCGCGTCATCAATCTTTATGGCCGTTCCGGCGTGCCGGCTAATCAGCTGGACGCCGTGGTGGCGGTTAACGGCGGTGCCACGCCCGCTATGCTGGATGAGCAGCACTACCGGAAGCTGTTTGGCGCGGCTAATCCTAACCTGCAGCTGATAAAAGCGCTGAACGATGCGGGTGTAAAAGTGACGCTGTGCAGTCAGGCGCTGGCCTGGCATCATTACGATCCGCGCTGGGTCGCGTCCCCCGTGATCCGCACTCCCTCAGCGCTGACGACGCTGACCACGCTGCAGAACCAGGGTTACGCGCTGCTGGATACGCAGGGGGCCGGACAGGTTGAATAATCCCTGCTGATTGATGCTGGAGATAGATTACGCGGAGAAAATAAAGATCTAGATGCGCTCAATGCTGGCCTGACAGGCGACTACCTCAATCAGCTCAAACTCTTCAGCCACCAGCTCCATACGTTCATCGAAAACGCCACTGTTTTCAAAGAAGCGCTGGTGCTCCTGACGCCAGTAGCGGAGGCTCAGATCGCCTTCACCCTCTTTACGGGCAAACGCTTCGGTAACGTCGCAGAAGCGTATCAGCTGCAGACTGACGATGCGGACCACGCAAACCGGCTGATTGCGGCCGTCGAGGACGATGCTGTAGCGGCCCACAGTTGGCGCTTCAGCATCGTTCTGAAAAGCAGCCAGCGAACTGCAGGTGGCGGTTTTCCTGCCCTCTGTAATCAGTTTCGCCAGCGTATCTGCCAGGGCAGGGGAATCACCAAACGTCCAGCTCAGCGCCTGCGGGTATTTCGCTTTAAGAGCAGTTATCTTAGGCATTATGATCCCGCAAAAAGACTGTCAGCACATCCTTCGGTGGCGTAACGCCGCATTCTGATAAGAGCCAGCCCACAGCACCGCGATGATAGGTGCCGTGAAACAGCATATGGTTGATCATCTCTTCAGCCTGCATTTCTCCGGCGCCACCATCCACAAAACGAAAGCGGATCACTTCAGCAAGATCGGCTTCATTAAGCGTGGCGACATGCTTCAGGTACCAGCGAGTGGTCTCCGACAGAGCGTGCGTCAGTTCTTCAACGGCAGGCGTTTCAGGGGTATTCAGTGCGGTGTAACCATGTTGCTCACCGGTGAGGTTGGCTTTGAAAATAGCGTCCACGACATAGATGTGGTTCATCAGGCGCAGTGCCAGATGACGTTTCTCCGCAAACTGTGCGGCATCAATGTCAGAAATTGCCTGCAGGGTGGCGGCATCTATCCATAATTTATAGCGGAGAAGGGTGGTCAGGGTGCTGCTCATGGTTTCATCCTGAAAAAGGCAGAGGCCCATCATAGCAGCAAAAAAAAGTGGCCGAACAACAAAAAAGAGGAGCCAGGCTCCTCTTTTGTCATGCCGTCACTAACGCACGATGTGCAGGAAGTGCAGGTGCTTCTCATACTGGTCGAGGATATCGTTGATGATCTGCTCCTGATTCCAGCCCATCACGTCATAATCCTGGCCACCCTCTTTGAGGTAGACCACCGCACGGTAATATTTCTGCTCTTCTGCCTTATCGCTGGCTGACATACCCGCCAGCGCAAAGGCAGGCTGCAGATAGGGACGCGCGCGGACTTCGTAAACGAAGTTAAGCTCCTGTCCCAGATCCACCTCAAACCGCACGCGATCGTCTTCATCGGCACGGGTATGCGACGGGGTATTTTGCTTTGCCAGCTCCTGCTCGACCATCTCCATCGCCGGATAGATCACTTCCGTCATAAAGCGTTTCACCTGCGAGCGCTTCGGGAAATAGGCGATATTACGTAAACGACGCTGCCACGGAATCGGATTGCGTGCAGCCGTGGGCGCGATGGTCGCAATCTGCTTGCTGTCCCGCTTCCAGGCATCGATACGAAGCGCTTTAAGCAACCCATACATCGACATCAGCAGGATAATGGCAAACGGCAGGGCGCTGGCGATAGTCACAAACTGCAGCGCTTTCATGCCGCCAGCTAACAGTAAGGTGATGGCTACGACGCCCATCAGCGCGGACCAGAAAATACGCTGCCAGACTGGCGTTTGATCGGTGCCCCCTGACGCGAGCGTATCCACCACCATCGCCCCGGAATCCGCGGACGTGACAAAGAAGACCACTACCATGGCGACGGCAATGCAGGAGAGAGCAAAGCTGAAAGGAAAATGCTCCAGAAAATTAAACAGCGCGAGCGTTTGATCGCTCATCACCGTCTGCGCCAGATCGGTGGCACCCTGCTGCATGATCATCCAGATTGCGCTGTTACCAAAGAAGGTCATCCAGAGCAGCGTAAAGCCCGCCGGCACGAACAGCACGCCGGTGACGAATTCACGGATGGTACGACCGCGCGATACGCGGGCGATAAACATGCCGACAAAGGGTGACCACGCCAGCCACCAGCCCCAGTAGAACAGCGTCCAGCCGCCCAGCCACTTACTCGATTTAGGCTCATAGGCATAGAGGTTGAAGGTTTTTGTCACCAGCTCGGAAAGATAGCCGCCGGTATTCTCCACAAACGACTTCAGCAGCAGGACCGTCGGCCCCAGAGTGCCGACCAGGATCAGCAGCAGCACCGCCAGACCGAGGTTTATTTCCGATAAAATACGGATACCTTTGTCCAGTCCGGAGACAACGGACAGTGTTGCCAGGGCGGTGATCACCACAATCAGAATCACCTGCATGGTGGCGCTGACCGGTAAACCAAACAGATGATTGAGACCGGCGTTAACCTGCAGTACGCCGTAGCCCAGCGAGGTAGCCACACCCAGCACCGTACCAATCACCGCAAAAATATCCACGGCGTGACCCATCCAGCCATAGATGCGGTTACCGATAATCGGATAGAGCGCTGAGCGCAGTGTCAGCGGTAATCCATGACGATAGCTAAAGAAGGCCAGGATGAGCGCCACAATCGCATATATCGACCAGGCGTGCAGTCCCCAGTGGAAGAACGTGATACGCAACGCTTCCCGCGCCGCATTGACGGTTTCCGGCTCGCCTGACGGCGGTGCCATGTAGTGCATCACCGGCTCAGCTACGCCGAAAAACATCAGGCCTATCCCCATGCCGGCAGAAAAAAGCATGGCAAACCAGGAGTGATAACTGAAATCGGGCTCAGCGTGATCGGGCCCGAGTTTGATATCGCCATAGCGCGACACCCCCAGGTAGATCACGGTCAGCAGTATCAGCGCAACGGCGAGAATATAAAACCAGCTGGCATTGGCAAACAGCGACGTCTGCAGGGCGGTGAGCTGGGTATCCGCCTGTTCAGGAAAGAGCGCGGCAAAGGCGACCAGGATAAAAATCAGGGCGGCTGAAGTGAAAAAGACCGGTGGGTTAATCTGACTTCGCTTTTTTTGGATGTCCGTTTCTGATGTTGGCATAAGTATCCTGCATAACGTGAATGAAGACCAAATGTAACAATCAGTATGAAAGAGTAAAAGCGAAACGCCAGCAGGTGCTTAAAAACCAGGCTAATCACAGGAGATTTTTTCCGGAAGCGCCCAGATGGCTGCACGCTCCACGGCGGTTTTATCCGCTGCGCAGCTCATGGCCATGTTTGCGCGTGACAGTGCAAGGCTGGAGTGGCGCTGTGCATCAGCGGCGTAACGATGCGGCGCAATCAGCGCCAGCGCCTGAAGCGATTTCTGCAGACGAATTTGTACCTCAGCCAATCCTGCGCCATCGCGTCCGATGGCGGTGAACACATCATCAAACATATCGCTGATTTGGGCGGGCCGGATAAATATGCGCGGCCAGGCTACTTCATCAGAAGCCGGAGGAACAGGGAGGCCGAATAGTCTGACAGCCCGGCCAATGATATCTATGGCGGTGCCGGGATCGTTAACTGCGGGGGAAAGCGCGCGTGAGGCGATTTCTGCGAGCACGCAGAGGCCAAAGCGCGGGTCCTGCTCATAAGAGCGCTGCTCACCGATGGTAAATGCACTCTTCAGATGGTGCTGATCTTCTTCAGACATCGGCTGGGTGCACCATAGCAGAGGCGATCCCGGATGAACAAAGCTGCCGGGCTGAGCAGCCAGATAGAGATGCACCTGCTGCGCGTCTGCCCGGTCGTTAAGCCGTTGCAAATCGATATGCTGCAGGTAACCAATACTCTCTGGCAGAAGCGGATGGGGTCGTGCCGCGGCGGGCAGATCACCCTGCCAGGCCGAGCCGCCCATACAGGGGTTCTGCAATCGTTCAGTCAGCGCCGCGCGGGTCGCCTGCTCGACACGCTGAGAGGTTTCGCCCAGGCTGCCAAAATTAGCGAGATGCTGGATCCAGCGCAGCAGGGTGATCACAATCATGGCGATCACCAGCAGCGTCACAAAGAACAGCACCACCCGCCCCTGTGTGCCGTATGCGCCCATACCCAGCGCAATGATCCCCACCAGGCTGTAGAGAAAGGAGCCGATGAACGTCGCCAGCACATTCTGCGTGGTGCGATCTTCCATCAGCAGACTGGTAGCACGCGGCGTCACGCTGCTGCTCGCGGAGTTATAGGCTGTCACCATGATATTCAGCGAAAACGTCGTCACCGCCAGCATACTGGAGGCGAGGATAGCCAGAATCTCATCTACGGCTTCACTGCCAATCAGGCCCGATACGGAGGCAGGAATAAACGGTTTCACCGCAATAGCCACCAGCGCGGTGATCACCGCCAGTACCGCAAAAAGCGAGCTGCGAAACCAGAGCTGTTTAGTCAGCTGGCGCAGTAACCATTGTGTTTTGGACATTGTGTTCTCTGTTGTTATACACCGATCGTCAGGCGCACCTCAGCCGGCATCAGGAGGCTTGCTGCAGCACAGAGGCGAATAGCGCTGATGATCCTGGAAAAAGTGAGCCTGCGAATGACATCGTCGCTTTGAGTGTGCGATAAAACACCATAGTCGATATATACGCAGCGTGCATAGCTGTCTGGCAGCGCAGAGAAGGAAAATCACAAACGATGAAAACCATTGGTATTCTGGGCGGAATGTCTGCCGCCTCAACGCAAACCTACTATCGTCAGCTATGCGAGCTGACGCGCCAGCAGCTGGGTGGCCTGCACTCGCCGGAGCTGCTGATTCGATCGCTCGACTTTGCGCGCATTGAGCAGCTGCAGGCGAGCGGGCAGTGGGAGGCGGCCGGGGAGATCCTCAACGCAGAGGCGCACGCGCTGGCACGCGGCGGCGCAGATTTTATCGTGCTGGCCACTAACACTATGCACAAACTGGCTGACATCATGATGAAAGATGTCGCTGTTCCGCTGCTGCATATCGCCGATGCTACCGCTGAGCGCATCGTAGCGTCGGGACTGCGCGCGCCGGGCCTGATCGCCACCGCCTTTACCATGGAACAGCAGTTCTATCGTCAGCGGCTGGAAACGGCCGGGCTGCAGCCGCTTATCCCGGACAACGACGATCGCGCCAGAGTGCACCACATTATTTATGATGAGTTGTGCAAAGATATCACCACGACAGCCAGCCGCGAGGCGTTTGAGCAGGTGGCTGAACGGCTGGTAGCGCAGGGCGCGGATTGCATGATCCTCGGCTGTACCGAGGTCGGGATGCTGCTTAATCCGCGTAATGTGTCGGTTCCCGTCTTTGATACCACGCAGATCCACTGCGAAGCGGCGCTGGCGTTAGCGCTGGCCCCCTGAGGCCGGCCGCAGCGCCAGCCGGATAAACGCGGTGATATCCATCATCGCCTGCCGATGCTTCTCTGCTGAGGGAGTGATGCTCAGCACCTCAGCGTAACCATTGAGCATAGCGCTGAGCTGGCGGGTCACCCGGGCTGCATCAGCGGTGTGAAAGCGCTGCTGCTCCACTCCCTGCTGGATCATACCGCCAATCAGTGCGCTCCAGCTGGCGATATTCTTTTCAGCGAGTGCGGCCCAGACCTCATTGTTCGCCGCCATCTGCCAGAGTGAATCGTAGAGCTTCCACGTTGCATCCACACTATCGGGCAGGTAGATCTCTGCCAGCCGGAGAAGCTGCTGTTCCGGTGCCAGTTCCTCAGCTTCGCGCGTGAACTGTGCGATCTCCTGCGCCATAAAGCGCTCAAGCGCCGCCAGCGAGAGCGCCTGCCAGTTACTGAAGTAGTGATAGATATGGCTGCGCGACAGGCCAAGTTGCTCGGTGACGTCACGGGTCGTGACGCCAGCAATGCCTTTTTCAATAAACAGCGCCACAGCGGTATCAAGAATACGGTGCTTTAACTCGTCGGTATTTTTCTTCATCTGCGCTTTTTGCATTCCGGCCACAATACAGGGCGCATGGTAGCAGATATGCCGGCGATTGCAGCGTTTAACCATTGGTGTGGTCTATAACAGCAATTGCTGAAGATTGTGCCCGACAGGTCGATAACCCTGGTCCGCTTCTGCACAGATCAGCGTGCAGCAGCGGTCACTCAATGATGAGTTCTGATTGCGAACGGACCCTGCTTTTAGCCCTCTTTTAACCACACCAGGATGCGCATTTTCAGTGCGCAACAGCTTACAGCAGGAAATATAAGAATATGTCTTTAATGAAGACGATGTTTAGCCGCGCCCGTTTTAACGCACGATCTCAGCCTTCAGATGGTCTCTTTGATTGCCAGAACCTGCCTGCGTCGCCGGGTGATATAGGTCTTTCCTCGCGCGCGGCCGGTATTTTACTGACCTTCGTGCCACCGGAAGCGGACTTTTATCGCGTCAGCCAGGCATGGCAACGTTTCAATTCCGCCGCCTTAACGGTCATTACGCTGTCATCCAACGGCGCGCTGAGCGCCAGCGGTAAACACAGCACCTACTGTGACGGTAACGGGCAGGAGGGCAGCTGGCTCTGGCTGCCTGATTCACTGGTCGCTGAACATGAAACGCATATCATCGATTTGCATCTGGAGGATACGCACAGCGTTACCGACCGTATCAGCGCCATCCAGCGCGACCTGGCCGCCCTTCAGCTGCGTATGCCGCTCTCTGCCGATCGCACCTTTGCGATGATCTACTGCGACGGCTTATCTGCCTCAGAAGGCTTTTTTATGCAGGCCTGGTATAACAGCGGCCGCTTTCCCTGCCTGGCCATCGGCGGTTCTGCAGGCGGGCGCGTGACGTTTGATGGTACGTGGATAGGTGCAGGTGGACGGGTGCTGCAGGGGAAAGCGGTGGTGGTGTTCTGCCGCATGGCGGCCGGTAAATCATTTGCACCGTTCAAAAGCCAGAATTTTACGCCGCTGGATAAAAGCTGGCTGATCGCCGAGGCCGATCCGCTGACGCGTACCGTGACCTCTGTCTTTACCTCTCAGGGACAGCAGCAGCCGTTCACTGCCGCACTGGCAGAGCAGCTTGGCTGCAGTGAACAGCAGCTGAGTCAGCGTCTGCAGGGGCTGACGTTTGCTGTTAAAGCCGGCGATGAATATTTCATACGCTCGGTTGCGAAAATCGAGGCCGGGCGGGTGTATTTCTTCTGCGATCTGGAATTTGGCGACCGCCTCTGGCTGATGCAGGAGCGCGACTTCAAAGCGACGACGCTGCAGGACTGGGAAAAGTTTGTCTCACGCCACGGCAGGCCCGCCGCTGTGATGATGAATGACTGCATTCTGCGGCGGCAGGGAAATCTGAACGCCCTGCAGAGCGCACATTTCTTTAAAGGCATTCCGGCGGCCGGGTTTTCCAGCTTTGGTGAAATTCTCGGCGTGCCGATTAATCAGACGCTCTCGGCGCTGGTATTTTTCAACCGCGACGTGAAGGCGATGGCGCAGTTTCCGGTAGAGTATGCCGGATATGCCGCGCACTACGCACAGCGCGCGCTGCGCCGCTGGGAGGCGCTGAACGGCATTCAGACCCGGGTGCTGGGGCGCGTGGTCAGCTATCAGCAGGAGCTGGCGCCCATTGTACAGGCGCTGCCGGCGCTGGAAGCGGCGACGCACAGCCAGAGTGAAACGCTGAGCATGGCAGAGAATAGCATCCGCGCAATCAGCGCCATTGCCAGCGAAAGTCAGCAGGCACAAAGTCAGCTGGGTGAAGGTCTGGACGATCTGGAGCGGATCTCTGATGGCATTAATGTCATCACACACGGCATCAGCAACATCGCGTTTCAGACCAATATCCTGGCGCTGAACGCCGCCGTCGAGGCCGCACGCGCAGGCGAAGCAGGGCGCGGCTTTGCCGTGGTCGCCGGCGAGGTCCGGCGGCTGGCGCATTCGTCAAAAGAGCAGGCGGAAGCGACCGCCAGCAATATCAGCGACGCCGTCGGCACCATTTCCCGCATCCGCAGCGTGGCCAGTCATACGGTGCAGACCGCCAGTGACATGGCCGATCGCAGCCTGCACGCGGCGGATGCTATCGCAGCCATGAGCCAGCAGACGCGCAGTGAACGGGCTGACATTTCACAACAGCTGCAGAGCCTGCGCACGATGACGGCCGGTATGGATGCGATGCAGGCCGCCGTTGACGAACTGAAAGTGCTGCAAAAGCTTTCGGCCGAACGTTAATCTGTCTTCCCCCGGGCGCACGACTGGCTGCGCCCGATTCTTCCGGTTTCAGCCTGACAGCAGATTGACTTTGAGCAGTTGCTCAAATAGACTCACTCTCAATTTGAGCAACCGCTCAAATATTTAATAACCTCAGATGAATCTATGAAAACCCTCAGTGCAAAACATCCTCAGCTGGCTCCGACAGGCGCGGCCGCCATGCTTAAAATGCTGGGAATGCGCCACAGTAAAAAACTGATTATTACGCTCGGGCTGGTGGTTGCCGAAAACGCACTCTATCTGCTTTACCCGCTACTGGCGGGTTTTGCCGTCAACGCCATTCTGGCGGGTAACGCGCTGCATGCGGTGCTCTATGCCGTGATGGTACTGGTTATGTGGCTGATTGGTGCCGCACGACGCAGCGTTGATACCCGCACCTTTGCCCGCATTTATGCAGAAATGGCCGTACCGGTGATCCTCGCTCAGCGGCGTGAAAACAATCGCGCCTCCATGGTGGCCGCCCGGGTGACGCTGTCACGTGAGTTTGTCGACTTTTTTGAAAAGCATCTGCCGGTGCTGATCACCTCAGTAGCCTCCATCGCCGGCGCGGCGGGTATGCTGCTGCTGATTGAGTTCTGGTCAGGCGTGGCGTGCCTCGGCATTCTGCTGTTTTTTGCGCTGTTCCTGAAAGGATTCACACGTAAGAATGAGCAGCTGTTTCTGCGCCTGAATAACCGGCTGGAAAAAGAGGTCGATATGGTGAGTCACGCGTCCGCCTCACCGCTGGTACGGCACTATCGCGTCCTGGCCCGGCTGCGGATCTGCCTCTCCGATCGCGAAGCGTTCGGCTATCTGGCCATCGGCAGCGTAGCCGCACTGCTGTTTGGCAGTACCATCCTGGTGATGAGCCTGAGAGGCGGCGTGGAGGCGGGTCACGTCTACTCTGTCATGACCTATATGTGGATGTTTGCCATGAGCCTTGATGACGCTCCTCAGCTGCTGGAAAAATATTCTCAGCTGAAGGATATCGGACGCCGGGTAAACAGCGGTCAGGTCTGATCCGTCACCCTTCGCTGACCAGGCTCAGCAGATGCAGCACGCTTCTGCTGGGGTGATTACGCCGCCAGGCAAACGCGATATCCGTAAACAGCGTATTGTTTTCGATCTCGCAAAACCGCAGCTGCGGATTGCTGATACAGCAGAGCGAGGCAGGCACCAGCGCAATGCCGCTGCCGGCCGCGACCATACCCAGCGAAGAGGCGATCTGCGGCGCCTGCTGAAAGCGACTGGCGCAAAAGCCGGCGCGCAGGCAGGTACTGACAATCAGCTCATAGAGGCTGGGCGCCACCTCGCGCGGAAACATAATCAGCGTCTCTTCCGCCAGCTGCGTCAGCGCCAGGCTTGCCTGCTGGCTCAGCGCATGCCCGGCCGGCAGCGCAATCATCATACGTTCAGTCGAGATAACCCGCAGATTGAAGGCTTTGCTGCTTTCGCACGGCAGGCGGATAAACGCGGCATCCAGCAGGCCGTCACGCAGATCCTGCATCAGCAGCGCCATATTCTCTTCGCGGGTGATAAGCTCCATCGCCGGATAGCGCGCTCTGAAGCGCCCGATAAGTTCAAACACCGGCGTGCCAAACGCAACGGAGCTGGCAAAACCCAGCGACATCTGACCGCTCATTCCCCGCGCCACGCCGCGCGCTTTCTCCAGCGCGTGGTCTGCCAGCTGCACAATCTGCAGCGCATCGGGCAAAAATGCGCGCCCCGCTTCCGTCAGCTCAACGCCGCGCGTCAGGCGCTTCAGCAGCGGCGTCCCTATCTCATGCTCCAGACGCTGGATCTGCTGACTTAACGGTGGCTGAGAAATACCGAGCATCTCAGCTGCACGGGTAAAGTGCAGCGTTTCGGCAACGGCAACAAAATAACGCAGATGGCGCAGTTCCATATCAAAAACGTCTCAAAGCTGGCAGCTTTCGCTATTGGATTCTGTGAGCAGGCTGGCTCATTCTGATATTAACACGGCTTAACTATCAGTTTGCGAGGCAGTAAATGTATGATTTTGTATCTGGTTGTTCATGTGAAGAACAGCTCAGGAAAACCGCTGATCAGCTGGCCAGTCAATCAGCAGAAAAGGTTATCTATCAGACCTCGCTGATGAGCGCACTGCTGCACGGCGTCTATGACGGCACGACGACCGTTGCCCGACTGCTGGAGAAGGGCGACTTTGGTCTCGGCACCTTTAATCAGCTTGATGGTGAACTGGTCGCCTTTGATCGCCAGGTCTGGCAGCTACGTGCTGACGGCAGCGCCCGCCCGGCCCATCCGGATCAGCAATCCCCGTTTGCGGTCATGACCTTTTTCACTCCGGAACATCAGCACCATTTCAGCGAAAAAAGCAGTCGTGAAGAGGTACACCGCGTCATCGACAGCGTGATTACCTCGGATAATCATTTTTGCGCGCTGCGTATCAGCGGCGACTTTGTCTCGGTGCAGACGCGCACCGTGCCCTGCCAGTGCCGCCCCTATCGTTCAATGCCTGACGTACTGGGCAATCAGCCCACGTTTGATTTTCGTCAGCGCACCGGCGAACTGATCGGTTTTCGCACGCCGCAATATATGCAGGGCATCAATGTCGCGGGCTATCACGAGCATTTTATTACCGATGACCGGCAGGGCGGTGGCCACATTCTCGACTATGTGCTGGCGCAGGGCACGCTGACCTTTGGCGCAATCAGCAAACTGGTGATCGACTTACCGCAGGATCGCGACTTTCTGCAGGCCAACCTGAACCCTGACAACCTGGATGAAGCTATCCGCTCCGTTGAGAGTTAATAACCGAGGTAATGATGAAAGAAGATAAAACCCAAACGAGCTGGCGCAGCGGGGCAGATCTGGTCGTCGCGCAGCTGGAAACCCAGGGCGTAAAACACGTGTTTGGCATTCCCGGTGCGAAAATCGACAAAGTCTTCGATTCGCTGGTGGATTCGCGCATTGAACTGATCCCGGTGCGTCATGAGGCAAATGCCGCTTTTATGGCTGCAGCGGTCGGGCGGCTCACCGGTAACGCAGGCGTCGCGCTGGTCACCTCCGGGCCTGGCTGTTCCAACCTGGTAACCGGTATGGCAACCGCCACCAGCGAGGGCGATCCGGTGGTGGCGATTGGCGGCGCGGTAAAACGGTCGGACAGCGCAAAACAGGTTCACCAGAGCATGGATACGGTATCGATATTTCGCCCGGTCACCCGATTTGCCGTCGAAGTCACCGACGCTTCCGCCCTGGCAGAATGCGTGTCTAACGCGTTTCGTCACGCGGAAAACGGGCGCGGCGGCGGGGCGTTCCTTAGCCTGCCGCAGGATATCGTCGATCAGCCGGTTACCGGCAGCCTGCTGCAGCATAAGGCACGCGTTACGCTTGGCGCCGCGCCAGATGCGCTGGTGGATGCAGTAAGCCGCGAAATTGCCCGCGCAAAAAATCCGGTGATCCTGCTGGGACTGATGGCGAGTCAGCCGGAGAACAGCGCGGCCATCCATGAGCTGCTGAGCAGAAGCCATATTCCGGTGACCAGTACCTATCAGGCGGCGGGCGCGGTACGGCAGGAACATTTCTCGCGCTTTGCCGGGCGAATCGGCCTGTTTAATAACCAGGCGGGCGATCGTCTGCTGCAGCAGGCTGACCTGATCATTACCATCGGCTACAGCCCGGTAGAGTATGAACCGGCGATGTGGAACTGCGGCAACGCACTCCTGGTGCATATCGATGTGCTGCCCGCCGAGACCGATAATCGCTATCTGCCCGATGCGGAGCTGGTGGGAGACATTGCACAAACCGTACGCAACATCGCGGCACGTATTGACTCGCCGCTGCAGCTCAGCGCCGCTGCAGCAGCCATTCTTGATGACCGGCAGCACCAGCGGCAGCTGCTGGCGCTGCAGGGCGCAAGCCTCGATCAGTTTGCGCTGCATCCGCTGCGTATCGTGCGTGCAATGCAGGACATCATTAACAGCGATGTCAGTCTGACGGTGGATATGGGCAGCTTTCATATCTGGATCGCCCGCTATCTCTACAGTTTCCGCGCACGGCAAATCATGATTTCTAACGGCCAGCAGACTATGGGCGTTGCGCTGCCGTGGGCGATTGGGGCCTGGCTGGTTGATCCTGCCCGTAAAGTGGTGTCGGTCTCAGGCGATGGCGGCTTCCTGCAATCCAGCATGGAGCTTGAGACGGCGGTGCGGCTCAACGCCAATATCCTGCACATCATCTGGGTGGATAACGCTTACAACATGGTGGCCATTCAGGAGGAGAAAAAATATCAGCGCGTTTCCGGGGTGAACTTTGGCCCGGTAGATTTCAAAGCCTACGCTGAAGCGTTTGGCGCTGCCGGATTCTCCGTTAACAGCGCAGCAGAGCTGGAGCCAGTGCTGCGCCGGGCAATGGACGTGAACGGTCCGGCCGTGGTCGCCATTCCGGTCGACTACAGCGATAACCCGCTGCTGATGGGTCAGCTGCACCTCAGCCAGCTGCTTTAATAATCTCAAAAAGGAGAACACGATGAAAACCAGAGTGGCATTTGTGACCGGGGCCGGTCAGGGCATTGGCGCGGCGATTGCGCGGCGGCTGGCACAGGACGGGTTTGCCGTAGCGGTCAGCGATTACAATGCGCAAACCGCGCAGCAGGTGGCTGACCAGATCGTCAGCGCTGGCGGCAGGGCTATCGCGCTGCAGGCTGACGTGGCAAAGCGCGACCAGGTCTTTCGCGCAACAGAGGAGGCACGTCAGGCGCTTGGCGGATTTGATGTCATTGTGAATAACGCGGGGGTCGCTCCCTCCACGCCAATTGCGGAGATCACCGAAGAGGTGGTGGATAAAGTTTATAACATCAATGTGAAAGGGGTGATCTGGGGCATTCAGGCGGCGGTCCAGGCCTTTGCGGCAGAAGGGCACGGCGGCAAAATTATCAACGCCTGCTCGCAGGCGGGACACACCGGTAATCCGGAGCTGGCGGTCTACAGCTCCAGCAAATTTGCCGTGCGCGGGCTGACTCAAACCGCCGCGCGCGACCTCGCACCGGCGGGCATTACGGTAAACGCATTCTGTCCGGGAATTGTGAAAACGCCGATGTGGGAAGCTATCGATCGGCAAATTTCCGCTGCGGCAGGCCAGCCGGAGGGATATGGCACCCAGGAATTTGCAAAACGCATCACGCTGGGCCGCCTGTCAGAACCGGAAGACGTTGCCGCCTGCGTGGCGTTTCTGGCAGGCCCCGACTCCGATTATATGACCGGGCAGTCGCTGCTGATTGATGGCGGTATGGTGTTCAGTTAAGACCAAAGAGGCGTCGCGCCGTGCGGTGGAGAATTCTTGCATCAGCATGTAGTTGCGACTTTAATTCACTTCTGCTGAAACACAATATGTTACCGGAGGCGGATGAGGTCTGAAGCTTAGCGATGCGAGAATCCACGTTAAGCCATATTTTATTTCTCTGACGCCTCTTTTATGGGTGCAGCCACCGGCTACTGGTCACCCACTCTGCCAGCATGGAACTCTAAAAACCCATCATATCGATATGCCCACAGCATAGCGGTGAGAGACGTGCAATATCCTCCTTATTTACAGCTTCACTCTGTTTCTGCAGATGCCTCAGGGCAACAGCATGGCGACTTCGTGACGATTAAGTTAAGTCAGGATGCGCCAGCGCCCGCTGTTTTCTTAAATCCCGCTCAGATAATGTCGTTCTGTGGTGTCTCCAGACGTAAATTTCTATGCCACAGATATAGAACATCATGGTGTATGATGGCAGTTTGTTACCCAGGTAAACTATAAGGATATTACATGGCTGCAGATGGAAAGAACGTGTCGGCCAACACTGGCTATCACCGGTATGAAATTGCAGGGGACAATACGCACTATACCGATGTTCTGTGCAGTGAAAAAGTCATCCGATGCCGGCGTGTGCCGGTCAGAGGAATCACGCTGACGGTGGGAATATTCTTTGACGGAACGGGCAATAACCGGGCCAACGCCAACGATTTGCGACTGGCGTATGCCCACTGTGCCGGGCTCATCGGCGAGGAGCGGGCCAAAGCGTGCGCAAAGTATGAAAAGCATGCCAGAGCGAAGCTGGGCAATGCCAGCTGGCAGGGGGGAATCACTAATATTTCGCGGCTTAATGACCTTTACAAATCTGATACTGTCCTGGCTGAAGAGCAGATAGATGCGCAGATCAAAGCCTACGTCAGCGGCATCGGGACGGCAGATGGAGAGAGCGACTCGGTGCTGGGTATGGGGCTGGGCAGCAGCCTTATCTGGCTGTTTAAAGGTGTGGTGACGAAGACGGATGAAGCTCTTGAAGAAATTGCTTCCGCACTAAAAACATTTATTAGTCGTAACCGCAACAATGTGGCGATCGCAAAAGTGCAGTTTGACGTGTTCGGGTTCAGCCGCGGGGCGGCGGCGGCGCGGCACTTTGCCAACCGGGTGATGCACCAGGACGCGGCGATAGCGGCCGCGATAGACAAGGGGCTGGATCTGACCGGGCACCACGGAAAACCGGCAGGTGAGGTGCGCTTTCTGGGGCTGTTTGACACGGTAGCCGCCATCGGCAGCCTGCTGAACTTCTACGGCGTTAACGGGCGCAGCAACCCCGGGGTGAATCTCGAACTGCGCCCTTCAGTGGCGCAGAAGGTGTTTCAGATAAGCGCGATGCACGAGTGCCGGTACAACTTCAGCCTGAACAGCATCGCGGGGATGTGGCCGGAGCTGGCGCTGCCGGGGGCGCACTCGGACATTGGCGGGGGCTATAACGCGGGAGAGGATGAAATCTCCCTGCTGACGATGCCGGACTTTGAGGTGATACCGGAGAACGCGGACGAGACGCAGACGGCGGTATACCGCCGTGCGGAGAAGATGCGTCAGGCGCTGTACTCGCTGCCGTCGCTGAAGTACCTGATGCCGCACGGTGAGGTGGAGACGAAAATGATTTCGTGGCCGCTGGTTAACCGGGACAAAGCGCGGGCGTTTATTTTTGAGAAGAAAGCCGGCGCGGCGGTGTTTATGACGCGCAGGGCGGTGCCGAACGACTGGGAAAAGGTGTGCATGCGGGTGATGCTGGATGCGGCACAGGACGCCGGGGTGATGTTTGCACCGATACTCAGTAGTAACGAAGAGCTGGCGTTGCCGTCGGAACTGCTTCCCCTGTGTGATAAAGCAATCGTGCAGGGGCGGGCGGTCCGGCGGGGCGCGGAGCCGGCGGGCTTCACGGCGGAGGAGATGCGGACCATCGGGCGTTACCTGCACTGTTCGGCGAACTGGAACATCGACTCGGACCTGAGCCTGTGGGTAAGTCCGTCCTCGGGCGAGGTTTTTCTGCGAAACCACTATGCGCCGACGGACGAGCGCTCGTTCGTGTGGGCGATGGCTCCGGGCAAAGGCTGGGTGCGGACGGTGTGGCGGATGGACGACCAGCAGCAGTGGGAAGATCGGGCGCGGGTGAACGCGGACGCGCTGGACGGGCTTTTCTGAGGAGGCAGGGATGAGACGATTACCGCTGATGGTGGCCGTGCTGGCCGTGACGCTGACTGCCGGCTGCCATGACCGTCGCGCAGGCGTAGAGCAGTATGGGAAAAAACTGCCTTACGATAACTGGAATTTCAGTTTTATATACCCGAAAAACCTGCCGGCACTGGTGACCATGGTGTACCTGGAGGATGGTGATATCCGGGAGAGTATCTTCCGCCGGTTAGATCCTATGGACTCCAGTGATTTGAGCGTCGGGCGCTGGCATGATGTGATGGGGGGATATGGCGGGTATTTTAATCGGGGCAAAGCAGTGCCGGTACGAATGACGGTGTGCTGGGACTCGGTTATCGATAAAAAGGCGTACGAAACGGAGATCTGGTTTGGACAGGAGACGTGGCAGCAGATGACTACAGCATTTCCTGATCCCTACCATCCGGGTAAGCCTTACTACCGGAATAGAATGGCTGTTGGTCTGGCTCCCGGCGGTACAGTACGGGTCTGGCTGGAAGATAACGGGAACCCATCTGTACGCCAGCAACCTGCCCGGCAACTCACCCTGACGGGGAAGGACATGCTGATATGCAAAAACGTCCCCAACCGGATTGATTTTAGTTACATCGAGGCTAATGGCTACGATCCCTTTATGCGCGATTTTATCAAGGGAAAAACCTATCCGTATGGCGACTGGTAGGGTGCAAAGAGCAGCGTACTCTAAAGATTTTTTCGCGATGCTTTTAGTGGAAAGGCGGCGTGAAGCAGTGGAGTAATGGCTGTCTTGTGAACATGTCAGCGCGCCCGATGGTGATAATATGCGCCGTCTGTGAGATGCCGAGGAGGGTGGTGGCTCGTGCCAGTGACGGCTACAGGACCGGTCGGGCGAAGGTGTTCAGCGAAAAAATATTGGTTCTGAATACAGATTTCTTCCCTATGGTTGCTAATCACATCGATAACATGGTTAACCTGAGCAATACACAGCATATAGCTATTGAACCTGTTATTCATCTTATGAAAGTTGTTGTATTAAACCCACCAGATCATCCAGGAAATCTGACAGCAACTTATCCGGATAGCAGTCGTGAAGATATACCGAATATTTCCCCGACTATGACAAACAGCTGTCAATGAAACAGGCAATATTTTTACCGAAAAAAGGATCTCTCTGAGATCCTTGTTTGTTACATAGCTTTTTGTGGCCGCATTGCTAAAACCCCTTAACGCGAGTTTTCGCTTACTCTCCAATCATGCGCAGTTCGCTCAGCGGCACTGTTCACGCAGTTTCCACAGCAGCCACGCATCCAGTTCCCGATCGGCCATGGGCCTGGCATAGAAGTATCCCTGTGCCTGATCGCAGCCATACTCCGTCAGAGTATCGACGGTTTCCGCATTCTCGACCCCTTCTGCCAGTACCACATAGTCCAGCTCTTTCAGCATGCTGATAATACTGCGGGCGATGATACGCGATGCCATATCTGAAGAGAGATCGCTGATCAGAGAGCGATCGAGCTTGATGACATCCAGCGGCATACGCCGCAGATAGCTGATGTTGCTGTAGCCGGTGCCAAAATCATCCAGCGAAATGCCAAAGCCGCGTTGTTTCAGCCGCATCAGCCCGGCCATTGCCATCGGGCTTTCGATAATGCGTTCGGTTTCCAGACACTCAATACCCAGCAGAGAAGTCGGCAGGCGGTGGCGCTGCATCTGCTCCTCCAGCACGGCGGCAAACTCCTCACGCGCAAAATCGTTGAGGCTGACATTGACCGTAACGGGCAGCTGCGTACAGTGATTGCGCAGTCGCGCCATTCGCGCAATTGTCTGGTCAATAACCCACGTGGTCATCGCCTGCAGCAGCTCGGTCTGCTCCGCCAGCGGGACAAATGCCACCGGAGAGAGCTCGCCATGAACCGGATGACGCCAGCGGATCAGCGCCTCCAGACCAATCGGCGCGCCGGTTTGCAGACATATTTTTGGCTGATAAACCAGATAAAGCCCGCCTTCGCTGCGCAGCGCGGCGGCGAACTCATGCATCAGGGTATAGTCGCGGCTGTGCTGCACCTCTGCTGACGCGCTGTATGCCACGGAAGGCAGGTTACGCCCGATAGCTTCATGCAGCGCGCTGACCGCACGGCGCAGAATTTCACTGCCGCTAAAGCAGCCAGCGGTAAAATCTGCCTGACCGGTATGGGTGGTCAGCGCGACGGAAAGCCCTTCGCCTAAATCAGCGCTTATTCCTTCCATCCGCCCGGCAATCCACTCCGCGCTCAGGCGGCTGCTGGTGCGGGTGAGCAGCGCGAACCGTCCGGTTGCGACCGTATAAAGCAGTTCGCCCAGCGACGGGCGCAGGCGCAGCGGCAGCAGCGTGGCGACATCTTTCAGCAGGCTTTCCACCGGGCCGACGCCCATTGAACGCGCCAGCTCCCAGGCGCGCGGCATATCGACACACTCAATCAGCACCAGACGCCGGGGCGTAATATCGCCAGACGTGGCAAGATGCTGCAGATCGCGGATCAGCCGCTGCCGGTTTGGCAGGCCGGTAACCGGGTCGGTGAAGCCGGCTGCGTGCCACGCCTCCAGGAAGGATATCACCAGATTTGCCAGCAGCCGGAGCGTCTCCAGCTGCTCCGTACCGAAGGGGTGCGGCTCAACGTCGGTAACGCAGAGGGTACCAAAGACAATACCTTCACGATTTTTCAGCGGCACGCCGGCGTAGAAGCGGATCCAGGGGGAGCCGGTGACAAAGCGATGCGTGACAAAACGGGCGTCAAGCCAGGTGTCCGGGATGACCATCGGGCTGTCATCATCAACCACATAGCGGCAGAGCGACTCTTCGCGCGTGGTCTGCTTCAGCGTAAAATTGCGCGCCGCCCGGATATATTGATCGCGCTCATCCAGTACTGAAACAAAACATCCCGGGATCCCCAGCACCTGGCTGGCCAGCCGGGCAAATTTACCCAGTACATCGTCACGACACTCATCCGGTTCGCGCAGTGCCTGTAAGGCACGACGGCGCAGGCTCTCATCATCAGCAGAATCGATTAGCACAGAGCCTCCGCGCTGCCGGGCAGCAGCTGCTGAAAGGCATCCGGACTCAGCGGTTCGCCCAGCGCATGCCCCTGAATCGTATCGCATTCTGCCTGGTTAACCAGCATACGCTGCGCGCTGTTTTCCACCCCTTCAGCCAGCACCCTGAGCTGCAGGCTTTTTCCCAGCGTCGCCAGCGCGCTGAACATCATGCGGATGCGGCCACTCTCTGTCAGCTGCGCTGTCAGTGACTTATCCAGCTTCAGGCCGGTAACAAATTCATGCTGCAGCAAACTGATGGCACCCAGCGCGCGGCCATAGTGATCGATAATAAAACTGGCGCCGGTTTGTCTGATAGCGTTCAGGCGCGCCGGCACTTCCTGTACCAGCGCTGTCAGCATCGACTCATCTACTTCCAGATCGACAAAACTGGCATCGCTGCCGGTGAGTTCCCGCAGTAATTTGTCCAGCCGGATATCATCCAGCTGGCGGGGAAACAGGTTAATGCTGACGCGCAGCGCCGGATGCCGCTTTTGCCACAGCATGACCTGCTGCAGCGCGCTGCGCAGCACCCATTCACCCAGCGTTATCGAGAGCGAGCTTTTCATCAGCATGCTGATAAAAGCCTCAGGCAGCAGCAGGCCGCGCGTCGGATGCTGCCAGCGCAGCAGCGCTTCGCAGCCGGTAAGCGCATGGCTTGTTGCATCAAACTGTGGCTGATAATAGAGCACAAACTGATGCTGCCGCACTGCGACCTCCAGCTCGCGCTCAAAGCGACGTCGCTGCTGCTCCGCCTCAAGAAACGCGGGGACGAACTCTACGCTGCAGCCTTTACCGGCTGCTTTCGCCTGGTAGAGTGCCAGATCGGCAGCAGACATCATCGCCGACGCATCGAGACCATGCTGCGGCCAGGAAGCGATACCCAGGCTGGCACCTACCACCACCGGCGTCTCCTGGTAGCTAAAGGGACTCTGCACCGCCTCTATCAGCTGTAGTGCGGTATGCTGCGCGGCCTGGCTATCTCCGGGCAGCAGAATCACGAACTCATCCCCGCCAAGCCGGGCAGCCATGATTGCCTGAGCGCAGACCGTGCGGATTTGTCCGGCGACGTGGCACAGCAGCGCATCGCCCGCCGCATGCCCCAGCATATCGTTGACCTCTTTAAAGCCATCGAGGTCGACCATCAGCAGCGTGAACGGAACGTCCGCCCGCGTCAGCTGCTCCAGCTGATCCATAAATGCACTGCGGCTGGCCAGCCGCGTGAGCATATCGAGTGACGCAAGTTCACACAGCCGCGCTTCACTTTCATGACGATCGGTAACATCGCGGATGATCATGCCGACCAGGCGCTCGCGATCTTCCTGCCAGCCGGAGAACGAGACCTCTGCCGGAAACGCCTGCCCGCTGCGCCGCATGGCCCAGATTTGCACCCGGCGCGGCTGTGAGATAACTGACCGATCGGCCATCATGCGCGCCAGCTCCTGACGGTAGGCGGTCTGTGAGCGTTCTGAAACCAGATTCGCGACATATTCACCCAGCATCTCCTGCGCACTATAGCCAAACAGCCGGGTCGCGGCGGGGTTCCAGAATATGACCCCCTGCCGGATATCGGTGCAAATGATGGCATCAGAGGAGGTTGAAGAGATCGCCTCCAGCCGCTGCTGACTGCTATGCCGCAGCAGTTCCAGACGATGCACTTCCAGCTGGTCCATAACCAGCGAGGCGATAGCGGCCAGATGCCGGCGATCGGTTGCGTTCAGCGCGGCGCGCGGCTGCGTATCGATCAGGCAGACGGTGCCAATGCGGTGGCCACCCGGAGTAGTAAGTGGAATACCGGCATAGAAGCGAATATGGGGATACCCCAGCACCAGCGGGTTATGGCTGAAACGGGCGTCCAGACAGGTGTCCGGCACGCAGAGTACATCGTCCTGTTCAAGGGTAAAATGACAAAACGCGACGCTGCGTGAGGTTTCGCAGATTGAGAGTCCGTGACGCGATTTAAAAAACTGCCGCTCACTGTCAATCAGCGAAATAAACGCCACGGGTACGCGAAAGAGCCGCGCTGCCAGCATGGTAAGGCGGTCCAGCGCGTCAGAAGGTGGCGTATTCATCAGCTGATACTGTGCCAGCGCCTCAAGGCGCGCCGCTTCGGCGTCAGGTGTGGGTTGCAATGTCAGTCCCCTGTTGTGAATGCTGTGGCCGGCTTGACACAGCAGAGTGGGGACACGTTCAGTCAGACAGATAGCCTGTCGCCGGAAGAAAGGTCCTGCATACCTGCCCGAGCGAATTAACTCAGACAGGCGTTTTTTTTGTCAGAACGCTGCCGATAGCAGCAAACAGGAGATGTATAGCGTCATATGCCTGTTGCTACATTATCGGCATGACAGACCAGAACTTCAGGCGGGATCGGTGTTCAACCGTAAGTAACTATTTCTTAGCGCGGGCAGCTGAGATCGCCCTCTTCACAGTTAAGCAGCGACTGCAACTCTTTGGTTCGCTGCTCCGTTTTGTTCTGCAGGCATTGCGATATCAGCATAGGATGAATCGAGCCGCCGCGCGTGGAGGAGGTCATAAAATCGCAGTCGGCATCGCGATAAGCTATCCAGCGCCGCTGCGCAGTCTGAAGCAGCGTTTTCTGATCGCCGCTCATCCGCTTCAGCACCTGACGATAGCTGCTGTTCAGCGCTTTATCAGCGACACTGTACGCATCTGCCGCACACGCATTCATTTCCATCTGTGTTTCAGCCTTGTCGCAGTCTGCTGCCATTGTGCCAGCGGCAGGCAGCATTAACAGCGCACCAAGTATGAACTTTTTCATCACGTCTTCTCCATTTTATATTGTGCTGATAGTGGCTCTGCCAGTGTAGTCAGTCATCGCGCTAAAAAACTTACCGTGAAAAGTGGTTATCCATAAAATTAACCATTGCGCCATCATGTGCATCGATGTGACGAATATAGCGCATAACCGTTTCCGGCTTTTTCCACGTTCCTTCCTGCATGATCTGCGCAGTACTGTACTTTTTCGCCGCCATATCGATAGCGGCTCCTACGCGGGTACTGTGGCCACTCCAGCCGCGATAGCGATTTTTATTAGGGGCGGCGTCTTTGCCCGGCCCTGCCTGCTGCCAGGCGCGAACAAAGATATCTTCCAGCGCGCGCGTTGACAGCGGTTTTACGCTCGCGACTGCGGCGCGGTTAGTACGATGAACCGGGCCAAAAAGATAAGCATCAGGCTCATTAATCAGGCCGGAAAGTTGCAGCCACGTCGTAAGCCGCTCTGAAGAGAGATCCCCCAGCGCTTTAATCAGGCCGCCGGTCATCACAATAGTTTTAGTCCAGCCCACATCAAGGATAATGCGTCCGTCAGCCGCGCGCGTGATATCTCTGACGCGTAACCGGCCCACTTCACTGATACGCAGCAGCGTGGCGTAAGCAACGTGCAGAAAAGCGAGATCGCGTACCTGCTGAAGACGCTCTGACGCTGACCAGAGTCTATCCAGCGTCAGCAAATCTGTTATGCGAAACGGTACCGCCTGACCCGCGCGTTCCCCCTGAATCACCGCCGTGCGGTTGATTTTTTTGATAGCGCGAAACACCTGCGGGGCGCTGTTAGGCGGCATCAGACCGGCGTTACGGTGTAACATAGAGATCAGCGCGGCGTGCGTTGCAATAGTTGAAGAGGCTCTGCCGCTGCTCTGCAGCCAGAGCAGATAATCCCGCAGGCAGGCAGGAGACATGGGTAAAAATGAGCGGCCATGCTCAGTAGCCCAGCGGCTGCAGCTACGCATCACGCTCAGCAGCTGACGCCACGTGTTGTCAGAAAAAGCATCTTTATCACTGACAAACTCTTTCAGCCGCTGCGTTATCTCTTCATCGGCGGCAGCGATAAGGCCTGCAACCGGAATTATTTCACTCATATACACTCTTTCTGCTCAGATTAACGGCAGCGCTACGCGATTTCTGCAGAGGATTACCCCGCAAGTATTTGCAGAATCGACGTAGCGACGCCTGAATTTTGAACGATTTGGCCAGCTCGCTGAGCCCAATCGGCTGCATTCTCTGACACTTATCTTAACGTGAATAGCGCCATGAAAGTAACCTCATATAATAGGTATTATATGAATTTATAAAAACATCTCTGTTGCGCCGATATGCAGATTTAATTTGTCCGGGATCATGCATCAGGAAACCCAATCAAAAAGCGTGACGGTTATACGCTATATTTATCCTGTCGATGTTAACGCTAAGCTGTAATGTTCCCTGGCGATTTTCTGGGGAATTTCTCATGATCAAAGAGACAGTTACTGTTTTTACTAAGGTTATTTTAGATATTCGAAGAGCCCTCTCTTCGCACCAGTTGAACTGACAATGTCCGCTTCTGGCACAAAGCGGATTGTGATCAGCGTTCTTACAGCTACTTTTCTGACGTCCATCGTGACTTGCCCTAAGCATGTTGTAGTGCAATAATTGTAATGACATTTGTAATTACAAGAGGTGTAAGACATGGGTAGCATAAACCTGCGTATTGACGATGAACTTAAAGCGCGT
Source organism: Pantoea sp. ICBG 1758 (assembly GCF_002928325.1). NCBI lineage: Bacteria > Pseudomonadati > Pseudomonadota > Gammaproteobacteria > Enterobacterales > Erwiniaceae > Pantoea > Pantoea sp. ICBG 1758. The sequence continues at coordinate 66,361 of NZ_POWL01000006.1, forward strand.
TCTTACGCCGCGCTTGAAAAAATGGGTATTACTCCCTCTGAAGCGCTTCGCCTCATGCTTGAATATATCGCTGAAAATGAACGTTTGCCGTTCAAACAGACACTCCTTAGTGATGAAGACGCTGAACTCGTGGAGATAGTGAAAGAGCGTCTTCGCAATCCTAAGCCAGTACGCGTGACGCTGGATGAGCTCTGATGGCGTATTTACTGGATTTTGACGAGCGGGCACTAAAGGAATGGCGAAAGCTGGGCTCGACGGTACGTGAACAGTTGAAAAAGAAGTTGGCTGAAGTACTTGAGTCACCCCGGATTGAAGCGAACAAGCTCCGTGGTATGCCTGACTGTTACAAGATTAAGCTCCGGTCTTCAGGCTATCGCCTTGTATACCAGGTTATAGACGAGAAAGTTGTTGTCTTCGTGATTTCTGTTGGGAAAAGAGAACGCTCGGAAGTATATAGCGAGGCGGTCAAACGCATTCTCTGAATCAAAGCATGAAATCTCTGTTTCGCACCGAAGGCGACACTTCTGTTTTGCGTTGACAATTATCCTGTCGACGTGCTTCAGGGCGTAGTGAAAAAACAATCACCGATGCGATAAGAAGGAGTCTGTTATGGCTGAACCGGCATTTAATGGCGGTGAGTTACTTGAGTCTTTTGCCAATTCCCTGATGCATTCAGGCTATTTAACCCCTGAACTGAAGGCAAAGTTAATGCAGGAACGGGTGATCTATTTGCCTGTGCCCGACAACGATCGCATGCTGTTTGAAGTCAGGATAGATAGCCGCGACAGGCTTCACGTCTGTACCGTGCCTGTGAAAGTGAAACCGGAAGCGGCGGATAAATGCAGAATCAGGGCTTTTCTGAACCGCTCCAGAGCGGATACAACTCGTCCGGCAGGCTATAAATTTCCAAAATAATGCCATACGATATGAGCATATAAAATCTCTGACAAAGATTTTTATGCTCATGCTTTACATTATAATTAATTTATAAATAATATGTTTTCATCTGCAGGCATAGCTATCACCAGCCCTGATATTTAAAATAAATATATTTAATAAGTGAAACCGCGCATATATTATGTGATATGTTATTAAAGAAAGCGTAAAGATATAAAATTGTTGTGAACTCATTACATGACAAATAATAACAAGTAACATTCAGATGAAGTTAAATTTATGTCATTGATTTTAGGTGTTTTATAGAATAAAATTATTTAAACATCGACGATCTGTCTTTTTTCTTACCCGCCACCAAATACTCCTGCAATCATTTAACGCCGCTAATTTAGAGCCTTTTCTTCGGAAATAGCACCTGTCATTGCGTGCCTGAAGCTGCCCCATAAGCAACAGCATATGATATGCACGACAGCAATGCTGTTAGCCATTTAATAAAAAACAATGACTGCTATCATGCCATAATTTCAGGCCGGTTATCTTTATTTACTCCTGAATAAAATCAGGGCAATTAAGGGCGCGCAGCTTGTAAGAAAAAAATTAAAATATCCTGCATGGTGTATCTTGAATTAATTAAGCTAAGCCTCAGCGCTAATTTATCTCCTGTTTACCTGAGCACTTTATTTTCCTTCATCTATACTCACTGCGTTAGATAAACCAGCTGCTGGCTCCCGATCCGGCAGCGGCGCTATCTTTTTTTGCAGGCTATTGTGCTCAGCGTTGCGCACGGCCTGTGGGTTTACATGACGTCTTTCAACAGGGGGATCTCCTGCTATGTTGCATTCTCAATCTTCACGGCTGGGCAGCATATTGCTGCTCATCGCAGCCGTTATTGGCTTTGGCGTAGCGCTCTGGGCCTGGCTCACGCCGCTGACCGGCGTAACCGGCACCATCGGTGCACTCGGTGTGGCTATTGCCAGCGTGGTACTGGCGCTGCTGACTCTGCTGTTGCGCGGCAGCACCGGCGGCGCGCGCGTTTTCTGGATCGTTGTGACGCTGGCGGTGCTGTTTGGTATCGGCTTCTCCGCTGCGCTGCTGCACCAGTACATCATTACTGCAGCCATGGTGGTCGGCCTGATTGGGCTTATCGCGCTGAGTAAACAAACAGGGCGCCATGCCCAACGCGTCAGAGTCTGAGGAGTCACCTGTGCAAAACACTAACTATTCGCCGCTGATGAAAGTCAGTATGACGGCACTTGCGCTGCTGGTGAGTTCATTTTCACTGCACGCAGAAGATAAAGCCACCGAAGCGTCGATGGGCGCGCGTCAAAAACTGGATGTGGATGCTGCCGATCAGCAGGATGCGGGAACCACAAAAACCACCGATGATGCATCCACCGGCAAGCTTGATGGACAGAAAGTGGAATCCGCTGCTAACCCGGCTACACCACTGGTGCCGGCAGGCGCAACCTGGGACAGCTTTCACGGTCAGCTGAACGCACAGAAATATAGCCCGCTGAAGCAGATCACGACGGAAAACGTCAGCAAACTGAAGAAGATCTGGGAGTTTCATACCGGTGATGTCTCAGACGGAAAAGGGGATACGCCTGCCACGGTCTGGTCCGCTACGCCAATTTTTGCCAATGAGACTATTTACGTCGGCACGCCGTTCGATCGGTTAATTGCGCTCGATCCGGGTACCGGTAAAGAGAAGTGGCATTACGATACCAAATCACCGCGTAAAGCACTGACGCAACCGGTCCTGAAAAACCGCGGCGTGTCATACTGGCAGGCTAAAAATCCGGTAGCAGGCGAAGCATGTCAGAAGATTGTTTATATGGGCACCGTTGACGCTAAGCTCTGGGCGCTGGATGCCGACTCCGGCAAACCGTGCGAAAACTTTGCCAATAAAGGCGTGTTAGACATCGATCAGTGGAATACCGTTAACGCGAAGTATCCGCTCTCTATTCTGCAGCCGCCTACGGTTGTGGGCGATCATTTAATGATTGGCTGGGCAGGTAAAGACTGGGCATATGCAGAAGCCCCTCCAGGCACGGTCTTTACCGTAAACGCCCAGACCGGCAAGCTGGAATGGACCTTTGAAGCGATTCCGGAAAACGTTCGCGCCCGCACCGGTACCGCCAACGTCTGGACTCACATGTCAGCAGATGAGGCCAACGGTCTGGTCTATCTGCCTGTTTCATCCCCATCGCCTAACTACTGGGGCGGCAACCGCACGGAGTCTATTCCGCTGGGTACCTCAACGACCGCGCTGGATATCAAAACCGGTAAAGTTGTCTGGTCGCGCCAGTGGGTGCATCACGATGTGTGGGATTACGATATCAACTCTGCGCCGACGCTGATGGACATTACCGTAAATGGTAAGCAGATCCCGGCGCTGGTTCAGGCCACCAAGCAGGGCTTCCTGTTTGTGGTAAATCGCCTGACCGGTGAAGATGTCTGGCCAATTGAAGAGCGCCCGGTGCCGCAGGGCGATGGTTCAGTACAGGGTGAAAAACTGGCCCCTACGCAGCCTTTCCCGACCAAACCCGCTCCGTTGCTGGATCAGTCGAAAAAGCCGGCTATCTGGAAGCTGGCTGACATCGTAGGAGCAGGTCAGTGTTCCCGCCTGTGGGACAAGCTGAGCTACGATGGCATGTATTCGCCGCCTACAACCAAAGGCGAAGGTGTGCTGACCTATCCTGACAGCGCTGGCGGCGTACAGTGGGGTGGCGTGGCGTTCGATCCGCAGAAGCAGATCGCTATCGTCAACACCTCGCACATTGTGCAGTATATCAAGCTCTACAGCCGTGAAGATTATGAGAAAGCGGATAACGGCTCGGGCAATGAAAGCGGTTTTGCACCTCAGGAAGGTGCCCCGTATGGTCTGCGTCTGATGGTCGCAAACAACTGGCTGGGCATGCCGTGCTGGCAGCCGCCGTTTGGCGAAATCGTGGCGATCGATATGCATACCGGTGACGTGAAGTGGCGTCGTCCGGTCGGTGCTTCGCAGCAGTACGGCTTCTTTATGCCGGAAAGCTGGGGCTCACCGACGATTGGTGGTCCGGCAGTCACCGCAGGCGGCGTGATCTTTATCGGTGCCTCAATGGATGCCAAAGTCCGCGCCTACTCCGTGGACACAGGTGAAGAGCTGTGGGCCGATCAGGTAGAAGCACCTGCCGTTGCTAACCCGTCTGTCTATGAGTATAAAGGGCGTCAGTATGTCGCCTTTGTGGCGGGTGGTAATACGATTCTGAAAGATCAGGTCGGCGATCAGGTTGTGGTTTACGCCCTTCCGGAAGAGTGATCCTGCATATGCAGCGCTAAACAGAGCGGGGCCTGAGTGCCCCGCTTTTTTATTACGCTAATTCTGGCCTGCCTGACGCATCGGCATACGGTCAATCAGTGAGAGCAGGGCCTCCGCGCTTACCGGCCGGGTCTCGCGCAGTTTCATGCCACCATCTTTACCCACCAGCACAATTTCAAATCCGGCAGGATTAAGCTGCGCACGCAGCGCGCCGCCGTCCGCCGGGCGGACATCGCTCAGCACCACGATATCACGCTCCCTGAGCGCATCCTGCTGCTGTTGCAACAGCGCCATTTGCCGTATGAAATCCGTATCGCGGTCAGAAGGGGCGAAGATCACAAGCAGCCGCTTATGCCAGCGATAATTCTCCAGCGAATTCTGCGCTGGCTGCAGCGTCTGAAACAGCGGTTCTGGCTGGCGGGCAGCCTGCGCCGCACCGTTCAGCGCCAGGGTAAACAGCACAACGTTGAGGGTGAAGCGTAATCGCGATGCAGAAGGCATAAGCCGGCCCCTTTTTGGCAATAACAGGCTAAGTCTGGACAGAGCATTAACCACTTGCCAGAATCTGACGGTTCTTTACCTGGCTCAGCGCTGTCAGACCGGCCCGCACGCCCGATCGCGGCCGCTGCGTTTCGCCTGGTAAAGCGCCTGGTCCGCTTCGCGTCTGAGCTGTTCCGCTTCTGACGCTTCCCCGGCAGAGACCAGTGAATAGTAGCCTGCGCTCACGGTTACCACGCCTGCGGCGACCAGGCTGCTCTCATGGGCAATCCCCAGCTCTCTTACGGCCTTAACCGCCTGTCCGGCGACAATTTGCGCTTCTGAAAAGTCGGTGTTCGGCAGAATGATGGCGAACTCTTCGCCACCGTAGCGCGCCACAACGTCGCCATGATAATGCACGCAGCTCTTCAGGGCCTGCGCCACATCCTGCAGGCATTCATCGCCGGCAACGTGACCGTAAGTATCGTTATAATGCTTGAAACAGTCGACATCGATCATGATCAGCGCCACCGGATCGCCGCTTTTATATGACTTCAGCAGCACCTGGTCGAGCAGGGCGTCAAACTGTCGCCGGTTGGCCAGCCCGGTCAGACCATCCACCAGTGCCAGCGACTGCAGCGTATGGTTAATGCTGGTAAGTTCATCCCGCACAAAGGTCAGCTCAATCTGATTTCTGACGTTAGTTCCTACCTGGCGAAGCACCAGAAGCCCCATGCCGGCAATGGCAAACAGAAGCGTCAGGTTGAGCAGCAGATTAATCAGATTACCGGTAAGCCACGCTTTGCGTATTGCGGCAAGGTCATACCCGGCGGTAACAATCAGCGGATAGCGCTCCAGACGCGCATAGCCGTAAACGCGCACGATGCCATCAAGAGAGGAGCGCCAGGTCGCGTTGCCGCTGGACGCAGATTTGAGTTCAGTTTTAAACAGCGGGCTGGCGGAGAGCATTCTGCCAATATAGGCGTCCGGGAAAGGGCGAATATAGAGGGCCGATGCGTCAGCAAGAATGAGGCCCAGCGTATCTTTATCGCCCAGCGCATAGTAGCTGTAATACTGGCGGAAATAGTCCACGCGCACCGTGGCGAGCGCCACACCGGCAAAGTTCCCCTGACTGTCGTTCAGGCGTACTGAAACCGGGATAACCAGATCGCCGGTAGAGCGGCTGCGGATAACGCGGCTGATAAGCAGATTGGTGTCATTGTGATTGCGGTGCCATAAAAAGTAGGCGCGATCGGCATTGCTGGCATTGGTCGGCACAAAGTTACCGGATGAGGCGATCCAGTGTCCGTCAGTATCATAGACAAACAGGCCATGCAGCTGCGGCAGTTTACTCTGCTGCTCTTTGAGCTGGTGCAAAAACGCCGGCGTCGCCGCGTACTCATTGCCGCGCTGACGCAACTGCCTGACCGCATCGGCTAAGGTGATCTCAACCTGCAGAAACGAATCTTCAGCATGTTTGGCCAGCGATACAGAGAGATTGCGCGCATCATCTTTCTTCTCACTCATGATCTGCTGCCAGGAGTTCCACAGCGACCAGGCGTTGATTGCCACCACAAACAGGCTAATCAATACCAGAAACAGCATCATGCTTTTTCCCAGCGAGGTTTTTAGCAGTGAAGAGCCTGAAGCGTTAAGTGAGTTTTTTCGCATAGAGTCGGTTCTGAGCAGGCGGCAGAAATCAGGCAGGCATCATACATCAGCCACAATCTGTTCAGAAGTGGTTATCAATCTGGCGGGTAACTTGCTGTTCGCTTTTTACTGTTTTCAGGCTGACTCAGGCCGGCTGAAAAACGCCGGACTGTTCAGCAAATGGCCTGACTTCCGTGCGTTAAGACTTCTTGCCTCCCTTACCCAGATTCTGTTCAACCAGCCACTCAATCACCTGACTGCGATTAAGATTATGGCGGTTAGCGTAAAGCTGAATTTTACGTAATACCGACAGGCGCAGGGAGAGAGAAACCGACTTTTTGGCCTCTTTGTCGAGGATCACTGACGCAGAGAGATTCTGTCCTGCACCCGCGCTGTCATGTAACGCGAGACTTTCACGCATCATTTTAACGATTTTAGGCGTCAGCGATCCGGCGCCGGTCATCTGATAGTTACCGGCGGATTTATTAAACCTGATCTCTGCCTGATAGCTGGTGCGGATTTCACGTAAATCGCGCACAAACGTCGGTTCAGAGCATGCCATTTGCTGCAGTAAAAGCGCCTTTTCTACGGGTTTACCCGTGCTCAGCAAGGCGACCAGCTGATACTGTCTGTACTGTTTTGCGCTCAGAGGCATAGCACACCGTTAAAAGAGTAAAGATAGCGATCACTGACGCTGGGCGTAAACCGCGCCGGTATACGCGCTGACAATACCGCAGTGTGCAGACCGCTCCAGCATAGCAGCAGCCCAGTTGCGATGCGTGGCAGGTTCGCACATTGCGCCCTGCGATTTAAATACTGCCTGTTCTGAATTCATGATGCGCAGCGCATCTTCGTAGTCGCTCTGCTCCGCCATCAGACCGCGCTGAATGATCTCCAGCTGCGCCGGATGGATAGCCGTTTTCCCGACCAGCCCGTGCGCCACATCCAGCGCCAGCTCACGCTCCAGCAGCGCCACATCTTCGATGCGTTCACACACCGGGGCCGTTAGCGCAAACCCGCGCGACGCAAAGGTCGCCACCAGCATTTTCACCACGTAACCCAGCGGCCCCTCATAGAGCGTAAGGTGGCGCGAGCGCCGCAGTCCCAGAACCGACATCAGGTCGTTGCCGCCAATGCGCAGAGCCAGGATACGCTCGCGGCACGGGTGCTGTTCCAGCAGGCTTGCCAGCTGTTGCATCGCGGTACTGTCAAAAACATCGCGCGTTTCCAGCGTCGGCATCAGCAGCAGCGACGTTGGCGCCAGCAGACGCCACCAGGAGAGTACGTTAGCCTGATTAAACTTCGGTAAAACAAACCCGTCGATACCAGACAATTCGCTATCGTGCAGCAATGCGGCAGCCATGGCTTCATCGCGCGGCCGGATAAACACCAGCGGCGGGGTGTGCGTGGGGGTTTGCTGCTGAAGCTGGCGCAGTAAAGTCTGCAGGTTATCCCGCGCCAGAGTCACATCCCGCTCGCTGACGGCGTCCTCCAGGCAGATCACCAGCGAACGCAGCTGGGGGATCTTTCCATGCAGGATCACGTCAGCCAGATCGCCGCGGGTGGCAGGCATATAGAGCGTGGCACCCAGCATCCAGGGGGAGAGTGGCAGGCTCATATCACGACACCTTCCTGATAATGGTTACGGCACGATACTGCCCCAGCGTATCGCCCATCTCTTTTACCTGAATATCTTTTTGCGCGGCCAGATGCATCAGCAGGGCGACATCCGGATCGGTTTTACTGCGGACCAGGACGTGATCGGGCACGCGGCGCAGCACCGCGCGCGTGGCTTCGGCAATGCCAGGTTTGATACGGTTGCGGTTAAGAATATGATACTGCGCCGCCAGCTGATTAATCACTGCCTGAGCAATCGCCTGCTGGTTGCGAAGGTGGGTGGCGTAAGGCACCGCTGCAGCAATCTGTGCCGTATCCAGCTGCTGCCGGAACCGGTCTACAGTGTCCACCATGCGCAGACTGCAGTCATACGCCAGCAGATGATCGCACAGCACGCAGCCGTGCAGGCCAGAGGCGCTCCACAGGGAACGTGACACCATGCCGGAAACCGGCGCGCCCATAATGCCAAACGGGATCAGCCAGTCGTCATCGGAGGCGGCAAGCCAGGCGCAGCCCGCCGGATCGGCCAGCACCGCCAGTCGCGGCAACGGCGGGTAGCCGGGCCGGTCGCGCAGGCTCTCAATCAGCTGGCCGGTGATGGCACCCTTACCGGTCCAGCCATCCACAAATACGATGCCCTCTGTGCCGTGCTTCGCCTCAATCAGGCTCAGCGCGGTTTCATCAATGCCGCGATCGCGGATAATACTGATACCGTAGTGATGCGATACCACGCCCATATCGCGCAGTGCGCGCTGCAGCATCACGCCAGCTGGCACGCCGGCCCGTACCAGGCTAACCAGAATCACAGGTTGCCCGGCGGCCTGAGCTATCAGCCCTTTAGCCAGCGTCACAACGTCACGTGCAAGCCGGGCGCTGCCCATCTCCAGCGCGCAGTTAAATATCTCCAGATGCGCCGCAGACGGCGCCGGCTCCTGGCTTAGCATCTCGGAATAGTGCTTCTGGCCGGACTGGATCAGGCGCTCTTTCTCATCGACCGGCGTCATCTCAAGCTGAACCGGATTCAGCAAAAACTGCACGTCCGAGGGCAGATAGGTGCCATGCAGCTGCTGTAATTCAGGGTTTTTCATGGGCGTCGGCCTTGTCAAAAATATGGCGGCGGATGGCGTCAGTAAACTGGCTGCGGGCGGGCATGCCAAACCAGTCACAGTGCTGCATAAAGCTGAAATCGCTGAGGCTATCGCCCAGCCCCATTACCGGGAATGGGCCACGCGTGTCGCGCAGCTGCTGCAACAGCCACGCCACCGCATGCCCCTTCTGAATGCAGTCAGGGATCCAGGCGATATTGTTGCCATTGGCATGGATATAAAAGCCCCGCGTATCGAGCTGCTGCTGCATCTGCGCATTGAACGCATAGAGTTCGGCAATCTGCGTGCTGTCGCGATGTTTCATCACAAAATAGATCGGGACACCATCATACTCATAGTTCATGCGGCACCAGGCATTAAGGCCGGCGCGATCCAGCGCATCGCTCAGCTGCTGGCGATAGCTAACCAGCTGTGCCCGCATGGCTGACAGCTCGCTGATAATACGATCCTGCCAGATGCGGTTAAGGCTGCCGTCAGGTGACGCGATAACCGCGCCGTGCGTCATGACTTTCCAGGATGTAAAAGGCAGCGCCACGCGCGCCGTCTCTTCCGTACCGCGCGCGGTCACCGGGATCAGCTCTGCGCTCTGCAGCAGCCAGGAGACCAGCATCGACTGCTCCTGCGACATAAAGCTGCGCGGCTGCAGCTCACGATCGTAGGCGCCCACTTCAACCGGGGTCTGCAGGGTTTCGGTCAGCATTTTTCTTTTCGTCTGGAACAGCGTGTCATCCAGATCGCATAATACAACCGGCTTATTCATAAGCGATCACCTCAATGCGGGGGGCCGTCTGCTGTAATCCTGCCAGCAGGGTGGGACAGACAGCCTCCGCGGGCGTTTCAACACAGATAATCACCCGATCAAACTGCTGATGCGCCACGTTATAGACAAAATTTGGCATGCCAAGACCGTAGTTATCGCTGAAAGCGAGTATGGAGCTAATCGCCAGACCTTCTGAGATCGGCGAGCGCGTCAGTGAACCAAAGCGCACGCAGGCACCCTGCTGCTCCAGACGCTCTGCCAGCAGAAAAGGTGGCCAGATAAATTCTCCCGATCCCAGAACCAGAATACGTTCGCCCGGCTCAGAGTGCATATCGTCTGCAAAGCGGCAGTGAGCGTCCGCCATCCCCAGCCGTCCCCAGTCCTGACGGGCGGAGAGGGCCACTGCGCCCTGCGCCGTCACGTTTACCGCAGGCATTACCGGTACCGGTGCCCCTGCGCGTGGGGTCCAGTGCCACCGGCCCGCAACCAGTGAAACCGGCTCTACCGGCAGCGGACAGTGATGACGCACGGCATCACCGCTCCAGTCGGTGAGCGTGACGGTGACCACACGCGTCACCGCCTGCAGACCCGCTTCGCGCAGCGCCTGCAGCAGATTCAGAAACGTATTGCCCGTGGTCGCTTCATCATCAATCAGTACCAGCGTACGCGCCTGCAGCGCACGGCGGCGCAGCGTGGCGTCAGCCGGAAGATAGATAAGGTGATCGGTGGCGTGACTGTGATCCTCTTTAAATTCACACAGCAAATCACCTTCTACCGGATGACGGGTGCTGGTGAGGAACACCGGCTCAGCGATCTGCTCTCTGGCCGCGCGGAATACGCCAGCGGCGAGACCCACGGCGGTTTCGGCCATACCGATAAACAGCACCGGCCCCGGAAGGTCATGCGGCAGTTTTGCTGCCAGCGTCTCATAACTGGCGCGCATGATGGCCGGACTGACCGGGATATGACGTCCCAGTATTTTGCTGACAAAAAGGAATGCCCGTTTGGGATTGCGGCGTGCGGCAATATCAAACAGCGTCTCCAGTGGCGTCTCGCTCGTCGTTTCTACACGCAGCGTGCCGCCAGGCAGCTCGCGCTGATAGATCTGTAAGGCAGCGGTCATCAGCGGCACTCCTCATCCGGGCTGGCAGACCATGTGACAGGGTCACACTGTGGCAGAGGCTGAACGGCATTGGTCGGGATGACCTGCACCGGATTAAACGCGGCACGCTGCGCAATGGCGTCCGCTGCGGAAATCAGTTCCAGCTGACGCAGTGCAAACAGGCCGGGCAGGTTAATCCCGCTGAACGCGGTATAACCGATACCGCCAGAAGGACGCAGGTTAGCCTCCAGCAGCACCGGATGGCCTTCAGCATCGTTGCGGGTCTGGACATTAATCAGGCCATCCACATGCAGCGTCTCTGCACAGGCAACTGCCAGGCGCCAGGCGGGCGTCTCCTGTTCAAAAACCTGTACTGAGCCCTCTTTGCGCCGGGCGACGGCTGCAATGACCCGGCCATTCTCCACCAGCATATCTACCGAGCGTTCCGGACCTGCAAGCCAGGGCATGACAATCTGCAGCGGCAGCGACTCACCGGCCTGCTGTGCACGACGCAGGCTCTCAATAAGCACGTCAGGATGGATCTGGCGGCTGTACGGGTTGTTAAAAAAGCTCAGGGTATGCGCATCGCGTCGCAGCACCCAGAACCCCATGCCATAGATGCCGTGCACCGGTTTGATACAGGGTCGATGGCCCTGCGCCTCAACCTGCGCTATCGCAGCCGCTACCTCATCCGGCGTGCGCACTTCAATTGAAGGTACGGCAGGCAGACCGTGCGCGCTCATCTCCGCGCTAAAACGGGTTTTGTTATCAGCGAGCGTAAAGGTGGCGCGCTCGCGAGCGCCTGTTACCAGCCTGACACCCAGCGCTTCAATAGCCGTTCGCTGCTGCTCCAGCAACGCTCCGCGTTTGCCGGCGTGGATGGCACGTACCCGGTGCTGCTGACAGACATGCCGGATAAAAGCGAATAGGGCACCGTCATCCTCAGGTTCCAGATAAGCAACATCTGCTTCCGCCAGAATTTCCGGGCGGGAGGAGCGGTGAGAGGCAATCAGCACGAAATCATGCCGGCCCGCACGTCGCGCCTGCGCCACCAGCGCAAGAATATCTTTTTGGGAAGAAACCCCTTCCATAAACCAGATCGCATCCGGCTGACTCATCGTGTTGTATTCCTTATTTTTGCAGCGCAGGGCCTGCTGGCGCCGTCAGGTGAACGCCAGAACATTCAGGCAATCATATTATGATTGAATAAACTAATAAAGCACCTCGCTTCATTTACAGATTAATGACAGTTACCGCCTTACCAATAAAAATAGATAATTCTTTATTAAACATTATATTCACAACTGAAAGTAATCATATGATGATTGTTTTCTTGCGCAGGATAAAACTCATGTTATGATTGCTGAGCTGTTAAATTGATCGGCGTTTTTACTGCAGCAGCTAACCACTCATTAAGGAGAAGTGATGGTATCTTTAAGTAAGAATCAGACAATTTCGCTGGCGAAATCCAGCAGTGCGATTTCTCAAATTCAGTTCGGACTCGGCTGGGATCCTGCCAAAAAGAAAGGACTCTTTGGCAAACTTCTCGGCGGGGGCGATAGCATTGATCTTGATGCCAGCTGCGTGCTGCTTGACGCGCACGGTGGCGTGGTGGACACCGTCTGGTTCCGCCAGCTTCGTTCAAATGATGGTTCAATAGTCCACAGCGGCGATAACCGTACTGGCGAAGGCGACGGCGATGATGAGGTGATCAAAGCCGATCTGTCGCGTCTGCCAGCCAGCATTGAAAGCCTGGTGCTGACGGTAAACAGCTTTACCGGGCAAACCTTCAACGATGTAGCGAATGCCTTCTGTCGCGTTGTTGATCAGCAGGGCAAAGAGCTGGCGAAATTTACCCTGACCGAGCAGGGCTCGCATACGGCGGTCGTAATAGCTTCACTGCGCCGCAGCGGCGGCGAGTGGAACTTTACTGCGCACGGCAACGCTTCGCGTGCCCGCACCATTCAGGACATGATCCCCGATATTCAGGCGGTACTCTACTGATGAACCTGACGCCAGGGGGCAATGCCCCCGTACCTAATCAATCGCTGGTGGTGCGTGTCTCCTCTGGCGTACCGGTCGATATCTCAGCGTTTCGTCTCTATGACAACGGCAAAGTGCGCGGCGATTCGGACATGGTGTTTTATGGTCAGCGCGAAAATGATGACAGTACAGTGCGTCTTTCCGCGTCCGGCAACGAAACCATGTTTACCGTTAATCTGGCAACGCTGAAAAGCGATGTGCAGAAAATAGCCTTTACCGCCACCTGTGATGCCGGCAAAACCGTTGCGTCACTGGCGCGTCTCGCCATTCAGGTCGAAGCCGGCGGAAGCGTGCTGGTGCAGTGTGATGTTGATACCACCGGACGCAGTGAGGCTGCGCTGATCCTGGGCGAGCTTTATCGTCGTAACGGCGAATGGAAGTTCCGCTTTGTCTCTCAGGGCTTTAACGGCGGCCTGCAGCCGCTGGCTGAACACTTTGGTATAGAAGTGGATGAGAGCAGCGCTGCGCCCGCACCGGCTCCGGCACCAGCACCACAGCCCGTCGTAAATCTGAGCAAAGTCAGTCTGACAAAAGAGAAGCCCTCCATCAACCTGACGAAAAAGGATGACTATGGTCAGATCCGCGTCAACCTGAACTGGAACCAGCGCGCTGCCGGTAACAGCGGCGGCGGTTTCCTGAAGGGCATCTTTAACAATAACAAAGGTGTTGACCTTGATCTGGCTGCGTTTGTGGAGCTGAAAGATGGCTATCGCACTATCGTACAGGCGCTGGGCAACAAATTTGGCAGCTTCCGCAGCGAACCCTTCGTTGAGCTGAAGGGCGATGACCGTACCGGCGCCGTCAGCGACGGTGAGTGGATCCATATCAACGGCAGCGAATGGAAGCAGATCAAAGAAGTCCTAATCTTTACCTTTATCTATGAAGGTGTGCCGAGCTGGGAAAACACTGACGGCATGGTGACCATTCAGGTTCCGGGACAGCCGCCGGTGGAAACCGCGCTTACTGAAGGCAACAACCGGCAAAACATGTGTGCGATTGCCCGTCTGATTAACGACAACGGCGCAATCCGCGTAGAGCGTATCAACCGCTATTTCAGCGGCCATCAGGAACTCGATCAGGCGTTTGGCTGGGGCTTTAACTGGCGCGCCGGTTCCAAGTAATCAGGAGTAATTATGAGCTTTTTTAACTCTCTTAAAGACAAATTTAACGCCGGCCGCGACGAGCTGACAAAACAGGTAAGCCGCTACAAAAACCGCGCCTTTCTCGAAGGCACCGTGGCCGTCTGTGCCCGTATTGCTGTTGCCAGCGACGGCGTCAGCAGCGAAGAGAAGCAGAAAATGATGGGATTTCTGCGCGCCTCTCCGGAGCTGAGTATTTTTGATACCAATGAGGTGATCCAGTTTTTTGAAAAGCTGGTGACCTCATTCTCTTTCGATATGGAAGTGGGCAAGGGTGAGACAATGAAATATATCCTCGCCTTAAAAAATAAACCGGAACAGGCGCAGCTTGCGGTCCGGGTGGGTATTGCCGTGGCCAAAAGCGACGGTGACTTTGACGCCACTGAGCAGGCTAACGCCCGCGAAATTATTCAGGCGCTGGGCTTTCAGCCCGCTGAATTTGGCCTGTAACCGTTACTGACTTTTCTGGAGCTAATAGATGGAATCGACCCATATCGGGTTTCCGATTGAAACGGTAGCGGTGTTTTTACTGCTCTCTGTCGGAGCTATTTTTATCGACCTGTTCATGCACCGGCATGACAAACCTATTTCGCTGAAAAGCGCGGCGGGCTGGTCAGTATTCTGGATCCTGATGGCGCTGGCCTTTGCAGGCTTCCTGTATGTCCATCACGGCGCGGAAGTGGCCAGCCTGTTTGTGACCGGCTATGCGCTGGAAAAAGTCCTGTCGGTAGACAACCTGTTTGTCATGATGGCGATCTTCTCCTGGTTTGCCATTCCTAATAACTACCGTCACCGCGTGCTCTACTGGGGCATTATCGGTGCCATCGTGTTCCGCGGCGTTTTTGTTGCCATCGGTACCGGCCTGCTGGCGCTCGGTCCGTGGGTGGAAGTGGTATTTGCCGTTATCGTAGGCTGGACCGCGGTGATGATGCTGAAAAGCGGCGACGACGATGATGAGATCGAAGATTACTCTCAGCATTTCGCTTACCGCATGGTGAAACGTTTCTATCCGATCTGGCCAAAACTCAAAGGCAGCGCCTTTGTGCTGAGCCAGAAAGAGGTCGATGCTGAACTCGCTAAGCCGGAGAACGCGGATGTGCAGGTAGGTCGCGTAAGCAAAGCGGCCCGCTACGCTACGCCGATGCTGCTCTGTTTAGCTGTGGTTGAACTTTCAGATGTGATGTTTGCGTTCGACTCGGTGCCGGCCGTGATCGCCGTCAGCCGCGAGCCGCTGATTGTGTACAGCGCCATGATGTTCGCTATCCTTGGTCTGCGTACACTCTATTTCGTGCTGGAAGGACTGAAGCAGTATCTGGTGCATCTGGAAAAAGCGGTGATCGTGCTGCTGTTCTTTATCGCCTTCAAGCTGGGCCTGAACGCGACCGAGCACTTCTTCCATCACGGTTACGCTATCGGCGCAACCACCAGCCTCTATGTTGTATTGGGCGTGCTGGCACTGGGGATTATCGCGAGCCTGCTGTTCCCGGGTAAAAAAGAAGAGCAGGCAGAGTAAGTCAGGGCGCGGCCCGGCCGCGCTATTGAATACCGCATACAGCGTATGCACGACGTGAGGAAAATAACATGGCAGTGACTCTCTCTAAAGGCGGCAACGTCTCCCTGGCAAAAGTCGACCCTTCACTGAAAAATGTGAAAATTGGTCTGGGCTGGGATACCCGCTCCACTGACGGTCAGGATTTTGACCTTGACGCCTCCGCTTTTCTGCTCACCGATGCAGGCAAAGTGCGTGGCGATCACGACTTCATTTTTTACAACAATCTGAAATCGGCTGATGGTTCCGTGACCCATACCGGTGACAACCGTACCGGTGAAGGTGACGGGGATGACGAATCGCTGATCGTTGAACTGGACCGCGTACCGCAGGACGTGACCAAAATTGTTTTTGTGGTCACCATTCATGATGCCGCAACCCGCCGCCAGTCATTCGGGCAGGTGGCAAACGCCTTTATCCGTCTGGTCAACAACGACAGCAACGTGGAAGCCGCGCGTTACGATCTGTCTGAAGATGCCAGCACGGAAACCGCAATGCTGTTTGGCGAGCTCTATCGCCACGCGGGCGAGTGGAAATTCCGCGCCGTTGGTCAGGGCTATGCAGGCGGCCTGGCCTCAGTCTGCGCGCAGTATGGTATCAACGCGTCCTGATCCGCAGTCACATACCCATTATCTGCCCGGTCTGGCCGGGCATCAGCCACAAGCAAAGAGGATTTCACCATGGCAGTTAATCTGACAAAAGGCGGTAACGTAAACCTGTCCAAAGAAGCCCCAACCATGACCAAAGCGATTGCTGGTCTGGGCTGGGACTCACGCGTCACCGATGGTCAGGCGTTTGACCTGGATGCATCGGTCTTTCTGGTCGGCGCAGACGGCAAAGTGTTATCCGATCAGCACTTCGTGTTCTTCAACAACGCCACCAGCCCGGACGGCTCTGTCGCGCATCAGGGCGACAACCGCACCGGTGAAGGCGAGGGTGACGATGAGCAGGTAAAAATTTCGCTGGCTACCGTGCCCGCCGACGTGCAGAAAGCCGTTTTTGCGGTAACCATCTACGATGCGGAAGCGCGTAAGCAGAACTTCGGTATGGTCTCTAATGCCTACATCCGTATTGTTAACGAAGACAACAACAGCGAAATCGCCCGTTACGATCTGTCAGAAGATGCCAGCACCGAAACGGCCATGGTCTTCGGCGAGCTCTATCGTCACAACGGTGAGTGGAAATTTAAAGCGGTGGGCCAGGGCTTTGCCGGCGGCCTGAAAGCGCTGGCAGCTCAGCACGGCGTATCCGTGTAACGGACTGCTGCAAAAGAGCCTCTTCCCCGTGAAGGGGCTTTTTTTTGTCTGTTAACCACCCACAGGGAGTGAAATATGGAACTGACCACCGGACAGAATATTGCTCTTAATAGCACGTGTCCTGAACTCTGCCTGACCTGGAAAACCAGGCCTGGATTCAGCAGCGACATTGATGCTTCAGCGTTTTTGCTCGGCGCAAATGAAAAAGTCCTCGGTGATTCGTCGATGATTTTTTTCAACCAGCCGCATAACGAAAACCGCAGTATTGTCATGCACAGCCATGCCGGAGAGGCGCGTTTTCAGATTCAGCTTCACGCGCTACCCGCTGCCGTCATGCGTATTGCTGTTACGCTGGTTATCGATGGCAGCGATACAGTAGGGGGTTTACAGCAGCTTACTCTGCAGTGTGGTGAACATCGCTACGATATCGCACCCGGCGATCGACGCGAGAAAGCCCTGATTGTCTGCCATCTCTATCGTCATAACGAACAGTGGAAACTGCGAGCGGTCGGGCAGGGATTTGATGGAGGCCTTCATCCGCTGGCGCTGCATTTTGGCGTGGATGTAGCAGAACCTGTGATCGCATCAGTACCCGCGGTTAGCCTGGAGAAGAAGCTTGAAAAACTGCCGCAACTGGTCAGCCTGGCAAAACCAATCCGCGTCAGTCTGGAGAAACACCGGCTCTCAGAAGTTAAAGCGCAGGTCGCCTTTGTGCTGGATGCGTCAGGCTCCATGACGGCACAGTTTAAGCGCGGTAATGTGCAGAAGGTGCTGGAGCGGGTAGCGGCGCTGGCCGTGCAGTTTGATGATGACGGCAGCATGCCGGTCTGGGCGTTTGGCGAAAAATTTCGTCAGTACGAGGATGTGTCACTGGATAACCTTGAGGGTTACATCGATCGTATTCGCAACGACGGCAGGCGGACGATGTGGGAAATCCTGCCGGGTCTGGGCGGCACGAACAATGAGCCACCGGTACTGGAAGCGATTAACAATACCTATCGCGACGCCACACTACCGGTGTATGTGGTCTTTATTACCGATGGCGGCATCAATAAAACACGCCTTATCAAAGAGAAACTCAGAGAGTCCGCCACACTGCCAGTTTTTTATAAATTCTTAGGCCTGGGCGGCAATAATTATGGCGTGCTGGAGCGTCTGGATACCTTTACCGATCGCCTGATCGACAATACACATTTTTTTCCGGTTGATGATGTCGGAAATATCAGCGATGAGCAGCTTTACGACTGGCTGCTGGTGGAGTTTCGTGACTGGCTGGATGCAGCAAAGCAAAAACGTATTCTGCGATAAGGTACGGCAGAGCGTTTTTCCTGCCGCTGCGGTTTACAGTCAGAACG
This sequence comes from Pantoea sp. ICBG 1758, assembly GCF_002928325.1. Lineage (NCBI taxonomy): Bacteria > Pseudomonadati > Pseudomonadota > Gammaproteobacteria > Enterobacterales > Erwiniaceae > Pantoea > Pantoea sp. ICBG 1758. The sequence goes on from NZ_POWL01000006.1 coordinate 84,616, forward strand.
CTGCAAGTTTTATGCAAATCAATGTCAATACGGTATCAATTGCGGATAACTAAGCGCACAATAGGGGTTCGTCGGCAGCGTTCTGAGCTGCTGACCCACACCCGATATCGGGGGACCTGTAATGAGTTTATATTCTGTCGAGGCCATCTGCGACCTCACCGGCCTTTTACCCGCCACCTTACGCAACTGGAAGCGCGCAGGCCTGATTACCCAGCCACAGCATAATGGTGAATACACCAGCGGACAGCTAACGCGTATCTATAGCGTGCTGGACCTGACGGCTACCGGCAGCACGCTGCCTGAAATTTACGCCTTTCTGCAGGGCAGGTCACCGCTGCCGCAAAATCGCTGGCAATGCCGGCAGGAAGAGATGACGGACCAGCTGCGCGACAGCTCGGATTTAGCGCTGCAGGCGCGCATGCGACAGATGGGCAGCGACTACAGCGGTGATGATTTTGTTAACGCTTATCTGAAGCCGCTGAACCTGCTGCTGCGCAGTGATAACAGCGCAGATTCGGTTATAAAGCAATCACGCTTTCATGATGCCGTAGTTTTTCACGCACGCTGTATCATGCGTGCATCGGAGCGTCGTAAAACTGTCCCTGTTTTTCTGGAAGCTATCAGCGTGACAGACGCAACCGAAATCTGGCTGGAAGCTATTCGCCTGACCGGGCAGGGCTGCCGGGTCGAGATTTCCGAGAATGTGACCGGGTTGCCGGCCACCTCAATTTATCGGCACGATCACCATATGATGTGGTGTGGAGCAGGGATCTCGCAGCTGATGCAGTGGAACTATCGTGAAAAACTGCGCAACGATAAACCGGTGATGCTAAGCGGCCCCGATCGCACATTGCTGACTGCAGCCTGATAAACTTTTACAGCCCGGCTGGCTGCCGGGTTGTACCTGTCGGCTAGCCTTCAGCCACCCTCTGAACACTCTGCCCATCAACTTCTGCACCCATAAAATCTGGTATCACCCGCACACTTTAGCAAAATAGTGGCCTGAACCTTTCTAACCCCCTCCGTTTGTGCATAATAATATGTTATTGCTAAACCGATTTAGCTTGCGATCAGGAGAAGTGAAATGGTCAAACGGGTATGGTGTCTGGGCGATGCAGTTGTGGATCTGCTGCCGGAGTGTGATAACAGATTGATTCAGTGTCCCGGCGGTGCGCCCGCCAATGTGGCGGTGGGTATCGCCAGGCTTCAGGGCAACAGCGGCTTTATTGGTAAAGTAGGCGGCGATCCCTTTGGCACGTTCCTGATTGATACGCTTAATGCCGAGCAGGTAAACACCGAGTTTATGCAGCCAGATAACACGCAGCGCACCTCGGTTGTCGTGGTGGCGCTGGACGCAGACGGTGAGCGCAACTTTACTTTTATGGTGCGTCCTTCAGCAGATCTGTTTATCGAAACGCACGAGCTGCCAGCTTTCCGGGCGGGCGAATGGCTGCACTGCTGTTCGATTGCACTGCTCAGAGATCCCTCACGAAACACCACGCTGACGGCGATGCAGCAACTGCATGAAGCGGGCGGCTTTGTGAGTTTTGACCCCAACATCCGGCACGATTTATGGGCAGATGAAGCGGAGCTGCGCGACGCGCTTGCCCGCGCGCTGGCTCTTGCTGACGTAGTAAAGCTTTCAGAAGAAGAGCTGACCTTTATCTGTAACACCAGCGATATCGCGGCAGGTATGCAGCAGCTGGCTGAGCAATATGCTATCAGGCTTATTCTGGTTACCCAGGGCCGCCAGGGCGTGCAGGCATGGTCCCGTGGCACGCTGCAGCACTATCCGACGCGCCCGGTTGTCAGTGTGGATACGACCGGCGCCGGAGACGCTTTTGTTGCCGGGCTGCTGTGGCATTTAGCCGGTCAGGGTTTGCCGCAGGATGACGTGCAGCTCAGAGAGTGTCTGGAGCGCGCGCAGATCTGCGGCGGGCTGGCAACCACGGCGAAAGGCGCAATGACCGCGCTGCCTTATCTTGATCAGCTGCAGCAGCAGCTTGCCTGATTAAAGGGGGGCTTGAAGGCCATTAGCACCGTGCCGGGAGCAGCAGGCCGGCCGGTAAGCAGGATGTAAGATTACAGCGAGGAAAAGCATAGCAGGGACATGTCATGTTTAATGCTGTTGTTTCAGCCAGTGATTGGTTTTTTTTCATCCTGACAGGGTTATGATTTTTGCTATCCATGTACAGCACTTAAATTCAGGGGCCGTTATGCTTGCTATCCGTTTATCTGATGACATTGAGTCCCGTCTGGACTCGCTGGCGAAAAAAACCGGTAGAACAAAGACGTTCTATGCACGCGAAGCTATCCTTACGCATCTTGAAGATCTTGAGGATTATTACTTAGCAGCGGAAACAGTTGAGCGCATCAGGCGTGGAGAGGAATCCATGCATTCGTCCGAAGACGTGAGGAAGTCACTTGGTCTGGACGATTAATTACTCTGAGCGTGCACTGAAAGTGTTGCGTAAAATGGATAAGCAAAATGCGCGACGAATAGTGGATTTTATGAACATACGCATTGCTGCTTCGGTAGATCCGCGCCAGTCAGTGAAGCCGCTAAAAGGTGATTTAGGTGAGTTTACACCCGTCGCAGATCCTGTCCATTAGCTCCATAAATACCCGCCTTCATATTTTCATAGCTAACAGTTTATCGGTAAGCACACCCGCCCTGAATCCGCGATTTTCAGGTCCGTTTTTCAGCTTAATAATTTAGCAGGGAAACTATCCAGGGTATGATGCGCGCTGGTTAACCTTACTGCTCAAAAGGAATTGGCGTGGAAATCATCGGTGACAATACTCTGGTCACAAGTCTCAGAGGCACATACAAAACCGTTCAGTGTCGCGGCGAACAGCGGAAGCACTGGCTTGAGCTTCAGTTCGTAGATGAGAACAATAGCCCGGTTACCGGGCTGAACGTTAGGCTGGAGTACCATCCGCTTGCCTCTTCGGTGTTCCTCGCTCTGCAGGATATGCTGGGCATTTCGCTGATGGAGACCCGGAAACTGCCGGGCGTGGAGCATGCCCTGGCCCGCTTTAATTTCGTTGCTGAGAAAGAAGTTAAAATTCCTCAGTAAAAACGTGGGTGTCGTGGTGGTTGTAACGCTGCTTACCGGATGTGATAACCGGCCTGACAGGACGCTGACGGAGTTATTGCTAAAACTATTTCGTTCCATCGGACCTCAAACCCTCTTAAACGACACCATTCCGCAACCCGGCTGTTTTCGCAACTGAGCATCAGGCAGCACGCGTTTATTTATCCTACCCCTTTAAAGCTGAAACGATTAAATCAAATGCCATCATTTCAGCTTGATTTCTCTCTCTGGGCGTCCAAAAACGCCGTCTTAACCTCTCAAAATGTGATCTAACCCAAATTTACAGAGATTCTTGACGGTATAACCGACCGAAGTGAAGCACCTCACGGTTTCATTTCCCTCATGTTTGTACGCTTAGCTGACATTAGCTAAATCAATTCAGCAAAGGATGCATCATTATGAAATTAGCATTATTGGCCGGTGTGGTCATGGCGGGGATCAGCGTTCAGGCAGCAGCACAGACATGGGTGCTGACGGATGCTGAAGCAAGTACAGAGAAGGGAAACTGGCACATCGACAGCAAAACGCTGAAGCTGGGCGGCCAGCCGTTCAGCATCGAACAAAAAGTGCTGCATGGCGGCAAACAGGAAGGTTCGAAAGTCATTACGATTACCAGTCCGGAGGGCCTGACCATCGCGCTCAGCCCGACGCGCGGGATGGATTTACTGTACGTCAGGGGACACGACGTGCGTCTGGGCTGGGATTCGCCGGTAGATGAAGTGGTCAACCCGGCCTATATCAATCTGGAGAGCCGCAACGGTCTCGGCTGGCTTGATGGCTTTAATGAAATGATGGTGCGCTGCGGCTATGAGTGGACCGGGCATCCGGTCACTAAAGATGGCCGCATCTATACGCTGCACGGTAAAGCGGGCAACACACCCGCTTCGCAGGTTGAAGTCACCGTGGATGATAAAGCCCCGCATGAAATCCGCATTCGCGGCCTGCTGAAAGAGCATACGTTCAAAAAATCGAACCTCGCCACCTGGACAGAGCTCCGTTACGTGCCGGGTACAGATGCCTTCACACTGCATGATGTGTTAACCAACCACGGCGATTATCCGCAGGATTATCAGATCATCTATCACAGCAATTTCGGCACGCCGATTCTGGAGAAAGATGCCCGCTTTATCGCACCGCTGAAATCTGTCTCGCCTTTTAACGATTACGCGCAGAAAGGGCTGAATAGCTGGAACGTCTATGATGCGCCTGCCAGAGATTTTGATGAGATGGTATTTAACCTGGTGCCGAAAGCGGACAGCAACGGAAAAACGCTGGCGGCGGTGGTTAACAGCAAAGGCGATAAAGGGGCATCAATCGAGTTTGATACCCGCCAGCTGCCGGTGCTGACCATGTGGAAAAACACCGACACGCTTAAACAGGGCTACGTTACCGGTATTGAACCCGGTACCAGCTATGCCTATCCGGTCACCATTGAAAAAGAGCAGGGCAGGGTTAAGCAGCTACAGCCGGGCCAGAGCACCACGTTTGAGCTGACTTACACGCTGCTGAAAGATGCTGACGCCGTCAGCAAAACGGAACAGCGTATCGGGCAGATTCAGGGCGATGAAAAAGTCACCGTAGATCAGGCGCCGATTGCTAAAGAGTAACCGCATGGAGCAGAGCCTGGCTCTGCTCTTTTTTCCCTCTTTCTCCTGCTTCTCTCTCCCCCATGTATTACCCACCTGAGACGTCCCTTTGCGTTTTCCTGCGCTATTTTGCGATGTACTTCACATCACTTAAAACGGTTTAGCAAAATCAGTTGCGCACAGTAACAAAGTTCATCAGGATTCAGCTACTAAACCGGTTTAGCAAAAAACAATATCTGATAATAGCTACCTCTCAGGGACGCCATACCATGAAAAAAAGCATCCTCGCCCTTACCCTCAGCGCCTTATTAAGTTCAGGAACAGCGTGGTCCGCCACCGATATGAGCAGTATTGAAGCGCGTCTTGCAGCAATGGAAAAACGTCTCGCGGCGGCAGAACAGCGTGCTGACCTTGCAGAAACCCGCGCAAAAGCAGCAGAAAAACAGGCACAAATGCTGGCCACCGCCCAGCAGAAAAATCAGACGGCGGTTGCCCGGGTTGAACAGCGTACGGCAAAAGCCGCACCCGCGACGACAGGCAGCGAGGATAGCGGATTTGAGTTTCATGGTTATGCCCGCTCCGGCCTGCTGATGAACAGTTCAGCGGCCAAAACGCAGGGTGGTCCGACCGTTACGCCGGCTGGCGAGACCGGAGGACATGTGGGCCGGCTGGGCAACGAGCCTGACACCTATGTTGAACTGAATCTGGAGCACAAACAGACGCTGGCAAACGGAGCCACCACCCGCTTTAAAGCGATGCTGGCGGACGGGCAGCGTACTTACAATGACTGGACAGCGGCCAGCAGCGATCTCAACCTGCGTCAGGCATTTGTTGAGCTGGGGCAGCTGCCCACTTTCTCCGGCGCTTTCAAAGACTCTACCGTCTGGGCGGGTAAACGCTTCGATCGCGATAACTTTGATATTCACTGGATCGACTCCGACGTCGTGTTTCTTGCGGGTACCGGTGCCGGGATCTACGACATGAAGTGGGGCGAAACCACACGCAGTAACCTGTCACTTTACGGACGTACCTTTGGTGATATCGAAAATAATGAAAACACCGCGCAGAACTACATTCTTTCACTGAATAACTTCACCGGACCGCTGCAGCTGATGCTCAGCGGCATGCGCGCTAAAGATAATGACCAGCGCACCGATATCGAAGGAAATCGCGTGAAAAGCGACGCGGCTAACACCGGCGTGCACGTATTAGCGGGCATCCATAACGATACTTTCTACGGCCTGCGCGAAGGCTCGGCTAAAACGGCCCTGCTCTACGGCCACGGTCTGGGCGCGGAAGTGAAAACGCTGGGATCTGACGGTGCGCTGCTGCCGGAAGCCGATACCTGGCGCCTCGCAAGCTACGGCATTACGCCGCTGGGCGGCGGCTGGCATATTGCGCCAGCACTGCTGGCACAGAGCAGCAAAGATCGCTACGTCAAAGGCGACAGCTATGAATGGGCGACCGCGAACCTGCGCCTGATTCAGGAATTCACGCAGAACTTTGAGATGCAGTATGAAGGCTCATATCAGTACATGGATCTGCGGCCTGAAGGCTACAACAGCCGCAATGCCGTGAGTGGCAATTTTTACAAGCTCACCGTAGCGCCGACGCTGAAAGCCAGCGACGTCGGCGACTTCCTCAAGCGCCCTGAAATCCGTCTGTTTGCCAGCTGGATGGACTGGGATCACCGTCTGGATAACTATGCGGGCGATGACGCCTTTGGCAGCAGCGGCTTTAAAGCTGGCGGCGAGTGGAACTTTGGCGTGCAGATGGAAACCTGGTTCTGATTCTCCGGCCCCTGCGGGGGCCACATTATGGCAGGCATAACAACGAAAAACAGAGGTTACTATGGATGTTGTACAGATCTCCCGCGCGCTGCTGCCGCTGCTGGGAGGCCGGGAAAATATTGCCAGCGCGGCGCACTGCGCTACCCGTCTGCGTCTGGTACTGGTGGATGATGCCAAAGCAGATACCGCCGCGATCGGTAAACTCGATGGCGTAAAAGGGTGCTTCCGCAATGCCGGACAGCTGCAGGTCATTTTTGGCACCGGCGTGGTGAATAAGGTGTATGCTGCCTTTATCCGCGAAGCCGGCATCAGCGAAACCAGTAAGTCAGAAGCAGCAGATATCGCTGCACGTAAACTCAATCCTTTTCAGCGTATTGCGCGTCTGCTGTCGAATATTTTTGTTCCGATTATTCCGGCCATTGTCGCCTCAGGTCTGCTGATGGGGCTGCTCGGCATGGTGAAAACCTACGGCTGGGTTAATCCGGAAAATGCACTCTATATCATGCTGGATATGTGCAGCTCAGCGGCATTCATCATTCTGCCAATCCTGATCGGATTCACTGCCGCACGTGAGTTTGGCGGCAATCCGTTTCTCGGGGCGACGCTGGGCGGGATCCTGACGCATCCGGCGCTGACCAACGCCTGGGGCGTGGCGGCTGGTTTCCATACCATGAACTTCTTTGGTATCGAAGTCGCGATGATTGGCTATCAGGGCACGGTGTTCCCGGTACTGCTGGCGGTATGGTTCATGAGCGTACTGGAGAAACAGCTACGCCGGGTGATCCCCGACGCGCTGGATCTGATCCTGACGCCATTCCTGACGGTGATTATCTCCGGTTTTGTAGCGCTGCTGATTATCGGTCCGGCCGGGCGCGCGCTGGGTGACGGGATCTCCTTTGTCCTGAGCACGCTGATCGCCCACGCCGGCTGGCTGGCGGGATTACTGTTTGGTGGTCTCTACTCTGTCATTGTGATCACCGGCGTACACCACAGCTTTCACGCTATTGAAGCGGGGCTGCTGGGCAACCCGTCTATCGGCGTGAATTTCCTGCTGCCGATCTGGGCGATGGCTAACGTCGCACAGGGCGGGGCGTGCCTGGCGGTATGGTTAAAATCAAAAGATATTAAGATTAAAGCTATCGCGCTTCCCTCCGGCTTCTCGGCGCTGCTGGGGATTACCGAAGCAGCCATTTTTGGTATCAACCTGCGCTTTATGAAACCTTTCGTAGCGGGGCTGATTGGCGGTGCGCTGGGAGGTGCATGGGTTGTCTCGGTGCATGTTTATATGACGGCTGTAGGCCTGACCGGTATTCCGGGCATGGCGATTGTGCAGGCCAGCTCGCTGCTCAATTACGCCATTGGTATGGTGATCGCTTTCAGCGCAGCCTTTGTTATCTCTTACCTGCTTAAATACAAAACGGACGCAGAATAATGGCCTCATTAAACCTGTTCCCCGCTATCCTGCAGGCGGTCATGCGCGGTCAGCCGCGCGCGCTAAACGATGCGCACTATCCCGGCTGGCATCTTGCGCCTGTAACGGGTTTGCTGAACGACCCTAACGGCTTTATCCACATTAACGGACGCTATCACCTCTTCTACCAATGGAACCCGCTGAGCTGCCAGCATCAGCATAAATGCTGGGGGCACTGGAGTTCAGCGGACCTGCTGCAGTGGCAGCATGAGCCGATCGCGCTGATGCCGGATGAAGAGTATGACCGCAGCGGCTGCTACTCCGGCAGCGCCGTGGACAATCACGGTGCGCTCACGCTGGTTTACACCGGTAATGTGAAGTTTGACGATGGCAGCCGTACCGCGTGGCAGTGCCTGGCGGTACAGAATGAAGCAGGAGGTTTCGATAAGCTGGGACCCGTTATTGCGCTGCCTGAAGGGTATACCGGACACGTCCGCGATCCAAAAGTGTGGCGGCATGGTGAGAGCTGGTACATGGTGCTGGGGGCACAGGACAATGCGCTGCAGGGCAAAGTTCTGCTGCTGCGCTCTGACGATATGCACACGTGGCACAGGCTCGGGGAGATTGCCGGCAGCGGCCTTAACGGGCTGGGTGCGGCAGGATATATGTGGGAGTGCCCCGATCTCTTCACGCTGGGCGACAGTACGTTTCTTATCTGCTGTCCGCAGGGGATCACGCCTGAAGAACAGCGTTTTCTCAATGCGCATCCCAGTGCATGGCTGGCAGGCGATCTGGACTATGACACCGCCCGCTTTACGCACGGCGACTTTCATGAGCTGGATGCCGGCTTTGAGTTCTACGCACCGCAGACCACACTGACCGCCGATGGCCGTCGCCTGCTGGTAGCATGGATGGGGGTGCCGGACGGTGAAGAGAGATATCAGCCTACTATCGCCCGCGGCTGGATCCACCAGATGACCTGTATCCGCGAGCTGGGAACGCGTGACGGCAAACTCTACCAGCGGCCGGTAGCTGAGCTGCAGGCGCTGCGCGGTGAGGAGCACGCTTTTCAGGGTCTGGCTGCAGATGCCCCCTTTATTGCCGCGCGACGGCTTGAGCTGGAGCTGACCGGTACGGGCGGTATCACGCTTGATTTTGCCAACACGCTGCTGCTGGAGTGGCATAGCAGCGGACTGCGTCTTGCGCGTCGCAGCCTGTCGAACGGGGAGTGGCACTATCGCTACTGGCAGGGAGCAGTGACGCAGCTGCAGATTTTATGCGACCACTCCAGCGTAGAGATTTTTATCAACGAAGGCGAGGGCGTGATGAGCAGCCGCTATTTTCCGGCAGCGGAGGCGCAACTCAGGCTGATCGGGGACACAGAAGTTACCGCGCGCTACTGGCCGCTGCGACGCTGCGTGGTACAATAAGTTATTGTTTCCCTGACTGATGCCATGACGTGAGAAAAACCAAACGCGTAACCATTACCGATATCGCCGCGCTGGCTGGCGTCTCGAAAGCGACCGCCAGCCTGGTGCTGAACGGCCGGGGTAAAGAGCTGCGCGTCGCCAAAGAGACGCGCGAGCGCGTGCTCTCCCTGGCCCGTGAGCATCATTATCAAGCCAGTATTCATGCGCGTCTGCTGCGCGATAATCGCAGCCATACGCTGGGTCTGGTGGTGCCGGAGATCACCAATCACGGTTTTGCCGTATTCTCAGACGCACTGGAAAACCTTTGCCGCGAAGCGGGACTACAGCTGCTGATCTCCTGTACGGATGAAAATGCCGGCCAGGAGCGGGTTGTCGTGGATAACCTGGTCGCCCGCCAGGTGGACGGGCTGATTGTCGCCTCCAGCATGTCCGGCGACAGCGACTATGTAAAACTCAGCGAACAGCTGCCGGTCGTACTGTTTGACCGCTATATGAATGATACGCAGCTGCCGCTGGTGATCACGGATGCGGTTACGCCTACTGCCGAATTAGTGGCGCAACTGGCGCGCGCTAATCCGGAAGAGATCTATTTCCTTGGCGGTCAGGCGCGCCTCTCTCCGACGCGCGATCGCCTTGCCGGCTTTCTGCAGGGGCTGGAGCTGGCGGGCGTCACGCCCCGACCGGAGTGGATTATTCATGGTAACTATCACCCCAGCAGCGGTTATGAGATGTTTGCCGCGCTCTGCGCCCGACTCGGTCGTCCGCCACAGGCGATCTTCACCGCCGCCTGCGGCTTGATGGAAGGGGTGCTGCGTTACATGAGCCAGCATCATCTGCTCAACAGCAACATCCGCATCGCCAGTTTTGATGACCACTATCTCTATGATTCACTGTCGGTAGCGATTGATACCGTCGAACAGGATGTACCGCGACTGGCGCAGGAGTGCTTTGCGTTGCTGAGCGCGCTGATTGCTGGCGATGAGCCTGCCAGTAACCGCAGAGTGCTGCCGGCCACACTCCGGCTGCGTCACGCATAGCGGCGCTTGTGATCGGAGCAGAGGCAACAGTTTGCGAAAAAGCTGAAGAAGTGTTGCGATAACCCCCATAGCGCATCTGCCAGACTGCGCGGGATAAAATCAAACTGCAAACGTCGGGGTTCCGGCTGGTTTATCAGGTGATCGACGATCAGCTGATCATCGCAGTCGGAAAGCGCGAACGCAGCGATGTGTATCATCCTGCCAGTGAGAGAATGCGATAGCATTAGATTTGCAATGGTAATTACGCATTCCACCCTGCACCGGGCGAAATAAGCTATATCTGCTCTCTTTAAGCGGGCTCCTGATACGGTTTTATTAACCAATCAGAGCGGGTTTACGTTTAATCACAGTGCAAACGCTAATGAGAAAAAGACGATATATCTGGAAAACACTCCCGATTGCATCCGCACTCGAAAATATCTCTCTTTATATTTGAGTTAGGCCAGACCGGAACGATGCTTTAAGTAATATTACGATTGCATTCTCGTTTTATAGCGCCATCAGGAACTTTCTGATTGTTAAGGTGATATTCTGTGCAGGCAAACTGACAGGAAACAGACAATCACTTTAACTTAAGTCTTTATAATGGCACATACAGGGATGGTACTGGCGCTGAGCGTCAGCTTATTAACTGCTTCAGCAGCAGCGGCACCGTTGAATCCGGGCGACCGTGATTATATCCAGAATCAGCAGCAGCAACGTTTACAACAGGATCAGCATCAGCGCGATGCGCTGTGGAACGCGGTGTCGCCTCTGGCCGCCCCAGCCGGGGAGTCAGGCACATCCGGTCCGTGCTTCCCTGTTCATCATATCGTTATCCGTAACGCGTCTTTATTATCGCAGAGCCAGCAGCAGAATATCACCGCCCCCTATATCCATCGCTGCCTGAACTTAACCAATATTAATTCTCTGGTCCACTCAATTTCTGACTGGTATATGCAGCGCGGTTATATTACCAGCAGAGCGTTTTTAACTGAGCAGGATTTATCTTCCGGTGAGCTGGTTATTCCGGTGCTGGAAGGGAAGCTCGACGATATACGCCTGGACGGTGAGCACCCACGTGCGCTGTTAATGGCTTTTCCCGGCCTGAAAGGAAAGATACTCAATCTGCGCGATATTGAGCAGGGCATGGAGCAGATCAACCGCGTGCGCGCAATGCCGGTGCAGATCGAAATTCAGCCCTCTCCTGAAGCAGGTTATTCGGTGGTGAACCTCACGGCTAAGCCGGAATTTCCGCTCAGTACCTTGCTGGGTTTTGACAACAGCGGACAGAAAAGCACCGGTACCGGTCAGATAAACGCCTCGCTTACCGGCAATAACCTGCTGGGTCTCGCCGATCGCTGGTTTATCAGCGGCGCGCGCAGCAGCGCCTTCAGCCAGTGGCGCGATGCGCAGAGTCTGCAGACAGGCTTCAGCGTACCGTACGGCTATGGCCTGCTTGACTATAGCTACAGCTGGAGCAGCTATCACAGCAGCTTCATCAACAATGATTTCACCTGGCTGAGCAACGGTGACAACGTCGCACACCGCCTGAACGGCTCCTGGGTACTTTTCCGCAACGGCGAGATCAAAACCGGCGTCCGGTTTGGACTGAACCACTACAGCAGCCACAACTTCCTCAATAACACGCTGCTCACCGGCAGCAGCCGGAAAATCACCAGCCTGCAGGCGGGTCTGGATCATACGCAGAAAATCTTTGGCGGCGTGGCCACGCTTAACCCGTCGTTCAGTCGCGGCATGTCGTGGTTTGACGCTGAAAGTGATGCGGGCAAAACCGGCGACCTGCCGAAAGCGCAATTTCGCAAGTGGAGCCTCAGCGGCAGCTTTCAGCGTCCGCTAACGAACCGCCTGTGGTGGCTGAGCAGCGTTTACAGTCAGTGGTCGCCTGACCGGCTATACGCCAGCGAGCGCCTGACGCTCGGCGGTGAAAGTTCGGTGCGCGGCTTTAAGGAGCAGTATCTCTCCGGCGACACCGGGGGGTATCTGCGTAACGAACTGAACTACAACCTGTTCACGCTGCCGGTCATTGGCGAAGTCAGCGCGCTGGCGGCAATCGACGGCGGCTGGCTGAAGAGCGATGCGCAGAACCGCGAGTTCACCGGCACGCTGTGGGGCAGCGCGGCGGGTATCAGCACCCGCAACCGTTTTTTCTATACCCAGTACACCCTGGGCATTCCGCTCAGCTATCCCGGCCATCTGCAGCCGGATCGCGTCAGCATTTACGCCCGCGTCGGGCTGGTTTTTTAAGAGGCTAAGATTATGGACGATCGCCAACCCGTTTCCCTCGCCCGTCGTGTACTGAGCTATCTCATCTGCTCTCTGGTGGCCATGCAACCCGTGCTGCCGGCTGTAGCCGCGCAAATCACCCCGGTGACGCCAGGCACGCAGATGGACAAAGCAGGTAACGGTGTGCCGGTTGTCAACATTGCCACACCAAACGGCGCCGGTATCTCGCACAATCAGTATCAGCAGTACAACGTTGGCCAGGAAGGCGTGATCCTCAACAACGCCACCGGCCAGCTCAACCGGACGCAGCTTGGCGGGCTGATCCAGAATAACCCTCATCTGAAAGCGGGCCATGAAGCGCAGGCGATTATCAATGAGGTCACGGGCGCCAGCCGCTCGCAGCTGCGGGGCTATACCGAAGTCGCGGGTAAGGCTGCCAACGTCATGGTGGCTAACCCGTACGGCATCACCTGTAACGGCTGCGGCTTTATCAACACGCCGAACGTTACGCTTACCACCGGCAAGCCGCAACTTGATGTCAGCGGCAAGCTTTCCGCGCTGGAGGTGACGAAAGGATCGGTCATCGTTGAGGGCAAAGGGCTGGACGGCAGCAGCGCCGACGCGGTAGCGATCGTCGCGCGCGCGACCGAAATCAACGCCGGGATCTACGCAAAGGATCTCTCCGTCACTGTGGGGGCCAACCGCGTTGGCGCAGACGGCTCCGTCACTCCGATAGCCGGAGAGGGTCCCGCACCGTCGGTCGCGGTCGATACCGGCGCGCTCGGCGGCATGTATGCCAATCGTATTCATCTGGTGTCGGGCGAGAAAGGCGTGGGGATCAACCTCGGCAATCTGGCTGCGAAGCAGGGTGATATCAGGCTGGATACAAACGGTAAGCTGACGCTCAGTAACAGCCTGAGCAGCGGCGCCCTGACAGCCAGTGGCGCATCGGTTGCGCTCAATGGTGATAACAAAGCCACCGGGCAAATCACCGTCAGTGCACAGCAGGATGCCACGCTGGGGCAGGGTACTCTTGTCAGCGACGCCGGTATCGCCGTAACCGCTAAAGGTCACCTGACCAGCAACGGCACCACCCTGACGGCGGGCGGCGATATCCGGCTGAAGGGATCTACTCTGACAGCGAATCAATCTACCCGCGCCAACGCCGCTCGTAACATTCAGCTTCAGGCTCAGAACCAAATCAGTAACAGCGGTCAGTTTACCGCGGCTGACAGCCTTACCGCTGATACCCGGCAGCTGGACAACAGCGGCGCGCTGGCCGCAAGTGCTATTAAGGTAAAAGCGGATAGCTTACAGAATCACAAGGAGGCAAGCGTCGCCGCGACCCGCAGCCTGATAGCGGTGAGCGACAGACTTCTTAACCAGGGCGTGCTCTCTGCACCGGCACTGAATATCAGCAGCGCGCAGACTGAAAACAGCGGGCTGCTGCAGGGAACCGGTGCATTAAGCTTCAGCGGCGACAGCCTGAACAATCTCAACGGCGGCACCCTGAGCTCTGATAACGCCTTTTCACTGAATCTTCCGACGCTGAACAACAGCGGGCTGATCAGCAGTGGCACCACGCTGACGCTGAGCGGTCAGCGCCTGACAAACTCAGGTGAGATCAACGCCGGGAATCTTACTGCGCTGAATAATACAATCCTGAATAACGCGGATGGCTCGCTACTTGCCGGACAAACGCTGCAGCTGAATAACCAGGAATTGACCAACAGCGGGAAATTAGCGGCTCTTCGCCTTACCCTCAACAGCGACGCCATTAATAACAGCGGTACGCTGCAGGCCAAAGAGATGCTGCAGACAGAGAGCCAGCAGTTTACCAACAGCGGGAGCGTGCTCAGTGAAGACCAGCTGATGCTGGATACCGCTGCGCTCAGCAACGCCGGTTCACTTCAGGGCCAGCGGCTTAATGTTAATGCAGATCGCTGGCTGAACAGCGGGAAAGCGCTGAGCCTGGCGGAAGGCACCTTAACGACCGGCAGCCTGACCAATACCGGCACTATTTTCGGTCAGCAGGCACTGGACGTAAACAGCGGCGAAACCATTAATAATGGCCTGCTTCAGGGGACAACGGCGCTCCGCTTCAGCGGTCAGCGCCTCACAAATCAGGCAAAGGGCATCGTCAGCTCAGATAACAGCTTCGGGCTCGATCTGCCGGAGCTGAATAACGCCGGGCTGATCTCCAGCGGTGCGGCCCTGACACTGAGCGGCGGCAGCCTTATCAACGCCGGAGAAATCAGCGCTGCCAGCCTTACCGCAGACAACGGTAGCGTCAGTAATCAGCAGGGAGGAGTGCTGCTGGCGGATAACGCCATGCAGCTAAACAGTGGCACGCTTTTCAACGCCGGACAGATAGCCGCCAGTCAGCTTGATATCAGCAGTACCACCGCCGGGAACAGCGGCCTGCTGCAGGGTAAAGAGACGCTGCAGGCAACAGGAGAGCAGCTGACGAACAGCGGCACGGTGCTGAGTGAGGGGCAGCTGACGCTGAAGCAGGACCGGCTGGATAATCGCGGGCAGATGCAGGGTCAGCAGCTTGACCTGAGGGCAGGCGACTGGCAGAACAGCGGTAGTGCGCTGAGTGAAGGCGACGCAACGATTGCTGCCAGCACGCTCGCTAACAGCGGTAAAATAGTGGGCCAGCAGCACATTGAGATTACGGGAAACGCCGACAACAGCGGCTGGCTGCTTGCACAGGCGCTAACGCTGAAGGGCGATCTGGTCAACGGCGGGCTGATACAGGGTACCGATGCCCTCGCATTACAGGGCGCTACGCTCGTCAATCAGGAAAACGGACAGCTGCTGACGGCAGGCAAAGCAGACATCCGGGGCTCAGCGCTGAACAATCAGGGCAGTATTCAGGCGGACCAGCTCGACCTGAAACTGGAAAACTGGCAAAACGCTGGCAGCAGCCGGGCAGCCAGCCAGCTTAGCGCCAGCGTGAATGGCGTGCTGGATAACAGCGGTACGCTGATAAGCGAACAGGCGCTAAACCTGCTTAGTAGCGAACTCAGTAACGGCGGTACGCTGGCAGCAGACCGCCTGGACATCACCTCGCCACAGCTGACTAATTCAGGCCTGCTTCAGGGTAACAGCTCGCTCTCGCTCAGCAGCGCGAACGTCACCAATACCGCTACGGGTAAATTGATCACCGGTGATTCCCTCTCATTTGCGCCAGTGACACTCACCAATGCCGGCCTGCTGCAGGTGGCGGGTGATCTGAGTCTGACCGGGCAGCGCGTCACTAATAAAGGCCGCATTACAGCTACAAATCTGAGCGCAATGCTGGATGGTTCACTTGATAACGATGCGGATGGGCTACTGCTGGCACAGCAACAGGCAGTTATTCAGGCTAACACCCTGAATAACGCAGGCACTATCGCCGCACAGCAGGTAAAAACCACAGGGGTAAAGCTGCAGAACCAGGGTCTGTTGCAGGGTGATTCGCTGCTGACCGCAGAGTTTAGCCAGTTTGATAACCTTCTCCACGGGCAGCTTATCAGCGGTGATGCGCTCTCCCTCAGGGGCGGGGCGGCCAGCAATGCAGGCGTGTGGCAGGGTCAACACCTCGGCTATCACTTCACCTCACTCTCCACCCGGGGCACGATCAACGGCATCGCTTCCCTCAGCGGCACCACAGATACGCTGCTGGACAATAGCGGCAGCCTGCTCTCCGGTGGACACGCCAGCGTGACAGCCGGTAGCCTGACGAACAGCGGAAAGGTGATGGCAGACAGCCTCACGCTTCGCGGTGATGCGCTGAATAATCAGGGACTGTGGCAGGGTACGACAGCGCTGGATGCGCAGGCGACTGACCATCTGCAACAGTCCGCAGGCGGTCAGGCTCTGAGCGGGGGAGACCTGCTGCTGAGTGCGGGCACGCTGGAGACTTCCGGTACGCTGCAGGGTAAAAGCACGCATGTCAGCGCAGGAAGCTGGCAGCATCAGGGATCGCTGCTCAGCAGCAGTGACCTCACGGCATCGGTCAGCGGAGATCTGAATAATCAGGGCGATCTGCTGTCTCAGGGTGCAGCGCAGATTGACGCACAGAACCTGATTAACAGCGGCAGGCTGCTGGCAGAAAAAGCTGTCACGCTCCACGGCGGTGCGCTGAGTAACAGCGGTACGGTACAGGGCGATACGCTCGCCATCTATCCCGCCAGCGTCACCAACCAGGGCAGCCTGATTGGCCTGCGGTCGCTGACGCTCGGACCGGCTCCCGCCAGCGGGCTGCGTTTGTTTATGGCACAGGCGCAGCCCGCACGCGCGCTGATTAACAGTGCAGGCGGCCAGCTTCTGACGCAGGGTGCGCTGCATATCAGTGGCGACACCGTGACGAATAACGGCACCTGGCAGGGGCAGCAGATCCTGCTGGATGCCACCAGCCTCACTAATAGCGGCGCTATTCAGAGCGCCGGCGACATGCAGCTGAATCTGAGCGATACCCTCACGTCCACTGCCGGCAGCAAAATTACTGCCAGCGGCAGCGCCGCGCTCAATGCGCGGAGTTTCACCAGCCAGGGGCAGTGGATTGCCCGTTACCTTACGCTGCAGGGTGCCGCGCTTAACAACAGCGGCGAGATCTCAGGCGCTGAAGGAGTGACGACAACGTTGTCGGGCGTACTGACGCAGCAGCCAGGGGCGGCATTGCTGAGCGGGGGTACGCTGGATGTGCATGCTGCTACCGTAGATAACGCAAGCCGGATGCAGGGCAGGGATCTGCTGCTCAGCAGCGGCAGCATCACGAACAGCGGCCACATACAGGGCGACAGCAGCCTGCAGCTCAACGCCAGTGGACGCCTTATCAATAACGCCAGCGGCACATTCCTGAGCCAGAACAGCCTGACGCTGACCGCGCCCGAACTCTATAACTATGGTGTGATTCAGGGAGCCACCAGCCGTATTACCACCAGCGGCCTGGCCAGTAACAGCGGCAAACTACTCTCTTCGGCAGATCTCACGCTGAATGTACCACAGCTGGTCAACAGCGGCTGGCTGCAGGCATCGCAGCTGATGCTTAATGCGGCGAGTGCCAGCAACAGCGGCACGCTGATGGCAGATCAGCAGGCGATTCTCACCGGCTCCAGCCTGCAGAACCAGGGCAGCGCACAGGGCGCAAACCTGACGGTAAATTACGCGCAGCTCACGAACAGCGGCACGCTGCTGGGTACAAATCAACTGAATATCAACGCTGCACAGGTCACGCAGCAGGCGGCGGGTAAACTGTTCAGCGGCGGCAGCCTGCTGCTTGAAAGCACGGGATTTGATCAGCTGGGACAAGTGGTGGCGCTTGGAGACGCCACGCTGAAACTAATTAACAGTTTTACCGCACACAATACCCTGGCCGCAGGAAACCGCCTTACCATCAGCAGCAAGGGTGCGATCGACAATCAGGGCACGTTGCAGGGGCAGGCGCTGACGCTGAGCGCGGACGGCGATTTGATTAATAACGGCCAGCTCACCACCGGAAGTGGCGACAGTAGCCTGAGCGGTCAGCGTATAACGATGAACAGCGCAGGCACGTTACAGGGCGGGGGAAATATCGCGCTGAATAGCCGCAGCGATGTGGCGCTCAGCGGCTTTACCGGTACGCGTGGCAGCCTTACCCTCTCCTCACCGGGCAGCATTGTAAACACAGCCCTGCTGTATGCTGGTCAGAATCTCTATCTGTACGCTAACCGCATTCAAAACCAGCGCGGCGATATCCTCGCGGGTAACAACCTGTGGATGCAGCGCGACGCGGCGGGGAATGCGAATAGCGAGATAATCAATACATCGGGCAATATAGAGTCGCAGCAGGGGGATATTACCCTGCAGACCGCGCACCTGCTGAATCAATGGGAATCCATCTCAGTGGGGCCAGTGACAACGGAGAATGTGGCAAATAGTTATGCGTCTGAAACGCCGGGCACCGTGGAAATCCCTCTGGATGCATTTCAGCCAGGAGAATTAAAATATTATTTTACGGATCACCCGATTCCGCCGGGACCTAATTTTAGAATTTTCGATGTCACCCCGATTCCCACTGACTTATCGAAAAGTCATGAGGCACTGGTCGCCCGGACCACATCCAGCACGCAGGTCAGTGGGCAAGCAGGAAGAATAGCGGCTGGCCATAATTTAAATGGCCAGGCCACCACTTTAGATAACCTCGGCAGTTATATTCTTGCTGGCGGGAACCTCTCGCTTACGGGTCAAACATTAAATAACCAATCTTATCTGTCAGGCACGCAATCTGTCTGGAGAACCTACACTCCTTCAGATGCTTACAATAAATATAAGCCGGTACTTGAAAGCGGTGGCAGCTCGCAATATCTCCGGGATAATTTAGATGATTTAATTTATAAAGGCGATGCCATCTATTTTCATGACTACAATACTGGCGTCATGCTTAAAAAAAGTGTGACTTACGTTGCCACAGAAAATTATCGTACAGAAGGCAGCACGTCTATTCGCGGCGTTATTCAGGCGAATGGTAACGTCAGCGCGAATTTTGCCGCTATCGTTAACAACAGCGAATCGAATGATGTTCGTGGCACCATTACGCCAACGCTTGCTGCACCTGCGATAGCCGGTCTGGCTAACGCCGGGATCGGCAACGGTTCGCAACGCCTTGGACTTGAGCAAGCTTCAGCCTTTACTGTGGGTAGCCCTGAGTGGGTTGATGAGGTATTCCGTGCGGTGCAAACCGTTAATGGTGCAGGATCGCTGGTGTCGCCCGATACGACGATCAGGGGGCTAAATATCATTACTGATAAAACGGTAGCGCTGCAAACAGGTGGTCAAAAAATTGCTCTGGTGCAAAGCGCTGAGGGTGCATTTATACCGCAGCCCGGAAGATTGCCCGAGGGGCAAAAAGTTGATATCAGCGCCTGGCCGATTCCGTTAACACAGAATGGCTATTTTACGGTCTCGCAGGATCCTGCCAGCCCCTATTTAATCACCGTCAACCCGAAGCTCAATGGCTTAGGGGCTCTCGATCAGAGCCTGTTTAGCGATCTCAATACCCTGCTTCATCGCCAGCCTTCAGCCGCGCCGGCTGAGACGCGCGGTATCTATACCGATACCCGTCAATTTCTGGGATCTTCCTATCTGCTGGATCGGTTGCAGCTCAAACCGGAGCAGGATTATCGCTTCCTTGGCGATGCGGCATTTGATACCCGTTATGTCAGCAATGCGCTCCTGAGCCAGACCGGGAATCGTTATATCAACGGCATGGGTTCCGATCTGCAACAGATGTCCTGGCTGATGGATAACGCAGCGAAAGCGCAGCAATCGCTGGGATTAGCGTTCGGTGTATCACTGAATACTGACCAGATTGCTGCACTTGACCACAGTATATTGTGGTGGGAACAAGCGACCATCAATGGACAGACAGTGATGGTGCCAAAACTTTATTTGTCACCTGATGACGCCACCGTGGCCAACGGCAGCGTGATTGCTGGCAATAATGTTGCGCTGACGGCAGATAATATCCGCAATAACGGCAGCACCATCAGCGCGAAGCAGAATGTCGCATTAACCAGCCAGGCGCAGATTGATAACATTAACAGCAGCTTAATTAAGGCGGGCGAGGGCGTAAATCTGAGTGCCTTAGGGAATATTAATAACATCGGTTCGACGATCAGTGGCAGGCAGGTGGCGCTTGAAAGCGTCAGTGGCAATATTGTTAACCTGACCAGCACTGCCAGCATCAATAATAATTCAATCTGGAGCCGCTACGCTCTGACAGAGCAGGGAAATCAGGCTGCCATTATCTCAACAGGTAATCTCTCTCTTGTAGCCGGAGACAGCGTTCTCAACACGGCCTCTCTGCTGAAAGCTAACGATGACCTGAAGATTCAGGCGGTGAACGATGTCTGGCTCGGCGCGAATACGGTTAACAGCAGCTTTACTAATCGTTATCGTGACAACGCCACCACCGCCGCGGTGGGCAGCACGCTATCTGCTGGTTCGGCATTAACGATTAATGCCGGCAAAAACCTTTCCGTTGTGTCAGGCCAGCTTAATTCAGGCAAGGATATGTCGCTGACGGCAGGTAATGATCTGGCTCTATCATCTCAGCAGTCTGGCACCCATGATTATAGCCGTAATACAGAAAGTCATCGCTCTGGTGCCGAACGCACGACCGTTTCCAGCGGCGGAAAACTGACGCTGGTAGCCGGACAGGACATCACCAGCCAGGCGACTGCGCTGGTGGCAGAAGATGATATCGGACTGAAAGCGGGCCGCGATATTAACTTAAACGCTGAAGAGTTCAGATCGGGTAACAGCGAACGCGGCAGCAGGAAAACGATCGTCAACGAAACGGTACGCCAGCAGGGTAGCGAAATCGTCAGCGGTGGCAGCACCACGCTGCTGGCAGGGAATGACATTACCAGCCAGGCCTCGACGCTCACAGCCAACAAAGATCTGGCATTGCAGGCCGGACATGACGTCAATATCACTACGGTAACTGAAAGTGATTACGCCTACCGGGAAGAGACCAAAACCCGGAAAAAGCACTTCAGCAAAAAAACCACGCATACGCTCAGTGAAGAGAGCGCTACGGCAGAAAAAGCCTCCAGCCTGAGTGGCGATCGCGTTTCAATTATTGCCGGCAATGACCTGCTGGTGAAGGGCTCATCGGTTGTGGGTGAAAGTGACGTCGGGCTGAAGGCAGGTAACGATCTCAACATTACTGCCGCCACCGATACCCAGACACGCTATCGCCTGAGCGAGACCAAAAAAAGCGGCATGTTCAGCGGCGGCGGTATTGGCGTGACCTTCGGCAGCGCATCATCAAAACAGGAGCTGAAACAAAACGGAACAACCGAAAGCCAGAGCGCCAGCACCATCGGCAGCACCGGCGGCAACGTTACAATGGTGGCGGGGCAGAATGCGCGCGTGGCGGGTTCAGATGTGATTGCGAAGCAGGATATCAGTCTGGCTGGCGGGTCCGTGACCATCGATCCGGGCAACGATACGCTTACCCGCCGTCAGAGTTTTGAGCAGAAGCAGAGCGGATTGACGCTGCAGCTCACCAGTCCCATTACCGACGCGCTGCTCAGCCTCGGTTCGCAGGCCAAAGCTGCCGGTGAGGCGGGAGACGATCGTCTGAAAGCGCTTAATGCCGTGAAGATGCTGGAAAGCGGTTGGGCAATGTCGAAAGGCGCCACACAATCCGCGACCGCGCTGGCTAACGGCAACGTACGCGAAGCCGGCATTAAGATTGCGCTTAACGTAGGCGCCAGCAAGAGCAAATCCTCATCTGAATACAACACAAATGTGGTGAGCGGCAGCTCGCTTAACGGCGGTGGCAAAGTAGCGGTCGTGGCCACGGGCGCCAAAGGCACCAGCGGCGACCTGACCCTGGCTGGCAGCAATATCACCGGCGGAAACGTTACGCTCGCTGCCGCGCATGACCTTAATCTGGTCGCAGCCAGTAACAATACCGAACAGAAGAGCAGTAACAACGCCTCCGGCTGGAGCGCCGGAGTGCACGTGGCCATCGGACAAAAAACCGGTATTGGCGTACAGGCCAGCGGCTATATGGCCAGCGGCGCGGAGAACGGCAGCAGCACCACATACGTCAACAGTCGCGTCAACGCCAAAGAAAACCTGACGCTGAGCAGCGGTAATGACACGCTGCTCTCTGGTGCCCAGGCACTGGGCAATAGTATCAGCGTGAACGCGGGGAATAATCTCACCCTCTCCAGCCTGCAAGATACGGATAACTACCAGAGTAAGCAGCAGAGCGCCAGCGGCGGCTTCAGTTTCACCTTTGGCACTATGAATGGCTCATTCGGGCTAAGCCTGAGCCAGACTAAGGTCAACAGCGAGTACGCCAGCGTCGGCGATCAGAGCGGGCTGTTTGCCGGTAACGGTGGCTATGACATTTTTGCCGGCCATCATACGCAGCTCAACGGCGCGGTGATTGCCTCGACTGCAGATGCGGCAGACAACAGGCTTTCCACAGGTACGCTGGGCTGGGACAACATTGAGAACCACGCGGAATATCACGCCAGCAGCACCTCTGTAGGGATCAGTGGCGGCAATGACGGGACTAAACCCTCTCTTCTCCCGACTCTGGTGAATATGAGCGGCAGCGCTTCCGGTACCACGCGATCTGCTGTTGCAGACGGGACGCTGGTCATACGTGATAAAGCACAGCAGATACAGGATGTCAGCGGGCTGAGCCACGATACGGACAATGCCAACGGTCACATTGATAAGATCTTTGATAAAGAGAAAGTCGGTAATCAGCTGGCCTTTGCGCAGGGCGTACAGGAGCTGGCCGGTAAAGTAGTCGGCGACGTTAAAGCCTACAAACTGGACGCGGCAGCTGAAGAAACCAAAGCGCGCCTGCTGAAGGAGCACCCTGACTATGCCGGCAAATCATCGGATGAAATGAACACGCTGATAGAGCATGACCCGGGGTATAAGGCGGTCGCAGATAAGTGGAGCACAGGCGGCACTTACTCTATGGTGGCGACGGCGGTAGCCAGCGCATTGGGAGGACTCAGCGCCAATAATCCGGGAGCGGCTGCCAGCGGCGCCATGGCACCTTTTATCGCAAATCAGATTAAAAAGGCCACCACAACTTATGATGCAGACGGTAAGGAGCATATCGATCTGCTGGCCAATACTATGGCGCACGCTGTGGCAGCCGGTGTACTTGCCAGAATGGGAGGCGGGGACAGTACTGGCGCAGCTGCCGGCGCGGCAGGCGGAGAACTCACTGCGCAGGCAATCATCAAGGTCATGTATCCGGATACGCGGCCTGGCGAACTGACTGAGAGCCAGAAGCAGACCATCAGCACCCTGAGCCAGCTGGCAGGAGGATTTGCTGGTGGCATCGCGTCAGATTCGTTAATGGGTTCTGGCGCCGGCACGATGGCAGGTAAAAATGCAGTAGAGAATAATTCTCTGGCAGTGATTGCGCGCGGCGGTCAACTTGCGGTTGAGGGCTGCTTAAAGCTTACGGCATGCCGTAACCAGTTGATCGAGAGCGGTCTGGGAGCGCTTATTGGGGCCTCTGCTGCAACCTCAGCCGTTGAGCAACTCTCATTCACTGAGAAAACAAACGTCATGCTGGCGGCTATGTCCGCCGATCCGGCGTTGGTAGAAAAACTGTCGTCCGCTGAACGTAAAGCCTATGATGAACTACAGCAACAGAAAGGGCTGATTACGGTATTGCCTGTGCCGGAACAGGATCCAGCGGGTGGTAAGCTCGTTAATCCAGTTCAGGATATGAATAGCGGAACGTCTCTGACGTCACCTGACCAACGGGATCAGAACGGGGTCAGCCACACCGGTAATAACGAAAGTACGCCGAATACAGGCGGAAACATTACGGTCACTCCGCTCCCTGAAGAGCCAACCAGAGATGATTTGGCTTATCTGGCTCTTAAAGGAAAGGAAGCTCAGGAGGCAGCAGGCAAACTAGGCTTTGACAGAAAAATACCGGCACAGAAATCTCCTTTTAATTCTCACGGGCAGCCCGTATTTTATGATGGGAAAAATTACATTACTCCTGATGTCGATAGCCATAATGTCACCAATGGCTGGAAGATGTTTAATAAAAAAGGCAAGCGCATTGGCACTTACGATAGCGAACTAAACCGGATAAAGGATTAACAATGTTTGAGATAGTATTTAAAGGTGACCCGGTGAACTTTGAAGAAGAGTGGGTTCAGCCAGCATCAATCGTTATTGATGATTATACAGAATCGCTATATCTGCCGCTCTCTTACTGGAGTGCAGACGATTATAAAAAGGCATGGCTGACTTCACTCAGAGAAGGTCTGGCCAGTAAAGATCATGCAGCATTAGCGGTCTCAATGTATGAACCTGAGCAAACTAATTTCATATTTACCTGGGTTCTATATTTTGAAGGTATGAACGTCTATCTGCACAATAATATTGTATTTTTAGATCAGTGCCGTGACTTTACTATTGAGCAGATAAATAAATTCGTGGAGCCTCGCACCACTCATGACGAAGAAGGTATGAAAATATCTGAATGGCAAACTGATTTAAAAAGTGTCACTGATTTTTATCAGCGCCTGGAAGCCTGAAGCGTTCCGGCTTCCGGGCCGGGATTTACGCGTCTTCAGCCGTCAGAGACTCAGTCGCTCAGCATGAGGACAGTGAAACGTCTGGCTCTCTTTACCGCTATCTTATCTCATTTACGTACATAAAGTGCTCAGTGCTGTAGCGATGGTGCGCCAGAATCACGGGGATGGCGCTCTGATCGAAGGAGACTTCATCTATCACCATAACGGCCTGCGGGAGCGTCAGCTCAAGCAGGGTGGCATCCTCTTCATTAGCCAGAGATGCCGTGATCTGCTCGCGTACCGCGGCCAGACGAATGTCGAACTGCTCAAACAGATACCGGTAGAGCAGAGGAGGCAGCTGTTCTGCGGCGGGAAATGCTGGCAGGCGACTGGCTGGCAGAATGAGCGTCTCATGCATCGCCGCAATACCGTTGACCCGCCGCAGGCGCTTTAAACGATAAACCTTGTCACCCGCTGCAATTTGAAGCTTTTCGGCTTCCCCGGTTGTTGCCAAACTTTCCTGATAATCCAGCAGCAGGGTTTCAGACAGCAGCAATCCCCCTGTTTTATCGTGCAGACGAAAATACTGGAAGAAGTGACTCAGGTTATGCAGCGGGGCCCAGCCCGTGACCACCGTACCGGTTTTTCGCCGGCGCATCAGCATCCCCTCCGTGGTAAGCGCGCTTAACGCTTTGCGCATTGTGCCCACCGACACACCAAATCTGGCCGCCAGGCTGCTTTCGCTTGGCAGAATCGTGCCGGCTGGCAGCTCTCCCTGCAGGATGGACTCACTGATGTGACGCTTGATCACGTCATGCAGCGGGGCACCTTCGCCTGCATTCAGCCGTGTAAACGGCACGGTGTTACCTGCGTCATAGTTTTTTTGCATAGCTGCGATTACCGGTTGACCCGTGTTGATAAATTGCATTATCTATAAACTATATAGTAATACAACAGGTAATCGCCCGGTGGATAAAAATAATCGTTTTAACAATGCGTTAGACGTCATTAGCCAGGATACCTTACGTATCACCGAGGATCTTCAGCGCATGCTCGCCGTGGATACCTGTTTTCCGCCGGGCAGCGGTTACGCGGCGTTTGCAGACCTGATGACGCAGATGCTGGCACCGATGCAGTTTGCTTTTCAGCGCGTGTCTGTTCCGGAAGCGCTCTGGCAGGTCCCTGACGGCAGTGCACAGGGTGAGCGTGTAAATCTGCTGGCGACGCTCAACTGCGGGGCAGCTGAAAACTGCAATCTCTATTTTCATACCGATACCGTACCTGCAGGTGATGGCTGGCGCTTTCCGCCGCTGGCGCTGACCGTGGCAGAAGGCAGGCTCTACGGTCGCGGGGCAGCCGATATGAAAGGCACGATCGTGGCAGCGATTGCCGCCATCCGCTCAGCACAGGCCTGCGGCCTGCCGCTGCGCTTCAATCCGGTATTTCTACTGTGCACCGACGAAGAGGGCGGTCTCTATCCGGGTATTCGCTATCTGGCAGAGCAACAGCTTTTTTCCGGACATCTGCTGAGCTTCAACGGCGGTGCGGTACCGCGCATCTGGGCCGGATGCTTTGGCAGCATTGACCTCAAAGTGATTGTGAGCGGGCGATCCGCGCACTCCGGCGATCCAGTCGCGGGCATCAATGCCATTGAAACAGCGCTTCCCCTGATGAACGCGCTGTATCAACTGAAAGGGCAGGTTGAGCAGCGCACGTCTGCCATGCCGCCGCCACCGCATTATCAGGGAAAACCTCTTACGTCACTGCTGACGCTCGCCGCGGTACACGGCGGCAGCAAAGGCTCCACAATCCCCGAACGTTTTGAACTGCTTATTAACCGCCGGTATGCGCCTGAAGAGGCGTTTGATGAGGTCTGGCAAGAGCTCACATTATGCATCAGTCAGGCAATGGCGGAGAGCCGCGCGCTGGATGTCTCCGTGCAGCTGATTGGGCATCTGGCACCGGTAGCCGATCCTTATGGACCGCACTGGCCACGCTGGCAGGCTGCGCTGAGCCAGGGGTTTGGCTTTCCTGATAACGCTTTTAAACCGTGGGGATCATCCACCAGCTCAGATATGGGTTGGGTGCAGCGTGCAGGTATTCAGGAGATTTTACTGGGTGGCTTAGCCCGCCCCGACAACCGTATTCATGCCACCGACGAGTTTACAACGATGGCAGATATCATCGCACTTTCGCAGTCCATTCTGGCGTATCTCGCCAGTGATTTTCAGCCAACCCAGGGTATTTAAACCAGCGAGGAAGAGAAAATGTGCGCAATGAAAGCAGTAAACCGCCGGCAGTTCATCGCCGGTTCTGCGGTTCTGACGGGTGCAGCTGCGCTGTCCGGATCTTTCTCTGCCAGCGCCGCGCCGGTGACGAGCGCCACACCCGGCGGCTCACCTCGCAAGGGGGGCGTGCTGCGCATCAGTGTTGACCAGGCGATTAGCGTGATCAACCCGCATCAGGTACGCGTCAATCCGGAATATCTGGTGGCCGAGCTGCTTTACAGCGGGCTGACGCGCCTGACGCAGGAGATGAAAGCGGAGGCGGATTTGGCGCAGTCATGGCAGGCCAGCGCCGATCTCACGCAGTGGACGTTTACGCTGCGCCCCGATTTGAAGTTCAGCGATGGCACTCCGCTCACCTCCGCTGACGTAGTCGCCAGCCTGCAGGCGCTGCTCGACCCAAAGAACGCGTCGCCTGCGCTGCATAATATTGGCCCCATCAGGTCGGTCAGTGCGAAAGACGACAGCACCGTACTGATTGAAACCGATACGCCTTACGCCGATCTGCCGGTCATGCTGGCCTATCCGGACGCCAAAATCATTCCCGCCAGTATTGCTCAGGGCCAGATAGACAAACTTAGTAAGCGTTCACTGGGCGCGGGTCCGTTCCAGCTGGTGTCATACGATCCTGAACGCAAAATTGTGGTGAAGCGTAACCCGCACTATTACGACCCGGCGCGCCCCTATCTCGACGGCGTTGAAGTGGTGGTCTATCCCGATGGCATTGCAGAGAGCTCCGCGTTGATCTCCGGCGATACCGATCTGATGCTGAGCGCTCAATCAAGCGAATTTGCCCGCCTTTCCCGATCATCCGGCGTACTGCCATTGCGGGTAGCGTCAGGCCAGTTTTTAAACGTGAACATGGGCTGCGATCAGAAACCCTTTAACGATGCGCGCGTGCGTCAGGCGCTGGCGCTGTGTGTGGATCGCCAGGCCTCCGTGGATTTTGTCGCTGACGGACTGGGTTCACCCGGCAATGATACCCCCATTAATGCCGCTTACCCCTGGTACGCTGATTTGGCCCGTAAGGCCGTGGATTACAGTAAAGCCAAAGCCCTGCTGGCAGAGGCAGGTTATCCCGACGGCCTCGATTTAACCCTGGTTGCCTCAGATAAACCTGCGACGCGAACCCAGCTGGGCATCGCGCTGCGTGAAATGGCGAGGCCTGGCGGCTTTCGCATTAAGGTGCAAACCATGGCGCACAGCACCTATCTCGATCAGGTGTGGAAAAAGGGCAACTTCTACGTGGGTTTCTACAATATGCAGCCCACCCCGGATGCCGTGTTTTCGCTGCTCTATACCTCAACTGCCGCATGGAATGAAACCCGCTGGAATAACGCTGACTTTGATGGCGCGATCAAGGCTGCGAGGGAAACCCGCGATGAGGCTCAGCGCAGCACGCTATATGCCAAAGCACAGCAGCTTATGCATGACGACGTGCCTTCAGTAATCCCCACCTTCTTCGACCTGCTGGCCGCAGGTCGCGACTATGTGGCGGGCTATCACCTGCATCCTCGCGGCGCGGTGTTCCGTCTGGATCATGTCTGGCTCACCGGCAAAGCGCCCGTACGCAGCGTTTAAGGAGAGATCGTGACCGCAAGCTATCTGCTTAAACGCCTTCTGCTGATGATCTACACCCTGCTGGTAGTGTCGTTGCTGGTTTTCGGTATTACACAGCTGCTGCCGGCTGACGCGGCTGTTACCTTGCTGGGGCAGAATGCGACGCCGGAAGCGCTGGCGGCAGTACGTGAGCGCCTGGGGCTGGATGCCCCGGCATGGCTGCAATACTGGCACTGGCTGACGCAGGCGCTGCAGGGTAATTTTGGTGTCTCCATGCGCAACGGGCTGGAGGTGGCTCCCGCACTGCTGACGGCGCTTTCGCGATCGCTGCTGCTGGCGGCCTGCGCGCTGATACTCATGCTGATCGTTGCTATTCCGCTCGGCATCTGGGCGGCCGTGCGACGCGGGAAAACCGCCGATGTGCTGGTGAGCGTCATTTCCTATGCGGGTATCTCTTTTCCCGAATTTGTTACGGCAACGCTGGTACTGCTGCTCTTTGCCGACGTCTGGCAGGTTCTGCCCGCGACGGGTTATGTGCCGCTCAGCGAGGATTTTGTAAGCGGGATACAGCACCTGATCCTGCCCGCTGTCACCGTTGCCCTGATTCTGGTGGCGCACGTCTCGCGCATGGTGCGTTCAGAAATGGTGGATGTGCTGCATACCGATTACATCCGTGCCGCCTGGCTTAAAGGACTGTCGCGCCGGCGTATCCTCTGGCGTCACGCGCTGCGCAACGGTCTGTTGCCCACCATTACCATTGTGGCGCTGGATGTGGGCTATCTGCTGGGCGGTATTGTGGTCGTGGAGGAGATTTTTGCCATCCCCGGCATCGGTCGTGAGCTGATCGTCGCAGTACAGGCGCGTGACCTGCCGGTGATTCAGGCTGGCGTCATGATCCTTGCCGCAACCTATTCGGTGGTTAACTTTCTTGCCGATCTGGCCTACGTCATTCTGGATAAGCGGATTTCCTATGCCTGACATTTTAAAACGTTTACTCCGTTCACCGCAGGGCGCAGCGGGCGTTCTCATCATCCTGCTGGCATTACTTATGGTGGCCGGCGGCGCGCACGTAGCGCCCTTTGATCCCGAGTCCATCTCAATCCTGACACGCTACAAGCCGCCAGGTGCAGAACACTGGTTTGGCACCGATCAGATGGGGCGCGATATCTTTAGCCGGGTGCTGGTGGGTGCGCGCTCTACGATTTTGCTCTCTCTGCTGGCGACCGCACTCGCTATGGTAATTGGCTCGGTGCTGGGTACGGCAAGTGCCTATCTGGGCGGCAAAACCGACGAATTTATGATGCGTACCATGGATGCCGTTATGGCTATCCCGAGTCTGCTGTTCGCGCTGCTGATTGTCAGCACGCTGGGGCAGAGCAGCATGAATGCGGTGCTCGCTATTACCATCGCCTTTGTACCCGGTATGGTGCGCATTTCACGCAGCGTGGCGCTGGCTGCGCGTCAGCAGGACTACATTAATGCGGCTATCGCCCGCGGCGAAGCAGCCCACTACATCATCCTGCGCGAGATGCTGCCAAATATTCTGGCACCGATCATTGTTGAGGCCACCATCCGCGTGGCATTTGCCATCATGCTGTTTGCCACCCTGAGTTTTCTCGGTTTAGGCGCCCAACCGCCTGAACCGGAGTGGGGCTTAATGGTGTCAGAAGCGCGAACCTACTTCTTCAGCGCGCCGTGGATGATGCTGATTCCAGGCCTGGCAATTGCACTGGTGGCCATTGGCTTTAACTTACTGGGCGACGGCCTGCGTGATGTTCTCAACCCACGGAGCCACGGATGATTGTACAAACTGCACCGGTGCTGTCGGTAGAAAATTACAGCCTCGATTACCGGCTCACAAACGGGCAGGCGCTGCCCGTACTGCGTGATATCAATTTACAGGTGATGCCCGGTGAAGTGCTGGGGCTGGTAGGGGAATCCGGCTCCGGGAAAACCACCCTTGGCTGGGCAATCATGCGCTGGCTGGCGAACAACGCGCAGGAGAAAAGCGGGGATATCCGTCTTAATGGTGACAGCCTTCTGAATTTAGCGGCGCCGGCACTGTTGG
Organism: Pantoea sp. ICBG 1758; assembly: GCF_002928325.1. Lineage (NCBI taxonomy): Bacteria > Pseudomonadati > Pseudomonadota > Gammaproteobacteria > Enterobacterales > Erwiniaceae > Pantoea > Pantoea sp. ICBG 1758. The sequence goes on from NZ_POWL01000006.1 coordinate 115,163, forward strand.
CGCTGCGTGGGGCGAAGCTCGGCATGATCTTTCAGGATCCGGGCGCATCGCTTAACCCGACGTTAACACTGGGCGAGCAGGTCACAGAAGTGCTCCGGCGCCACCGCAGGCTGAGCGCCCGTGAAGCGCAGGAGCTGGCTGAATCCCTGCTGCATGATGTAGAACTCAAACACCCGGCACGTATGATGCGACGCTACCCGCATCAGGTTTCGGGTGGGGAAAAACAGCGTATCCTGATTGCCACCGCGTTTGCCTGTCAGCCAGCCTGTATGATTTTTGATGAGCCAACCACGGCCCTGGATGTGATCAGTTCCGCACAAATTCTCGATCTCTATGAACGCCTGCGCGAGGAGACGGGCGTGGCATCGCTCTATATCTCGCACGATCTGGCACTGGTGACAAAAGTGGCCGACCGCGTCTGCGTACTGGAAAAAGGCCGTATCGTCGAGCAGGCAGAGACACAAACGCTCTTCACCGCACCGCAGCACAGTTATACCCGCCGGCTTATCGCGGCGGTGCCGAATCCACAGCACCGGCTGATCGCGGATGCTGCGGGCACGCAGCCGCTGCTGACGCTGAATAACCTCACCATCCATTATGGCCACCACGGCTTTATCGATCGCCTGCTGAAGCGCGAGGCCAATACCACCCGCGCCGCAAATGCGGTGTCGCTGACCGTGCATCAGGGGGAAATTCTGGGTGTGGTCGGCGAATCGGGTTCCGGAAAATCTTCTCTGGGCAGAGCCATTACCGGACTTGTGCCGTTTCACGGCGAGTTAAATTTCTGTGGTTCGGGAATGCAGGGCCCTGCGCAGATGGACAAAGCGTATCGCCGCCGCGTACAGATGATATTTCAGCATCCTGATGCCTCACTCAACCCCCGTATGACCATCGGTGAGATAGTTGCGCGTCCGCTTCGTCTGTACGGCTTGCCGCCTGGCGAAACGGAAGCGCAGGCGGTAGCACGTTTGCTTGAAGAGGTGCGTCTGCCGGCGGAGTTTGCCACTCGCTATCCCCATGCGCTTTCGGGCGGACAGAAACAGCGCGTGGCCATTGCACGCGCCTTTGCCAATCCCCCGGACCTGGTGATTTGCGATGAGATCACCGCTGCGCTCGACGTATCAGTGCAGGCCACCATCATTGAGTTGCTGCTGACGCTACGCCGTCGCTATGGCACGGCCTATCTGTTTATTACCCACGATCTCAACCTGATCCGTCAGATTGCCCACCGCGTGGCGGTGATGTATCGCGGCGATCTGGTCGATGTTTTGCCCGGCGGGAATATGTCGTCACTGGCGCAACACCCTTATACGCGTGCGCTCCTTGACGCTGTGCATATTCCCGATTTGTCTCCGTCCGTCGCTTAATGAGAAGCACATGAATCCTGAACAGTTAATCCATCATATCGATCGCGCGTTTTGTCTCTCTTTCCTGGCCAAAATGGTGCAGCACAAAAGCTACAGTGCCACCGACGGCGAACGCGCGCTGGCAAGCTTTATGGCTGAACAGATGTCGCAGCTCGGGCTGGAAACAGAGCTGCAGAAGGTGACGGGCGATCGTCTTAATGCGATTGGGCGTCTGGCAGGCAGCGGCGGCGGTCACAGCCTGCTGTTTAACGGGCATCTTGACACCAACCCGGTTACCGAAGGCTGGACCGTCGATCCCTGGGCCGGCAAAATTGACGATCGGTTCATTTACGGTATCGGTGTTTCCAATATGAAAGCAGGCGATGCCGCCTATTTCTGCGCGCTGAAGACGCTCATTGATGCCGGCGTAAAGCTCAAAGGAGATGTGATCCTCACGTATGTTGTGGGCGAGTTGCAGGGCGGGATAGGAACGCTGGCAGCCATAGAGCAGGGCGTGCGCGCTGACTACTTTATCAATGCTGAACCCACCGATTTACAGGCGTTAACCATGCATGCCGGTTCGCTGATGTTTACCATCGAGCTAACCGGTAATACGCGTCACCTTTCAAAACGGGAAGAGGCGGTCGATGCTATCAGCGCCGCAGTTGAACTGATTCCGCAAATCAACGGCATGATTTTCAGCGGCGCTAAAAGCGACGAACATCGGAAAATTAATCGCGGCCATATCGGTACAGTGCACGGTGCGCTGGGGCGAGGGCTGGAGGAGTGGCGTCCGCCGCAGGTTGCTGATTTTGTCCGTCTGAAAGGATCGGCGCGTTTTGCACCCGGCCAGACCGTTGAAGGCGTGCTGGCCGATCTTCAGGCGCTGCTCGACAGGCTCTGTCAGCAGTATCCAGGCCTGAAAGCGGAGCTGTTTGATGACGGTATCCGCGACAAGCCCACCATGCTGCCTTTTGAAGTCTCACCGGCGTCACCGATTGTGCAGGCGGTAAACCGCGCCTGGAAAACCGTGCGCGGCACCGAGCAGCCCACCGGGGCGATCACACCGCCAGCCTTTTATGGTACCGATGCAGCACACTTTTATCAGCATGCGGGCATGGAAGGTATCGTCTGCGGACCCGGCGGAAAGTACAACACCATGCCTGACGAGCGCGTCGAGATAAGCGAATATCTTGATATGGTACGCATCTATCTGCTCGCCATTCTGGATATCTGCCAGCAGGATGAACAGCCAGTGAAGCGCGATGTATGACTGCGGAGGAAGCTGTGCGACTGACCACTGTAGAGGGAAGAGGGGCGTTAGTGAGCCTTCAGGGCTTTATGGGCTGAGTGCCAAAAACGCTTATAAAACAATAACAACGGCAAATCGTCGCGGCAAAACCTCTTTTCAGCGGACCCCGAAAAGCGAGTTTACTGTCTATAGTGGATATCTGGTGCAGAGAACAGGTTACATACAGATATACAGCAATGCGGCTCTGAATCAGACGATGAACAAGCCGTTATGGCGGGCTGAATCCCGATTAACGGAGGCTGATAACTGAAAGCCCAATGTGGCGGATCGGCAGTATCATCTGCGATAAAAAGAGAGATCCGGCCAGCAAAGCAGGGGTGAGGCTAAATCTGACGGCCTGGCGATAAGTAAGAACGATCTGCGTAGCAGTCAGTACCGGATTTGCGCCAGATCATCTTCAGTCAGGCCGGTCATCTGCATGACCATATTCTGGTCGAAGCCATTCTGTAGCATGGCTCGCGCAATTCTCAGGCTTGCTGCGCGTTTGCCAAGTTCAATCCCCTCCTGGTGACCTTCCATACGGCCTTCCATGCGTCCTTTCTCAATGCCCTTCTGCTCGAGCTGCTGTGCGATGGTCATGAGTGCATCTCCGTGTTGCGGGATTCGTTATCGCCAGGGATTATATTCCTGCCAAACTGAAAAGAAAAAGAGAGCGACGATGATTGCTGAAACATCTTCTCCTGAAAGGAACCGGAAGCTTCAGAAAACATATCTGAATACCTGAAAGATCGCTCAGAAATGGCCGGGCTGCTCAGTGGTGAATTTGCGCCAGCTCATCCTCAGTCAGGCCGGTCATCTGCATAACCATATTCTGGTCAAGACCGCTCTGTAGCATGGTTCGCGCAATTTTCAGGGTTGCTGCGCGAATGCCTTGCTGCTCGCCAAGCTGAATCCCCTCCTGGCGTCCTTCCATGCGGCCTTCCATGCGGCCTTTCTCAATGCCCTTCTGCTCGAGCTGATGTGCGATGGTCATGAGTGCATCTCCGTGTTGCGGCACACGCTGTGCCAGTTCGCGAACGAAGGCTTCAGAGTCGGCCGACTCTCCTGCCTGCAGTAAATAGTGTATCAGCACTGTCACCTGAGATGAAGAAAGATAGTCCGCCATCAGCAGTGTGGCCAGCCGGTCGGTCAGCGTGGCTATATCGCGCTGGTGTATGTGCTTCTGTAGTAAGGTAAGCGCTGCCATGCTGCGATGATTCATGATGTCATCATCCGGGATAACGGTGATGTCTGTCAGCGGAAAGGGGCCGCCATATAGTTTCTCCGCGACTGCCGGATTGTCGAACTCATCCAGCCAGCGGGTGGAATAGGGATACGGGCTGCGTTTTCCGGTATAGAAGAGCACGGGTATCACCAGTGGCAGCTTCTTGTGCCCGGCCTCAAGGTGGCGCTGCATGGCGGCCACGGCGTAGCGCAGCAGGCGAAAAGCCATATGCCGGTCCGGGGAAGACTGGTGCTCAATGAGCACGTGAACGTAAGCGTCTCCGGCGGTGGTCTTCAGGCTGTAAAGAACATCGCTGAAGTATTGCCGCAGATTATCCTCCACGAAAGAGCCAGACTCCAGCTTCAGGGTGCTAAGATCGCAGAGCGAGCGCAGTTCTGTCGGGAGGTGAAGCTCCATAAAGTCCCGGGCAATCTGCGGCTGCGTAAGAAATTGCCTGAAAGTCGCGTCGTGAGGCGTGGGCGTGCTGTTTTTCTTCTTCATCCGTGCTGACTCATCAAATAACGAGAATATAATATCATGACAGCAAAAGCGCTGTGCCTGGAACCATTTTCATCAGATATCCGAAACTATTTGCACGCCAGTAATAAAGCGACAGACAAAGGCGTTTATATTTTTGCCTTCAAATATGGCCCACACGTCAAAATACATTACCTGTTCTATTACGTGTGGGATGACAGGGGCTGGAAAATATCTGTTCACCCTTCTGCAGCACTGCCAGAAAATGAGAGTCAATAAAGCATAATTAAACAGGAATGAATATTTTTCCTCTGAATATCTCAGAGGCGTTTGCCAGTAAACTTCCATTAAATCCCCTCAGGGACGCTATAAAAATCAAAGCTCAATTACTGATTAGCTTTGCGGATATTGTAATAACCACGCTATTTACTTCGTTTTGAACAACTGACTATTATCGCTCTCACTCTGTTAATAAATGTAACGGGCTTAATTCAGCCTGCATGCTTTGACGCCCTTTTTTTACTGGAAACGCCATGAATCTCTCTTTTACTGTACCCGAAACCTGTCAGGCGGCGGTCATCACCCGACGCGAACAGGCTATTCAGGCGGCGCAATCGCTGGCTGAGCAGGCGAAGCCCGGTGCCGTTGAGCGCGATCAGCAGCGGATTTATCCCGTTGATCTGCTGAATCAGTTCACCCGGCTTGGTCTGGGCAGTATCAGCGTTCCGCGTCGTTTTGGCGGAGGCGGGCTGGACTATCAGACCCTGGCCGAGGTTTTTCGCATTATCTCCGCCAGCGATCCCTCTCTGGGCCAGATCCCGCAGAACCACTTTGGGCTGATTCAGTTCATCCTGGGCGAAGGCGAACCGGAACAGCAGCAAACGCTGCTGCAGGCCGTCGTGAACGGCAACCGACTGGGTAACGGTGGTCCTGAAAAAAATACCCGTCATACGCGTGATGTTCAGGCCCGGCTGAGCGGAGATGGGAACGCGCGGTTTCTGACGGGAGAGAAGTTTTATTCAACCGGCGCGCTGTTTGCCGACATTCTGGTTACCACCGCTCTTCAGGATGATGACAGGCCTGTGATGGCTTTCATCCCGCTGCCTGCCCCAGGCGCAGAGATTGTCGATGACTGGTCTGGCATGGGGCAGCGTACCACGGCCAGCGGCACGGTCAGGCTTCATCAGGTGGCGGTCGATCCGGCCTGGATTATTCCGCTACCGTCGCCGGAGAAACCGACGCTGCGCGGTGCCGTTTCACAGCTCATCCAGGCGGCGATCGATGCCGGCATCGCGCAGGGCGCGCTGGACGATGCGCTGGCGTTCGTTCGCGATCACTCCCGTCCCTGGGTCGATGCCGGCGTGGCGCGCAACACGGACGATCCTTACATCCTTGCCGATATCGGTCGCATCAGTACCGAACTGAGCGCCGCCAATGCCCTGCTGCGAAGGGCGGCCCGCGTGCTCGACGCCACAGACCCGGCCGCGCTGACAGCCGAAAACAGCGCAGCCGCCTCAATTGCCGTGGCAGAAGCCAAAGTGCTGACCACGGAGATCGCCCTGCGAGCCAGCGAAAAGCTCCTGGAGTGGGGCGGCAGTCGCGCCACGCTGCTACAGCATGGTCTGGATCGCCACTGGCGCAACGCGCGCACCCACACCCTGCACGACCCGGTGCGCTGGAAAACCCACGCTATCGGCAACTACTACCTGAATGCAGTCTATCCCGCGCGTCATGCGTGGATTTAAGGAGAAAGTATGAGTCAGGTTCAGCCGAAACAGCCTGCGGAGAGCGTGCGCAGCGAACAGCAGGCGCTGGATGTCGCCGCACAGCTGGCGCAGCAGTTCCGTGAAGGTGCCGCAACCCGGGATCGCGAACGTGAGTTACCGCATCATCCGCTGCGGGCACTGTTTCAGTCCGGATTAGGGGCGATTACCGTGCCCGAAGCCTATGGCGGTATCGCGGCGTCGACAGCCACGCTGACCTCGGTGATTAGCCTGCTCAGCGAGGCCGATGCGGCAGTGGGTCAGGTTCCGCAGAACCATTTCTACGCGCTGGAAGTCCTGCGCCTTAACGGCAGCGAGTCTCAGAAACAACGCTTTTACGGTGAAGTGCTGGCTGGCGTCCATCTGGGAAATGCGCTGGCAGAATTTTCAGCCCGCGCCGCGCATCAGCGTACCACAGCGATCTGTAACAACGTCCTCAACGGCAGCAAATTCTACGCCACCGGCGCGCTGTTCGCCGACCGTATTCCCACTGCGGCGCGCGATGAAGCGGGCATAGAGCAGCTGGTGTTTGTGCCGCGCCATCAACCGGGCGTTACGGTGATCGACGACTGGAGTGGTTTTGGTCAGCGCACCACCGGCAGTGGCAGCGTGCTGTTCGATAATGTCCCGGTCGAGCCAGATGATGTCGTGCCGTTTCAGTCGGCCTTTGAGCGTCCCACCGCTCTTGGGCCGTTTGCCCAGATTCTGCATGCCGCTATCGATCAGGGCATTGCGCAGGCCGCCTTTAACGATATGCTCGATTTTCTGCGTCAGCGTGCCAGACCCTGGCCAGACAGCGGTGTGAGCCGCGCCAGCGACGATCCCTTAACGCTTGATCGTACCGGCCGTCTGGCTGCGCGGCTGCGGGCAGGCGAGGCATTGATAGAAGAGGCGGCAGCGGCCGTTGATGCGGCGCAACGGCAGCCCGACGCCGGCACGGTCGCGCTGGCCTCTGTTGAGGTGGCCAAAGCACGGGCCTGGACAACAGAGGTGTCTCTGGAAGCCGCGAACCTGCTGTTTGAACTTGGCGGCACACGCGCCAGCCTGCGGGAATACAATCTTGACCGCCACTGGCGCAATGCGCGCACGCATACCCTGCACGACCCGGTACGCTGGAAATATCCTGCGATAGGCAACTATCTGCTCAATGGCGTATTGCCCGCCCGCCGGGGCACGCTATGAGCCAGAAACAGGTTCTGCTTAACGCTTTCAATATGAACTGCGTCGGTCACATTCATCACGGCATGTGGACACATCCTCAGGATCACTCTACGGAATTTAACACGCTGCGTTACTGGACAGATCTGGCGCGCCTGCTGGAACAGGGCCTGTTCGACGGCGTGTTTATCGCCGATATTCTGGGCGTCTATGACGTTTATCAGCAGGGGATCGCGCTGACGGCGCGCGAGTCGATTCAGCTGCCGGTTAACGATCCGCTGATGCTGGTTTCCGCCATGGCAGGAGTCACAGAGCATCTGGGCTTCGCCGTTACCGCCAACCTTAGCTATGAAGCGCCGTATCCCTTTGCCCGTCGCCTCTCAACGCTGGATCATCTCACTCAGGGACGCATCGGCTGGAACATCGTCACCGGCTACCTGGACAGCGCGGCGCGGGCAATGGGCAATAAGCAGCTGCTGGCGCATGACCAGCGCTATGCCCAGGCCGATGAGTTTCTCGACGTCAGTTACCAGCTCTGGGAGGGAAGCTGGCAGGATGATGCGCTGGTGATAGATCGCCAGAACCGCCTCTATGCCGATGCCAGCAAAATTCACCCGGTAAAGCACCAGGGAGAGTTCTATCAGGTTGAGGGCTATCACCTCAGCAGCCCTTCACCGCAACGTACGCCGCTGCTGTTCCAGGCCGGCACGTCAGCGCGTGGCATCCGGTTCGCTGCCCGTCATGCCGAGTGTACCTTCGTCAATGCCGCCACACCCGCCGCGATCCGCCAGCAGACAAAGCGTCTGCGCCAGGCTGCGGTAGAAGCGGGTCGCCGTGCCGACGATATACGCATTTTTATGGGTGTCGGCGTGATTGTCGCCCCGACCGAGCGCGAAGCGCAGGAGAAGCACCAGAGCTATCTGGCCTATGCCAGCCCGGAAGCCGGTATTGCCCATTTCTCCAGCTCAATTGGTCTCGATCTGGCCGCCTTCGACCTGGATGAGCCGATCGTCAATGGTGAAACCCGTGCGATTGAGTCGGTAAGTCAGGCCTACAGCGGCTGGACCCGCCGTCGCCTGCTGGAGCAGCACGCCATGGGCAGCCGCTATCCGCTGATTATCGGTAATCCCTCTCAGGTGGCGGACGCGCTGCTGCACTGGATGGATGAGGGGGATATCGACGGCTTCAATCTGACACGCATTCTCAACCCGCAAAGTTACCGCGATTTTATCGAGCTGGTCGTACCGGAATTACAACAGCGCGGTCGTTATAAAACGGCTTATCAGCCCGGCTCACTGCGCAACAAAATTTTCCGGCAGGATCGCCTGCCCGATCGTCACCCGGCCGCGCACTGGCGTCATGCCACCGGACACCGTTGAACTGTTTAATCTCAAGGAATCATCATGACACGTATTAAACCCTTACGCGCCGCGCTGGGCGCGATACTGCTGACCCTCAGTGCCGTTGCCGCTGCAGACTATTCGGGACCGCTGAAAGTCGGGACGACTGCCGCCTTTGCCCCGCCGCTGGAAACCGCCGTGGCGGAAGCGAAGAAGCAGGGACTCGCGGTTGATCTGGTCGAGTTCACCGACTGGACCGCCCCTAACGTCAGCGTGGAAAATGGCGACATCGACGTTAACCTGTTCCAGCATAAGCCTTTTATGGAGAATGCGAATCAGTCCGGTGGCTTCCATCTGGTCGCCTACGCGCCCGCCATCATCAACAACATCGGGCTCTACTCGAAAAAGCACAGCGCGATTGACCAGATACCCGAAGGCGGTACCGTGGCCATCGCTAATGACCCGATAAACGGTGCCCGCGGATTACTCCTTTTACAGAAAGCGGGACTGATTACGCTGAAGCCGAATGCCGGGCTCAAATCCACTCCCGACGATATCGTCAGCAACCCGAAGAAACTGAAAATCATCGAAGTTGAAGCGGTGCAGCTCTCGCGCTCGCTGGAAGAGGTCGATCTTGCGCAGGGTTATCCGCACTATCTGCGTCTGGCCAAAACGATCGACCCCAATCAGGCGCTGCTGTTTGATGGGCTGGAACACCCTGAATATGTTATTCAGTTCGTGATCCGTCAGGGGCATGAGAACGATCCGCGCCTGGCAAAATTTGTCGATATTTATCAGCACTCGCCGGTGGTGCGCGCCAGCCTCGACAGTTTCTATGGCAAGCTTTATCAGCCGGGCTGGAGCCAGTAATCATGGTCAGCGTTAGCTATCCGGAAACCAGCCCATTACCTCATTCCGCCGTTGCCACACAGGCCAGCGGCGCCGCGCACATTACCCTGGAAGCGTTGAGCAAACGCTATCCCGGTCAGGCGGTCGATGCGCTGCATAACATCCAGCTGCAGATCCAGCGCGGCGAGATTTTCGGCATCATTGGCCGCAGCGGAGCGGGCAAATCGACACTGATCCGCTGCCTTAACCGGCTCGAAGAGCCTGGCAGCGGGCGGATTGTCATCGATGGCATCGACATCAGCGCGCTGACGACCCGCCAGCTGGTCGAATGGCGGCGCAGCACCGGCATGATTTTCCAGCACTTCAATCTGCTCTCCGCCAAAACGGTCCGGCAGAACATCGAGCTGCCGCTCAGGGTTGCGGGTGTGCCTGCGGCTGAGCGGGCGCGTAAAGTGGATGCGTTACTGGCGCTGGTCGGGCTGGAGTCGCGTCAGCACGCCTGGCCCGCTCAGCTTTCCGGAGGACAGAAACAGCGCGTCGGCATTGCGCGTGCGCTGGTGCACGACCCGGAGCTGCTGCTGTGTGACGAAGCGACCTCGGCACTCGATCCTGAAACCACGCGCGCCATCCTGGCGCTGCTGAAGAAAATCAATCAGCAGCGCCACATTACCATTGTCCTCATCACCCATGAGATGGATGTCGTTCACGACCTCTGCCACAACGTGGCGGTGATCGACCAGGGTGAAATCATTGAGCGCGGCCCGGTCTGGCAGGTCTACAGCGATCCGCAGCAGGAGACCACGCGACAGCTGCTGAATCCCGATCATCAGACACTGCCAGAATCGGTCGCCAGCCGCCTGAGCGACCGCCGCCTGCAGCCCGATGCCCGGCTGTTACTGCGGCTGCGCTACACCGGGCAGGGTGCTCAGCCGGATATCGGTGCGCTGAGCGCCCTGATTCCGGGTGAAATCACCGTGATCTACAGCGCGATTGAGTGGGTGACACAGAAGCCGATTGGCCAGATGCTGGTCCTGCTGGATGCCCGGCATGAAGCGCAGGCAGTGACCGCTCAGCTGTCGCATATCGCCGATCAACTGGAGGTGTCAGGTTATGTCACAGGCTATTGAACGTTTATGGAGCGCACTGCTGGATACCCTGCTGATGGTCGGGGTCTCTTCGGCGCTGGCGCTGCTGCTGGGATTACCGATGGCGGTGCTTCTGGTGGTGAGCGGACGCGGGGATCTTTTCCCCAGTCCGGTACTCAACCGGGTGCTGGGCTGGATGGTTAATCTCTTTCGCTCGGTTCCCTTTCTGATCCTGATGGTGGCGCTAATCCCATTTACCCGCTGGATAGTCGGTACGACCTATGGCGTCTGGGCCGCAGTGGTGCCGCTGACCCTTGCAGCTACTCCGTTTTTTGCCCGCATTGCCGAAGTGAGCCTGCGTGAAGTGGATAAAGGACTGACGGAAGCGGCGCAGGCGATGGGCTTTCACCGCTGGCATATTATCTGGCATGTGCTGTTGCCTGAAGCGCGGCCTGGCATCGTCAGCGGCTTCACCATTACGCTGGTGACGATGATCAATGCGTCGGCGATGGCGGGTGCCATCGGTGCCGGTGGCCTGGGCGACCTGGCCTATCGGTATGGCTATCAGCGTTTCGATATGCAGGTGATGGTGACCGTGATCGTGGTGCTGGTCGCGCTGGTGACCCTGCTTCAGCTCTGCGGCGATCGGTTATCGCGTCGGCTGAATCATCGTTAGCCCCTGAGGCCGGGTTCCCCCGGCCTTTTTTTTATCACGCGCCCCCGCCGTTCCCTATCTGCCAGATAAAGGTCGGATCGCTGCCATTTACTTCCCAGTCACCCACATTGCGGATTTTGTAGATCACCGGATTGTGCGAGGAGACCGTACGGGCGTTGCGCCAGTGCCTATCCAGCGCCTTGCTGACGCGGGTATCGGACGCCCCCAGCGCATTAAACAGCTCAGTCGCAGCGCGGGGCACCAGCTCTGTCGCCACGGCCTGCGCCCGGGCTGACTCCACCTCGGCCAGCACATTAGCCGCATGCCGTGCGGATTCACCGGCACCATTCTGCTCAAGCTCAAACACCCGCTGCAGAGCGTGAGTGGCGCGCTCAGCGGCCGCTTCTACTGCCCAGGCCCAGCTGCTGATCTGGCCCACAACCTGCAACACCTGCACATCCTGTCTGGCCTGTGGCGCATTGCCGTGACTGTAAATCCGCTTACGCTGCGCCACAGTCTGTGCCGCATCACGCACTACTGCCCGGCCAATACCGGCCAGGGTAGAGAGTAAAACGTGCTGATAAAAGGCAGTCTGATAGCGGAAGCGCGTACTGAAATCGTACACATGAGCGGACTCAATATGGGCCTGATCAAAACGCGTGGTGCCGCTGCCGGTCAGGCGCTGTCCAAACCCATCCCAGTCATCGTCACGCTCAACGCCATTCTGGTGCGTGCTGACCAGCGCAATCACGTCGCGGCCGTTGTCGGCTCGCCGGGCAAAAACATCGATCCAGTCAGCATAAAGGGTTCCGGTGCTGTAAAACTTTTCACCGCTGATCGTCCAGCCATCCGGTGCCAGGGAAACCTGGGTGATGACCTCACCCAGTTTCACCGTGCCCGTTTCACTCCAGCCGCTGCCCACCAGCTCGCCATCCACAAAACGGCGAAACCAGCGAAGCCGTTCAGCATCCGCAGGCTGATTCAGGCGATCTTCAACAAACGCGAAGTGTGCACGCAGTGCCTGAGGCAGGTTTGAATCCGCCTCGGCCAGCGCGGTCAGCAGCGAAAAGAGCTGAGGCAGTGACACCCCGAAGCCACCTTCCTCTTTCGGGATGCGCAGCGTGCCAAAGCGGGCTTCTTTCAGCCAGGCGATGGGCTTATGCAACAGTGTACGCGTTGTTTCACGCCTGGAGGCGGCTTCGGCGATACGAGTAAACAGCGGCCTGAACTGTTCGGTCAGTGCCGCAAACTCAGTCCGGGTTAATTCAGACATGATCTTCTCCTGTGGTGGGTTGTTCATCAATGTCCTGTCGGGTCGGTTCAAACCGGACGACCAGCAGGAAAATTATCGGGATCAGCGCAGCGAGTGAGACAATCCAGAACATATCGGTGCTGTACCGGGCCTGCAGAATCGGCAGGATGAATAGCGCCAGCGCACTGCCAATTCCCGAAAGCGAGCGGCTGAAACCGACGCCGGTCGCGCGGATATGGGTTGGATAGGAGAGTGCGGGATAGATCATTAACTGCGCGCCGGGTCCAAACCCTTCAGCAAACAGCCAAAGTCCCAGCATCAGCACGGCAAACACTACTCCAATCGTCGCCTGCGGATGACCAATCAGCGCCAGGGAGATCAGCGCGATAAACTGCAGCGCAAAGCCGGCAATCGCCACATGCCTGGAAGGGAACTTCCACGCCAGCCGCATCCCCAGCAAACCGCCGGTAAAGGCGAACAGTGCGTTGAGTCCCAGGGAGGCAGAGATGGTTTCAAACACGCCCGCGCCCAGGAACTGCGCCAGAATAGAGGGCAGGAAGAAAGCAATGGCGGTGTATTCAAAGGCGATACAGACGTTCATTACTGCGCTGACGATCGTGCGTTCGCGGTAAGGTTTCTGAAACAACACGCGGAAACTCACTTTCGGGGCCGCTTTCGCGGTCTTAGTTTTTTCAGGCTGCTCTTCATGCGCAATAATGCCGTAGGAGTCGCGCAGAATGCGCACGGCACCGCTTAAATCGCCCTGATTTGCAGCCCACAGCGGTGACTCATTCATAAACTTACTGCGCACCCCGATAATCAGCAGGGCCGGTACGGCACCAAACAGCAGCGAGGCGCGCCACAGCCAGTCGATATGCGCGGCAGGTAACAGGAAGTAGAGCGCAAAAATGATAAAAAAGCAGGCTGAGGAAGCGGCGTACCACATCGGGCACCAGGCGGCAAGGCGCGACGCTTTGTTGCCTTTACCGGAGAATTTCGAGAACTCAGCGAGATAAGCCATGGCGACCGGCAGGTCGATCCCGACCCCGACGCCCATCAGAAAACGCGCGCCAATCAGGACCCAGACGTTGGGCGCCAGGCCCGCCGCGATAGCCGAGACGACAAAGAACAGCATGTCCGCCATAAAAACTGAATAGCGGCCATATTTGTCGGTCAGCCAGCCGCCGACCAGATTACCCACGATGGTCCCTATCATGATGGAGGATGTTACCAACCCGGTGAGAAGTGGAGTCAGCCCAAACTCTTTAACCACATCATCGATGCCATAAGAGAGCGTCGTGAGATCGTAAGCATCAAGAAATACGCCGCCCAGCGCCAGAAATACGATCCAGCGGGCGTAACTGTTTTTCTCACTGTTACTGTTAATCAGCCGGGCCACATCACTGACCGAACGAACCGGTGTGGAATGCGGCGGCGGGGCGGTCAGGGTGTCGTCAATATTCAGTGTACTCATCGTATCCTCGTTATTATTTAAGCAGGCAACGCAGCTGTTATAAGTTCAGCCCCCCGGGTAAACAACCAACAATTTCGGATAATGATTACAATAAATTCAATAAGTTAAAATAAAATCTCGGGCATGCGGAAAACCGGATAAATCGTCTGACTTATCCGGTTCTGTCCGGCGGCTGTCTGTTTTTTACTGCCCTAAACAGAGCGGGCAAAGGGCTGACCTCTCCTGTTTCCGTCAGACCTTTTCGCTTTCTGCCTGCTGTTTCATGTCTGATGTACGACGATACCCGGCTCCCGGATGCGGCGAGGTCAATCGTGGCCCCTGTCCGAACAGTTTTTCACGCAGCGTGCCCGCCTGATAAGCCTGCTTATAGACACCGCGCTTTTGCAGTTCCGGCACCAGCAGCTCCACCACGTCGGAAAAGGTTTCATGCGTCACCGCGTAAGCGAGGTTAAAGCCATCCACATCGGTCTCCTCAACCCAACTCTGCAACTCATCTGCCACGGTTTCAGCACTGCCTACCAGCAACGGACCAAATCCGCCAATGCCAACCCAGTCTGCCAGCCCCTGTACCGTCCATTGACGGTTGGGATCGGCGGTGGAAAATGTCTCAACCGCTGACTGAATCGCATTGGTGTGCAGATGCTTCAGGACCTGATCTGGTTGATACTGGCCAAAATCGATACCGGTCCAGCCGGAGATCAGCGCCAGTGCCCCTTCGTAACTGACATAACTTTTGTACTCCTGCCATTTCGCCTGTGCCGCCAGGTCCGTCTCGCCCACAATCACAGTCTGCAAATTGAAGATCAGGATGGATCGCGGGTCGCGTCCCGCCTCTGCGGCCCGCCGGCGAATATCCGCCACCGTTTTTTTCAGCAGCACTTTCGACGGCGCTGCAACGAACACACATTCCGCGTGCTCCGCCGCAAACGCCTTGCCGCGGCTGGACGCCCCCGCCTGGTAGAGTACCGGGGTGCGCTGCGGTGACGGTTCGCACAGATGAATTCCCGGCACCTGAAAAAAGGTGCCCTGATGGTTAATCGGATGGATTTTATCGGGATTGCTGAAAATACGGCGTTCGCGGTCACGCAGTATCGCCTCCTCTTCCCAGCTTCCTTCCAGCAGTTTGTAGACAACCTGGAGATATTCATCCGCATAGTCGTAGCGAGCGTCGTGGTCGGTCTGAGCCTGATAACCGATATTCCGTGCGCCACTTTCCAGATAGGAGGTCACAATATTCCAGCCGACACGGCCTTTGGTCAGATGATCGAGGGTCGAGAGGCGGCGTGCAAAGGGGTAGGGGTGTTCAAATGACAGCGAAGCGGTGAGACCAAACCCCAGATGTTCCGTGACCAGCGCCATCGGCGTGATCAGCGCAAGGGGATCGTTAACCGGCACCTGCGTAGCCTGACGGATAGCCGCCTGGTTGTTGTCGTTGTACACATCATAAACACCCAGCACGTCGGCAATAAACAGCCCGTCAAATTTACCGCGCTCCAGCAGACGCGCCAGATCGGTCCAGTAGGTCAGGTCCTTGTACTGCCACGAGCGATCGCGCGGATGCGCCCACAGGCCGGGAGACTGATGACCGACGCAGTTCATATCAAAAGCATTCAGACGAATTTCACGTTTCGATGACATAGCAGCTCCTGAGCGGATGCGGCATCACGCTGCCGCCCGCTCTTTCAGATTGATATTGTGAGAAGGGGATCAGTGCGTCAGGAAGCCGGGACATCGCTCGCTGATGGAGGAGGGCGTAGCGCTGAGCAACATGCGCGCGACGGATTCAGCATGCTCGGCTACCTGCGGCAGTCCCATCAGCTCGCCAAAACGCCCGCGCGCGGCGGGCCCGGCGACATAAAGCCGGGGGCTGGCTTCATCCTGTGTATTCACAGCCTGCGACAAGGCGTTTACCCGAATGCCCAGCGCCAGCGCATCGGGCTGGATCACGCCGTCACCCTGTAACTGGCTCAGCAGCGGGTTGCTGTCCAGCAGCGCGTTGTGCGCCGGGCCGGTGGTCACAATTACCTTATCCACCTCGCAAACCTCCTGATCGGCTCCTCGCAGACGCAGCGTCAGCCGCAGCGCGTCATCGGCCGGTTCAGCCGCAATCAGACGGGCGGCACGCAGCGAGAGCTGACCGCTGGCCTGCAGCTGTGAGAGAACCTGACTGACCTGTGGCGCGATGCGATAGCGGTGAACATCCCACCAGGGGCGGAGATGCTGCAAAAAACGCTGCTGTTCCGGCAGCGGTAAACTCTGCCAGATACGCTGACCGTTGCGGCGGATATCATCCAGCACTAGCTGCCAGGGCAGATTCAGCGCCGCTGCCCGTTTAACCTCCTGACGCACCCGCTGTAACCAGCCGCGCGCGGTCGCGGACTGCGGCTGACTGTAATCCAGGCTGTAGGCCGCCTCACTGCCGCTCAGATTGGCGCGCGGCAGCAGTCCGCGACGGGAGAAAACGGTGATATGACCCCGGTGCTGCTGGCGGTGCAGCGAGGCGATAACATCCGACATCGTCAGGCCCGAGCCGATAATCGCTATCCGGCTGTCTGGCGCAATCTGCGTCAGCGCATCACGCTGCCAGGGGTCAGCGATCACGCCGGGATGCGCCTGTAGCTGCTTCAGCCGCGCAGGCAGCGCGGGCGGGGGATGGCTGATAGCCAGTACTACCTGATCCGCCCGGATCCGTTCTCCACGGGCGGTGGTCACGACCCCGTTCCGCAGCGATAAGGCGCTGTCCTGCAGGTGTCTCAGCGTCACCGGAGAGTGTTTCTGCTGATGGATAAACTGTGCGTTTACCCAGCGACCAAACTCACCGCGCTGCGGATAGACGTTGCCGTCATGCCACAACGCGTCCGGGTCGTTCAGATAGCCGGGCGAGGCCCGGAAGTCACGATCAAACAGACCCTCTTCATCGCCCGCAAGCTGCATCCTGGAAGCCGGAACATTAATACGGTGCGCCGGATCGCGGGTGCCGTAGGCCACGCCCTGTGCCAGTTCGTCACGCGGTTCAATCACCGTCACGTTCAGGCCCGGCTGGCCCTGTCTGGCAAGATAGATCGCCAGCGCGGTGCCGGTGAATCCCCCGCCGATAATGACAATCTGCTGTTGCAACATAAGCGAGCCTTCTCTTCTGTTAACGGGGGTTAACCCGGACGGCGGTCGCCGCCAATCGTTTCACCAAACGGGCCGGTATTTACGCTGCGCTGTTTCTTTTCGGCGTTGGCCGCCAGCGGTAACAGCGGCATTACCAGCTCGGCAAAGCGATGCGCCTCTTCGAGATGCGGATAACCGGAGAAGATAAAGTTCTCGATCCCCAGCGCCTGATATTCACGAATACGGTCGGCAACCTGCTGCGGGCTGCCTACCAGCGCGGTGCCTGCACCGCCCCGCACCAGCCCCACGCCTGCCCACAGATTGGGGCCGATGCGCAGGCTCTCGCGTGAGCCCTGATGCAGCGCACTCATCCGCGCCTGTCCGGCCGAATCCATGCGGGCAAAGATTTTCTGGGCCGCCGCAATGGTCTCTTCGTCGAGATGCGAGATCAGCCGGTCAGCAGCCGCCCAGGCTTCCTCTTCAGTTTCACGCACGATGACATGCAGGCGAATGCCATAGGAGAGCGTCCGGCCTTTTTCCTCCGCCCGCTGACGGACGACCGCCAGCTTCTCCGCCACCTGCTCAACCGGTTCGCCCCACGTCAGATAGCTATCGATCTGACTGGCCGCCACGTCAATAGCCGCATCCGAGGAGCCGCCAAAATAAAGCGGCGGGCCATTTTCCTGCACCGGCGGGAAGAGGATTTCGGCGCCTTCGACGCGGATATGATCGCCGTTGAAATCGACTTTTTCGCCTTTGAGCAGACGCGAGTAGACCTCAAGAAACTCCCGTGTAACCTGATAACGTTCAGCATGACTCAGAAAAATTCCGTCGCCTTTGTTTTCAACCGGATCGCCTCCGGTTACCACGTTTATCAGCAGCCGCCCTCCGGAAAGACGGTCCAGCGTGGCGGCCATGCGTGCGGCCAGACTGGGTGGCTGCAGGCCCGGACGCACGGCCACTAAATAGCGCAGCTTTTTGGTGATCGGGGCCAGCGCCGACGCCACCAGCCATGAATCTTCGCAGCTCTTCCCGGTCGGAATTAATACACCATAAAAACCCAGATTATCTGCCGCCAGCGCAACCTGCTGTAAGTAGGGTAAATCAACCGCTCTGCCACCCTCCGTCGTGCCCAGATAGCGCCCATCGCCGTGGGTCGGCAGAAACCAGAAGAGGTTGAGGTTTTCCTGTGTCACATGGCTCATTAGCAGATTCCTTTATAACGATATTTGAATTTATTACATAGGGATAATTCCTTTGGTTATATAGCTGTTAGCAGCAATCATGCCAGAACTAACCAGAATATATTTTCTTTATAATCATCAGGATAGGATGGATAACGTTTTCCCGCCGTTGTTGCATTTGCAACAACTGCAGCCGCACGCTGCCGCATTGGCAACACTCAAATACCCTGAGCCTCTCGTTTCCGGGGCGACCGCACGGTATGGTCTCTGTTTCCCCGTTTAGCCGGTAAAAAAACGATGCAGATTGCCACCCCAGAGTTGATCGATCCCGCCTCAAAGGCGTTTCAGAGCGTGCTTGATCAGCTTGCGCCGACGGATGCGACCGTGTTGATTATTGGTGAAACCGGAACAGGTAAAGAGGTCATGGCGCGCTATCTGCATTATCACAGCGCACGCAGAGACAAGCCTTTCCTGGCCGTCAACTGCGGCGCACTCACCGAAAGCCTGGCAGAGTCCGAACTCTTTGGTCATGAGAAAGGGGCGTTCACCGGCGCGCAGAATCGTCATAGCGGCTGGTTCGAGGCCGCAGATGGCGGCACGCTGTTGCTGGATGAGGTAGGAGAACTGAGCCTGCCGCTGCAGATAAAACTGCTGCGTGTGCTGCAGGAGCGTGAAATCACCCGTGTCGGCTCCTCCAGAGCGATCAAAGTCAATGTGCGGGTTATCGCAGCCACCAATCGCGATCTGGCGGCCGCCATTCGCGAGCGGCGTTTCCGGGAGGATCTTTATTACCGACTCAACGTGGCGAGCGTCACGCTGCCGCCGCTGCGACAGCGCTGCGAAGACATACCCGTGCTCGCGCATCACTTTCTGCAGCTCTATGCGCGCCGGCTTGGCCGTCCTCAGCTCCGGCTCAGCGACGAGGCGCTGGCGACGCTGATGGCCTATAGCTGGCCGGGCAACATCCGGGAACTGGAGAATACGCTACACAATGCCGTACTGCTTAGTCAGAGCGCGCTGGTGACACCGCAGCAGCTCCGGCTGAGCCCGCTGACAGATCCCGGGACGTCGCCGGGCGAAGAGGCGATGGATCAGTTTCTGAAACAGCAGATGCAGCAAAGCGAGACACCGCTCTATCCGCGGATGATCGCCGCACTGGTCAGAAATGCTCTGGAACTGACGCAGGGCAATCAGCTTCAGGCTGCCGCGTTGCTTGGCATCAGCCGTCATACGCTGCGGACGCACCTCGGGCACCTTGGGATCATCAGGCCACGCCGCAGTCACATGCCTCCGCGCAGCGCTTCCGCCTTTCAGCCTGTCGCAAAAGAGCGCGAGCTGCGCATCGGTTATCAGAAGTTCGGCAATCTGGGGATCCTGAAAGCCCGTCAGTCACTGGAACAGCAGTTGGCCGATCGCGGTGTCAGCGTACTGTGGAGTGAGTTTCCCGCTGGCCCGCAGCTGCTGCATGCGCTCAGCAATAAGGAGATCGATTTTGGCACCACGGGGGAGGTGCCGCCGCTGTTTGCGCAGGCCGATCATAGCCCGATGCTGTATGTCGCCTGGGAACCCGCAGCACCGCAGAGCGTCGCGCTGGTGGTGCCAGACAGTAGTCCGATTCAGCGCGTCAGCGATCTCAGAGGAAAACGCATCGCCGTAAACCGGGGCTCTAACGTTCACTACCTGCTGTTACAGATTCTGGATGAAGCGGGGTTAACCCTGAATGAGGTACGCATCCTCTACGCGCCACCTAAATATCCGTTAACGCCCAGCGATCTCAACGCCGTGGATGCCTGGATGATGTGGGATCCGCTGCTCAGTGAGGCAGAAAACAGCGGGCAGTTCAGGGTTATCGCTGACGGCAGCGACCGGGTCAGCAACCATCAGTTCTACCTTGCTGAACGCGGGTTCGCCGCACATGCCGGAGATCTGATAGCGGTTCTGCTGGCCGCGCTGGAGCAGACCGGCCGCTACATTGATGCGCACCGCGCAGAAGCGGCAGGCCTGCTCTCAACTGAACTGGGCATCCCGACAACCTCTCTGCTGCACGCGCTGACGCGACGCAGCCACCAGACGCAGCGGATGAGTTTGGCCATCATCCGGGAGCAGCAGATGATCGCTGATCGCTTCTATGCGCTGGGATTGCTTAGTCGCGCAATTCGGGTTCGCGAGTCCGTCTGGCATCCATAGCGTTTTTTCAGCTAAGCATCGAACTTTTCATCGCTAAGCGCCTGAACCTGCGTTTGTTATGTTGCGCTGACTACAACAGGCTCAGGAATGAGAAATGAAAAAAGTTTTACTCAGCGCACTAATTATTGCCGCCCAGGCGGGATTTGCATTCAACACCCAGGCAGCCGATAAGCCCGATACGGTAAATATCGGTTTTCAGAAAGCAAACATCTTCGCTCTGCTCAAATATCGCGGCACGCTGGATGAGGAGTTTAAAAAGCAGGGGATTGCGGTTCACTGGATTGAGTTTCCCGCCGGACCACAGATGCTGGAAGGTCTGAATATCGGCAGTATCGATCTCGCGGCCACCGGCGACGCGCCACCTGCGTTTGCCCAGGCAGCACAGGCCGATCTGGTTTATCTGGCGCACTCGCCAGCTAATCCGAAAACCGAAGCGATTGTCGTTCCGGCCGATTCACCTGTCAAAAGTGTGGCGGACCTCAGGGGTAAGCGCGTGGCGCTGAACAAAGGGTCTGACGTTAACTATATGCTGGTCACAGCCCTGGAGAAGGCAGGGCTAAGCTATAAGGATATTACGCCGGTCTATCTGCCGCCCGCCGATGCGCGGGCAGCTTTCCAGCGTGGCGCGGTCGATGCGTGGGTTATCTGGGACCCTTACTACGCGGAAGTTGAAACCAACGCCCATGCCCGGTTAATCAGCAACGCCGAAGGGCTGGTGCCGCACTACACCTTCTATCTGGCCAGCCGCAAATTTGCGGAAGGTCATCCGGCAGTCGCCAGCAAGGTGATAGATGAGCTGGGCACACTCAGCGCCTGGGCCAATCAGCACCAGGATGAGGCGGCAAAAATCATGTCTGCCTCAACCGGTCTGCCGCAGCCCATCTGGCAGCGCGCGCTGGCAAGGATGCCCTTTGGCGCAGAGCGCATGACGCCTGAAGTCTTTACGCAGCAGCAGGCCCTGGCTGATACCTTTACGCGGATTGGCCTGCTGCCGGTAAAGGTCGATATCCGCAGCGCGACCTGGTCACAGGATAAAAAATAGGGCGGTCGGGCAGAGGTTCGCGATCCAGGCCTCTGCCTGATAGAGAGGAGCGTTAATTCACTGCCTGACTCTTTGAGCTTAGCCCCAACGTAAAGAGCATTCTGATATTAATATGATTTTCTTCAAATTTATGGCTCAATCGCGTCAGGAGTATGAGTGCAGCAAGCTGAATCTACTCGCTTACAGTCATAGCTCAAGCCTTAATTTAACATAATTATGATTAAGCGCACTCAATCTAGAGTTGTTTTATGTTAAATAAGAACCACAAAGGCTAACCAGATCGCCTTGGGATAACTGCTGAGGAACCTGATATGGCGGCTACTGGTGCGGGGTTTTCACCATGTACGAAGTTATCCATTATATAGTCATACAGGATGATGTCGTTTGGCGCCTGACAACCCACCTCGCTGCTTAGAATCTTGGGGATACAGATGCCGGTAAGAAGTATCAGCATATGGAACGAGGAAATCTTTAACTGTTTTTTCACCCCAAATTTTTAAGAATCACACTCATTGACAGTGGAAAAGCATCGGCATTTCAGTTAGAAATTATTATCGTTTATTAATGGAGTTACAGGATGAGTAACGCGCATGAGGCCAGCGCATCGGCTACTGGCTATCTGTATCAGTGCCGCTACGCGTTGCTAATGGGTCTGGAGGCTACTCTGGATTCTCCAGAGCTGAGAATTTCAATCGAAAAATTCGACGATATCGCCTTTGAGTTAAATGGTCAGCCGGTACAACTGGTCCAGACAAAACATCATAAAGTCAGAACCGGAAAACTGACTGACAGCAGTGCCGACCTCTGGAAGACACTTCTTATCTGGATAAAAAACGCCGAATCAAACGGAGGCGATTTTTTAAAATACCGTCATTTACTTATCACCACTGGCGTAGCCCCCTCAAAGTCGGCGGCTTCCCTCCTACGTACGAAAGATCGTGATGAAGCCAGAGCCGATGCATTGTTGCTTAAAGTGGCATCCAGCTCGACCAACAGTGTACTCAACAATGCTTTCAGCGCATATACATGCTTATCAATGGAGTCCCGGCATGCACTTTTGCGATCGATACATGTTCTTGATAGCTCGGCTTCCATCACGGATGTTAAAGAAGACATTCATCGGGAATTACACAGGGCAGTCGGAAGACAACAAATTGAAATTTTTGCGGAACGTCTGGAAGGTTGGTGGCTCGATCAGGTGATACGCATGCTAAGTGGCCAAGGGGCGGACAACCTTGCCGTACTGGCCATTGAATCTCGTATTGATGAATTGCGTGAAGAGTTTCGCCGTGCATCACTTCCCGTGGATTATCGCGTCTCTTCACCGCCTCAGGAAGTGATCCCCCTGCTTAACAGTCACCCTTTTGTCCACCAGCTGCGCAAGATAAATCTGGGCCCTGCACGTATTGAGTATGCCATTCGTGATTATTACCGGGCATCAGAGCAGCGCTCAAAGTGGGTAAGAGAAGAACTATTAGTCAATGACGAGCTTAAAACGTTTGAGCAGGTGCTGGTAGAGGCCTGGCAGCCGCGCTTTGCAGCACAGCAGGATGATTTATCAGCTGACAGTAACGAAAAAGAACGGATACGTTCAGGCCGGGAACTGTTCACGTGGGCTGAGCAGCAGGCTTGTTTTCCATTAAGGAGCCTTCGCGAGCAATTTCTGACGCATGGCAGCTATCACATTCTGGCAAACCGCTACGCCGTAGGCTGGCACCCTGACTACATGCAGGATGGCTGTGATGAACAAAAAGGAGGAGACTGAAAATGCAACCTTGGTCCTCCCGCCCTGTTGAGGAAAGCTACCTCTTCAATCCAGCGTTCTGCGGCTTACTGATTGCCAGCACATCATCAGAATTCACTAAAAAAACCGGCGGCCCTTTACCCTTTGCTTTGGCCTTTATGATCCTGCCGATAATTCTGCATCAGAAAACCCGTAAGGCTTTACCGGCTACAACCGTCACCTCACTCATGGCATGGAGCCAAGATAATAGAGAGATCATGATTAACTTTCCCGACAGAGTCAGACGGCTAAGCGGCATCACCCGAGAGAGCATCCTGTTTAGTGCAGGGCAAAACGCTCTTTGGTTGGATGAGAATGGCAACATCAAGAAAGGGAATAAGTTGCTGGCCCCAACGGCAAAAAGAGCGCCATTGCTTACCGGGGAAACCGAAGAGTGCATTGAGCGTTCGGCATTTCTGGGGCGCTGGCTTGCCAGTGCGGGCACAACAGCAACTATCTATGCAGCGTGGGGGATAACACCATGAGTTTACAGATAGCCAGCATCGTGATTTACAACTACGAAGGCGAACGCCGTGCGATCCCCTTTTACCCCGGACGACTGAACATTCTAACCGGTGCCTCTAAAACAGGTAAATCCGCCATCATTGATATTATCGATTATGTGACCGGTCGAAGCGAGTGTTACGTAGCCGACGGCGTTATACGTAAGTGTACGCAGTGGTACGGTATTCTTTTCCAGCTTAATGAAAGCCAGATTTTCATTGCGAGACGGAATCCGGAACCGGGCAAACTATCTCACGGTGACATTTATATTGCCCGTGGCAGTGCGCTAGAGATCCCTGGTTGCGACGCTCTCTATAAAAACACTACGGTCAGTACTGTCGAGGCGTTTCTGGGAGCAGTCATCGGTATTAATGAAAACGAACACCGGCCACCTGGTCCCACGCGCCCCTCGCTTGAAGCAAATTTCCGCCATGCGCTTCTTTTTTGCTTCCAGGATCAGAATGACATCGACAGCAAACAACGGCTTTTTCATAGGCAGGATGATGGATTTATAGCACAGGCTATCCGGGATACCTTACCCTATTTTCTTGGCGCCATGGATGAAGACAGACTGCTCCAGCAAGCGCAACTGGACGATGAACGAAAACTGCTGCGTCAGCTTGAACGACAGGTTAAGGAAGCTGAATCGCTGGACGACGCGACGTTTCCGCGAGCCAGAGCACTACTCGAAGAAGCAAAGATGGCTGGGCTTTCTGATGACAGGACAGTGGCCACAAGCTATGAAGCATGTATAGCGCTGCTACAGGGCTTCAGCGAACGGGGTACATATTCAGATGCCGCAACCGTAAGCGATCATGATGACACCCTTGCACGGTTGCGCGCAGAGCGTCAGGGGATGCGATCGGAGCTTGAAAGGCTGAATCGCGAAATTCGCGAGACCCGATCCTTTACCTCTGAATCATCTGGCTATGAGCGTGAAGCACGGGAACAGCGTGCAAGGCTCAGCGTAGTCCATTTGATAAAATCATCAAGCGATGTGCATCACTGTCCGCTTTGCCAAAGCCAGCTTGAAAACGCCCCGCCCTCTGTTAAGCAGCTTAGCCACTCTCTCGCTGAGCTGAGTCAGCAATTGGAGGCGGTTGAAGCAGAAAATCCACGGCTTCAGAAACGCCTTGCAGATCTCCAGATACAGGAAAATGCACTGCTCGACAGGCTTCGTGAGAATCAAAGAAGTATAAGCAATTGTATCCAGCAGACGGAGTATCTCCGAATCCAGCAGGAAAACTTCATGCTGCAGGCGCGAACACTGGGAAAAATTGCTCAGTATCTCGATACCGTCAGCGATGCAGACCAGCAATCGGGCCTTCGCACCCGCCTAGAAAATCAGCGACTGACTGTCAGACTTCTGGAAGAGCGTCTTGATCCCACTGCTGTACGAGAAAAACTAGCCGCCTTTCTGAACATAATAGGTCGTTACATGACTGAATATTCAGAACAACTTGATCTGGAACATCAGGGCAGCAACCTGCGTTTAGATATACGCAGACTCACCGTAGTCGCAGATACCCTTGACGGACCGGTCCCTCTTTTCCGAATGGGCAGCGGAGAAAACTGGGTCGGTTACCACATACTGGCGCATTTGGCCCTCCATCGCTGGTTCCGTCAGAAAAATCGCCCAGTCCCCGGCTTCCTGATCCTCGACCAGCCTTCGCAGGCTCACTATCCGCCCGAAAAAGATAATGAAGGCTCCATTGACGCGCTGAAAAATGAAGATCAGAACGCGGTGAACCGACTGTTCAGCCTGATAAGCCACGCGGCCCGGACGCTTACACCTGATTTACAGATTATCGTGATGGACCATGCCGACCTTAAGGATGACTGGTTCCAGGCCGCGGTGTCAGACCGCTGGCGTAATGGCGTGAAGCTCATTCCACTGGGTTGGATAGCACCGCGGAAACAATGATATCAAACATTAAATATCGTTTTCTGTGTGCTCCGTGAGCTGGCTGGAGATGGGTAATATGACTTCTGTTTAGGCTTTAAAGCCTCGGTCAGGCCGCTGTTATGCAGGTAGACGTCAGTGAAATGTGTGCGAACGGTAGCTTAACCTTGCTTACTCAAAAGAGGGATAATGATGTATCTGTCAAATTTAAGGATAAGGAACTTCCGGAACTTTGAGACGATAGATATTCCGCTGCGCGGGAATATTGTATTGCTGGGCGAAAATCGCGTTGGCAAAAGCAACATGCTGTTTGCTATTCGCCTGGTTATTGACCCCACGCTACCTGATTCTGCCAGACAGCTCAAACTGTCCGATTTCTGGGATGGCTGCGATGTATCCACCTCCCCACAAATCGAAGTGCATCTTGATTTCGCCGATTTCGATAGTGACGCTTCCCTCTCTGCGTTGCTGACCGATTTTCGTACCGCAGAAAATCCCACCGTGGCACGCCTCAGCTACGTTTTTCGCAAGAAGGATGATATTGCCGGAGCACTTAGGTCGAGTGAAGATTGTGAGTTTCTCGTTTATGGCGGAGGTCAGGAGTCGCGCTCCCTCCCAAGTCGCGTCCGTCGGCGAATAGCCATGGATATGCTTGATGCCTTGCGAGACGCAGAGGCCCAACTGGCTTCATGGCGCAACTCTCCTCTTCGGCCATTACTTGAAGATGCCTTTTCTTCCCTGAGTGGCGAAGACCTAGGTAGGGTTGCCAGCGCTCTCGAATCAGCAACGGACACAATGGAAACTTTCCCTCCCATTAAGAGCCTTGAAGAATCCCTTCGTGGTGGCATTCTTGAACTGGCAGGCACGGCTCATGATTTAGATGCTCGCCTGCGTTTTGCACCTACGGACCCGCTCAGATTGATGCGCTCTATATCAATGTTCATCGATAACGGAAAGAGAGGCATAACCGAAGCAAGCCTAGGTTCAGCAAACGTGGCTCTGATATCACTCAAGCTTGCTGAGTTTGCGTGGAGGCGTGAAAAAAATGAAAGAAATTTCTCTCTACTTTGTATTGAAGAACCTGAGGCTCACCTGCACCCCCAGCTTCAGCGAGCTGTGTTTGATAAACTCTTCAATAATGCCGATGAAGCACAGTCACTGATTGTGACGAGCCATTCACCAACCCTGGCAAGTATTGCCCCACTTCGTACAGTTGTAAGCCTTCGCAGGGATCAGGTGGGGCGCACTCAGGCTTTTTCCTTGGCTGAACTCCCTGTAACCAGTGATGAACTTGATGACATTGAACGGTACCTTACAGCAACCAGAGCAGAGCTCCTTTTTTCGAAGGGAGTTATATTCGTGGAGGGCGATGCTGAGGAGGTTTTGATACCGGGTTTCGCAGAAGCCATGGGGATCAATCTTGATGAGCTTGGTATCACGGTATGTAGCGTTGCAGGAGTTAATTTTGAACCTTACGTTAAGCTTGCAGGTAGTTTAGGGATACGCATGGCTATTATCACTGACTGGGACCCACTTGACGGAAGCAAACCGCCGTTGGGTAAGGCACGGGCAATTAGTATCTGGGATGCTTTCTGTGCAGTTCGTTCAGATAAGCACAAGCTGAATGCTGCTAACAGGGCCTGGTTTGTTGACAAAGGTTTTGAAGAGTGTAGAGACGTATGGAAAAAAGCAGGCATATTTCTTAGTTCACAAACATTTGAAGTTTCTGTAGCAAATACCCCAGGGCTGAAAGACGTACTGCTTAATATTCTCGATGAACAGGGTTATGGATCACTTCGCTCCTCAAGAATTGCTTCATGGCGCGCCGGTCAGACACCTGACCCTGAGCAACTTCTCGCGATGATATCTGACATTGGTAAGGGTCGGCTGGCAGGAAAGTTGAAGAAGAAAGCGCCCGGGCTTGCACCTCCTGACTACATTGCTGCAGCGATTCAGTATGTGGTGTCTAATGTCTGACCGCCACGCGCTGTCAACAGCGCTTAGAGAGCTCCTACCAAACAACGAGCAGTATGCTGCAGCCAATGAGCAAGGACACTGCGTTCTCATTGCTGGTCCTGGCAGTGGAAAAACTAAAACGCTGACGACCGCTATGGCGCGTGCCCTTATGGATGACATTGCTGACCCTCGCGGCGTGGCCTGCATTACCTACAATAATGAGTGTGCATCTGAACTTGAAGAACGTCTGGCCTGCTTTGGCATTGACGGCAGCGACCGAAACTTTATTGGTACCGTGCATAGCTTCGCTTTGACCCAGGTTTTAATGCCCTACTCGCGTTGTATACCAGACTTACTACCCAGTGATTTTCGGGTGGCAAACCGCGAAGAATGTCTCGCTGCAGTCGAAGCAGCTTATCAGACAAGGTTCGGCGCAATTGGGGATCCTCATGCCAGATGGAAGTTTGCAGAAGAGAAGCGGCGCCGGGACGTGAACAGGCTGCTACCCTCCTGGCGGAATAACAACCCGGAGTTGGCAGACTTTATCGAAACCTATGAAGCTCAGCTTCGACGTTCTGGCCTGATTGACTTTGATGATATGCCGCTCATTGCCTTCCGGATGATCAACGAACATGACTGGATCCGTAATGCTATTCGGGCTCGCTATCCCGTCTTATTCGTAGACGAATATCAGGATCTGGGCCATGCCCTTCATGAGCTGGTACTGCTGCTGTGCTTTGAAGCTGAAATACGATTGTTTGCGGTTGGTGATGCTGACCAGTCCATTTATGGGTTTAATGGCGCTAATCCCCGACTGCTGGACAGCCTTGTTTCAAGGAAGGATTTGAAAACCTACAGGCTTCGTTTCAACTATCGTTCCGGCGCGAAAATCATCAGGGCGTCAATGGGGGCGCTGGGAGAAGAGCGAGATTACCGCGGTCCAGACGGAAGCGTAGAAGGGGAAATTCGTTATCACGGTGTTAGAGGTGAATATGAGGCACATGCAAGTTACATCGCTCAGGATTTAATTCCTTCCCTGACTGCCCGGGGATTTCAGCCTGATCGCATCGGAGTGCTTTACCGGACAGCCTGGCTAGGCGATAAAGTTGCGGATGCGCTTAAGGCCCAAAATATCCCTCTAATCCGCACTGATGGGAATGCATTGATAAAACGTACTTCCCGACTCGCCCGCTTCATTGAATCCTGCAGTCAGTGGGTTACAGGGGGGTGGAAAGAGGCATCACCTGCATTCAATCAGCTACTGGGCCAAGCCCTCTCTGTGGTTTATTCTCGTCGTGCAAGCCGCCATGAAGAGCAAATTCTGACCCTACAGCTCATCACATTTTTACGAAGCGGCATTGATGAAAATCACACCGCCCATGAGTGGCTTCAGCGGTTCGATAAAGAACTTATTTCCGACTGGCGGGTCATCGCGCAGAACCCGCAGCCGGAATGGCTCGTCGTGACTGAATTGCTTAACCGAACCGATCCTGCTTCAGGACTGGATATGGCTCTTACCGTTTTCGCCGGTAAATTGGAAGGCACCGGGCGTGTCACCCTTAGCACGCTTCATAGTGCAAAAGGGCGCGAGTTTGATGTGGCCATAATGTATGGGGTCAATGACTATGATTTCCCGGGTAAACGTGATTTCGTTTCAGATAACGCCCTCCGTGAGGCACGGCGACTGTTTTATGTAGGTGTTACCCGTCCCCGCACTGAGTTGCACATGATTTATAAAGAGGGCAGACATTCTCCCTGGGTTAATGAACTCTATATTCGCAGCCAGCAGGCATAGCGGCAGCTATGCCGTGTCGTTCAGTTGACAGAAGCTACAGCTTTCGAACCCTCGGAAGAATGAAGAGGATCGATAAGTACCTCAGTGGCCGGCACGCGAAGCGTCTGTGCGCGTAGTTCTTTATCACCATGAAACTGCAACGTAACCGACGTACCGAACGAATAGAGGGCCACGGTAACGTTATCGTAACGTAAGGCATAGGGTGGCAGCTCAGCTTCACTGCCTTTGACTCCGTGGCGTGTAAGCACGGAACTCCATTCCTTTTTGACGTATACAGTCGCGCTGTCGTGCCGAAATCCAAGAGCTTTCATGGTTCGTTCAGCGGAATCACTAAAGAGTCCAAGAAGCATTGTCACAGCAATCGGTATCACAATTGAAAGGGTCACATTACCTGTTCTGATATCCTTCTTTGCCCTTTCCACTGCATTTTCTGCGGGCAGAACAAACTTAAGCTGCCCCCTACGTTGCCGGTTGAAGTCCAGTATGACGAACCATACTGCCAGCCCTATAGCCGATATAACAAGACGGAAGTACCACAGCACCTTGTCATGATGGATCTGGGTAATAATTAAAATAACGGTTAACATCGAAATGCTGTGGAAAATAGTGGCAATGGGCGGGAAAACCACGTGATGAATAAATTGACGTTGCCTTTTCCCGGTCCGGTAAAATTCAGAGGGGCCTTTGCGCACCGACCTCATTCGTTGCCCTGAAGTGTAGCCTGTGTCTGACATTCTCAGCAGGACCTGTTCTATCAAAGAGTAACCTGTCAGCCGGAAAAGCAGGTGACAAATGGACAGACCCAGACACATCAGGAAGAAATAAAAGACGAGCGTACCTGCAGAAAACACTGTGAAGATATAAAGTATGCGCAGGCTGTCCGACAGTGAGAGCCCGTCGGGAAAACCGCCGTTCATCATGCAGTAAAACAGGAAAATAGCGCTACCTAATCCTAAAGAGGCTTTTGTCAGAACGGAAATCGCCTTCTCCGCCACCTCAAACTTTTTCTTCAGCTCGTCCATGATTCCCTCCTCTGCGTATCCTTTTGACGTACGCAGAGTAAACCATCGGCGGAGTCAGTCAACCCTGGTGCTGCGGCCGAAACGGATCAGCCGTGACGACCCGCACTGAGCAGCAGCTGCCGTGCGTCGCCCGCTTCCCACGTGAACTGCACCTGATTGTCGGCCGCCACGTCCAGCGCAAACACCTGCATATAGATGTCGGTGGTCTCCTCCTTCTAGTGCCCCATCAGCTTGCTGCATCCCCTGATATCTTTGGTTAAGATGGCTCTATGATCATTCCCCATGTTTAACAGTAAACGCGCTGGTATTCAGGGCTGTCTATCAGCATGGCATGTATAAAAACACAATCAGCCAGCTGACTAAACAGTATTTAACTCTCGGTAAACGCGTCGTGTAGAATGCTCTTTAACATAAATAGCATTATACGAACTGGGTGGTGTTTTTTATATTAAATCACTTTGGCTAATTTTGACCATTTCCAGCTATTTAGTGACAAGACTGCTTCAGCTCTTCATCTCATCAGTCAGACCAGTTGCACTCATAACAGACTGAATATTCAAACCATTCTTTAACAGATTGTGGGCGATCTCGAGGCTGTCTTCCTGCACGCCCTCCCGTAAACCTTCTTCTCGTTCCTCCAGACGACCTTCCTGACGGCCTCTCTGCTCAAGCTGCTGTGCAATCGTCATCAGTTCATCTGCATGTTGTGGTACCCGCTGCGCCAGTTAGCGGATAAAGCCGCCTGCATCGGGGGGGGGCACCCGCCTGGAGCATATATATTACCAGTGCGTGCATCACTGCCGGACTCCAGCCTGAGCGTCGAGGGGTCGTAAATCGCGAACAGCGCAGGCGGCAGATGTAGCTTCATAAAGTCCCGCGCAGTCTGCTGGTGAGAGAGAAATGTTTTGAAGACCGCATTATGCGGCGCAGGCGTGTTGTTGTTCTTCATTGCGTCACCTGAGCATTTTCCCTGAGCTTCTATGATATTAACGAGGCTTGAATCAAAGCAGACTTCCTGAAGCCTGATATATTTCTCAAATTGACGGCGCACTCTGTCAGACAAATATTTTTTAGCCATTCTTTAGCGACTGCCCCAACCAAATATAAAAGAGTATCAAAGCGTTATTTA
This sequence comes from Pantoea sp. ICBG 1758, assembly GCF_002928325.1. Classification (NCBI taxonomy): domain Bacteria; kingdom Pseudomonadati; phylum Pseudomonadota; class Gammaproteobacteria; order Enterobacterales; family Erwiniaceae; genus Pantoea; species Pantoea sp. ICBG 1758. The sequence continues at coordinate 146,682 of NZ_POWL01000006.1, forward strand.
TAAATACTATCAATAATAACTACGCATCAATACCGGATTACTATCCGCCAGCGCAGTAAAGGGTAACTACAGGGAGATCACGCGTGAAAGATTTTAAAGGTAACAAACAGGCTCTGCCTGTGCGCTACTGTAAACAGTGTCACAAACCCATGACGTGGCGCAAAAAGTGGGAGAAAAACTGGGACGAGGTACAGTACTGCTCTGAACGCTGCCGCCGCGCCGCGAAAGCGGCACGGACAGCAGCAGAGTCATAAGGGGTTAGTTTGCAGGCGCCGTTTCCTGGCGCTTGTCACCAAACCGTTCCCGCATGTGCGCTTCAATCTGCTCCAGTGACTTGCCACGCGTTTCCGGCAGCACCAGCGCGACAAAAATCAGCGATCCGACATTGATAGCGGCAAAAATAAAGAAGGCGTTGTTACCCACCAGCGACAGCAGAGGCGGAAAGGCAAAGGCCACTGCCGCATTACAGATCCACTGAAAAGCCACCGCCGAGCCGGTCAGTACGCCGCGTACCTGCATTGGAAAGAGTTCTGACATCAGCAGCCAGTATACCGGTGAAATGCACATCTGCATAAAGAACAGAAATACCAGAATACAGGCGAGCGCCAGCAGGCTCTGCGTCATGCTGTTCGGCATAAATACCAGCACCGCGCCCAGCGCCAGCTGCATTGCAATCACAATACATAACCCGGTCATCAGCATTTTGCGTCGGCCAAAGTGACTGATTGCCTTGATACCGGCAAACGTCGCCAGTACGGAAACCACACCATTGCCGATGGTCGCAGCAATCGAGGCGCTGGTTCCCATGCCGGTACTCTTCAGGATAATCGGCGTGTAGTACATAAAGGCGTTGACGCCGGTAAACTGCAGCACAATGCCCATGCCGCAGCCCATCAGCAGCAGACGGACAATCCACTTCTCTTTCAGCAGTTCACGCGCCGCGGGCCCCTGTCGTGCCATACGGGCGTTTTCGCGCATCTCTTTCATTTCAGCTTTAATTTCGCGCGGGTTTTCGCGCAGCTTACGCATGATGCGCATCGCTTCACTGAGGCGGCCCTCCGCGACCATCCAGTGCGGCGACGCCGGGACAAAGAAAGTGCCGATAAACAGCAGTACGCCCGGTACCATTGCCAGCGCCAGCATATAGCGCCACATTTTCGGATCGTGCAGCAGCAGACTCATCGCCGCGCTGACGATATAAGCCAGCAGCTGGCCTGAAACAATCATCAGCTCATTGCGGCTTACCAGCGGCGCACGACGCTTGGGTCCTGCGATCTCAGCGATAAACACCGGCACGGTCGATGAACCGCCGCCCACGGCAATGCCGAGTATAAACCGCATTACCACCATGATTTCAATATCGGGGGCTACCGTGGTACCAAAGGCGCCGGCGACAAACAGCAGCGCCAGACTGCGCAGCGTAATACGGCGGCCAAAGCGATCGGAAACGTAACCGCTGAGAAACGCACCTACCGCGGAGCCAAACGTCAGGGAGGATGTCACCAGCCCTTCGGTAAAAGGCGTAAGGTTAAGCCCGCCCTGTGCGGCAGGTAGTGTCATATAGGGCAGTGCGCCGGAAATAATTCCGGTGTCATAGCCGTATGCGAGGGCTCCCATTGTGGCCACCAGCACCACAAAAAACAGTCGTTGCTGAACGGTGAAATTAAGCGCGCCGCCGTCGTCCGGCGAGTCTTGAGAAGAGTTTTGCATAGCTGCATCCCTGTTTAAATGGCACACACAGCACGTTGCTGTGTAAAGAAAGGTATGAGTATAGGAGCGATTTTCGGAATGGGATCTGAATCACATAATTCGTTAAAAGCAGCGGGTCCCCGGTACTAAACCAGTAAGGTATGCCGTCTGCCTCTGTAAGCCGGGCGCAATCATATTGCTGTATCCGTTTCCGGTACGCCCGTGCCGGCCGATACCTTACCCTGCACTGCCTGAAAGGATGCTGCCTGATGCCCGTGAATTTTGATCTTAATGACCTCTATGCGTTCCGCGCGCTGGTGGAATATGGCAACTTTCGCCTGGCAGCAGAGTCGATCTGCCTGTCGCAATCTGCGCTGAGCCGCCGGATTGAAAAACTGGAAGCGGCGCTCGGCACGCGGCTTTTTGACCGCACAACGCGTCGCGTTACGCTGACGCTCTATGGCCAGAGCTTTGCTGAGCGATCTGAACAGCTGCTGGCAAACGTGGAAGCGGTACTGGCTGACATCAATCAGGTAAGCCAGGAGCGCACCGGTCTGGTGACGGTCGCGACAGTGCCTTCGGCTGCGTACTACTTTATGCCTGAAGTGATCCGGCGCTTTCGCGCACGCTATCCGCGGGTGCGGGTCAAAATTATCGACAGTAGCGTGGGCAATGTTATTGAGGCGGTCAGCAGCGGCCAGGCGGATTTCGGGATCTGTTTTGCGAAAAGCCTGCCGCCGGCCATTGAATTTTTACCGCTGGAAGAGGATGTGTATGTTGCGGCCTGCCGGCACGAACACCCGCTGACGCGCCGATCATCACTGAGCTGGGAGGAGTATTTTCAGCAGGAGTATATCGGGCTGGATAAGGTATCAGGTAACCGCTCCCTGCTCGACCAGGCGCTGGCGCATATCATTCCGGCCCGGCCCAGCATCTGTGAAACGCGCCACGTCACTACCCTGTTAGGCATGGTCGAGGCGGGCATTGGTATTGCGGCAGTGCCGGCGATGTCGATGCCCTCCTCAGGGCACTCCTTACTGGCGCAGATACCGCTGACGCATCCGGTGGTGACCCGATCCGTGGGTCTGATTCGCCGTCGTGGCCGTATTCAGTCATACGTTGCCGCCGAGCTGGAGAAGCTCATTACTGAACAGTATCACCCTGCTTAGCGGTCGCGGTTACGCTGTGCATACCGGTTGCGGTCACAATTTTCTGCGCCTGCGGAGAGGCCAGGAAACTCAGAAGCGCTTTACCTTCATCGGGATGCTGCGCGTTTACCGTTACCGCGCCGGCGAAGCGGGTAATGTACTGCACATTTGCCGGCAGCTCACCGGCAAAACTGACACCCGGCACCGGCAGCAGCTCGCTGACCTGCTGGAAGCCAATGGCGTAACGTCCCTGCGCCACCTGCGAGGCGACCGGAATGCGCTCCACCATCTGCGCTTTTGTCTGCATCTCCCGATCGATCCCCAGCTTTTTAAACAGCTCATTACTGACATAGCGGCCGCTGGCGCTGTCTGAATAGGCAACAGACTTTGCGCTAAGCAGTGTCGTACGCAGCTCAGCATCGGTTTTAATCGCCGGCAGCGGATCGCCCTGCTTTACCACGATACCAATCGGCGAGTCTGCCAGCTCCTGGCGGGTGCCGGCGGCAATGCGCTTATCCTGCTGCAGATGCGTCAGCGCATCACCGACCATAATCACCACATCAGCCTGTTCACCGCGCGCCAGGCGGTTCGGGATGGCCTGCGGCGTCTTCCCCATAGAGGGGCCGGGGATAACTACCAGATGGTTACCGCTCTGTTTTTCATAGACGGGTGCCAGTTTTTCCAGTGCAGCTTTAAAGCCGCCGGAGATCATCACGCTGACATCCTGCGCCAGCACGCTGGTGCTGAACGAAGCGAGCATGATTGCAGTAAGGCTCAGAATCGGTTTATACATTATTTCATTCCCTGTTAGCGTGCGGTTTGCAGCGTCAGTGCGCGACGACGATAGAGATAGAGCGTGGCGAGCAGCGCGCAAATTGCGGCAAAGCTCATCCAGTAGCCTGGCGACGCTTTATCACCGGTATACTCAATCAGCGCAGTGGAGATAACCGGCGTAAAGCCGCCAAAGACCGCGGTCGCCAGGCTATAAGCCAGTGAAAAGCCCGCCACGCGCACTTCGGCTGGCATGATCTCGGTCAGAGCAGGGATCATAGCGCCGTTATAGAGGCCGTAAATGAAGGAGAGCCACAGCAGTACCGTCAGCATCATAGAGAAGCTTGGTACCGCCGCCAGCATGGTCAGCGCCGGGTAAGCGGTTGCCAGCGCCAGCAGCGTCATCGCGACCAGCACTGGCTTACGGCCAAAGCGGTCAGACAGGGCACCGCCCACCGGCAGCCAGAGAAAGTTAGAAATGGCCACCAGCAGCGTGACCAGCAGACTATCTGATGCGCTGAGCATCAATACTTTTTTGCCGAAGGTGGGCGCGTAAACCGTGATCAGATAGAACGCGGTAGTGGTCATCGCCACCATCAGCATGCCCGCAATCACAACCGGCCAGTTGCTCAGCAGCGTTTTAAATACCTCACCCATCGCCAGATGTTTACGGCGCGCGGTAAACTCCTGCGTCTCTTCCAGCTTGCGACGCAGAATAAAGATAAACGGCACGATCAGGCAGCCAAACAGGAACGGGATACGCCAGCCCCAGCTGCTGATTTCACCCGGCTCCAGCGCAGCGTTCAGGGCAAAGCCCATTGCGGCTGCAACCATAATGGCAACCTGCTGACTGCCAGACTGCCAGCTGGTGTAAAACCCTTTTCGTCCCGGCGTGGCAATTTCAGCAAGATAGACCGAAACACCGCCCAGCTCAGCGCCTGCTGAAAAACCCTGCAGCAGACGGCCGGTCAGCACCAGCAGGGGTGCCCAGAGGCCGATACTCTGATAAGAGGGGATCAGTACAATCAGGAATGTGCCCGCCGCCATGATAGAGAGCGTGACGATAAGCCCTTTACGACGGCCCACTTTATCGATGTACGCGCCAAGTACAATGGCGCCGATAGGACGCATCAGAAAACCGGCGCCAAAGACGGCAAAGGTCATCATCAGTGAGGCAAACTCACTGCTGGCCGGAAAAAAGGTATGGGCGATATAGGTGGCGTAGAAGCCAAAGAGAAAAAAATCGAACTGCTCCAGAAAGTTACCGGATGTCACGCGCAGTATGGCACTGATACGCGAACGGGTGGTCATGGGTGAGGTAAAGGAATGCATCAGAATCTCCAGTTGTCATGGGCGCTTTATCGTTGCGCCTGTCACGAAAGACTGGATCAGAAAAATAGAGTTAATAAGCGCAATAAACTCATGCACTGATGCGTTACATGCATTAATACAGACCCGAAGCTGAAAATCATTTTATATATTAGGTTGTTAAATATTTGTAAGCATCATGTCAGGAATATTCAGGCTGAAAGGAGATACATCAGCTTTGTGACCAGCTTCAAGCCTAAAGTCCAAACTTTTACACTCAAAAGCTGGTAATGCTACCAACTTACTGATTTAGTGCACGATGGTGTTTTTTGAATTGCTCCAGTGGCTTCTCTTGCCATCAGTTGTCCCTCCCGTTCAGCTACTGAAGGTGTGGTGCGTAACGGTATAAGCACTGCCGGACATCAGCGCTATCTCTGCTCTCACTGCTGTAAAACATGGTAACTGCAGTTTAGTTACACCGCTTCTCAGCTCGGTACACACCAGAAGATTATTGATATGGTCATGAATGGCGTCGGATGCCGGCCCTCAGCGCATTATGGACGTGGGCCTCAACACCATTTTCCGCCATTTGAAAAACTCGGGCCACAGTCAGTAACCTCGGGTATACAACCGGGGGTGACGTCATTGTCTGCGCTGAAATGGATGAACAGTGGGGCTAGGTCAGTGCGAAATCACGCCAGCGCTGGCTGTTTTACACGTATGACAGGATACGCAGGACAGTTGTGGCCCGTGTATTCGGAGAACGCACTATGGCCATGCTGGAACGTCTTATGAACCTACCGTCGGCCTTTGACGTGGTGATATGGATGACGGACGGCTAGCCGCTGTATGAATCACGCCTTAAGGGAAAGCTGCACGTTATAAGCAAGCAATATACGCAGCGAATTGAGCAGCATAACCTGAATCTGAGGCAGCATCTGGCAAGGCTGAGCAGGAAGTCACTGTCATTCTCAAAATCGGAGGAGTTGCATGACAAAGTTATCGGGCATTATCTGAACATAAAACATTATCAGTAAGTTGGAGTCATTACCCGTAAGTTATGGCATTGATAACTGTATACTGAAGTGGTCAACTAAAACTGGCCACCGCGTTAGAGTTTTTCCAGTATCGGTTTTCCGATTCGTTTGGTGGTAACCCACAGTTATATTCATGCGGCCTGAGCGCGCTGTAATACCCAACGATATAGT
>NZ_POWL01000007.1:0-147621 GCF_002928325.1 Pantoea sp. ICBG 1758
GCGAAACACCTGGCTTCAGGCGCGGTCCTGAGGGCAGTAAAGAATCGGTGGAGCGGTAGTTCAGTTGGTTAGAATACCTGCCTGTCACGCAGGGGGTCGCGGGTTCGAGCCCCGTCCGTTCCGCCACCCTATTTAGGGGCGTAGTTCAATTGGTAGAGCACCGGTCTCCAAAACCGGGTGTTGGGGGTTCGAGTCCCTCCGCCCCTGCCAGAAAACAATCCTTTGCTTCGGCAAAGGATTTTTTTTGCCTGAAATTCAGGATCTTTTTGCATCCTTTCAAAAAATAAAGAGTCTGCGCCCGCTTTCACAGCTTCAGACCCTTCTCAATCTGCTATCTCAATGCGTCAGAACCGGAAATTTAAGCAGCTGACGAATATGCGTTTGCTGATCGCTATTCTGCAGCCAGACGGCATATAGCGGGCGCACCGCTACCGGTGTATCGGGGATCGGCACAATATCGTTATATATCCCCTGCCAGGAATCGGGTAAGAAAGCACAGGCCCCGGTAGTGTGTAACAGTTCCCGCGTTACATGTGCCGATGTCGTGGTTAACACCGGAACATCATCACTCGACAAATAGCTCTCATGCTGATGAAAATCTGCGCCCCATTCCAGTTTGATATAATCATACTTCTCGCGTTTTTCCGTTTTACGCGCCCGGAACAGAGCAAGTGAAATATGACCAATCTGCTGGCTGGTCAGCTCATCCATTTTTGGCGCTTCCGTGGTGATTAGCAGATCAAGCTGCCGCTCATGCAGCTGTTTAACCAGCAGATGACGCTGGGCAATACGGGCTTCCATATGCAGGCTCTCACGGTTCTCATAGAGCGTCTGAAGCCAGGGCGTGAGATAAGCCTCCCACAGGGAAGCGCTGGCACCGATTGAGAGCTCATGATGCTGCTGCGTATGCGAAACCTCTTTCTTTGCCATCAGCCAGGTACTCATCAGGCTTTCCGCATAAGGTAATAACCGCTCACCTGCTGAAGTCAGGCGGATGTTATTACGATGGCGGGTAAAGAGATTTACGCCCAGCTGGTTTTCCAATTGACGGATGCGAAAACTGACAGCAGATTGCGTAAGGTACAGCGCCTCCGCAGCACGTCCAAAATGACGCGTTCTGCTCACCTCCAGAAAAGTTTTCAGTAATTCCGTATCCACACTATTCTCCCAAAATTTGTTTGTCGTACTGATTTAAATGTTTTGTTTTACACTCTGTCAAGCCTATCTAATACTCCGCGCCATAAATAGCACGGCCATATGAGAATCAGGAGCGTGTAAAATGGCGGAAAGCTTCGCAACAACAAATCGTTTCTTCGATAACAAACATTATCCACGTGGATTTTCACGTCACGGTGATTTCACCATTAAAGAAGCCCAGCTTCTGGAGCGTCACGGATACGCTTTTAATGAGCTTGATCTGGCAAAACGCGAACCGGTAACAGAAGAAGAGCGGTCGTTTCTTGAAGTGTGCCGCGGACAACGTGAGCCGCTGACCGAAGCAGAGCGCGTCTGGTCTAAGTATATCGCCCGCATCAAGCGTCCTAAGCGCTTTCACACCCTCTCGGGTGGCAAGCCGCAGATGGATACGGTTGAAGATTTCAGCGACAGTGATGACTGATAAAACGGGGCTATGAACGGCCCCGTTTTTATTCCAGCGTCTTATGCAGATAAATCATTAAACGATCGATACTGCGGTAGCTCACCGCTTCCTGCAGATGTGGCCGTACTATCTGTGTTTCCCCGGCAAGATCGGTGATGGTTCTGGCCACTTTCAGGATGCGCTGCCATGCACGCACCGACAAACCCAGCGTATTAAGTATTCCTTCCAGCCACTCTGCATCAGCCTGTAACAACGCACAGTCGCGTGCGATCTCCGCATTAGTAAGATGGGCATTAATTTTGCCGGCGCGCGCCTGCTGTCGTGCTCTGGCTGCCAGCACCCGTTCCCTGACCTGTGCAGTGCTCTCGCCGGTGACAGCCTGCTGACTCAGGGTTCCGCCTGGCAGCAGCGGGATCTCAAGCGATAAATCAAAGCGGTCCAGAAAGGGCCCTGACAACCGGCTGAGATAACGCAGTACCTGCTGTGGTGAACAGCGGTTGTGATTGCCCTGGTAATGCCCGGTGGGGCTGGGGTTCATTGCGCCTATCAGCTGAAAGCGCGCAGGATAAGTCACTTTAGCCCGCGTACGGGAGAGCGCAATTTCGCCTGATTCAATAGGTTCACGCAGCGCATCAAGGACGCGGCGATCAAATTCCGGTAACTCATCCAGAAACAGTACGCCATTGTGTGCCAGTGATATTTCACCCGGGCGGGGTATAGAGCCTCCGCCAACCAGCGCATAGAGTGAGGCGCTGTGATGAGGTGCCCTGAAAGGGCGCTTGCGCCACTGAGCGCGCTGTTCACCATTGCTGACCAGGCTGGCAATTGCCGCACACTCCAGCGCTTCACCGTCGTCCAGCGGGGGCATAATGCCCGGCAGACGCGTCGCCAGCATCGTTTTGCCTGTACCGGGTGGTCCGAGCAGCAGCAGATTATGTCCGCCTGCTGCTGCAATCTCCAGCGCGCGTCGTCCCTGCTGCTGACCAATAACGTCACGCAGATCCTGCGGTGAGTCCGTGGCCTCTTCGGCAACGGTCTGCGCCACTCTGAGCGTGGTCTGATTGTGCAGAAAAGCGCATATTTCACTAAGATGCACGCCGGTCAGCGTTTCGCCCTGCTGGATTAATCCCACATCCTGCTGATTCTGTTCAGCAACAATCATCTGGCGGCCGGCTCTGAGCGCTGCCATAGCGGCCGGAATTGCGGCCTGCACGCCACAGAGCGCGCCGTTAAGCGCCAGCTCACCCAGGAACTCATAGCGCGTAAGTTTATCCCCTGGCAGCTGTTCTGAGGCTGCGAGAAGCGCGATAGCAATCGGCAGATCGTAGCGACCACCCTCCTTAGGCAGGTCAGCAGGCGCCAGATTGATGGTGATACGTTTGGCCGGAAAGCTGAATCCGCTATTAATAATAGCGCTGCGTACCCGTTCGCGAGCCTCCTTAACCGTGGTTTCAGGCAGGCCGACCAGCGTCAGCGCAGGCAATCCATTACTGATATGAACCTCGACGGTTACCAGCGGCGCTTCGATTCCCAGTGCCGCACGGGTCAGAACTTTAGATAAAGACATCACCCCTCCTTGTTGCCTCTATCCTTGCTCCTCAGCGCGCTATCTGCGATCCCGGTTGTGCCATTTTGACCGCCTTATTCCATATTTTTCTCTATTGTTTCACTGTTTTCGCCAAAAATGAGCGATCTCTTCCGCTAAGCATTATGCAATTACGCGCCGGGCGTGATGAATATTTATCACAAATCTGAATAACCTAGTTTTTACAAGGTGATAACGATGATTGCATCAGAACCGCGAAAAATTGGCTGATGAAAATTATTGTAAATGACCAGGTAACTATGATAACTCTGTAGGCATTACTTCGAACAAGTGAAAAAAAGACAACGTATGAAAGCCCTTCTATCCGTGATTAGCCTAGTCGTGATTAGCGTGGTGGTGATTATTAACCCACCGTGCGGGGCTGCGTCTGGAGAAAGAAAGGCTTAAAAATCAAGTCTGAAATCCCAAAAACCCCCGCACCGAAAGGTCCGGGGGTTTTTTTTTGACCAGACAAACTATCAGCTGATTAGCGAGGAGCAGATTATGAGCAGTAGCATAAAATTCTGTTGTTCTCACAGGATTACAGGAGAATAACCATGACAGGTGCACAATGGGTAGTTCAGGCATTACGCGCGCAGGGCGTTGATACCGTGTTCGGTTATCCTGGCGGCGCTATCATGCCCGTGTACGATGCGCTATATGATGGCGGCGTAGAACATCTGTTGTGCCGTCATGAGCAGGGCGCGGTGATAGCGGCTATCGGCTATGCCCGTGCTACGGGTAAAACCGGCGTCTGCATCGCAACCTCTGGTCCGGGAGCCACTAACCTGATCACTGGCCTGGCGGATGCGATGATGGATTCTGTTCCCGTAGTAGCCATCACCGGACAGGTTTCATCCGCTGTGATGGGAACCGACGCTTTTCAGGAGATTGACGTCCTTGGGCTGTCGCTGGCCTGCACCAAACACAGTTTTCTGGTTGAATCGCTTGACGATCTGCCTTCAGTGATGGCCGAAGCCTTTGCTATCGCGCAGTCGGGACGCCCGGGGCCGGTACTGGTTGATATCCCAAAAGATATCCAGATTGCCAGCGCGGAACTGACGCCCCATCTGCTGCCGGTTGAGGAGACCCTTTCCCATTCGCCGCAGCACATTGATGACGCGCGCGCCTTAATGGCACGTGCGGCAAAACCCATCCTCTATGTAGGGGGTGGCGTGGGTATGGCGCAGGCGGTACCGGCACTGCGTGCGCTGGCAAAAGAAAGCGGCATCCCGGTCGTCTCAACCCTGAAAGGGCTTGGCTGTGCAGAGAGCAGCAGCGAGCTTTATCTCGGGATGCTGGGCATGCACGGCACTAAAGCGGCCAACCTTGCCGTACAGTCGTGCGATTTGCTGATTGCAGTAGGCGCCCGCTTTGATGACCGCGTGACCGGCAAGCTGGATACCTTCGCCCCGCATGCCAGCGTTATTCATATCGATATCGATCCGGCGGAGCTGAACAAACTGCGCCGTGCTCATGTTTCGCTGCCGGGCGACCTCCGGCAGATACTGCCCGCGCTGAGTATGCCTCTGCAGATCGATGCATGGCGTCAGGAAGTCCGCGCGATGAAAGCGGAGTTTAGCTGGCGCTACGATCATCCCGGTGACGCTATTTACGCACCGCTGCTGCTGAAGCAGGTTTCCGATCGCAAACCGGACAGTACGGTTGTGACCACCGATGTGGGTCAGCATCAGATGTGGACCGCGCAGCATATGCAGTTCAGCGCGCCGGAAAATTTCATCACCTCCAGCGGTCTCGGCACCATGGGATTTGGTCTGCCGGCAGCCGTGGGGGCGCAGATTGCCCGCCCTGATGATACGGTAATCTGCGTCTCCGGTGATGGTTCCGTCATGATGAACATTCAGGAGCTGGGCACGATTAAACGCAAACAGCTGCCGGTAAAAATTCTGCTGCTGGATAACCAGCGGCTGGGCATGGTGCGCCAGTGGCAGCAGCTGTTTTTCGATGGCCGCTATAGCGAGACCATCCTGACCGATAACCCCGATTTTCTGATGCTGGCCCGCGCGTTTGATATTCCAGGCCAGCGTATCAGCCGTAAAGATGAAGTTGACGCCGCGATTGATGCTCTGCTGAACAGCGAAGGACCTTATTTCCTGCATGTTTCGATTGATGAGCATGAAAACGTCTGGCCACTGGTCCCGCCGGGTGCCAGCAACGCAAACATGATGGAGAAGAGCATATGAATCAGCATCAGTTATCAATTGAAGCCCGTTTTCGCCCGGAAGTGCTGGAGCGCATTTTACGCGTTGTTCGCCACCGCGGCTTTCAGGTCTGCGCGATGAATATGGGCTCCGCCAGCAACGCAGACAATACTAATATCGAAATGACCGTTGCCAGCCAGCGCTCAGTCGATTTACTGTCTTCTCAGTTACGCAAACTTTTGGATGTCGCCTGTGTCGAGATCCAGCAGCAGACAACACAACAAATCCGCGCTTAGTCGCCAAAGGACATAACGATGAGTACGAAGAAAGCAGACTTTATTTGGTTCAACGGAGAGATGGTTAAGTGGGAAGACGCCAAGGTCAGCGTTATGTCTCACGCACTGCATTACGGCACTTCCGTGTTTGAAGGCGTACGCTGCTACGACTCGCACAAAGGCCCGGTAGTGTTCCGTCACCGTGAACATATGCAGCGTCTGCACGACTCCGCAAAAATCTATCGTTTTCCCATCAAAGCCAGCGTCGATGAGCTGATGGAAGCCTGCCGCGAAGTGATCCGCGTTAACAATCTGAAGAGTGCCTATATCCGCCCGCTGGCGTTTGTCGGCGATGTAGGCCTGGGCGTTAACCCGCCGGACGGTTTTACCACTGACGTGATTATTGCGGCTTTCCCGTGGGGAGCCTACCTCGGTCCGGAAGCGCTGGAGCAGGGTATCAACGCCATGGTCTCTTCGTGGAATCGCGTGGCGCCTAACACACTGCCTACCGCAGCCAAAGCGGGCGGTAACTATCTCTCCTCCCTGCTGGTGGGCAGCGAAGCACGCCGCCACGGCTATCAGGAAGGGATCGCGCTGGATACGCAGGGCTACATCTCTGAAGGCGCAGGCGAAAACCTGTTTGAAGTCAAAGATGGCATCCTGTTTACGCCGCCGTTTACCTCTTCCGCTCTGCCAGGCATCACCCGTGATGCAATTATCAAGCTGGCGCACGATCTCGGTATTGAAGTGCGCGAGCAGGTGCTGTCACGCGAGTCGCTCTATCTGGCCGATGAGATCTTCATGTCAGGCACCGCTGCTGAAATCACCCCGGTGCGCAGCGTTGACGGCATTCAGGTCGGCGAAGGCAAGCGTGGTCCGGTGACCACCCGAATTCAGAAAGCGTTCTTTGGCCTGTTTACCGGCGAAACCGAAGATAAATATGGCTGGCTGGATCAGGTTAATCCGTAACAAGAGATCAGCGCGGGGGCAGCAGCGCCCGCGTCATTTTTCAGACTGGAGTAAATAGAGCATGCCTAAGTACCGTTCAGCCACCACCACCCACGGCCGTAATATGGCGGGTGCCCGTGCCCTGTGGCGCGCCACCGGAATGACCGATGATGATTTCGGCAAGCCGATTATTGCGGTAGTGAACTCATTCACACAGTTTGTACCAGGGCACGTGCACCTGCGCGACCTCGGCAAGCTGGTTGCAGAGCAGATTGAAGCAGCGGGCGGTGTGGCAAAAGAGTTCAACACCATCGCGGTAGATGATGGTATCGCCATGGGACATGGCGGCATGCTGTATTCACTTCCGTCACGTGAGCTGATCGCCGACTCCGTAGAGTATATGGTCAACGCCCACTGCGCGGATGCGATGGTCTGTATCTCCAACTGCGACAAAATCACCCCGGGCATGCTGATGGCGGCACTGCGCCTCAACATTCCGGTGATCTTTGTCTCCGGCGGCCCGATGGAAGCGGGGAAAACCAAACTCTCCGACCAGATCATCAAGCTGGATCTGGTAGATGCGATGATTCAGGGGGCGAACCCCAACGTCAGCGACGCCGACAGTGAGCAGATTGAGCGCTCAGCCTGCCCAACCTGCGGCTCCTGCTCCGGAATGTTTACCGCTAACTCCATGAACTGCCTGACAGAAGCGCTGGGCCTGTCACAGCCGGGCAACGGCTCGCTGCTGGCCACCCACGCCGATCGTAAAGCGCTGTTCATCAATGCCGGTAAACGCATTGTGAGCCTGACCAAACGCTACTACGAGCAGGATGACGCCAATATGCTGCCGCGTAATATCGCGACCAAAGCAGCATTTGAGAACGCCATGACGCTGGATATCGCCATGGGCGGCTCCACCAATACCGTACTGCATCTGCTGGCGGCGGCGCAGGAGGGCGAGATCGACTTCAATATCTCCGATATCGACCGCCTGTCACGTAAAGTACCGCAGCTGTGTAAAGTGGCGCCCAGCACTCCGAAATATCATATGGAAGATGTGCACCGCGCCGGCGGCGTAATCGGTATTCTTGGCGAGCTGGATCGGGCTGGCCTGATTGACACCAGCGCGCGCAATATTCTGCAGCAGACGATGCGTGAAACGCTGGATCAGTACGACATCATGCTGACGCAGGACCAGGCCGTAAAAGATATGTTCCGCGCCGGTCCGGCGGGCATCCGCACCACGCAGGCTTTCTCGCAAAGCTGTCGCTGGGACACGCTGGATGACGATCGCGCTGAGGGCTGTATCCGTACGCGCGAACACGCCTACTCACAGGATGGCGGCCTGGCGGTTCTGTACGGTAACCTGGCAGAAGATGGCTGTATCGTTAAAACGGCGGGCGTCGATAAAGAGATCCTGACCTTTAAAGGGCCGGCTAAAGTCTATGAAAGCCAGGATGATGCCGTTGAAGCGATCCTGGGCGGTAAAGTGGTGGCCGGTGATGTCGTCGTCATTCGCTACGAAGGGCCAAAAGGGGGGCCGGGCATGCAGGAGATGCTTTATCCGACGACCTATCTGAAGTCGATGGGCCTTGGCAAAAGCTGCGCGCTGATCACCGACGGGCGCTTCTCTGGCGGCACATCCGGCCTCTCTATCGGCCACGCCTCGCCGGAAGCGGCAAGCGGCGGCACCATTGCGCTGGTAAAAGATGGCGATCTGATTGAGATCGATATCCCGAATCGCGGCATTAAGCTGGCGGTACCGGATAATGAGCTGCACGCCCGTCGTGAAGAAGAAGCTGCGCGCGGAGAAGCCGCCTGGACGCCGCATAATCGCGAACGTCAGGTCTCTTTTGCGCTGCGTGCTTACGCCTCACTGGCGACCAGCGCGGATAAAGGCGCAGTGCGCGACAAGTCGAAGCTGGGAGGCTGATGGTATGGCTGAGTCTCAACCCCTGTCTGCGTCGCCTGGCGGCGCGGAATACCTGCGTGCCATTCTGCGTGCGCCGGTTTATGAAATTGCGCAGGTAACGCCGCTGCAGAAGATGGAGAAACTCTCATCAAGGCTCGGCAACACCGTTCTGGTGAAACGTGAAGATCGGCAGCCGGTGCACAGCTTCAAGCTGCGCGGTGCCTATGCGATGATCGCCGGATTAAACGAAGAGCAGAAAGCGCGCGGCGTGGTGACCGCTTCTGCCGGTAACCACGCGCAGGGGGTTGCACTCTCAGCCAGCACGCTGGGAATTAAATCGCTGATTGTCATGCCGGTCACCACGGCGGATATCAAAGTCGATGCGGTGCGGGCGTTTGGCGGCGAAGCCTTTCTGTTTGGCGCAAATTTCGATGAGGCGAAAGCCAAAGCGATTGAGCTGGCGCAGCAGCAGGGGTACACCTTTGTGCCGCCGTTTGACCATCCGGCGGTGATTGCCGGGCAGGGCACGCTGGCGATGGAGCTGCTGCAGCAGGATGCGCATCTTGATCGCGTATTTGTTCCGGTTGGCGGCGGCGGGCTGGCAGCCGGCGTGGCGGTGCTGATTAAACAGCTGATGCCGCAGATCAAAGTCATCGCGGTGGAGTCTGAAGACTCCGCCTGCCTGAAAGCTGCGCTGACGGCGGGCGAGCCGGTGGATCTGCCGCGCGTCGGGCTGTTTGCCGAGGGCGTGGCGGTGAAACGTATCGGCAGCGAAACTTTCCGGCTCTGCCAGGAGTATCTCGACGACATCATCACCGTTGACAGCGATGCCATCTGTGCGGCGATGAAAGATCTGTTTGAGGATGTGCGGGCCGTGGCGGAACCCTCAGGTGCGCTGGCGCTGGCGGGAATGAAAAAGTATATCCAGCAGCACGACATCAAAGGCGAGCGCCTGGCACACGTGCTGTCGGGCGCCAACGTCAACTTCCACGGCCTGCGCTATGTTTCCGAACGCTGCGAGCTGGGAGAGCAGCGGGAAGCGCTGCTGGCGGTGACCATTCCTGAGCAGCAGGGCAGCTTTCTGACGTTCTGTCAGACGCTGGGCGGCCGATCGGTCACGGAATTCAACTACCGCTATGCGGATGCGGACAGCGCCTGCATCTTTGTCGGCGTGCGTCTGACGCGCGGCCTTGAAGAGCGCGGCGAGATCATCAGTCAGCTTACTGAAGGGGGCTACCAGGTGGTGGATCTCTCTGATGATGAGATGGCCAAGCTGCATGTGCGTTATATGGTCGGCGGGCGTCCGTCAAAACCGCTGCGCGAGCGGCTGTTCAGCTTTGAGTTCCCGGAGGCGCCGGGCGCGCTGCTGAAGTTTCTGCAGACGTTGGGCGCGCACTGGAATATCTCACTGTTCCACTACCGCAGCCACGGCACCGATTTTGGTCGCGTGCTGGCGGCATTTGAAGTGAATGATAAAGAACCCGATTTTGAAACTCACCTGACGGCACTGGGTTACGAGTGGCACGATGAGGCGAATAATCCGGCGTTCCGTTTCTTTCTCGCCGGCCAGTAATCAGAGCAGATGCCAGAATGCATGAATCAGCGGCTCCCCGAGCCGCTTTTTTTGTACGCAAACGCCCAGCTGCAGCGGCGCCACTGACTCCACGTTCTCCAGCGTCATAACCCGGTTTCGCACCGGCTCAGGGCTGTTCTCCAGCACCACATCCGGCACCAGCGCAATTCCGCAGCCCAGCGCCACCATAGAGATGATCGCCTCATGGCCCGCCACCGTAGCGTAGATCTGCGGATTAGCGAGACGATAGCGCCGGAACCAGAGATCGATGCCGCGCCGCGCCGGTCCCTGATCCGGAATAATAAACGGGATCTGCGACCAGTCGGGCTCCGTCTGCGTGGCCTGGCTGCGTACCGGGCAGGGCAGCGCCGGTGCAATCAGCACCAGCGGGATCAGCCCCAGCGGTGTAAAGCCGATGCTGGCGGGCAGCGACTCCGGCCGGCCGGCGATGGCCAGATCCGCCTCGCCAGACTGCACCATCTCAATGGCGTCCGCCGCGTCGCCGGTCGTGAGCTTGATCTCCACCTGCGGATGTTCAGCGCGAAAGCGATCGAGAAT
This sequence comes from Pantoea sp. ICBG 1758, assembly GCF_002928325.1. NCBI lineage: Bacteria > Pseudomonadati > Pseudomonadota > Gammaproteobacteria > Enterobacterales > Erwiniaceae > Pantoea > Pantoea sp. ICBG 1758. The sequence goes on from NZ_POWL01000007.1 coordinate 10,614, forward strand.
CGGCGGCAGATGGCTGTAAGCGGCAGTCACCGAGCAGAACAGACGCAGCTCACCGCTTAGCGAGGGGCCGTTGAGATCCATGACGTGACGCAGCTGCTGATACTGCAGCAGCGTCTGCTGGGCAAACTGGCGCAGCCGCTCACCCGCTTCCGTCAGCGTCACGGTGCGGTTATCACGCAGAAACAGCGCATGGCCGACATCCTCTTCCAGCCGCTGGATCTGGCGCGACAGCGTAGAGGGGCTGACGTGCATGGCGCGTGCCGTACGGCCAAAATGGCAGCTTTCTGCCAGATGCAGAAAGAGTTTTAAATCGCGTAAATCCATCCGGGATCTCCTGACATTTCGTATTGCAAAAATTGCAACGTAACGTTGTTAATATATCAATTTAAGCAATGGATTTCCTGTCATATGATGGGGTCATTCGCAGCGCTGAAACAGGCGCCGCTATCAGACAATAATGCAAACACAACATTGATGCGGAGTACCCCATGGCTAACTACTTCAACACATTAAACCTGCGCAATCAGTTAGCGCAGCTGGGCAAATGTCGCTTTATGGCGCGCGATGAGTTCGCCGATGGCGCCAGCTTCCTGAAAGGTAAAAAAGTAGTGATCGTGGGCTGCGGCGCACAGGGCCTGAACCAGGGGCTCAATATGCGCGACTCCGGGCTGGATGTAGCCTATGCGCTGCGTGCAGAAGCGATTGCAGAGAAGCGCGCCTCGTTCCGCAAAGCAACAGAAAACGGTTTTAAAGTCGGTACCTATGAAGAGCTGATCCCGCAGGCGGATCTGGTGGTTAACCTGACGCCAGACAAACAGCACTCTTCTGTTGTGAAGGCGGTTCAGCCCCTGATGAAAGATGGCGCTGCGCTGGGCTACTCGCATGGCTTTAACATTGTTGAAGTGGGCGAAACCATCCGCAAAGACATCACCGTGGTGATGGTGGCACCGAAGTGCCCGGGTACAGAAGTGCGTGAAGAATATAAACGCGGTTTTGGTGTTCCGACGCTTATCGCCGTGCACCCGGAAAACGATCCGAAAGGCGAAGGCATGGCTATCGCGAAAGCCTGGGCTGCGGCTACCGGCGGTGACCGCGCAGGCGTGCTGGAATCCTCCTTTGTAGCGGAAGTAAAATCGGATCTGATGGGTGAGCAGACCATTCTGTGCGGTATGCTGCAGGCGGGTTCGCTGCTCTGCTTCGACAAGCTGGTGGCTGAAGGGCACGATGTCGCCTATACCGAAAAACTGATCCAGTTCGGCTGGGAAACCATCACTGAATCACTGAAGTTTGGCGGTATTACGCTGATGATGGATCGCCTGTCTAATCCGGCAAAAATCCGTGCCTGGGCGCTTTCTGAGCAGCTGAAAACGATCATGGCTCCGCTGTTCCAGAAGCATATGGATGATATCATCTCGGGTGAATTCTCCTCCGGTATGATGGCTGACTGGGCGAACGATGATAAAAACCTGCTGACCTGGCGTGAAGAGACCGGTAAAACGGCGTTTGAAAATGCGCCACAGTTTGAGGGCAAAATCGAAGAGCAGGAGTACTACGACAAAGGCGTGGTGATGGTCGCGATGGTAAAAGCGGGCGTTGAGCTGGCGTTTGAAACCATGGTAGATGCCGGCATCATTGAAGAGTCTGCATACTATGAGTCGCTGCATGAGCTGCCGCTGATTGCTAACACCATCGCACGTAAGCGCCTGTATGAGATGAACGTGGTGATCTCCGATACCGCTGAGTATGGCAACTACCTGTTCTCATTCGCCGCTGTACCGCTGCTGGAGGAGTTTATGACCACGCTGCAGCCGGGCGATCTGGGCAAAGCGACAGAAGGCACTCAGGTTGATAACGCACAGCTGCGCGACGTTAACGAAGCGATTCGTCAGCATCCGATTGAAACCGTTGGTCGCAAGCTGCGTGGCTACATGACCGATATGAAACGTATCGCGGTAGCTGGCTAAGTTCCCACCGACAATTTTCAGCCTTATCAAACCCCGGCCTGCCGGGGTTTTTTATTGCGCCACACCTCCCGTAGGGGCGCCATTAATGGCGCCCAACGCCGCACCGTCCCGGCACAACGGGCCGCATAAATGCGGCCCCTACGAGATATATCCTGTAGGGGCGCCATTAATGGCGCCCTGGTACAAAGGGCCGCATAAATGCGGCCCCTGTACGATATACCCCGCGCCGCACCGTCCCGCGGCATTACGCAATAAAAAACCCGGACTGGCCGGGTTTTTATGCTGCATCAGGATACGCGTTTACGCCGCATCATACAGCGTCTGGTGCCGCGTCTCTTTACAGGCGATCAGGGCAATCAGCGTCAGCACCGCCATGGCGGCAAGATAGAAACCCACTGCCTGCAGGCCATAGTTTGCATTGAGCCAGGTGGCGATATAGGGTGCTACGGACGCTCCCAGAATGGATGACAAATTATAAGAGAAAGAGGCACCGGTATAGCGCACTTCGGTCGGGAACAGCTCCGGCAGCAGCGCACCCATCGGGCCAAACGTCAGGCCCATAATGCTCAGGCCCAGCAGCAGAAAGCCCATCACCAGAATCTGCGAGCCGGAGCCGAGCAGCAGCGGGAACATCAGCGCAAAAGCGATAATCATCAGCGTAATAGTGATCATCGTTCTGCGGCGACCAAAACGATCGGCCAGCAGACCGGCAATGGGCACCATCACGCCAAATCCGATTACCGCCACCATCAGCATCCACAGGAAACTGTTGCGCGAGTAGCCCAGTCCGACCGGCGCCGGGGCGGTGCCGTAGCTCATCGAATAGACGGTCATGATATAGAACAGCGTGTAGGTCGCCAGCATGATAAAGGTGCCGAGTATGGTCGCCGTCATATGTTTGCTCAGCAGCGTGCCAATAGGCATACGCACCTGCTTCTGCTCCTTCTGCACTTTGGCAAAAACCGGACTCTCATGCAGCGAGACGCGCACGTAGAGGCCGATTAGCACCAGTACTGCAGAAAGGATAAACGGCACGCGCCAGCCCCACTGCATAAACTGCTCGTCGGTCAGCAGCCAGGAGAGCAGCAGGAACGTACCATTGGCAAAGAAAAAGCCAATCGGCGCGCCCAGTTGGGGGAACGATCCATACAGCGCGCGCTTTTTCGCCGGCGCATTCTCCGTTGCCAGCAGCGCGGCACCGCCCCATTCGCCGCCCAGTCCCAGCCCCTGACCGAAGCGCGCCAGCGCCAGCAGCAGTGGCGCGGCAACGCCAATAGTTTCATAGCCAGGCAGCAGGCCGATCAGCACCGTTGAGACGCCCATCGTCAGCAGTGAAGCGACCAGCGTCGCTTTACGACCAACGCGGTCGCCAAAGTGGCCAAACACCGCTGAGCCGATTGGCCGCGCGACAAAGGCGATGGCAAAGGTTGCCAGCGACTGCAGCGTCGCAACCGTGGCGTCCCCCTGAGGAAAGAAAATATGCGGAAAGACGATAACCGCTGCGGTGGCGTAAATATAGAAATCGAAGAACTCGATAGCCGTACCGACCAGAGAAGCTACGACAACTTTACCGCGTGAATTGACCGGCGCTTCGTCGTGCAGCGCGTCAGGTGTTTCTGTAATGGAGGCTTGCATAAATGTTTCTTAATTGTAAATGTAAACCAGAAATATTACGCACCTGGTATGCGGCATTCAATGAGCAAAAAGCGTCGCAAAACGACGATTTTCGGCGAAAAAGAGGATAATGTCTGAGTTAACCGGAATGGTGGCGAATGGCAGCGGCAGGAAACGTTTTTCTGGCGTGAATCGCTGCTAAACCGCTAAATAAAAGTGACTGGCTGGCGTTTCCTGCTGGCGGGAGCGCTAAAATTCGCCAGCAGGAAACAGGTTTTACTGTTCAGGTGGTTGCCCTGTGCCCGTTGTCAGGAGGGCTGGCGCGGCTGCGGCATCTCCGTATCACCTTTATATTTCGCCGTGGCGATCCACGCGGCGCAAAACAGCGTCAGGCGGGCAAAGAAGTAGAAAAATGCCATCAGGCCGAGTACTGAACCAAAGGCAGCGCCTGAAGGAGAGGTCGCCAGCTTCGGCAGCGTCAGCGTCATAACAAATTTAATCACCTCAAAGCCGATAGCTGCCAGCAGCGTGCCGCGCAGCAGCGCTCTTTTACGCGGCTTATGGCGCGGCAGGATCCAGAAAATCCACAGGAACAGCAGATAGTTCGCCAGCACGGAGATGGAGAGGGCAATAATTGTCATTACCGGACGCAGCCAGTCGATGCCATCCAGCCCCAGCGCGCTGACGATCGCTGCCTGAGCCGCACCGGCAATCGACGTCAGCGAAAGGGTGATCACCAGCGCCAGCATCAGCCCCAGGAGTGAGAAGAGATCGCGCAGATATTTTTTCCAGAACACCTCTTTATCATCCGGCGTCCGCTCCCAGACATCGCGCGACTGCGCGCGGACCGCTTCGCGCAGGTTGCCCATCCAGTTGATACCGGAATAGAGTGCCAGCAGCAGACCGGTCAGACCCACGGTAGCGCGCTGCTGAATCGCAGTGTTCACGGTATTTTTTAACGTGGTGGCGAGCGTAGGATCGCTGATGCTGCTGACAATTTTGTTAATCAGCTCTGACAGCAGATCCTGATTAGAGGCCAGCACAAACCCCACGGCGGCAAACGACACCATCAGAATCGGGATCAGCGATAAAAAGGAGAAGTAGGTGATCGCCGCGCCAAACTGGCTGCCCAGCCGGTCATTAAAGCGATCCAGCGCCCGGATAAAGTGCGCGACGGCCGGAATAGACTGAAACCACGTGGCGAAGCGCGACACGCGACGAATTGAGCCATCCACAGTTTTGTTACCGGTGTGGATATCGATCAGCGGCTTTGAATCGGCGGCTGACTCCTGAGTTGTTTTGTCTGTCATAGACGATAGGCATCCTGTTCACTGCGAAACTGAAATTATATACCGTAAATAACGGCGGCGGCGGATGTGTCAGGTGACATACTCCTGCAGCACCTGGCTCAGCCACTCCATAAACACCCGCACGCGGCGCGCCACGTTGCGGCGGTGCGGATAGAGCAGCGTAATCGGCATCGGTTTTGCCGGAAAAGCGTGCAGCACCTCCACCAGCTGACCCGACTCCAGCAGCGGCTGAACGCCCATTGCCGGCACCTGAATAATGCCCAGTCCGGCGAGGCAGGCGGCACGGTAGGTTTCAGTACTGTTTACCGTCACCACGCCGCCGGTCTGCACATAGTGACACTGGCGGCCATCGAAATATTCAAATCCCGGCGCAGGCTGACCCAGCTGCTGGGTATAGTGCACCATGGCGTGCTGCGACAGCTCCTCCAGCCGTATCGGACGGCCAAAGCGGGAAAGGTAGTCGGGACTGGCGCAGTTGATCAAGGCATAGGTGCCAATTTTTCGCGCAATCAGACCGGAATCTTTCAGCTCGCCCACGCGCACCACGCAGTCAAATCCCTCCCGAATCACATCCACCTGGCGATCGCTGCTGCTCAGCTCAATCTCAACGCCGGGATAGTGCTGCAGAAACTCCGGCAGGCGCGGCAGAATAAAGCTGGTGGCCATCGCCACCGACATATCGACCCGCAGCTTGCCGCTCAGCGTCGCCGGGTCATGCTGAAACAGACTGTCCATATCCTCCATCATCGACAGCAGATCGAGGCAGCGATCGTAATAGACCAGTCCATCCTGGGTGAGGTGCACGCGCCGGGTAGTGCGATGCAGCAGGCGCGTGCCCATCTGGTTCTCCAGCGCCTGCAGCTGACGCGACACGCTGCCTTTTGGTAAACCCAGACTTTCAGCGGCGCGGGTAAAACTGCCCATCTCCGCAACGCGTACAAAAACCTGCATTGCATGAATTTTATCCATATTGTTCACCGATTGTTGTTGTTATTGAAACAGTGCTGCGCAGTTATCTGCGTTTATAGATCACTTCGGTTTGAATATCTTTATCAGGAGTTCACTTTTTCAGCAGGAGAGAGTTATGAGTCACAAAATAGCGCTGATTACCGGCGGAAACCGCGGCCTGGGACGTAATGCAGCCCTGAAACTGGCCGCACGCGGCACGCATATTGTGTTTACTTACCGAAGTCACGCTGATGAAGCGCAGAAAGTGGCAGAGGCGATCGAAGCGCTGGGCGTGCAGGCGGCTGCGCTGCCGCTGGACGTTGGCGACAGCAGCCAGTTCGCTGCCTTTGCACAACAGCTTACGCAGACGCTGCAGCGCGTCTGGCAGCGCGACCGGTTCGATTTTCTGGTGAATAACGCCGGTCATGGTCACTATCAGCTGCTGACCGATACCACCGAGGCGGAGTTTGATGCGCTGGTCAATGTGCACCTGAAAGGCCCGTTTTTTCTGACCCAGGCGCTGCTGCCGCTGCTGAACGACGGCGGCCGTATTCTGAATATCTCCAGCGGGCTGACCCGTATCACGCAGCCTGGCTCCGGAACCTATGCCGCAATGAAAGGCGCCATGGAGGTGCTGACGCGCTATCAGGCGAAGGAGCTGGGCGCGCGCCGCATTCGCGTCAATATTCTGGCACCGGGCGCCATTGAGACTGACTTTGGCGGCGGACGGGTGCGCGATACGCGTGAACTTAACGCGCAGATTGCGTCCGTCACCGCGCTGGGGCGGGTCGGGCTGCCGGACGACATCGGGGACGCTATCTGCATGCTGCTGAGCGAGGAGAGCGGCTGGATCACCGCCCAGCGCATTGAAGCATCGGGCGGTCAGGCGTTGTGATCGCCTGCTGACGTAAGAGCGGCGCGTCAGAGCGTGATGGTACCGTCGATAACCGTTACCGTCTGGCCGCCGATCCAGATCGCCTCTTCCGTATAGGTAACGTCAATACGGCCGTTGCGCTGGATCGCGCTGCCCTGGCGCGCCCGGTAGCTGCGCGTCTGGCCCTGGGCCGCCAGGTAGCGAGCCAGACAGGCGTTGGCGCTGCCGGTGACCGGATCTTCAGTCAGGCTGCCATTCTCCACAAGCAGCGCGCGGACCTCATACTGCTCCGGTTCCCCCGGCGGCAGCGCGCCGAAAATCAGCGCGCCGCTGACGCCCGCCCGCTGCTGCAGCTGCTGCAGATCGGCCACGGAAGCCGTGACGTCGACGACCGCCTGCGCGCTGCTGAGCGGGATCAGCAGCCAGCGAATACCCATATCCGCTACGGCAGGCGACTGCGTCAGATCAACGGCCTCGCTGTTAAGCGCGCGGCTCATCAGCGCATCGCTGAACGGCGTCAGGGTTGCCGCAGGGGCAGCGAATGCCAGTGCGCCATCGGCGGCGATACGCACCTCAACCAGTCCGACGCCGCACTCCTGAACAATACAGCCGGCGTTTTTCCGCGGCCAGCCCGCTTCCAGCAGCGCATGGGCTGTACCCAGCGTCGGGTGACCGGCAAACGGCAGCTCACCCGAAGGGGTAAAAATGCGGATGCGATAGTCCGCCGCGCTGCTCTCTGGCGGCAGCACAAACGTGGTCTCTGACAGATTGGTCCAGCGCGCAATCGCTGCCATCTGTTCGTCAGCTAATCCCTGTGCATCCATAATCACGGCCAGCGGATTTCCCCGAAATGCCGTTGCGGTAAAGACATCCACCTGTTTAAACGCCACTCTCATAACAATTCCTTTTCTGTCAGCCAATATGTGGAATGATACCCTGCGCATGGTAAAAACGCGCTAACAGGGCTATGAATAGATTAATAATTCTGCAGGCGGAGTCCGCGATGTTAAAAATTTTAGGCCGTAAAACGTCAATCAACGTGCGCAAGGTGCTGTGGCTCTGCGCTGAGCTGAATATCACCTATAAGCATGAAGCCTGGGGCGACGAGGGTCTGTCGCTGCATGCACCGCAGTTTATGGCGCTGAACCCCAACGCCCTGGTGCCGGTCATCATCGACGACGGGCTGGTGATATGGGAATCCAACGCTATTCTGCGCTACCTGGCCAACAGCTACGGTGGTGCATGGCTCTATCCGGAGGAGCCGCGCTTACGCGCGCCGGTGGATCAGTGGATCGACTGGCAGGCTACCGAGCTTAACACCTCCTGGCGCTACGCCTTTATGTCGCTGGTACGAAATTCACCAGCGCATCAGGATCCCCGTCTGCTCGCAGCAGCGGTGAAAGGCTGGACGCACACCATGGGGATACTCAATCAGCAGCTGGAAAAATCGGGCCGCTATGTGGCCGGGCGTCACTTTAGCCTGGCGGATATTCCCATTGGACTGGCCGTAAACCGCTGGTTTGAAACGCCGCTGGATCACCCCGATTTTCCGGCAATACAGACCTACTATGAGCGGCTGACCGAGCGCCCCGGATTTACCACCTGGGGACGCAACGGCACGCCTTAAGACGCAGCAGGGGCAATGCCGCTCATCTCGCACGCCAGAGCACCCGTGCGCGCTAAGGCACGGGTGTAACGCGCGTCGAACGGATAACAGCAGGAGAGGCGCAGCGCATGCCGGTAGCGTTCGCTCAGCGTGTAGAGCGCGCCTGGCGTGACGCAGATCTGCTCCTGCAGCAGACGATTAAACAGCAGCACGGTATCAATCTTACCCGGCAGCTCGACCCAGAAGACAAAGCCACCGCGCGGCAGCGTGGCGCGTGTTCCCTGCGGAAAATGGCGCGCCAGAATGCCCCGCGCCGCATCCAGATTTGCCGCATAGCGCCGGCGCAGCGAGCGCAAATGATGATCGTACCCCCCGCTGGCGAGGAACTCTGCCAGCGTCTCGCTCAGCAGCCGCGATTCAGTCATCGACGAGACCGCTTTCAGCCGCGCAATGCTGGCATGAAACCGGCCCGCGGCGGTCCAGCCGATACGAAAATCAGGCGCCACGGTTTTGGTAAAGCTGGTGCAGTAAATCACCCAGCCATCGCGATCGAACGCCTTAACCGGCGGTGACAGCGGCCAGTCAAACTGCAATTCATCGTAGAGCCCGTCTTCAATCAGCGGAATGCGATAGTGATTCATCAGCGCAGCGAGCCGTTTTTTGTTCTCCAGCGGCATCACGTAGCCCAGCGGGTTTTGCGCGCCCGGCATAGCGATCAGCGCCTGAATGCGCTGTTCCTGCAGCAGCATCTCCAGCGCGTCCAGCGAAAGACCGCGCTGCGGATCGGTGGGGATCTCCAGCGCTTTCAGTCCGAGCGAGGCGAGCAGCGGAAACAGGAAAAAATAGGTGGGGGATTCCAGTCCGATACAGTCGCCGGGCTGCGTGACAGCGCGCAGCGCCAGCTGCAGCGCCTCCATGCAGCCGTGGGTCAGGGTAATCGCCTGAGCGGTAAGGTTCAGTCCGGTATGCACGCTGCGCCGGGCGATCTCCTCGCGCAGCCGCTCGCTGCCGGGAGGCAGCGCATAACGACCGATAATGTCGCCCTGGCGCCGGATCAGCGCGGCGGTGATACGGCCCAGCTTCGCTGAAGGAAAAAGCTCACTGTCCTGCGGACAGGCCAGCGAAATATTGGTGTAGTCGGGATTATTCTGCGCGGCAAAAACCTGTTCAATCAGCGCCAGCTTCTGTGCATCCGGATCGCCACTCTCTGCGGTGGGCGGCTGCGGCTGCAGCGTAACGGCAGGCAATACGCCGCGAACGTAATAACCTGACTGCGGCCGCGCCTCAATCAGGCCGCGATCTTCCAGCAGTTGCCAGGCGCTGATCACGGTATTTACGCTGAGCTGGTGCGACTGCGCCACTCGCCGGATAGCGGGCAGGCGGGCGCCCGGCCGCAGCGAACCCTGATGAATAGCGTCGGCAAATTTTGCTGCCAGCTGCTGGTAGCGCGGTTGATCGTCAGTAAACGCGAGGGACACAATGGCCTCCGGAAGTGACAGGTACAAAGCAGAAAAAGTGTGACTGTACCCATTACAATACTGAATTACTGTCTCTGTTGCCATTGCGGCGGCGGCATTACGATGGAGTCAGCTTATTCAGTCCGGAGAACGTCTATGCTCGATCCCGCCTTTTTCAGTTATGTCACCATCATGTCTATTACGCCCGGCCCGAACAATCTGCTGCTGGCCACATCAGGGGTCAATTTCGGCTTTCGTCGCACGCTGCCAGTGCTGGGCGGTATACTGCTCGGCTGCGTGCTGCAGATGCTGCTGGCAAGCGTGGCGCTGGAGCTGCTGCTGACGTGGATGGCAGCCGTACGCCTGCCGCTGACGCTGGCGGGCTGCGGCTATCTGCTGTGGCTGTCATGGAAAATTTTTCGCGCCGGTGCGCCGCAGGCCAGCGCCCGTCCGCGTCCGATGACGCTGCTGGGCGGCGTGGCTTTTCAGGCGGTTAATCCCAAGGCCTGGCTGATGGTCACAAACGTTGCGCTGCTTTACGCCAGCAGTAGCAACGTCTGGCTGGTGCTGACCGGTTTTGCCGCGCTCAATCTGCCCTGCATTCTGCTCTGGGCAGCGCTGGGCGATCGGCTGCGGACGTACCTGCAGACGCACTGGAAGCGGCGCCTGTTTAACACGCTGATGGCGCTATCGCTGGTGGCAACGACCGGCTGGATGGGGTATGACGCGCTGAGCGCAATATAGAGCAGGTGCGCCGGGCGGCGCACCTGAGCAGTCAGCTATTTGCCGACCACGTGAGCGGTGATTCGCGCTTCGTCGTTTGCCGCGTGCGAGGTGATCACCGGCTCATATTCCAGCTGCAGTATGCGACTGGTATCGGCCAGTACTTTCTCGGTCAGCGCCACGTCACCATTGAGCTTGCGGCCCCATGATGGAATAACGGCCCGGATTTTAGTCTGCCACTCCGGTGAGCGCATCTGCTCAGGGAAAGCTTTAGCCATCAGCTCCAGCATAATCGGTGGCGCGGTCGATGCGCCTGGTGAGGCGCCCAGCAGCGCAGAAATAGAGCCATCAGCAGACGTCACCACTTCAGTGCCGAGGCGCAGCACGCCGCCTTCCAGCTCATCATTTTTGATGATCTGCACGCGCTGGCCCGCCGTGACCAGGCGCCAGTCTTCCTGTTTCGCCTGCGGCACATAGGCGCGCAGCGCCTCCATGCGATCGGCATCGCTCTGCAGCACCTGATCAACCAGATATTTCACCAGGTCAAAACTCTTCAGGCCGACCTGCATCATCGGCAGCAGGTTGCTGGTGTTCATCGCGCCAAACATATCCAGCAGCGAACCCTGTTTCAGGAACTTAGTGGAGAAGGTGGCGAACGGGCCAAACAGCAGCACCTGTTTGCCATCCAGCACGCGCGTATCAACGTGCGGCACTGACATAGGCGGTGCGCCGACGCTGGCTTTGCCGTAGACCTTGGCCATATGCTGCGCGACCACATCCGGATTTTCAGTGACAAGGAAAGAGCCGCCTACCGGGAAGCCGGCGTAACCTTTGACCTCAGGAATGCCTGACTTCTGCAGCAGCGGCAGCGCCGCACCGCCGGCACCGATAAACAGCTGGCGGGTAATCAGGGTGCGCTGTTCACTGGTATCCAGGTTCATCAGCGTAACCTGCCAGCGGCCATCGTTCAGGCGCACCAGGTCACGCACTTCCTGCCGCATACGCAGGCGGAAATGCGTTTTTTTCTCCAGGGCGGCGATCAGCTGACGCGTCACTTCACCAAAGTTGACGTCTGTACCCATATCGGTCCAGGTGGCGGCTACCTTCTGCTGCGGATCGCGTCCTTTCATCACCAGCGGGATCCACTGCGCAATCTGATCGCGATCTTCGGAATAGTGCATACCGCGGAACAGCGTGCTCTTCTGCAGCGCCTGGAAACGCTTGCGCAGGAAGTCGACGTTAGCGTCACCCCAGACAAAACTCATGTGTGGCGTGGTATGGATAAAGCTTTTGGGATCCTGCAGGTTGCCTTTCTGCACGTGATGCGCCCAGAACTGACGCGACATCTGGAAAGATTCGTTGATGGCTACTGCTTTAGCGATATCGATCGAACCATCCGCCTTTTGCGGCGTGTAGTTAAGCTCCGCCAGCGCGGCGTGACCGGTACCGGCATTATTCCAGCCGTTAGAGGATTCCACTGCGACGTCATTCAGACGCTCAACCATTTCAATGGACCAGTCTGGCTCCAGCTCCTGCAGCCAGGTGCCGAGCGTAGCGCTCATCACGCCTGCGCCAATCAGCAGGACATCAACTTCTTTCCGTTCCTGACGTTTTGCACCATCCATTGCAGCGCTGCTCAGCGCCAGGTTTACCGCAGTGTTGCTCATGAGGCGACATCTCCTCTTCTGTTGACCTGAAGCTCAACAGGTTGGCAGGCAAAATAGCCGCGCGGCTTACGCGCGCTGCGCTATCTCAAAGGGTTAAGACTCAGGTTAAGCCAATGGGGCGATAACGGTTAACTACACGTTATGCATATGCTTCTGAATATAACATTCTCGTATTGGAATTAAACGTTTGTTTATTTTTTAAATGCCGAAATGATTCAGCATAAGAATTAATCAGCCTGAGCGGCAGCTTATAAGATATTTTTATCCGCTAATCAGCAGGTTATGCAGATATCAATGTTATGTAATTGTGACGAGGTCGCAGAGGTTGAAAGTTGAACAGTGACAGGTATCACAAAATAACATTCTGAATAATAAGAAATATTTATGGTGAGCTGGAAACGGGGATTTTTTGTTGCGTGATATGTCGCCCGTTTGTGTAAAAATAGTGTTACATTTCTGTGATTCTGATTTTAACGGGCGAAGCGTTTGAGAGAAGGGTCAGCGCATCTGAAACCAGCGACGCCAGATAAAACGGATAACAAAAAACTCCAGCGTGCCAAGCAGCAAAAACCACAGGCAAAATACCAGCGTATAGAGCTGGTTGAGATCCTGGAGGTGTAAGCTCTGCTGCAGTCGCTGCGCCCATATCAGACCAAAAGAGGGGGCGGGCAGCAGAAGCGCCGAAAGAAAGCCCAGCAGCAGGATCCCGCCTGGAATAATCATTGTTTCGAAAGGGTTTTTCATCGCTCTTTTCCTGTCAATATTGCGCGTGCATTAGCGCATAAAAGGGGCGGGCAGTGCAATCTGTGAATCAGATGACGCCAGGAAATTTCTGCGATTCCATCAACTTAGCGTTAAAAATAGCGGCAGTTAAGAGTTATAGCCTTTGCTATACTTAAACCCATGATTTTGTTGTCTTTTTTTTGGGGTGTTTGCATGCTAGACTGCGCGCACTTTTTTATGACTGACTTATTAATACGAACAAAGCAGAGGATTTACGCATTTGTTCGCTAACTGGCTAAAAACCCATGACATTCATCGCAACCCTGATCCTGGCTTTTGGCATGTCAATGGACGCCTTTGCCGCTGCACTGGGTAAAGGTGCGTCGTTGCACCGTCCGGGAATAAAAGAAGCCTTACGCACTGGCCTGATTTTTGGTGCCATCGAAATGCTGACGCCGCTGATCGGCTGGGCAATCGGCCTGGCGGCCAGTCACTACATCATGGCGTGGGATCACTGGGTGGCCTTTGGTCTGCTTAGCGTACTGGGCGGCCGTATGATTATGGAAGGTTTCCGCCAGACAGCAGATGAGCCCTGCGAAGCGCCGCAGCAGCACGGCTTTATGGTGCTGGCGCTGACGGCGGTTGCCACCAGCCTTGATGCGCTGGCCGTCGGCGTCGGTCTCGCTTTCCTGCAGGTTAATATTCTGTTCACCGCGCTGACCATTGGTGCTGCAACCACGCTGATGGCGACAACCGGTGTGCTGGTGGGACGCTTTATCGGCCCGGTGCTGGGCAAGTGGGCAGAAGTGCTGGGGGGTGTGGTCCTGATCTGTATCGGCAGCACGATTCTGATCGAGCATCTGGGATTGATGAGCTGAACGTTAATTTTGTGATCTGGCTCAAATAAAATTGCATGAAAAACGCGCTGCCGCTATAATTTGCGCGTAATTTTTCAACAATATTTGAGTCAGGTGTTTCATGAAAGCTTTTTTCCGTTATGTGTTTCGCGCCTATGTCGCAACCTTTAAACACGTACCGCCGGGCGCGCTTTCTTAAGCGTCCAGAGTTACCCTCGATAATCGCCTTCAGGGATCGAAGGATGATTATCACCTCTCATCTTTGTCCTTTCCCGCACGCAGACTGACACAAACCTTCACCACTTTCTTTGCAGGTCATACCGCATTTCTGGCTGGCTTTTGATACGCTGCGCGCCATTTCTTATTATAACGAGGCGGTTATGCAGCTTTGCAGTTTTTATCTGATTGATTGTGCACGCAAAAGCTATGGCATCGTGCAGAAAGAGGGTGTGGTCGATCTGGGGCTGCGCTTCGGTGACGTCTGTCCCGACCTGAAAACCCTGCTGGCGCGCGGCGGTATCAGCGATCTGGCCGCATTTGAGCATCTGCCAGCGGATCATGCGTTTAGTGCCATTCGTTTTCTGCCGGTCATTGAGCAGCCGGGAAAAGTTTTCTGCGTCGGTATGAACTATGCCGATAAACGTAAAGAGTTTGCGGAAACGCTGGAAGCGCCCACGCTGTTTGTCCGTTTCGCTGACTCACTGGCGGCGCATGAACAGCCGCTGCTGAAGCCTGCGACCACCGAAGAGTTTGATTATGAGGGCGAGCTGGCCGTGATTATCGGCAAAGCCGCCTCGCAGGTGTCGGCAAGCGACGCGCTGGCGTATGTGGCGGGCTATAGCTGCTTTATGGATGCCACTGTCCGCGATATGCAGTTTACCTGGTTTACCGCCGGAAAAAACTGGCAGCAGACCGGCGGCTTTGGCCCGTGGATGACCACGGCTGATGAGATCCCCGATCCGCAGCAGCTGGCGATCAAAACCTGGCTTAACCAGCGCGAAGTGCAGAACGACACCACGGCCAGTATGGTGCATCCGGTGGCGAAAATTATTGAGTATATCTCTGCGTTTAGCCCGCTCTCGCCGGGAGACGTTATTATTACCGGATCGCCCGGCGGCGTCGGCAAAAAGCGTACGCCACCGCTGTTTATGTTCCCGGGTGATGAGATTGAAGTGGAGATTGAAAAAATCGGTCGTCTGCGTCACCGGGTGGTCTGACCGTAACCCGGCGCTGCTGCCGGCAGGGTGATCGTTTACCGGCGATAGCGTATTATCTCAGCACGGGTGATGGCGTACCACCCGATCCAACCGCCGCTGTTTTCAGACGGCTGATGACGCCTGACTATACGCTTATCCCTGCGCGGAGAGGGCGGCGGGTCAGGCGTTTTTCGTTTCCTGCTGCCGTTACGCGCGCTTCATTCCGGAGATCAAATTATGCTGAAGTCGCTGTGTGCCGTAATCGTCGGCGGAGCTGCTGGCTGCACCCTGCGCTGGCTTATCTCGCTACGTTTTAACGCGCTGTTTCCTGATTTGCCGCCAGGCACGCTGATCGTCAACCTGGTGGGCGGTTTCATTATTGGCGCCGCTCTGGCGTGGTTTATGCGTTACCCACAGCTCGATCCGGCATGGAAACTGCTGATCGTTACCGGTCTGTGCGGCGGCCTGACCACGTTTTCTACCTTCTCAGCAGAAATTGTCAGCCTGCTACAATCAGGTAAATACCTGTGGGCAATGTCGAGCGTGCTGGTGCATGTCGTGGGTTCGCTGCTGATGACCTTTGCGGGCTTTGCAGTGGTTAACCTGCTCGGCTGAGCGCCCGCCAGCGGCCCGTCAGGGAGGATTCTGTTCAGACGCAAAGGAGCGTAACCATGCCGGGCAATCCACTTTTTCTTAATCTGGTCCTGCTGCAGGGCGAGCCTGCAGCAAAGCTGCGCGCGGCGCAGGATGCAGGGTTTGATCAGGCTGAAATCTGGCGCGAGGATGTAGAAAAGATGGAGACGGCGCACTTAGCGCACTCCGCGATCCGTTTCACTAATCTGCAGGTGCTGCGCGATTTTACCGGCGCGCCGGACAGCGAGCGCCAGCAAAAGCGTGAGGAGCTGCAGCAGTTTATCCGGCTGGCGCGTGCGATTGGCTGCGACACCATCCAGGCGCCTGCCACCACGCGACAGGATTGCATCCCGGAACGCATTGATGACGATCTGCGCTGGCTGGCGGCGGAAGCGGCGCGCCATGAGATGCGCATCATGTATGAGCCTATGGCGTGGAGTAGCGTGGACAATACGCTGCCGCTTGCCTGGCAGCGCCTGCAGCGTCTTGATCTGCCTAATGTTGGCCTGGTGGTGGATCTGTTTCATATCTGCGCGCTGGGTGGTGACGCGTCGCACCTTGAGGGCATCCCGGCCAGCCGTATCTATGAAGTCCAGCTGTGCGATATGGCTGAACAGCCGCCGCAGAATAATCAGGCGCTGAGCGACTATGCGCGTCACCAGCGGCTGCTGCCGGGCGACGGCATTATTGATGTGGCCAGCTTTGTCAGTCGCCTGCAGCGAGCCGGTTATGCTGGTCCGGTTGGCATTGAAGTATTCAATGACCAGCTGAAAGCGCAGCCGGCGGCAGAGAGCGCACGGCGCGCCTGGCAGGCGCTGAATCGCTGCTGGCGCTAATCCTGCAGGCACTGCGCAATATAGGTTACCGCCTCTCTTGCGCCCTGCGGCGAGATGGTGTGGCCGGTGGTGGCTTCGAAAGCGGCCGTTACGTTAACGCCTGCCGCCTGTAACCGGCTGACGGCGGACGCTGTTTCGCTGAAGGGGATCACCTCATCCGCTTTGCCGTGGATCAGCAGCGCGGAAGCGCAGGGCTGCGGGGTTAGCGGTTCGTCGAATGCCAGCCGGCCGGAAAATGCCACCACGCCGGCCAGCGGGTAGCGTCCTGAAGCCAGTGCATCCAGCGCCATGATCGATCCCTGCGAGAAGCCGACCAGAATAACGTTTTCCCAGGCATCCGGCATGCCGTGCTGCGCCATCAGGCGCTGCAGCGTATCATCAAATGCATCGCGCGCCGCACGCACGCGCGCCGGACGATTCTCCGGCGTAACGCCGGTCAGGCTGAACCACTGATAGCCCATCGCATGCTCAAATGGCCAGGGCGCGTCGGGGGAAGCAAACGCCACGTCGGGCAGCAGCCCGCTCCAGTGCTCCCCGAGCACCGCCAGATCGTCACCGCTGCTGCCAACGCCATGCAGAAAAATAACCAGTGCTTTTGCCATGCCTGCTCCTTAAAAACCGTACGCTGCCATATCCGGCCCGGCGGGCACGATGCCGTTGGGGTTCAGAGCGTTAATCGAATAGTAGCCCTGTTTGATATGGTCCATGTTCACCGTCTGTCGTATGCCCGAGACCGCCAGAACGCTTTTCAGATAGCGATCCAGCAGCGGATAGTCGCACAGACGACGCAGGTTGCATTTGAACAGGCCATAGTAGGCGGCGTCAAAACGAATCAGCGTGACAAACAGCCGGATGTCGGTTTCAGTCAGGCGTTCGCCCAGCACAAAGGTACGGCCATCTTTCAGCAGCGCTTCCAGCTCGTCCAGCTGCGCAAAAACGTCGCTGAAAGCCTGCTGATAACTTACCTGGGTAGTGGCAAAGCCGGTACGATAAACGCCATTATTTAACCGGGTGTAGATCGTTTCATTCAGCGCATCGATCTCCGTGCGCAGATCGGCGGGATAGAGATCCAGGCGATCGTCAGCCAGATCGCCAAAGCCGCTGTTCAGCATGCGCAGAATATCGGCCGACTCGTTATTGACGATAGTCTGCGTCTTTTTATCCCACAGCACCGGGACGGTGGCGCGTCCGGTAAAAGCGGCATCGGCGCGGGTATAGAGTTCATGCAGATACTCAGCCTGGTTCAGCGTGTCGCGCTGCGCCCCCGGATAATCGCCAAAGCGCCAGCCGGCGCTGCCCAGCTGCGGTTCAACCACGGAAACAGTAATCACCTGTTCCAGACCTTTCAGGCTGCGCGCAATCAGCGTACGCGATGCCCACGGGCAGATCAGCGCCACGTAGAGATGGTAGCGATCCGGCTCTGCGGCAAATTCGGTTGTGCCATCAGCACTGATCCAGTGACGAAACTGCGAGGTCTGTCGTACAAATCCACCCTGCCGATCGGTGGCCTGTACCGGATGCCAGGCTTCACTCCATTTGCCATTCACTAACATAACGCTGCTCCTGTGTAATCAGGGCGCAGAGAGTAGCGCGCCGCGGGCCTGGTGATAATCCAGGCAAAACGGCTTTCATTCTTTCCGAAATGGAAGTAATCAGGCGGGCGGCTGATGGAGGAAGTGGCTGGCCAGAAAGTCGATCAGCAGCCGGGTTTTCTGCGCCAGAAAACGGGCAGAGGGGTAAAGTGCAAACAGCCCCATGGGCGGCGGCGCAAACTCCGCCAGCAGCGTAACAATCTCCTGACGCTGCAGAGCGGGCGTGGCGATAAAGCCGGGCAGGCGGGCGATACCGAGCCCGGCGACGGCAGCGTGCAGGCACGCTTCGGTGTTGGAAAAACAGAGGCGGCCGCGGATCGGTACTGTGGCGCTGTCGCCTGCAGCCGTGACAAAAGGCCAGTTCCACGGATCGCGAAAGTTGGTGTCGCTGATGCACTGGTGTCGGGCGAGATCGCGCCAGTGCTGTGGCGTGCCATGCCGGAGCAGGTAGGCCGGCGATGCGGCAATATGTACCGGCACGTCACCCAGTCGCCGGGCGATCAGGCTGCTGTCATCGAGGCGGCCGATGCGCACCGCCAGATCGAACCCTTCATCCACGATATTGACAGCGCGATCGGAAAAGCTGACGTCCAGCTCGATTAACGGATAGTGACGGGCAAACGCGACCAGCACCGGTGCCAGTACCGCCGTTCCAAAGGTGCCAGGCGCGCTGATACGCAGCCGGCCAGAGGGCAGGCTGGCATTTTCGCGCATAGCGTCATCCAGCGCATCAAACGCATCCAGCAGCGTTTTAATGCGTTCATAGTAAGCGCGGCCCGCATCGGTCGGAGAGAGCGCCCGCGTGGTACGTTTGAGCAGCTGAACGCCCAGCAGCTGCTCAAGCCGCGACACCAGCTTTGACGCCTGCCCGCTGCTGGCGCCAAGGCGCATTGCCGCAGCGGCAAAGCTGCCCGTCTCCAGTACAGCGACAAACATCCGGTCACAATCAAGTCGATCCATCTTCTCTCCAGGCAGGCCAAAGCCAGAGTATACGCATCAACCGGCGCTCCCGGGCAGGAATTCCGTCGCAGGGGGTGCATTAATGCGCCCCTGGCCGCAACGCGCACCGCGCCGTACCGGCGTCATCGCGTTTCGCACGCGGATTAACCCGGGCGCCATAAATGGCGTCATCACGTTCCGCCCGCGCATTAACCCAAGGCGCCATTAATGGCGCCCCTGCGGGGGCATCGCAGGGGGTGCATTAATGCGCCCCTGGCCGCAGCTCGCACTGCGCCGGCGTCATCGCGTTCCGCCCGCGCATTAACCCAGGGCGCCATTAATGGCGTCATCACGTTCCGCCCGCGCATTAACCCGGGCGCCATTAATGGCGCCCCTACGGGGCATCGCAGGGGGTGCATTAATGCGCCCCTGGCCGCAGCTCGCACCGCCCCTGCATTGCATCATGGCGGGAAAGGGCGCCGTGACGTATCGTATACGCATTCATCCGGGCGTCATAAAGGGCGCCCCTGGCCGGGAGAGCTGCATGTCACTGCATTTTCTATCATCACTGACGGAGATCGCGGCTGCTGAATGGGACGCGCTGCTGCCTGACGATCAGCCCTTTTTACGCCACGCCTTTCTGACCACCCTTGAGGAGAGCGGCAGCGTGCGCGCTGAAACGGGCTGGCAGCCGGCACACCTGCTCTGGCGGGAGCAGGGCAAAACCGTCGCTGCGCTACCGGGCTATGTTAAATCCCACTCGCGCGGAGAATATGTCTTCGATCAGGCCTGGGCCGAGGCGTGCCAGCGCGCGGGGATCCGCTACTACCCCAAATGGCTCGGTGCCGTTCCGTTCAGTCCGGTAACGGGGCAGCGTCTGCTGGGCGAAGCGTCCGCCATCACTCAGCTGCTGACCGCGCTGCCGGACGCGCTGCTGGCGCGACAGATAAGCGGGGCGCATATCAACTTCACCACGCCGCCCGCCAATGCCCTGATCGCAGAGCAGTCCGACTGGCTGATGCGCCTCGGCCTGCAGTATCACTGGCACAACCGTCACTACCGCGACTTTGCCGACTTCCTTGATACGCTGATGTCGCGTAAACGCAAGCAGCTGCGCAAAGAGCGGGAGCTGGTGCAGCAGAGCGGCTTTGTCTTTAGCTGGTATCGCGGTGATGAACTGCGGGAGGATCAGTGGGATTTTGTCTACACCTGCTACGTCAGCACCTATGCGGTACGCGGCCAGCGTCCTTACCTGACGCGTGCATTTTTCAGTCTGCTGGCAGAGCGTATGCCGCAGGCGATTCGCGTGGTTATCGCCACGCTGGATGAGCGGCCTGCCGCGATGGCCTTTTACCTGTGCGACAGCACCACGCTTTATGGCCGCTACTGGGGCTGTCTGGCAGAGTTTGACCGCCTGCATTTTGAAACCTGTTTCTATCAGGGCATGGAGTTTGCTATCGCAGAAGGGCTGCAGCGCTTTGATGCGGGAGCGCAGGGTGAGCACAAACTGGTGCGCGGTTTTGAGCCGGTGATAACGCACTCGTGGCACTATCTGGCGCATCCGGGACTGCGCGCGGCGGTGGAGGATTTTCTGCAGCAGGAACGGGCAGGGGTGCACGACTGGGCCGATGAGGCGCGTGCAGCCCTGCCGTTCCGGCGTGGCGATTAATCGGTGCCGACAAAACCGCCGGTCTGATGCTGCCACAGGCGGGCATAGAGACCGTTCTGCGCCAGCAGCTCGTGATGATTGCCCATCTCCACGATCTCCCCCTGCTCCAGCACCACCAGCCGGTCCATCTTCGCAATGGTCGACAGACGATGGGCGATAGCGATCACCGTTTTGCCCTGCATCAGGCTCTCCAGGCTCTCCTGAATGGCCGCTTCCACTTCAGAGTCCAGCGCCGAGGTGGCTTCATCCATAATCAGAATCGGCGCATCTTTGAGCAGCACGCGGGCGATAGCGATACGCTGTCGCTGACCGCCGGAGAGCTTGACGCCGCGCTCACCGACGTGCGCCTCCAGCCCGGTGCGCCCCTGAGAATCAGAGAGCAGCGGAATAAACTCATCGGCACGCGCCTGCGTGATGGCCGCCTGCAGCTCCGCTTCCGTGGCGTCGGGACGACCATAGAGCAGATTGTCGCGGATGGAACGGTGCAGCAGTGAGGTATCCTGCGTGATCATACCAATCTGCCCGCGCAGGCTCGCCTGAGTCACATCCGCAATGTTTTGATCGTCAATCGCAATGCGGCCGCCGTTGAGGTCATACAGGCGCAGCAGCAGATTCACCAGCGTGGATTTACCGGCACCGGAAGGGCCAATCAGGCCGATTTTTTCACCCGGTTTAATCGTCAGATTCAGCCGGTTAATCACCTGACGGTTAGTGCCATAATCAAAGCGCACATCTTCAAAGCGGATCTGACCGCGCGTCACCCGCAGCGGTGGCGCCGCCGGCGCATCCTGGACGCTGAGCGGCTGCGCAATAGTACCCAGCCCATCCTGCACCATGCCGATATTTTCAAAAATACCGTTCACCACCCACATGATCCAGCCTGACATATTCACCAGCCGGATCACCAGCCCGGTCGCCAGTGCAATGGCGCCGACGCTGATCAGCGACTGGCTCCAGAGCCACAGCGCCAGCCCGGAGGTGCTGACAATCAGCAGGCCATTGAGCGCAGAGAGCGTGATGTCCATGCTGGTCACCATGCGGCTGGCGTGGCGGGTTTTGTCGGTCTGGTCCTGAATCGCCTCGCGTGCGTAGCGCTTCTCCAGATCGGTATGCGCAAACAGCTTGATGGTGGCAATGTTGGTGTAACCATCCACAATGGTGCCCATCAGGCGCGATCGCGCCTCTGAAGAGACCACCGACCGCTGCTTCACGCGCGGGACAAAAAAGCGCAGTGACAGGCTGTAAGCGATCAGCCAGATTACCAGCGGGATCATCAGCCGCCAGTCCGCTTCTGCAAACAGCACCAGCGAGGTACCGGCGTAAATCACCACATGCCAGATGGCGTCCACCAGCTGTACCGCTGAATCGCGCAGCGCGTTGCCGGTCTGCATGATGCGCTGGGCGATGCGGCCGGCAAAATCGTTCTGAAAGAAGTTCAGGCTCTGGCGCAGTACATAGTTATGATGCTGCCAGCGGATCATGCTGGTCATGCCGGGGTTGATGCTCTGGTGAACCAGCAGGTCGTGCAGGGCGATCACCACCGGCCGCAGGATCAGCGCCACCGCCGCCATCCAGAGCAGCGTCGGCCAGTGTTCACTGAAGAGCGTCGCCGGCGTGGCATGGCTGACGAGGTCGATAATGCGGCTGAGATAGCTGAACAGCGCCACTTCAATCAGCGCCTGCGCCAGGCCCACTACCAGCAGCGCGGCGAAACCTGGCCATACCTGACGCAGATAGTAGCGGTAGAACGCGCCGAGGGTGGCAGGGGGAGAATCCGTTGGTGCATCCTGAAAAATATTGATAAAACGTTCAAAACGGCGAAACAACATAGGGTCACTCTTTCCGGAAGGTCAGAGTTAACAGCTTAGTGCAATCAGACGGAGATCACGGATATGGAGATAAAGATTCGCGGCCGCGAACCGCGCGACGCCGCGGCTTACCAGCGTCTCTACAGTCAGCCAGAGGTATATCGCTGGACCACGCAGCTGCCCTTTCCCAGCGTGGCCACGTGGGAGAAAAAATTTGAGCGCATGGACGCTGAAGGCTATATCGCGTTTGTCGCTGAGCTGGAGGGGCAGCTGGTGGGCGAACTGACGCTGTTTACCGAACAGCGGCTGCGCACCCGCCACAGCCTGAGCTTTGGCATCAGCGTTGATCCGGCGTTTGCCGGACGCGGCATCGGTGAGCAGCTAATCCGCACCGGGCTCGACTACGCCTTTAACTGGATGGGGATTATCCGCGTGGAGCTGGAAGCGTTTCATGACAACGCGCGCGCGCTGCGCCTCTATACGCGTCTGGGCTTTGAGCATGAGGGCGTAAAGCGCAAAGCGTGCCTGCGCGATGGCGACTATCACGATATTGTGGTGATGGCGAAACTGCGCGACCCGCAGTGACGCTGCGCGCGCCTTCTGAAGCGCACGAAAAGAAGAGCTGACAGCAGAGCCGCCGCACCGTGCGGCTCTGCTGCGTTCTCAGGCGGGGCTACTGGCTCTTTTTAACGTAGTTCTGCATATTCTCTTTGGTGACCAGCTCAAACGGGATCCAGACGTGAGAAGCGACTTTTTCACCGGCAATCAGCTTTTGCGCGACCTCAACGGACGTTTTGCCCTGGCCGATGGCGTCCTGAAATACGGTGACCTGAATTTTATCCTGCGCCAGCGCCTGCAGACCATCCGGCGTGGCGTCAATGCCGCCAATCAGCAGCTTTTTGTTGCTTTTTGCCAGCGCCATGGCTGCGCCAATCGCCATCTCATCGTTGTTCGCCGCGACAATATCAATCGCCTCGCCGTTGCCAAGCCAGTTAAGCATTAAATCCATGCCTTCGTTGCGCGCATAGTTAGCCGGCTGTTTCTGCACCACTTTCATGCCGGGATATTTTGCTACCACCTGCTCCACATCTTTCGTGCGCTGCAGGGCACCGGCATCAGTGAGATTGCCGATCATAATCGCCACATTGCCTTTGTAATCAGCCATTTTAGCCAGCGCTTCCATCTGCAGCGTGCCCGACTCACGCTCATCCGAGCCCACGAACACCACTCCCGGCGGCAGCGTTTTATCGCCCGGCGTACGGTTCACATACACCAGCGGAATTTTTGCCTGCTGTGCCAGACGGGTCAGCTGCGGCGTGCTGGCCGAGTCCACCGGATCGACAATGATGGCATCCACGCCCGCGCCGATAAAACTCTGTACCTGATCGGTCTGACGGCCGACATCGCCGCGTGCATCTTCAAACTGCACCGCCAGCCCGCGCGCTTTCGCCTCTTTATCGATCGACTGGCGGATGATGGTTAAAAAGTTCTGATCAAAGTAGGCCATCGACACGCCGATTTTATCCGCCAGCGACGACGCAGAAGCCGAAAGCAATCCCACCAGCAGCACCGCTTTTACTGTTTTCATTGCGTACTCCAGAGCATGAGAGAAGAGAGGGTGGAACAAATATTTCAGTAAAATTAAAAATGACCTTTTGCAACCATTTGAGACTACGATCGGCGCGCAAGCCTGACAATCTGCCGGTGCGCGTTTTGCTGCCGGGAGCACAGATCGGCTCCCACATAGCCAGCGCCAGCCGCCTTTTCTTTCGCCTGGCGCACACTCTGCGGCGGTCACCGGAGAAAGATCGGCAATCTGTGCGGCACAGCACGCGGCATTGTGCCAAACGCTGAAAGCGGGACCGTTTTTAACCTGCCGATCCCTGCAACCGCACAATGACCGCGCACCAGCCCGCTTTCTATAGTTGCTGAACAGTAAAGATTGCGCGGTATTGCTGATCCCTGTCGCATCGCGACAGGACGCTTCCCCTTTCAAGGAACTGAGCCTATGTTGCAACGTCAAACCCGCAGTGAAACCAGCCGTGTGCGCCTCTGGATCCTGTGTCTGATCCTGTTTCTGTCGGTAGTGGCCTATGCTGACCGTTCGATCCTGTCGATCTCCGGTTCCGCAATCAAAGAGGAGTTTGGTCTTTCAGCGATCCAGCTTGGCCTGATCCTCTCCGCCTTCAGCTGGGCTTACGTGATTGGTCAGATCCCCGGCGGCCTGCTGCTCGACCGCTTTGGCACCAAAAAAGTCTACGGCGCGACGCTGGTGCTCTGGTCGGTCTCCACGCTGCTGATGGGCTTTGTCGGTGAGTTCTCCGCTGGCGTAACCATGACGCTGACGCTGATGTTTGCGCTGCGTTTTGCGCTGGGGCTGATAGAAGCGCCGAGCTTTCCCGCCAACGCCCGCGCGGTCATTATGTGGTTTCCCGGAGCCGAACGCGGCCGCGCCTCATCGCTGTTTGCCTCGGCGCAATATTTTGCCGTCGCCATTTTTTCGCCCATCTCAGGCTGGCTGGTCATGCGGTTTGGCTGGGAGTGGCCGTTCTTTGTGCTGGGCACCATCGGCATTCTGGCCGTGTTTGGCTGGATGGCGTGGATGCACACGCCGCGTCAGCATCCGCGCGTGACAAAAAGCGAGCTGGACTACATTGAGCAGGGCGGTGCGCTGGTGGATATTGATGCCGCAGAGACGCTGAAAGCCCGTCCTCCGGTCGATAAACGCATGTTTAAACTGCTGCTCAGCAGCCGCATGCTGTGGTGCGCCTATCTGGGGCAGTACTGCACGATTGCACTCAGCTACTTCTTCATTACCTGGTTCCCTATCTATCTGGTTCAGGCGCGCGGCATGAATATCATGGATGCCGGTTTTGCCACCATTGCGCCGGCGCTGTTTGGATTTCTCGGCGGCATCAGCGGCGGTTTCCTCTCTGACAGGCTGCTGGCGCGCGGCTGGAGCCTCTCCTGGGCGCGCAAGGGGCCGTTTATCGCCGGTATGGTGATGGCGGCTTCGCTGACGCTGGCCGCGGTGATCCCGAGCAACGCCGGTATTATCGCTATCATGTCTTTCGCGTTCTTCGGCAAGGGCGTGGCGGCGGGCGCGGGCACCTGGACCATTGTCAGCGATACCGCGCCAAAAGAGGCGGTAGGGCTGGCGGGTGCCATCTTCAACGGTATCGGCAATATGGCTGGCTTCATCACGCCGCTGCTGTTTGGCATTATCGTCGGCCTGACCGGCAGCTACAGCGTCGGCCTGCTGTTTGTTGGCGCGCACTGTATTATCGCGGCCCTGCTGTTTCTGCTGGTGATGGGGCCGATTCAGCGCGCAAAGAGCCAGACGCCTGCGGGCCAGACGCGCACGCCGCGCCGTGAGCAGGGCGAAGGCGCTCTGAGCCGGTAGTCTGTTCACCGCCACCGGTAAAGGGCACCCGCGGGAAAATGTGCGCTTTACCGGCGGGCTCACAGCCGCACAAAACGCCTCTGAAGATTTTTTGATCAGCTGCCGATACCCCTCCTGACCATCCACAGCGAGTCAGGAGAGTACGTGTGATAAAGCTGATTTCCGTGGACGAACTGCAAGAGGGCATGTTTATCCACAAACTTGAGGTCTGGTGGCTGAAAGATCGGCGCATTCGCAACCTTATGCTGATCACTGACCGCCGCCAGATCGCCATGATCCGCAGTGAAGGGATCCGCCAGGTCTGGATCGATCTCGATAAGTCGGTGCCGATCCCGCACAGCCAGCCCGTCAGAGCGCCGGTTGCGGAGAGTGCCTTTTTCCGCGAGCTGGATCAGGCGCAGCAGATTTTCGCCCAGGGCAAGCCGCGCGTGCTGGCGATGTTTAATGAGGCCCGTATGGGGCAGCGCCTCGATCTCAGCTTCACGCTCGATCTGGTTGATCAGATAGCGGGATCGATTGCGCGTGAGCCTTCAGCGCTGCTCAGCGTGGCGCGCCTGAAAAATCACGATGACTACACCTATCTGCACTCCATGGCGGTGTGCGGGCTGATGATCTCGCTCGGGAAGAAACTGGGGCTGGAGGCCGACCGGCTGCGTCGCGCAGGCATGGCTGGCCTGCTGCACGACGTCGGCAAAGCGGCCGTGCCGCTGGCGATCCTCAATAAGCCCGGCAAGCTGAGCGACGATGAGTTCGCGGTCATGCGTGAACACCCGATTGTTGGCGCGCAGATGCTGATGGAGGCGGATGCGGGCTACGATCTGCTGGATGTGGCGCTGCATCATCACGAAAAATTTGACGGCAGCGGCTACCCGCACGGCCTGCGCGGCGAGGAGATCACGCTCTATGCCCGCATGGCCTCCGTCTGTGATGTCTATGACGCGCTCACCTCGCATCGTCCCTACCGTAAAGGCTGGACGCCTGCAGAAGCGATGCACAATATGCTGAGCTGGCGCGGCCATTTCGATCCCGCGCTGCTGCACAGTTTTGTACGGTCGATTGGCATCTATCCGGTCGGATCGCTGGTACGTCTGGCATCGGGACGGGTCGCGCTGGTGGTGCAGGCGGGTGAAAAATCGCTGCTGAAGCCTAAACTGCACGTCTTCTGGTCGCTGCATGCCCGGCGCGAAGTGAAACCGGAAATTGTCGATTTAGGCGACAGCTTCTGTACCGACAGCATTACCGGTGCTGAAGAGGGGTCGCTGTGGCAGAACATCGACCTTAACCGCGTCTGGGCGCTGGAAAGCGCTTAATTTTACGCCATATTTATACTTTCTTTACGCCCGTCCTCCGCCTTTTTATCCCTTCTTTATGCCGCGCCGCGCATGCTTGTCGCACTACTGACTACTCCGGAGGTTGCTGTGAGCGTGGGCGTAATAGCGGGCATTGTGCTGCTGATTTTGTTACTGGGCTATCTGGTTTATGCCCTGCTTAATGCGGAGGCATTCTGATGGCGGCGAATGCATTCTTACTGATCGCGCTGTTTCTGCTGGTGCTGATGGCGCTGGCGCAGCCGCTGGGTCGGTTTCTGGCGCGGCTGGTGGCGGATAAACCGCTGCTGCCGCGCACCGAGCACCTGCTGTGGCAGCTGACGGGCAGCGGCACAGCGGCGATGCGCTGGCAGCACTATCTGCTGGCGCTGCTACTGTTTAACGCCGTGGGCTTCGTGGTGCTGCTGGCGATACTGATGCTGCAGGGGGCGCTGCCGCTTAATCCGCAGCAGATGCCGGGCCTGAGCTGGGATCTGGCGTTTAACACTGCGGTAAGCTTTGTCACCAATACCAACTGGCAGGCGTATGGCGGTGAGAGCAGCCTGAGCTACTTCAGCCAGATGGCGGGGCTGACGGTACAAAACTTTCTCTCTGCGGCAACCGGTATCGCCGTAGCGTTTGCCCTGATGCGCGGGTTTGCTAACCGCTCGCTGGCGACGCTCGGCAACGCCTGGCGTGACCTGACGCGCATCACGCTCTACGTCCTGCTGCCGCTCAGCCTGGTGATTGCGCTGTTTTATGTCAGCCAGGGCACCATCCAGAGCTTTGCGGCGTATCACACCCTTACCACGCTGGAGGGCGCACAGCAGACGCTGCCGCTCGGTCCGGTAGCCTCACAGGAAGCCATCAAGATGCTCGGCACCAACGGCGGTGGGTTCTTTAACGCGAACTCTGCCCACCCGTTTGAGAATCCGACCGCCCTGACCAACTTTGTTCAGATGCTGAGCATTTTCCTGATCCCGGCGTCGCTCTGCTTTACGTTCGGGCAGCACCTGAACGATCGCCGGCAGGGCCATATGCTGCTGTGGAGCATGAGTATTCTGTTTGTCCTCGCGGCCTCGGCGGTGATGTGGGCAGAGGTACGGGGCAACCCGCATTTCCTGGCGCTGGGCGCTGACAGCGCGCTCAACATGGAGGGCAAGGAGACGCGCTTCGGCATACTCAACTCGGGCCTGTTCGCGGTAATTACCACGGCAGCCTCCTGCGGCGCGGTTAATGCAATGCATGACTCCTTTACCGCGCTGGGCGGTATGGTGCCGATGTGGCTGATGCAGCTGGGCGAAGTGGTATTCGGCGGCGTGGGCGCAGGGCTGTACGGCATGCTGCTGTTCGTTCTGCTGGCGGTGTTTATCGCCGGGCTGATGATCGGGCGCACGCCGGAGTATCGCGGTAAAAAAATCGACGTGTGGGAGATGAAAATGACCGCGCTGGCGATTCTGGTCACGCCCGCGCTGGTGCTGCTGGGTACCGCACTGGCGCTGATGACCGATGCCGGTCGCGCGGCGATGGCCAACCCCGGCATTCACGGATTCAGCGAAATACTCTATGCGGTCTCATCTGCGGCAAATAACAACGGCAGCGCTTTTGCCGGACTCAGCGCCAACACGCCGTTCTGGAACCTGCTGCTCGGCGTCTGCATGCTGGCTGGCCGCTTCGGCATCATTATTCCGGTCATGGCGATTGCCGGATCGCTGGCGGCGAAAAACGTTCAGCCCGCGGGTAACGGTACGCTGCCGACGCACGGCCCGCTGTTTATCGGCCTGCTCACAGGCACCGTGCTGCTGGTGGGTGCGCTGACCTTTATTCCCGCGCTGGCGCTTGGGCCGGTCGCGGAACATCTGCAACTGATTCAGGAATAACGCAATCATGAGTCGTCAACAACTGGCGCTGTTTGATGCGCAGCTGACCCGCACCGCGCTGCTGGATGCGGTAAAAAAACTCGATCCGCGCGTGCAGTTTCGCAACCCGGTGATGTTTCTGGTATGGCTGGGCAGCGTGCTGACGTCGCTGCTGGCCGGCGGCATGCTGGCGGGCTGGCTGAGCGGCAGCGCCGGCTTTACCGGCGCCATTGCCTTCTGGCTCTGGATAACCGTGCTGTTCGCCAGCTTTGCAGAAGCGCTGGCGGAAGGGCGCAGCAAGGCGCAGGCCAACAGCCTGAAAGGCATTAAGAAAACCAGCGAGGCGAAGAAGCTTGCGGCAGCGCACTATGGTGCTGCATGGCAGCCAGTCTCTGCGGATACGCTGCGCAAAGGTGACGTGGTCCTGGTTGAGGCGGGCGATGTGCTCCCGTGCGACGGCGATGTACTGGAGGGCGGCGCGTCGGTAGATGAGAGCGCCATTACCGGCGAATCGGCGCCGGTGATACGCGAGTCCGGCGGTGATTTTGCTTCCGTTACCGGCGGCACGCGCATTCTGTCTGACTGGCTGGTGATCCGGTGCAGCGTCAATCCGGGCGAAACCTTTCTCGATCGGATGATCGCCATGGTGGAGGGCGCAAAACGTCGTAAAACCCCGAATGAGGTCGCGCTGACCATTCTGCTGGTTTCACTGACCATCGTATTTCTGCTGGTGACCGCCACGCTGTGGCCATTTTCCGCGTACGGCGGTACACCGGTCAGCGTCACGGTACTGGTGGCGCTGCTGGTCTGTCTTATTCCCACCACGATTGGTGGCCTGCTGTCGGCCATTGGCGTGGCGGGCATGAGCCGCATGCTGGGGGCAAACGTGATCGCCACCAGCGGACGCGCGGTGGAGGCGGCAGGGGACGTTGACGTGCTGCTGCTGGATAAAACCGGCACCATCACGCTCGGTAATCGCCAGGCGACGCAGTTTCTGCCCGCGCCAGGCGTCAGCGAAGAGCAGCTGGCGGATGCGGCACAGCTCGCCTCTCTGGCAGATGAAACGCCGGAAGGACGCAGCATTGTGGTGCTGGCGAAGCAGCGGTTTAACCTGCGCGAACGCGATCTCAGCGCAATGGGCGCCAGCTTTATCCCTTTTTCCGCTCAGACCCGCATGAGCGGCGTGAACGTGCAGGATCGGCTGATCCGTAAAGGCGCCGTGGACGCCGTGCGCCGCTACATCGACGCCGGCAATGGACGCTTTCCGGCGGAGGTCAACGCCCGGGTTGAGGAGGTCGCGCGCGCGGGCGGCACGCCGCTGGTGGTAGCCGAAGGCGCGCAGGTTCTGGGCGTGGTGGCGTTGAAAGACATTGTCAAAGGCGGCATCAAAGAGCGTTTTGCTGAACTGCGCCGGATGGGCATTAAAACCGTGATGATCACCGGCGACAACCCGCTGACCGCAGCGGCTATCGCCGCAGAGGCGGGCGTGGATGACTTTCTGTCAGAAGCGACGCCGGAGGCTAAACTGGCGCTGATCCGTCAGTATCAGTCAGAAGGACGGCTGGTCGCGATGACCGGCGACGGCACCAACGATGCGCCTGCGCTGGCGCAGGCGGATGTCGCGGTGGCGATGAACTCCGGCACCCAGGCGGCGAAAGAGGCGGGGAACATGGTCGATCTCGACTCGAATCCGACCAAGCTGCTGGAGGTGGTGCATATCGGTAAGCAGATGCTGATGACGCGGGGGTCGCTGACCACCTTTAGCATCGCCAACGACGTGGCGAAATATTTTGCCATCATTCCGGCGGCGTTTGCCGTGACCTACCCGCAGCTCAGTATGCTCAATATCATGGCGCTGCACTCTCCCGCCTCCGCGATCCTGTCGGCGGTGATCTTCAACGCACTGGTGATTGTGTTTCTTATTCCGCTGGCGCTGAAAGGGGTGAGTTACCGGCCGGTGAGCGCGGCAGCGCTGCTGCGACGCAATCTGTGGATTTACGGTGCGGGCGGGCTGGTGGTGCCTTTTATCGGTATTAAAGCGATTGACCTGCTGCTCACGCTGTCAGGCCTGGTGTAAGGAGAAGAGAGATGAGTCAGTTACGTCCGGCTGTTGTATTGTTTATGGTGCTGATGCTGTTTACCGGTGTTCTCTATCCGCTGCTGACCACCGGGCTGGCACAGTGGTGGTTTCCGCAGCAGGCGAGCGGTTCGCTGCTGAGGCAGGCGGGCAGCGTGCGCGGCTCAGCGCTGATTGGGCAGCAGTTCACTCAGCCCGGCTATTTCCAGGGTCGGCCATCGGCCACGGCGGAGCGGCCTTATAACGCGCAGGCTTCCGGTGGCAGCAACCTGGCCGGGAGTAACCCGGCGCTGGACAGCGCCGTCGCCGCGCGCGTGGCCGCGCTGCGGGCGGCGAATCCGCAGGCGCCGTCAGCGGTGCCGGTGGAGCTGGTCACCGCTTCAGGCAGCGGCCTGGATCCGGATATCTCTCCTGAAGCCGCGCTGTGGCAGGCACCGCGCATTGCGGCAGCGCGCAATATGACGCTGAAAGACGTTGAGGCGCTGATTGCGCGTAACACCGGGCGTCCGCTGCTGCCGTTTATCGGCGAAGAGACGGTGAACGTGCTGCGGCTTAATATGGCGCTGGATAATTTGCAGGGATGAGGCACATTCGGTGCGCATAAATGCGCACCCTGCAACGCAGGGTCGCCATGTATGGCGACCCTTTCACCGATCGTACGGAATTCACTATTTGAACGACATGAATGATGAACTGCCTCGTCCGGACCCCGATGCGCTGCTGCTCAGCCATAGCGACAGCCATCGCGGCAAGCTGAAAATCTATTTTGGCGCCTGTGCCGGCGTGGGCAAAACCTTTGCGATGCTGCAGGAGGCGCAGCGGCTGCGCGCGCAGGGGCTGGATGTGCTGGCCGGTATCGTGGAAACCCACAATCGCGCAGAAACGGCCGCGCTGCTGCATGGCCTGACGCTGCTGCCGCGTCGCACCACCGGTCGCTCGCACCACACGGAGTTCGATCTGGATGCGGCGCTGGCGCGTCATCCGGCGGTGATCCTGATGGATGAGCTGGCGCATACCAACGTTCAGGGCGCGCGCCATCCCAAACGCTGGCAGGATATTGACGAGCTGCTTGATGCCGGCATCGATGTCATCACCACGGTAAACGTGCAGCACCTCGAAAGCCTCAATGACGTAGTAGCCGGTATCACCGGAATTCAGGTGCGCGAAACCGTGCCCGATCCCTTTTTTGACAGCGCAGATGAGGTAGTGCTGGTGGACCTGCCGCCGGACGATCTGCGTCAGCGGCTGAAAGAGGGCAAAGTCTACGTCGGCGACCGGGCCGAGCGCGCGATTGAAAACTTTTTCCGCAAAGGCAATCTGTTTGCGCTGCGTGAACTGGCGCTGCGTCGCACCGCCGATCGCGTGGACGATCAGATGCGCGCCTGGCGTGACCAGCAGGGACGCGATCGGGTCTGGCATACGCGGGATGCGATTCTGCTCTGTATTGGTGATGATACCGGCAGCGAAAAGCTGGTGCGAACCGCCGCACGTCTGGCCGCGCGGCTCGGCAGCGTCTGGCACGCCGTTTATGTGGAAACCCCGCGCCTGCATCGCCTGCCGGAGGCGCAGCGGCGCGCGATCCTGCGTACGCTACAGCTGGCGCAGGAGCTGGGCGCGGAAACGGCCACGCTCGCCGATCCCGATGAGGTGCGCGCGGTGCTGCGCTACGCGCGGGAGCATAATCTGGGCAAAATTGTCGCCGGACGCCAGCCGCACCGGCGCTTCCGCCGCGACAGCTTCGCCCAGCGTCTCGGCGAGCTGGGGCCGGATCTCGATCTGCTGG
Organism: Pantoea sp. ICBG 1758; assembly: GCF_002928325.1. NCBI lineage: Bacteria > Pseudomonadati > Pseudomonadota > Gammaproteobacteria > Enterobacterales > Erwiniaceae > Pantoea > Pantoea sp. ICBG 1758. The sequence goes on from NZ_POWL01000007.1 coordinate 43,459, forward strand.
TCGTGGCGCTGGATGAGCCGCTGCGCCCGGCGCTGCATGCGGCCAGCAGCAAACCGGTCAGCAGCGATAAGTGGCGGCTGCGGCTGCGCGGCTGCATCATGGCGCTGCTGCTCTGCCTTGCGGTGACGTTTATCGGACGCGGCCTGCTTGCAGAGTTCGATAGCGCCAACGCCGTCATGATCTATCTGCTGTCGGTCGTGCTGGTGGCACTACGCTACGGGCGCTGGCCCTCGGTGTTTGCCACCGTGATCAATATCGTCGCGTTTGATCTGATGTTTGTCGCGCCCACCGGCACCGTCGCCGTCTCTGACCTGCAGTATCTGGTCACCTTTGGCGTGATGCTGGCGGTCGGCGTGATCGTAGGAAATCTCACCGCCGGCGTGCGCTACCAGGCCAGGGTGGCGCGCTATCGCGAGCAGCGCGCCCGCTATCTCTATGAAATGGCGAAATCGCTCGGCAGCGCGCTGACGCCGCAGGATATTGCCGCTACCGCACAGCGAGTGATTGAGGTGACGCTGCAGGCGCGCAGTCAGCTGCTGCTGCCCGATGAGCAGGGGGAGCTGCAGGCAACCGGACCGGACTTACGCGGCACGCCGCCCGATGCCGGAATCGCAAAATGGAGCTACAGCAAAGGTCAGCCTGCTGGCGCCGGCACCGATACGCTGCCGGCCGTGCCCTACCAGATTGTTCCGCTGAAGAGCGGCCAGCAGTGCCGGGGTCTGCTGGTGGTTGAGCCGGAGAACCTGCGCCAGCTGATGATCCCGGAGCAGCAGCGGCTGGTGGAGACGTTTACCGTGCTGATCGCCAACGCGCTGGAGCGCATGGCGCTGACGCAGAGCGAAGCGGCTTCGCGCCTCGCAGCAGAGCGCGAGCAGCTGCGCAATGCGCTGCTATCGGCACTGTCACACGATTTACGCACGCCGCTGACGGTGCTGTTTGGTCAGGCAGAGATGCTGATGCTCGATCTGGCGCATGCGCAGTCGCCGTTTGTCGCGCAGGCCGGCCAGATCCGTGAACAGACGCTGAGCACGATTCGTCTGGTCAGCAATATGCTGGATATGGCGCGCATTCAGTCCGGCGGCCTGCAGCTGCGCGAAGAGTGGGTGGCGCTGGATGAGGTGATCGATGGCGCGCTGCGCAGCATGGGGCCGATGCTTAAAGGCCACGCGTTTGAGCTGGCGCTGCCGTCCGAGCTGGTACTGATTAAAGGCGACAGCGCGATGCTGGAGCGGGTATTTTCCAATCTGATTGAGAACAGCCTGAAGTATGCCGGTAACGCGGCGCAGCACGGTATTCGCGCCTGGCGCGACGGCAGCAGGCTGGAGATTGGCGTCTGGGACAGCGGGCCGGGCATCGCGGGCGACAGCCTGACGCAGATTTTTGAAAAGTTTGCCCGGGGTGATAAAGAGTCTGCCGTACCGGGGGTCGGACTGGGGCTGGCGATCAGCAAGACCATCACTGAAGCGCATCGCGGACGCATCTGGGCGGAAAACCGTGCCAGCGGCGGCGCTGAGTTTCGTCTGTCGCTCCCGCTCCCGGCGCCGCCGGAAATTTCCGAGGCCGCACTTAAATAACTTCACACAAGTTCGGGTATACTCGGCAGCTTCGCTGCTAACTTATGGAAACTTATGGAACGTTTTACCGAAAACCTGATGTATTCATCCCGCTGGCTGCTGGCACCGGTTTACATTGGACTTTCGCTGGGCCTGCTGGCGCTGACCGTTAAATTTTTTCAGGAAATTTTCCATCTGCTGCCGAACATCCTCAGCATTGCGGAAAACGATCTGATCCTGCTGCTGCTGTCGCTGGTTGACATGACACTGGTCGGAGGGCTGCTGGTGATGGTGATGCTCTCAGGCTATGAAAACTTTGTCTCGAAGCTCGATATCGCCGAACACAAAGAGAAGCTGAGCTGGCTGGGCAAGATGGACTCCGGCTCGCTTAAAAATAAAGTCGCCGCCTCCATTGTGGCGATCTCCTCTATCCATCTGCTGCGTATCTTTATGGATGCGCGCAACGTCGCCAACGACAAGCTGATGTGGTACGTGATCATCCATCTGACCTTTGTGCTCTCCGCGTTTGTTATGGGCTGGCTGGATAACATGTCAAAAATGGAGAAAAAGCACGCTGGCTGATCTGCTCAGCGTGCCGGGGGGCGGGTGCCGAGCAGCTGCGGCATGACCGTTTTAATCAGCGTAAAAAAATGGCGCAGCCTTGCCGGATAGTAGCTGGCCCACGGGTAGGTCAGCCAGACCGGCAGCGGCGGCGCCTGCCACGCCGGCAGCAGCTGCACCAGCGCGCCGCTCTCCAGATCGTCCTGTACCACCCACGATGAAACCAGCGCCACGCCCATTCCGGCCAGCGCGGCCTTGCGCACCGCATAAAGGCTGTCGCTGGCGAGCCGCGGCGCGATCGCCAGGTTCACCATTGCGCTATCGCTGACGCGCTGCAGCGCAATCTCATTGCGATAAAAGCTGGTCAGCGCCAGCCACGGCAGCTGTGTCAGTTCTTCTGCCTGCGTCACGGGCGGATGGGCGGCCAGCAGCGCCGGCGCTGCCACTACAATACGCGGCACTTCCGCCAGCAGCACGGCCACTATGCCCGGATCGTCCGGCGCACCGACCTGAATCGCACAGTCCACGTTTTCACTGATAAAGTCCGGCGTGCGATCGTTAAGCATCCACTCTACATTCAGACGCGGATAACGCTCCAGCCAGGCGACCAGCGGCGTAATCAGCTGATCCTGCCCGAAAGCGTGCGGTGCGCGCACCCGCAGCGTGCCCGCTGGTTCGTCATGTGAGCCGGTCAGTTCATCCTCCAGCGCGTACCACGTTGCCAGCAGCTGGCGCGCCTGCGTATAGCAGCGCTCTCCGTCATCAGTCAGCTTGAGCGCATGGGTGGTGCGCAGTATCAGCTTCAGGCCGAGATAGTGCTCCAGCGCCTGCAGCCGGCGGCTGACGGTGGGCTGGGTGGTATTAAGCTGCCGCGCGGCGGCGGAGAGGGAGCCACTCTCAACGATACGGATAAAGGTCTGCATCAGGGCAATACGATCAGTGCTGGTCAGGTTATTCATACGTACCACGCATAACGGTTGTGTCCTGTCACACTCTACCGCGTATGGCTGCCGCGCGCTTTAATAGGCGCAACTTTTCAGGAGAGCCACCTATGTCTGTTTTATCGTCATCTGCCCGTCGCGCAGAAACGCTTCCCGCTCCGCTGCTGTTTACGCTTGCCGCCGGTGCCGGCCTGAGCGTCGCCTCTATCTACTACAGTCAGCCCATGCTGGATATCATCAGTAAAACGTTTAATACCGGCATCAGCAGCACCGGTATGGTGCCGATGCTGACGCAGGCGGGCTATGCGCTGGGGATCCTGCTGCTGGCCCCGCTGGGCGATCGCCACGACCGGCGGACCATTATTCTGATTAAGGGGCTACTGCTGGTGGCCTCGCTGCTGCTGTGTGGCTTTGCCGGCGGAATCGGCGCGCTGCTGATCGCCAGCTTTGTCACCGGGCTGACCGCTACCGTCGCGCAGGATATTGTGCCCGCCTCTGCCGCGCTGGCACCGGAGCATCGCCGGGGCAAGACGGTTGGCGTGGTAATGACCGGGCTGCTGGCGGGCATTCTGCTGTCGCGCGTGATCAGCGGCCTGGTGGCGGAGTATGCCGGCTGGCGTACGCTCTATTTTATCGCTGCGGGTGCCATGCTGCTGATGACGCTGGCGCTCTGGCGCGTGCTGCCGCGCTTCACACCCGGTACCGCCGTCAGCTATCCGCGCCTGCTGCTGTCGCTGGCGCAGCTGTGGCGTCAGCATCAGACGCTGCGCCGCGCCGCGCTGGCACAGGGGCTGCTATCGGTGGGATTCAGCGCCTTCTGGTCAACGCTGGCGCTGATGCTGAGCGAGCGCTTTCATTTCGACAGTGCCATCGCGGGTGCGTTTGGCCTGGCGGGCGCGGCAGGGGCGCTGGCTGCTCCGCTGGCCGGCAGCGTAGCCGATCGCATCGGTCCGGCGCGGGTGACGCAGTATGGCTCTGCGCTGGTGATGGTGTCGTTCGCGCTGATGTTTCTGCTGCCGCTGCTGCCGCTGGCGGCGCAGCCGGGCGTGATTATCCTGAGTACGGTGGGATTTGATCTGGGGGTGCAGGCGACGCTGGTGGCGCATCAGACGCTGGTCTACAGCCTGGCACCTGAGGCGCGCAGCCGCCTGAATGCCCTGATGTTTACCGTGGTGTTTGTCGGCATGGCCGCCGGCGCGGCCCTCGGCAGCCTGGCGCTGGCGCATTTTGGCTGGAACGGCGTGGTCACGCTGGCAACGACGGCGGCGCTGCTGGCGCTGCTGGTACGCCTGGGCAGTGCGCATCTCAGACACTAATTTTCAATCCTGTGCCAGGCTTAAGGGAGTTATGTTTTTGAAAAGCGGAGCGTTATGAATTTCCTTGCCTGGACCGCCGTTGTCGGCGGTCTGTTACTGATCATGTCACTGGCCTCCGGCTGGATCCACCGCGGGCCGGTGACCTCATTTGGCCTCTATCTTATCGCCGGGATTATCTGCGGTCCCTGGGTGCTGGACCTGCTGCGTATCGATATTGTTGGTCACTCTGAGCTGGTGGCGCATATCACCGAAATCACCATGGCCGCGTCGCTGTTTATCACCGGTCTGAAGCTGCGCCTGCCGCTGAAAGCGCACGCCTGGCGGGTCGGACTGCGGCTGGCGTTTCCGGCGATGCTGCTGACGGTAGGCGGTATGGCGTGCCTGGTGCACTGGATCACCGGCTTTAACTGGCCGCTGTCGCTGGCGTTTGGCGCCATTGTTGCGCCAACCGATCCGGTGCTGGCCAGCCTGATTTCAGTCAACGATGCGCGCGATGATGATGCGCTGCGCGTTGCGCTCTCCAGCGAGGCGGGAATGAACGATGGCTCGGCGCTGCCGCTGCTGATCCTGGCGCTGCTGCTGATGCGCCCGGAAGGCTTTGATCTCGCCAGCCTGGGGGAGTGGGCGACGCTGGATGTGCTCTGGTCTATTGGCGGGGGGATTGCAATTGGCTATCTGCTGGGGCGCGTTATCGGCCAGCTCGCGGCGCGGCTGCGCAGCGCGCACGACGATGTGGCGCCAAACGATTTTCTCGCGCTGGCGCTTATTGCGTTCAGCTATGCCGCCTCGCAGGCGCTGGATGCCTCCGGCTTCCTGGCAACCTTTGCTGCAGGCGTCGGCCTGCGGCGCGCTGAACTGCGCGTCACGCGCTGTTTTCCGCTGGAAGATCTGCCGGAGGAGAAGCAGCATCTGCCGGCTGAAGTCATGGTGAATCCTAATCAGCGCGTGCGGCAGAGCGGCGGCGGCATGGTTAAGTCCGTGGGTCTGGTCATTGGCGATGCGCTCTCATTTGGCGATACGGTAGAGCGCCTGCTGGCTGCCGCGCTGATGGTGGTGCTGGGCATTACGCTGGCGCACCACTGGAATCCGATGGGCATCGGCCTGGCGCTGCTGCTGTTTGTCGTGGTGCGACCGCTGGCGGTCTGGCTCACCACCTGGCGCTGCGAAATGCCGCGCGCGCGCCGGCTGCTGATTGGCTGGCTCGGCATTCGCGGGATCGGCAGTATCAACTATATCGCTTTTGCCTGGGTGCACGGCCTGCAGGGCGCTGAAGCGCAGCAGATGGTGGATATGGCCCTGACCATTGTAGTATGCAGCGTGGTGCTGCACGGTATCACGGTGACACCGCTTTTAAACTGGCGTGCTGCCCGCCAGGCGGCACGCACGCAACAGGATGAAACCTGAGTTTCCGGAAACAACAGGAGCCTTTATGAAACGCTTATTGATTGCCCTGACGGGCTTAACCCTTTCCGCCAGCGCGCTGGCGGCAGATGCGGATGCGCAGGAAAATGTCTACGCCGGCCAGCTCTGCCATCTGGTCAGCAGCGAACAGAAAACCGGTGACATGGAGAGCTATACCGCCAAGCTGAAGGCGCAAATGGCCGCCAGCCAGTCACCTTCTGCCATGAACAAGACTGAATTTGATGAAGAGATCGCGCAGGAAGTGATCAACGGCTGGCTGGAACTCGGCGAAGAGGAGCGCGGTAAGCTGCGCCGCGATCAGCAGCAGTGCGAGCAGACCGTCATGACGCAGTTTCAGCAGCAGGATTAAGCCGCCGCTTTGCGGTATGTGCCACCGCGGCAGCGACAGCCATCACGTTATACGCGCCTTTTATGGCGCGTTTTTTTATGGCTTTTTGGTGCGGAATGCGTACATTATCGCCGGATAGAAATCAGACTTTCGTCACACCAATAATCTGACCCGTGGCCGGGTGTTTCCTGAGAGTGGCTGGCACGCAACATGATGACACGTCGTCGTTTTTTACAGGCGAGCGGGGCAACCGTTCTCGCGATGACCACCGGCAAGCTGTTTGCCCGTGATGACATCATTCCGCTCTGGCCGGATGAGCCGCCGGGTGGGGGCGGTCCGTCCGGCCTGTTAAGGGTCAATACTAAAGGCTCATGGACCAATATCGTTTCACCCGCTATCCAGCGCTTTCGTCCGGAAAACCCCAACGGCGAGGCGGTACTGATTGCCGCGGGCGGTGGCTATCGCTTCATCGGCATGGGCCGGGAGGCGTGGCCGGTGGCGCGCTGGCTGAATGCCAATGGCTATACCGCCTATGTGCTGAGCTATCGCCTGCCCGGTGAAAAGTGGCAGGCGGGCAATCTGGCACCGCTGCAGGATGCACAGCGCGCCATTCGCATGGTGCGCGCGATGGAGTCGAAAGTGCACCTGCTCGGCTTTTCGGCCGGCGGCCATCTGCTGGGTATGGCCGCCGCGCGACCTGACTTTCGCACTTATCCGCAGCAGGACGCGCTGGATGAGATCGTGCCTTCAGCCAGCAGCGTGGGGCTTATCTACCCGGTGATCACGCTGGAAGCGCCGTTTCAGCATACGCAGACCCGCCTGATGATGGTGGGGGCGCACGCCACCGCGACCCAGGCGGCGAACTGGTCCGTGCAAAACTATGTTACCCGCGCCTATCCGCCGACGTTTCTCGCCCAGGCAGAGGACGATCGCACCTCTAATCCTTACAACACCGAACTGATGCGCGACGTCTGCCGGCGCATGCGCGTACCGGTTGAGCTGATTGAGCTCAGCAGCGGCGGGCACGGATTTGGCCTGGGTAAAGCGGGCACGCCTGCTGCGCTCTGGGACCAGGCGTATGTGCGCTGGCTCGATAAACTGAGCTGATCGCTGCGGCGCACCTGCCGCACACCCTACCAGGCGGGAATGCTGTTGCACTGCCACACTCAGTAACCGTTGACATCCTCCCCGCCCTAAAGGGCGGGGATTTCTACAGCCAGACGGCGATGCCCCGCCGCGAGTATATTCTTTGACGCGTTCACATCGCGATCATGTAGCGTTCCGCACTCGCTACAAGTCCATACTCTTATTCGCAAGCCTGCTCTACCTTTCGGACTGTTGGGGGATAGTGCCCCACAACACGAACAAGCCTGGGTGGAATAGCTTTCGTTGACTACCTGAAACACGGCTGATCGCGCAATCGCTTTATATTCCAGTTGTGTTTTGAGCATTGACCAGCCAGCGTCTAAAACGCTTTTTGCCATCTTTGTTTTGATTAGCTTGCTGGTGCTCACGTCGCCCACGAAGATCGCCGCATTCGCATTCACAATAGCTGTACTGAATTTGTGCAATGCGTCTTTGCGACGGTTTTTAATTTTGGCGTATATAGCCTTCACACGGCGCTTTTTGTTCGCCCGTTGTGCCTTGCCTAACGACGATTCAAGATCACGATAGAACCGCCCCGCCGCCAGCTTTTCACCGTCTGACGTGGTGGCAATATCCTTTAACCCTAAGTCGATACCAACGGCGCTAACGCCTTCGGTTGGCTGTGCGGTGTAGTCTACTGCTACGTTGAAATACCAGCGCCCCCGGCTATCTTCGGAGAAGCTACCCGCGCGGAATTTATAGGCGCTCAAGCCGTATGAATCCCACACTTTAAACAGCTTGCCAGCAAACTTAACTTGCCCATTTTGCCACTTCGCAAAACCGACTTTAAACGGAATCCAGCCTAACGAGCGTTTAGATCCGCCGCTGATACGCCAGCGCAATTTTGCCCGTTTAAACTGCTTGCGGGCTTTGCCGTGGACGGCGATCACTTCCTGAATGCTGGCGCTATCGATCAGATAGCCTTTTTCCTTGCGGAGTCCGGCGGTTTGCTTTTGAACATCATACGCGGTTAGCCACTTTGGAACCTGCGCACCAAACTCGCCAGCATTGCTATATGCCTTGCTGGTTATCTCGTTTGCCAGATTAAAGATCTGATTCACCTCATACGCCATTTGGCGCAATAAAGCGGCGTGTTTGTCTTTAACTCTGACTGATAAGGTTTTGGTCTTAACATTCATAGTTCGCTACACTACGCAATTTGAAGCATGTTTACAAGGTTGGTCTATGGAGTTAACTTATCGAACGGGGCGGCATTGTGTCTTTGTGCTGCACTGCCATTTAATCTTTATCACTAAGTATCGGGGCAAGGTGTTTAACGCCGTGCAACTGGAAACGCTGGAAAAGATAATTCGCAACGTATGCGAACAATTTGAATGCGAAGTTGTGGAGTTTAACGGGGGGGCGGATCACGTTCATATTCTGCTTAACTTCCCGCCGAAGGTGGCGATCAGCAAGCTGGTTAATAGCCTGAAAGGGGTTAGCAGTCGCAAGATGAAATTGCATCATCCTGAATTGCATAAGCCCGCGTGGAAGTCAGACGCGCTCTGGTCGCCGTCTTATTTCGCTGGAACCGTGGGCGGTGCGCCCCCTGAAATGATAAAAAAATATATTGAGGATCAGAGCCGCCCTCATTAGCGCCCTTGCGGGCGCTTCGCTCTGCATCCCCTACCTAAAAGGAAGGGGCTTTCCGCGAAAAGCCTGGTAACGCGTTATTGTGTCCTGACAGGAGAAAAGCGAATGAAAGCGATGATTCTTAACCAGCCCGGCGGGCTGGATAATCTGCGGCTGGTGGATCTGCCCGATCCCGGCAAGCCCGCCGCTGACGAGATCCGCGTCCGTATCCACGCCACCTCACTTAATTATCACGATCTGCTGGTTGCCGACGGATCGATCCCGACCGAAGCGGGGCGCATTATGATGGCGGACGGCGCCGGCGTCGTGGAGGCGGTGGGCAGCAGCGTCAGCGAATTCCGCCCCGGCGACCACGTGGTTTCCTGCTTTTTCCCGCAGTGGCAGGATGGCCTGCCTTACGCCCGCGTGGGCGACTTCACCCGCACGCCGGGAGATGGCGCGCAGGGCTTTGCCGCGGAAACCGTGGTGCGCCCGGCGCATCACTTCACCCTGGCGCCGCGCGGCTGGAGCCATGCTGAAGCGGCCACTATCACCACCTCCGGGCTGACGGCGTGGCGGGCGCTGGTAGGCGATGCGCAGATCAAGGCGGGCGATACTATCGTTACGCTCGGCACCGGCGGCGTCTCCATTACCGCACTGCAGATCGCCAAAGCGATGGGCGCGCGGGTGATTGTCACCTCATCCTCTGATGAGAAGCTGGCGCGTGCGCGCGAGCTGGGCGCCGATGCCGGCATTAACTACCGCACCACGCCCGGGTGGGGCAGCGAAGTACAGCAGCTGACGGATGGGATCGGTGCGGACGTGGTGATTGAGCTGGGCGGACCGGGCACCATGGCAGAGTCGATCAAAGCGGTGCGTATCGGCGGACATATCGCGCTGATTGGCGTACTGACCGGCCATGAAGGCGTGATCCCGACCTCGCTGTTGATGGCGAAGCAGGCGCGGATCCAGGGGCTGATAGTGGGCCATCGCCGGCAGCAGCAGGAGTTTGTGCGGGCGCTGGAGCAGATTGCGGTGCGGCCGGTGATTGGTGAGCATTTTGCGGCGCTTGACGATCTGCCGGCGGCGTTCCGCCATCAGCAGGGCGCCAGCCACTTTGGCAAAATTACCGTCTCCTGGTAACCGGCTACGGCGATCAAAAAAGGCGCCCGTCCGGGCGCCTTTTTGTTAACGCATCGTCACAAACTCTTCCGCTGCGGTGGGGTGAATCGCCACGGTATTGTCGAAATCTTTTTTCGTGGCACCCATCTTCAGCGCCACGGCAAAGCCCTGCAGCATCTCATCCATGCCGCTGCCGATGCCGTGAATACCGACAATCTTCTCTTCCGGGCCGACGCAGACCAGCTTCATGCGGCACGGCTGGCGATGCTGCGTGACCGCGGTGTACATGGCGGTAAAAGAGGATTTATAGACTTTCACCTGGTCATCACCATACTGCTCGCGCGCCTGCGGTTCGGTCAGGCCCACCGTGCCAATCGGCGGATGGCTGAACACCACTGTCGGAATATTGCTGTAGTCGAGATGCTCATCCGGTTTGTTGTTAAACAGACGCTCAGAGAGACGACGGCCTGCCGCCACCGCTACCGGCGTCAGCTCGACGGCACCGGTGTTATCTCCTACCGCATAAATGCCTGCGACGCTGGTATTCTGAAACTTATCGACGCGGATATAGCCTTTCTCATCGAGCGCAACGCCGGTCACGTCAAGGTTAAGATTATCGGTTGCCGGTTCACGACCCACCGCCCAGACCAGGCAATCCACGGTCTGTTCGCTGCCATTTTCCAGCTGCAGCGTCAGGCTGCCGTCAGCATTTTTAACCACGGCTTTTGGCGTCGCTTCGGTATGCAGCTGCGGGCCTTCCGCCTGCATCACCTCCACCAGCGTTTCGCTCAGGAGCGGATCAAAACTGCGCAGCGGAGCGTGTTTACGCACGAACAGATGCGTTTCCGCGCCCAGCGCGTTGACCACGCCTGCCAGCTCGACGGCGATATAGCCTGCACCCACTACGGCCACGCGCCGCGGTAAGGATCCCAGCTCAAAGAAACCGTCAGAATCGATACCATATTCGGCACCTGGCACAGCAGGGCGCACCGGGCGTCCGCCGGTGGCGATCAGAATATGATCGGCGGTGATCGTTTCACCATTAACTTCCACCGTGTGCGCATCCACAAAGCGGGCAAAGCCTTTGATGACTTCGACTTTGTTTTTGCCCAGCACGTTGTCATAAGAGGTGTGAATGCGATCGATATAGGCGCTGCGGTTCTTTACCAGCGTGGCCCAGTCAAAGCGGTTCATCGTAGTATCAAAGCCGTAATCGGGTCCATACAGATGAATGGCTTCGGCGATCTGTGCCGCATGCCACATCACTTTTTTGGGCACGCAACCGACGTTAACGCAGGTGCCACCCAGCTCTTTCGCTTCGATCAGCGCACACGTCTGGCCGTGCATGGCTGCACGATTAATGGAGGCGATGCCGCCGCTGCCGCCGCCGATAGCGAGGTAGTCAAAATGTCTGGTCATCCGTTGTTTCCGTCTGTTGAGAAAATATGGCGTAAAGTTTACCGCTACCTGGCGGAGCGGCGCAAAGGTTCCGCCTATGATTATGATAGAGTGAAATCCAGGTTTCGCTTACAGGTAAGGCTATTATGCATCTGACTTTTTTAGGCACCGGCGCGGGCGCGCCCAGTTTACAGCGCAATGTCAGCGCGATCGCCCTGACGCTCTCAAAGCGTGGCGACACCTGGCTGTTTGACTGCGGTGAGGCGACGCAGCATCAGTTTATGCGCTCGGCGCTTCGCCCTGGCAAACTGGAGAAGATTTTCATTACGCACCTGCATGGCGATCACATTTTTGGCCTGCCGGGCCTGCTTACCAGCCGCTCGATGGCGGGCATGCTCGATCCGCTGACGCTGTATGGCCCTGAGGGGCTGAAGGCATTTGTTGAAAACGCGCTGAGCCTGAGCAGTTCATGGACCACTTATCCGCTGGAAATCGTGGAGATTGAGGCGGGTCTGGTACTGGATAACGGCGAGTTCCGGGTGACCGCTTATCCGATGAATCATGTCGTAGAGTGCTACGGCTACCGCATTGAGCAGCATGATAAGCCCGGATTTCTGGATGCCGCACGGCTTAAAGCAGAGGGCGTGCCGCGCGGCCCCTGGTATCAGGATCTAAAGCAGGGAAAAGTTATCCGGCTGGAGGATGGGCGCGAAATTAACGGCGCAGACTATCTGGGGCCCGCGACGCCAGGTAAGGTGCTGGCAATATTTGGCGATACCGCGCCGACCGACGCCGCGCTGGCGCTGGCGGCCAACGCCGATGTCATGGTGCATGAAACCACGCTTGAGGCAGCAATGGCGGAGAAGGCCAACGGGCGCGGTCACTCAACGACGGTGCAGGCGGCAGCCGTGGCGCAGCAGGCGGGGGTTAAGCGTATGATCGCGACGCACTTCAGCTCGCGCTATCTCTCTGCAGATCGGGACAAGCTGCTGGCGGAGTGCCAGTCGGTGTTTGCGGCAACCGAACTGGCACACGATTTTGCTGTTGTGGAGATTTAACGCGCCGGGCGGTTACTCTGGTACTACCTGCGTCACGCTATAGTGCCCCGTGCCGGCAGGGACCAGCGTTTTATGCAGCCACGGCAGCAGCTCTTCCATCTGCGCTTTGAGTTTCCACGGCGGATTAATGACGATCATGCCGGAGGCGGTCATGCCGCGCTGGTCGCTGTCCGGACGCACCGCCAGCTCAATCTGCAGAATATTGCGGATACCGGTAGCTTCCAGATCGCGCAGCATATGTTTGATTTGCTGGCGCATTACCACCGGATACCAGAGCGCATAGATACCGGTAGCAAAGCGCTTATAGCCTTCCTGAATCCCTTTCACCACATCCTGGTAGTCGCTTTTCATCTCATAAGGGGGATCGATCAGGATCAGGCCGCGCCGCGCCGGCGGTGGCAGTTTCGCCTTCAGCTGCTGATAGCCATCGCCGCGTTCCACGCGCGCGCGCGCATCTTTGCTGAACTCGGTGCGTAGTAGCGGATAGTCGCTGGGGTGCAGTTCGGTCAGCTGCAGCTTATCCTCTTCGCGCAGCAGGTAACGGGCGATCAGCGGTGAACCTGGATAGTAGCGCAGGGTGCCACCGGGATTCAGGTTACGCACCGCGTTCAGATAGGGTTTCAGCAGCGCAGGCGCGTCAGGCTGCTGCCAGATGCGGGCGATGCCTTCTAGATATTCACCCGTGCGCTCGGCGTGCGCGCTGCTCAGCTGGTAGCGTCCGGCACCCGCGTGCGTATCCAGATAGAGAAAGGGCTTATCCTTCTCCATGAGCGCGGTGAGGATCAGGCTTTCAACGGTGTGTTTCAGCACGTCGGCGTGGTTGCCGGCGTGAAAACTGTGGCGATAACTCAGCATAAAAGATGGGGGTCCGCAGTTGGATCAAAGGAGTTGACGATTGAATATGGCGCGATTATAGCCGGACCGTACAGAAATTGCTGGGCTTTTGCGGCCTCCGCCCCGGCGCTGCGGCAGCGCAGTACGCATCGGGCCAGCCGCGGGAAAGCGGGCAGGGCACGGCAAAATAGTGACAGGCCGATTCAGGCTCACGCTTAATTTGCTGCCAGATCGCGCCTGGAAATGCAATTTTGAGCGTTTTTTCCTACTTCTATTCCATTTTACGGCATTGATTTTAATGTCCGGCGCCCGCATTTTAGTAAAATTGCGTAGCGCGAGTATTCGCGCCCATAATTCCATGATGAAAGGATCGCGCTTATGACTAACCCATTACTTACCCCTTTTACCCTGCCCCCTTTTACCGCCATTAAACCCGAGCATGTGGTGCCTGCCGTGACTCAGGTTCTTGAAGAGTGCCGTGATACGGTAGATCGTGCGGTAACGCGGGGAGCGCCTTACACCTGGGAGAGCCTGGTTCAGCCTATTGCAGAAGCAGACGATCGTCTGAGCCGCGTATTTTCACCTGTCAGCCATCTGAATGCGGTAAAAAATAACCCCGATCTGCGCGACGCCTTCGACAAAGTGCTGCCGCTGCTTTCTGAATATTCTACTTGGGTTGGACAGCATGAGGGCCTCTACAAGGCGTATCGCAGCCTGAAGCAAAGCGAAGGCTTTGCTGCACTCAGCCCGGAGCAGCAGCGCGCTATTGATAACAGCCTGCGTGATTTCGAGCTGTCAGGCATCGGGCTGGAAAGAGACAAACAGCGGCGCTATGGCAAAATTATGGCGCGCCTGTCAGAGCTGGGCTCAGCCTATAGCAACAATGTGCTGGATGCGACCATGGGCTGGACCAAACTTGTCACCGATAAAGCGGAGCTGGCGGGTGTGCCTGAAGATGCGCTTGCCGCTGCCGAGGCGCAGGCTAAGCTACGCAAGCAGGAAGGCTGGCTGCTGACGCTGGATATCCCGAGCTATCTGCCAATTATCACCTATTGCGACAACGCCGCCCTGCGTGAAGAGATGTACCGTGCGTACGCTACGCGCGCTTCCGATCAGGGACCCAACGCAGGCAAATGGGATAATGGCCCGATAATGGAAGAGCAGCTGGCGCTGCGCCACGAGCTGGCCCAGCTGCTTGGCTACGACTCCTACGCGGATAAGTCGCTGGTAACCAAAATGGCCGACAGCCCGTCTCAGGTCATCGACTTCCTGGGCGATCTGGCAAAACGCGCCCGTCCACAGGCTGAGCAGGAGCTGGCGCAGCTGCGTGAGTTCGCTAAAGAGGTGTACGGGGTTGATAACATGCAGCCCTGGGATATCACCTATTTTAGTGAAAAGCAGAAGCAGCATCTCTTCGCGATCAGTGATGAACAGCTGCGTCCCTATTTTCCGGAAGCCCGCGTATTAAAAGGCCTGTTTGAAGTCGTAAAACGTATCTACGGCATCAACGTTAAAGAGCGCAAGGGCGTTGAGATCTACCATCATGATGTCCGCTTCTTCGACCTGTTTGATGAAAGCGGCGAACTGCGCGGCAGTTTCTATCTCGATCTCTACGCGCGCGAGCATAAGCGCGGTGGTGCCTGGATGGATAATTGCGTTGATAAAATGCGCAAGGCGGACGGCAGCCTGCAGAAGCCTATCGCCTATCTGACCTGTAATTTCAGCCAGCCGCTGTCGGATAAGCCTGCCCTGTTTACGCACGACGAAGTTATCACGCTGTTCCACGAATTTGGCCATGGTCTGCACCACATGCTGACGCAGGTTGAAGTCCCGGGAATATCGGGTATCAACGGCGTACCGTGGGATGCGGTCGAACTGCCGAGCCAGTTTATGGAAAACTGGTGCTGGGAACCGGATGCGCTGGATTTTATCTCCGGTCACTACCAAACCGGTTCATCCCTGCCGGACGAGCTGCTGGAAAAAATGCTGAAAGCGAAGAATTACCATGCGGCGCTGTTTATCCTGCGTCAGCTTGAATTCGGCCTGTTCGATCTGCAGCTTCACACAGGTTTTGACCCGCAGCAGGGGCCGAAGGTTATGGATACCCTGCATGCCGTCAAGAAGCAGGTTGCCGTTGTGGAATCGCCGCAGTGGGGACGCTTCCCGCATGCGTTCAGCCATATCTTTGCAGGCGGATATGCCGCCGGTTACTACAGCTATTTATGGGCCGATGTGCTGGCAGCAGATGCGTGGGCGCGCCTCAGCGATGAGGGCATTTTCAATCGCGAAACCGGCCAGGCTTTCCTTGACAATATCCTGACGCGCGGCGGTGCTGAAGAGCCAATGGAGCTGTTCAAACGCTTCCGCGGCCGCGAGCCGCAGCTTGATGCCATGCTGAAAAGCTACGGCATCCAGGGATAAACCGGCTTGTGAAAATCGGTTTAGTGGATGAAACAGGCGCCGGAGACGGCGCCTTATTACAGCTGGCAACGCGCTGGGGCCTTGAGCAGGATGAGAACGCGCCGCTGGCGCTGGTGCTCACGTCTGCGCATCTTGAGCTGCGCAAGCGCGATGAGCCTAAGCTGGGCGGTATTTTTGTCGATTTTGTTTCCGGTGCCATGGCGCACCGGCGCAAATTTGGCGGCGGACGCGGCGAAGCGGTGGCCAAAGCCGTGGGCATCAAAGGCGGCTATCTGCCGGATGTGGTCGACGCAACGGCCGGTCTCGGACGCGATGCGTTTGTGCTTGCCGCGCTGGGGTGCCGGGTGCGGATGCTGGAGCGCCACCCGGTGGTCGCCGCGCTGCTTGAGGATGGCCTGCAGCGTGGCTACGCCGACAGCGAAATCGGCGGCTGGCTGCGCGAGCGGCTGACGCTGCTGCACGTGGCGAGCCAGCAGGCGCTGAGCGATATCGCGCCCGCGCCGGATGTGGTCTATCTCGACCCCATGTATCCGCACCGGCAGAAAAGTGCGATGGTAAAAAAAGAGATGCGCGTATTTCAGTCGCTGGTGGGGGCTGATGAGGATGCCGATGCGCTGCTGGAGCCTGCGCGGCGTCTGGCGAAAAAGCGTATCGTGGTCAAGCGTCCTGATTACGCACCGCCGCTGGCAGGCGTGGTGACACAGTCTGCCGTGGTAACAAAAAGTCACCGCTTTGATATCTATCCGCCGCTAACCTGAAGCGGCAGAGCAGGGCGTCAGATATAAAACAGGCCGGTTATCCCGGCCTGTTTTTTTATTCTTCTTCTGCGTCGCGCAGCGGCACAATCAGCATATCGATATGCACGGTATTGATCAGCTGACGCGCGGATGACATCAGCTTGCTCCAGAAATCCTGGTGATGTCCGCAGACCACCAGATCCACATCATATTTCCGGATAGCATCCACCAGCACCTGGCCCAGATCGCCGCTGCCGCTCAGCGTTTCGCCAACCGGATAGCCTGCGCTGACGGAGAGAGCTTTCAGGGCGCTGTGCGTCTCCTCTGAAATGCGCTTCTGCATATCGCCGAGATTCACGTCAATCAGGCCGGTATAGAGATCGGAATAGTTAACGTCAACGTGGATCAGCGAGATTTTGGCATCATAAGGACGCGCCAGCGATACCGCTTTATCCACCAGCAGCTGGCTTTCCGGAGAGAGATCGACTGCAATCAGGATATGTTTATAGGCCATGATAAAACTCCTTTCTCAATATTCTGGGGGGCTACCCTCCCGCAAACCACGGCGGGCGTTTTCCTTAGCGCGAAGCGGCGATGATGCGCCGGTGACTCAATGAAACTGCAGGATCTGTTGTTATCTGCTGAGTATAGCCAGTGTCACCGGCAAATGCTGCACCGCTGCGCCTGAGCGTGATAACGATCCATTGAGCAGGGGGTTATGCATATATTGACGAAGCGCGTCGCTGGAAAAAGTTTGAGCAGATATTCTACACTGAAATTGCGTGCCACTTTTCTCTGGTGGCGAGGCGCAGATCTGTAAAACAACAACGCCAATCTGCTTATCGATGGCTGGCTTATTTTCCACAGGGCGTCTGCAGCACTTCCCCGCTGCATATCACGTCATTGCGGTACCAGCCAGAAGGGGGAAATATGATCAGCACTATCGCGCTTTTTTGGGCTCTTTGTGTGGTTTGTCTGGTGAATATGGCGCGCTACTTCTCTTCCCTGCGTGCGCTGCTCTACGTATTGCGCGGCTGCGATCCGCTGTTGTACCAGTATGTTGACGGTGCCGGCTTTTTTACGTCTCACGGCCAGCCGGGTAAACAGGTGCGGCTGGTGCGCTATATCTGGTTAAAGCGCTATCTTGACCATCATGACGATGAGTTTATCCGCCGCTGTGAACGGGTGCGCAGTCAGTTTGTACTGACCAGCGGACTCTGTTTTCTGGTCGTGGTGAGCCTGGTGGCGATGGCGATCTGGCAGTAAAGCGACACCGTTATTCCGCGCACAGGCAATAAAAAAGGGCGACACTGCTGTCGCCCTTTTGCCGGAATAGTGCGGTATCAAATCAGATGCAGCGCAATCCAGTAGAGTCCGCCCGAGAGCAAAATACAGACCGGCAGCGTGAAGATCCACGCCATGGCGATATTTTTAATGGTGCGACTCTGCAGTCCGCCACCGTCAACCAGCATGGTGCCGGCCACAGAGGAGGAGAGGATATGCGTGGTTGAAACCGGCATACCGGTATAGCTTGCCACGCCAATCGATACGGCGGCGGTCACCTGCGCTGACATACCCTGCGCATAGGTCATGCCTTTCTTACCGATTTTTTCACCGATGGTGGTCGCCACACGTCGCCAGCCAATCATGGTGCCGATACCCAGCGCCAGTGCCACGGCCACAATAATCCAGACCGGAGCATACTCGATGGTGCCAAGCAGATCGCCCTTCAGCTTGCTGAGGAAGCGCTTATCATCCGCGCCGGTTTCCGGCAGCTTGGCCGCCTTATCTGCAGTGTCAGAGATGCACAGCAGCAGACGACGCATCTGGCTGCGCTGATCGACAGAGAGCTGATCGTAGCTCTGCAGATTGTTCAGCAGGCCCTGGGCCCGGCCGATAGCCTGCAGCGCACGGGCGCTGTCACAGTGGAACTCCTGCGGGCCACTCGAAACTTCTTCCGGCGTCGGCAGCGCAGGCGGTGCCATCTGCACAATGTGCGTCAGCGAATCGCCGTGCTGGCGGTAATACTGCTCCAGATGATTAACGGCATCGCGCGTGCGGGTGATGTCATAACCGGAAGCATTCATATTCACGACAAAACCTGCCGGAGCCACGCCAATCAGCACCAGCATGATCAGACCAATGCCTTTCTGTCCGTCGTTAGCGCCGTGTGAATAGCTGACACCGATGGCCGAAACAATCAGCGCGATGCGCGTCCAGAACGGCGGCTTTTTCTTGCCATCGATCTTTTCACGGTCAGCGGGGGTCATATGAATACGCGCGCGTTTCTTCGTACTGCTCCAGTAGCGGCGCAGCAGGAAAATCAGGCCGCCGGCGATGATCAATCCGATAATCGGTGACAGGATCAGCGACAGAAAGATATTGATCACTTTTGGCAGATTAAGCGCATCCACTACAGAGGTGCCGGTCATCAGCGCATTGGTGAGACCAATACCGATAATGGCGCCAATCAGCGTATGGGAGCTGGAGGCCGGCAGGCCCAGATACCAGGTGCCGAGGTTCCAGATAATGGCAGCCAGCAGCATGGAAAAGACCATGGCGAGGCCGTGCGCCGAACCGACATTCAGGAGCAGGTCGGTAGGAAGCATATGTACGATGGCGTAGGCCACGCTCAGACCGCCGAGCAGCACGCCAAAAAAGTTGAACACACCTGCCATCACCACTGCCAGCTGCGCCCGCATCGCACGGGTGTAGATGACGGTAGCGACCGCGTTGGCGGTGTCGTGGAAGCCGTTGATTGCCTCATAAAACAATACAAACAGCAGGGCAAGAACCAATAACAGGCCGGTACTCAGGTCAAGACCAGCAAACAGATGTAGCATAAACGTTACGCCATTTTGGAGGACATGAACGCGGCGCATTATCTGCGACAACGCACTGTATGGGAAAGAGAAATATAGCCTTTTTTTGTCTTAAATTGGTAACTCAGAGGACAAAACAAGGCAAAAGAGCCGAAAAATGAAACAGTTACATTATGACATATTTACGGCATTTTTTTGAAGGTGGCGCAAAAAGCCGCAGATCACTACAATCAGCGCCTTTCGTAATCAGGTGGACATCGCAGTGGAAAAGTTTGACGTTATCGTAATAGGGGCAGGTGCTGCCGGAATGTTCTGTGCAGCGCAGGCGGGACAGCGCGGGCGCCGCGTACTGCTGCTGGATAACGGCAAAAAAGCGGGCCGTAAGATTCTGATGTCAGGCGGCGGCCGCTGCAACTTTACCAATCTGTATACCGAGCCGGCGGCCTACCTGTCGCACAATCCGCACTTCTGCAAATCTGCACTGGCGCGTTACACCCAGTGGGATTTTATCGATCTGGTCAGCCGGTACGGCATCGCCTGGCATGAAAAAACGCTGGGTCAGCTGTTCTGTGATGACTCCGCGCAGCAGATTGTCGATATGCTGCTGAAAGAGTGTGAAGCGGGTGCGGTGACGCTGCGGCTGCGCAGCGAAGTGCTGAGCACGGAGCGTGACAACGGGGGATACCGGCTGCAGCTTAATGGCGCAGAGGTATGGGCAGAGAAGCTGGTGATCGCCAGCGGCGGGCTGTCGATGCCGGGACTGGGCGCGTCGCCGTTTGGTTACAAAGTGGCGGAGCAGTTTGGTCTGCGCGTCTATCCGACCCGCGCCGGGCTGGTGCCGTTTACGCTGCATAAGCCGCTGCTGGAGCAGCTCAGCACCCTGTCGGGCGTTGCGCTGCCGGCCACCATCGAAGCGCAGGATGGCACGCTGTTTAAGGAGGCGATGCTGTTTACCCATCGCGGTCTCTCTGGTCCGGCAGTGCTGCAGATCTCCAGCTACTGGCAGCCAGGCGAGTTTATCAGCGTCAACCTGCTGCCGGCGCTGGCGCTGAACGACTACCTTGATGAGCAGCGCAGCGCACATCCCAATCTCAGCCTGAAAAACAGCCTGGCGAAGATCCTGCCGAAGCGGCTGGTGGAGGTTCTGCAGGCGATGAATTCGATTCCGGATGTCACCCTGAAGCAGCTCAACAGCAAACAGCAGGCTGAACTGGCGCAGTTACTGCACCAGTGGCGGGTACAGCCAAACGGCACCGAAGGTTATCGCACCGCAGAGGTCACGCTGGGAGGCGTCGATACCACCCAGCTCTCTTCAAAAACCATGGAGGCGCGCGATGTGCCGGGCCTCTATTTCATTGGTGAAGTTGCGGACGTGACCGGCTGGCTGGGGGGCTACAATTTCCAGTGGGCGTGGAGTTCCGCCTGGGCCTGCGCCCAGGCGCTCTGAGCATTACCGGCGGCTCAGCAGCAGCTGTCCCAGCAGGCTGTCGCGGTTGACCACGCCATATTTCAGGTTGGTGGCGAGATATTTGCGATCGAAGCCGGTGAGTTTGGTTAACGGCGGCAGCACCTCAGGCAGACGATCGACCATCAGCATGCGGCTCAGCCGGACCGGACGCCACTCGCTCAGGCTTTGATAAAGCAGCGCGCTGGCTTCGCACTTGCGCAGATAAAGATTGTAATGATTGCTTTCGCGCAGCGCCTGCTGCTGCGCCAGATAGACTACCAGATAGTCGGGTGGCGTAATCCCCTGCACCAGGGTGTCATAGTCAGGCTGCGCCAGCAGCTGCCGGAAGAAAGCCTCCGCCCCCAGCGTCACAATCGGGCGGAAATAGTGCAGCCAGCGGCCAATAAAGGCATTGTTCGCCGGAGCCGCAAGAAACCACGACTCAATCACCGGATAAGCCATATCGTGCGTTGAACCGGCACGATAAAACGCAATCAGGTCGTAACGCGAGTCGGCGTTAACGGCCAGCAGCGTATCCAGCGTACGGTTGAGGATAATGGTGGCATCCATCCAGATGCCGCCATAGCGGTAAAGCAGCTCCAGGCGGATAACATCGCTTTTGTGCGACGGACGCATATCGGGATGCGTAAACTGCAGGTCCGGCAGATAGTGGGCGAGATTGCGATTGTTAATCACCGTCATCTGGTAACCCGGGTTTTCCCGGACAATTTTATCCACAAAAATCTGCACTTCAGCGGGCAGCGTTTCGCTCTCCCAGTACATCCAGATCTGCTGCGGGATCGGCGTGCCGGTGGCGGGCTGGCTGCACATATCGATATCCTGCTCATCGCGCGGATTATAGCTTGCCAGCTGTTTACGCCGCGTCAGCATCTTCTCTGCCCGCAGACCCAGCGAGACCAGATGGGTTTTAACGTTATTTTTGTTCATGCTTTTTCCTGTCGCAGGCCGTCAGCTATCGCAGTTTTTATGCAGGCAAAAAAACTGGCCCTGTGGCAACGTCCTGAATGCACCCTGAGCGGCGCGAAATGAAGTTTTAAAATTAACAAAGGGCGGGAAGTTGCTCAATCAATAAACCGTAAAACAACAACTTTAAGAGAATCCGCAGAAACCGGCGCTGATGGCTCACGCGTGCGGGTAGCCGGACTGCTAATCTGCTATTATCGCCAGGTTTTTTACTCCGCCGATCCTGTGACACTATGTTAAAAATGAAATTTTTGCTGCCGGTGCTGATTTTGCTGAGCGCAGCCGTATGGTGGCTGATGCCACATTATGATGATGAAGATAAAGCTTATTATATTGCTGTATTCTGTACGCTGACCCACGACGGGCGCGATAACAGCCCGCAGGCGATGCAACAGATTATTGAAGGCGGTAACTCCGATTACGCGCTGCAGAAAATCCGCTTCCAGCCTGGCCTGGCAACCCATCTGCAGCAGGTGTGGCAGGATCTGGCCTTGCCGCAGCAGCAGCAGGCGCGTCAGGAGGCGCTGCGCTGCCGGCAGATCATGTCAGCCGTGATGCTGCCGGGTAAGCCAGTGGCATAAAAGCGATTGCGCTTCTCTGCGGCCGGCGCGAAGCGTATTGCCGGCCGATCACAGCGGGTCTTCATCCGGAGAGCCCGGTTTACCCTCCATACGCCGGCAAATCGCACAGGGGTCGTCACTGTTGCGGATATGCGCTTCCGCTTCGTGACTCAACCTGCGCCTGCGGCACTGCAGCGGCGTGCAACCCAGCGTCTGCTTAAACGAACGGGTCAGCGACTGCTGGCTTTCAAAATGGTATTTCAGCGCCAGGCGAATAATCGGCGTGTCGCTGTATTTAAGATCCGCAATACAGTGGGTCAGTTTTTTCCGGCGAATATAACGCGCCAGCGTTTCACTATAATAGCGGGCAAATAATTTCTGCAGATACCATTTCGAATATCCTGATTTCTTTGCAATATCGTCGATGCTCAGGCGCTGCTCCAGATTATCGGTGATCCACTCTTTTATTATGGCGATAACTTGCTGATTATATTTCTGCTTCATGCCGATGTTTTCCCTTCACTCGTTATTATGAAGGTTAATTAAACGGCATAAAATAGCGGCATGCTAAATTATTTTTCTGCTTTTGATTAATATATTCTCATATCAAGAATGGTCTTGTTTTTATATAAATGCTTTACCGTTATTTCTGGAAATAACAGAATAAAAGCAGCGTTATTTATTTAAATTTCGATCAGAAAAAGCGGTTCACGTGCTCACGATTATTGTGTAAATCAGCAGCCCGGCGATAGCGACCGCCAGGCTGAAGAGTGCTTATCAGAGCACTTTCTGCTCGGCGAGATCCAGCGCAAAGTAGCTGAATATCAGGTCGGCACCGGCACGCTTAATGGCGCCCAGGCTTTCCAGTACGACATTACGCTCGTCAATTGCACCCGCCTGCGCGGCGAACTTGATCATCGCATATTCACCGCTCACCTGGTAGGCAGCCAGCGGCAGCGTGGTGCGTTCGCGAATATCACGCAGAATGTCGAGATAGGCGCCGGCAGGTTTAACCATCAGCGAATCCGCCCCTTCGGCTTCATCCAGCAGGGATTCGCGGATCGCTTCACGCCGGTTCATCGGGTTCATCTGATAGGTCTTGCGATCGCCTTTCAGCGCCGTGCCAGCGGCCTCACGGAACGGGCCGTAGAACGAAGAGGCAAACTTAGTGGAGTAGGACATAATCGCCGTATCCGTAAAGCCCGCCCCATCCAGCGCCTGACGAATCGCCTTAACCTGACCATCCATTGCCGCTGAAGGGGCAATGAAGTCAGCACCCGCCTGCGCGGCTACTACCGCCTGCCTGCCCAGATTGATCAGCGTCTGGTCATTATCCACGCCGTGATCGCACAGCACACCGCAGTGGCCGTGGCTGGTGTATTCACAGAAGCAGGTGTCGGACATCACGATCATCTCCGGCACGGTATCTTTACAGATACGCGCCATACGCGCGACCAGGCCATTCTCCTGCCATGCATCGCTGCCGGTGGCGTCAGTATGATGCGAAATACCGAAGGTCATTACCGAGCGGATACCCGCTTTGGCAATACGCTCAATTTCATACGCGAGACGTTTTTCCGGAATTCGCATCACGCCTGGCATAGCGTTGATCGGCACATAGTCATCCACCTCTTCTTCAACAAAGATCGGCAGCGCCAGATCGTTGATGCTAAGGCCGGATTCCTGGAACATTGCGCGCATAGAGGCGCTTTTACGCAGCCTTCTCGGGCGCTGGATCAGATTAAATTCAGACATGTTCACACAACTTTTTTGGATGAAAATAGTGACTACAGTTTACTCTTTTTCACGTCGGGTAATGAAGAATGTGTGCTGCTGAGAGGCGGAGACGGGAGATAAAAAAGTCCCGCCGGGCGGCGGGACTGGTGAATATTACTCTTTAATAACCGGATGCTGATCGACCAGGTTGCGGCGTTTAGCCTCAAGGCGTGCGATCTCGGCATCAATATCTTCAATCTTCTGTTCGATGTTGTCGTGATGCTCCTGCAGGATCTCACGGGCTTCATCCAGGTCAGATGCCGCAGGCGTGGCGCCACGCAGCGGTTTGTTCGCCGTCTCTTTCATATAGAGACCGGTGATCAGACCCACGACAGCAACCACCATCAGATAGTAGGCAGGCATATAGAGGTTATTGCTGGCTTCTACTGCCCAGGCGGTCACGGTCGGCGTCAGACCGGCCACCAGAATCGAGATGTTGAATGCGCTGGCCAGCGCGCTGTAGCGAATATGCGTCGGGAACATCGCGGGCAGCGACGAGGCCATCACGCCAGTAAAGGCGTTGAGGATCACCGCCAGCAGCAGCAGGCCGGCAAAAATCAGGCCCAGCACGTTACTGTTAATCAGCGTAAACGCCGGGATCGCACAGAAGAACAGCGCAATACTGCCGAGGATAACAAATGGACGACGGCCGAAGCGGTCGCTCAGCATGCCCATGATCGGCTGTACAAACAGCATACCCATCATGATGGCGATGATAATCAGCACCCCATGATCTTCTGAGTAGTGCAGGTTGTGCGACAGGTAGCTCGGCATGTAAGTCAGCAGCATGTAGTAGGTCACGTTGGTGGCAAGCACCAGACCGATACAGGCCAGCAGGCTTTTCCAGTGTTTGGTGGCGATCTCTTTAAACGACACTTTCGGGCCATCGCGCAGGCCGTCACGGTCGCCCTGCTCCAGACCATCAACGTGCTGCTGGAAAGCCGGGGTCTCTTCCAGCGCATGGCGCAGATAGAGGCCAATCAGGCCCAGCGGCAGCGCCAGGAAGAACGGCACGCGCCAGCCCCACTCAAGGAAGTTATCTTCCCCGACGATGGTCGAGAGCAGCACCACAACGCCTGCACCCAGCACAAAGCCGGCAATAGAACCAAAGTCGAGCCAGCTGCCCATAAAGCCGCGTTTACGGTCCGGGGAGTACTCTGCGACAAAAATCGATGCGCCGGTATACTCACCGCCGACCGAGAAGCCCTGGGCCATTTTGGCCAGCAGCAGCAGAATCGGCGCCCAGATGCCGATAGAGGCGTAAGAGGGGATCAGGCCGATACAGAAGGTACTGACCGACATAATAACAATGGTGATAGAGAGAATTTTCTGGCGGCCATACTTATCGCCCAGCATGCCGAAGAACAGACCACCCAGCGGACGGATCAGGAACGGAACCGAAAAGGTACCCAGCGCCGCGATCATCTGCACGCCCGGAGATGCATCCGGGAAAAAGACTTTACCCAGCGCATAGGCAACAAAGCCATAGACACCAAAGTCGAACCACTCCATCGCATTACCCAGCGATGCCGCAGTAATAGCCTTGCGTAAGCGGGCGTCATCAATAATGGTGACGTCATCCAGCCCGATAGGTTTTACACGCTTCCTACGTAATTTCATGATGTTACCCTGTATTGGAATTCGAAAAATCCTCAACGCCGCCGGCTGTCTGCTATCAACTCAGTCCGCGGCGTTGAGAAAATTAAAGCATAGCCGTGAAAACGGGTTTTTCCCTGGCCAGCCATAGCAATTATTACCCAGGTAATTATTGCGAACCGCGACAGAGTATACCGTTTTTATGTGATATTTGTCATGTTTTAGCCAGTAAGTGGTTACTTTTTAGCTAATTATATGGTCGTAAAGCGGTGTCAGAGGGGTAAAAAATATTTTACTTTTTTTGACATAACCCGCATGTCATGCGGGCTGTGATGAGGTCAGTGCGATGCAGAGACAATACCGCTCAGCGGCTGGCTGCCATGCTCTTCCAGCCAGCGCAGAAAGGTCTGACTGGCGACAGGACGGGCATAATAATAGCCCTGAATAAACGTGACCTGACGCTGCTGCAGATAGGCGAGCTGCAGCGCGGTTTCCACCCCTTCGCCCAGCACCTCCAGCTTCAGCTTATGGCAGAGAGTGATAATCGCATCCAGCACCGGCGTTTCGATCTCCAGCCCCTCAATAGCGTTGATAAAGCCGCGATCGATCTTCAGGTAGTCGAGCGGGAAGGTCATCAAATAGGAGAGGGAGCAGTGGCCGGTGCCGAAATCGTCGATGGCGACTTTCATGCCCTGCGCCTGCAGAAAGCGCAGCTTGCGCGCCACCGCTTCGCCATCCTGAATCAGGCTGCGCTCGGTAAGTTCAAGCGTGAGCAGCATCTGCTTGTCGCGGATAGCGTGCGCAAATTGCATGATATCCTCAGTAAATTCTGCATGTTGCAGATGATCTGCCGCCAGATTAAACCCGAGGTGAAAACCTGGCATCACCGGCCAGCGGGCGATATCTTCACTCATCAGTTCCAGCAGATGGCGGGTGAGATCGACAATCATCCCCTCTGACTCCGCATGCGTAATAAAAATATCGGGTCGCACCATCTCCCCATCGGGGAGCTGCCAGCGCAGCAGCGCTTCTGCGCCTGAGCAGCGCGCCAGGGTGTTGCTGTACACCGGCTGATAGTGAACCGAGAACTGACGATTACGCATGGCGCGGCGGATTTCATCGGCCCAGGAGATACGCCGGCGCAGCCAGTTTGCCGTCAGTATCATCAGCATGATTGAGAAGATTGAGGCCATCGGCAGGAAGATAAACAGCGCCTGTCGCCAGGCGGCGATCAGCTCTGCCGGCGGCACGGTTACGCTGACGCGAATAGGGTAACGCGGCGATTCACTCTGAAACAGAGTGCTCTGCATATAGTGTTCAGCTGGCGTTTTAGAGTTGCCGCTGGCGATAATTGCGCCTTCGCTGAACTGCAGGCTCATCTGATAGCCGCGGGACTCTCCCATGGCATGCATAAAGTCCATCAGATACTGGCCATCAATAACGGCCCAGAAGCCGCTGCTGTCCGGTAGCTGACGCACGAAAATCACCGCCGGACGATGTGGTACGCCCGAGGTGCCGGGCAGTGAGAGGCTCCAGACGGCTTTATCCGTCACCGGCAGCGGACGCATTATCATCGATTCAAGCGCGCCGTGATTAACGCCGTAAGCGGAGGAGCAGGTGATGTTATCGCCCTGCAGCATCCCCACCGAACGAAAGTAGGCGTTAAGCGTGCCGATGCGCTGCAGATGCTTTTCGATATCGCTGCAGGTCTGATGCTGGTATTGCTGCAGTTCGGCGATCATACCCCAGGCGTTGTCGCTCATTTTCTCCGCCTGAGCCAGCAGAATATTAGCTGTTGCCACCTGCTGCTGCCTGACCATATGGCGCGCTTCAATCGCCGTACAGACGATGCCCAGCACCAGCGGCAGCAGTCCGGCGCAGACAATATAGAGCCAGCCAAAATCACGACGTTTTTTACGCAGAGGCACCAGACTCTCCTCGGTGGGGTTAGGCATTCATCAGCCGCGCCAGCAGCATAGCATCTTCTTTACGCTCTGCAGGGCTGTGAATCGTCTGCGATGCCACCCGCTGGCGTTAACGATCGCTGCCCGTTGCGCTTATCGCCCGCTTTTTCCCGCTCAATTTGCGTTTATCCAGCGGATAAATCGTGGTTTTGCGGTTAAAAGCAGCGATAAAGAGGTATTAATCGCTAAAAGCAAAACGGTGACGAGGCCGGATGCTATTTGATCTGCCGCTGCGGCTCGCGTCGCTTCAGGCGCGGCCTGCCGGTGCCAAGCATGATCGCCAGCCGGCTGCCGCCCGGCGTGGTTTCCATCAGAATTTTTGTGACGCTGGTCAGCGGCACCGACAGCAGCATGCCGACCGGCCCCAGCAGCCAGCCCCAGAAAATCAGCGACAGAAAAACCACCAGCGTAGAGAGGCCCAGCCCGCGCCCCATAAGACGCGGTTCCAGCATATTGCCAAATACCATATGGATTGCGCTAAACAAAAACGCGACCAGCATCGCATCGTAAATATCATTCAGCACCAGCGCCTGAATAAATGGCGGGATACCGGCGATAATCGGGCCAATATTGGGAATAAAATTGAGTATAAAAGCCACCACGCCCCAGAAGAGCGCAAACTTCACGTCCAGCAGCAGCAGAACCAGCCATACAGAAAATCCGGTTATCAGGCTTACCAGCGTTTTCAGAGCCAGATAGTGGGTCACGCCTTTTAGCGCTTTATGCAGGCCCGCAATACGGATCTGCGGGTTTGTCAGGGCGTTGCGCATTTTATAAGGCAGGTGGTGCACTTCAAACAGCATAAACACCACCGTCAGGATCAGCAGCACAATATTGGTCATCGCGCCGGAAAACTGCGCCAGTACCGTGGTTGCCATGTTCATGATCAGATTCGGGTCAAAGTGCTGCGCCAGCGTTTCGGTTGAAATATTAATATGAAAACCCGCCGCCAGATGCTGGATGACCATCAGCTTCTGCTCCAGCATGGTGCGGATCTGCGGATAGGTATCGCTGAATTCACCGACTGAGCTTGCCAGCACGGCGACCAGCAGCAGCATCATAATAAAGATAACGGTAATCACCAGTGAGATAGCGACGCCGCGGCGTAGCCCGCGACGCATCAGCGTGCTGACCAGCGGGTTCAGCACGATGGCCAGAAAACTGGCGAGCAGAAAGGGGACGAGTATGTCTGACGCGGCGCGGATGCCTGCCAGAATAATGACTAACATCGCCAGCTTGACCAGAATGTTCTGGCCAATTCTCTCCTGTGGCTTTTCGTTCATTGCTGCTCCTGCGGGGAATTTTTCTGATCCAAGTGTAGCTGAAGGCGGGTAAGAGATTGTTTATACACGCGCAGGCAGGGCAGACGCCAGGGCACAGCGCCAGAAACAGGAGCGCGATCCAGGGCGTTCAGCAGATGCATACCCTCTGAAAAGGCGTATAGTTAATTTTCTGTTATCAAATGCCTGTCGTG
This sequence comes from Pantoea sp. ICBG 1758, assembly GCF_002928325.1. Lineage (NCBI taxonomy): Bacteria > Pseudomonadati > Pseudomonadota > Gammaproteobacteria > Enterobacterales > Erwiniaceae > Pantoea > Pantoea sp. ICBG 1758. The sequence goes on from NZ_POWL01000007.1 coordinate 72,491, forward strand.
AGCGCGTTTATCTATGCCTGACCTGCCTGCTGCTGCGGAACAGAGCCGTCTCCGGCTGAATCTGCAGATTCTCTCTATTGTGAAGTTTAATTTCGCCACCTATCTGACTATCGGGCTGCCGCTGGCGGTGCTGCCGGGGTTCGTCCATGACAATCTGGGGTATAGCGCGTTCTGGGCCGGGGTGGTGATCAGCCTGCAGTATATCGCTACGCTGCTCAGCCGGCCCTATGCCGGACGCTTTGCCGATAGCTGGGGACCCAAGCGCGTGGTGGTGCTGGGGCTGGCAGGCAGCCTGCTGAGCGGACTCTGTATGCTCTTCTCCGCCCTGACACAGCAGCAGGCGCTACTCAGCCTGACGCTGCTCTGCCTGGGGCGCATTATTCTCGGCGTCGGTCAGAGCTTTTGCGGCACCGGGACATCGCTGTGGGGCGTGGCGAAAGCGGGTTCTCTGCATATCGGGCGCGTTATCTCCTGGAACGGCATTGTCACCTACGGCGCCATGGCGCTGGGTGCGCCGCTGGGCGTGGCGCTGTTTCGCAGCGGCGGGCTGCTGCAGCTCTCAGGGGTAATTGTGGCCATCAGCCTGCTGGCGATGGTGCTGGCGCTGCCGCGTGCGGCGGTTAAAGGCAGTAAAGCGCGCCCGCTGCCGTTCCGTGCGGTCCTGGGAAAAATATATGGCTATGGCGTGCTGCTGGCGATGGGGTCGGCCGGATTTGGCGTGATTGCGACCTTTATTACCCTGTTCTACCGCGAACGTGGCTGGGAAGGGGCGGCGTTTGCCCTGACGCTCTTCAGCAGCGCGTTCGTGGGCATGCGCCTGCTGTTTCCGGATGCGATTAACAAATGGGGCGGGCTGCGCGTCGCCAGCGTCTGCTTTGCCATCGAAGCGGCGGGCCTGTTTCTGGTCGCAGGCGCGGTCGATCCGTGGATGGCGAAGCTGGGGGCCTTTCTGACCGGCGCCGGCTTTTCTCTGGTATTTCCGGCTATCGGCGTTGTCGCGGTCAAAGCGGTGCCGCAGCAGAATCAGGGCAGTGCGCTGGCAACCTATACCGCCTTTATGGATCTGGCGCTGGGCATCACGGGGCCCCTTGCTGGCCTGATCATGAGCTATGCCGGCGTGTCGCAGGTCTATCTGCTGACGGCGCTGCTGGTCTGCGTCGCGCTGGGCTGCACGCTCTATATGCTGAAATCCCGCCAGCCGGACAGCGCGGAGACGCCATAAAAAAAAGGCCCCGACCGGGGCCAGCAACGGCAAAAGTATCCCTGAGGGACACAGATAAGGATCGCTGAGCACCTCGTGCAGGCAGAGATACTGATGGAAAGCAGGAGAACATTTGTTTCAAAATAAGTAAATAATGAAATGTAAAACAGTAGATCCGCTTCGCAAAAATGCGCCGTTAACATTATCTGCAGTATCCAAAACGTTGGCTGATGAGAGTAATCAGCGCCCCGCCAGCCAGAAAAAATGCGATCCAGCCCGCTAAAAGAAAATCTTCCAAAAAAGATTATTTGAAAAATTTATTTCATTGTAATAGCTTCATAGCACGCTTTTCATCTCACCTGCCCGGGTAGCCTGACGCGAACCCTTTGCTGCCTGCAGGGCCCTTTACATCAATGAGGCATCGACATGACTATTATTGGAAACTTTATCGGTGGCAGCATCACGCACAGCGCCAGTAATGAAACCATTCCGGTTTACGATCCGGCAACCGGCAAAGTGGTGCGTGAGCTGACGCAAAGCACCGCTGCAGAAGTAGAGCAGGCGATTGCGGTAGCGCACGCTGCCTTTCCGGAATGGTCGAAAACCGCGCCGCTGCGTCGTGCGCGCGTCATGTTTAATTTCAAAGCGCTGATGGAAAAGCACCGTGATGAGCTGGCAGCCCTGATCGTCTCAGAACATGGCAAGGTCTGGTCAGATGCGCTCGGTGAGCTGACGCGCGGTATTGAGGTGATTGAGTTTGCCTGCGGCATTCCGCACCTGCTGAAAGGCGAAAACTCGCCGGGCGTAGGCACCGGCGTTGACAGCTACTCACTGATGCAACCGGTGGGCGTGGTGGCAGGCATTACGCCATTTAACTTCCCGGCGATGGTGCCGCTCTGGATGTTCCCGATCGCACTGGCGTGCGGAAATACCTTTATTCTCAAACCACCGGCTCTGGATCCGTCCGCATCGGTGCGTATGGCGGAGCTGCTGAAAGAAGCGGGCCTGCCGGATGGCGTATTTAACGTTGTGCACTCATCTAATGATGATGCAGAACAGCTGTATAAAGATCCGCGCATCGCGGCCGTCAGCTTTGTCGGCTCGTCCGGCGTTGCGGAGCACATCTATAAAACGGCCAGCGCGCACGGCAAACGCGTACAGGCGTTTGGCGCGGCGAAAAACCACGCTATCGTCATGCCGGATGCCGATCTGGATGCCACCGTCAATGCCATCATGGGTGGTGCGTTTGGCTCAGCGGGCGAGCGCTGCATGGCGCTGCCGGTAGTGGTTGCCGTCGGCGATGATACTGCGGACAAACTGATCGCCCGCCTGACGCCGCTGATCAAAGCGCTGCGCGTGGGGCCAGGCATGCAGCAGGGCGCGGAAGAGAATGAGATGGGTCCGGTGGTCTCTGCCGCTCATCAGAAAAAAGTGCTCGGCTACATCGATAAAGGTGAGCAGGAGGGAGCGAAGCTGGTGGTCGATGGCCGCACTATCCGGGTCGCGGGCCATGAAGAGGGCTACTATGTAGGCGGCACGCTGTTCGATAATGTCACCTCCGATATGGTGATCTGGCGTGAGGAGATCTTTGGCCCGGTGCTGAGCATTATGCGCGCCAGCGACTTCAGCAGCGCGCTGCAGCTGGTTAACAGCCATGAGTTTGGTAACGGCAGCGCCATCTTTACCAGCAATGGCCACACCGCGCGCGAGTTTATTCAGAACGTCGAGGCGGGCATGGTGGGCGTAAACGTTCCGGTGCCGGTTCCTATGGCGTTCCACAGCTTTGGCGGCTGGAAACGTTCCGTGTTTGGTGCGCTGAATGTGCACGGCCCGGATGGCGTACGTTTCTATACGCGGATGAAAACTGCCACCGTACGCTGGCCCAGCGGCCAGCAGACCGTATCGGAATTCAGTATGCCTACGCTGGGTTGAGGCGGTCACAGGAGGAAAGCATGTCCCTGATTTCAAAAGCACAGCAGCCTGACAGCAGCGGTCGTATTCAGCACGTCACGCCGCAGAGCGCAGGCTGGGAATATGTTGGCTTTGCGGCTTACCTGCTAAAGCAGGGCGAGACGCTGACGCTGCAGAGCGGTGAGAAAGAGCTCTGTCTGGTGCTGGTCGCCGGGCGGGCGTCGGTTAAAACCCGTCACGCTGCCTTTGCCGGTATTGGCAAGCGCATGTCGCCGTTTGAGCGGACTCCCCCGTGGTCAGTCTATGTGCCGCACCACGATCAGGCGGAGATCACCGCAGAAACCGATCTTGAGCTGGCCGTATGCAGCGCGCCGGGACATGGCGATCTGCCGGCCCGGCTCATCCCGCCGGAAGAGGTAGGCATTGAGCATCGCGGCAAAGGGCGTAACCAGCGTCTGGTGCATAATATTCTGCCGGATAACAAAGCGGCGGACAGCCTGTTGGTGGTGGAGGTTTATACCGGTGAAGGAGCGACCAGCTCCTGGCCAAGCCATAAGCATGATGATAAAGCGAGCCCGGATGAGACCTATCTGGAGGAGACCTACTACCATCGCTTTGATCCGGAACCCGGTTTTGCTATGCAGCGGGTCTATACCGACGATCGCTCGCTGGATGTCTGTATGGCGCCCGGCAATCGCGATGTGGTCATGGTGCCACGCGGTTACCACCCGGTCGCCACGCTGGCGGGCTATGACAACTACTATCTCAACGTGATGGCGGGACCGGTACGGCAGTGGAAATTTACCTGGGAGAAAGATCACGCCTGGGTAAACAGCGATAGCTATCCACGCAGCCGCTGAGTCGCGGTATGGAGGGTAAGAGGGCAGCCAGCGCGCTGCCCTTTTTTATGGGTGCAGTTATTCCGGCTCGCTGCTGTTAGTCAGCGCCAGCGACACGGCCAGCGTCTGCGCCAGGCAGAGTGAAGCAACCTGAGAACGGAATCCATCGACCTGCGCTTCACGAACCACAAAACAGACGTCGCTGAAGGCGGCCAGCGGGCTGACCTGACTGTCGGTGATAGCGATCTGATGCGCGCCGCGTCGGGCGCCCAGCTCGACCAGCTCAACGGCTTCGCGGGCGTAGGGCGAGTAGCTGATAGCGATCACCACATCTTTGGGATTCACCATGCTCAGCTGCTCGGCAAACATGCCGCCGAGACCGTCAATCAGGAACGCGCGGCGCTCAAGGTGACGCAGCGCATACACCAGATAAGAAGCCACACTGAAGGAGCGGCGCAGGCCAATAATGTAGATATTCTCCGCCTCATTCAGCATCTGTACCGCTTTGTTGAGCTGTTCAGGGTTTATCTGCATCGCCAGCTGCTGCAGCGCCTGACTGTTAACCATGGTGAAGACGTTGAGGATCTCCATCGGGCTTTCCGGCGAGCTGGCGCTGTCATCGGTGGCCGTCTGGCGAAACAGGCGCGCGCGCTCGGTATAATTAACGGTCTCTTCCATCAGATGCTGACGAAACACCTGTTTCATTTCATTGAAGCCGCTGAAGCCAAAAGCGTTGGCAAAACGGATCAGCGTGGAGGGCGGTACATCAGCCTGCTGAGCGATAGAGGCGACGGTATCAAAAGCGATGCTGTTGCTGTTATCGAGAATATAACGAGCCACCTGCTTCAGACGCTTGCTCAGCGTCTCGTAGCGACGACGGATATCGTCCTGTAGCAGAGTGAGCTGGGTTGGATTATTGGTCATTGCTTCGGCCCGTTAACAAAAGAAAAATGGCTGGATAATGAGCGCTATAGTACCAGATGGATGGAAAATTTCATTCAATTGTCATCAGCAGCGCATCTATTTCATTGGATTATGCAATACCTCACAAAACCGCGTGGCGGCAGTACGGTTTGCGGTGAAGTTATCGGAGGCCGGAAAGAGAGAGGCACGGGAAAGAGCTAAAGCAGAGGGTTGCACCCTCTCCGCCAGGGGAGAGGGTGTGCGGAAACAATGCCCGCCGGATCTAACCGCGCGCCGCGCGCCAGTAGCCAATCAGGCGCAGATAGTTGCCTTTTACCGTCTCAATCAGCGTCTGGTCATCCAGCTCGCCTTTCAGCCACTGACGTGAAGGCTGACCAAAGATTGTGCGCCCGACGGCAAATCCTTTTACCCACTCCGCCTGCGCCGCCGCGGCAAAGCCCGCCTTGAGCTTATCTTCCGGCGCGTCCAGGCCAAGCAGCAGTATGCCGCGACAGTACGGATCCTGCTGTTCAATCAGCGCACCTATCGCCTGCCAGCTCTCTGCAGAGAGCGGCGGCAGTTTCCACCAGTCGGGCTGAATGCCGAGGCTGTAGAAGTGGCTCAGCATCTCATGATAGTAAGACTCGTTGTGATCCGGATTGCTCTCCGGCAGGATCACCTCTACCAGCAGCTCATGCCCGCTCTTGTTACAGCCGCGCCAGACATCCAGCAGCAGCGCATCCTGCTCATCGCGCAGCTCAGCGCTGTCGTGCGGATGGTAAAACACCAGGCACTTCACCACGTGCTCCGCCGGCCAGTCGATCAGCTGCGAGCCGATATTGCCATGCTCCAGGCGCAGCGGCCGCGATCCGGGCTGCTCAATCGGCCGACCAATCCACCACTTTTTGCCGGTAATTGCGTTCAGCGCTTTCTGCCCGTAGGTGGTATCGGCCAGAATGCCGCTCTTTTCATTCAGGCCTGCTTCTGCCGCCGCCTCCTGCGCCGCCTGCAGCAGCAGCAGTTTCAACTGCGGAATGCGCGTCTCGCTGACGCCCGCTTCCAGCGCCATATCGGCCAGCTGTTTACGGTGGTCAAAGGCGAACACATTCAGCTCCGGCCACTGCTGCCGGCGCGTGGTGACCCGGTGCAGGTGAGTAAGGCGCGTATCGCGATCTGGTCGTTTAACCTCACGGTCGCGGCTGAGGAAATCATCCAGCTCCGCTTTAGTAGGCATTGCCGGCGCGCAGCCGTGCCGCGACACCACCAGCGCGCCACAGGCATTCGCGTAGCGACACGCCTGCTCCCAGCTCTCATCGTTCAGCCAGCCGCGCAGCAGACCGGACATAAATGCATCGCCCGCACCCAGTACGTTCAGCACTTCAACCTGCACGCCGCTCTGCAGCCGGGTCTGTTCCCAGCTGTCCGGAATATCGCCCTCAAACACCACGCAGCCCAGCGGACCGCGCTTGCACACCAGCGTGGCCTGGCTTGCCTGGCGCACATTTTTTAGCGCCGTCAGCGTATCGGTACTGCCGCCGGCAATGTGAAACTCCTCTTCGGTGCCGACGATAAGGTCAAAATAGTGCAGCACTTCCTGCAGCTGGCGGGTCACCTGGCCCGATTCAATAAAGCGCGTCTCACCGTCGCCCAGTGAGGTCAGGCCCCACAATACCGGCCGATAGTCGATATCCAGCGCGGTACGCAGCCCGTTGCGGCGGGCAATATCCAGCGCTTTCAGCACGGCGGCGCGGGTATCCGGATGGGAAAGGTGCGTGCCGGTAATCGCGACCGCGCGTGAAGAGGTAATGAACGCCTCCTGAATATCATCCGGCACCAGCCCCATATCCGCGCAGTTATCGCGATAGAAGATCAGCGGAAAGGTCTCTTCATCTTTAATGCCGAGGATCACCAGTCCGGTCAGACGCGTTTTATCGGTGATCAGGCCGTCAGTGTTACAGCCGACGCGCTGCAGCTCTTCACGTAAAAAACGGCCGTTATGTTCATCGCCGACGCGCGCCAGCATCGCAGATTTCAGCCCCTGAATGGCTGTGCCATACGCCACGTTGCCTGAGGATCCACCCAGATATTTATTAAAGCTGGTCATATCCTCTAAGCGCGAACCGATTTGCTGACCATAGAGATCAACGGCGATGCGTCCGATACAAATCACATCAAGCCGCTTCTGTTGTGTACTCATACCTATAGTTTCCTTCTGTGATAAGCAGGCACGAACATCATCACCCGTGTCGGGTGCGCTGCTGTCGGGTTCTCAGAATGCCTGACTGGCTGGAAAATCAGTATGAGGAATGAATATTTCATAAACAACATAAAATGAAACATACATCTTTATTTTGTGAGCCAGGTAAAATTACCGCTCTGCGCAACAGAGCAGGGGTAACGTCGTAAACAGGCGCGGCATCTCCGGGCTGTGAAGCCGATCGCAGGAAATATCAGGTAAATAGCAGAAGCTCTCCGGGTGAAACAAAAGTTCATAACCGCGCCACGCTTTCTGGCTTCGTTCCACTTTGGCCACGCAGAAATGGCTGCTCAGCCACTTTACTGTGCTGAATTTGATCTCCATCGCAAAATGAAATGTTTCTTCTGTAATTGTATTTTATGGAAAAAATATTTGTTTATAATCGCCGCATGTTTCACTTATGCGCGGGGCAGCCAGACAGCCTGCTCCGGGTCGCGAGGCTCCTCTGCGGATGCCGGCAAGTAAAGGAAAAGAGATATGGGCACGATCAGACTGACAACGGCACAGGCGCTGGTGAAGTTTCTCGATAATCAATATCTGAATGTCGATGGCGCAGAGAGCAAGTTTGTGAAAGGCGTGTTCGCCATTTTCGGCCACGGTAACGTACTCGGTATGGGTCAGGCGCTGGAGCAGGATAGCGGCGATCTGATTGTGTATCAGGGACGCAACGAGCAGGGTATGGCGCATGCTGCGACCGGCTTTGCCAAACAGTCGCTGCGCCGTCAGATTATCGCCTGTACCTCGTCGGTAGGCCCGGGCGCGGCCAACATGATTACCGCTGCGGCAACCGCCACGGCCAACCGTATTCCGCTGCTGCTGCTCCCCGGCGATGTGTTTGCGACCCGTCAGCCCGATCCGGTGCTGCAGCAGATTGAGCAGAGCCACGATTTAAGTATCAGTACCAATGATGCTTTCCGCGCCGTCAGCAAATACTGGGATCGCATCAGCCGCCCGGAGCAGCTGATGTCCGCCTGTATTAACGCCATGCGCGTGCTGACCGATCCCGCCGAAACCGGTGCAGTGACGCTCGCCCTGCCGCAGGATGTACAGGGCGAAGCGTGGGATTTCCCGGACTACTTCTTTCAGAAGCGCGTGCATCGGCTCGATCGCCGCCTTCCTTCTCCTGCGCAGCTTGAGGCTGCGCTGGCGCTGATTGCGCGCAAGCACAAGCCGCTGATTGTCGTGGGCGGTGGCGTCAAATACTCCGGAGCGGGCGAGGCGCTGCTGAAATTTGCTGAGCGCTTCGCGATTCCGTTTGCGGAAACGCAGGCGGGCAAAGGCACGCTGAGTTCCGAACATCCGCTGAACCTGGGGGGCGTGGGGGAAACCGGCTCTCTGGCCGCTAACCTGCTGGCGAAAGAGGCCGATCTGGTTATCGGTATCGGCACCCGCTATACCGACTTCACCACCGCGTCAAAATGGATTTTCCGCCATCCGGAGGTCAGCTTCCTTAATCTTAACGTCAGCAACTTCGACAGCTACAAGCTCGATGGCGTGCAGCTGCTCGCCGATGCGCGCGAAGGGCTGACCGCGCTGGCGCAGCAGCTGCAGGGCTTTGAAAGCCACTGGGGCGATCAGATAGAAGAGGCGCAGCGTCAGCTGCGGCAGGAGACGCAGCGCGTCTATGCTGCTACCTGGAACAGCGATGATTTCGTTCCGGAAATTGCTGACCATATCGATCGCGACGCGCTGTTTGCCGAATTTCAGCGTCTTACTCAATCCGTGCTGACGCAGAGTAGCGTGCTCGGCACGCTGAACGAGCAGCTGCCGGATGACGCAGTCATTGTGGCCGCAGCGGGCAGCCTGCCGGGCGACCTGCAGCGCGTCTGGCGCACCCGCAGTTACAACGACTATCACGTGGAGTATGGCTACTCCTGCATGGGTTATGAAGTCAACGCCGCGCTGGGGGCAAAGCTGGCCCAGCCGCAGCGTGAGGTCTATGCCATGGTCGGTGATGGCTCTTTCATGATGCTGCACTCAGAGCTGGTGACGTCGATTCAGGAGGGCGCGAAGATCAACGTCATCCTGCTGGATAACATGACCAACGGCTGCATTAACAACCTGCAGATGGAACACGGTATGGACAGCTTTACGACCGAATTCCGCTTCCGTAATCCGGAAGGGGGGCGGCTCGATGGCGGCTTTGTGCCGGTGAACTTTGCGGCCATTGCTGCCGGGTACGGCTGCAAAACCTACTGCGTCACCACGCTTGAGCAGCTGAAGGCGGCGCTGGCCGACGCACAGCAGCAAAGCATCTCCACCCTGATTGATATCAAAGTGCTGCCAAAAACCATGGTGCACAAATATTTCAGCTGGTGGAACGTTGGCGTGGCGCAAACCTCTGAATCTGAGCGTACGCAGCAGGTCGCTGACAAGCTGAATCAGCACATTCAGCAGGCACGTAAATATTAACGCTTCTGGCCGGCGCAGATCGGCCGTCTTATCTCTTATCTGACTCTACAGGTGTAATCATGACGCTCAAACTCGGGGTAATCGGGACCGGTGCAATTGGTCAGGAGCATATCCGTCGCTGTAACAACGTACTGCAGGGCGCAAAAGTGGTGGCGGTTTCCGACATCAACGTTGAGGGGGCCCGGGCGGCGCTGCAGCGGCTGAATATCAGCGCGGAGGTTTATCAGGATGGTCATCAGGTGATCGCCTCGCCGGAGGTTGACGCCATTCTGGTGACCTCCTGGGACCCGACGCATGAAGAGTTTACCCTGGCGGCTATCGCTGCCGGCAAGCCGGTATTCTGTGAAAAGCCGCTGGCGATGAGTGCGGAAGGCTGCCGCCGTATTGTGGATGCGGAAATTCAGCACGGTAAACGGCTGGTGCAGGTGGGCTTTATGCGCCCGTATGACGCGGGCTACCGCGCCCTGAAAAAAGTGATTACTGAAGGTGAGATTGGCGAACCGCTGATGCTGCACTGTGCGCACCGTAATCAGAGCGTGGGTGAGAACTACACCACCGACATGGCCATCACCAACACGCTGATCCACGAGCTGGATGTGCTGCGCTGGCTGACGGAGGATGACTATAAATCGGTGCAGGTGGTCTTTCCGCGCGTAACGTCAAAATCGCATGCGCAGCTGAAAGATCCGCAGATTGTGCTGTTTGAAACGCAGAAAGGGATCCGCATCGATGTGGAGATCTTCGTGAACTGCGCCTATGGCTACGATATCCAGTGTGAAGTGGTGGGAGAAGAGGGCATCGCCCGTCTGCCAGAACCGTCGGCGATCCAGACGCGTAAAAATGCGCGCCTCGGTACGCCGCTGCTGACCGACTGGAAAGATCGCTTTATCGACGCCTATGACGTCGAGCTGCAGGCGTTTATCAACGATGTTAAAGCCGGTGAGCTTACCGGACCTTCCGCATGGGATGGCTTTGCCGCTTCAGTAGCAGCTGACGCCTGCCTGAAAGCACAGAACAGCGGCGCGATTGAGCCGGTTGAAATGCCACCGCGTCCGGCATTCTACAGCAAATAACCTGCTACTTTTTTTGCGGCGGCGCGGCTGCTCCGCCGCCCTGATTCCGGGATCTGAAGATGAACAAAGAGAATGTAAAGCTGGCGATAGCGCCGATCGGCTGGACCAATGACGACATGCCCGATCTGGGCAAAGAGAACACATTCCAGCAGACGGTCAGTGAAATGGCGCTGGCCGGTTTTACCGGCAGCGAAGTCGGCAGTAAATACCCGCGCGATCCGGCGATTCTGAAACCGATGCTCGATATCCGCGGCATTGAGATCTGCAACGCGTGGTTCAGCACCTTTTTTGCTAACGGCGATAAGGCGAAGACCATCGATGAGTTCATCAACCATATGAACTTCCTGCATGCGATGGGCGCGCGCGTTATCGGCTGTTCAGAGCAGAGCAAAAGTATTCAGGGTACCACGCTGGCCGTGTTTGAGCAGAAACCGGTGTTCAGTGACGAAGAGTGGCGCCTGACGGCGGAAGGCTATAACGAACTGGCGCAGCTTGCCGCAGAAAAGGGCATGCGCGTGACGCTGCACCACCATATGGGAACCGGGATCCAGACGCCGGAAGAGATTGACCGTTTTATGGCGCTGACCCACGACAGCGTAGGCCTGCTCTATGATACCGGCCATATTTACTACTCTGAAGGATCGCAGCAGGCGATGCTGGACGTACTGACCACGCATCTGCCGCGTATTTTCCACGTGCATCTGAAAGATGTGCGCGACGAAGTGGTGGCTGAAGTGCGCGGGAAATCCCTGTCGTTTCTTGATGGCGTGAAGAAAGGCACCTTCACCGTGCCGGGAGATGGTGCGATCGATTTCGCGCCGGTGTTTAAAATTCTCGACGAGGCAGGCTATAAAGGCTGGATGGTGGTAGAGGCGGAGCAGGATCCGGCTATCGCCAACCCGTTTGAATATGCGGTAAAAGCGCGCAAATATATCCGCGAACACGCCGGGCTCTGATTGCTGCTCTGTGCCAGCGCCGCTGCCGCTTCTGTGGGGCAGCGGCGCTGTTCTGTTATCCCTGCACGCTCTTCCTGAATCGGTTATCCGGCGACATAAAAAACCCCGCAGCGGGTGCGGGGTCGGTAAAGCGGATAACAGACCTTACGATGCGAGCGAAAGCGCCGGCTTCTGGCTGTTGCGCGCCAGCCACTCGCTGATGCGCGCCTGCTGGGCCGTGTTCAGCCACATACCCTGCTTGGTACGGCGCCAGATAGCATCATCCAGTTCACGTACCCACTCGTTTTTGACCAGATAACGCAGTTCAGCTTCATAGAACTCATGACCAAAATTCTCGCCCAGATCGGTCAGGCTGGTGGCACCCTCAAGCAGCATTTCGGTGCGACTGCCGTAGGTGCGGGCATAGTGCCGCGCCATGTTTTCGCTGATAAAGGGATAGCGGCGACGCAGACCGGCAGCGTAGTCCTCACGCGTACCGGAGAAATCACCACCCGGCAGCACGGCATTTTTTGTCCAGGCCGGGCCGGCGTTCGGGTAGTACTTCGCCAGTTTCTCCATCGCATGCTCTGCCAGCTTGCGATAGGTAGTCAGCTTGCCGCCAAACACCGACAGCAGCGGCGCCCCGCCGTTATCATCACGCACGTCCAGCGTATAGTCACGGGTGATCGCCTGCGGTGAATCTGACTCATCATCACACAGCGGACGCACGCCGGAGTAGCTCCAGACGATATCATCTGAGGTCAGCTGCTTTTTGAAGTGCGCGTTAAACACCTTCAGCAGATAGCGCGTCTCTTCCTCATCAATTTTAACGTTTTTCGGATCGCCTTTGTACTCAACGTCGGTGGTACCGATGATAGAGAACTCATCCATCCACGGAATAACAAACACGATACGGTTATCTTCGTTCTGCAGAATATAAGCCTGCTTTTCGGTGTGCACGCGCGGCACCACGATATGGCTGCCTTTAATAAGGCGAATGCCATAAGGGGATTTCAGCTTCAGGCCGTCGTCAAACAGCTGTTTAACCCACGGGCCGGCCGCATTAACCAGGCCTTTAGCGCGCCAGGTCAGAATTTTGCCGGTATCGACCTCTTCTGCCTCAACCATCCACATGCCGCCTTCACGCCATGCGCGGTTAACGCGGGTACGGGTGCGCACTTCGCCACCTTTACGCTCAACTTCCTGCGCGTTCAGCACCACCATGCGGGCATCATCCACCCAGCAGTCGGAATATTCAAAACCGCGCGTAATTTCCGGCTTCAGCGCCGACTCCGCGCCAAAGCGCAGACCTTTACTGCCCGGCAGCGTAGTGCGCTTGCCGAGGCGGTCATACATAAACAGGCCCATACGGATCATCCACGCCGGACGCAGGTGCGGGCGGTGCGGCAGGCGGAAGCGCATCGGGAAAGCGATATGCGGCGCCATTTTTAACAGCACTTCACGCTCGGCCAGCGCTTCGCCAACCAGACGAAACTCGTAGTGTTCAAGGTAGCGCAGGCCGCCGTGAATCAGTTTGGAACTGGCGGAGGAGGTGGCACACGCCAGATCCCGCGCCTCCAGCATCAGCACAGACAGTCCGCGTCCTGCAGCGTCCACTGCAATGCCGGCTCCGTTGATGCCGCCGCCGATCACGATCAGGTCTTTGGTTTCCACGTCATCTCCTCCGATGTTCGGAATAGTTCTAAAATGTTCGTTTTCGAGCGTAATAATAATCGGAAACCAACATTTTCGCCAGTCTTTAACGCAATAAAAACATTCCTGCGTGATGCAGCTAACATTCCGGCAGGAAAAAAAACAGATAACCCTTTTCTTTATCAGGTTATGGCACCTGTTTCTCAGGGTAAACTAGGCGCAAACAGAACAGTGAAATGAGAGATAACGATGGAAATCTTCGAGTGTATTAACGTTCAGCAGGCAAACGCGCAGCTGGCGCAGGGCGCGCAGTTAGTCGATATTCGCGATCCACAGAGTTTCGCCCTGGGACATGCCGCTGGCGCGCAGCATCTCTCCAATGACAACCTGGCGGACTTTATCGCGCAGGCGCGCCGCGATCTGCCGGTGCTGGTGATGTGTTATCACGGCAACAGCAGCAAAGGCGCCGCGCAGTTTCTGCTGGGGCAGGGTTTCAGTGAGGTGTACAGCATTGATGGCGGGTTTGACGCCTGGCGTGCAGCGTTTCCTGCGCAGACCGCGACCGGTAGTCTCTGACCCGCCACCTTAAGGAGAGCGCAGCATGATGCGTATTACCCGGTTCAGCCACGCCCGCACCGCGCAGGCGTTTGTGGATTATATGGCGACGCGCGGTGTGACGCTGCGCATAGAGCAGGAAAGTCACTTTGTGATCGTGCTGGATGATGAGAGCCAGCTGCAGATGGTCGAAAACGAACTTGCGCAATTCGTTCGCGACCCTAATCACCCGCGCTATCAGGCGGCCAGCTGGCGCAGCGGCAGCACCCGCAGCGGGCTGCACTATGAGCGCAGCAACGTCTGGGCCACGATTCGCGAACGCGCCGGACCGCTGACGCTTTCGGTGATGGCGCTCTGCGTCGCAGTGTTTATTCTGATGCAGATTGCGGGTGATGATGTCGCGCTGGCCTGGCTGGGCTGGCCGGCTGACGCCTCGCAATATTTTCAGGTCTGGCGCTGGTTCAGCCATGCGCTGCTGCACTTTTCGTTGCTGCATATCCTGTTTAACCTGATGTGGTGGTGGTATCTCGGCGGAGCGGTCGAGAAGCGACTCGGCAGCGGCAAGCTGTTTGTGATTATGCTGATCTCTGCGCTGCTCAGCGGCTGGATGCAGGCCAAATTCAGCGGCGTGCTGTTTGGCGGTCTTTCGGGTGTGGTCTATGCGCTGATGGGCTATTGCTGGCTGCGCGGCGAGCGCGATCCCGAAAGCGGTATTTATCTGGAGCGCGGACTGATTGGTTTCGCTATTGTATGGCTGGTAATTGGCTGGTACGGCGCATTTGGTCTGGCAATTGCTAATGCCGCGCACGTGACCGGCCTGCTGGTCGGGCTGGCTATGGCGTTTGTGGATACGCGCCACGCTGCCCGTCATCAGAGATAAAAAGAACACGGCTGCAAGCCGAGGAGAGAGATGTGAAGCAGACGCAACGTCATGACGCCATTATCGATCTGGTCCGGCGTCAGGGGTATGTCAGTACGGAAGAGCTGGTTGAGCATTTTGCGGTCAGTCCGCAGACCATCCGCCGGGATTTAAACGATCTGGCCGATCAGAATAAAATTCAGCGCCATCACGGCGGCGCGGCGCTGCCCTCCAGTTCGGAAAATACCGCCTGGCAGGATCGTAAAATGATGTGGTCGGCAGAAAAGGCACGCATCGCCGCGCGCGTGGCCAGTCAGATCCCGGATGGCGCAACGCTGTTTATTGATATCGGTACTACACCCGAAGCGGTTGCCCATGCGCTGCTGAACCATAACGATCTGCGGATTGTCACGAACAACCTTAACGTTGCCATTCTGCTGATGGGCAAGCCCGATTTCCGGGTGATCATCGCCGGCGGAGAAGTGCGCACGCGTGACGGCGGGATCATGGGCGAAGCCACGCTCGACTTTATCTCGCAGTTCCGCCTCGACTACGGCATTCTCGGTATCAGCGGCATCGATATGGATGGCTCGCTGCTGGAGTTTGACTACCATGAAGTCCGGACCAAACGAGCCATCATCGACAATTCGCGCTGCGTAATGCTGGTTGTGGATCACTCAAAGTTCGGGCGTAACGCTATGGTCAATCTGGGCAATATGGGACTGATTGATTACATGTTTACCGATCAGAAGCCTCCCGCCAGCGTGCTTAAAGTAATTGAGCAGCATGAGGTCCATCTCGAACTCTGCTGATCCTGCGCCGGGCCACGCGCCCGGCAGCTATTTTTTCCCTCTCCCTTCCGATCCGGTCGCTTTTTTCACCAGGCGCGACTTTACTTATCCTTTTGATCTCTATCCGCCAGCCCGGACGCGAAAGGAGCGTTGATGTCTCTCAATAAACTGGATCAGGCCGCAGAAGTGGCGGGAATTGCCTTGCGTTTTGTGAATGCCAGAGGGGAAAAGGAAACCATCAGCGATGAGACCAAAGAGGCGCTGCTGGCGGTAATGGAGGCGCCGGCAGGTAAAGCGCCGCCGGTGCCGCCGGTGCAGGTCTTTGTGGCACGCGCCCGGCGCGAGCTTGCGGTGGGTGGCAAAGGTGAATTTACCTGGCAGCTGACCACTGAGCAGGGCAAAAGCCACAGCGGCACGGTACAGGGTGGCGAGATGCTGACGCTGCCGCCGCGTCTGACGCAGGGCTATCATCAGCTCAGCCTGCGTAAAGGGCGTCAGGAGTGGCAGTCGCGCCTGATTATTGCGCCGCGTCGCTGCTACCTGCCTGAACCGCTGGCACAGGGAGAAAAACGCTGGGGTGCGCTGGTGCAGCTCTATACGCTGCGCTCAGAGCAGAACTGGGGTATCGGTGACTTTGGCGATTTAAAACGGATGCTGGAGCAGGTAGCGGCGCACGGCGGCGACTTTATTGGCCTTAACCCGCTGCATGCGCTCTATCCGGCTCAGCCCGATCTCGCCAGCCCCTACAGCCCGGCGTCGCGCCGCTGGCTGAATATTCTCTATATTGACGTCAGCCAGGTGGCAGCATTTCAGCAGAGCGCCGCGGCACAGCGCTGGTGGAAGAGTGCGAAAACCCGCAAGGCGCTGGAGAAGGCGCGCGCGGTGGAGGCAGTTGACTATGCGGCAGTGGCGGCACTCAAGCTGGAGGCGCTGCGTCTGGCCTGGCAGCAGTATCAGCCGCAGGCGGCAGAGGAAGCGGATTACCAGGCGTTTCTGACGGCGGGCGGCGACGCGTTGCGTTATCAGGCCGCGTTTGATGGCATTCTGGCTGAGCGCAGCGGGCAGGATGAGCAGGGGTGGGGCTGGGAAACCTGGCCGGAGGGTTTACGCAGTGCCGCGCAGCCGGAAGTCCAGGCCTGGTGCGCGCAGCATGAAGAGGAGATTGGCTTCTGGAGCTGGCTGCAGTGGCTGGCGCATCAGCAGTTCAGTGACTGCTGGCAGCGCAGTCAGGAGCTGGGTATGGCGGTGGGGCTTTACCGTGACCTGGCGGTAGGTGTGGCTGAACATAGTGCCGAAACCTGGCAGGATCCGCAGCTATATAAACTTGGCGCTTCGGTCGGCGCGCCGCCCGATCCGCTGGGACCGCTGGGACAAAACTGGGGGCTGCCGCCGCTCGATCCGCACGTGCTGCGCGCGCGTGGCTATCAGCCGTTTATCGACCTGCTGCGCGCGAATATGCGCGACTGCGGCGCGCTGCGCATCGACCATGTGATGTCGCTGCTGCGACTGTGGTGGATCCCGCATGGGGAAGGTGCGGATAAAGGCGCCTACGTCTCCTATCCGGTAGAGGATCTGCTGGCGGTTCTGGCGCTGGAGAGCCAGCGGATGCGCTGCATGGTGATTGGCGAAGATCTCGGCACCGTGCCGCAGGAAATTGTCAAACTGCTGCGCGACAGCGGGGTTTTCTCCTGGAAAGTACTGTTCTTCGAGCAGGAAAAAGAGGGGCGCTATCGCCTGCCCGACAGCTATCCGCCGCAGTCCATCGCCAGTGCCAGCACGCACGATCTGCCGACGCTGAGCGGCTTCTGGCAGGCGGAGGATCTGGCACTGGGCGAGAAGCTGGGTATGTATAAAGGCAGTACGCTGCAGTCGCTGCAGGCGCAGCGCGTGGAACAGAAACAGGCGCTGCTGGATGCGCTGCATCAGGCCGGGGCCATGCCGGCGCGCAGTGCAAAGCAGGCGGAAAAACAGGCGCTGACGCCAGCCTTTAATCAGGCTATCCATCGCTTTCTGGCGCTTACCCGCAGCACGCTGCTGGGCCTGCAGCCGGAGGACTGGATGGGCATGACAACGCCGGTTAACGTGCCGGGCACAACAGATGAGTATCCTAACTGGCGACGCAAGTGGAGCTTTACGCTGGAAGAGGCGTTTGCGGATAAGGGCGTGAAGAAACTGCTGAAAACGGTAAGCGAGGCGCGTAAAGCGTAGTAAAACCGCGGCAGCGCAGGGCGCTGCCGCATAAACTATCAGTAGTAGGAGTGTTCGCCGCGCTGGTGTTCAGTGAGATCGCGAACCCCTTTCAGCTCCGGGAAGGCAGCCAGCAGCTCTTTCTCAATGCCATCTTTCAGCGTGACATCAATCATCGAGCAGCCGTTACAGCCGCCGCCAAACTGCAGCACGGCGATGCCGTCATCGGTGATCTCCATCAGCGACACGCGGCCGCCGTGGCTGGCCAGCTGCGGATTGATCTGCGCCTGCAGCAGATATTCGACCCGCTCTGCCATCGGCGCATCGTCAGAAACTTTACGCATTTTCGCGTTTGGCGCTTTCAGGGTCAGCTGAGAGCCGAGATTATCCGTAACGAAGTCAATCTCTGCATCTTCAAGATAGGGTGCGCTCAGCTCATCCACATAGGCAGAGAGTTTATCGAACTTCAGTTCGGTATCCGTTGCTTCTACCGCGTCAGGCGGGCAGTAGGAGACGCCGCACTCGGCGGTTGGCGTACCCGGGTTAATAACGAATACGCGGATCTGGGTGCCATCTTCCTGTTTTGACAGCAGTTTTGCGAAATGCTCTTGCGCAGTATCAGTAATACGGATCATGGCGATTGCTCAATAGTTGACTAAATTACCTGGTTATAATACGCCCAACACCGACGCTCTACAAGGTACGGCACAGGCAGCCAATATGGATGCTGGCGGCGCCCTCAGCCTGCAGCAGGCGGCTGATCTCCGCTACGGTGCTGCCGGTGGTGACCACATCATCAATCAGCAGGATATGGCGATCCTGCACCGGCATTTCAAGGCGGAACGCGCTGCGCAGATTATGACGGCGCGCGCGGGCATTAAGCTGATGCTGGGTGCCACCGCGACGTATCCGGCTGACACCTTCACGATACTCACACCTCAGCCAGCGTGCGAGCGGCTGCGCAAGCAGCGCTGACTGATTAAAGCCGCGCTGCCAGGCGCGCTGATGATGCAGCGGCACGCTCAGCACCAGATCGAACGCCGTAGCGGGTTCATTCCGGCGCGTTGTTAACAATTTTAACAAAAGCAGCCGCGCCAGCATCACCCTGAGTGCGATCGCGCCGGAAAATTTCAGCTGCTGTACCCAGTCACTCAGCGGCGGAGTGTAATCGCTGACGCAGGTTAAGCGATGCCACGGCGGCGGCTGACGCAGGCAGCGCTGCGCTGCAGTGGCTGGCAGGCCGCAGCAGGGGCAGAGCGCCGGCAGGAGCGGCAGCTGATGCAGACAGAGAGTGCACAAGCCGTGGTGTGCAATCTGCAGCGGAAGATGGCATAGCCAGCAGCGGGCCGGAGTTGATAGCATAGCGACCTCTTTTTCACTTTTCGGGAGTGTAACCGATGAGTTCGCTTTACTGGCACACCACGGGCGCGGGCGATCGCGATCTTGTGCTGCTGCACGGCTGGGGACTGAATGCCGAAGTGTGGCAACACATTGTTCCGCGACTCAGCCCCCATTTTCGCCTGCATCTGGTGGATCTGCCCGGATTTGGCCGCAGCGCAGCGGCCGGTCCGCTGACGCTGATACAGATGGCGCAACAGCTGCTGCCGCAGCTGCCTGAACGCGCCACGCTGCTGGGCTGGTCACTGGGCGGGCTGGTGGCCAGCCAGCTGGCGCTGCTGCAGCCGGCGCGCGTTTCTGCATTGATCAGCGTAGCCTCCTCGCCCTGTTTTACCGCGCAGGCGGAGTGGCCGGGGATTAAGCCCGACACCCTGACCGGTTTTCAGCAGCAGCTCAGTGACGATTTCCGGCGCACCGTTGAGCGCTTTCTGGCATTACAGACCATGGGGACAGAAAATGCGCGTCAGGATGCGCGTCAGCTGAAAGAGGTGGTGCTGTCGCAGCCGATGCCGTCAGTTGCGGCGCTGCAGAGCGGGCTGGAGATTCTGCGGCAGAGCGATTTGCGCCCGGCGCTGGACACTCTTAGCGTGCCGTTTCTGCGCCTCTATGGGGCGCTGGATGGGCTGGTACCGCGACGTATTGCCGCCGAGCTGGATGCGCGCTGGCCCGGCTCCCCGTCAGTGGTCATGGAAAAGGCAGCGCATGCGCCGTTTATCTCACATCCTGAGGCGTTCTGCGGGCACGTGACGCAGTTTATCCACGCAGCCACATAAACTGCCAGGCAGCGAGCGTCACCGGCGCGCTGCCGTCCACCTTTTGCCCGCTGACGATATCCTGGTAGTGGCGCGCCTGCGGCAGCGTGGCGGTAATTTCACGGCTGCTCAGGTTAAACAGGCACAGCAGCCCTTCTTCATCTGGCGCGTGGCGGCGAAACAGCAGGATTGCATTGTCGCTCTCCAGCAGAGTCATGGCGTTATCGGGATGAAAAGCGGGCTGGCGGGTGCGCAGCTGGATCAGCGCACTCAGCCGTTCAAACACCTGCTGACGCAGCCAGTCGCCGCCGCTGATCCACTGCTCCATTTCACGCAGGCTATATTTTTCTCGATTGATGGCGCGGTTGTGGCCGGCAGCGCGCACCCCTTCGTTATCGTTACGCGAGCCGAGGATGCTCTGAATATAAATCGCGGGCACGCCCGGAAACGCCAGCAGGATGGCGTGCGCCAGCAGGAAACGGCGCAGGCGCGTCTCATCATCATCGGTCTGATGGTTAAGCGCATCGAGATAGGTAACGTTGATTTCATAGGGGCTGGTGGTGCCGTCGGGGTTGTTTTTATATGACACCAGCGCGCCTTCCAGCGCCAGCTCACGCACCAGGGCAACAATTTCAGGCTCTGACAGAATGCCACGCGCCGGATTCAGGCCGATACCGTCATGCGAGGCGAGAAAGTTAAAAAAGGTGGTGCTGCCGCTGCCGGGCGTCAGCGAGGCGGCCCACTGACGCAGCGCGCGCGCTGAACCGGCATGGATCGCCTGCAGCACCAGCGGCGGCAGAGAAAACTGATATACCATCTGCGCTTCATCATCCCCGCGGCCAAAATAGCTGATGTTATCCTGGTGCGGCACGTTGGTTTCCGTGATGATCACCGTGCCCGGCGCAACAACATCGGCGACGGCGCGGAACAGCTTCACCAGCAAATGGGTTTTATGCAGGTGAATGCAGCGCGTGCCCGGCGTTTTCCACATATAGCCAACCGCATCCAGCCGCACATAATCCGCACCTTTTTTCAGGTAGTCGAGCAGCACGCCGATCATACGGATCAGCACATCCGGGCTGGCGAAGTTAAGATCGATCTGATCGGCGCTGAAGGTGGTCCAGATATAGCGCGTGCTGCCGTCGGCCAGGGTAAAAGGCGTAAGCAGCGGCGAAGTGCGCGGGCGGGTCACGGCGCTGAGATCGGTGGCCGGCGGCATACTGATAAAAAAATCATCCCAGCCCGGGTCCTGCGCCAGATAGTGACGAAACCAGGCGCTGTGCGCCGAGATATGGTTGCAGACAAAGTCGAACATCAGCCGCGTCTGGCTGTGCAGCGCCGCAATCTGCTGCCAGTCACCGCAGATCGGATTGACTTTGTGGTAGTCGATAACCGAAAAGCCATCATCGGACGAGTAGGGAAAGAATGGCAGCAGGTGCACCAGGTTAAAAGCAGACTGCAGGTGCTGCTGATAAAAGCGTGTAAAGCTGGCGAGGGTGGGCTGCTCCGGCTCACGAAACTGATCGGCGTAGGTGATGAGCACCACATCTTTCTCATCCCAGTGCGCTTTGCGTGGCATTTTCACGCTGTCGCGCGCGGCGCGAATATGTGACAGCAGACGCTCGCGCGCGATGGCGGGCAGGTCTCCTTCATAGATCTCATCGAGCAGGGCGTTGATTTTATCCATCAGATTGTCAGGCCACGCGGAAGGTCAGTGGATCACACAGATTTTTTCAGCGTAGCCTGACGGGACAATTTCGCAACCTGTTACCTGCAGCCATTTGCCGGCTGCAGGCAGATTAGCAGGCTGAAATCAGCGCTTTTTACCAAAAGCCGCAGCCAGCGCATCACCCATGGCACTGTTGCCTGCAGGCGCAGGCTTGCCGCGCCCTTTGGCCGGATTTGCGGCGCGCGCCGGTTCTCTGGCAGCAGGTCGGCTACCGCTGCGTGCATTGCTCTCACCCGGCTGTTCATCCAGACGCATAGTGAGCGCAATACGTTTACGCTGCAGATCCACTTCCATGACTTTGACCTTCACGATATCGCCTGCTTTCACCACCTGATGCGGATCTTCCACGAAGCGATCGGAGAGAGAGGAGATATGCACCAGTCCATCCTGATGCACGCCGATATCCACAAAGGCACCAAAGTTAGTCACGTTGGTCACGGCGCCTTCCAGAATCATGCCGGGCAGCAGATCGTTCATGGTTTCCACGCCTTCGGCAAACTGCGCGGTTTTGAACTCAGGACGCGGATCGCGGCCCGGCTTTTCCAGCTCTTTGATGATATCGGTCACGGTAGGCAGACCAAAGCGTTCATCGGTAAAGTCGCGCGCGTTCAGATTGCGCAGGCTGCCGGGATTTCCCATCAGCGCATTCAGCGCCTGCTCAGTGGCAGAGAGAATACGCTCCACCAGCGGATACGCTTCCGGATGCACCGTAGAGGCATCCAGCGGATTGTCACCGTGATTGATGCGCAGAAAGCCGGCGCACTGTTCAAACGCTTTTGGTCCGAGGCGGCTCACTTTCAGCAGCTGCTGACGGTTCTGGAAACGTCCGTTTTCATCACGCCAGCCCACAATATTCTGCGCCATCATGCGCGTCAGACCCGCTACGCGCGTAAGCAGGGCGACCGAGGCGGTGTTGAGATCGACGCCAACGGCGTTAACGCAATCTTCAACCACGGCATCCAGCTTTTTCGCCAGCTGACTCTGACTGACATCATGCTGATACTGGCCCACACCAATCGATTTAGGGTCAATTTTGACCAGCTCGGCCAGCGGATCCTGCAGGCGACGGGCAATAGAGACCGCACCGCGCAACGATACGTCGAGGTCAGGAAACTCCAGCGCCGCCAGTTCCGAAGCGGAGTAGACGGAGGCGCCCGCTTCACTGACGATCACTTTTTGTGCGCTGACCTGCGGAAACTGTTTCTGCACATCGAGGAAAAAGCGCTCGGTTTCGCGCGAAGCGGTGCCGTTACCAATCGCCACCAGCTCAACCTGATGCTTTATACAGAGCGCCGCGACGGCCGCCGCCGCTTTCGCCGCCTGACCGGTGTGCGGGTAGACCGTATCAGTGGCCACCAGTTTGCCGGTCGCATCAACTACGGCAACCTTCACACCGGTGCGCAGGCCAGGGTCAAGCCCCATTGTGGCGCGCATACCGGCCGGAGCGGCCATCAGCAGATCGTGCAGATTGCGGGCAAAGACGTTAATCGCTTCATCTTCGGCCCGTTCACGGATGGTGCCCATCAGTTCGGTTTCGAGATGCAGCAGCACCTTGATGCGCCATGTCCAGCTCACCACCGCTTTACGCCAGCTGTCAGCCGGCGCATTATTCAGGCGCAGACCCAGGTGATCGGCAATCAGCGTTTCGCCATAGCTTTCACGCGGCGCCTCTTCAGACTGCGGATCGGCATTCAGCGACAGCTGCAGTACGCCTTCGTTGCGGCCGCGAAACATCGCCAGTGCGCGGTGCGAAGGCACGCTGCTCAGCGCTTCGTGATGATCAAAATAGTCGCGGAATTTAGCGCCCGCCTCTTCTTTGCCCTCAACGACACGTGCTACCAGATGGGCGTTTTTCCACAGATAGTCGCGCACTTTTGCCAGCAGCGCGGCGTCTTCGGCAAACCGCTCCATCAGGATATAGCGTGCGCCATCGAGCGCGGCGCGCGTATCCGTCACGCCTTTATCCGCATCCACAAAGCCTGCAGCTACCGCTTCCGGCTGCTGCGAGGGATCGTTCCACAATGTGTCAGCCAGCGGTTCGAGGCCCGCTTCAATGGCGATCTGGCCACGCGTACGGCGCTTCTGCTTGTAAGGCAGATAGAGATCTTCCAGCTCGGTTTTACTCAGCGTGCTGTTGATAGCCTGCGCCAGTTCCGGCGAGAGTTTGCCCTGATCGTCAATCGATTTCAGAATCGACTGGCGGCGATCGTCCAGCTCGCGCAGATAGCTCAGGCGGCTCTCCAGCGCGCGCAGCTGGGTATCATCCAGCCCGCCGGTGACTTCCTTACGGTAACGTGCAATAAAGGGGACGGTATTCCCTTCATCCAGCAGGCGTACGGCGGCATCAACCTGTTCGGCGCGTGCCTGCAGCTCACCTGCGATAATCTGGCTCAGCGAATCTTTCATCATCAGTAACGATCTTGCTTATCCGGGGTTAAAAACAGGGGACAGTTATACGGACTGAGGGCGTAAATTGCCAGCCAGCCGGGCGGCAATCCATCTTTTTCTGAATCGCGCCCGCATCTTGCTGCCTGCGGCAGCGTCGCTTATTGTACGCAGCTGGCGACCTGCAAAACTGACATAAATGAGCCGATGTAATGAAAACTCAACTGATTACCCGCGAAGGCTACAACAAGCTGCGCGCCGAGCACGATCATCTGTGGAATGAGAAGCGTCCGGAGATCACCCGTATCGTCTCCTGGGCCGCCAGCCTCGGCGATCGGTCAGAAAACGCGGACTATACCTACAATAAACGGCTGCTGCGGCAGATTGACCGGCGGGTACGCTACCTGCGCAAATGCCTCGCTGAGCTGAAAATTGTTGATTACGCCCCGCAGCAGGAGGGCAAAGTCTTTTTCGGCGCGTGGGTAGAAGTGGAGAATGAGCAGGGGGAACAAAAGCGTTTTCGCATCGTCGGACCAGATGAAATCTATGGCGATAATGTGAAAGAGTACATCTCGATCGATTCACCTATGGCGCGGGCGCTGATCAAAAAAGAGGTCGATGATGAGGTCACCGTTAACACGCCTGAA
Organism: Pantoea sp. ICBG 1758; assembly: GCF_002928325.1. Lineage (NCBI taxonomy): Bacteria > Pseudomonadati > Pseudomonadota > Gammaproteobacteria > Enterobacterales > Erwiniaceae > Pantoea > Pantoea sp. ICBG 1758. The sequence goes on from NZ_POWL01000007.1 coordinate 96,978, forward strand.
GGACAAAAGATCTGGTTTGTGAATCAGATTACCTATCACGACAAGGCGTAAGTGAACTGCACTGCGCGTGGTGAGCCACAGGCAGCGCAGTCCCGGTATAGCGCTTACTTGCCCGGCACCGTTGCGGTAGTGGTTGAGGTGCTGCTGCCATTGCCATCGCCACCGCCACCGCCCATGGTAGCCAGCGCCACGCCCAGCAGTGCTGCTACTGCGCCCACGCCAATTGCATCCGAGTTGCCTTTTGCTGTCGTTGACGCCTGCGCACCGGCGGCTTCACCGACTGACGTTGCCGCCTGAACCTGGGTAAGGCTGGAGAGAACCAGCGCGCTCAGCAGAACAACTTTTTTCATTTTTCTTCTCCACATGACACCGATCGGGTCGATACAGCAGAAGTGTCGGAGATCATCGGGCCGGGCGAAAGTGGTGTTTACTCGCTGATTTAACTGTCTTTATTTATAAATGGTCTTGGATTGTGCCGCCGCTGGCACTCTTCCGAGAGCGTTATGAGGCGCTAACCAGAATCTGCGCAGTTTTGTGCTGCCGGCGGTCTGCTATCCCGCTGAATTGATGTGAAAGCGCAGGGCAGGCTCTGGCAGAGCGGGAAAAGTGCGGTCGAGCCACGCGCAGTGAGAAAAAGTGCCGTTTTTTCAGACAAGCGCTAATCAGGGTAAAATCGGGTGGCAAAAGCGGGAGCGGAGCCGCATTTCAGGCAAGAAATTAAATATAAGCTCCTGTTTAATATGCTTTGTAACAATTTCGCTTAGAATATAAACCATAAATATCTGTCACAGACAGGTCCCTTATCCTCACAATATTGCTTCAGGCAATGGCGCCTTTGGGAGTTGAACATGCAAGAGAACTACAAAATTCTGGTCGTTGATGACGATATGCGTCTGCGCGCGCTGCTGGAACGCTATCTCACCGAACAGGGCTTTCAGGTGCGCAGTGTCGCTAATGCTGAACAGATGGATCGCCTGCTGACGCGTGAATCGTTTCATCTGATGGTGCTGGATTTAATGCTGCCAGGCGAAGATGGCCTCTCTATCTGTCGCCGTCTGCGCAGCCAGAGTAACCCGATGCCGATTATCATGGTGACAGCTAAGGGTGAAGAGGTTGACCGCATTGTCGGGCTGGAAATTGGGGCGGATGACTATATTCCCAAACCGTTTAACCCGCGTGAACTGCTGGCGCGGATCCGCGCGGTGCTGCGTCGTCAGGCCAACGAGCTGCCGGGTGCGCCTTCACAGGAAGAGGCGGTTATCGCCTTCGGCAAATTCAAACTGAACCTCGGCACGCGTGAAATGTTCCGTGAAGATGAGCCTATGCCGCTCACCAGCGGTGAATTTGCCGTGCTGAAAGCGCTGGTAAGTCATCCGCGTGAGCCGCTTTCGCGTGACAAGCTGATGAACCTGGCGCGCGGACGTGAATACAGCGCCATGGAACGCTCAATCGACGTGCAGATTTCGCGCCTGCGCCGCATGGTGGAAGAAGATCCCGCGCATCCGCGCTATATCCAGACCGTCTGGGGTCTGGGCTACGTTTTTGTGCCGGACGGCAGTAAAGCATGAGGCGACTGCGCTTCTCGCCCCGCAGCTCCTTTGCCCGCACCCTGCTGCTGATCGTTACCCTGCTGTTTGTCAGCCTGGTAACGACGTATCTGGTGGTGCTGAACTTCGCTATTCTTCCCAGCCTGCAGCAGTTTAATAAGGTGCTGGCCTACGAAGTGCGTATGCTGATGACCGATCGGCTGCAGCTGGAAGATGGGACACAGCTGGAAGTGCCACCCGCCTTCCGGCGCGAAATTTACCGCGAGCTGGGGATTTCGCTTTATACCAACGCGGCGGCAGAAGAGAGCGGGCTGCGCTGGGCGCAGCACTATGAGTTTCTGAGTGAGCAGATGGCGCAGCAGCTGGGCGGCCCGACCGATGTGCGCGTCGAGGTCAATAAAAACTCGCCGGTTGTCTGGCTGAAAACCTGGCTTTCGCCCGATATCTGGGTGCGGGTGCCGCTGACGGAAATTCATCAGGGCGACTTCTCGCCGCTGTTCCGCTACACGCTGGCAATCATGCTGCTGGCGATTGGCGGAGCCTGGCTGTTTATCCGGATGCAAAACCGGCCGCTGGTGGATCTGGAGCACGCGGCACTGCAGGTGGGTAAAGGCATTATTCCGCCGCCGCTGCGTGAATACGGGGCCTCTGAAGTGCGTTCAGTGACGCGCGCCTTCAATCAGATGGCGGCTGGCGTCAAGCAGCTGGCTGACGATCGCACCCTGCTGATGGCGGGCGTCAGTCACGATCTGCGCACGCCGCTGACGCGCATCCGCCTGGCGACCGAGATGATGGGTGAGCAGGATGGCTATCTGGCGGAGTCAATTAATAAAGATATCGAAGAGTGCAACGCTATCATTGAGCAGTTCATCGATTATCTGCGTACGGGTCAGGAGATGCAGACCGAGCGGGCCGATCTCAATAGCGTGCTGGGAGAAGTGGTCGCGGCCGAGAGCGGCTATGAACGCGAGATTGAGAATGCGGTGATGACCGATGAGCTGATGCTGAATATCAATCCGCTCTCGATTAAACGCGCGGTGGCAAATCTGGTGGTAAATGCTGCGCGTTATGGTAACGGCTGGATCAAAGTCAGCAGCGGCCAGGAGCTTAACCGCGCCTGGTTCCAGGTTGATGATGATGGTCCCGGTATTAAACCCGATCAGCTGCAGCATCTGTTTCAGCCGTTTGTGCGCGGCGACAGCGCCCGCAGTACCAGCGGCACCGGGCTGGGGCTGGCGATTGTGCAGCGCATAATCGATGCGCATGAAGGATCGCTGGAGATTGGTGCCAGCGAGCGCGGCGGATTACGTATCCGCGCCTGGCTGCCGATGCCGGAAAACAGCACCGCGCTGGCCAGCGTCGCGCACAGCACCTGAGCAGACAGAAAAAAGGGCGGCAGTGATGCCGCCCGCTGCAGTGGTTCAGCCGTGCTTACAGCTGCGGACCCGCCTGTACCAGCGCTTTACCCGCGTCGTTGTCGGTATACTTCTCAAAGTTAGTAATAAAACGCTGTGCCAGATCCTGCGCAGCCTGCTGCCACTCCGCTTCGCTCTGCCAGCTGCGGCGCGGATCCAGCGTGGCGGCGTCCACCCCGGCCAGCTGCGTCGGGATCTGCAGATTGAACACCGGCAGGGTCACGGTCGCGGCGTTATCCAGCTCGCCTGCCAGAATCGCGTTGATAATCGCCCGGGTATCTTTCAGTGAGTTGCGCTTGCCGCTGCCGTTCCAGCCGGTGTTAACCAGATAAGCCTGCGCGCCCGCCGCTTCCATGCGCTTAACCAGCACTTCAGCATATTGCGTCGGATGCAGGGTCAGAAATGCGGCGCCAAAGCAGGCAGAGAAGGTTGGCGTTGGCTGCGTGACGCCGCGTTCAGTGCCGGCCAGCTTGGCTGTGAAGCCGGAAAGGAAGTGATACTGCGTCTGCTCTGGCGTCAGCCGCGAAACCGGCGGCAGCACGCCAAACGCATCAGCCGTAAGGAAAATGACCTTTTTCGCATGACCCGCTTTGGAAACCGGCTGCACAATGTTTTCAATGTGATTGATCGGATAGGAGACGCGGGTGTTTTCTGTTTTGCTGCCATCGGCGTAATCCACGCTGCCGTCGGCACGCACCACCACGTTTTCCAGCAGCGCATCGCGGCGGATAGCGCGATAGATTTCCGGCTCTGCCTGTTCAGACAGGTTGATGGTTTTTGCATAGCAGCCGCCTTCAAAATTGAAGACGCCGTCGTCATCCCAGCCGTGCTCATCATCGCCAATCAGCTGCCGCTCAGGATCGGTGGAGAGCGTGGTCTTACCGGTGCCGGAGAGGCCAAAGAACACGGCCACGTCGCCCGCTTTACCCACGTTCGCGGAGCAGTGCATGGAGGCGATGCCTTTCAGCGGCAGCAGATAGTTCATGATGGCGAAGAGGCCCTTCTTCATTTCGCCGCCGTACCAGGTACCGCCAATCAGCTGCATGCGTTCTGTCAGGTTAAATGCAACAAAATTTTCTGAGTTCAGCCCCTGCGCCTGCCAGTCCGGATTGGTACACTGCGCCGCGTTCATCACCACAAAATCAGGCGTGAAGCTGGCCAGCTCTTCATCGCTCGGGCGGATAAACATGTTTTTCACAAAGTGTGCCTGCCAGGCCACTTCCATCACAAAGCGTACGCTCAGGCGGGAGTCAGGATTGGCACCGCAAAAGGCATCCACCACAAACAGGCGTTTGCCTGAAAGCTGCTGGGTACAGCGATCCTTCAGCGCCTGCCAGGTCTCCTGCGAAAGCGGCTGATTATCGTTTTTACCGTTGCCGGTGCCATTCCACCACAGCGTATCGCGCGTCGTGTCATCGCGGACAATATATTTATCTTTCGGTGAGCGGCCGGTAAAGATGCCGGTATCCACGGCGATTGCGCCGCTCTGCGTCAGGGTGCCTCGCGCATAACCCTCCAGCTCCGGGCGGGTTTCTTCCTGAAACAGCGTGTCATAGTCAGGGTTATACACCACTTCGGTAGTGCCGCTGATGCCCAGGTCGGCGAGGTCTTGCGATGTCAGGCCGTTAACGCGCATGTGACTGCTCCTTAAATCGGTACTTCATTGCATTTTTAGGGGGTGTCTGCCGCGTGGCGCACTCGGTTGCGCAGGACAGATCGCGCGCAGTGTACACATCTGAGCAGAAGCGGAAAGTGAAGATAGTTAAAAATGCGAACTGGAACGTGACAAGCGGAGAAATCGGCTACTTATAAAAGTAAAGTTAGTGAAAATTAGTTAATTTCCGTGAAAAAACATGGGGGTATAGTTTTACGCGAAACGGGCGGCGTGGCCGCCCGCAGCGGAATCAGTGCAGCTGGTCGCTGTCGCTGACAGATTCGTTCCGGATGGCAGCAATATCAACTGCGTCATAGACATAGTGCGTGCCGCAATAGTCGCAGTGCATATCGATTTTGCCATCTTCTTCGAGGATCTCATCCACTTCGCTCTCTGGCAGCGTTTTAAGCACTTCACCGCAGCGCTGGCGCGAGCAGGTGCACTTAAACATAACGGGCAGCGGATCGTAAACGGTGGCTTCTTCCTGATGGTAGAGACGCCACAGCACATCGTTTGCCGGCAGCGTGATCAGCTCTTCCGCTTTCACCGTCTCCGTCAGCATGGCCAGATGATTGAAATCATCCTGACTGGTCTCCTGCGCGGGCAGCACCTGCAGTAAAATACCGGCTGCGCCCTGCTCAGTAGTACGGATAAACAGGCGGGTAGGCAGCTGCTCAGAACGCATGAAATAGTCTTCCAGACAGCCTGCCAGCGTATCCGCCTCAAGACCCACCACGCCCTGATAACGTTCGCCTTTTTCTGGTGTAATGGTGATAACCAGATAGCCGTTACCTGTCATCTCTTTCAGCGTGCTGCCGGGCGCAATCTCTGCACCTTCTTTCACGCGCGCCACGCCACGCAGCTCCTGACGGTTATTACCGTTGATCACTGCCAGCGTCAGCGGACCGTCACCCTGCAGCTGCACCGTGATATCACCGTCAAATTTCAGCGTGGCGGTCAGCAGACTGGTCGCAACCAGCAGCTCGCCCAGCAGCGTTTTTACCGGCTCTGCGTAGTCATGATTGCGGATAATGTCCTGCCAGGTGTGGGAGACATTGACCAGCTCGCCGCGCACGGCAACGTTTTCGAACAGGTAACGGTGTAATTGATCTTGAACAGACATAAGTTTTCTCTCGCAGGGGTGGAAACTATTCATCACCCGACAGTTTAAATTTCATCAGATCGCGGCGCTCTTTTTTATCAGGCCGGCGATCCGGATGTGGCATAGTCAGCGCGTTCAGTTTGCGTGCCAGCGCCGTTTTTTCCCGTTTTTCCACGCTGGCGGCGGTTTCGCTATACATCAGTTGCGCTTCGCTGGCGGGGCGGCGCTGATCGCTGATGGCGTTAACGATCACCGTCCGCTCATCGTTTCCCTGTCGCAGCGTTAACTCCGCGCCGGATTCAACCAGCTTGCTGGGTTTGCTGCGCTGACCGTTATAGTGAACCTTGCCGCCTTCGATCATTTCACGTGCCAGCGCGCGGGTTTTATAGAAGCGCGCGGCCCACAGCCATTTATCAAGGCGTACGCCGTCGCTGATTTTCTCTTTCATTGTGGCTCCTGCTTTAACGCAGCGTTTCACCTTTACCGGTAAACGGGTCCGGCAGGGCGGCGCTGAAAAAGGGTGGCGGCCAGTCGGCGTCGGAAGCGGCTGACGCCCGGGCCTCTGCACCAGACGCTGGCCGGGCTCTCATCACCGCGTCGCGCTATATGCAACCGGCTCTGACGCGAACTTCGCAGAGGAAAAGCTGCAGATACCCGGAGATATGGGCAGAAAGTGATAAATCAAGGTGCGACGCGATGCCGCACCCTATCAGTTTAGCGTAAATGCCGGCCCCGACAGCCGTCGCAAAAAAATGCGCGTCAGGGTAGCACAGAAGGGCGGAGGGTCAGAACAGCGAGCGCACACTCTGCATAGTGCTGAGATTGTGGTTAAAGCATTTATCGTAATATTGCTGAATTTCAGCCATGCGCAGCCGGTTACGATGGATGCGACGCAGCGTCAGTAACCCGTTCACCAGCGCGGAAATCAGCAGTATCAGCATCAGCACAACGCTGCCGATGTAGCGCCATTGCGCCATGGCATCCGGTTCATTATGCAGCATGATATGGCGTGTCCCGTTAGCGTCGGTACTCATACTGGTAATGATGCCGCTGGCGCTGAACGGCGTATGCAGCAGCATGCCCGCGATACGCTGCAGCTCGCGCCACTGTGAAGGCGCGTCCAGATCAAACAGGGAGACGGCAGGCTGCGGCTGCGTCACCAGCTGCCGGCCTTCATCGCTGATGATAAGAAAGCCGCCCGGCGGCGGGCTGTTAAGCGTTTCCGCCGCACGACGGGTTTCACGGGAAAAGAAGGTCGACGTCGCGGTATTCACAAGATTCTCCAGCGCCTCGGCACTGACAGGCCTTAACAGCACATTCATGCCGCTGAGTTTGCCGGTGTCCGCGCGGTGGATCAGCGAATCCCAGTCTTTTGCATTGCCCAGGTTAACCAGCGCATTTTTCAGCCGGACGCAATCCTGCTGCTGGCTGCAGAGATCCTGCGTCCTTAGCACCAGCTCGGAAAAATCATCCAGCAAAATCATGCCTGACTTCTGAATTGCTGAGGCGAGCTGCGGATTAAGCTTGGGATCGGTACTGGTTTCCGGATGCAGCTGGCGCAGGGTGGTATCCAGCAGCGCAGCGGCCTTGTCAATAATGTCAGACTGCGGCTGAGGCAGCGGAGCAGCTTTGTTCCAGTAGATAGCAGAGCAGTCAAAAGGCATGTAAGCGTAGGTGCGATTGCTCTGGTAATTGCCTGGCACCGAGCACATACCGGTTCCCGTCACCCTGAGCACATCGCCGACGTGCAGCGGCAGGGCAGAGAGCTTATCCACGCTGTCGACCTCAAGACTTTCCGTGCCTTTGACCCAGGCCAGGCTCAGCTTGAGCGGCATACTGAGCGGGATCCAGGTCAGCAGCATTGCCAGTACCAGCAGTGAACCGCAGGCCAGTACCAGATTCTTGCGCCACCGCTGGACCGGGAAATTCCTGACTTCATCCTGCAGCGACAAAAAACGCCCCTGACGCACAACCTGGCGGTTCAGATAGATATCCACTTCGGTGATCTGTCCCAGATCGTGAGCGATATAAGGCTGCCAGTGCGGCGGGTAGATGAGATCGATAATGCCCAGCGAAATGTTGCTCTGCTCCTGGTTCGATTCACCAAACAGGCCCCAGCGTTTCGGCGCACCGCGCAGGCAGTGAATATCACGCAGTCTTTTCTCACCGGGAAAACGACAGAGGAACCAGAGGCTGACGGCGATCATTACGCAGCCAGGCACCACCAGCCAGAGCAGGAGATTGCCCGGCAGCACCAGACCGAGAAAAAACAGCAAAAAAGCGCAGCTGATAACGACCGCTTCACGCGTACCGTCAGGCCGCGAAAGCTGGTACTCCTCGTGCGACTCTTTGCGCACCCGCAGTAACTCAACGTTTTCACTCTCTGCTTTACGGATAGAGGCGTTGGTACTGGCAGGCTGGATCAGCGGCGGCAGGGCGGGTTGCTCAATGGCGTAGTTAACCAGCGAGTGACCATTCAGCGAGATGACCAGCGGCAGCGTCTGCGTGCGGATCAGCTCAACGTAATTTTCATCGGCAATATACTGTTCCCAGAGCGGTGGCAGATGCACTTCCACTTCATCGAGATAGTAGCGCCATTTGTGCGGATCGTCGGTTGAGAGACCGTAGCGGGTGATGGAACGGGTAACCGGGTAGACATGATTGCTTTGAGCCGTCAGCGTCAGCGCTTCCGCTTCCGTGGCAAAGCGGGCGCGGGTGCGCGGCGGCTGACGTTTTGCCAGCGCAGCCAGATACTTTTCTACTGCGATGCGCTCATCATCAGAGAGTTTGCGGCAGGGCGGACTGATAAACGGCAGAGGTCGCGCTAACGGCGGACGATGCCGCATAGCGTACCAGTAAGTGATACCTGCTAATGATGAGCCGATCAGCATCACTGTCAGGATGACAATAAAAGTGCTCATGCTCAGCTCATTCCAGCCAACGAAATGCCTTCACGTTAACGTTCTACTCCCGGCGAAAATCGTAAGATGTGTCAATTCTGGCGAGCAGAAGAGGTTCTGACAAGAAGAAACACAGATAAAATAATGCGCTAAATCATCGGATTATAAATTATTAGATTAATCCCTGATAGGATGTTAACCAGGCAATACTCAATTAAATATCGGTATTTTCTGAATTTCGCGCTGAGGCGTTGACTTATGCTTAAAGCGAGCGAGCGCATAGCGCGCTATACGGCGGGCCGCGCAATCCGGCAGCGGCTTAGCCTGCGTTGCCTGTCGCACATTTGCGCGGCCTTCGGTATGCTGGCGCTATCGCATTTCACAAGGTTGTGCAACGTCTGAGGCTGATATGACCACTCCATTGAAAAAACCTGACATCCTCAAGGTAGAAGCGGTGGCCCGCTCCCGCCTGTTTACCATTGAAGCCGTCGATCTCGCTTTCAGCAATGGTGCACGCCGCGTTTATGAGCGCATGAAGCCTTCTGAACGCGAAGCGGTAATGATTGTGCCGATTCTCGGCGACGACGTTATCCTGATTCAGGAGTATGGGGTGGGGCTGGAAAGCTATGAACTTGGTTTTCCAAAAGGGCTAATCGATCCGGGCGAAAGCGCCTTTGAGGCGGCCGACCGGGAACTTAAAGAAGAGGCTGGCTACGGCGCGACGCATCTTGAAGCCCTCGGCAAGCTCACCATGGCACCCTCTTACTTCTCCAGCAAAATGAATATCGTTGTGGCTGAAGGCCTCTATGAAGAGAAGCTGGAAGGGGATGAGCCGGAACCGCTGGTGGTACGACGCTGGCCGCTGAAGAATTTGCTGGCGCTGCTGGAAGAACCCGACTTCAGCGAAGCGCGTAACGTCAGTGCGCTGTTTCTGGTGCGCGAATGGCTGGTAAAACAGGGCCGGCTTGATTACTGAATAGAAAAGGCGCCCGCAGGCGCCTGTTTATCAGAACAGTTCGTGGCTTTCGCCATTGTCCATAATGGTTGTGCCGACGTCGTGCACGCTATATTCCACCGGCTGCGTGCCGTCAATGAAATACTCCTGACGCGTATTGCCACCACCGTTAGCCAGTTTGCCGGTTGCCCGGTCAATAGTCACGGTGACCACGCCTTCCGGCGGCGTCAGCGGCTGCACCGGTACGCCCTCCAGCGCAGATTTCATATAGTCATCCCACGCCGGCTGCGCGCTCTTGGCTCCGCCCTCGTAACCGGAAATCTGATCCGGAATCGCACCTGATACGGTTGAACGTCCCAGCGCGCGTGAATCATCAAAGCCAATCCAGACCGACGTCACCACACCCGGGCCATAGCCGGAGAACCAGGCATCTTTAGAGCTGTTTGTCGTACCGGTTTTTCCGCCAATATCATTTCGCTTCAGATCGCGTCCGGCACGCCAGCCGGTACCCATCCAGCCCGGCTCGCCAAAGATATTGGAGTTAAGCGCGCTTTTGATCAGGAAAGAGAGCGGGGTATTAATCACGTGCGGCGCATACTGCTGATCGCCTGCTGGCTGCGGCTGTGCCGGAACCTGCTCCAGCGCTGGCTGTGGCACCGTCTGATTCTTCGACTCATCAGAGGTGGCGACGTTCTCCACGCTCTCTTCATTCAGGGCAACTGACTTCTTCGTATCACCATAGATCACCGGCAGATTACACTGCGGACAGGCAATCTTAGGCTTTGTTTCAAAAATCACGCCTCCCTGCTCATCCTCAATGCGGGTGATGAAATAGGGGTCAACCAGGAAACCGCCGTTTGCCATGACCGCATAGCCACGCGCCACTTGCAGTGGGGTGAATGAAGCCGCACCCAGCGCCAGCGACTCGGTATGAATAATATTTTGCGCCGGGAAGCCAAAGCGCTGCAGATATTCCGCAGCATAATCGACGCCCATCGCGCGCATGGCGCGTACCATCACCACGTTTTTAGACTCTCCCAGCCCCTGCCGTAAACGGATAGGACCAGCATAGGTTGGCGGCGAGTTTTTAGGCCGCCAGTCTGCGCCTGCGCCGGCGTCCCAGCGGGAAATCGGCACATCGTTGAGGATAGAAGCCAGCGTCAGACCACGATCCATAGCGGCGGTATAGAGGAAAGGCTTGATGTTCGATCCCACCTGGCGCAGCGCCTGGGTGGCACGGTTAAACATGCTCTGATTGAAATCGAATCCGCCCACCAGCGCGCGCACTGCGCCATCTTCCGGATTCAGCGACACCAGCGCAGAGTTCACCAGCGGTACCTGACCCAGCCACCACTCATCGCCCACTTTACGTACCCAGATCTGCTGACCAGCCTGCAGCACCTGCGTGATACTGCGCGGCGTCGGGCCCTGCAGCGTGTCTGATTTATAAGGGCGCGCCCAGCGCACGCCGGAGAGTTTCAGCGCGACCGTGCTGCCATCTTTCAGTAAGGCCGTGGCCTCCTGAGCGCTGGCGCTGGTCACCACTGCGGCATTCAGCGGTCCGTAGGCGGGCAGTGTTTTCAGCGTTTTAAGAATACGCGGCTGATCCCAGCTGGTCTCGCCCACTTTCCATAATACGGCGGTCGGGCCGCGATAGCCGTGGCGCATATCATAAGCCATAACGTTATTACGCACCGCCTGCTGCGCCGCCTCCTGCAGGCGACGGGTTACGGTGGTATACACCTTGTAGCCGTCGTCATAGGCGCGATCGCCGTAACGTTTCACCATCTCCTGACGCACCATTTCACTGAGATAAGGGGCAGAAAAGGCGATCTCAGGACCGTGATAGCTGGCGGTCAGCGGCGTATTACGGGCCTCTTCATACTGCTGCTGTGTGATGTCGTTCTGATCCAGCATGCGCGCCAGCACCACATTACGACGCGCCAGCGCCCGGCTGTGCGAATAGAGCGGGTTGAAGGTTGAGGGCGCTTTCGGCAGGCCAGCGATTATCGCCATTTCACTCAGCGACAGCTGATCGACCGTTTTACCGAAATAGACCTGCGCCGCCGCGCCAACGCCATACGCGCGATAGCCGAGATAGATTTTATTGAGGTAAAGCTCAAGGATCTCATCTTTGCTCAGCAGCTGCTCAATGCGGATGGCCAGGAACGCTTCCTTGATTTTACGCATCAGCGTACGTTCAGGGCTCAGAAAGAAGTTGCGTGCCAGCTGCTGAGTAATCGTACTGGCACCCTGCGACGCATGGCCTGACATCAGCGCGATGCTGGCGGCACGGAAAATCCCCACCGGATCGACGCCGTGATGCTCATAAAAGCGGCTATCTTCGGTCGCGATAAATGCTTTGATCAGCTCTGGCGGCATCTGCTTCAGCGTCAGCGGTACGCGGCGTTTTTCACCATACTGGGCGATCAGCTCGCCATCGGCGCTGTAAACCTGCATCGGCGTCTGCAAACGCACATCTTTCAATGTGTTCACATCGGGCAGCTGCGGCTCTATATACTTGTACAAGCCATAAACCGTACCGGCTCCCAGCAAAATGCAACACACTGCAAGAATCAATAAATACTTTACGAACTTCACCTGAGAATTCCCATCTGTTGGCGTTTGGGCAGTTTATAAACAATCGCGCGGTAGTATAAAGGCAAGCCTGACGCTTTGATATACCCGTCATTTGCCTGTCATTCAGCATAGCCGGGTTTAGCGTTTACCTTTGATGATAAGGAGATCGCGCGTATGGCTTTTCAGCGCTGGCAAATTGGACTGGATATTCAGAACAGGCACCTGTGTGCGCTGGGTATTGAACGCCGTCGTCATGGCTGGCAGCTGCGACACTGGTGGCAGCAAGCGCTGCCGCACGATACGTTACGCAACGGCGTGTTGCAAAGCTCGCCGCTGTTACAGGAGATGTTAGCGTCGTGGCGGCGGCAGCTGCCGGCGCAGTTTTCCCTGCGCGTTGGCCTGCCGCCACAGCTGGTTCTGCAGCGGACCTTGCCGCTGCCCGACACCTCGCTGCGCGAACCCGCTTTAAATCGTTATGTCACTGCCGCCGCCCGTACCCTCTTTCCGGTGGAAACCGCGCTGCTGGCGTTTGACTATCAGTGTGACGCGGCTGAAAACAGGCTGCAGGTTACGGCGGCACGGCGGGACGTAATGGCGCAATGGCTGCAGCCGCTGCAGCAGGCGGGTCTGGAGCCTGACATCTTTGAACTGAGCACGCAGGCCCTGATGCAGGTCGCACAGCAGCTGCCGCTTGCCCCCCATACGCTGCTGATCCACCCGGCAGGCGAGCACGGGTTCTGGGTGTTTAATGATGGCGCGCTGCGCTGCGGGAGCGTCACAGGCGCGCTCGATGCAGACACTGTTACACAGCTCTTTCCGCAGGTATCGGACTCGCTTTGTACCTCTTCGTCAGCCCTGACCACACTACAGGCGAAGCTGTGCCTGCCGCTCTCATTATTACGCTACCAGCAGCCGCCTCTGCCCGCACAGCAGGGCGACTTTACGCTGGCGCTGGGACTGGCGCTGCGTCCCGGAGACAGCTCATGCTAAGGGTTAATCTGCTGCCGTGGCGTGAGCGGCAGTGGCAGAAGTGCTGCCGGCAGACGAAATATCTGCTGATTACCGCGTTAACACTGCCGCTGCTCGTTGCGCTGGTGCTGGGAGGATATAGCAGACAGCAGCTGACTCAGGCTGAAAGCGCGACAGAACAGGCCCGGCAGCGACTGATCGCGCTGCGGCACCTGCGCACGCAACAGCAATCACTGCTGCAGGCGCGCGACAGGCTGCTGGACTTACAGCAGCAGCGTCAGCAGGTGGCGCTGCAGTATCAGCACTGGCAACGTTTCTGGCAGCAGCTGCCGGGGCTGCTGCCGGATGCATTGTGGCTGGAGCGTATCGATCGTCAGCAGCAGCTGCTGCGCGTCGAAGGGTGGAGTGAAAGTGTGGCTGCGGTGAGCGAGCTGCGCCATCGGTTGCTGGCACAGCCGCTGTTTGCCGCCGTCAGGCAGAGGGCGATAACCCGGCAGTCTGATGGCCGATACCGCTTCACGCTGCAGGCGCGGATGCGGGAGCCGCGCAATGAATGAGCTGATGTGGCGCTATGCGCTGTGGCCTTTTGCCTGGCGTGCCGGTTGCAGCACGCTGGTTGCCGCAGCCGTGCTGCTGCTGCTCTGGCTGCTGCTGCTGCAACCCCAGCAGCAGGCGCTGGCACAGCAGCGGACAGCGCTGACAGCGCTTACCGCGCAGCAAAGCCAGCTGCAGCAGGCGCTGCAGCCGTCAGTCGCCATGCTTTCGCTGGAGATCGCTATGTTACAGATGCCGCAGCGCGGCAGCGCGGCCAGCGCATCGCTGGAGCAGCTGGTGAACACGCGTGGCGCGCAGCTGCAAAACTGGCAGCCGCAGGCTCAGCCATCAGAACTGGTGCTGCAGCTGGAGTGGCGTGAATTTATGCCGCTGTTCAGTGAGCTGGCCGGAACCGCTCAGCCGGTACCGCAGCGTTTTTCACTGCGGTCCGGCGCGCGTCTGCTGACGGCAGAGCTGTGGCTGGAGCAATCCGATGCGGAGTAGCGCGCTGCTGTGCCTGCTGCTCTGGGTCGGTGCCGTCGCAGCACGCAATCCTTTCGTCCCTCTGACCACCCGCGCCTGCGAACCGCCTGCCGCCACGCCGCAGAACTGGCGTCTGCAGGGCGTGGCAGGTCGCGCACCCCACTTTGTCGCCTGGGTAATATCGCCCGAGGGGAAAAGCTACCGGCTGGAGCCATCCATTCCTTTTCCGGTTTATCCCTGGCAGGTCGCGGGGATAACCGCGCGCACGCTGACGTTAACCGCGCCGCGCCGCTGTGTGAAGCAACAGATCGTTTGGGTAATTAAAGGAGGCTTTTATGAAACGGATCGTGATGCTGCTGGGGCTTATGTTAAGCACCCCGCTGCAGGCGCAGACCAGCACGCTGAGCCTGGTATTTGACGATGCGCCGGTAGAGCGCATTCTGCAGGCGCTGGCGGATTATCAGCAGACTAATCTGCTGATTGCGCCCGGGGTTGAGGGACGACTGTCGCTGCGCCTGGAGAAGGTAAGCGCAGAGCATGCCCTGTCGCTGATTTCCCGCCTGACCGATCTTGTTCTGATAGAAGAGGAGGGGGTGCTGCTGGTCTATCCGCAAAGCTGGCAGCAGCGTCAGATGCAGCGGGTCCGGCAGGAGCAGGAAGATAAACAGGCGCAGCGGACGCTGGAGCAGCGCACCGTTACGCTTCATTATGCCAGCGCCAGCGATATTCACCGCAGCCTGCAGGGAGAGCCTTCACTGATGTCAGCACGCGGCAGCGTCACGGTCGATAGCCGTACTAACTCACTGCTGCTGCGCGACACGGCACCGGCTCTGGAAAGCACGACGCGCTGGATCAAAGCCCTCGACCGGCCGCTGGAGCAGGTGGAGCTGCAGGCGCATATCGTGACGCTTAACGAAGAGCATCTGCGTGAACTGGGCGTCAGCTGGCAGCTCTCTCCGGCAGATGCGGTAGCGGCGACGCTGCGCAATCCGCAGCTTAGCCTGCCGCTGGCGGTCAGTACGCCAGCACTGCGCGCCGGGGTGACGCTGGGTAAAATGAGCGGTGAATTGCTGAATCTTGAGCTGAGCGCGCTGGAGCAGGAGAATCAGATCGATATCATCGCCAGCCCGCGGCTCTTTACTGCGCATCAGCAGACGGCCACCATCAAACAGGGCACCGAAATTCCGTACGAGGTGAAGTCAGGCAACAGCGGTGCGACGGCAATCGAGTTCAAAGAGGCGGTGCTGGGTATGGAGGTCACTCCCACGGTTCTGGGCAACGGTCGCATTCAGCTGCGGCTGCGGCTGAGCCAGAACATGCCTGGCCGCAGCCTGACGCTGGGAGAGAACCAGGTGCTGAGCATTGAAAAGCAGGAAATTGAGACGCAGGTGACGCTGCGTGATGGCGAAACGCTGGCGCTGGGCGGCATTTTTCAGCAGCAGCGCACGCAGAGTGAAAAGCGCGTGCCGTGGCTGGGAGAAGTGCCCCTGCTGGGCGCGCTGTTCCGGCAGCAGCTGCAGGAGCAGAAAAAACGTGAGCTGGTTATCTTTATTACCCCCAGACTGGTCAGGGAAGCAGCGCTTTCTGCCGGATAAAGCGGAAAATTCGTTCTGTAGTGCCGTGCGCGTTGACGCCAGAGAGGAATTAGCTTACAAGGTTTAGCGATTTTAAAACGGTGTAGCGGTACGCGGCAGGATAATCTTCCGACGGGCGTCAGTCACAAGCGATACTGGCGTCAAAAAAGAAATATGCCAGCATAAAGTGGGCAGCAGCAAGCAGATAAAGGGCCGTTTTCAGCGCTAATATCAGCCGATGATAAGCACCGGCAACCCCCGGCCTGCGCAGCTGTAGCCCGTTTAATGAAGGCACGTAAGGAAGAGCGTTACCGTCTCGCGAACCAAAGACCATACCTGTGTGCAGGTTGCCGGAGGCGATTTATTCGGTTGCCAAACGGCCATGAGTGTTGAGATAATTTTCTATCTGACTCTTGCTAATGCTTATGAGGTCTCAGTTCCTGTCCCGCCAGCAACGCGCTGAACGCGGGGTATCATCAACGAATTCTTAGTAATACCGACAAAATGGCAGAGAAACGCAATATCTTTCTGGTTGGGCCGATGGGTGCCGGCAAAAGCACTATTGGTCGTCAGTTAGCTCAGCAACTCAATATGGAATTTTTCGATTCCGATCAGGAAATTGAGCGACGTACCGGAGCGGATGTAGGCTGGGTATTTGATGTGGAAGGCGAAGCTGGTTTCCGCGATCGCGAAGAAAAAATCATTAACGAGCTGACCGAGAAACAAGGCATCGTACTGGCGACCGGCGGCGGTTCCGTCAAATCCCGTGAAACGCGCAATCGTCTCTCCGCCCGCGGCGTGGTTGTCTATCTGGAAACCACCATCGAAAAGCAGCTTGCCCGCACGCAGCGCGATAAAAAGCGCCCGCTGCTGCAGGTTGATGAACCGCCTCGTGAAGTGCTCGAAGCACTGGCAGATGAACGCAATCCGCTTTATGAAGAGATCGCTGACGTCACTATTCGCACTGATGATCAAAGTGCCAAAGTGGTCGCCAATCAGATCATCAACATGCTGGAAAAAAATTAATCCAGCATCCTGAGGGCTCAGCAACAGGTATCGGTCATCATGGAGAAGATCACTGTCTCACTGGGGGATCGTAGTTACCCCATTACCATTGCTGCCGGATTGTTTAAGGATCCGGCTTCTTTTTGGCCGCTGAAGGCAGGCGATCGCGCCATGCTGGTAACCAACCAGACGCTGGCCCCGCTCTATCTCGGGAAAGTCGCAACGCTGCTGACCCAGGCGGGCATCCATGTTGATCAGGTGATTTTGCCTGACGGTGAGCAGTATAAAACGCTGACCGTCATGGATGAGGTCTTTACCGCGCTGCTGCAGAAGCCGCACGGCCGCGACACCACGCTGATTGCGCTGGGTGGCGGCGTGATTGGCGATCTCACCGGATTTGCCGCTGCCAGCTATCAGCGCGGCGTCCGATTTATTCAGGTGCCCACCACGCTGCTGGCGCAGGTTGACTCGTCAGTAGGCGGAAAAACCGCCGTCAATCATCCGCTCGGCAAAAATATGATTGGCGCGTTTTATCAGCCCGCCTCGGTGGTCATTGACACGGATTGCCTCTCCACGCTACCGCCGCGCGAACTGGCGTCTGGCCTGGCAGAGGTGATCAAATACGGCATTATTCTGGACGGTGAATTCTTCCACTGGCTGGAGCAAAATCTTGATGCGCTGCTGGCGCTGGATGCGCGCGCAATCGCCTGGTGTATTCGCCGCTGCTGCGAGCTGAAAGCGGAAGTGGTTGCTGCCGACGAGCGTGAAAACGGCCAGCGTGCGCTGCTCAATCTGGGCCATACGTTTGGTCATGCGATTGAAGCGCATATGGGCTATGGCAACTGGCTGCATGGCGAAGCCGTGGCCGCAGGTATGGTGATGGCCGCGCGTACGGCGCAACGGCTGGGGCAATTTACCGCAGCAGAGAGCGAACGCGTGATTGCGCTGCTGCAGCGTGCTGGCTTGCCGGTAACCGGTCCCGCTGAGATGACAGCTGAAGCGTATCTGCCGCACATGATGCGCGACAAAAAAGTGATCGGGGGCGAGCTGCGTCTGGTGCTGCCTCTCGCTATTGGTCGCTCTGAAGTGCGTGCCGGTGTTGCACATGATATGGTGCTGGCTGCAATTAACGATTGTCGCAGTAACTGAGCGCGAATGTAGCGTTCTGACAGCAGACCGTCATATAACGCTGCGGCAGGCAAGTTCAGGCTGAAGAAGAACGTTGTGATACGGTGTGTCGGAGACGCACCGTTTTACGGAGGAGGCGAGATGGATGAGTTCAAACCGGAAGATGAGTTAAAACCTGATGCCAGCGATCGCCGTCCCGCGCGATCCCGTAAAGCGTCTTCTGCGCCAAAGGCCAAAGCGCCGGTCTCCCGTCAGCATATGATGATGGGGATTGGCATTCTGGTGTTGCTGGTTCTGGTGCTGGGCATTGGTTCAGCGCTGACCGGGCCGGATGATAAACCCGCGGCTAACCGCAGCAGCGGCAGTGCGTCGACATCTGGCGGCAGTGAAAAACATATCGATCTCTCTGATTCCGCCTCCATGAGCGGCCAGCAGGCAGCGGCCCCAACGGCTGAAGGCAGCGCGCCACAGGATACGACGCAGCCGGCAGCTGGCAGTGAAGGGCAGGCGATCTCAATGCCTTCCGTCTCATCCACGCCAACGCAGGCGCAGGTAACAGAGGCGCCTGCGAATCAGCAGCGCGTCACGCTGCCAGGCGATCTCAACAGTGCGCTGAGTAATCAGCAGGGCTCGGTAGATGCTGCCGCACAGGGTGCGCAGGGCGGCTCTTCTCTGCCCACCGCGCCGGCTACCGTAAGCGGTAATGCTGGCAGCACAGCAGGAAAAGCGGTTACGCCGCCAGCTGTGCGGGCGGATAATGCGCCGCGTGCCAGCAGCAGTTCACGTTCCACCGCATCCGGTACCAGCCATAAACCAGCGGCTGCGGCAAAACCGTCTGCGACCCGCGAGAGCCAGACCCACACCACGGCAGCGCACAACCCGCCTGCCAGCAGCGCCAGCAAGTCTCTGCCTTCAGGGGGTAACTATACGCTGCAGCTGAGCGGAGCGTCGAAGCAGGAGAGCCTGACGGCGTGGGCAAAAAAACAGAATCTGAGCGGCTATCACGTGTATAAAACCACACGTAACGGTCAGCCCTGGTACGTGCTGGTCAGTGGCGCTTACGCGACGCCTGCCGAAGCGAAAAGGGCTGCGGCTGCGCTGCCTGCAGAAGTACGTGCGGTTAATCCGTGGGTAAAACCGCTGAGCCAGGTTAAGAAAGAGAGTCAGTAAATTGATGTGGGGCCCGCTGCTGCGGCCCCGTTTAAGCGCAGATCTGCTGTCGGTTTCACCACAGCTACAATGAAGATGTAATAACCACGACAGCATGAAAAAAAATCGCGCTTTCCTGAAATGGGCCGGTGGGAAATACCCACTGCTTGACGATATTCGTCGTCACCTGCCACAAGGCGACTGCTTAGTTGAGCCTTTTGTGGGCGCCGGTTCCGTATTTCTCAATACCGATTATGACCGCTACCATCTGGCGGACATCAACGGCGATCTCATTAACCTCTACAACATTGTCAAAACGCGTACGCAGACATTTATTGCGGATGCGCGTCAGCTGTTTACGCCGGAAGGAAACAGCGCTGAGCACTATTATGCGCAGCGGCTGGCATTTAACGCCAGCCGCGATCCCTACCAGCGCGCCGTGCTGTTCCTCTATCTGAATCGTCACGGCTATAACGGCCTGTGTCGCTACAACCTGCGCGGTGAATTTAACGTGCCTTTTGGCCGCTACCGCAAACCCTACTTTCCGGAAGCTGAACTACTCTGGTTTGCAGAGCGCGCGCAGAAAGCGACCTTTGTCTGCGAATCGTACGATGTTACCCTGAACAGCGCTGCTGCAGGCTCGGTGGTCTATTGCGATCCGCCCTATGCGCCGCTGTCGGCAACGGCCAACTTCACGGCCTATCACACCAACAGTTTCAGCCTGCGCGAGCAGCAGCATCTCGCGGAGCTGGCCGGGAAGCTGGCTAAGAGCCAGATACCGGTCCTGATTTCCAATCACGATACGCTGCTGACCCGGGAGTGGTATCAGAACGCGGATTTACATGTAGTAAAAGCCCGGCGTTCTATCAGCCGAAGCATAAGTGGTCGTACGCAGGTGGACGAACTGCTGGCGCTTTTCCGCTAGCCTGTTTCGTCCGCGACCAACGCATTACGTCAGCTGAGACTGGCGCACAACATTGGGAGAATCGGATGAAACAATTTTTACTGGCCCCTTCAATTCTTGCCGCTGACTTTGCCCGTCTGGGTGAAGATACCGCCAAAGCACTGGCGGCAGGCGGCGATGTCGTGCATTTCGATGTGATGGATAATCACTATGTGCCCAATCTGACGATGGGACCTATGGTGCTGAAAGCGCTGCGTGACTACGGCATTACGGCACCGATTGATGTGCACCTGATGGTCAAGCCAGTGGATGCGCTTATCCCGGAGTTTGCGAAAGCGGGTGCCAGCTATATCACATTCCACCCGGAAGCCAGTGACCACGTGGATCGCACGCTGCAGCTCATCAAAGAGCATGGCTGTAAGGCGGGCCTGGTGTTTAATCCGGCAACGCCGCTGAGCTACCTTGATTACGTGATGGATAAGCTGGATATCATTCTGCTGATGTCGGTCAATCCCGGCTTTGGCGGCCAGTCATTCATACCGGGCACGCTGGATAAACTGCGCGAAGCGCGCCGGCTGATCGATCAGAGCGGCTATGACATCCGGCTCGAAGTGGATGGCGGTGTGAAAATCGACAATATCGGACAGATTGCTGCCGCCGGCGCAGATATGTTTGTCGCCGGCTCGGCCATCTTCGGTCATCCCGATTACAAAAAAGTTATCGATGAAATGCGCACGGAACTGGAGAAAGTTAATGGCTCATTTCACTGATATCCGCGCGCTGGCCTTTGACCTTGACGGAACGCTGGTGCATAGCGCACCGGGCCTGTCACAGGCGATCGATCGGGCGCTGGGCGATCTGCAGCTGCCGGCGCCGGGCATCGAGCGGGCATCAACCTGGATAGGTAACGGTGCCGATATTATGATGGCGCGCGCCCTGACCTGGGCGCTGGGCCGCGAGCCTCATGCGGAAGAGCAGCGTGACGCACGCGCCTGTTTTGATCGGCACTACGCTGACACGGTTGAGTCAGGCAGCACGCTGTTTCCGCAGGTAAAAGAGACGCTGCTCGCGCTGCGCGACCAGGGATTACCTCTCGCTATCGTTACCAATAAACCAACGCCGTTTGTCGCTCCGCTGCTGGCCTCTCTCGGCATCAGCGACTCTTTTTCACTGATTATCGGCGGTGATGACGTAGCGGTGAAAAAACCGCATCCGGCCGGCATCTTCCTGGTGCTGGGCCATTTCGGCGTACTGCCGGAACAATTGCTGTTTGTCGGGGATTCACGCAATGATATCCTCGCGGCACAGGCTGCCGGTGTACCGAATGTCGGTATGACGTTTGGCTACAACTACGGTGAGTCTATTACCACCAGCCGGCCCGATTTAACTCTCGACACTTTTGGCGAACTTCTGCCCGCACTCGGGCTGTGATTATCAGGATATAACATGAGCAAACCCATCGTTTTCAGCGGCGCCCAGCCTTCAGGTGAACTGACCATTGGCAACTATATGGGTGCGCTGCGTCAGTGGGTGCAGATGCAGGATGACTATCACTGCATTTACTGCATCGTCGATCTGCACGCGATCACCGTGCGTCAGGACCCGGCCACGCTGCGTAAAGCGACGCTGGATACGCTGGCGCTCTATCTGGCCTGCGGCATTGACCCGGAAAAAAGCACCATTTTTGTTCAGTCGCACGTGCCGGAGCATACGCAGCTGAGCTGGATCCTGAACTGTTACGCCTACTTTGGCGAGCTGAGCCGTATGACACAGTTCAAGGATAAATCTGCCCGCTATGAAGAGAATATCAACGCCGGTCTGTTTGACTACCCGGTGCTGATGGCGGCCGATATTCTGCTGTATCAGACCAATCAGGTTCCGGTAGGCGAAGATCAGAAGCAGCATCTGGAGCTGAGCCGCGATATCGCTGCCCGTTTCAACGCGCTTTATGGTGACGTGTTTAAGGTTCCGGAGCCGTTTATTCCGAAATCGGGCGCGCGCGTAATGTCGCTGCTGGAGCCGACGAAAAAGATGTCCAAGTCGGATGACAACCGCAACAACGTTATCGGCCTGCTGGAAGATACCAAATCGGTCGTGAAGAAGATCAAGCGTGCGGTTACTGACTCCGAAGAGCCGCCGGTGGTGCGCTATGATGTCAAAGAGAAGGCGGGCGTCTCCAACCTGCTGGATATTCTCTCAGGCGTTACCGGCAAATCGATTCCGGAGCTTGAACAGCAGTTTGAGGGCAAAATGTACGGGCACCTCAAGGGCGACGTTGCCGAGGCGGTATCCGGCATGCTGACCGAGCTGCAGGCGCGCTATCACCACTTCCGCAATGATGAAGCGCTGCTCAACCAGGTAATGCGTGACGGCGCAGCTAAAGCGCGCGCGCACGCGCAGGAAACGCTGAAGAAAGTGTACGACGCCGTCGGGTTCGTCGCACAGCCGTAAACCGGCGCGGATGACGTAAAAAAAGGCGAGCCTTCCGGCTCGCCTTTTTATTGGGTCGCATCTGCCGCGCGAGGCGGCAGTGCCGGTATCATCAGTGGGTCACATGACCGTGCTGACGGTGCTTTGTGACAAAGCCGAGCAGCACGCACATGACAAACACCACAGCATAAAGGCCGTTGGCAGTAGAGAGTGCCGCATGCGCGCCACCTTTAGCCACTATCGGTCCGGTAACCACAAAGGTCAGCATGGTGCCCACGGTGCCGCAGGTCAGAATAAAGTTAACCAGCTTAGGCGAGGCCGCTTTGGTCTGCAGCGATCCCAGCGTAATGATGGTAGTATAAATCGCGCTGGAGAAGAAGCCCAGTGCCATAATGATCCAGTGCAGCATGCCCGCCTCCTGAGAGGAGACAAACCAGTACATCAGGCCGGTGGCCAGCGCAGCCAGCACCATCAGGATGCGCTGCAGGTCAAAGAAGCGCAGCAGGAAGCTAAACGCCCACATACCGACCATGTAAGCGGTCCAGAAGTTGCCGACCAGCTGCCCGGCAGAGGCGATATCCATGCCCATCGATTTGGTTGCATACTCCGGCACCCAGGAGATAAAGCCCAGCTGGCCCAGGATATAACAGAGCGCAGCGATGGAGAGGAACAGCACCCCCACGCCCCATTTCTCTTTTTCCCCACCCTGAACGGCCGCTTCACTTTTGAGAACCGGAAACTCCACCATCAGCGTCAGAACAAAAATAGCCAGATAGATAACGCCGATGCAGGCATATACCCAGTACCACGGCAGCGCCCGAGCCAGCAGTACGCCAGCAATAATCGGGAAAATCGTGCCGGCCATGCTGAAAAATGAATCAGTAAACAGCAGGCGCGAACCGCGCTGGCGACCGTCATAGATATGGGTGATCAGGAAGGTACCAATTGACATGGTAATGCCGCTGACCACGCCCAGAATAAACATGCAGAGTGAAAAGACCTGCAGGTTATGGCTGGTCATCAGGCCCGCTACCGCCAGAATCATCAGCACAAAGCCGAAAATCAGCTGGCGTTTCAGCGGCACAATCACCATCAGCCAGGCGTTCAGGAAAACGGCAACCAGAATGCCGGCGTTAAGGAAAGTAAAAGTGTTACTCATCTCTGAGATGGGTAGCTGGAAATATTGCGCGATATTATCCAGCACCATACCGGTCACAATCACCAGTGCGCCAGTGAGCGCATAAGAGAAAAAGCTGATCCAGGTAAGGCCGATGCGATTACGGTTTGTCATGTTCATAACCTGTGGGGGGACGATGAGGCAAAAGTGTCATGAATTGTAAATGGAACCGTGATCTTAATAAACAAGCAGTGAAATAAGCTACGCAAATTTCATGATATGTGTGATTTCAGTCACGCAAATGATTGCGCGGCGGCAAAAGTATGACGTTTGCAACATTCCGGTAAATATAGGTAAAACGCTGGCTCTTGTATTACATGCTCTTTACAATCAATTCTGTTTTTTAAGCCGATCTCCAGGGTAAGGACTCTTTCATGCTTAAACGTACTTTGACAGCGGCGATCGCCCTGTTAGCACTCTCTTCCGTATCTGCTTCTGCACTGGCTGCAAAAGGGGATACACATGTCCTGCTCACCACGTCAGCAGGCAACATTGAACTTGAACTGGATAACCAGAAAGCGCCGGTTTCAGTAAAAAACTTTGTGGATTACGTTAATAACGGCTTCTACAACAACACCATTTTTCATCGCGTGATCCCGGGTTTTATGATCCAGGGCGGCGGTTTTACCACGGATATGCAGCAGAAGCAGACCAGCGCGCCAGTCAAAAACGAAGCTGACAACGGACTGCGTAATCTGCGCGGTACCATCTCTATGGCGCGTACCGCTGAGAAAGACAGCGCAACCAGCCAGTTCTTCCTGAATGTGGCAGATAACGCTTTCCTGGATCACGGACAGCGCGACTTCGGTTATGCGGTATTTGGTAAAGTTGTGAAAGGGATGGATGTGATCGACAAAATCGCCCAGGTCCCGACTAAAGATGTGGGCCCGTACCAGAATGTCCCGGCAAAACCGGTTGTTATTACCTCCGCGAAAATCCTGCCTTAATCTGTTTCCGCGTCACCTGTAGCGTGACGTCGCTGACCGCGCTCCGGCAAAGCCAGAATTTGCTCTTATACTTAGGGCAAATCTTGTCAGCCGGAGGCGCTATGCCGCAAAAACTCACTGAAAAACAGAAAGCCACTTTGTGGCTGCAGCGTCGTGCTGCCAGCTATCAGGCCAGCTGCAGGCTGTCTGGTTATACCCTGACTGAGCCTGCGGTCACCGCTGAGCAGGCGGAAGATCGGCTTGCTTCGCTGAGGAGGCAGTATGGCGGATAATTCACTGGCGGTACGCGATCCCTACCTGTGGCACAACGATGATGTGCTGAAAAACCGGCTGGAAATTCATGATGCCGCGCAGCTGCGCAAGGCGGAGCTGGCGTTCAGTGCCGCGCGGCTGGCGACGCTGGATCCAGGTCCGCGTACACCGGGTCTGCCGCGTTTACGCCATATTCATCGCACGCTGTTTCAGGATCTCTACAGCTGGGCGGGCGAACTCCGCGCCATCGATATCTGGCGCGACGAGACCCCTTACTGCCACTGCGAATACATTGAGAAAGAGGGCAATGCGCTGATGAGCGCGCTGGAGGAGGAGCAGGGGCTGACCGAACTTGATACAGACGCCTTTGTGGCCCGTCTGGCACATTACTACTGTGAACTCTATGTACTGCATCCGTTCCGGGCGGGCAACGGACGCGCTCAGCGCATCTTTTTTGAGCAGCTGGCGCTGCACGCTGGCTATCTGCTGGAGTGGGATCGGCTGGAGCCGGAGCCGTGGCAGAAGGCAATTCGCGAAGCGGTCGCGGGCGATCTCGCCGCGCTGACCGCGCAGCTGACAAAAGTGGTAAGCCCGGCGCGATAAAGTGCGTAGAATAGCGGCGGTTTGATCGACCTGAGGTCATGATGCTGCTGCTGCTTGATAACTACGACTCTTTTACCTGGAACCTTTACCAGTATTTTTGCGAGCTGGGCGCGCAGGTGCGCGTGGTGCGTAATGACGCTATCTCGCTGGCTGAGATGGCGGCATTGCCGCTAAGCCATCTGGTTATCTCCCCTGGGCCCTGCACGCCCGACCAGGCGGGTATTTCTCTGGATGCCATTCGCTATTTTGCCGGGCGGCTGCCGGTGCTGGGGGTGTGCCTCGGACATCAGGCCATCGCTCAGGCCTTTGGCGGAAAGGTGATACGTGCGCGTCAGGTCATGCACGGGAAAACCTCGCCGGTACGCCACACTGGCGAAGGCGTGTTTCGCAACCTCGCTAATCCACTCACCGTAACGCGCTATCACTCACTGATTGTGGCGGATGGATCGCTGCCTGACGCGTTTGAGATCACCGCCTGGAGCCTGCGTGATAATCAGCCCGATGAAATCATGGGCTTTCGTCACCGCACGCTACCGCTGGAAGGCGTGCAGTTTCACCCCGAAAGCGTGCTCAGCGAGCAGGGCCATCAGCTGCTGAAAAATTTCCTTGAACGCTAACTTCCGTTTGCCATTCCGTGATTTTTTATGCATATTCCGTGATTATAATTTCATTTAAGATCACTCAATAGCCGGATGAGGTCAGCAATGGCAGCGGAAAACATAGCGGTAACCCGGGAGACGTTTGATAACGTCATTTTGCCTGTTTATGCACCTGCGCAGTTTGTGCCCGTAAAGGGCAAAGGCAGCCGCGTCTGGGATCAGCAGGGTAAAGAGTATATCGACTTCTCCGGCGGTATAGCGGTCACCGCGCTGGGTCACTGCCATCCGGCGCTGGTTGAGACGCTGAAGCGCCAGGGCGAAACGCTGTGGCACACCAGTAATGTTTTTACCAACGAGCCGGCGCTGCGTCTGGCGACGAAGCTGATTGCTGCTACCTTCGCCGACCGCGTATTTTTTGGCAATTCCGGTGCAGAAGCTAACGAAGCGGCGTTCAAGCTGGCGCGCTACTACGCCTGTAAAAAGCACTCGCCGTTCAAAAGTAAGATCATCGCGTTTCACAACGCTTTCCACGGCCGCACGCTGTTTACCGTCTCCGTTGGCGGACAGCCTAAATACTCTGACGGCTTCGGCCCCAAACCGGCCGATATCGTCCACGTCCCGTTTAACGATCTGGCGGCGGTAAAAGCCGTGATTGATGATCATACCTGCGCGATCGTTGTTGAACCGATTCAGGGTGAGGGCGGCGTGATGCCGGCAACGCCGGAATTTATGCAGGGACTGCGTGCGCTGTGCGATGAGCATAACGCGCTGCTGGTGCTGGATGAAGTACAGAGCGGCATGGGGCGCAGCGGCAAGCTGTTCAGCTATGAACACTACGGTATTCAGCCTGACATTCTTACGACGGCGAAAGCGCTGGGCGGCGGCTTCCCGGTGAGCGCGATGCTGACCACGCATGAGATCGCTTCCGTCATGGCGCCCGGCGTACATGGCACTACCTACGGCGGCAATCCGCTTGCCTGCGCAATTGCAGAAACCGCGCTGGATATCATTAACACGCCGGCGGTGCTGGCTGGGGTGGAGGCGCGGCGGCAGCAGTTTACCGACGCGCTGAGGGCGCTGGATAGTGAGCTGGATATCTTTAGCGAAATTCGCGGAAAGGGTCTGCTGATGGGCGCGGTACTGAAACCGGAACATGCCAGTAAAGCCCGCGATATTCTCAATGCAGCAGCGGCAGAAGGCGTGATGATCCTGACCGCCGGCAGCGATGTGATCCGCTTTGTGCCGTCGCTGGTTATCACTCCGGAGGAGATCGACGCCGGAATGACGCGCTTTGCGGCCGCGCTGCGCAGGGTTATTGCCGCCTGACTATCCTTTCGGACGAATAGCCCGCAGCCAGCGGCCATGATGCGGTCGCTGGCTCCACGCCAGAGACGAGATGGTGTGCATGACGCTGAGATGCTGCAAAATGCGTTTAACATGCTGCTCGACAATCGTCACCGGCCCCTCATGCAGGTTTTCCGGCGCCTCCATAACGTTGCTCTCACTGCCCGGTCCGTCGTAGGTCAGCCGCTGCTGACAGCGCTGCAGGGCAATTTCGCACGACTGCAGATAGCGCTCTGCCAGAGCCGGGGTCAGCATGGTGTGCTCACGCGCCAGAATAGTCATGGCGTTAATATGCTCTACGATAAACTGACTGTGCGTGACCCACAGCCGCATATCCTTCAGATACTGCGCGTTAAAACCAGGCTCGCTGGTCGCCTGATTCAGCGCATTAAACAGCGCGTTATGCGCCTGGTTAACCTTTACCCGCTGGTAAGCCAGTTTTTCCGGCGCATGCTCCGGCCCCAGCAGCATGCGCAGCGCCTCCTGATACGCCTCCAGCGCATCGTGCGCATTCTGGCGCAGCAAACCACTCTGCCACTGCGGCCATAGCCAGATCATACCGGCGAACGCGATCAGGCAGCCCATCAGCGTATCCATCATCCGCGGCAGCAGGAACTGAGCGCCATTCAGCGACAGCAGCTGCAGCGAGTAGACCGCCGTCACGGTAAAGCCAATCATCGACCAGCCATAATATTTGCGCGTCACCAGATAACTGGCCAGCGTGATTGCCAGCATAAACAGCAGCGCGATCGATTCCGGTACGGCGAAACGCAGTGATGCGGCGGCAATCAGAAGCCCGGCAAAGGTGCCGAGCGCCCGGTGCTGAATGCGCACGCGCGTGGCGCTGTAGCCATTCTGGCTGACAAACATAATGGTCATCAGGATCCAGTAGGGCTTGGGAATATTAAAGAATAGCGCAACAGAGCTGCCAAACATCAGCATAACGGCAAAGCGGGCCGCGCTGCGCAGCGCGCCGGACCTGAAGGACAGATAGCTGCGCAGCGCGGGCAGCAGCGGCAGGCGCCGCTGGCGATCGGCCATCAGGTCGCGCGTATAGAGCGGTTTCTGGGTGCGCAGCACGCGGGCGATGCGGCTGAAATGATAAAGGCAGAAGTGGCCAACCGGATTATCCGGATGCTGCCGCGCAATTTTTTCCAGCGCGCCGAGCGGCTTTTCCATCTGAAAGCGGGCGGGCAGCTGGTGATAGAGAATGGCATCGGCCAGCAGCCTGAGCTGTGCCGAAATGGTTTTTGCATTCCAGCGGATAACCGCTTCCGCATGACTCTGTTCTACCAGCTTTTGCACTTTCTCCGGCTGGTGCAGGCTGACAGCGATATGCTCCTGCAGATCCAGCGCCACCTGAAAAGCGCGCGTCAGCCGCTTATGGCTGTTATCGCGGCTGGCAGAAAGCATATGCATCTGCTGATAGCAGGTGGTGATCAGGTCAACCGCTTTCTGCTGGCGCGCCAGCAGCGGCGGCAGCGCTTTTTCCGGATCGGTCAGCTGTGTCAGCAGGGTATATTTGGCATCGCAGTAGTCAGCCAGCTCACGATAGAGCAGGCTCAGCGTTTCACGCATCGGCTGCTCTTTCCACAGCCAGTACCAGAACCAGTTAAACAGGCCATACCAGAACGTGCCGCCAATATAGAGCAGCGGCGGCACCCAGATCGGCATACGCCCCACCAGGCTCAGCGTAAAGATCGCTGCAATCAGCGTGCCGGGCAGCAGACGCCCGTGCAGCGGACTGATTTCGCCCGTCACGCCAATCAGCAGCGGCAGCACCAGCATAATAAGCGGCAGCGGAACCGCGGCGTTGGTGAGGTACTGGATCAGAAAACTGCCGGTGGCGAAAAGCGTACCGCCCACGATCAGGCGTTTGAAAAAGCGTTTATGCGGCGTATCAAGGCCGGCAATATTGCAGCAGGCGGGTACCAGCGAGAACAGCAGGCCTTTTTGCAGATCGCCACACAGCCATCCCAGCGCGACAGGCAGGCACAGCACCAGCGTCTGACGCAGAGCGTAATTGACTTCGGGATGATAGATGATTCGGCGCCACATCAGCTTATCGCAAACAGAAACGGCGTGATGGTGTCATCACGCCGTGGGGGGTGAAACAGCTTAGCGGGTGCCGTAAACGACGATGGTTTTACCGTGTGCGGAGATCAGGTTCTGATCTTCCAGCATTTTCAGGATGCGACCAACGGTTTCCCGTGAGCAACCCACGATCTGACCAATCTCCTGACGGGTAATTTTAATCTGCATACCGTCGGGGTGGGTCATGGCATCCGGCTGTTTAGCCAGATTAAGCAGCGTCTGCGCAATGCGGCCGGTAACATCCAGGAAAGCCAGGTTACCCACCTTTTCTGATGTCACCTGCAGGCGACGTGCCATCTGCGCCGACAGGCGCATCAAAATATCCGGGTTAACCTGAATCAGCTGACGAAATTTTTTGTAGGAAATTTCAGCAACTTCGCAGGCTGTTTTCGCACGCACCCAGGCACTGCGCTCCTGGCCCTCTTCAAACAGGCCGAGTTCGCCGATGAAATCTCCCTGATTCAGATAGGAGAGGATCATCTCTTTGCCTTCTTCATCTTTAATCAGTACCGCAACGGAACCTTTAACGATGTAGTAGAGCGTTTCTGCTTTTTCACCCTGATGGATCAGCGTGCTTTTGGATGGATATTTGTGAATATGGCAATGGGACAGGAACCATTCGAGTGTAGGGTCTGTTTGCGGTTTGCCGAGAACCATTCGCTATTATCCTCTATTGTAATCGTGCCCAAAACACAGGGGCATTCATTCCCTGTCAGGCGATGAAATCGTCCAGCGCGTCCTGTTAATAAAAATTATCCGGGCGGATGTGTAAGCTCTGCTTTTGATTCTGCCCGTCCTCATCAGCCACGACGAAGAAATTTTCAGCTCTGTTTGTAGCACAGCTTTTGCAGGCTGTCTTGTGTTGTCTCGCTTCAGCAGGCGGGCGATTGCTGTTTGCCGGATGAACGCGTACTCTGGCGCAAAACGCCGCTTCAGGAGAAAGAATAATGCAGGCACGTGTGAAATGGGTGGAAGGGCTGACCTTTCTCGGAGAATCCTCATCAGGACATCAGTTATTAATGGACGGGAATTCAGGCGATAAAGCGCCAAGCCCGATGGAGATGGTACTGATGGCCGCCGGCGGCTGCAGCGCGATTGATGTGGTCTCGATTCTGCAAAAAGGGCGTAATGACGTGGCTGACTGCGAGGTCAAACTGACTTCAGAACGGCGCGAAGAAGCGCCACGTATTTTTACACAGATTAACCTGCACTTTATCGTCAGCGGCAAAGCGCTGAGCGAGAAAGCGGTGGCGCGGGCGGTTGACCTGTCGGCAGAAAAATATTGCTCGGTGGCGATCATGCTCGGCAAAGGGGTGGAGATCACCCACAGCCATGAGGTAGTTGAGCTGTAACAGCTGCCGGTGCGCATACCTCGCTACCCGTGAAACAGGCTTTGCAGGGTCGCCATTTATGGCGACCGATGCCACGTCGTGTGGCAGACATGGCCTCTACTCTATCCGTTTTCCTTCAATCAGCCGCTGCACCAGTGGCATCATGATCAGCTCCATCGCCAGTCCCATTTTTCCGCCCGGAACCACCAGCGTGTTCATATGCGAAATAAACGATCCCTGAATCATCGCCAGCAGATAGGGGAAAGCGATACCTTCCAGGCCGCGAAAATGGATCACGACAAAACTCTCATCCAGTGAGGGGATCTCGCGCGCCGCGAACGGGTTAGAGGTATCAACTGTCGGTACCCGCTGAAAGTTAAGGTGCGTGCGCGAAAACTGCGGCGTGATGTAGTTGATATAATCTTCCATCGACCGTACCACGGAGTCCATCACCGCTTCGCGCGAATGGCCCCGTTCGCTGGTATCGCGTACCAGTTTCTGTATCCACTCAAGATTGACGATCGGCACCACGCCCACCAGCAGATCAACATGCTCCGCCACGTTATGCTGCTGCGTAACCACTCCGCCGTGCAGACCCTCGTAAAACAGCACATCAGTATTCTCCGGCAGCGGCTGCCAGGGAGTAAAGGTGCCCGGCACCTGATTCCACGGCACGGCCTCATCATAGGTGTGCAGATATTTGCGCGACTCTCCGATGCCGCTTTCGCCATAGCGCCGGAACGTCTGCTCCAGCAGGCCAAAGTCATTGGCGTCCGGACCAAAATAGCTGATGTGACGACCCAGATCGCGTGCTTTGCGGATCGCCATATCCATTTCCGGCCGGGTATAGCGATGAAAACTGTCGCCTTCTACTTCGGCTGCATGCAGCCCCAGCTGCTGAAAAATTTTACGGAACGCAAGGCTGGTTGTCGTGGTACCGGCTCCGCTGGAGCCGGTAACGGCGATAACGGGGTGTCTGGCTGACATACGGGTGCTCCCTGTGAGGTCGGGCGATGAGCATTGTTACCATGAATTATCCGGCAGTGCATCAGCCGCGAAACTCGCGCCGCGGCATAATATTGACCGTTTCATGCAGCTCAGACCAGACCAGCACCACCTCGCCCTGCTGCAGCTGGCGGCGCACGTCGGCTACCTTCTGCGCCAGGCTGCGCTCCTGCTCACCGTAGTCAGTGCCTTCGCGCAGAACAAAACTTTCAATCAGGTTTTCCAGCGTTGTTACATCCAGTTCCTGCCACGGAATAATCACAATTGCCCATCCAGATAAGTTGAGAGCCACTCCGGCACGCGCTGCTCCAGCCACATATGCGGTTGAAGCAGGCTGCCGCCGACAAAGCCAACGTGTCCACCCTGCTGCGTCAGCTGATACTCAATTGTGGCAGACAATTGCTGCGGCTGCGGGATCACCGCATCTGTCATAAAGGGATCGTCTTTGGCGTGGATGATCAGCATCGGCTTGCGCACGCCGGTTAACAGCGGCAGGGCGCTGGCGCGCTGGTAGTAATCGCTGGCGTCAAGAAAGCCGTGCGCCCGGGCGGTGATCGCATCGTCAAATTCGCGCAGGCGGCGAAACGCGCGCAGCTGCAGTACATCAACCGGCAGCGTGCCGGGCCAGGCGCGCAGTTTGCGCAGCGCATTCTTTTTCAGCTGCGTCAGCAGATAGTGCTGGTAGAAGCGGGAGAAGCCGATATCGAGCTTTTCACTGCAGGGGGCGAGCGCCAGCGGCGCTGATATCGCCACGGCCGCATCCAGCGGTGCCTCATTGCCCTGCAGGCCCAGTAAACAGGCGAGCATGTTACCGCCCAGCGACACACCTACCGCAGCTGTCGGCACACTGCCCCATTCACGCCGCAGCCAGTGCAGGAAATAGGTCGCGTCTTCCGTTTCACCGGAGTGATAGATGCGCTGCAGCCGGTTAGGTTCGCCGCTGCAGCCGCGAAAGTGCATCACCACGCCAAGCCAGCCGCGCGCTTTGCACGCCTGCATCAGGCCGTGTGCATAAGGGCTGCGAAAATGGCCTTCGAGCCCGTGGAACATCACCATGCGCGGTTTGTGTCGCGCGCCGGCCGGATCTTCGCTCCAGGCGAGATCGACAAAGTCGCCATCCGGCAGCTCCAGCCGCTGCCAGTGTGGTTTAAGCGTGACGCGACGCCGCAGCAGGCGCGGCAGCAGGGTCTGCAAATGCGCATTGCCGAAGCCGCGCAGCGGAATAAAGGGATTGCCGGTGGGGCAATCTAAATAACCAGGGATAGTGCTTGTCTGATGCATAACTCGCTGATAGCTTCGATGGGTTGTCTGCTTTTAAGGATGAGGAGCATCCGGATACTCATGGAACTCAGTCTTTTTTTGTCGATGTTAGGTTTTCTCTGGGTCGCGGCCATCACGCCGGGGCCCAATAATATGTTACTTACGGCCTCAGGTGCTAATTTTGGCTTTCTGCGCACGCTACCGCTGCTTATTGGTATCATGCTGGGTATGCAGGTGATGTTGCTGATGGTGGCATTTGGCATTGGCGGACTGATCCTGCTCTATCCGTCGCTGCATCTGGTACTGAAGATTGCCGGCAGTCTCTATCTGCTCTGGCTGGCGTGGAAAATCGCGACGGCCGCCTATGAGACGCTGGAAACCGAAGACCGTTCGGTAAAGCAGATGCCATTCTGGCAGGGCGGACTGCTGCAACTGATCAATCCTAAAGCCTGGCTGATGGCGCTGGGGGCGATAGCGAGTTTCAGCCTGGCAGGAGCTGCCTATCAGCACTCTGTGGTTGCGATCAGCATGGGCATGGCGCTGGTGAATCTGGTATCCGGCCTGATCTGGATGGGATTTGGTTCACTGATTGGCCGCCTGCTGCATAGCCCGCGTGCCTGGAAGCTGTTCAACCTCGCGATGGGCGCACTGACCGCTGCCTGTGTGCTGCTGATCTGGCGCTAGATTAGCTGGATGCGCGCTCCAGACGCTGCCAGGGCAGGACTTCATGCACAATGGCAGCATGCGGCTGGCGAATGCGGTTCAGCAGCAGCTGTACGCTGCGGGCGCCCATCTGATTCATCGGCTGCGCAATGGTGGTCAGCGGCGGATTCAGGCTGCTGGTAAACGGAATACCGTCAAAACCCACCACGGCCAGATCCTCCGGGACGCGCAGTCCCGCTTCGAGCGCGGCGTGAATAACGCCAACGGCCAGCACATCTGACACGGTAAAAATGGCATCGGGCGGAGAGGGCTGTGCCAGCAGCGCATGCAGCGCGGCGCTGCCCGCTTCGCAGGAGATATTCTCCGCATACGCCACGCGATCCCACGTCATATTCAGCGCCTTCAGCGCCTCGCGGTAGCCGCTCTCACGCTGATGCGAATAGAGATAGCGCATGTCGCAGTTGACCAGCGCAATCTGTTTTCGGCCCTTTCCGGCCAGGTAGCGGACCGTCTCAAAGGCCGCCTGCCGGTTATCAATAGTCACGCTGGATGCATTAATAGAGGGATCGTATTCAGCACACTGCACCCACGGCGCATCACCAATCAAATCTTTCAGCCCCTGCAGACAGGCGGCGGCATCCATTGTGATCACGCCATCGACGACCTTGCCAGCCAGCAGCGCCAGATAGGCGGTTTCACGCCGCAGCTGAGAGGCGCTGTTGCAGAGCAAAATGTGATAGCCCTGCGCCTCCGCCTCCGCTTCAATCCCCTGCACCACGCGCGAACAGAAGGGGTTGGTAATATCTGAAATCAGCACCAGCAGCATGTTGCTTTGCGCCGTGCGCAGCTGGCGCGCCAGCAAATTAGGCTGGTAGTCGCACGCGCTGATCGCTGCCAGCACTTTACTGCGCGTATCGGGACGCACGCCGGGATGCTGGTTCAGAACCCGGGAAACGGTAGCTTTTGATACGCCCGCCAGGTGCGCGACTTTTTCGATGGACATGGAGATAACAACCGCTATTCAGGTGATGAAATCAGGTAGAGATCAATAACACAGTAGCGATGTGAGCGCCTGACAAATTTGTCACCGTTTCTGTCCGGCCTATTTGCTTTTTTTGCATAGCCTTGCCTGATGTTGATCTAAGAACTGATTGGCATGAGGGATAATTTTTAATTCCTTTATGAAACTTTCACCGCTGGCGACACTGCCGTCATAACTTCACTTCGGGGAACAGGATGATGGCAATGCAAAAAACAATAATCTCGCTGGCAGCAGTACTGGGACTGATAGCGTTTCAGGCACAGGCAGTCAACGTCACCGTGGCGTACCAGACCTCCGCAGAGCCTGCCAAAGTCGCTCAGGCGGATAACACCTTTGCCCGTGAGAGCGGAGCAACTGTGGACTGGCGCAAATTTGACAGCGGCGCCAGCGTGCTGCGTGCGCTGGCGTCCGGCGATGTGCAGATTGGCAATATTGGCTCAAGTCCGCTGGCGGTCGCTGCCACACAGCAGCTGCCGATTGAAGCGTTTCTGCTTGCATCACAGCTGGGTAACTCCGAGGCGCTGGTCGTGAAAAAAGGGATCAGCGATCCGAAACAGCTCATCGGCAAACGTATTGCCGTACCTTTCATCTCCACCACGCATTACAGCCTGCTGGCGGCGCTGAAGCACTGGGGCATTAAGCCCTCACAGGTGCAGTTAGTGAACCTGCAACCGCCTGCGATTGTTGCCGCCTGGCAGCGTGGCGATATTGACGGCGCGTACGTCTGGGCCCCGGCCGTTAATGAGCTGGAAAAAGAGGGCCACGTGCTGACCGACTCCTCGCAGGTGGGACAGTGGGGCTCACCAACGCTCGATGTCTGGGTGGTGCGTAAAGATTTTGCGCAGCAGCATCCGGAGGTGGTTACTGCGTTTGCCCGCAGCGCCATTGATGCACAGCAGGCCTATCTCGCCCAGCCCGAACAGTGGCTGAAGCAGCCGGATAACCTGAGCAAGCTGTCGCGCCTGAGCGGCGTACCGGAAGGGGATGTGCCGGGTCTGGTTAAGGGCAATACCTATCTGACGGCGCAACAGCAGGTTGAGCAACTCGGCAAGCCGGTGAATAAAGCCATTGTTGATACCGCGCACTTCCTGAAAGAGCAGGGGCGGGTGCCGGAAGCGGCCAGCGACTACAGCAGCTTTGTGACCACCCGCTTTGTTGCACCTTTAGCGAAATAACGGAGGCCATATGCTCAGCATCACGCATCTCAACGCACGTTACGCCGGTCAGCCCGCGCTGCAGGATATCAACCTGCAGCTGGATAGCCGTGAATTGCTGGTGGTGCTGGGTCCATCCGGCTGTGGCAAAACCACGCTGCTGAACCTGATTGCCGGTTTTCTGCCGCTGGAGTCCGGCAGCATTACGCTGGATGGCAAAGCGGTGACCGGGCCAGACGCCAGCCGCGGCGTGGTGTTTCAGCATGAAGGGCTGCTGCCGTGGCGCAACGTGATCGATAACGTGGCATTTGGCCTGCAGCTGGCCGGTATGGCAAAAGCGGAGCGTCACGCCGTTGCCCGCCGGCTGATTCGCAACGTCGGGCTGGAGGGGGCAGAAAAGCGTTTTATCTGGCAGCTCTCCGGGGGACAACGTCAGCGCGTGGGGATTGCGCGTGCGCTGGCGGCCGATCCGCAGCTGCTGCTGTTAGATGAGCCCTTTGGCGCGCTGGATGCGTTTACCCGCGAGCAGATGCAAACCCTGTTGCTGACGCTGTGGCGCGACACCGGCAAGCAGATTCTGCTGATTACCCATGACATTGAAGAAGCGGTGTTTCTGGCCAGCGAACTGGTGCTGCTGTCGCCCGGACCGGGACGCATAGTAGAGCGGCTAAAGCTCAATTTTGGTCAGCGCTTCGCGGATGGCGAACCGTGCCGCAGCATCAAATCCGATCCGGCGTTTATCGAACGTCGTGAATATGTGCTGAATCAGGTGTTTGCCCGGCGGGAGGCGTTTGTATGAGTGCAGTTATTGATGAGAAACGCGGTACAGCGCGCACCCGCGGCCTGCGCTGGCCGCTGTCACGCCAGCTGTCGCTTAGCCTGCTGAGCATCGCGCTGCTACTGCTGGTGTGGTGGGGCGTGACGGCGCTGGGGCTGATTGCGCCGCTGTTTCTGCCCGCGCCGCAGCAGGTGCTGCAGAAACTGCTGCTGATTGCCAGTGCGCAGGGCTTTATGGACGCCACGCTGTGGCAGCATCTGGCCGCAAGCCTGACGCGCATGCTGGTGGCGCTGTTTTTTGCCGCGCTGATTGGTATCCCGACCGGCATTGCGATGGGACTGAGCCCGGCGCTGCGCGGGCTGCTCGATCCGCTGATTGAGCTTTACCGGCCGGTGCCGCCGCTGGCCTACCTGCCGCTGATGGTGATCTGGTTTGGTATTGGTGAAACCTCAAAGATTTTACTTATCTATCTGGCGATTTTTGCGCCGGTGACGCTGGCCACGCTGGCTGGCGTGAAAAACTGCCGGCAGGTCCGCGTGCGCGCGGCACAGGCGCTTGGCGCATCCCGCTGGCAATTGCTGCGCTTTGTGATCCTGCCGGGCGCGCTGCCGGAGATCCTGACCGGTCTGCGTATCGGGCTGGGCGTCGGCTGGTCAACGCTGGTGGCTGCAGAGCTTATCGCTGCCACGCGGGGCCTGGGGTTTATGGTGCAGTCGGCAGGAGAGTTTCTTGCTACGGATGTGGTACTGGCGGGTATCGGCGTCATTGCCGTTATCGCATTTAGTTTAGAAGTGGGTCTGCGCGCGCTGCAACGCCGCCTGACGCCCTGGTATGGAGAGCAGCAATGAACGAACGTCTTACTTTTACCGCGCTGGGCCCCTGGATCGGTGCGCAGGTCAGCGATGTCGATCTCAGCCGTCCGCTGAGCGATGCGCAGTTTGAACAGCTCTATCACGGCCTGCTGCGCCATCAGGTGCTGTTTTTACGCAACCAGGTGATTACGCCGCAGCAGCAGCGGGCGCTGGCGGTGCGTTTTGGCGATCTGCATATTCATCCGGTCTATCCGCATGCGGCTGGCGTGGAAGAGATCATCGAGCTGGATACCCATCAGGATAATCCGCCGGATAACGACAACTGGCATACCGATGTCACCTTTATTGAAACGCCGCCGGCCATTGCTCTGCTGGCCGCGAAACTGCTGCCGGAAAGCGGGGGCGATACGCTCTGGAGCAGCGGAATTGCCGCTTATGAAACCCTTTCTGAGCCGGTTAAGCAGCTGCTGAGCGGGTTACAGGCGGAGCACGATTTTAAGAAGTCGTTTCAGGAGTATAAATATCGCCGCACGCCGGAGGAGCATCAGCGCTGGCAGCAGGCGGTGGCTAAGCATCCCCCGGTCCGGCATCCGGCAATCCGCACCCATCCGGTCAGCGGGCGTAAGGCGCTGTTTGTGAACGAGGGGTTTACCACGCGTCTGCTGGGCGTCAGTGAAAAAGAGAGCGATGCGCTGCTGAATTATCTGTTTGCGCACGCCACGAAGCCGGAGTTTCAGGTGCGCTGGCGCTGGCAGGAGAACGACATCGCTATCTGGGATAACCGCGTGACGCAGCATTACGCCAATGCCGATTACTATCCGGCGCGCAGGATTATGCATCGTGCGACGGTGTTAGGGGATGTGCCGTTTTAACCCGTTGCGGTGATGAGCCAGGTCGGCATAAATGCCGCCCCTACAAAAGAGACAGATCCGTCATGGAGACGTTCATTGCGGTGATGGGCTGGACGGCATGAATGCCAACCCTGCAGAAGAGATAAAAGCTGCAGGGTCGGCATAGATGCTGGCCGCTAATTCGCCAGCATCTGCTCCAGCTGCTCCTGCGCATCCAGCCACGCCATTTCGACGTCTTCCAGCGCCGATTTGCTCTCCGCCTGGCGCTGCAGGGCGGCGGTTAAATCGGCTTTGCGGCTTTGATCGTAAATCGCGCTGTCGGCCAGCAGGGCTTCAGCCTCGCTCAGCTGACTCTGCCACTTAGCCATCTGCTTCTCCAGCTTCTCAATCTCTTTGCGCAGCGGCTGCGTCTGCGCGCGCAGCTCAGCATCACGACGCTTCTGATCTTTGCGCGACTGAGCGCTATTGGCATTATCCTGCTTTGGTGCGGCATCCTGCTGCGCCTGCTGCTTTTGCAGGTCGCTCAGCCACTGCTGATAATCATCCAGATCGCCGGCAAACACGTCCACT
Source organism: Pantoea sp. ICBG 1758 (assembly GCF_002928325.1). Taxonomy (NCBI): domain Bacteria; kingdom Pseudomonadati; phylum Pseudomonadota; class Gammaproteobacteria; order Enterobacterales; family Erwiniaceae; genus Pantoea; species Pantoea sp. ICBG 1758. The sequence continues at coordinate 135,789 of NZ_POWL01000007.1, forward strand.
TTGCGGTCGTGGACCAGATAGAGATCGTCAGTGGTGGAGCGCAGCAGATGGCGGTCATGCGACACCACCACCAGCGCGCCTTCAAAGTCGATAAGCGCTTCGGTCAGCGCCTGACGCATGTCGAGATCGAGATGGTTAGTTGGCTCATCCAGCAGCAGCAGGTTAGGACGCTGCCAGACGATGAGCGCCAGCACCAGGCGCGCTTTTTCGCCGCCGGAAAAACGCGCGGTGGCTTCGCTGACTTTATCGCCCTGAAAGCCAAAACCGCCCAGGTAATCGCGCAGCTGCTGCTCCAGTACGGCTGGCGCGATACGCGCCAGATGCTGCAGCGGTGACTCCTCGGCGCGCAGATACTCAAGCTGGTGCTGCGCGAAGTAGCCGAGCTTAATGCCTTTCGCCAGACCCACTTTGCCCTCCAGCGGATCGATCTCTCCCGCCAGCAGCTTGATCAGCGTAGATTTACCCGCACCGTTTCGGCCCAGCAGACCAATACGCGAGCCCGGCACCAGATTGAGCTTGATCGCGTCAAGAATAATGCGATCGCCATAACCCGCCGTGACCTTCTCCATTTTCAGCAGCGGATTGGGCAGGCTTTCCGGCGCGCGGAAGCTGAAGCTGAACGGGTTATCCACGTGCGCTGGCGCAATCAGCTCCATGCGCTCCAGCATTTTGATGCGGCTCTGCGCCTGTTTGGCTTTGGTCGCCTGGGCACGGAAGCGATCGATATACTTCTGCAGGTGCGCGACTTTTTCCTGCTGGCTTTGATAGAGCGCCTGCTGCTGCGCCAGTTTAGCGACGCGCTGTCGCTCGAAAGAGCTGTAGTTGCCGGTATATTCAATCAGCATCTGCTGCTCAATATGAATAATTTTATCCACGACCGGATCGAGAAAGTCGCGGTCGTGTGAGATCAGAATCAGCGTGCCCTCATAGCTTTTCAGCCAGCGCTCCAGCCAGATCACGGCGTCAAGATCGAGGTGGTTAGTCGGCTCATCCAGCAGCAGTAAATCGGAGCGGCACACCAGCGCCTGCGCCAGGTTGAGACGCATGCGCCAGCCGCCGGAGAAGTCGCTGACCGGCCGCATCAGCTGCTCCTGACTAAAGCCCAGACCGTGCAGCAGACTGGCCGCGCGCGCGTGTATACTCCACGCCTGAATCGCATCCAGCTTGCCGTGCAGCAGCGCAATCGCGTTGCCATCATCGCGCGCGTTGGCATCCGCTAATTCAGATTCAAGCTGACGATATTCGCGGTCGCCGTCGATAACATATTCCAGCGCGGCTTTACTCAGCGCTGGCGTCTCCTGGTTGACCCACGCCAGCGCCCAGCTGCCGGGGAAGGTGACGCTGCCGGCATCGCTGCTGATTTCACCTTTAAGCAGCGACAGCAGGGTGGATTTGCCGCAGCCGTTTTTACCCACCAGGCCCACTTTCTGGCCGGGGTTAATGGTTGCGGTTGCGTTGTCCAGCAGCACAGTGGTGCCGCGTCGTATCTGTAGTGCGGAAAAGACAATCATAGGCGCCGTGTCGTCAGAATATGGTAATTTATCGGCAACATAATTCGATAATGTTTAGTTGCGTTGAGCATGGTAGCGGAATTCCGCTGCGGTGACGACGCTTTGGAGGGGAAGGATGTCGCAGCCACCAAAAGTTTTGCTGCTTTACGCCCATCCGGAGTCACAGGATTCGATCGCCAATCGGGTTTTGCTGCAGTCGGCCAGGGAACTTGAACACGTCACCGTGCACGATTTATATGCGCACTATCCGGATTTTTTTATAGATATTCACTATGAACAGCAGCTGCTGCGCGACCATGAGATCGTCGTATTTCAGCATCCGCTCTATACCTACAGCTGTCCTGCCCTGCTGAAAGAGTGGCTGGATCGCGTACTGTCGCGTGGTTTTGCCAGCGGCGTGGATGGGAACGCGCTGGAGGGGAAATACTGGCGCAGCGTAGTGACCACCGGTGAGCCTGAAGCGGCCTACCACCACGACGGCCTGAACCGCTATCCGATGAGCGATATTATGCGGCCATTTGAGCTGACGGCGCAGATGTGCCGTATGCACTGGATGACACCGATGGTGATTCACTGGGCGCGGCGGCAGACGCCTGAAACGCTGCGTCATTTTGCCCGCGCCTACGGCGACTGGCTCGCGTCACCACTGCCGCAGGGAGGAGTGTAATGCAAGGTGAAACGTTACTGACAGCGGGCGTCATCTATCTGGTGGCGGCGGTGCTGGTGGTGCCTGTTGCTGCCCGGCTGGGAATTGGTGCCGTGCTGGGTTATCTGCTCGCAGGTATTGCGATCGGCCCGTGGGGGCTGGGCTTTATCAGCGATGTGGATGAGATCCTGCACTTCTCCGAGCTGGGCGTCGTGTTTCTGATGTTTATCATTGGCCTGGAGCTGAATCCAGCCAAACTCTGGTCACTGCGACGCTCAATTTTCGGCGTCGGCGCGGCGCAGGTGATATTTTCTGCGGCGATCCTCGGTGTGCTGCTCTGGCTAAGTGACTTCAGCTGGCAGGCGGCCGTGATAGGCGGTATCGGTCTGGCTATGTCCTCTACGGCTATGGCGCTGCAGCTGATGCGCGATAAAGGAATGAACCGCAGCGAATCAGGACAGCTGGGCTTTTCGGTGCTGCTATTTCAGGATCTGGCGGTGATCCCGGCGCTGGCGCTGGTGCCGTTACTCTCCGGCGGCGACAGCGGGCACGTTGACTGGCTTAAAGTTGCGATGAAAGTGCTGGCCTTTGCCGGCATGCTGGTGGGCGGCCGTTATTTACTGCGCCCTATTTTGCGCTTTATTGCCGCTTCCGGCGTCAGAGAAGTGTTTACCGCCGCCTCGCTGCTGCTGGTACTGGGCTCGGCGCTATTTATGGATGCGCTGGGCCTGTCGATGGCGCTGGGCACCTTTATCGCCGGGATCCTGCTGGCGGAGAGCGAGTACCGGCACGAACTTGAAGTGGCTATCGAGCCGTTCAAAGGGTTGCTGCTGGGCCTGTTCTTTATCTCTGTTGGTATGGCGCTGAACCTTGGCGTGCTCTATACGCATATCGTGGCTATTTTGATCGGCGTACTGGCGCTGGTGGCGATAAAAGCGCTGGTGCTCTACGTGCTGGCGCGCATTTACGGTCTGCGCAGTTCAGAGCGTCTGCAGTTTGCCGGTGTGCTCAGCCAGGGCGGCGAATTTGCGTTTGTCCTGTTCTCCGCCGCGTCATCCGCCCATCTGTTCAGCGGCGATCAGCTGCCGCTGCTGCTGGTCACGGTGACCCTCTCGATGATGACAACCCCGCTGCTGATGCAGGGCGTGGATAAGATTCTGGCCCGTCGCTTTAATGACAAAGACGACAGTGATGAGAAGCCTTTTGTTGAGGACGATCAGCCGCAGGTTATTGTGGTGGGTTTTGGCCGCTTCGGGCAGGTGGTAGGGCGTCTGCTGATGGCTAACAACAAGCGCATCACGGTGCTGGAGCGGGATATTTCTGCGGTCAGCCTGATGCGCAAGTATGGCTATAAAGTTTACTACGGTGACGCCACCGAGCTGGAGCTGTTGCGGGCCGCAGGCGCAGAGAATGCGCAATCTATTGTTATTACCTGCAGCGATCCCGAAGATGCCATGACCATTGTGCACCTCTGCCAGCACCATTTTCCGCAGCTGGAGATTCTGGCGCGGGCGCGCGGGCGCGTCGAGGCGCACGAACTGCTGCAGGCAGGCGTCACGCTATTCTCCCGTGAAACGTTCTCCAGTGCGCTGGAGCTTGGTCGCAAGGCGCTGATCTCTCTTGGCATGCATCCTCATCAGGCGCAGCGTGCGCAGCAGCATTTCCGCCGGCTGGATATGCGCATGCTGCGTGAGCTGATGCCAGGCCATGATGACAGCGTGCAGGTCTCCCGCGTGCGTGAAGCGCGACGCGAACTGGAGGATATCTTCCAGCGCGAGATGCAGCATGAAAAGCGGCAGATAAATGGCTGGGATGATGAGTAAGCCGGCAGCCTGGGCTATTCAGGGCCATCGCTGCAATTTGCGGTGTGCAGGGTATACACTTAAGGTTTCCGTGAACAACAGGCGGGCAGGAAAAAATGCGTAAACGTTTTATCGCCGGTGCGGTCTGTCCGCACTGTCAGGAAAAAGACACCCTGGCCATGTGGCGCGAAAACAGTGTCGATGTGGTGGAATGCGTAAAATGCGGACATCAGATGCGCGAGGCCGATAAGCAGGCGCGCGATCAGATCCGCAGTAATGAGCAGGTGATCGGCATTTTTCATCCCGAGTAGCGTGCCGGCACAGCTTTTTTTACGCTTAGACTTACAGTGGTGTTGAATTCCGTTACAATCGGCGCCACTAATGCTGAATAGTCTGCATATTCTGCAGGATAAAATCTGTTCAGCTTTAAACCTTTCTGGTTGGTTATTGCACGCAAAAATAGACCAATGAGACGGGATCCTTAGTTCTCAACGGTTAGGAGATATCATGAAAGTAGCAAAAGACCTGGTGGTGAGCCTGGCGTATCAGGTTCGTACCGAAGATGGCGTGTTGGTTGACGAGTCACCGGTAAGTGCACCGTTAGACTATCTGCACGGTCATGGTTCCCTGATTTCTGGTCTGGAAAAAGCGCTGGAAAATCACGCGGTCGGCGACAAGTTTGACGTGCATATCCCGGCAAACGACGCTTATGGCCAGTATGATGACAATCTGGTACAGCGCGTACCTAAAGATGTCTTCATGGGTGTGGATGAGCTGCAGGTTGGCATGCGCTTCCTGGCAGAAACCGACCAGGGCCCGGTGCCGGTTGAAATCACTGAAGTAGAAGATGAGCACGTTGTGGTTGATGGTAACCATATGCTGGCTGGTCAGAACCTGAACTTCAACGTGGAAGTGGTTGCTATCCGCGAAGCCACGGAAGAAGAGCTGGCGCACGGTCACGTGCATGGCGCAGATGGTCATCATCACGACCACGACCACGACCACGACCACGACCATGGTCACGGCGGCGGTTGCGGCTGCAACCACTAAGCGTTGCCGGTACAAAAAGGCCACCTGCGGGTGGCCTTTCTGTTTTCTGCTGCCGGCAGGTATTAATAATGCGGCGGAGGTGTCTCTTCCGACGGCGAAGCAACCATCGAGGGCGCTGCCGCTTTAACTTTGTCGACCAGCAAGCGAACATGTTCCCGCAGCCTGCTCATCTCCAGTTCATGTTCGACCACCGTCTGATTAAGCTGCTCAATGGTGTCTTCCTGAAAAGCCAGCTTGCTCTCCAGCGCTTCAAGGCGCCGATCCCAGTCTGTCTGTTGCATCGTTACTCCTCCTGTCATCGTACTGCGCATTGATATGAACCGGCGTGATTCTACGGCCTTTACGGTCAGAATCACCTGATATTTACCCGGCGTTTATCTCCTGCCATTGAATTTACCCGCAGCGCCTACATCTCAGATGAAACTTCCTGAAGCAAAAAAGGTCGGAGGTTAACCGGGTAATTACACTGCGGGAGTGTTCGTTACTGCCGCGTAAAGTTATAGTGTGGACCACTGTCCGCAATGATTCCCGAGGTTTGAAGCTTCGGTTTTGGAGAAAGGATGAAATCACTGTTTAAAGTCACATTGTTAGCTACCACTATGGCTGTCGCACTTAATGCACCGCTGGCGATGGCAGCAGAAACCGCTGCAGCTCCGGCTGACGCGGCGCAGGCTGCGCCACAGGCACCAAAAAATGCTGCTTTCAAAAACGAAGATCAGCAATCTGCCTATGCACTGGGTGCTTCGCTGGGTCGCTACATGGACAACTCTCTGAAGGAACAGGAGAAACTGGGCATCAAACTGGACAAAGATCAGCTGATTGCTGGTGTTCAGGACGCGTTTGGCGGTAAAAGCAAACTCTCTGACCAGGAGATCGAACAGACTCTGCAGGCCTTTGAAGGTCGCGTGAAGGGTGCTGCTCAGGCGAAGCTGGAAAAAGATGCAAAAGAGAATGCTGACAAAGGCAGCGCTTTTGCTGAAAAATTCGCGAAAGAGAAGGGCGTGAAGAAGACCGAATCTGGTCTGCTCTATCAGGTTGAGAAAGAGGGCAGCGGTGCCGCACCTAAAGATAGCGACACTGTTGTGGTCAACTACAAAGGTACGCTGATCGACGGCACCGAGTTCGATAACTCTTACACTCGTGGCGAACCGCTCTCTTTCCGTCTGGATGGCGTCATCCCGGGCTGGACTGAAGGTCTGAAGCACGTGAAAAAAGGTGGCAAGATCAAACTGGTGATCCCGCCGAACCTCGCTTACGGTAAAAATGGCGTACCGGGTATTCCGGCTAACTCAACGCTGGTGTTTGATGTTGAACTGCTGGATATCAAAGCAGCACCAAAAGCGGATGAAAAAGCACAGGCTCCGGCCGCTGCTGAGAAAAAAGCACAGTAATCGCTCTGTTCTGCCGCCTTCGGGCGGCAGTTCCCTCTGCATTCCCCCGCACGTTCAATTCCTGCTGCATATGTGCAAAGCTCTGGCTAAAGCGGACGACATTTGCCAGACTAACGCCTGCATAATGATCATAAGATGAGTCTGCCCCAATGCTGTCGCGACAGGCTCCAGCCACGTAGGGTAATGTCTTCGATGTCTAATCCATTTAATCCCGGTGAACTGACTGACTTCGATTTACTGGAGCAGCGCCCTTTTGAGCAAGCAGATTACGATATTCTCAAATCTTACGAGGCAGTGGTCGACGGTCTGGCGATGCTGATTGGCTCGCATTGCGAAATCGTGCTGCACTCGCTGGAAGATCTGAAATGTTCAGCTGTGCGTATTGCTAACGGCGAACATACGGGGCGCAAAGTCGGATCGCCGATTACCGATCTGGCGCTGCGCATGCTGCATGATATGCATGGCGCTGACAGCAATGTCTCCCGCGCCTACTTTACGCGCGCCAAAAGCGGTGTCCTGATGAAATCGGTCACCATTGCTATTCGTAATCGCCAGCAGCGCGTCATTGGTTTGCTCTGCATCAATATGAATCTGGATGTACCGTTCTCGCAAATCATGTCAACCTTTATGCCGCCAGAGATGCAGCAGGTCGACTCAAGCGTAAACTTTGCCAGTTCGGTAGAAGATCTGGTGATGCAGACGCTGGAGTTCACCATTGAAGAGGTCAGCGCGGATCGCAACGTCTCTAACAACGCCAAGAACCGGCAGATCGTGCTTAATCTGTATGAGAAAGGCATTTTTGACATCAAGGATGCCATCAATCAGGTTGCCGCCCGTCTGAATATCTCGAGGCATACGGTCTATCTCTACATACGTCAGTTTAAGAACGGCGATTTTCAGGGGCAGGATCGCTGATGCGCTATACCCTGCTGGTGACCGGGCCGGCTTACGGCACCCAGAACGCGACCAGCGCGCTGCTGTTTGCCCGCGCGCTGATTGCTGCAGGCCACGTGCTGGAGAGCATATTTTTTTATCGTGAAGGTGTGCTGAACGCCAGCGAGCTGAGTGCACCTGCCAGTGACGAAGCTGACATTGTGCGCGGCTGGCAGCAGCTGCACGACGCCTGCGGTGTCGCGCTTAATGTCTGCGTGGCTGCCGCGCTGCGGCGTGGCATTACCGATCGGCAGGAGGCCGCGCGTTTGCAGCTGGCGGGCAGCAATCTGCAGCCGGGTTTTGAACTCAGCGGTCTGGGTGCACTGGCTGAAGCGGCGCTCAGCTGCGATCGTCTGGTGCAATTCTGATGAACCGCGTTGCGTTCCTCTTTACCCGCGCGCCACACGGCAGCAGTGCCGGCAGGGAAGGGCTGGATGCCGTTCTGGCTACCGGCGCCCTGAGCGAAGATGTTGGCCTCTTTTTTATCGGCGACGGTGTGCTGCAGCTGACTGAGCAGCAGCAGCCGAAAACTATACTGGCGCGCGACTATATCGCCACCTTTGGTGTGCTGGCGCTTTATGATATTGAGCAGTGCTATATCTGTCAGCATTCGCTACTGGCGCGCGGAGTGAGCCTGAGCGCAGAGCGCGTGTTAACAGCCCAGGTGCTGGAGAGTGACGCATTACGCCAGACGCTTGCCTCCTTCGATCGCATTATCTGTTTTTGAGAAACTGCCATGCTTTATACGCTGATGAACTCCCCCTGGCAGTGCGATATCGAAACGCTGCTGCTGCTGCTGCGCCCGGAGGATGACCTGCTGCTGCTGCAGGATGGGGTCACCGGCGCGCTGCAGGGCAGCACAATGCTGGCCCGGCTCAGCGCGGCACCGGCTACGCTATGGGTGCTGGAAGAGGATGTTGTCGCACGCGGATTATCTGCTCAAATTTCAACCAGTGTTGCCCGTCTGGACTATACTGGATTCGTTGCGCTGACGGTAAAGCATCAACAGCAAGTGGCCTGGTAAACGCGAAAACCTGGTTATTTCTTGACACCCTATAGGCACAGCCCTAAAATTCTGCCTCCTCGTAGAAATGCGAGGTGATTTATTACGTGTTTACGAAGCAAAAGCTAAATCCAGGAGCTATTTAATGGCAACAGTTAACCAGCTGGTTCGCAAACCACGCGTTCGTCAGGTTGCTAAAAGCAACGTGCCAGCGCTGGAAGCTTGCCCGCAAAAACGTGGTGTTTGTACTCGTGTCTACACCACTACCCCGAAAAAACCAAACTCAGCACTGCGTAAAGTTTGCCGTGTGCGTTTGACTAACGGTTTTGAAGTTACCTCCTACATCGGTGGTGAAGGTCATAACCTGCAGGAACACTCCGTGATCCTGATCCGTGGCGGTCGTGTTAAAGACCTGCCAGGTGTGCGTTACCACACCGTTCGTGGCGCGCTGGACTGCTCAGGTGTTAAAGACCGTAAGCAGGCTCGCTCCAAGTATGGCGTGAAGAAGCCAAAGGCTTAATGGTTCTCCGTTAAGTAAGGCCAAACGTTTTAACTTTAATGTCAAAATAAACTCGTAGAGTTTTGGACAATCCTGAATTAACAACGGAGTATTTCCATGCCACGTCGTCGCGTCATTGGTCAGCGTAAAATTCTGCCGGATCCTAAGTTCGGATCAGAGCTGCTGGCTAAATTTGTAAATATCCTGATGGTAGATGGTAAAAAATCTACTGCTGAATCAATCGTCTATACCGCACTTGATACCCTGGCTCAACGTGCTGGTAAAGACGGTCTGGAAGCTTTCGAAGTTGCACTCGAAAACGTACGTCCGACTGTCGAAGTGAAGTCACGTCGCGTTGGTGGTTCAACTTACCAGGTTCCAGTTGAAGTCCGTCCGGTTCGTCGTAATGCTCTGGCAATGCGTTGGATCGTTGAAGCTGCTCGTAAACGCGGTGATAAATCAATGGCTCTTCGCCTGGCGAACGAACTTTCTGACGCTGCAGAGAACAAAGGTACTGCAGTTAAGAAACGTGAAGACGTTCACCGTATGGCTGAAGCCAACAAGGCGTTCGCACACTACCGCTGGTAACAGCAAGGTAGTTGTTATTAACCCAGCGGGCGTCCCAGTGGCTTACCTGCTGGGCTTTTTTAACTATGAACGTCTCAGAATCAGAGGAATCAAATGGCTCGTAAAACACCCATTGAGCGCTATCGTAACATCGGTATCAGTGCTCACATCGACGCCGGTAAAACTACCACTACCGAACGTGTTCTGTTCTACACCGGTGTAAACCATAAAATCGGTGAAGTACATGACGGCGCCGCAACCATGGACTGGATGGAGCAGGAACAGGAACGTGGTATTACCATCACTTCCGCTGCGACCACCTGTTACTGGTCTGGTATGGCTAAGCAGTTTGAGCCACACCACGTCAACATCATCGACACCCCGGGACACGTTGACTTCACCATCGAAGTAGAGCGCTCTATGCGTGTGCTTGATGGCGCAGTTATGGTTTACTGTGCGGTTGGTGGTGTTCAGCCACAGTCTGAAACCGTATGGCGTCAGGCTAACAAATATAAAGTTCCACGCATCGCGTTCGTTAACAAAATGGACCGCATGGGTGCTAACTTCCTGAAAGTTGTTGATCAGATGAAAGTGCGTCTGGGTGCAAACCCGGTTCCACTTCAGCTGGCAATCGGCGCAGAAGAGAAATTCACCGGTGTTGTTGACCTGGTGAAAATGAAAGCCATCAACTGGAACGATGAAGATCAGGGCGTTACCTTCGTTTACGAAGATATCCCGGCTGATATGCAGGATCTGGCTGATGAATGGCGTGCGAAGCTGGTTGAATCTGCAGCTGAAGGTTCTGACGAGCTGATGGAGAAATTCTTCGGCGGCGAAGAGCTGACTGAAGAAGAGATCAAAACGTCTCTGCGTAAGCGCGTTCTGAACAATGAAATCATCCTGGTAACCTGTGGTTCTGCATTTAAGAACAAAGGTGTTCAGGCGATGCTGGATGCGGTAGTTGAATACCTGCCAGCACCGACTGACGTTACCGCGATCAACGGTATGCTGGACGACGGTAAAGACACACCGGCTGAGCGTCACTCTGACGACAACGAGCCGTTTGCTGCGCTGGCGTTCAAAATCGCAACCGACCCGTTTGTTGGTAACCTGACCTTCTTCCGCGTTTACTCTGGCGTGGTTAACACCGGTGATACCGTGTTCAACCCGGTCAAGTCAAACCGTGAGCGTCTGGGCCGTATCGTTCAGATGCACGCTAACAAGCGTGAAGAGATCAAAGAAGTTCGTGCGGGCGACATCGCTGCTGCGATCGGCCTGAAAGATGTGACCACCGGTGACACCCTGTGTGACCCGGATAACGTCATCATCCTTGAGCGCATGGAGTTCCCGGAGCCGGTAATCTCTATCGCCGTTGAGCCGAAAACCAAAGCTGACCAGGAAAAAATGGGTCTGGCTCTGGGTCGTCTGGCGAAAGAAGACCCATCATTCCGCGTATGGACTGATGAAGAGTCTAACCAGACCATCATCGCTGGTATGGGTGAGCTGCACCTCGACATCATCGTTGACCGCATGAAGCGTGAATTCAACGTTGAAGCGAACATCGGTAAACCTCAGGTTGCGTATCGCGAAGCGATCCGCTCTAAAGTTACCGGTATTGAAGGTAAACACGCCAAGCAGTCTGGTGGTCGTGGTCAGTATGGTCATGTTGTTATCGACATGTACCCACTGGAGCCGGGTTCAAACCCGAAAGGCTACGAATTTGTTAACGACATTAAAGGTGGTGTGATTCCTGGCGAATACATCCCTGCCGTTGATAAAGGTATCCAGGAGCAGCTGAAGTCTGGTCCACTGGCGGGTTACCCGGTAGTTGATCTGGGCGTGCGTCTGCACTTCGGTTCTTACCATGACGTTGACTCCTCAGAGCTGGCGTTTAAACTGGCTGCTTCTCTTGCGTTTAAAGACGGCTTTAAGAAAGCAACCCCGGTTCTGCTTGAGCCAATCATGAAGGTTGAAGTAGAAACGCCAGAAGAGAACACCGGTGACGTTATCGGTGACCTGAGCCGCCGTCGTGGTATGCTTAAAGGTCAGGAATCTAACGCTACCGGCGTTCAGATTCACGCTGAAGTCCCGCTTTCCGAAATGTTCGGTTATGCAACTCAGCTGCGTTCACTGACAAAAGGCCGTGCTTCTTACTCCATGGAGTTCCTGAAGTACGATGATGCGCCGAACAACGTCGCTCAGGCCGTTATTGAAGCTCGTGGCAAATAAGGCTACGGTTTAAAAATTGTTAACTGATGCCTTCATCAATGATGAAGGCATAACGTAAGGATTATCGCCATGGCGAAAGAGCAATTTCAGCGTAACAAACTGCACGTAAACGTGGGCACCATCGGTCACGTTGACCACGGTAAAACCACCCTGACTGCAGCAATCACCACCGTTCTGGCTAAAACCAACGGCGGCCAGGCGC
>NZ_POWL01000008.1:0-113779 GCF_002928325.1 Pantoea sp. ICBG 1758
CGGCGGTCCCACCTGACCCCATGCCGAACTCAGAAGTGAAACGCCGTAGCGCCGATGGTAGTGTGGGGCCTCCCCATGCGAGAGTAGGGAACTGCCAGGCATCCATCAAGTAAGAGAGCCCTGAACACGCGTTCAGGGCTTTTTTACGTCCGCAGAAAGCTCAGAAATGCGTAAAAGCTAACCTTTTTTCAGCCAGCTGACGATAAAGTCTGCGATGTGATCAGGCTGATTGATATCCAGCAGCGGCAGATCCAGCGCCAGTGCTTCATCGCTGGCTACGGCAATAACATATTCATCCAGCAACTCTTCTGCCTCACCTTTTACACCACGCCGCCACAGTGCAATTTTTGTCACTTTCTCATCCCTGAATCCTTCAACCAGTATCAGATCCAGCGCTGCGCTGTTCATCTGTGCTGCCAGATGTTGCAGAGAGGCGGGTTCATCAGGCGTTTCACACATCAGCGCCCAGCGCCGCTCGCTGGCAACCATCACCTGATCGGCGCCCGCTTTACGTAAAACGTAGCTGTCCTTGCCTGGCGTATCGATCTCCAGCTGATGATGAGAATGTTTGATCAAACCGGTCCGCACACCGCGCTGTTTTAACAGCGGTATCAGCGATTTAAGCAGTGTGGTCTTGCCGGTACCGCTCCACGCGGCAATGACGAGTAAAGGTACGTCCATTATTCTCCCTGCTCCTGTGCCAGATCGTCTGCGGTATTAATATTGCGAAATACCCTCTCATCCTCCTCAAACAGCACTGCGTGACCGCCGCTGGCGCGCAAAAACTGCATCAGACGCCGTTCGCCGCGTGCGAGATACACGGCGAGTTCATCAGCCACCGCCCGGTTAAGCAGAGCCAGCACCGGATGATCGCGCATGGCTGACCTGACCCAGACCGCTGGCGCTTCTGCGCGCTGTTGCCACAGCCGCAGAACGAAATCCTGAGGTATATAGGGTGTATCACAGGCGCAGAAAACGACCCACTCACTCTGGCTATGGCGTAACCCGCTCAGCATACCTGCCAGCGGTCCGGGCCAGTCAGGTAATGTGTCGGTTATCACCTTACAGCCGCTTAACTGATATTGATCAAGGTGCCGGTTAGCGCTGATCAGCACACTATCTACCTGTGGCTGCAGTCGCTGCAGAACATGCTGATAAAGAGGCTGATTGTGCAGCTGCACCAGCCCCTTATCACGGCCTCCCATACGACTACCCTGGCCGCCTGCCAGAATAACGCCGGTAAATACGGGCATGGTTGTCTCCTTTAATGAACCCGTGCAGTGTAAAGCAGTGTGATGAGGGATCCGCTATGAAAAACCATCGTCTTAACGAACTGATTGCGCTTCTGCAGCCTGCCTGGCAGCAGGAGCCAGAATGTCACCTGCTGGCCTTTTTACACAAGCTGGCGCAGGAGGCGGGCTTTCATGGCCCGTTAAGTGAATTACGCGACGACATATTGATTTACCATCTCAAAATGCGTGATGCCGACAGCACGACAGAAATACCCGGTATCAGAAAAGATTACGAAGCAGACTTTAAAACGGCACTGTTACGCGCACGCGGTGTGATCAAGGCTGACGAGTAGTGCTATCCTTGCGCATCTACTGCAAAGGTAACATACAGGGCCGAAAATGAACGACGCTGCCTTTAATTTTCATACGCTGGATCCGGATGCCATCCTCGATGCTTTATGGGATACCGGGCTGCGGGTGGAGTCAGGCTTAACGGCACTGAACAGCTACGAAAACCGCGTTTACCAGTTCAGCGATGATGAAAACCGGCGCTACGTCGCTAAGTTCTATCGTCCGCAGCGCTGGAGCCGGGAACAGATCCTTGAAGAGCATGCGCTGTCGCTGGATCTGCTGAATGACGACGTGCCGGTAGCGGCACCGCTTACGCTACAGGGCAGCACGCTTAACCAGCATGCCGGATTTATGTTTGCCGTGTTTCCCAGCGTTGGCGGTCGTCAGTATGAAACGGATAACGAAGAACAGATGGAGTGGACAGGACGTTTCCTCGGCCGCATGCATCAGACCGGCTGCCGTAAACCTTTTGTCCGGCGTCCGACGCTGGGTCTTGAGGAGTATATCCTGCAGCCACAGCAGACGCTGGCGCACAGCGAGCTGGTGCCAGCAAGGCTTAAAGAGAGCTTACTGAAGGCGCTGGATAGCCTTTTTATCACGCTGCAGCAGAGCTGGCATACAAAGTGGCAGCCGTTGCGCCTGCACGGTGACTGTCATCCGGGCAATATTTTGTGGCGCGACGGCCCGATGTTTGTTGATCTGGATGACGCGCGCACCGGTCCGGCCGTGCAGGATCTCTGGATGCTGATAAACGGCGACCGGCAGGAGCAGCGTATTCAGTGGGATATCCTGATAGAGGCGTATAACGAGTTTGGTGATTTCGATTTACATGAATTGACACTGATTGAGTCTTTACGCGCCATGCGCATGGTTTATTATCTGGCCTGGGTCGTACGCCGCTGGCAGGATCCCGCTTTTCCGCGTGCGTTTCCCTGGATGACTGATGAGGATTTCTGGCGCCGGCAGATTGCCCTCCTGATTGAGCAGGAGCGACTGTTGCACGAACCCCCATTACGGCTTGGTCCGCAATTTTAATAACGTACTCAGGAGATAGGTTAACAATGAAAAAAATCTGGCTTGCGCTGGCGGGAATGCTGCTGGCATTTAGCGTATCAGCGGCGCAGTTCACCGACGGTAAACAGTATGTCACGCTGCAGAAACCGGTGGCAGGTGAACCGCAGGTCATGGAGTTCTTCTCCTTTTTCTGCCCGCACTGCTATCAGTTTGAACGTGTTTATCACGTCAGCGACGCGGTGAAGAAGAACCTGCCGGCTGAGACCAAAGTGACAAAATATCACGTCGATTTTCTCGGCGGCGATTTAGGCCCGGTGGTCACGCATGCCTGGGCAGTGGCCATGGCGCTGGGCGTGGAAAGCAAAGTTACCGCACCGATTTTTGATGGCATTCAGAAAACGCAAACCATCACCGATCCGGCCAGCCTGAAAGAAACCTTTATTAAAGCAGCAGGGATCTCAGCTGGCGATTATGACGCTGCCTGGAACAGCTTTGCGGTGAAAGCGCTGGTTGCGCAGCAGCAGAAAGCGGCTTCTGATGTTAATCTGCAGGGCGTTCCGGCTATTTTCGTCAACGGCAAATATATGGTTAATAACGGCGGTCTCGACACCAGCTCTATGGAGAATTTTGTCGCCGATTATGCCAACGTGGTTAAGTTCCTGGCTGAAAAGCAGTAACGCGCCACCCTTAAACGCTGGCAACGCCAGCGTTTTTTATTTCTTACCCTCATTTATTCTTTTTCCTGCCTGCACTCTGTAGTGATATCCACATGGACGATCGCGTTTTCAAAATCGCGTTCTGCGTCACGGCAACTTATTAACCTATTGTAAATAAATAGTTATTATCTGCTTATTATTTTTCTCATGCTAAAAAAATAGCGCCTTATGAAATTTGCGCACAAAGTTATCCACAGAAAGATCGTTGCGATCCACGTTTGATAACCGTGAAAAAAAGCCCCTCTCTCCCGTGTTCATTCAACATTTTTCTCAGGTTGTGGCATCCTTATAAGCCTGAATCTCGCAACGAAGAAACCTTAACACTATGGCGAAAATCGCAGAAAATCCCCTGATTCTGGTAGACGGATCCTCTTATCTCTACCGTGCATATCATGCCTTTCCGCCACTGACCAACAGCGCGGGCGAACCTACCGGCGCGATGTATGGTGTGCTCAACATGCTGAAAAGTCTGTTGATGCAGTATCAGCCCAGCCATGTGGCTGTGGTCTTCGATGCGAAAGGAAAAACCTTCCGCGACGAACTGTTTGAACACTACAAATCTCATCGTCCGCCGATGCCTGACGATCTGCGTGCGCAGATAGCACCGCTGCATGAGATGGTAAAAGCGATGGGGCTGCCGCTGCTGGCTGTATCGGGCGTGGAGGCAGACGATGTTATCGGTACGCTGGCACTGGAAGCGGGCAAACAGGGGCGCAGCGTACTGATCAGTACCGGTGATAAAGATATGGCGCAGCTGGTCACGCCAGAGATCACACTGATCAATACCATGAGCAATACCGTACTGGGACCGGAAGAGGTTGAAGAGAAATATGGTGTGCCGCCGGCACTGATCATCGATTTTCTGGCGATGATGGGCGACAGCTCCGATAACATTCCCGGCGTACCCGGCGTGGGAGAGAAGACCGCACAGGCGCTGCTGCAGGGGCTGGGTGGTATGCACGCCATTTATGACAATCTCGATAAAGTGTCCGGTCTGTCATTCCGCGGCGCGAAAACCATGGCGGCTAAACTCGAACAGAACCGCGATGTGGCCTTTCTCTCTTACCAGCTGGCGACCATTAAAACCGATGTGCCACTGGAGGTCAGTTACGATCAACTGACGGTAAACCAGCCTGACGTTGAGACGCTGCAGACGCTGTTTGCCCGCTTTGAATTCCGGCGCTGGCAGGCCGATCTGCAGGAAGGTAAGTGGCTGCAGGGTAAAAAGAGTAATGTGCAGGCGCAGAGCGCTCTGGCTGATGAGCCTGAGGCTGCGGAAGCTACCAGCGTGCTCTCCGCGGACGGGTATGTCACTATCCTTGATGAGGCAACCTTTAGCACCTGGCTCGATAAGCTGAAGCAGGCTGAGGTGTTTGCATTCGATCTCGAAACGGATTCACTCGATACGCTTAGCGCCACCATTGTCGGTATCGCGTTTGCTGTCGCCCCAGGGGAGGCTGCCTACCTGCCGGTTGCGCATGACTATCTGGACGCACCCGATCAGCTCGATCGCACTGACGTGCTGACGAAATTAAAGCCGTTGCTGGAGGATGAACGCGCGGCGAAAGTGGGGCAGAACCTGAAATACGATCGCGGCGTGCTGAAAAATTACGGTATTGAGCTGCGCGGCATCCGGTTTGACACCATGCTGGAGTCCTACTGCCTGAACAGCGTTGGCGGCAAGCATGATATGGATAGCCTCTCTGCGCGCTGGCTGAATCACAAGACGGTCACGTTCACAGAGATCGCCGGCAAAGGTAAAAATCAGCTCACGTTTAACCAAATTGCGCTGGAGCAGGCGGCGCACTATGCGGCGGAAGATGCCGATGTGACGCTGCAGCTGCATCAGCAGATGTGGCCAAAACTGGAGCAGGAGGCGGGCCCGAAACAGGTCTTTACCGATATCGAAATGCCTCTGGTTACGGTGATTTCGCGCATTGAGCGTAACGGCGTGCTTATCGATCAGAACATCCTCGCCAGACATTCGCAGGAGCTGACAACCCGCCTCTCTGAGCTGGAACTGAAGGCGCATGAACTGGCGGGAGAGCCGTTTAATCTCTCCTCCACCAAACAGCTGCAAACCATCCTGTTTGAAAAGCAGGGCATTAAGCCTACGAAAAAGACACCGGGCGGCGCGCCGTCAACCAGTGAAGAGGTGCTGGCCGAGCTGGCGCTTGATTATCCGCTGCCAAAAGTCATCCTGGAACATCGCGGGCTGTCGAAGCTGAAATCTACTTACACTGATAAACTGCCGCAGATGATTAATCCGGTCTCAGGACGCGTTCACACCTCTTATCATCAGGCGGTCACGGCGACCGGCCGGCTATCCTCGACCGATCCGAACCTGCAGAACATTCCGGTTCGCAACGAAGAAGGGCGCCGGATCCGTCAGGCCTTTATCGCCGGTGCAGATAAACGCATTGTTGCTGCGGACTATTCTCAGATTGAGCTGCGCATCATGGCGCATCTGTCGCAGGATAAAGGTCTGCTGGAGGCCTTTGCGCAGGGAGAAGATATTCACCGCGCCACGGCAGCGGAAGTGTTTGGTTCCCCGCTGGAAAAGGTCTCAGCTGAGCAGCGCCGCAGCGCCAAAGCGATTAACTTCGGCCTGATTTACGGCATGAGTGCGTTTGGCCTCTCGCGTCAGCTGAACATCGGTGCCGGTGAAGCGAAGAAATATATGGATCTCTACTTCGAACGCTATCCGGGCGTACTGCGCTATATGGAAAAGACCCGCGATCAGGCGGCGTCTAAAGGTTACGTAGAGACGCTGGACGGGCGTCGTCTGTGGCTGCCGGATATCAAATCCAGCAACGCTATCCGCCGCAAAGCCGCTGAGCGGGCGGCCATTAATGCGCCGATGCAGGGCACTGCAGCGGATATCATCAAGCGGGCGATGATTGCCGTGGATGGCTGGCTGCAGCAGCAGAACAGTGATGATGTGAAGATGATCATGCAGGTACACGATGAACTGGTATTTGAGATCCACAAAGACGCGGTAGAGAGCGCCAGCGAGAAAATCCGTCAGCTGATGGAGAGCAGTATGTCGCTGGATGTACCGCTGCTGGTGGAAGTGGGTGTCGGTGATAACTGGGATCAGGCGCACTGATCTAACTCGCTGCCTGTTAAACATTTTTTTGGAAATTAAACTACAGCCGCTGTGCGAAAGTGTGACGGAGCTGGTAAAAATTATGTCAAAAGCTGAAATTGGATCACAAAAAATCCTTTGTCGGTCAGAAAAAATCAGGTAAAGTTCGTCGCGTAGGGTACAGAGGTAAGATGTTCTATCTTTCAGACCTTTTACTTCACGTAATCGGATTTGGCTGAATATTTAGCCGCCCCAGTCAGTTATGACTGGGGCGTTTTTTATTGGGCTTTTTTCACCCGGCAACGCTGCCGTTACTCAGCCGGCTGGTTATCTGCGTCACCTTCACGGGCCGGCTCAAGTTCGCTGAACCAGGTATCCAGTTTCTGACGCACCTTGTCCACGCCCAGCTTTTTCAGCGAAGAGAACATCTCAACCTGCACGTCGCCCATAAAGCCCAGCGCGGCTTCGCGCACCATGTTGAGCTGCGCTTTACGTGCGCCAGAGGCGAGCTTGTCCGCTTTGGTCAGCAGCACCAGTACCGGAATATTGCTGCTTACGGCCCACTCAATCATCTGCTGATCGAGATCTTTAAGCGGATGGCGAATATCCATCAGCACCACCAGCCCTTTCAGCGCCTGCCGCTTCTGCAGATACTCTGCCAGCGCACGCTGCCATTTACGTTTCATCTCCTCAGGCACTTCGGCATAGCCGTAGCCGGGCAGATCCACCAGACGTTTGCCTTCAACCACTTCAAACAGGTTGATAAGCTGAGTGCGCCCCGGCGTTTTACTGGTGCGCGCCAGACTTTTCTGGTTGGTCAGGGTATTAAGCGCACTGGATTTGCCTGCATTTGAGCGCCCGGCAAAGGCTACTTCAATACCCGTGTCGGCCGGCAGATGACGGATATCTGGCGCACTGAGCATGAAGTGAGTGATGTGATAATTCAAAGCAGACAAAATAGACTCCAGCTGATAGATACGGACTAATGGCGCTGATTATACCTGTTATGGCGCAAAAGTACCCGACAGCCGTAGCCCTGACAAATCGTGTAAGAGATCGCCGATTTTTGCTGCCAGTTTTAGCTTAAAAATAAAAAGTTCAATATTTTTTTATTATTATAATACAATGAATTGCGCATTATTTTGCTCTTTTCCCTTTAAAAAAGAGCGAGATCTTACTTGTTGATTTGGCACTTTCGTCTACATTTGGTGTCAGTGCAAGGCAGCACCCATCAGGATGATGCGCTCAGGAGTGTCCGGAAGACCAGGAGCATGGCAGGAGTACGATTCAGGCAGGAATCGGGAATGGACAGGGATTACTCGCAGGAGCGATATGGCGACGGAGCGACCGGGACGTTGAGAGCCGTAAAGGATTTATTCAGAGTTTCCTTCGTACGAAGGTGCGAAATAAGGCGATAGCAAAAGCTATCGCCTTTTTTCTTTGTCTGCTTTCTGCTAGATTTCGCCGCAATTCTATACTGAACTCACCAGGCATCACTGAGACCGGACATCATGAAGCAACCTGCACCCGCCCAGCGTGGCAAACCCGCTGCTAAAGCCAAACGTAAATCGCGTGAAGAACTGAATCAGGAAGCGCGCGATCGTAAACGCGATAAAAAGCATAGCGGCCATAAATCGGGCAGCCGCACCAGCCCGACGGCGCAGAGCAGCGGCAGCGCACAGACTAAAAAAAGCAGCGATGCCCGCATTGGCAGCAAAAAACCGGTGGCGCTGGTGGCTGACGGCAAAACGCAGCCCGTGACAAAAGCGGCACCTCAGCCCAAAGCGAAAGCGCAGAAAGTACGCCTGACGCCTGAAGAGGAGCTGGCGAAGCTGGAGAACGATGAACGTCTCGACACGCTGCTCGATCGCCTGGAAAAAGGCGAGACGTTGAGCGGTGAAGACCAGGCGTGGCTGGATGAGACGCTGGACCGCATCGATGAGCTGATGGAAACGCTGGGGATCGCGCTGGATGATGACGCCGAAGATGAACAGGCTGAAGAAGATATGATGCGCCTGCTGAAAGGGCAGTAATCCCGTTACCGGACGGCATGCGCCGTATCGCATGCCGCGCTGAACAGGTATTCGACAATGTTTTGGCCTGGATCAATTTTAGCGCTGCTGCTCACATGTTATATCCTCTGGTTATTGTTTAAACTACGCCGCCTGTCGCGCCTGAAGTCGCGTTTACGGCGGCGTTCTCTTCACCGCTTCACTGACCCTTCTGCGCGACCTTTCCGGACCACACGCCACCGAAAGAGGTAAGCATGACCGCGCAGCAGATAGAATGGGATCAGCAGCTGGTGGAGAAATACAGCGGCTCAGGCCCGCGTTATACCTCCTATCCTACCGCGCCGGAATTCAGCGAAACTTTTCGCGCCGCAGATTTTGAGCAGGCTGCTACCCGTTATCCTCACCGGCCGCTCTCTCTTTACGTGCATATCCCGTTCTGCCACAAACTGTGTTACTTCTGCGGCTGCAATAAAATAGTGACGCGCCAGCGGCAAAAAGCTGATCGCTATCTGAATGCGCTGGCGCAGGAGATTGCCTGTCGTGCTCCGCTGTTTGCCGGTCGCCGGGTGACACAGCTGCACTGGGGCGGTGGCACGCCGACCTTTCTTGACGGAGCGCAGATAAGCCGGCTGATGGCGCTGCTGCGGCATCACTTCGCGATAACGGATGATGCTGAAATGTCGATCGAAATCGATCCGCGTGAGATCGCGCCAGCCACGATCGATCATCTGCGGACGGAAGGATTCAACCGTCTGAGCATCGGGATCCAGGATTTTGATCGGGCGGTGCAGGCGCGCATTAACCGGATACAGGATGAAGCGGCCATTGGTGCGCTGGTAAAGCGCGCGCGCGAACAGGGTTTTCGTTCGGTCAGTTTCGATCTGATCTACGGTCTGCCGCTGCAGAGTGCGGAACGGTTTGCGCTGACGCTGCAGCGGGTGATCGCGCTCGCTCCCGACCGTCTGAGCCTGTTCAGCTATGCGCATATGCCGGCGCTGTTTGCGGCACAGCGCAAAATCAAAGCAGCAGACCTGCCCGACGGCGCGCAAAAGCTGCTGATCCTGCAGCAGAGCATTGCCACACTGACCGCCGCAGGTTACCGGTTTATCGGGATGGACCACTTCGCCCGGCCGGATGATGACCTGGCGATCGCACAGCGCAGCGGTCTGCTGCACCGCAATTTTCAGGGCTACACCACGCACGGTGAGAGCGATCTGCTGGGGCTGGGCGTGTCTGCCATCAGCATGCTGGGCGACAGCTATGCGCAGAACCGGAAAGCGCTGAATGAGTGGTATGCAGGGGTGGAACAGCAGGGTAGCGCGCTGTGGCGCGGATTAACGCTGACGGAGGACGATCGTCTGCGGCGTGAGGTGATTAAACAGCTTATCTGCAACTTCACGCTCGATTTTGCCGCCGTGGAGGCGCAGTGGCCGATCGTGTTTGAGGACTATTTTGCCGACGATCTGGCACAGCTGGCTCCGCTGGTGGCGGAGGGGCTGGTTTGCTATGAGAGGCGGCGTATAACGGCGACCGGACGCGGTCGTCTGCTGATCCGCTCTGTCTGCATGTGTTTCGATCGCTACCTGCGGCAGAAAAGCCGCCAGCAGCACTATTCCCGGATCATCTGAATAACAAAGGGAGCATACGCTCCCTTGCTATTAACTGAACAGGCTCGCCGTAATGGCGCATACCACAGCAGCCAGCGCAGTCTGCGGCGAATGGGCCACCGCGCTGCCAATGGCTGCCAGATTATGCGCTATTGTCAGCATGACAGATTGCAGCATGATACTTCTCTCCCGATTACCGCGAATATCATACTCACCGGTAACGGTCTGTACAGCCTGTGCGTGCAAAAAATCAGCAGAAGCGCCGCTGATGTCGCAGCGTTACTCCATGCCCAGCTCTTTAAGTTTGCGCGTCAGCGTATTGCGCCCCCAGCCAAGCAGGCGTGCCGCTTCCTGTTTATGCCCCTGAGTGTGACGCAGCGCCGTGGTCAGCAGCGTACGCTCCATCTCCGGCTGCGCTTCAGATAACAGGTTCTGATGACCGGAACGCAGCGCGCGATCGGCCCACTGCGCCAGCAGCGTGGCCCAGCTGTCCGGCAGCGACTGCACCGGACTGTCAGGCGTGGCGGATTCAAACAGCTCCGGCGGCAGATCCTGAATCAGCACTTCCTGACCGGCGGCCATGACCGTCAGCCAGCGGCAGGTGTTCTCCAGCTGGCGCACGTTGCCCGACCAGTGCAGGCGGGTCAGCGCCGTTTCCGTTTCCGGATGCAGGATTTTAGCCTCAACGCCCAGCTCGCGTGCGGCAACCTGCAGGAAGTAGCGTGCCAGACGCGGAATATCTTCGCGGCGCTCACGCAGCGGCGGAAGATGTACCCGAATGACATTGAGGCGGTGGAACAGATCCTCACGGAATTTGCCTTCCTGCACGCGCAGCTCAAGGTTCTGATGCGTGGCGGCAATAATGCGCACGTCCACTTTTACCGGCGCGTAGCCGCCCACGCGATAGAACTGACCGTCTGCCAGCACGCGCAGCAGACGCGTCTGCACATCCAGCGGCATATCGCCAATCTCATCAAGAAACAGCGTGCCGCCATCAGCCTGTTCAAAGCGCCCCTGGCGGATCTGATTGGCGCCGGTAAACGCGCCTTTTTCATGCCCGAACAGTTCAGATTCAATCAGGTCTTTCGGGATCGCCGCCATATTCAGCGCGATAAAAGGCGCCTTGGCGCGCGGGCTGTGGCGGTGCAGCGCATGCGCGACCAGTTCTTTACCGGTTCCCGACTCACCGTTAATCAGCACGCTGATGGAGGAGCGTGACAGACGGCCAATAATACGGAACACATCCTGCATCGCCGGCGCTTCGCCGATGATGTCGGTTGTCGGGCCGCTGACGGGCTGATTGCGCGGCTGCTGCTGCTCCTGATAGTGGCTGATGGCGCGCTCGACCAGCGCTACCGCCTCATCGATATCAAACGGCTTGGGCAGATAATCAAATGCGCCCTGCTGATAGGCACTGACGGCGGCATCAAGATCGGAGTGCGCCGTCATAATGATGACCGGCAGCATCGGATGACGCTGCTTGATCTGCTTCAGTAGCGCCAGGCCATCCATGCCCGGCATGCGAATATCTGACAATAGTACGTCCGGGGTTTTGCTGGCGAGTGCATCCAGCACCTCACTGGCGCTGTCAAACGTCGCGCAGCTTAAACCGGCTCCAGTGAGCGCGCGTTCAAGCACCCAGCGGATGGAGCTATCGTCATCGACGATCCAGACTATCCCTCGTTGCATAGAAACCTCACTGGCGAATGGGCAGGTAGACCGAAAACTCGGTGTGACCTGGCCAACTGTTAAATTCAATTTTTCCGGAGTGCTGATCGATCAGGCTGCGGGCGATAGAGAGTCCGAGACCGGTACCCCCTTCGCGTCCGCTGACCATGGGATAGAACAGCGTATCCTGCAGCTGTGCCGGTATGCCCGGCCCGTTATCTTCCACATCAATACGTGCCACCAGCCGGTAGCGCGTGCCGTGCAGCGTCAGCTGAAAAGCGGTACGCGTACGCAGCACGATGGTACCGCCCTCTGCGCCGAGCGCCTGCAGCGCATTGCGTACGACGTTAAGCAGCACCTGTTCAATCTGGTCAGGATCGTGCGGCAGCTCCGGCAGGCTGGGATCGTAGTCGCGTACCAGCGTTATGTTGTCCGGCAGCTCCATCGAGACCAGCTTGACCACGCGCTCCGCCACCTGATGAATGCTCTGCGTAACGTGCAGCCCCGGCTGCTGCGGGCCCAGCAGACGATCGACCAGGTTGCGCAGCCGGTCTGCCTGCTCGATGATAACGTTGGTGTATTCGTTCAGCGACGGGTCAGGTAGCGCGCGCGACAGCAGCTGTGCCGCGCCGCGCAGGCCGCCAAGCGGGTTTTTAATCTCATGCGCCAGGCCGCGCACTAAATCGCGTGCGGCAACCTGCTGAGCATGCTGGATCTGCTCCTGGCTGAGCCGGCGCTGATTGTCCATCGGCGCCATCTCCAGCAGGATCAGGCCGTCCGGCAGACGCTGCGCGGTCAGCGACATGATGTGCGCGCGTCCATCGACCACCAGCGTGACTTCGCTGTCGGTAAAGCCCTGGCCTGCGGCCAGGCTCTCGCGCATCACGTCAAGATTGAGCGAAAAGTAGCCGGTCAGCTCCGGCAGCGGCGTACCGAACAGCTTACGCGAACTCTGCGCCAGCAGCTGCTGCGCAGCCGGATTGGCATAGTGGATCACCAGCCCGTCATCGACCAGCAGAATACTGTTTATCAGGGAGTTGAGAATCTGCCCTGCGTCGGGCAGTGAGCCAGCAACCATACCACGATCCTCTGCACCAAATGGGTGCACTATAGCGTTTTGGGATGGAAAACTCCCCGATAACGGCAATTTTGCGGTGAAAAAAACCCATCCGGAGATGGGCTAAAGTTTCCACGGCAACAAAAAAACGTTGTCCTCTTTTGCCCGGCCTGGCGGACAAAAGAGGTGAATGGCCATTTAAACGCTGTAGTAGAGTTCAAATTCAACCGGGTGTGGCGTCATGCGAACGCGATCAACATCTGGCTTGCGCAGTTCGATATAAGCATCGATAGCGTCATCAGTGAATACGCCGCCGCGGGTCAGGAACTCGCGATCTTCATTCAGCGCGTTCAGTGCTTCTTCCAGAGAACCGGCTACTTTCGGGATCTCCGCTTCTTCTTCCGGCGGCAGATCGTAGAGGTTTTTGTCCATCGCATCGCCAGGATGGATTTTATTGATGATACCGTCGAGGCCAGCCATCAGCAGCGCAGTAAACGCCAGGTATGGGTTAGCCGCTGGATCCGGGAAGCGCGCTTCAATACGGCGGGCTTTCGGGCTGGCAACCACCGGAATACGGATGGAGGCTGAGCGGTTACGCGCGGAGTAAGCGAGCATAACCGGCGCTTCATAACCCGGCACCAGACGCTTGTAGGAGTTGGTGGTTGGGTTAGCCAGGGCGTTAATCGCTTTAGCGTGCTTGATCACACCGCCGATGTAGAACAGCGCGGTTTCAGAGAGGCCGCCGTACTTATCGCCAGAGAACAGGTTTACGCCACCTTTAGAGAGTGACATATGGCAGTGCATACCGGATCCGTTGTCACCAAACATCGGTTTTGGCATAAAGGTTGCGGTCTTGCCGTAGGCGTGCGCAACGTTGTGCACGACATACTTATAAATCTGAATTTCATCCGCTTTTTTGGTCATGGTGTTGAAGCGGGTTGCCACTTCGTTCTGACCAGCGGTTGCCACTTCGTGGTGATGTGCTTCTACAACCAGACCCATCTGCTCCATGGTCAGACACATGGCAGAACGGATATCCTGAGAGGAGTCAACCGGTGGTACCGGGAAGTAGCCGCCTTTCAGACCCGGACGGTGGCCTTTGTTGCCGCCTTCGTACGCTTTGCCAGTGTTCCAGCACGCTTCAATATCATCGATAGCGACGTGTGAACCTGAAGTCGATGAACCGAAACGGATATCGTCAAACAGGAAAAACTCTGGCTCAGGTCCGAACAGCACGGTGTCAGCAATACCGGAAGCGCGCAGGTACTCTTCAGCGCGCTTGGCGATGGAGCGCGGATCGCGATCGTAACCCTGCAGCGTGCCTGGCTCGAGGATGTCACACCGGATGATGAGGGTCGGGTCTTCGAAGAACGGGTCCATCACCGCAGTGGTGGCATCCGGCATCAGCACCATGTCTGATTCGTTAATGCCTTTCCAGCCACCGATGGATGAACCATCGAACATTTTGCCTTCTTCAAAGAAGTCTGCGTTAACCTGATGAGCAGGAATGGTGACGTGCTGTTCTTTACCTTTAGTATCGGTAAAACGCAGATCGACGAACTTAACTTCATGCTCGTTCATCATCGAGAGAACGTGTTCAGCGGACATACTCAACTCTCCTGGAAATGGTCATCTGTTGTCGTGGTGAGAGAACTCAAAATGCCTGGAATGTGTCACGACTACTGACCACCCCTGACTAAGATCCCGGCAAGCTATTCAGCCATCAGGCCACTGTCGTTTGCACTTAAAAAAGATAAAGCGAATTCTGTGCCAACTTTTTTTAAGTGCAATAAATAGCGCTGTGCGGCGCGCTGCGGTGCATCAGCAGCTGCACCAGAACAGACGCATTGCTTTATTATGGTGCAAAAAGATGCGCTGATGGCACTAAAATGGTGCATAAAGCCAGCAGAGTGCAGATATTTGCACCGCTAATGGTGCTAAAAACCAGCAGCGTGAGAATATTGTCGGGAAAACTGTGATCATGTTCAGTATTCCGCTTAATCCGTGTACAATACCGCGTTATTTCTATAATGCCTGAGGCAAAGCTGTGATCGAAAATTTGCGTAACATCGCCATCATCGCGCACGTTGACCATGGAAAAACCACCCTGGTCGACAAACTGCTGCAACAGTCTGGTACTTTTGACGCTCGTACCGAAGCGACTGAACGTGTGATGGATTCCAATGATTTGGAAAAAGAGCGTGGAATTACCATCCTCGCAAAAAACACCGCCATCAAATGGAACGACTACCGTATCAACATCGTTGATACCCCGGGACACGCCGACTTCGGTGGTGAAGTAGAGCGCGTCATGTCCATGGTGGATTCGGTGCTGCTGGTTGTTGATGCGATGGATGGCCCTATGCCGCAAACCCGCTTCGTAACCAAGAAAGCCTTTGCTCACGGTCTGAAACCTATTGTTGTTATCAACAAAATTGACCGTCCAGGCGCGCGTCCTGACTGGGTTGTAGACCAGGTATTCGACCTGTTCGTTAACCTCGACGCGACTGACGAGCAGCTGGACTTCCCTATCATTTATGCGTCAGCGCTGAATGGTATTGCAGGTCTGGAACACACTGATATGGCTGAGGACATGACTCCGCTGTATCAGGCAATCGTCGATCACGTTTCTCCGCCGCAGGTTGAAGCTGATGCGCCGCTGCAGATGCAGATCTCTCAGCTGGACTACAACAACTACCTGGGCGTTATCGGTATTGGCCGCATCAAGCGCGGTAAAATCAAGCCGAACCAGCAGGTTACTGTGATTGATAGCGAAGGCAAAACCCGCAACGCGAAAGTGGGTAAAGTGCTGACGCATCTGGGTCTGGAGCGTATTGACAGCGATCTGGCAGAAGCGGGCGACATCATTGCCGTTACCGGTCTGGGTGAACTGAACATCTCCGATACCATCTGCGACACGCAGAATGTAGAGGCGCTGCCGGCGCTGAGCGTAGATGAGCCTACCGTAACCATGTTCTTTAACGTCAATACCTCACCGTTCTGCGGTAAAGAAGGTAAATACGTTACTTCACGTCAGATCCTGGATCGCCTGAACAAAGAGCTGGTACACAACGTTGCACTGCGCGTTGAAGAGACCGAAGATGCTGATGCATTCCGCGTATCAGGTCGTGGTGAGCTGCACCTTTCCGTTCTGATCGAAAACATGCGTCGTGAAGGCTTTGAGCTGGCGGTATCCCGTCCGAAAGTTATCTTCCGTGAGCATGAAGGCCGCAAGCAGGAGCCGTTTGAGAACGTTACCCTCGATATCGAAGAGACCCACCAGGGCTCAGTGATGCAGGCGATGGGTGAGCGTAAAGGCGACATGAAAAACATGGATCCGGATGGCAAAGGCCGCGTACGTCTCGACTACGTGATCCCAAGCCGTGGTCTGATCGGCTTCCGTAACGAATTCATGACCATGACCTCCGGTACCGGTCTGCTCTACTCGACTTTCAGCCACTACGACGACGTGCGTCCGGGCGAAGTTGGTCAGCGTCAGAACGGCGTTCTGATCTCTAACGGTCAGGGTAAAGCCGTTGCGTTTGCTCTGTTTGGTCTGCAGGATCGCGGTAAGCTGTTCCTGGGTCACGGTGCAGAGGTTTATGAAGGCCAGATCATCGGTATTCACAGCCGCTCTAACGACCTGACGGTAAACTGTCTGACCGGTAAGAAACTGACCAACATGCGTGCGTCAGGTACCGATGAGGCGACGACGCTGGTTCCGCCACAGAAAATGACGCTGGAGCAGGCGATCGAGTTCATCGATGATGACGAACTGGTTGAAGTTACGCCACAGTCAGTCCGTATCCGTAAACGTCACCTGACCGAGAACGATCGCAAACGCGCGTCTCGCGGCGGTAAAGAGTAAACGATACGTTCTGTTATCAGGCCCCGCACTGCGGGGCTTTTTTGTTTCTGTTGCCCGCCTTTTTCCCCGAATGCTCCCTGTTCAGCTACGCTTTTTGCCGCTAGAGTGAATGATCCCGGAAGCACAGAGGAGAGGCGTCATGCTGTACATCTTTGATTTGGGTAACGTGATTGTTGATATCGACTTCAATCGCGTACTGGGCGTCTGGAGTGATTTAGGCCGTGTGCCGCTGGCCACGCTGCAGAGTCGCTTCAGCATGGATGAAGCGTTTGAACAACATGAACGGGGCGAGATCAGCGACCCGGAATTTGCCGAGCGCCTTTGCGAGCAGCTCGATATTGCCCTGAGCTATGAGCAGTTTACCGCCGGCTGGCAGGCCGTGTTTATCGGCGTTCGCCCGGAGACGCTGGCGATCATGAACCAGCTTCGCGTCCGCGGCGAACGCGTGGTGATCCTTTCCAACACCAACCAGCTGCATTTTGAATTCTGGCCGACGCACTATCCGGAAGTTCAGCAGGCTGCCGATCGCGTCTATATGTCGCAGGAGCTCGGCATGCGTAAACCGGAAGCGCGGATTTTCAGCCATGTGCTGGCGCAGGAGGGTTACACGGCGGACCAGGCCATCTTCTTTGATGACAATCAGGCGAATATCGATGCGGCGCGCGCGCTGGGAATCGAAAGCGTGCTGGTGGAAGATCACAAAACCCTGCCCGCCTGGTTCGCAGCGCGTGGGTAAATGTGATGGCTAACACTCTGCGCCACCGGGCGCATGCGTTCTTTTTGTGGCTGAAACTGCTGTGGCGGCGCATCGACGAAGATAACATGACCACGCAGGCGGGGAATCTTGCCTACGTCTCCCTGCTGGCGCTGGTGCCGCTGGTGGCGGTGATCTTCGCGCTGTTCGCCGCGTTCCCGGTTTTTTCCGACATCAGCGTACAGCTCAAGAATTTTATCTTTACCAACTTTATGCCGGCAGCTGGCGACGTGATCCAGCGCTACCTTGACCAGTTTGTCGCTAACGTAAATAAAATGACGGCGGTAGGCGCGGTAGGGCTGATTGTCACGGCGCTGCTGCTGATGCACTCCGTTGACAGCGCGCTGAACGCCATCTGGCGCAGCAATTCGCCGCGTCCGATGATCTATTCGTTTGCCGTTTACTGGATGATCCTGACGCTCGGCCCGCTGCTGGCTGGCGCCAGCCTGGCGATTAGCTCCTATCTGCTGTCGCTGCGCTGGGTCAATGTCACCGGCGTTACCAGCCTGATCGACCAGGCGCTGCGTATCTTCCCGCTGGTGCTCTCCATTCTGGCGTTCTGGCTGCTTTACAGCGTGGTGCCAACGCGGCGCGTGCCGGGGCGCGATGCGCTCACCGGGGCGGTGGTGGCAGGCCTGCTGTTTGAGCTGGGTAAAAAAGGCTTTGCGCTCTATGTTACGATGTTTCCCTCGTATCAGTTAATTTATGGCGTACTGGCCGTTATCCCGATTCTGTTTCTGTGGGTCTACTGGACGTGGTGTATTGTTTTGCTGGGAGCGGAAGTCACCGTCACCCTGAATGACTATCGCCAGCTAAAGCTGCAGGAACATGAACCATCCCGTGAGGAAACATGATTGCATTAATTCAGCGCGTCAGTGCCGCCAGCGTGGCGGTCGACAACCAGATCATTGGTGAGATTGGCGCCGGACTGCTGGTGCTGCTGGGCGTGGAAAAAGAGGATGATGATCAAAAAGCCCGGCGGCTCTGCGATAAAGTGCTCGGCTACCGTGTTTTCGGTGACGAGAATGACAAAATGAATCTGAATGTGCACCAGGCTGGCGGCAGCGTGCTGGTGGTTTCGCAGTTTACGCTGGCGGCAGATACCCGTAAGGGCATGCGTCCCTCCTTTTCCGGCGGTGCCGTACCGGCAGAAGCGGAGCGGCTCTATAACGTCTTCAGCGACTGCTGCCGGGCCAGCGGTATCACAACCGCCAGCGGTCGCTTTGCGGCCAATATGCAGGTTTCACTGGTTAACGACGGTCCGGTCACTTTCTGGTTGCAGGTGTGAGATCGGCAGCCTGGCGGCAGGCAATCGGCCACGCTGGCTCCGAACGGGAGAATCATTTTATGTATCATCTTCGAGTGCCTCAGACGGCCGAAGAGCTGGACATGTATTACCAGTTCCGCTGGGAAATGCTGCGCAAGCCGCTGCGCCAGCCGCAGGGCTCAGAGCGGGATGCCTGGGACGCGCTGGCGCACCATCAGATGGTGGTGGATGAGCAGGGCAAGCCGGTTGCCGCAGGCCGCCTCTATATCAACGCAGAGAATGAAGCAGCTATTCGCTTTCTGGCCGTGCACCCGTCGGTACAGGGCAAGGGGCTCGGGACGCTGGTGGCGATGACGCTGGAGTCTGTGGCGCGACAGGAAGGCGCCAAGCGCGTAACCTGCAGCGCGCGCGAAGACGCCGTGGAGTTTTTTGCCAAGCTGGGTTTTATCAATCAGGGTGAAATCACCGCACCGCAGACCACGCCGGTGCGCCATTTTCTGATGATCAAACCGGTGGTGACGCTGGATGATATTCTGCATCGCGCCGACTGGTGCGGCCAGCTCCAGCAGGCGTGGTATGAGCATATTCCCCTGAGTGAGAAGATGGGCGTGCGCATCCTGCAATATACCGGGCAGAAATTTGTCACCACCATGCCGGAGACCGGCAATCAGAATCCGCACCATACGCTGTTTGCCGGCAGTCTTTTCTCGCTGGCCACGCTGACCGGCTGGGGGCTGATCTGGCTGCTGCTGCGCGAACGTCATCTGGGCGGAACCATCATTCTGGCGGATGCGCATATCCGCTACAGCAAACCGATCAGCGGACGGCCCGGCGCCACTGCCGATCTCGGCTCGCTGAGCGGCGATCTCGACCGCCTCGCGCGCGGGCGCAAGGCGCGCGTGCAGTTGGAGGTTGAGCTGTACGGAAATGAAGAGCCGGGCGCAGTATTTGAGGGCGTCTATATTGTGCTGCCTGCGGACCAGCATGGTCCACTCGAAGCGGGTGGCTCCGGCGCGCTGATAAACTGAGGATGGTGCAGCCGATCGCGCGGCAACAACGCGATCGGCCTGCCGTTCTTAATCTGTCTGCCCGTTACGCATGCTCTGCTGCAGCGAGCCGGCGTCGGTGGTAACGGAAAGATCTGCCGAAATGCCCGGACGCAGCGGCGTACCGGCGCGCAGTGACCCCTTAAGCTGCAGCTGCAGATTACTGTCACCGCTCTGCGTCAGCGCTGGCCAGCCCCAGTTTTCCAGTACGTTGACCGGCACCGCCTGGCCCTTCAGGCTCAGCGTCAGCGGACGTTCGGCGCTCTGGCCTACCGTTGCCGTCGCCTCCAGCAGTCCATTGCCGTTAAAAGCGCTCATTTCTGTTATCTGGATTTGCTGCTCATCTGCCGTCAGCGCTATTGAGGGATGACGCAGATCGGTACGGTTAAAGGTCGCTTCTGCCGCGTTAAGACTCGCTTTGCCCGACCAGATCCCCCACTGATGCGCGCGCGCCAGCAGCAGATTATCCGCAGAGCCGTCCAGCGCCGTCATCTGGAAAGGGAACGCCGGGTTGATATCGATGATCAGGTTACGATTGGCGGTGGCGTGCTTCACCAGCACGCTGTCAAGCCAGGCGGGCAGGGCGGCCTGCCAGCGCTCGCGCCAGTTCTGCGGCAGCGTATACTCCAGTCCGGCCACGGCCAGATCGTCCAGCGTCAGTTGCCGGTTGCTGCGCGTCCAGCTGCCGCTGGCGCGCAGAATACCGTTAACCCAGCGGGAGCTGAACTGCGTAAGTCTGACGCCTTCAGGCGAGAACTCTGCATTAACGATAGGATCATCCAGCGCCAGGCTGCCATTGATAAAGTTGCCGGCATTCATCGCCAGATAGCCTTCGTTACTCTGCCAGTCGCCGTTGCGCAGGGTAATGTCCCGCAGCGTAAGATCGAGGTCGGTGACCGCCCAGTCCGGTCCCTGCAGCCGGGCGTCGGTGACATCCAGACGGTTAATTGTGACCGCAGGGGCCGTCAGCAGCGGGCGCAGGAAATCATTCAGCGATTGGCTGGTCTGCAGACGGATATCATTCAGGCGCAGCTGATCAATGCTCCAGTTGCCCTGGTCGTCACGCTCTGCCCGACCGGTCACCGATCCCCGGGCGATATCCGCACCTATCGTGGTGAGCTGCAGGCGGCGCTGCGCCACGTTGCCCTGTAGCAGCACGTTATCACCGGCCAGCCCGTTCAGCGTCAGCTGCGCGGCGCTTATCTGAAACTGTGCGTCACTGCCCAGCATATCGGCGGATACAGGTTTCCATGGAACAATACCGCCATTGACGCCGCGGGCAGAGAGCGGCAGCGCCGTGCGCGGGCTTTCCAGGCGCACATTGCGCAGCTGCAGGCGGTTGGCCTGAACGGGCAGCGTGGTGGATGGCGTCTGATTAGCGAGATTGATCTCCCCTTCATGAATTTCAATGCTGTCAAAATGAAGCCAGTCGCTGAACTGCACCATCGCCAGGCCCAGATCGATGCGTTTAGCCACGACAACCGCAGGCTGGCCATCGTGACCAAAACTGAAATTATCCAGCACGATATGCGAAGGGGAAGAGAAGTTGTGCTCAATTTTACTGACGGAGAGATGCCACGCAGTTTTATCACTTACCCAGCGGCTAAACCAGCCGGCGCCCCACTGTGTCTGCACCAGTACATAACCGATCACCAGCAGCAGCAGAATCAGCAGTAATAGAGTAAGGAAAAACTTGCCCAGGAATTTCATTGCATTCATCCATCGCGATCGTTGTCCGGTCAGTGGTTGTTATGCCTGAATTACCGTTACAGCTCAACCGTCTGGCGAAAAATGCGGATAAATAGCAGGCAGGCGGGCGCCTGCCTGCTGCGCTATTTTTCCTGCGGGAAAATAAGATTAAGCACGATCGCCGTAATACCGCCGGCAGCAATACCGGAAGAGAGCAGCGTTTTCAGCCACTCTGGCGCAAACTGCAGGATCAGCGGCTGCTGAGAGACACCGAGTCCGACCGCCAGCGATAGCGCAATAATCATGATAGCGCGGCGGTTAAGCGGCTCGCGGGATACAATGCGCACGCCGGAAGCGGCAATGGTGCCGAACATCACGATAGTGGCCCCGCCCAGCACCGGTTCCGGAATATGCTGAACAAAGCCGCTGACCGCCGGAAACAGCCCGAGAACCACCAGCATCAGCGCCACCACAAAGCCTACATAGCGGCTGGCCACGCCGGTCAGCTGGATCACGCCGTTGTTCTGACCAAAACAGGAGTTGGGGAAGGTGTTAAACAGGGCAGAGACGCAGGAGTTCAGGCCGTTTGCCAGTACGCCCCCTTTCAGGCGCTTCATATAGAGCGGGCCGCTGACCGGCTGTTCTGAAACGTCAGAGGTGGCGGTGATATCACCGATGGTTTCCAGCGAAGTAACCATAAAGACCAGCATCAGCGGGATCAGCAGATTCCAGTCAAAACCCAGCCCGTAATAGAGCGGTGAAGGCACAGCCAGCAGCGGCTGCTCTACCGGTGCCGCGCTCTCCGGCAGCATATCCAGTCCCCACGCCAGTGCATAACCCACCGCCATCGCGATCACCAGCGATGCCACACGCAGATAGGGGTTGCGCTGACGGTTAAGCAGAATAATCACCAGCAGCACGGCACCTGCCAGCAGCAGATTTCCAGGCGCGCCAAAGCTGTGATCGTTCATAGCAGCAAAGCCGCCGCCAATTGAGGTCAGCCCGACCTGAATCAGTGAGAGACCGATAATCATCACTACGATGCCCGACACCAGCGGCGTAATAATCCGGCGTGCAAGATGCAGCACGCGCGACAGCAGCATTTCGGTACAGGAGGCGACCATCAGCGTGCCAAACAGCGCTGCCATCATGGTGGGCACATCCGCGCCACCATTCTTCAGCGCCATACCGCCCATAATCAGCGGCGTAACAAAGTTAAAGCTGGTGCCCTGAATCGACAGCAGCCCGGAGCCCACCGGTCCCCAGGTTTTGATCTGCAGCAGCGACGCTACGCCGGAGGCAAACAGCGACATACTGATGATGTGCTGCGTATCCTGTGCCGGCAGCCCCAGCGCCTGGCAGATCAGCAGTGCCGGGGTGATCACGGCGACAAACATCGCCAGCAGGTGCTGACAGGCGGCAAACAGCGTCTGCGGCAGCGGCGGGCGATCCTCAAGACGATAAATCAGTTCGCTTTTTGTCGTGGCAGACGCACTGGCGGGCGAAAGGGGTTCGGCACGATTAACAGACATGACAGGCTCTCAGTAACAGCAAAGTGGCGATTTTAAACGGTTGCCCGCTGAAAGCAATCGTTTGCATCGCTGCGGCTGATTACCGGCTGGACAATTTTTCAGCGGGCGCGCAGGGCGCGCCTGAAACCGGCCTCTATGCGTGGCTGTAGCGTTCAGTTTCCGGCAGCCAGCGCTCAATCAGCGCCTGTGCCTGTTCGGGGTAATATTGATGGATATGGCGCGCCACGCGCTGCACTTCGGGGATCATGGCCTGATCGCGCAGCAGGTCAGCGACCCTGAATTCAGCGTTGCCGGTCTGCCGCGTGCCCAGCAGCTCGCCGGGGCCGCGAATTTCAAGATCGTGCTGCGCAATCACAAAGCCGTCGTTGCTGTCGCGCAGTACCTGCAGGCGACGCTGAGCGGTTTTGCTCAGCGGGGCTTTATAAAGCAGCACGCAGTGTGAGGCGACAGCGCCGCGTCCGACGCGTCCACGCAGCTGATGCAGCTGTGCCAGACCGAGCCGCTCCGGGTTTTCGATGATCATCAGGCTGGCGTTAGGGACATCCACGCCAACCTCAATAACGGTAGTGGCGATAAGCAGCTGGATCTCGTTCGCTTTGAACGCGGCCATTACCGCCTGCTTCTCTGCGGGCTTCATCCGACCGTGCACCAGGCCGGTGCGCAGATCGGGTAATGCCACGCTCAGCTCCTGCCAGGTCGCTTCAGCGGCCTGCGCTTCCAGCACGTCCGATTCATCAATCAGGGTGCAGACCCAGTAGGCCTGACGTCCCTCCAGGCAGGCGCTTTTTACGCGTTCAATAATCTCGCTGCGGCGCGTGTCCGGAATGGCAACCGTTGTGACCGGCGTGCGGCCCGGCGGCAGCTCATCGATTGTCGAGGTGTCGAGATCGGCGTAGGCGGTCATCGCCAGCGTGCGCGGAATGGGTGTCGCGGTCATAATGAGCTGATGCGGATGAAAACCCTGCTCTTCGCCTTTTTCCCACAGCGCCAGCCGCTGATGCACACCAAAGCGGTGCTGCTCATCAATAATCACCAGCGCCATGCCGCTGAACTTCACCTGCTCCTGAAACAGCGCGTGCGTGCCCACCACCATCGCCACCTGACCACTGGCGATCGCCGCCTGCTGCGCTTCGCGCGCTTTGCCTTTCTGCTTGCCGGCGAGCCAGCCAACCTCGATGCCGAGCGGCGCAAACCACTGACGGAAATTTGCAGCGTGCTGCTCGGCCAGCAGTTCAGTCGGCGCCATCAGCGCCACCTGTTTGCCGTGGGCAATGACGTTCAGCGCTGCCAGAGCCGCCACCAGCGTTTTACCGGAGCCGACATCGCCCTGTACCAGGCGCAGCATCGGATAGTCATTAGCCAGATCGCGCTCAATCTCTTTTACCACGCGCTGCTGCGCGCCGGTCGGAGAGAAAGGCAGCGCGGCCAGCAGCCTGTCCACCAGCGTATGGCAGGGGGTCAGCGGCAGCGCATGATGACGCTGTGCGCCCGCGCGCACGGCCAGCATGCTGAGATTATGCGCCAGCAGCTCTTCAAGAATTAATCGCTTCTGTGCCGGATGGCGGCCGGTTTCCAGTTCGCTGAGCCGGAGATCGGGCGGCGGCCGGTGCAGCGTGCGCAGCGCATCAGGCAAGCTGATCAGCCCGCCGCTCAGCTCTGACGGCAGCAGCTCAGCGATCGCACAGCTCTCCAGGAGAGTCAGCGCCTGGTCGGTAAGATTGCGCAGCGTGGCCTGACGTATCCCCTCCGTGGTGGGATAGACCGGCGTCAGGGTTTCCTGCAGCTCAACGCCGCCCTGCTCACCCTGAACGCGGTATTCAGGATGGATAATTTCGGCGCCGCGCTGTCCGCGCTTGATCTCACCATAAGCGGTGACGCGGCGACCCGGCGCCAGGCTGTTTTTCATGCCGGCGGTGAAGTTAAAAAAGCGCAGAGTGGCAATCCCGCTGCCGTCACCAATCTGGCATACCAGCATGCGGCGGCGACCAAAGGTGACTTCGCTGTTCAGCACTTCGCCTTCGATGGTGGCCCAGATACCAGGCAGCAGATCGTTAATTTTGTAGAGCTGGGTGCGATCTTCATAGCGCAGGGGCAGGTGCAGCAGCAGATCCTGGATAGTAAACAGGCCGAGTCTGGCCAGCTTAGCGGCCTGGCTGGCGCCGACGCCGGTCAGGGTACTGAGCGGTATGGCATCCAGCAGCCGGCCTTTCATTTCCGACCCGTGGCTTGCATGGCGGACCACCAGCTGGCATCAGCATCGATGCCACCCTGCATGTTGATCTGCGGATAGGGCAGGCCTTTCTGCTTCGCCACGCGGGCGAGAACCGGATAGCCGCCTTCAAACAGCAGACGCTGCTGCTCTTCTTCATCCAGCAGGCTGTGCTTACGCTGATACATGCCGGCATTCTGTCGCTGGCGCTGTGCTTCATACAGAATCAGCGCCGAGGCCACAGAGACATTCAGCGACTGCACCATACCCACCATCGGAATAATAATATCCTGGTCAGCCAGCGCCAGCGCGTCGGCGGTGATGCCGGTTTTTTCCTGACCCATCAGAATGCAGGTCGGGCGGGTGTAATCGATAGCGCGAAAGTCGACCGCCTTGTCTGAAAGATGGGTGGCGAGCACCTGCATGCCGCGATCTTTCAGATGGCGTACCGCTTCCGTAATGTGCGTATGGGTTTTAACTTTTACCCAGCTGTTGCTGCCTGCGGAGGCCGAAACCATCGTGCGCATCCGCACGCTGGGCCAGACGGCGTGAACCTCATGAATGCCCACTGCGTCTGCCGTGCGGATCACCGCAGAGACATTGTGCGGCTTGTGCACCTGCTCCATGCAGACGGTGAGATCGTGCTGACGCAGCGCCAGCATTTCCTGAATTCGGGCAAAACGTTGAGCATTCATGCATTAATTACGGTTACGGTGGACTTTAATCACATCCGGCATCACGCGAATTTTGCGCATGATATTTGCCAGATGGACGCGGTCGTTAGCAGTCAGACGGATAAAGGCGCTGTAGACGCGGCCATCGCGCTCTTCGGTATTCAGGCTCTGAATATTCGATCCCGCCGTGTTAATGGCGGCGGTCAGGTTCGCCAGCGCACCCTGGTGGTTAAACATATCCACCTTAATCTCCGCCACGAATTCCTGATCGGTTACCTTATCCCACTCTACAGCCATAAACTTCTCGGGCTCTTTCTGGTAGCCACGGATATTACGGCACGATTCATGGTGTACGACCAGACCCTTGCCAGGGCTGACGTGTGCGACAATCGGGTCGCCGGGAATAGGACGGCAGCACTTGGCGAAAGTGATCAGTACGCCATCCGCGCCTTTAATCGGCAGTTTTTTGCTGCGCTTGCTGCTCTGCGCCGCATCCGCAGCGGACTGCAGCAGGTTTTTCGCTACGACCACGCTCATGGCGTTGCCCAGACCAATTTCAGCCAGCAGATCGTCCATGCTGGCGAGCTTCATACGCTCCAGCTCCAGCTGCACGTTTTCTGCCGGTATCTCAGCCAGCTTTTTACTGCCGCCCAGCGCATGGCTCAGCAGACGACGCCCGAGGTTAACGGAATCTTCACGCTTGAGGTTTTTCAGCAGCTGACGGATCTTGGCGCGCGCTTTTGAGCTGACCACAAAGTTGAGCCAGGCAGCGTTCGGGCGTGCGCCAGGCGCGGTGATAATCTCGATTGTCTGTCCGCTGGTCAGCGGCTGTGACAGCGGATAGGGCTGGCGATCGACGCGCGCGCCGACACAGGCGTGGCCAATGTCGGTATGTACCGCATAGGCGAAATCGACCGGCGTCGCACCAGCAGGCAGCTCAACGATGCGGCCTTCCGGCGTAAATACGTAGATCTCATCCGGAAACAGATCGGATTTAACACTTTCGATAAATTCAAACGAGCTGCCGGCGCTTTGCTGCAGCTCCAGCAGGCTCTGCAGCCATCGCTGAGCGCGGATCTGTGCGGTCGTGCCGCTTTCGCCCGCTTCTTTATAGGCCCAGTGGGCTGCCACCCCCATCTCTGCCATTTGATCCATATCTTCGGTACGGATCTGCACTTCAACCGGCACGCCGTGCGGGCCAATCATGGAAGTGTGCAGGGATTGATAGCCGTTGGCTTTGGGAATAGCGATATAATCTTTGACGCGGCCGGGACGCGGCTTATACAGGCTGTGCATCTGACCCAGCACGCGATAGCAGGTGTCGAGATCTTTCACCACCACGCGGAATGCGTAGATATCCATGATCGAGTGAAAACGCTGCTCTTTGAGGTGCATTTTGCGGTAGATCGAGTAAAGATGCTTTTCGCGTCCGCTGACGCGGCAGGGAATGCCCGCCTCCAGCAGACGCCCGTCAATTTCTGACAGGATCTTCTGAATCATCTCTTTACGATTACCGCGCGCCGCTTTGACCACCTCTTTGATCACCCGAAAACGATTAGGGTAGAGCGCTTCAAATCCCAGCTCTTCCAGCTCTGTTTTCAGATGATGAATACCAAGACGGTGCGCCAGCGGGCTGTAAATCTCCAGCGTCTCCAGCGCAATGCGGCGTTTTTTATCCGGACGCAGGGCGCCCAGCGTGCGCATATTGTGCGTGCGGTCAGCCAGCTTGATCAGAATGACGCGGATATCCTGCACCATCGCCATGATCATTTTGCGGAAGTTTTCAGCCTGCGCTTCTTTCTTGTCGCGGAACTTCAGCTTGTCGAGCTTGGATACGCCTTCCACCAGTTCAGCCACGCTCTTGCCAAACAGCTGTTCCATGTCCTGATAGGTGGCAGGTGTATCTTCGATCACATCATGAAGCAGCGCGGCCATCAGCGTTTCATGGTCGAGTTTCATCTCGGCCAGAATGCAGGCCACGGCAACAGGATGGGTGATGTAGGGCTCACCGCTGGAGCGAGTCTGTCCCTCGTGAGCATCACGTGCGACAAGGTAGGCTTGCTTGAGGCGCTTGATTTGCTCCTCAGGCAAGTATTTTTCAATCAGCTGATTGAGGCTTTCAAACAGATACAAGGTTGACCTGCAGAGTGCGGTTAACGACGACCTTCAGCGATAGCGGTAACGGCTTGCAACTCAGCGGCTTCCTGCTCTTGCTGTTCCTGACGATCACGCACATCCAGAATCTGGTTGGTGATCAGGCCTTCTTCGATTTCGCGCAGGGCGATAACGGTGGCTTTATCGTTCTCTTCCGGAACCAGCGGGTCTTTGCCGCCTACCTGCATCTGACGTGCACGACGTGCAGCGACCAACACCAGGTCAAAACGGTTACCAATTTTCTCTACTGCGTCCTGAACGGTTACGCGTGCCATAGGTGTGCTACTCCACAGATGATGAAGAAATGACTGGGCATAATACTGAAACTGAATTCAGACTGCCAATAGTTTGCTGATTAAAGCATCATGACGCGCTTTCTGGCGTCCCATACGCAGACGTTCTGCGCGAATAATGGTTTTCAGATCGGACAGCGCCAGATCGAAATC
The DNA here is from genome assembly GCF_002928325.1 of Pantoea sp. ICBG 1758. NCBI lineage: Bacteria > Pseudomonadati > Pseudomonadota > Gammaproteobacteria > Enterobacterales > Erwiniaceae > Pantoea > Pantoea sp. ICBG 1758. Next base: position 28,385 of record NZ_POWL01000008.1, read on the forward strand.
ATCATTAACAATCAGGTAATCGTATTCAGCATAGTGGCTCATTTCCGCCACGGCCTGCGCCATGCGGCGGGCGATAACCTCTTCGCTATCCTGACCACGGCCGCGCAGACGGCGATCCAGCTCTTCGGTTGACGGCGGCAGGACAAAAATACTACGTGCTGCAGGCATTCTGCTGCGGATCTGCTGCGCGCCCTGCCAGTCGATATCCAGAAAGACATCCACGCCGGTGGCCAGAACCTGCTCAATCGCGGCACGGGATGTACCGTAATAGTTGCCAAACACTTCGGCATGCTCGAGGAACGCATCCTCAGCAATCATGCTTTTGAATTCAGCTTTGGAAACAAAAAAGTAGTGCTCACCATGCGCTTCGCCAGGCCGCATGTCGCGGGTGGTATGCGATACCGACACCTGCGTGTCGTAGAGCGGTTGTGTCTTTAACAGCGCCTGAATCAGGCTGGATTTACCCGCGCCGCTGGGGGCGGAAACAATATAAAGCGTGCCTTGAGCCATGGTTATCTTGAATTGAGTAAAGAGCGGAGTCGATTTCCTGCACAGTATACACGGGTTAGGGCCGCCACGCAGCGTTTGCCGCGCAGGTAAGGCAATTCTTTTCTGCGAACAGGCGCAAACCGCGCGGTAACAGAGAGTAAAACGTCAGATTTGTGCGCGAGCGCGATTCCATACTCTGCGCAGGCTACTGGCTATGACCACCGCCGCACGCTTCAATCAGCAAAAAGGAGAGCGGCAATGAAACGATGGCTGTGGTTAGGTCTCTGCCTGCTGAATGCAGAAAGTCGGGGAAAAGCGCTGTGCCCCGTCTGGTCGCCGGTGCGGGCGCAGCAGGAGATAACGCGCCTGCAGGAGCAGCTGCGTCACTGGGACAACGTTTACTACCAGCAGGGGGCGTCGCCGGTCAGCGATGATGACTATGACAGTCTGCTTTCCCGGCTGCAGCAGTGGCAGCGCTGCTTTGTACCCGGCGAACCGGTACATGAAACCGCGCTGCCAGCCAGCCGTGGCGCGCCACATCCGGTTGCGCATACCGGGGTGCGCAAGCTGCGCGACAGGCTGGCGGTTGCTTACTGGATGCAGCATAAATCCGCGCTCTGGGTTCAGCCTAAAGTCGATGGCGTGGCCGTCACGCTGCTCTATCGTCACGGCAGGCTGACGTCGCTTATCAGCCGTGGCGATGGCGTGCGCGGTGAGGAGTGGCGCGACAAAGCGGCGCATATTCCGGCTATTCCGCAGCGGATTGAGACCTCGCTGGCGGAGGTCGTCCTGCAGGGAGAGCTGTTTCTGCAGATGACCGGTCATCAGCAGGCGCGCGATGGCGGAGCCAATGCGCGGGCGCAGGTGGCCGGCGCGATGATGCGGCGCGAGATCGGTCCGCTGCTGAAACGCACCGGGCTGTTTATCTGGGCGTGGCCGGACGGCCCCCCGGAGATGACGGAAAAACTTACGCAGCTGTCGCGCTGGGGCTTTGATCTTGCCCGGCAGTGGAGCCAGCCGGTCAGTGATGAAGAACAGGTTGCCGCGTGGCGCGAGCGCTGGTTTCGCGCCGCGCTGCCGTTTGCCACCGATGGCGTGGTGATCCACGCTGCGCCTTCTGCTGCCGGCCGGGACTGGCAGCCAGGACAGGGAAGCTGGTCCGCCGCATGGAAATATCAGCCTGCCGAAGTCAGCAGCGAAGTGCGTGCCGTTACGTTTTCCGTTGGCCGCACCGGGAAAGTTGCGGTGGTGCTGAACCTGCAGCCGGTGCAGGCAGAGGATAAAACCATCCGGCGTATCAGCATCGGCTCTGTTGCACGCTGGCGCGCGCTGGATGTGATAGCCGGCGATCAGGTCACGCTGACGCTGGCCGGGCTGGGGATCCCGCGTCTGGAGCGGGTGATCTGGCGGGTGGCGGAACGCCACTATCCGGAACCGCCCGCCAGTGATGATTTTCACGCTACCAGCTGTCTGCATATTACGCCTGCCTGTCGTGCGCAGTTTCTTTCCCGCCTGAGCGGGCTGAGCCAGAAAACCGTGCTCGATATTGCCGGTATGCAGCGCAGCAGCTGGCAGCGCCTGGTACAGCACGGTGCGCTGACGCACCTGTTTTCATGGCTGACGCTGACGCCAGAGCAGATTGCCGCAGCGGAAGGCATATCGCCGGCGCGGGCGCAGCGTATCTGGCTCAGTTTCAGGCTTACGCGTCAGCAGCCGCTGCGGCGCTGGATCGCGGCGCTGGGTCTGCCGCTGCCGCGTCAGGCGCTTGCGTCCCTGCCGGATACGCAGTGGGAAGCGCTGCTGGCACGCACCGGGGCGGACTGGCAGCAGCTGCCGGGGGTTGGCGACGTGCTGGCGCAGCGGCTGGTCACCATGCTGCAGACGCCTCAGCTGCGTGAGCTAATCGCGTTTCTGCAGCAGCAGGGCATTCCGGCCGCTCCCTCAGTGTTCAGGATGGGGATAGTTGAAGACCGGCAGGCCGAGACGGAAACGCAGGGCGAGCAGGCGGGCAGCAAAACCGAACAGCAGGGTGATAATGACCACCGCTTCATGCGCCAGAGAGGTTTTCAGCAGCAGGATATAGATCCAGCCAGATGCGAAGGCGATACCGGCATACAGCTCTTTCTGGAACACCAGCGGAATGCGGTTGCAGAACATATCGCGCAGCACGCCGCCAAATACGCCGGTGATGACCGCAGCAATTGCGGCGATGATCGCTGCGTGGCCGGAATCCAGCGCGACCTGCGCACCAATAATCGAGAACACCACCAGGCCCAGCGCATCAAGTACCAGAAACACTTTGCGCAGGTGATTCATCAGCGGTGCAACAAAAGTGGTGACCACCGCTGCCGCCGCAACAATCATGATGTACTCCGGATGCTTTACCCAGCCGAGCGGGTAGTGACCCAGCAGAATATCGCGCACCGAGCCGCCTCCGATTGCGGTGACAGAAGCGATGATAATAACGCCAAACAGATCCATTTTGCGCCGGCCTGCAGCCAGTGCGCCGGTCATCGCTTCAGCGGTAATGCCGATAAGGTAGAGAACAGTTAATAGCATGGGGGGCTCCAGCAGTCTGGCCGGCAAGGCTAAAGCCTCCGCGGCGCAGAGACTATTGAGATTTTTTCAACTGAACGGCGTCAGATTAGAATAGGTAATGTGATGATTAAGAAAAGGCAGGCAGGGAAGGGGATAAACGAAATGCGTCAATATTTGTGATAAAAAAATATGATGCGGGGAAGCCTGTTTTCAGACGAGGATCGATTAAATCGCCTGCAGCGCAGAAAAGAAAAAAGCGTGCTGTTAACCAGCACGCGAACGCATCGGACAGATGCCCAGAGCCCACCATACAGACTTGTTGTTATTATCCGTTTCTTGCTCGCACGCTGGCGAATTCTTTCAGGCTAAAACGGTACGCAGGCTGGAACCAGGCGCGACCGTAGTAGCAACAGAGCAGCATTCTGACGGAGACCAGCGCAAGGTATCCCCAGACCGCGCATAGCGCCGACGGCATCAGCCACACCGTAAAGAGTGTTGCCGCCAGGCCCGCTGCTACCGAGGTGATCTCGATAAAAGCGATACGCGTAAACTGCTTTTCCCGCTGCAGGATAGCCCGGTAGTGCTGCCCCTGCGGGATAATAATAAATATTACCGACATCATCTCCAGCATAACCGCAAGATGCGGCTGCTGCGCTATAGCGCTATAAATGTCACTGCCAATAAACAATGCTGCAAAAATAAATAAGCCGGTAAAAATACTCCCCCAGTAAAGAACGGACATTTCGCTATTATTAAAGCTTATTTTGCGAATTATTTTATTATTAAAGCCGCGATCGGCAAGTGTATCGATAACCAGCAGAGCCAGTATGGCGATAACCAGCAGGTTTAATTCATTCGCCTGCAAAGTCTGCGCCAGCAGCGTCAATTGTAAAACGCCAATGCCAATAATTTTTGCTGAAGAGAGAAGCGACCATTTGGCGCTGGACAGCTCTCTTTCACGTATCGCCACAGTATGCTCATTATGGTACATGTACCATCACAGTTAAGGAGTTGTACAGAGCAGAAGCGGCACGCCCTGCACCTTAGTGCAGCACATCCTGACGCAATCCTGAGATACCTTTCAGGTTTTGCCATTTATAAATACACTGCAGCAAATGGTGTTCTGAAAATAGCGCAATACCGCAGGCGTTTATTATTTCTTTTGTCTGCACGGTATCTCCTCCGGTACGGAGGAAATCCGTGAGATCGTTATAAAATCCTTTTGTATTATTATAATCCCCGGCCAGCATCCGTCTGGCAATCTCAACGAATTCTTTTTCTGACAACAAAGGATAAGTTGAGCGATCCATGTTTTTCCCTGTTTTTATTATTAAGTCTTGCTGTGTGTGAATACGTTATACAGTTTTTTATTTAATTTAACACCATGAGAAAATTCCTATAAACAAACTTTAGAAATTAATGGTTTCAGACTATGCATTAAAATAGTTAAGCAGCGATGTTTCTGACTAATTAATATTTTCAGGAAACTGTCTTATTTCTCTCAGCGCCTGACCTCCAAATGATATGAATATCTTTTTATATCAATACCTTTACAGGATTACGTCATGCGGTCAGCCAGGAATTTTCCTGTTAACAACGCTTTAGCCTGGCTGGGGATACGGTGCTGAAATCGGAGAAAAAACCACGAAACAGTTAAGGAGTACTGCGCAAAAAAAATGCAGTTTTTTTTGTAATTGCGCCCAGCAATGGCTGGGAAATCAGGATTTATGTAAGCGTTTGATTCTAGTGAGTTAAAAGATAAAGTAATCTTTCCATGTCGGCGCGCAGGGCCGCCACTTCCTGCACGAAGTGCGCATCGGAAGTAAAAGGCTGACAGTAGAGCACGGCCACAAGTTCAGCTCCCTGGCCATTAGCAATCACGCGCATCGGCATGTAGCGCTCTTTACCGCTGCCGTTATCTGTCCAGTAGTCCATAACGCCAAACGGATTATGCGGGGTAAAACGCAGTTTCAGCGAATTCTCTCCGCGCTTTGCCCGCCAGTATTGTCCCTCCTGCACCAGTGTTGCGCCGTTCAGGTCGCTTACCCATTTTGCAAAACAGGTGGGTTGCCAGATGGTTTCATACAGATCCAGCCAGTTACGCGGCACGGTAAGCGTGAGAGTCTGTGAGGGCAGCATAATGCCTCCTGAGGCAGTGTCATTCATAATGAACTCACCCTATCGGAAGCTGACCGGGCTGCCTATGACGCAACAGAAAAAGTGTGGTGCAGCAGAGGTTTTTTGCGCTATGGCCGGTGAAGCCGCGCCGCCGGCAGGAGGATGGCTGTTACGTGAGGGGGCAGGGCAGCCGGCAGCGGATGCTGCCAGCGGGTGGATCCTGATTACCGGAGCGGCAGTCCGCACGAAAGAGGAAATGCATGCGGACCGTTATTGCGCAGATCAGACGTAAAGAGAGGCTTCACCTGGCGGACGCGTTTTGAAACGACGATGCAGCCACAGGTACTGCTCCGGCGCGCGCAGGATCTCTTTTTCAATCACTCTGTTCATATAGGCAGCGGCAGCGGCTTCATCTTCATGCGGATAGCCTTCCAGTTCCGGCTGAATGATGAGCTGGTATCCGGTTTTATCCGGATTGCGGATCAGGACAATCGTCAGCATTGCGGGCCGCGCAAGACGCGACAGAACAAAAGTACCGTTCGTGGTAGCGGCTTTCTCTACTGCAAACAGCGGTGCAAATACGCTGCCTTTCGGACCGTAATCCTGATCGGGTGCAAACCAGACGGCTTCGCCCTGCTTCAGCGCCTGCACCATGCCGCGTAGATCGCGACGGTCAATCATCGCTTTATTGGAACGCATACGGCCTCTGGTCTGCGCCCACTCCATCGCCTGATTGTTATGCGGACGATACATGGCCATCATTGGCTGACAGAGACCGGTAATGCGGCCGCCCAGCTCCAGCGACATAAAGTGCACGCCGATAACCATCACGCCGCGCTGCTGATTCTGCGCATTCTGCAGGTTAGCAATGCCGCTGACGTCAAACAGACGACGAACCCGCGCATCTGACCAGAACCATGCGATACCGGTTTCCGCCAGCGCCATGCCGAGCGACTCAAAGTTGCCGGCAATCATGACCTCTTTCTCTTCTTCATTAATATGCGGGAAGCAGAGTTCAATATTGCGACGGGTGATGCGTTCGCGCCGCTTGAGGAAATGGCGCGAGAGTTTACCCGCCGTTGCCCCGAGACGGATCAGAACGGGATAGGGAAGCTGCACCAGCAGCCAGAGCACGGCCAGACCGAACCAGGTAAACCAGTAACGGGGATGCAGCAGTGTGGAGCGAAACTGTCCGGTTTTCTTCATAGCACCTTCATAGGTAGAGTAAATGTAACGCGCTAAGAAGTCGGTCCATGGTTCCTGGTGCGGTACAACTGTAGTAATTACGACCGGCACTTTAGCAAATAGTGCCTTAGGAATTCTGCTAACTTTAGTATCTTTAGGATTGATGGAATTTATGGAACCTGGGACATTACCGGCTGCAGGAAGGATGAGTTTTCTATTAATTAAGTAAAATCAATCAGATAAAATAGCAGTATTAATGCTGAAGATACCGCAGATATGTCAGGACAGGTCAGCAGCAGACACAGCTGTACATCATTGCACGCACAATGCTTACATTGCAAAAGATAAAAAATAGTCTAGCGAAAGGGTTGCTGCCTGAACCCGCTGCTGCGGGCTCAGGCAGAGATGCTGCTGAGGCTGGCAGATGAAACGTTATTCGATGTTCTGAATCTGCTCGCGCATCTGCTCAATCAGCACCTTCAGCTCAATGGCTGAAGCGGTGATATCTGCATTGATCGATTTAGAGGCTAAGGTGTTCGACTCGCGGTTAAACTCCTGCATCATAAAGTCGAGGCGACGGCCGACCGCTTCCTTCTTCTTCAGGATGTTGTAGGTCTCTTTAACATGCGCGTCGAGGCGATCCAGCTCCTCCGCCACGTCAACGCGCTGGGCCATCATGACCAGTTCCTGCTCCAGACGATTATTCTCCAGCTGAACTTCTGCCTCTTCCAGCCGGGTCACCAGGCGTTCGCGCTGCCATTTCAGCACGTCCGGCATCTGCGCACGTACTTTGCTGACTTCCTGCGATACGCCCGCAAGACGCTGCTCAATCAGACTCTTCAGCGCGTTACCTTCACTTTCACGCGCTTCGATAAAGTCATCCAGCGCGCCATCCAGCGCCGTCAGCAACTCAGCATTAATGGCGTCCAGATCCTGCTCCGGTGCTGACATTACACCCGGCCAGCGCAGAATATCCAGCGGATTAATGGCACCCTCATCGCTCTGCATTTTTACCCAGTTGGCAGCCTGCACCAGCTGTTTTGCCAGCGCTTCGTTCAGTTGCAGCTCGCCCTGTGCGCCCGGATCGGCATCAAAACGCAGATGGCACTCAATTTTGCCGCGCGTCAGGCGGGTGCGGATGCGCTCGCGGATCACCGGCTCCAGGCCGCGGAACTGTTCCGGCAGGCGAATATAGGTTTCCAGATAGCGCTGGTTCACCGAGCGCAGTTCCCAGGTCGCGCTGCCCCAGCTGCCTTTGGCTTCGCGACGGGCGTAAGCGGTCATACTGCGGATCATAAGCTTGTACTCTTTCAGGGAATGTTCTGCGCATTATAGCGGCGTGCGGTGCGGCGGGATAGGGATAGCAAAACGCTGCTATGTTTAGAGCAGGCCTACTGATCCTGAGCGAGCATATTACCCGGCGATGATGATGTCCGATCTGTTTCGTACTCCGTATAAGTCTTTTTGCAGCCTGGTGGCACTGCTGCTGCTGGCCGGATGTCAGACTGCACCCGCGCGCCTGCAGCCGATCCCGCAGCACAACGCACCGGTGGCGCTGTGTGGTGCCGGAGAGATGATGATGCAGACCACGCTGTGGCTGAGTGCAGTGCCGGAGCGGGAATGGCAGCCGTTTCTGCGTGAGGAGCTGATGCCGCACTTTGGCGATACGCTGACAAGCTATGACGCCGCAGGAAAGGGAGAAGCGCGCCGGGTTGTAGTGCTGCTCTATCCGCCGGATGTCGCCTTTTCTGCCGTGATTGAGCGCGCGCGCGACCGGTATCGTACGCGCTTTAACGCCAAAACCACTACCCGCATCGATACGCTGGTCTGCGCCGCTGTCCGCTGAGCAGAAAGAGAATCGTCGATCTGCTCCACGCGCGCGGGACAGCTGCGGCTGAAGTCCGTATAATGCGCAGCCAAACTCAAGCAAGCCGGAGAGAACCTATGCGTCCTGCAGGCCGTAGCACTTCTGAAGTGCGTCCCGTTACCCTTACCCGTCACTACACCAGACACGCCGAAGGCTCGGTTCTGGTTGAATTTGGTGAAACCAAAGTGCTCTGCACCGCGACCGTCGAGGAAGGCGTGCCGCGTTTTCTTAAGGGTAAAGGTCAGGGCTGGGTAACCGCAGAATATGGCATGCTGCCGCGTTCAACCCACAGCCGCATGGCGCGCGAAGCGGCCAAAGGCAAGCAGGGTGGCCGTACGCTGGAGATCCAGCGTCTGATTGCCCGCTCGCTGCGTGCTGCGGTTGACCTCGCCGCGCTGGGTGAATACACCATCACGCTGGATTGCGATGTAATTCAGGCGGACGGCGGCACGCGTACCGCGTCAATTACCGGTGCCTGCGTGGCGCTGGCGGATGCGCTGAATGCGCTGGTTGCCGCAGGTAAACTGAAGAGCAGCCCGCTGAAAGGCATGGTAGCCGCTATCTCCGTCGGTATCGTTGGCAGCGAGGCGCTGTGCGATCTGGAGTATGTTGAAGATTCCGCAGCGGAAACGGATATGAACGTGGTGATGATGGAAGATGGCCGCATGATTGAGGTGCAGGGCACCGCAGAAGGCGAGCCGTTCAGCCACGAGGAGCTATTAACACTGCTGGCGCTGGCGCGAGGCGGGATTGAACAGTTGATTCAGGCGCAGAAGGCTGCGCTATCCAGTTGATGTACTAAGGCGACCCCCGGGTCGCCTTTTCTTTATTTGAGGAGTGAGAGATGAAAGCCTGGCAGCGTCAGTTTATTGAATTTGCCCTGAATAAAGGGGTGCTGAAATTTGGTGAGTTTACCCTGAAGTCGGGGCGAAAAAGCCCCTACTTTTTTAATGCCGGCCTGTTTAACAGCGGACGCGATCTGGCCCTGCTGGGGCGTTTCTATGCGCAGGCGCTGGTTGACGGCGGTGTCAGTTTCGACCTGCTGTTTGGCCCGGCGTATAAAGGTATTCCCATCGCCACGACCACCGCCGTGGCGCTGGCCGACCATCACGATCGCGACGTGCCCTACTGCTTTAACCGTAAAGAAGCAAAAGATCACGGTGAAGGCGGTTTGCTGGTGGGCAGCCCGCTGGAAGGCAAAGTGATGCTGGTTGATGATGTGATCACCGCCGGTACGGCGATTCGCGAATCGATGGACATTATCAGCGCGCATCATGCCACGCTGGCTGGCGTCCTGATTTCACTCGATCGCCAGGAGCGCGGGCGCGGGGAGATATCAGCGATTCAGGAAGTCGAGCGCGACTATCACTGTACGGTTACCGCCATTATTACCCTGAGCGATCTGATTGATTATCTGGCTGAGAAGCCGGAGATGGCAGACCATCTGGCGAAGGTACGCGCTTACCGTAACGAATACGGTATCTGAAACCGCGCTGCGGCCGCCATCAGTGACGGCCGCAGCATGCGCGCTGATGCACGCCTGGCCCGGCAGGCAAGAGGTTAAATCAGCTGCGCGGCTATCAGCGGCCAGCGGCTGTCAAACTCCGCGGTCGGACTGTAGCGAAACTCAGAACGGACAAAGCGCGACAGCAGGCCTTCACAAAACGCCAGCAGCTGGCTGGCCAGCAGGGCCTCATCTGTCCGGAACCCCTCTCCGTCGCGGATTTTCTTTTCGCGCATCACCTGACGCATCTGCGTTTCAATGCGCTCAAACAGCTGGTTGATACGTCCCTGCAGGCGATCCTGTTCAAACATCAGCGCGTGGCCGGTCAGAATACGCGTCAGCCCCGGATTACGCTCACCAAATCCCAGGATCAGCTGCACAATCAGACGCAATCGTGTCGTGGTCTCTTTTTCGTCATTCAGGATCAGATTGATGCGGGTAATCAGACTCTCTTCGATAAACTCAATCAGACTGTCAAACATCCGTGTTTTACTGGGGAAGTGGCGGTAGAGGGCCGCCTCGGAAACGCCTACGTTAGCGGCCAGCCGGGCGGTGGTAATTCGCTGGGTGCCATCCCCTGACTCCAGCATCTGCGCCAGCGTCTGCAAAATCTCTTCGCGACGATTCCTTTTCGCGACTTTTTTCTCTGCCATGACCTTCAACACCCCTGAAATTCATTAAATACAGGCAATACCTGCCTGTCTGCCACAGGTAATTACCTGCAGCGACATGCGTTAACAAGATGGCTAAATGAAGAGTGGTAACTTACTGACGGCCAGAGTGGCCAAACCCGCCTGCACCGCGATCGCTGGTGTCAAAATCTTCGACCAGGTTAAATTCCGCCTGTACTACCGGCACAAACACCAGTTGCGCCAGACGATCGCCCGGCTGCAGGGTAAAGTGCTCCTGACCGCGGTTCCAGACTGAAACCATAAGCTGTCCCTGGTAGTCAGAATCGATCAGGCCGACCAGATTACCAAGCACGATACCGTGCTTGTGGCCCAGGCCGGAGCGCGGCAGGATCACCGCGGCCAGCGTCGGGTCAGCGATGTGGATGGCGAGGCCGGTTGGTACCAGGGTAGTCATACCTGGCGCGATCTCCAGTGCCTCATCAAGGCAGGCGCGTAAGTCGAGACCTGCAGAACCAGAGGTGGCGTAAGCGGGCAGCGGAAAGTCGCTGCCAACGCGCGCATCAAGAATTTTAACGTCTATTTTTTTCATCATAACGGCTGACTATCTCGTCTATTAACTGTTGGCCAAGGAGCGACTTATCGCTGAGCGGTAAGCGTTTTTCTCCCTCCTGCCAGAAAAGGTGAAGCGCATTGGTGTCGCTGTTAAAACCCTGACCCGCCTGCGCGACATCGTTAGCGCAAATCAGATCCAGATTTTTCCGTACGCGTTTTTGCCGCGCGTATTCTTCCACATTCCGGGTTTCGGCGGCAAATCCCACCACGTAGGGACGATTCTCCTGCAGTGCCGCCACGCCGGCGACAATGTCCGGATTCTTCACCAGCTGCAGCGTGACGTTATCGTCGTCACCCTGTTTTTTCATTTTTTCAGCTGCAACGGTTGCCGCGCGATAGTCCGCCACGGCGGCACTGGCAATAAAGATATGCTGCTGGCCGATTTGCGCCATGACCGCCGCCTGCATCTCCAGCGCGGTCGTCACGTCGATACGCTGCACGCCGGCGGGGGCGGCCAGCGTGACCGGACCGGAGACCAGCGTGACGCGCGCACCGCGCCGGGCCGCGGCGGCGGCTATCGCGTAGCCCATTTTGCCTGAGCTATGGTTGCTGATATAGCGCACCGGATCCAGCGCTTCGCGGGTCGGACCCGCGGTAATCATGATACTGAGATGCTGCAGATCGCGGGCTGGCTCGGCCCACTCAAGCGCATGCGCCACAATCGCCAGCGGATCGAGCATACGGCCTGGTCCTGTGTCACCGCACGCCTGGCTGCCGCTATCCGGTCCCCAGATCATGACGCCGCGCTGCTGCAGGCGCTGCAGGTTCTCCTGCGTAATGGCGGCACGGTACATCTGCTGATTCATCGCCGGTACCAGCGCCAGCGGCGCGTCGCTGGCGAGACAGGCGGTAGTCACCAGATCGTTAGCCATCCCGGCAGTTATGCGGGCGATTAAATCAGCCGAGGCGGGAGCCAGTACAATCAGGTCAGCCCATTTCGCCAGCTCAATATGGCCCATTGCGGCTTCGGCAGCGGGATCGAGCAGGTCATCAAACACCGGGTAGCCGGAGACCGCCTGCAGACTGAGCGGGGTAATAAAGGCGCGGGCTGCGGAGGTCATCATTACGCGCACCTCGGCGCCGCGATCGCGCAGACGTCGCACCAGCTCCGGCGCTTTGTATGCAGCGATACCGCCGCTGACGCCCAGCAGAATTTTTTTCCCGGCTAATCCAGTCATGTTGTTTGCCTCAACTTAACGCATGATGCCGCGCCCGGCGCAGCAGACAGGCCAACTTTATCATAAAACCGCCCGGCCGCCTGTTCACCGACCGTGCCCTTTGCGAGGCATCTCTGAAAAGAGAAATGCAGCACTGGCATCGCTGACCGCCAGCGCGCATCCTGACGCTCCGCCACAGGGAGTAGCGCAATGAAGAAACTGGCACCACGGGAAAAACTGATACAGGCGGGCGCAGAGTCGCTGGATGATGCCGAGCTGCTGGCGATTTTTCTGCGCACCGGTACGCGCGGCATCAGCGTTATGACGCTGGCGCGGCAGATGCTCAATGAGTTTGGCTCACTGTATCGCATCATGACCGCCAGCGAGCGAGAACTGAGCCTGATTAAAGGCGTTGGCCGGGCAAAGCTGACCCAGCTGCACGCGATAGCCGAGCTGGGACGGCGTTTTTTTGCCAGCCAGCTGGCGCGTGAAAATGTGATGGAGAATCCGCAGGTCACACGTCACTATCTGCAAAGCGTACTGGCGCATGAGAAGCGGGAAATTTTCATGGTGCTGTTTCTTGATAACCAGCATCGCGTATTGCAGGCGCAGAAGATGTTTTCCGGCTCAATCAGCAGCGTGGAGGTTCATCCGCGCGAAATTGTGCGGGAAGCGCTGAAAATTAACGCTGCAGCGGTGATTCTGGCGCACAATCACCCTTCGGGACACGCCGATCCGAGCCGTGCCGATCGGGAAATTACCACCAAAATTGCCCAGGCCTGCGCGCTGCTGAGTATTCGCCTGCTGGACCATCTGGTGATCGGTCACGGCGAGTTTACCTCATTCGCTGAGCGCGGCTGGCTATAGTTTTACGCCTCAATCGGGCAGAAATGCGGCGTTTTTGCGCGATCCGGAGGGATCTTTATCTGTTCGGGACTTGAGCACTTGAGCTGAGCGGCGTATACTACGCCACCTTTGAGAATCTCGGGTTTGGCGTTTGGGCCAGCTTAGCGGGTTCACATGGAACTCGCCTGGCGGGCTAAGGCCTGACGAGGCGGCCAAAACCTATGTTTTTAAAGCTCGAGCTGATTTGATTTTTGGAGAATAGAAATGTCACGAGTCTGCCAGGTAACTGGAAAGCGTCCGGTGACCGGTAACAACCGTTCCCACGCAATGAACGCGACGAAACGCCGTTTCCTGCCGAACCTGCACTCTCACCGTTTCTGGGTTGAGAGCGAGAAGCGCTTCGTTACTCTGCGTGTATCTGCTAAAGGTATGCGTGTTATTGATAAAAAGGGCATCGATACGGTTCTGGCCGAAATCCGCGCCCGTGGTGAGAAGTACTAAGGAACTGAATCATGGCTAAAGGTATTCGTGAGAAGATCAAGCTGGTTTCCTCTGCTGGTACAGGTCACTTCTATACCACCACGAAGAACAAGCGTACTAAACCTGAGAAACTGGAACTGAAAAAGTTCGATCCGGTTGTACGTCAGCACGTGATCTACAAAGAAGCCAAAATTAAGTAATTTTGGTGTTCTTGCGAAAAACCCGGCTCCGGCCGGGTTTTTTGTTTGTGCGCTATGTCAACACGTTGAGGAGATGCGATGCCTGAATTACCTGAGGTAGAAACCAGCCGACGCGGTATTGAGCCTCACCTGGTGGGGGAAACCATTCTGCACGCTATTGTGCGCAATGCGCGCCTGCGCTGGCCGGTTTCCAGTGAAATACACGCGCTGAGCGATCAGCCGGTACTGAGCGTGCAGCGGCGGGCAAAGTATCTGCTGCTGGAGCTGCCCCATGGCTGGATCATCATTCATCTCGGCATGTCCGGCAGCCTGCGCATTCTGCCCGGTGAACAGCCGGCAGAAAAGCATGACCATGTCGATCTGGTCATGAGTAACGGCAAAGTGCTGCGCTATACCGATCCGCGACGTTTTGGCGCGTGGCTCTGGAGCGCCGATCCGGCGGGCAGCAGCGTGCTGGCCCATCTTGGACCGGAGCCGCTGAGCGACGCCTTCAGCAGTGACTATCTGTTTACCCGCTCGCGCGGCAAGCGTACCGCCATCAAGCAGTGGCTGATGGACAATAAAATTGTGGTCGGGGTGGGCAATATTTACGCCAGTGAGTCGCTGTTCACCGCCGGTATACTGCCGGATCGGGCGGCGGGAAGCCTGAGCGAGGCGGAAGCGACGCTGCTGGTGGACACGATAAAAGCGGTGCTGCTGCGCTCCATTGAGCAGGGAGGCACCACGCTGCGCGATTTTTTACAGACCGACGGAAAGCCTGGCTATTTTGCTCAGCAGCTGCAGGTTTACGGCCGCGCTGGCGAACCCTGCCGCGCCTGCGGCACGCCGATCCTCAGCGGCCGGCATGGACAGCGCAGCACCTTCTGGTGTCCGCACTGCCAGCACTGATCACGGCTGCTGCAGTCTGGCCAGCAGCGCCTGATGAATGACGGCAGGCAGGAATGCCTGTACGTCACCGCCGTGACGCGCCACCTCTTTAACCAGCGATGACGACACAAATGAGAAGCCCTGCGACGGCAGCAGAAACACCGTTTCCAGCGCGGGCAGCAGATGGCGGTTCATCTGTGCCAGCTGTGATTCGTACTCAAAATCAGCCACCGCCCGCACGCCGCGGACCAGTACGTTCGCCTGCTGCGTCCGGGCAAAATCAGCCATCAGCTCATTAAAGCCCACGACCTCAACGTTAGTCAGGTGCGCTGTGGCCTGACGCGCTAAATCGACGCGTTCGTCCAGCGTAAACAGCGGTTTCTTACCGGGGCTGGCAGCAATCGCCACGACCAGGCGATCAAACATGCGGGCCGCGCGCGTGACAATATCAAGGTGTCCGAGCGTCATCGGGTCAAACGTGCCGGGATATATCGCTTTCGTACTCATACGCGGCCTTGTGCAGAAGTATGGTGCAGCGCCCAGAGCGCGGCATATTTATTGAACGTGTACTGTGCGTTAACCACTGCCAGGATCCAGCCCTGCTTCCCGTCAAGAAAGCCGGCGCGCAGCAGCAGCGTTTTAGCAAACGCCCCCAGCGTATGGGAGAAAATGGCGAACAGGCCGCAGCGCTTGCCGCGCTGAAAGCGCTCCTGCGCCCAGGCTTCGGCATAGTTCATCTGCTTACGCTGAAACGTTATCAGATCGCGGCAGGTGAGGTGCGCCAGATCGCCAGGCAGCGCCACCACGGGCGCGCCCTGCGTCTCCAGCGACTCATGCACCAGATTGTCGTTATAGCTGAGATGGCGCGGATAGAGACGCATCACGCGATCCGGATACCAGCCGCTGTGACGCATAAAACGGCCGAGGAAAAAATTGCTGCGGCTAAGGCTATAAACCGTGGCAGAAGGCGGCTGGCACAGCACCTGCTCAATTGAGCGGCGCAGCGCCGGAGTCACGCGCTCGTCAGCATCCAGCATCAGGATCATCTCTCCGGTAGCGAATGCCTGCGCGCGCTGGCGCTGCTTGCCATAGCCTGCCCACGGCAGCGCTTCATACACCTGCGCGCCCTGCGCCCGGGCAATCTCTGCAGTGGCGTCACTGCTGCCCGAATCGAGCAGGATAATTTCATCGGCCCAGGCAACAGATGCCAGCGCGTCAGGCAGAAGTTCAGCTTCATTCCGGGCGATCATCACGACCGAAAGACGTTGGCGTTGTGACATAAATTAGTGTGCTCGCGGTGGCAGATGAGGCTCCAGCAGCTGCAGCAGGCGCTGCAGCGCGCCCTGATTCTGATGCAAAACCTCAACGGCGTGACGGCCATAATAGCGACGATAGTCATCATCCTGCAGCAGATTGGCGACCTCTTTCTCCAGCGCAGCGGCGTCGCTGACCGTGATCAGCCCCTCTGCCTGCTGCAATTTGGCGCAGATATCTTTGAAGTTCCAGGTGTGCGGCCCCATCAACACCGGGATGGCATGAGCAGCAGGTTCGAGCGGGTTATGACCGCCGCGTTCAACCAGACTGCCGCCGACAAAAGCGAGGTCGGCAATGCCATACAGCAGCATCAGCTCGCCCATGGTGTCGCCAATCACGACCTGTGTGGCGGCGGAAGGAACCGCACCGCTGCTGCGCAGCATAAACGTAAAGCCGCGCTTTTGCGTCAGATGGCACGCATCCTTAAAGCGTTCCGGATGACGCGGCACCAGGATCAGCAGCAGATCGGGAAACTGCTGCAGCAGCTGGCGGTGGGCATCCAGCACGATGGCCTCTTCACCTTCGTGAGTGCTGGTGGCAATCCACACCGGACGGCGCGATGCCCACTGACGCCGCAGCGTAACGGCTCTGGCCGCCAGCTCTGGCGTAACGGAGATATCAAATTTCAGGCTGCCGGTGACCGCCAGGTGCGACCGTTTCAGGCCCAGGCTGAGAAAGCGGTCGCCATCTTCGCTGTTCTGCGCCGCGATAAGCGTGATGCTCTGCAGCAGATCGCGCATAAAGCCACCCAGCTTTTTATAGCCGCGGGCGGAACGCTCAGAGAGACGGGCGTTGGCGATGACCAGCGGAATCTCGCGCTGGTGCAGGATGCGAATGATATTTGGCCACAGCTCGGTTTCCATGATGATCACCAGACGCGGATCAACCGTATCCAGAAACCGGTTAATGGCACCGGGCAGATCGTACGGCAGGTAAACATGGTGCACATCTTTACCAAATGCCGACTGCGCGCGCTCTGAGCCGGTGGGCGTCATGGTGGTCACGGTGATGGGCAGTGACGGATAGCGATGGCGCAGCGCCCGCACCAGCGGTACTGCAGCCAGCGTTTCACCTACCGATACTGAATGCAGCACGATACCGTGCGGCTCAACCTTGCCGGTGCAGTAGCCATATCGCTCAGCCCAGCGTTTACGGTAGGCCGGCGCTTTGCGACCGCGCAGCCACAGGCGCAGCCAGATAAATGGCTGAATCAGATAGAGCAGGGCGGTATACAGGGTCGTCATAGTTATCGTTACGACATATTCGCGTCAAAAAACCGGAGAAAGGCGGCATACTATCAGAAATTCACCGCCTGCTCACATCACTTCGTCAGCGCTGGCTCAGCACGCGCTGGTAGAGCGAGGTCAGCGCATCTGCCAGCCGCTCAGGCCCGTAAGGTTCCACCCGGCGGCGGGCGGCGGCGCCCATACGGTTGTCATCTGACAGGGCAGGCACCGCCAGCACGGCCTCTTTTAACGCGCGAATATCCAGCGCGTCGCAGACAAAGCCCTCTTCACCATGGCGGATAAACTCGGCTCCGCCGCAGCCAGTGCTGGTGATCACCGCCAGTCCGCAGGCCATGGCTTCCAGAACCACATTCGGAAACGGATCGTACAGCGTTGGCAGCAGCAGCGCATCGGCGGCGTGATAGAACGGCTGCACATCCTGCTGAACGCCGGCAAAGCGCAGGCGGTCAAGACAGTTAAGCTGGTTTGCCAGCTGCTGATAGCGCGACAGCTGTTTATCCTGACCGACCACAATCAGATAGCGATCGGTTTGCGCCACCGCTTCAATTGCTGCTTTCAGCCCCTTGCGCTCAAACCCGGAGCCGACGTAGATCATCACGTGCGCGTCCTGCGGCAGCCGCAGCTGATGGCGCGCCGCATGGCGCAGGCTGGATGTCGCGGGCTGAAAGCGTTTGCTGTCAATGGCATTGTGGATCACGTGAATATTGCCGGCATCCAGCGTGAAATGGCGCAGGATATCCCGCTTCACCATCTCAGAGTTGCAGATCACCGCTTTGAGTGACGGGTCGTTAAACATCTCCGCTTCAGCCTGCAGCACATAGCGATGGTACGGGCTGAGCGCTGCGCTCAGACGCTGCCACGGGGAAACAATGCGCGCCCGCTGCTCTAACCAGACCCGATGCACGCCGTCGCCGGCACGAAAAATATCGCACCCGGCGATGCGCTCGTGACTCTGAACAAGGTCAAACTGCTCCCGCTCCCAGCAGGCGCGCGCTGCACGTGCAAAACCGCGTTCGCGGGAGATACGGCCAAACTTTGCCGGGTTGCAGATATGCAGATGCCAGGCGGGATTGGGCGCGCCCTGCCAGCTGCGGGTAATGATATTGAGATCCAGCTGCTCGCTATCCAGCGCTTCCAGCGCGCGTGAAATAAAGCGTTCGGCCCCGCCGTCCGGGCGATATTTCTGCCGGACGATAGCCAGACGTATTTTATTCATGCAAATAGCTCCTTGCGGCGGTCAGCACATCGGCGACCGGAATCGCGGAAAGATAGCGCTGCTCCGTGCGGGTGTCGATCGAGTCGGGCGACGGCAGCGGTGCATAATCACCTGCCCAGATCACCCGGTTATTATTGCCCCACGGGCGCCAGTGCTGCAGCTTTGTCGGTCCGAACAGCGCCAGGCAGGGCGTATCCAGCGCCGCGGCCATATGCATCGGCGCAGAGTCGACACCAATAAAGAGCTGCGCCGCGTCGATTAGCGCGGCCAGCTGCGGCAGCGACAACTGGCCGGCAAGGGATACCACGCGTGAGGCGGAGCAGAGCGACTGAATATGCGCTATCATCGCCAGCTCTTTTTTATCCGGCGCTGCCGTCAGCACCAGGGTATGCCCTTCATCAGAGAGCGCCGTGATCAGCTGCGCCATCTTTTCATCGTCCCAGCATTTAAATACCCAGCGCGACGTAGGCTGCAGCACAATAAACGGCCCGGCGATCTGCTGCTGCGCCAGCAAAACATCTACTTTCTGCCGATCGGCTTCGCTGAAATGCATCGACGCGACTGCATTTGTTACGTCGATTCCGAGCGGAGCCAGCGCGCTCATATTCTGTTCAACCGTATGCAGCTGATGATGCCGGGTGGTAGGGACGCGCTGATTGTGGCACCAGCGCCAGAGGGCGTTGTCGCGTTTGCGATAGGCAAAGCCGATGCGCACCGCAGCACCTGACAGGCCGGTAATAATGGCGCTGCGCCACTGGTCGGCGAGGTTGATCACCAGATCGTAGCGGCAGGCGCGAACGGCGGAGAGCAGCGCCAGTTCATGGCGCAGTTTCTGCAGGCTGCCCTCTTTTTTCCAGCTGCGATCGATAATATGCAGCTGGCGAATTGCCGGATGCGCTTCCAGCATCGGCCGGGTTTCTTTATAGAGCAGCACATCGATATGTGCATCAGGATAACGCGCGCGCAGCGCATTGATGACAGGCGTTGTCAGCAGCATGTCACCATGATGGCGCAGTTTGATCACTAAAATAGATTGTGGTGTGAACCGGGCTGGAATCGGGCTTGCCATACTTATTGATCTCAGGATTCAGTGAGCCGATTGTAGGGCAAACCCGAAAGGGGTTAAAGCGAGCAGTGGTGCTTATTTCTGGCGCCAGCGATAAATGCGGCTCAGCCACAGCAGCAGCTGATACCACTGTTTCAGGCCGCGCGCATTGCGCAGCATACGTTTATGCGTCCCTGTACTGAACAGATCCGCCAGCATCGCCTGCCGTGCTTCCGCTTCAGGCTCGCGCCGGATAGCGTGACAGACGCTGAGCGCTTCATGCGTGATCTGGTAGTGAAATGCCGGATAAATGCGGATATGACGGCGATAACGCTGGTTCAGCTCTTCCAGCATCCGGGCAATTTTCAGATAGTGACGCTGATACTCTACGTTGCGCTGGCCGGTGCGTTTACGGTTGCTGATGGAAGCGTCATGCATGTAGTAGCGATAGAGCACGCGATCGGTATAGCGCACGCGCGTGGCGTTAAACATAAATTCCGTGGTCCAGGGAATATCCTGATGATGCAGTCCCGGCTCAAACAGCAGATTGCAGCGCGTAATCAGCTCACGGCGATAGATGCCGAGCCAGACAACATGCATGTAACGCCGCGTTTTGAGCGCGGTGTTCAGCCACTCAGGTCCGCTCAGCACAGCGGTGCTGGTGAGACGATCGTGAGGAATAAGCGGTCTGGTACGCTGGCTCGCTTTGAAATACCACTCGGCGTTGCACTGTGCTGCGTCAAGTCCATCACGCTCTGCCATCTCCGTCAGCGTCTGATACATCGCTGCATCCATGGTGTCATCGGCGTCGGGAAAGCTGACGTACTTACCGCGCGCGATCGCCAGGCCGGCATTTCGCGCCCGTGACACGCCGCCGTTGGCCTGATGGATCACACGGATATGCGGATAGCGCGCAGCGTAAGCGTCTGCCTGCTCGCCGGAGCCGTCAGTTGAGCCATCATCGACGATGATGATCTCAAGGTCGGTCAGCGTCTGAGCTAACAGCGCCTGAAGGCAGGCAGCAAACTCAGTGCCGGCATTAAACATCGGGATGATAAGGCTGAGTAATGGCGTGGAATGTTCTGGCTGGGCTGTCATGAGGTCATTTCATTGTTTCGGCGCGCCAGACGCTGCTGCTGTCGGGTGCGAATAAAATCGTGGATATCACTCAGCTTACGCTGATCCAGGTTGAAAAGCTGTTCAACCGGATGCGCGAATTTATATTGCGCATCAAATACAAAAGAAGAGGGCGCGATATGGTCAGGACCAATCAGCAGTACATCGCCCAGCGGCCTCTGCTCTTCTACGCAGCAGGGACCATAAATCAGAATCACCGGTACCTGCTGTGCATCAGCGATGTACACATTGCCGGAATCGGAGGCGATATAAAAATCCATTTCGCCGATAACGGCCGGCAGCGCTTCCAGCGACACTTTCCCCACCAGACTGATCAGGTTGTCGCGATGCCCGGCTGTTTTGAATAGCTCCTGAACGCGCGATTGTTCATTTGGCGCACCAAAAGCAAAAAAGGTGCAGTGAAGATCGCTCAGGTGGTCAAACAAACGCTGCCAGATAGCTGGCGGAATGGTTTTAGCCTGATTACCGGCGGTCACACTGATACCGATACGCGTTCCCGCGCACGCTGTGATCTCTGCGGGCAGGGAAGCAGGCTGCCATAGCGGCAGCGTCGCGTGTTTGGGGTAGCTCTCTTTGGTGAAAGAGCGATCGGCCAGCTTCAGATAGTTTTCCAGCGTCAGCGTATTTTTTTCATGCTGCACTTCGCCGCTTGCGGTGTAATAGAAGAGGTTCTGATATCCCTTGCGGCGATAGCTGGACAGAAACTGCTTATTATCCGCATTGCAGCAGGCGGCAATAAACAGATTCAGGTTGGTCGGGTGCAGCAGATAAACGTTGTCGTAGCGATTGAGCAGATGCCAGACTAACCTGAGCTTTTTCAGCAGGCCAGAACGATACTCTTCGATATACCAGATGTGTTCAAGGGTAGTGTCATTGCTGGCGAGCGGCGCAACGCTTCTGCTCAGCAGCGCATCGCTTTTCCCGAGGTGCGTGAGCAGCGGAGTGATATTAATAAAATCGCCAATTTTGGCGGTCTGAATGACCAGGTTTTTTCCGCTACGCGTCCGGAACAGCTTCATTACCCATTTAATCGGGCAAAAAATGATAAATATAATAATGTAGGTCAAGCAATTATCCCCATATTCTGGCCGCATCCCATCGGGGATTTCTTAATTCGAAACATGGCGTGCCATTGAAAATGATGTTTCTGTTACAGGATCCAGCTGCAGATATTGCTGACAAATAGTAGCCAGACTATAAATGCTCAAATCGAGGTGCTGCAAATCGGGGGGGCTGGCATACACATCGCGCATTTTTTCTGCCAGCGACGCGGCGTTCAGATCGGCCAGACAGCGGGAGAGCGGGCCGGTCAGGATCTCAGCCGGGCCACCGGGGCAGCGTGTACTGACCACCGCCGTGCCGCAGTGTAAAGCCTCAACCAGCACATTGCCAAACCCTTCGCTATCTGAACTCATAACCAGCATCTGAGCATGGCGGATCCACGGATAGGGGTTTTGCTGAAAGCCTTCGAAGCAGACGCGCTCTGAAATTCCCAGGTCCCGTGCCTGCTGGCGTAACGCCTCCAGGAGTTTCGCGCTGCCCTGACCCAGCAACACCAGGGGAGCCATTATGCCGCTGCGTGCATAGGCCTCAAGCAAGCGGTCCTGACGTTTCGCCTCATGAATGCGTCCTACGTGGACAAGGTAATTCTGGCCGGCCAGCGGGCAGGGCCCGGCCGCCAGCTCGTCGAGCCGATCGAAGTCGAAAGGATTGAAAATAACGCGGGTCAGGCGTGGCCTGACGCCGACATTCTTTATCAGATCATCGATAACATATTGCGACACGCCGACCAGCTGACGCCCCTGATAGACATAACGTATTTTTAGCTGCTTTAACCAGCGGGAAAAACCTGTTTTACGTCCCAGATAGGAGGCAGAAAAGACGCCGTGCAGGCAGTACCAGGTTTTAGCTGAATCAAGCGATCGGGCTCGCCTGACAATGCGATCGGTTTTGTGCAAGTGGGAAAAGATTAAACTGAACTTGCCGTTCAGCGCTTCACTCTGGCGTACCGCCTCATCCAGCAAGCGCGCACGGCGTACGGTTTCTGTCATTTTTCGCCACGGGCGGACGCTGTGATCGCACACCACCTGATAATCCACGCCTGCAGGGATAGGGTAATCGCATATTTTTCGCAGAGAGAAAATCGAGACACGATGTCCTAGGGAAATAAAACCCTCAGCCAGCGTTAAGACGACTTTTTCGGCGCCGCCGCCGGGCAAACCATCGATCACCATTAAAATGCGTTTCGACAAATTATCTACCTCTGCCTGCCTGTCAGCCTGGTGGTGAAACTGATCTATTATCTTTCCGATATGAGTACGTTTATCGGCAAATGAACGAATGCTGTAAAAAGTCTGCCATAACTGCGCGCGGTAAGCAGCTAAAGATAAATCCGCCCTGCTTTTTATTCACGCTATTCTGGTTTAATCAGAGCGCTGCTCCCTGACCCGGCCAGCGGCGCTGGAAAAGTTTGCGCCTGCCACAGGCGGTGCGTACCATAGTGATGATAACAGTGAAATATACCGGACAAGTTATGGAAAAGCCTGCCTTTTTGATTACCCTGGATACGGAAGGCGATAACCTGTGGCGCAACCGCAGCGGAAAGGTGACAACGCATAATGTCAGCTTCCTGCCCCGCTTTCAGAGGCTGTGCGAAAAGTATGGCTTCAAACCCACCTGGCTGACGAATTACGAGATGGCGAGCGATCCTGCCTATGTGGAGTTCGGACAGGATCTACTGGCCCGCGGACAGGGGGAGATCGGTATGCATCTTCACGCCTGGTATAGCCCGCCGGAATATGAACTGACGCAGGATGACTGGCGTTATCAACCCTATCTGATTGAATATCCTGAGTCCGTTTTACGCGATAAGGTCGCTTTTATGACGGCGTTGCTGGAGGATGCATTTCAGCAAAAAATGACCAGTCATCGCGCCGGTCGCTGGGCCTTTAACGAAGTTTATGCGCAGGCTTTAATCGATAACGGTTATCTGGTTGACTGCTCCGTGACGCCCCGGGTCAGCTGGCGTAATTCATCCGGCGCCCCGCAGGGGAGCGGAGGAACCGACTATAGTCATTTCCCCGATCGCGCTTACTATATAGACACCAGCGATATCTCAAAGCCGGGTAACAGTTCGCTGCTGGAGTTGCCCATGAGCATTCAGTATCGCTATGGCGCGATGACCAACCAGTTTAAAAAGGCGTGGAATCAGCTGCGTGGCAAGCCGCGTGGTCCCTCAGTTAACTGGCTGCGCCCGACCGGCGGCAACCTGAATGAAATGAAAAAGGTTGCTGCGCAGACGCTCGATCAGGGCAGTGATTACATCGAGTTTATGCTGCACTCCTCTGAATTCATGCCAGACGGCAGCCCCACGTTTAAAACGGAGGCGGACATCGACAGGCTGTACGACGATCTGGAGCAGCTGTTTATCTGGCTTCAGCCGCGTGTACAGGGAATGACGCTGACAGAGTATGCCTTGCATAAAAAAGCTCATGCACGCTGATGCGTTTCAGATTTGCGCTTTCTGAACCGGCTCTTCAGGTATGAGAAGAGTGTATCGACCTGAGGAAAGCGCAGCTGCAGATATTTTTTTGTCCTGCAGTTGCCCTTGCATATTATTGCCGCTGCGCGGAACAGCGTGATGGCAGAGCGTTCATAATAGTAATAGCCGTAGATGATTTTCGACATACTCTTTATTTCTTTAAAGCAGTCCATCAGCATATAGGATGCCAGACGCTGACGAGAATTATCTTTATCTTTTGCCCAGGCAAGCATTTTCTGCATGGCAAAGGTCAGATCATCGATATCGCTTTTTCTGACATTGCGCGTAATACCGCTTTTGTTATCGCGGTAAAAATAGAGCGTATTGTCCAGATGCGTAATCTTATCTGTCCTGAAATAGAGGAAAGGCGTAAAGATAACATCTTCGTAGCGCCTGCCTGATGCGAAACTTTCACCGCTCAGCAGAGCGCGGCGGTAAACCCGGTTCCACAGATGCCACATCGATTTTTGGAACAGGGGTTCAAGGCAATCTATCCCCAGAGTCTGAAAGTCATAGGCGATATATTTTACATCGACTTTTTCCGTCTCATCAGGCGGCTGATGTTCAAAACGCTGATAGTTAAAGTCGATTAAATCATCATTATCAGCCAGCAGCAGCGGCCTGATAACCGCAATATAGTGTCTGCTGATAATATCGTCTGCATCAATAAATGTGACAAACTTTCCCTGAGCCTGCTGCATGCCGGTATTGCGGGTATCAGCAATCCCACAGTTCTTCTGCTGCAGAAACCGAACTGCCTGGTGCTGTTGTGCCTGCAAAAAATTTTCTATCACGCTGACTGAGTTATCTGTTGAACCATCATCAATAATGATGACCTCAATGTCAGATTCAAGTTGCGCAAACAGCGATTGCAGGCAGGGAATAATAAACTCCCCCGCATTAAAGCAGGGGATAATGATGCTTAAAACAGGCGGGGTCGATTTCGTCATTGATTTTTTTCCTGATGATGCGGGCCTTTCATCATGGAGAAAGCAAATATAATAGTGAGGCAGTAGATCAGCGTACATTCTGTACTAAAGAAAATCACATCACTTAACCCATAACCGATCAATGCCAGCGCCAGCGTCAGTAAAAGCGCATTGCCGCCGCGCCTGAATGCATAAACCAGCAGCATAATATAGAAGTTCACCAGTGCCAGCGCGCCGGCGATACCCTTTATCGAAAAGGTTTCCAGCACTTCGTTATGCATATGAACCGTCAGGTAGGGTAAGGCGCCATAGAGTTGTGGCTGCTGCTGAATGATCTTTCTGGCCAGCAGAGCCCGCTGTTCGGCTGACTGGCCCGCAGGTGACTCGATGCCGGTTTGCAGAGCAATAATCTGCATGCTCAGGCGGGAGACAACTGAGTTTTCACCGCGGTTTTTATGCATATCTGCAATATTTTGCTGAAACTCGTCGATGCGATTAGCAATCTTTTCTTTGAATATCAGCGAGCCGGCGATAAACAGCGCTGGAATAATGACAAAAAGCGCGATTTTATATCTTCTGCTGATAACATTTTTTGAAAATAAGACTAGTATCAGGGCCATTACGGGAAAAAGAAGCATTGCCGCACGCGTGCCGGTCAGAATAATGGCAAGATAACTAAACAGAAAGGCTGCAGGAAAAAGGAAAAGCTTAAGTTTGTTTTTCTGCAACAAAATTGCTTTGAGAAACAATAAATTAACAGCACTGATGATATAGGCAGCCATGGTGGCCCGATCAAAGTTCAGCTCAACGCGGCGCAGATGCAGCCAGACGCCCTGATAGATGGCATAGGCATTAACCGCCAGGCCAGTCAGCAGTGCGGCAAGGATGGCTTTTTGGCGCAAATCGCTTTTATCATTTAAAACAAAGAAAAGAATAAGTGCGCCCGATATCTGCAAGCGGCCCGTTGACTGATACTGGCGATAGAGGCTGATAAAGTCACCAGGCTGTTTATAGACCGCGGTCCAGATGATACTGGCGATACCCACCAGTAACATAGCTACAGGCAAAGCGATATTTATTCGCAATTTAGCGTAATATAAGGCATGGGTAGCCAGGGTAATAAAAGCAATATAGCTGGTTATATAAAATACGTTGCGGCCAAAGCTGCCACCAAAGGGCGCTGTAAGCAGCGCAGTTGCGCATCCAAAAAATATCAGGGTACTTATTGCTGAGTGAGGAGCTTCACGCCTTGCCAGGTAATTACTGATTTGCATTTTTTGTATTCGCAATCTCGGTTAAGGAACTCTCTATTTCATGTCTGAAATACGCATAGTCAAAGTGCTTCATAGTCCAGCTTTTAGCGTTTTCACTGTATGTCTGATAGTTCTCTTTTTGTATCAGAAATTCAAACGCATCAGCACAATCGATATGAGAAAGCAGCATCGGTTCTGTCATGTCATCTTTTATCGGGTCATACACCTGATAAGGGAAATTGACATCAATTCCCGTAAGCTGCTGATGTTCACTCAAAGAGACTTTTGGTGCTAAGCCGACGCCGCAAATTTTGTCTGCAATCACTTCAGGCTGCCCGTCGACAAAAGGAAAAATTACAGGTACGCCAAAATAGAGTGCTTCCATACATGAGAGCCCAAAAGGCTCGGTCACCGGCGTGCTCATGTAAATATCAACGCGATTGAAAAATTCGGCAATATTATGCTGAAAACCACTGAACCTGACACGCTCTGCTATGCCAAGCCGCTGCGCTAAATCTTCAAATGCTTCACGGTCAGGGCCTTTGCCGGCAATTTCAAGCGTGACATTGTGCCCGCGCGTTAACAGCTCTTTCATCATCAGTAGCGAAACGGAGATCCCCTTCAGACCCACCTGACGTGATGCCGTTCCGATTCTGACTGGCTGGCTAAGCTGCCGCACTGCAGGATCTATTCCCTGAGGCGTAACGAGACGGTTAATTACGACTTTATGCAGGCAGGGCAGATTGAAGCGGTGCTGCATTACTCTGGACGACGCCCGGGAAGCGGAAATAACCCCATCCAGCATGGCCATAAACGCAAGCGTCTTGCCGTTCTTTGGATAACGCCATGAACAGCCGTGATCGTAATAAACCAGTTTTGCCTTGCGGGGTTTAGCGGTAAGCCGGGGAACCAGATCCCAGACGATAATCATATCGGCATTACTGGCATTTACGCGTTTTTGCAGCAGGTGCTTGCGCAGAAACTGCGGGCTTTTCAGACGAAAGCGCGAAAACAGCCGGTTAGCGAAGGTAACGTGCTGCCGGGGCATCTGCTGCAAAATATCCGGGTCGATCTGATTGCTGATGCAGATGACGTCATCGCTTCCGTCAGAGACATCATTAATGTACTGAAGGAACAGCCGCTCAACGCCGCCCATTTTACCTAAGTTGATAATGTGCAGTTTCTTCATGCCAGCACCTGCTTTAATGTCTCCAGCACCGTATCCGGCATGATATCTGCCATGCTGTCACCCTGAACCGGGCGCAGCGCATGCTGGTTTCTGCCGTAACCGCCAATCAGACCCGGATCGGTGGGACCGAACAGCGTAATATTGGGTCTGTCCAGCGCGGCGGTCAGATGGCTGAGCCCGGTGTCGACGGAGACCACTGCGCGCGCGCCTGCCAGCTGCTGCGCCACCTGCTCCAGCGTCAGTTTTGGCAGGACTTCTACATGGGAAAAGCCCTCTGCCAGCCGCTGTGCACGCTGCTGTTCATGTATTGCACCCCACGGCAGCCTGATTTGCAGGCCGGTGGGCTGCAGCAGCCTGATCAGCTCACGCCAGTGCGCTTCCGGCCAGTGTTTATTGTCGCGGGTTGTGGCGTGCAGAAACACCAGCCAGGAGGGGGCTGCTTCGATCCGGGGAGTCAGAAAATGTGCCGCGATGGCGTAATCGCCCTGGGTGGCAGGCTTTTCATAGCCCAGACTTTTCGCAAACAGCTCACGCGTGCGCTCAACGGCGTGCTGCTGCTTGCTGACCTCATGGCGCCTGTCGTACCACCAGCTCGCAAAAGGCTCACGCGCGCTGCGGCTGTCCAGACCATGCTTCGTGCCGGTTGCCAGACGCGTCACCAGGGCTGCGCTTTTAATCAGGCCCTGTGCGTCAATAACCACATCATACTGGCGCGACTGCAAATTGCGCTTAAACGCGACGCGCTCTTCGCGCTGCTGACTGCCAAACCAGTGTTTGCGCCAGCGACGGATTGCAACCGGCAGGACTTTATCTACGGCAGGATGCCAGCCGGGGATCTGAGCAAAATTCTCTTCTACTACCCAGTCAAAGCGGATACCTGGCAGCGCCTGCATGGCGTCAGTAAGCGCGGGTAGCGTATGGAGAACATCTCCCATCGAAGAGGTTTTAACGATTAAAACGTGCATGTCTGCTCCTGCGCCGGCTGTAGCAGCGCGCTCAGGGTCTGATGCACGCGCGCAGGGGTAATGTCGATCAGGCTCTGATGATAACCCTCAGCGGCATCGCCTTTACGCACTTTGTGATAGCCGCTGATTAGCCGGATAACGCGGGCCTGACGGGAAAGCGGCGGCGTGAAATCCGGGCTGCTCGGGCCATACAGCGCGACCAGCGGCCGGTTGAGCGCTGCCGCAATGTGCATCAGACCGGAATCGTTGCTGACCACGGCGCGACAGTGGGCGAGCAGGATCACGGCCTGTTCCAGCTGCGTCTCACCCGCCAGATTTTTGCCGTGCGCACGCAACGGCTCAGGCAGCGCCTGCAGAATCGACTCGCCGGTGTCGCGATCTTTGGCTGAGCCAAACAGCACGACCTGGTAGCCTTCTGCGATCAGCTGTTCCGCCAGGGCAGCATAGTGATAATGCGGCCAGCGTTTCGCCGGTCCAAACTCTGCTCCCGGACAAAAGCCGATAACCGGACGATCGGTGGAGAGGCCAAACTGCGCAGCCGTCATGCGCTTTTCGTCGTCCTCTACGCGCAGCTGCGGCCATAGCAGCGGCTGTGGCAGCTGCTGAGCGGAGGTTACCGGCGTGTCATACGCCAGGGCAACATAGCGCTCTACCATTAGCGGAAACGCCGCTTTGTCCAGTACCCGCACATCATTGAGCACGCCGTAACGCATTTCACCGCGCCAGCCGGTGCGGCGCGGTATGCCGGCGAAAAAGGGGACCAGCGCCGATTTAAACGAGTTCGGCAATACGTAAGCGCGATCGTAACCGCTGGCCTGCAGGGTTTTGCCGAGACGACGGCGTTCGCCCAACGCCAGCGCGCCGTGCCCCAGCGGCATCGCCAGCGCCTGATTCACTTCCGGCATGCGTGACAGCAGCGGGCGGCACCACGCGGGTGCCATCACATCAATGACCGCATCAGGATGCGCCACCTTGAGAGTGCGATAGAGACTTTGCGACATCATCATATCGCCGACCCAGGAAGGGCCAATAACCAGAATTTTCATCGCTGATGCGGGTGTCCTTATGCGTTGCGATTCAGCCAGGCCATGTACTCGCCCACGCCCTGTGCGACAGTTTTAAATGGCTTGTCATAGCCCGCTTCACGCAGTTTTGTCAGATCGGCCTGGGTAAATGCCTGATAGCGTCCTTTGAGTTTATCCGGGAAAGGAATGTACTCAATCTGGCCCTGCTGATGGAATTTAAGCACGGCATCAGCCACTTCCTGGAACGATTCCGCGCGTCCGGTGCCGCAGTTATAGATACCGGATACGCCGTTCTCCCAGCACCACAGGTTTACAGCCACAACATCATCTACATGGATAAAATCACGGCGGAAGCTGTCGCTGCCTTCAAACAGCTTAGGGTTCTCGCCGTTGCTGATTTGCGTATTCAGATGAAACGCCACGCTGGCCATACTGCCTTTGTGCCCTTCGCGCGGACCATACACATTGAAATAGCGGAAACCGCACACCGGCGAATCCGCTTCAGGCAGAATCTGACGCACGTAGTGATCGAACAGCATTTTTGAATAGCCGTAGACGTTCAGCGGCTCTTCATACTGACGTTCTTCGATAAAGTTCTCATTGCGGCCACCATAGGTCGCTGCAGAGGAGGCGTAGAGAAACGGGATCTCGCGCTCAAGGCAGAAATGCAGCAGATCTTTAGAGTACTGATAGTTGTTATCCATCATGTACTTGCCATCCCACTCGGTGGTGGCGGAACAGGCACCTTGATGGAATACCGCTTCAATCGGCCCCAGATCTTCGCCTGACATGATGTAAGAGAGAAACTCCTCTTTATCCATATAATCAGCGATATCCAGATCCGCCAGATTGACGAATTTGGTGCCATCTTTCAGGTTATCCACGACCAGAATGTCGCTATGACCGCGATCGTTAAGCGCTTTAACGATGTTGCTGCCAATCATGCCAGCGCCGCCGGTAACGATAATCATATGCTTAGCCTTTAATCAGTTAGGGTGAAACAGAAGGTTTCACGCACGAATACTCATCATCATAACATTTCAGCCCTGTCCGGACAGCCAGATGCGTGAGGCGTATCGCACAAACGCTGACTACGGCGTGAACTATGCTGCAAAACGAACATTTAACTGGCTGAAATATCGTCTGCCTGCTATTTGCTCAGTAAGATGCTCCGGTAATTTGCGATCTAAGGAGCAGAATCATGTCCAATCAGTTTTATTCGCAAATCCGTCAGCAGCTTGAGACAACGCGTCAGGACGGATTGTTCAAACAGGAACGTCGCATTACGTCAGCCCAGCAGGCGGAGATCAGCGTTGATCACGGCACGCCGGTCATTAACTTTTGTGCCAATAACTATCTCGGTCTGGCGAATCATCCGGCGCTGATTCAGGCAGCGAAAGAGGGTATGGATTCCCACGGCTTTGGTATGGCGTCGGTGCGCTTTATCTGCGGTACGCAGGATACGCATCAGCAGCTGGAGCGTAAGCTGGCTGACTTTCTTGGTATGGAAGCGTCTATTCTTTTCTCCTCCTGTTTTGACGCTAACGGCGGCCTGTTTGAGGCGCTGCTGGGTCCGGAGGATGCCATTATTTCCGATGCGCTAAATCACGCCTCCATCATTGATGGCATACGCCTGTGTAAGGCGCAGCGTTATCGCTACGCCAATAACGATATGCAGGCGCTGCGTACCTGTCTGCAGGAGGCGCGTGATAAAGGTGCCCGGCATATCGCGATCGCTACCGATGGCGTGTTCTCTATGGATGGCGTGATTGCCAATCTGCAGGGGATTTGCGACCTGGCGGAGGAGTTTGATGCGCTGGTCATCGTCGATGACTCTCATGCGGTGGGCGTTATCGGCGCAGCAGGGCGCGGCACGCATGAATACTGCGACGTGATGGATCGCGTTGATATCCTCACGGGAACGTTAGGTAAAGCGCTGGGCGGTGCCTCCGGCGGCTATGTAGCCGCGAAAAAAGAGGTCGTGGAGTGGCTGCGTCAGCGTGCTCGTCCCTATCTGTTTTCTAACTCGCTGGCTCCGGCAATTGTCGCGGCCTCGCTGCGGGTGCTGGATCTGCTGAGTGAGGGTGACGGTCTGCGCCAGCGGCTATGGGATAACGCGCGCTTCTTCCGGGAGAAGATGACCGCGGCAGGCTTCACGCTGGCCGGCGCCGATCACGCCATTATTCCGGTGATGCTGGGTGAGGCTAACGTGGCGCAGCAATTTGCCACGCTGCTGCAGCAGGAAGGCATTTACGTCACCGGCTTTTTCTATCCGGTGGTGCCGCAGGGTCAGGCGCGCATCCGCACGCAGATGTCTGCCGCTCACACGCAGGCGCAGCTGGAACAGGCTATCGCCGCTTTTATCCGCGTCGGCCAGCGGCTGGGCGTGATTGCTGCAGGAGCAGAAAAATGAAAGCACTTGCCAAACTGAAAGCTGAAGAGGGGATCTGGATGGTGCAGGATGCACCGGTGCCGGAACCGGGTCATAACGATCTGCTGATTAAGATCCGTAAAACCGCTATTTGCGGTACGGATATCCACATCTACAACTGGGATGAGTGGTCGCGTAAAACCATTCCGGTCCCGATGATCACCGGACATGAGTATGTCGGTGAAGTGGTTAGCATGGGACAGGAGGTGAAAGGCTTCGCCATTGGCGATCGCGTTTCCGGAGAGGGGCATATTACCTGCGGCCACTGCCGTAACTGCCGGGCAGGGCGAACGCACCTGTGCCGCAATACGGTGGGCGTGGGGGTCAATCGCCAGGGCTGCTTCGCGGAGTATCTGGTTATCCCGGCATACAACGCGTTTAAAATTCCCGATAACATTTCTGACGAACTGGCAGCCATCTTCGATCCGTTCGGCAACGCCGTACATACCGCGCTGTCATTTGATCTGCCCGGTGAAGATGTCCTGATCTGCGGCGCCGGGCCAATTGGTATTATGGCTGCCGCCGTCTGCAGGCACGTAGGTGCCCGTCACGTTGTGATCACTGACGTGAATGAATACCGTCTGAGTCTGGCTCGCGAGATGGGCGTGACCCGTGCGGTTAACGTGGCGCAGGAAAATCTGCGCGACGTGATGCAGGATCTCGGTATGACCGAAGGATTTGATGTCGGACTGGAGATGTCAGGCGCACCGGCAGCTTTCCGCACGATGCTGGAAACCATGAACCACGGCGGACGCATTGCGCTGCTGGGCATTCCACCCGGCGATATGTCGATCGACTGGAATCTGGTCATCTTCAAAGGCCTGTTTATCAAAGGTATCTATGGCCGTGAGATGTTTGAAACCTGGTACAAGATGGCGGCGTTAATCCAGTCCGGACTGGATCTTACGCCGGTGATCACCCACCGCTATGACATCGACGCGTTTCAGCAGGGGTTCGATGACATGCGCTCCGGACGGTCAGGGAAAGTGGTGCTGAGCTGGGATTAAACGGACTCCGGCCCGCAGGCCGGAGTAGTATCAGCCGCGTTTTTTCTCTTCATCCGTCAGGTAGCGTACTTTGCGCGTATAGTCCTGACCTTTAAACTGCAGCGGCTGCGCCGGGTCCTGCAGATACTTCTGCCATTCGCTTAACGGAAAACCGCCGTGTGCGCCAATGACCTCAGGCGGAATGACCGCTGCCGTTCCGCCGATGCGCTTGGAGACCGGCCAGTTTGCCCACTCGCCCAGGTTAACCGTAACCAGATCGAGCATATCCAGCAGCGCAGAGAGCGGCAGCTGATCGGTGGGGGGCTGATTATCATTCATCAGCTCCCAGGTATCCTGAAACAGCGTCAGCCACAGCGGACAGATACGCTTCCAGGTCTGACGCGTGGCGGCCAGATAAGCGCCGTTGACATGGTCAACCAGATAGGGCCGGATGGCGGGTTTATAGTAAGCCGGGATCTGCTCCTCAGCCGCGTTTTCAAGTTTGGCAATCATTCTGCCTTCTCTGAAGCTGGAGTAAAGATGGCCTTCACGCAGGCTGAGGGCTGGATCTTTAAGCAGGTTGAGGTCAGAGTCGATCATCAGAACCGCGTCACCGCTGGCCTGCAAAGGCGCCTGCAGTTTGATCAGCCGGCTGCGGTAAATCTGTTTATAACGGTAGCTCTCTTCACGGTGCGGAATGGTCAGCGTGGCAACGCGGGTCTTTGCCGGCAGCTCACCAAATTGTGTCGCGGGCTGGTCGCTGACGATAACAATCTCCGTGACGCTGGTGGCAAAACGGCTGGCAAAGCAGGCGCTGAGCAGCGCTTCTTCAATATAGTCCTCACCCGCACACGGGATCACCACGGAGGTGACAGGAGTCTTGCCCTGCACGCGACTCTGGCTGTAGGGAATATTATGCCGCGCGCGAATATGGCGGAAACGTTTATTAAAAAAATTAAGCATGACTCTTTTCCTGAATAACATTAGCCAGAACCGTTTCTACGCCCTGAATATAGTTTTCAATAGCGTAATGTTCGCGTACCTTTCCGGCAGCCGTGTTGGTTAATTTCTGACGTAATTCTCTGTTCTCCCACAGAGCGATCAGCTGCTGTGTCAGCTCTGCAATATCACCATATTCAAACAGCAGACCGGTCTGGTTGTGTTCAATCAGCTCAGCTGTCCCGGTTACCCGCGATCCGATAACGGCAGTATTGACCAGCATCGCTTCAAGCACCACGCGGGGTAAGCCTTCACTTTGCGAGGCCAGTATGAACGTGTCGAACGCGGCCAGAAAATCCAGCGCATTATTTTTAAAACCGGTGAAAACGATGCGGTCAGCAATCTGCTCTTTTTCTGCCAGCTGTGCAAGGTTAGCCTGTTCCGGACCGGTACCGACAATCAGCATTTTCCAGTCAGCGTGAGGGTAAAGGCGGTGAAACCGGCCCAGTGCGCTCAGCGTATGGTGATTGGCTTTACGCGCTATCAGTGACCCAATAGAGCCAAACACAAAGGTTTCCGGGGCAATCTGCAGCGCCTGACGAACCGCGGTACGATCGGGTAACGGCTGGTGGATATCGATGGCATTGCTGACGGTATGACAGAGATGCTGATGGACACCATGACGCTGCAGCGTATGACTGACACCGTGCGAAACGCAGATAATCGCCTCACAGTCCCGGTTCAGCATCGCGACCAGCTGGCGATTCAGTACCGGGTCAATACGGCAGTGCTGAACCACCGGAAT
Source organism: Pantoea sp. ICBG 1758 (assembly GCF_002928325.1). Lineage (NCBI taxonomy): Bacteria > Pseudomonadati > Pseudomonadota > Gammaproteobacteria > Enterobacterales > Erwiniaceae > Pantoea > Pantoea sp. ICBG 1758. The sequence continues at coordinate 62,902 of NZ_POWL01000008.1, forward strand.
ATTAAGCGGGCGGGCTGCCAGATAGCCTTCAGTGTTGGTACTGGGCTGATTATTCATATAAAGCAGGTCAAACTGCCCGGCTTGCAGAAGCGCGCCAATCTTGTGCGCGTTCGGGATAATACGCCATCGGCGATCCACAAAATGAATCGCTTTTTTTCTGCTCTCTTTGCTGAAAAAAAGCAGCGTGCGGACTATTTCTTTGCTGATTTTTGCCCAGAGAGGTTGTCTGCGCTGCGGAATAAACGTCACCGGAATCGTTAACGATCCAAGAATTTGCTCAATGGTTTCGTTATTGCCGCGCGAATAATTATGATAAAAGCAGCAGGTAATATCGAACTGGTTACGATCGATCCGCTTCAGTAATTCCAGCATGCTATTCGTGCCGCCGCCCCACTCGCGACCATTATCAAGCAGTAGAATTTTTCGTTTATGCGGCGTCATTCCTGCTGATGTCCTTGTTCTGTGCCGTGAGTTTTCCGGCAAGAGTATAAACTTTCTGGCTGCAATGTGAATGTCAGCGGTGCGGTGGCCCACACCGCTGCTTTAAAACAGCGCTTTCAGTTTGAGCATGAAAGGGTTCTGCATCAGGCCTTCGCCGATAATTTCCACTGCCCGCTGCTGCGGCACTGGCGCGGCACTGACTTTACAGATGGCAGGCGCGCGGAAGCGCACGCTGGCGGGTTTAGCCGGAGAGGCTGCAGCAGGTTTTGCGCTGTGACGCAGCGGCTCATTCAGCAGCTGTCCTGGCGTAACCAGCGTAATATCAGCCGGAAGGGAAGGCAGCATCTGCTGCAGCACGCGCACTGTTGTCGGGTGCGGATGGCCGATAGCGATAGCAAACCCGTCCCGCTGTGCCAGCTTAACCGCCCGGGTAAACTGCTGTCGTACCATCGCTTCATTTTGATTATCATCAAGAAACACGCGGCGTTTCACGACTTTGACCTGCGTGCCCTGCGCCGCTGCAACGGCCTGACTATTGCCGATGGTCATGCTGTCGAGAAAATAGTAGTTGTAGTGATTCAGCACCTGCATCACTTTCTGCATGCCGGGCAGGCTGGAGGTCATTTTACTGCCCATATGATTGTTCAGGCCAACCGCGTAGGGAACTTTACCGCTGGCTTCACGGATAATGCGGGCGATTTCGTCGCTGCTCATCTCCGGCGTCAGGGTATCTTTTTCCAGCGGCTGTTTGCTGAGCGGCGCCATCGGCAGGTGAATCAATACTTCATGACCGCGCTGATGGGCTTTGGTTGCCATCTCACGCGCATGCGGGGCGTTGGGCAGTACGGCAACAGAGATGGCTGCCGGCATCGCCAGCACTTTGTTCTCTTCGGTGGGACGGTAGCCAAAATCATCAATGACAATCGCTAATTTTGCCGCCTGCACGCTGAAACTCAGAAGCGAGCCGCATAGCAGAGCGGGTAACGTTCGGGATAAAAACAGCACTTATCTTCCTAACCACGGTAGTGGGTTAACAGCTTTGCCCTGACGGCGGATCTCAAAATAGAGTGACGGCGTACCGCGGCCGCCACTGGTGCCTACCAGCGCCACCGGCTGACCAGCTTTGACCTGTGCACCGACGCTTACCAGTGCGCTCTGGTTATAGCCGTACAGGCTCATATCGCCTTTACCGTGCTCCAGTACCACAACCAGCCCGTAGCCCTGCAGCCAGTCGGCCATCAGTACCCGTCCATCCGCAATCGCTTTCACTTCGGTGCCTTCCGGTGCGTCGATTACCAGTCCTTTCCAGCGTAGCTCACCCTGCATCGCCTCACCGAAGCGGTGTTCAATTCTGCCGCGTACCGGCCAGAAAGCCTGGCCGCCTGCGCGCCCCAGTCCGCCGGTACGCGCCATCAGCTCACGCTCGCTCTGCGTGGGGGCATAGCTGGAGCCTTTCGCTTTGGCCTGCGCCTGACGCTGGCGCACCTTCTCGGCTTCACGCGCCTCGCGCTCGGCCCGCTGACGCGCTTCGCGCTCTGCTTTGGCAATTTTATCCTGCAGACGGCTTTCGTTCTGACGCATTTCAACCAGGTCTGCCTGATCTTTTTCCAGCGCGTTCTCCAGCGCGGAGAGGGTCTTTTTGCGGGCGGCGCTGGCGTTTTCCAGTTTGCTTTGCTGCGCCTGCTGCTGAACGAGCAGATTTTTTTGCTGCTGCTGTTTGCTCTGCATGGTCAGACGCTGCTCAGCCAGCTGCTGCCGGGTCTGCCGCAGCTCATCGATATTTTTTTGCCGCGCGGCGTTGAGGTAACCAAAATAGGCCAGGATGCGTTCACTGCGCTGCGCTTCTGCGCCGCCCAGCAGCAGCTGTACACCATTATGCTGCCCCTGGCGAAAAGCGGCGTCGAGCTGCTGCGCCAGCAGGCTTTCCTGCTGCGTCTGCTGCTTTTCAAGGCGGGAGATAGAGGCGGTAAGCTGAGCAACCTCTTTGTCGAGCGTGCTTAAGCTATTGCGCGTTTCGCGTAGCTGACGGCTCGCCTGGGCAATAATCTTCTCCTGACTCCGGAGCTGATCGAGCAGTTTACTGCGCTCAACTTTCTGAGCTTTAACGCTCTTCTCTTTTTCCGCGATACTTTGCTGAATGGTTTTTAGCTGCGCTTTATTGTCGTCAGCGCTGTAACCCGTAACAGGCAGCAAAAAAATACCCGCACACAGCAGGCTGAGGGAGAGGGGGGACCAGCGGAATACCAGCTGAGAAGCCGGGCCGTTGTAATGAGTCCTTGTAGGTGTAATGCGCGCTTTTCCCTTCATAGTTGATAATTATTCCACGATGAACAGCCGCTTACCAGTTATCCCGGCCAGCTTTTAGATTACGAAACGTGTCGCTTTAAAGCTTAGCGCGATAAACATTGTCTGAATTTTGCGATTAAAACATTTTTTTTGGAAAATGACGCACAAATCGTATCTCTGCCCGCATCGCGACTGTACATGCGAAGTGGCGCAGGTATACTCAGAACCCTTGTTTTAGCTTATAAGCCCGGTCTGGAGTCGTTACCTCTCATGCAAGAAATCATGCAGTTTGCAAGCAATCACCCCATCCTTAGTCTGGCATGGGTCGTTTTACTTATTCTGGTGATTGTGACCACCGTTAAAGGGATGTTCTCTAAGGTAAAAACCATCAGCCGTGGCGAAGCGACCCATCTGATTAATAAAGAGAACGCGGTGGTAGTAGACGTGCGTTCACGCGACGATTATCGCAAGGGACATATTTCCGGCGCGGTTAACGTAGCAGCAGCAGATATTAAAAAAGGCAGCTTCGGCGAGCTGGAAAAGCACAAGTCGCAGCCCATAATTGTGGTATGTGCCACCGGTCAGAGCGCGGGCGATTCAGCAGCAACGCTGAGCGCAGCAGGCTTTGAACATGTCGCTGTCCTGAAAGATGGCGTCAGCGGCTGGAGTGGCGAAAACCTGCCGCTGGTTCGCGGTAAATAATCATCTGAGGTATTCCGCATGGCTAATGTTGAGATTTACACCAAAGTAACCTGCCCATACTGCCATCGTGCAAAGGCGTTACTGGATCAGAAAGGCGTTTCTTATCAGGAGATCCCTATCGATGGGGACGCAATGAAACGTGAAGAGATGATCCGGCGCAGTGGCCGCACCACGGTGCCGCAGGTTTTTATCGACGCTCAGCACATCGGTGGTTGTGACGATCTCTACGCGCTGGACGGGCGTCAGGGACTCGATCCTCTGCTTCAGGCTTAACTCTTCTGCACTGATAATTATCACTTAAGGACTTAGTAACATGTCAGAACAAAGCACCAACGAAATGCAGTTCCAGATCCAGCGCGTTTATACCAAAGATGTCTCTTTTGAAGCGCCAAACGCACCACAGGTTTTTCAGAAAGAGTGGGAGCCGGAAGTCAAACTGGATCTGGATACCGCCTCTTCTCAGCTGGCTGATGAAGTGTATGAAGTGGTGCTGCGCGTGACGGTAACCGCAACCGTAGGCGAAGAGACCGCATTCCTGTGCGAAGTACAGCAGGCGGGTATCTTTACCATCAGCGGTATTGATGGCACGCAGATGGCGCACTGCCTTGGCGCATACTGCCCGAACATTCTGTTCCCTTACGCACGTGAGTGCGTGACCAGCCTGGTTTCACGCGGTACGTTCCCGCAGCTCAATCTGGCTCCGGTTAACTTCGATGCGCTGTTCATGAACTACCTGCAGCAGCAAGGTGAAGGCGAAGCGCCACGTCAGGATGCCTGATGACAACAGATAACGCGTCTATCAGCGTACTCGGTGCCGGCTCGTACGGCACCGCTCTCGCTATCACGCTGGCTCGCAACGGGCATCCGGTTCTGCTCTGGGGCCACAATCCGCAAAGCGTCGCCCGCCTGCAGGCTGACCGCTGTAACACCGCTTTCCTGCCCGATGTTCCTTTTCCCGATAATCTGATCCCTGAAGCCGATCTCGCCCAGGTGGTTCGCGCGAGCCGCGATCTGCTGGTAGTAGTACCGAGCCATGTTTTTGGCGACGTGCTGCAGCAGATTAAACCTTACCTGCGTATCGATTCCCGTGTTGTCTGGGCTACCAAAGGCCTGGAAAAAGAGACCGGCCGTTTGCTGCAGGACGTTGCGCGGGAGATCCTGGGCGACGCTATTCCGCTGGCGGTAATTTCCGGGCCTACTTTTGCCAAAGAGCTGGCCGCCGGTTTACCTACCGCTATCGCACTTGCGGCGACCGATGCGGAGTTTGCTGACGATCTGCAGCAGAAGCTGCACTGCGGCAAAAGCTTCCGCGTTTATAACAACGCCGATTTTACCGGTGTTCAGCTGGGCGGGGCCGTTAAAAACGTTATTGCTATCGGTGCCGGCATCTCAGACGGTATCGGCTTCGGCGCTAACGCACGTACCGCACTGATCACCCGTGGCCTGGCAGAGATGAGCCGTCTGGGCGCGGCGCTGGGTGCCGATCCGGTAACGTTTATGGGCATGGCAGGACTGGGCGATCTGGTGCTGACCTGCACCGATAACCAGTCACGCAATCGCCGTTTTGGCATGATGCTGGGTCAGGGCGAGAGCGTTGAAGAGGCGCAACGCATTATCGGACAAGTTGTAGAAGGCTACAGAAATACCAAAGAAGTCAAAGCCCTGGCAGCGAGAATGGGCGTTGAAATGCCGATAACCGAGCAGATTTATCAGGTACTGTATTGCGAAAAAACGGCGCGAGAGGCAGCATTAAGCTTACTGGGTCGTGCAAGGAAGGACGAAAACAGCCCGGGCTAGAGCAGGATGCTCAGCACACCAACCTGTAGCGCCTCTGCGGCGCTTTTTTATGGGAGTAAACAGCAATGTCGTCTGAAGAGTTAGAACTGGTCTGGAACCATATCAAAGCAGAAGCCAGAGCGCTGGCAGATTGCGAACCGATGCTGGCCAGCTTTTATCACGCGACTTTGCTGAAACATGAAAATCTCGGCAGCGCGCTCAGCTACATGCTGGCGAACAAGCTGGCGAATCCGATTATGCCTGCTATTGCTGTGCGTGAAATTGTTGAAGAAGCGTATCGTCAGGATCCGGAGATGATTGTCTCAGCGGCCTATGATATTCAGGCCGTACGCCAGCGCGATCCGGCAGTAGACAAATACTCTACGCCGCTGCTCTACCTGAAAGGCTTCCATGCGCTGCAGGCCTATCGTATTGGCCACTGGCTGTGGAAAGAGGGTCGCCGCGCGCTGGCTGTCTATCTGCAAAATGAGATCTCCGTTTCCTTCGCCGTTGATATTCACCCGGCGGCCCGTATCGGGCGCGGGATCATGCTGGATCACGCTACGGGTATTGTGATCGGCGAAACGGCCGTAGTAGAAAATGATGTCTCTATCCTGCAATCCGTTACGCTGGGCGGGACCGGCAAAACCAGCGGCGATCGCCATCCTAAAATTCGCGAAGGCGTTATGATTGGTGCCGGCGCTAAAATCCTCGGCAACATAGACGTAGGTCGCGGAGCAAAAATCGGTGCCGGCTCGGTGGTACTGCAGCCTGTTCCCCCGCATACCACCGCCGCTGGCGTTCCGGCGCGCATTGTGGGCAAACCCGCCAGCGATAAACCCTCAATGGATATGGATCAGCATTTTACCGGCGCCGGTTTTGAATACGGTGACGGGATTTAATCTCTGATCAGCGCGCCGGCGAAATCGAGCTGGCGCCACGCTTCATACACCACCACTGATACGGCATTGGAGAGATTCATGCTGCGGCTTTCGGCGCGCATCGGGATGCGTATCTTCTGTCCGGCAGGCAGGGCGTCAAGGATTTCCGCGGGCAGGCCCCGGCTTTCCGGGCCAAACAGCAGGTAGTCCCCGGCCTGATAGCTGACGGCGCTGTGTGCTGGCGTACCTTTCGTGGTCAGGGCAAACAGACGCTGCGGCGCCTCAGACGCGAGGAAAGCGCTGTAGCTGGCGTGTTTTTTCAGCGCGGTATATTCATGATAATCAAGTCCGGCGCGGCGCAGCCGTTTGTCATCCCACGCAAAGCCAAGCGGCTCAATCAGATGCAGCTGAAAGCCGGTGTTAGCGCACAGGCGGATGATATTACCGGTGTTGGGTGGTATTTCAGGTTCGAATAAAACAATGTTCAGCATAAGGCCCCCGCAATCAGGGGCCGAAGCATAACAAATTACTGGCGGGCAGAGTATAGCGGGAGCCAGAGCGTCAGGCGCAGCCCGCCCAGCGGGCTGTTATCTGCTTTGACCCAGCCGCGGTGCTGCTGTACGGCCGTCTCCACAATCGCCAGCCCAAGCCCGGTGCCGCCAGACTCGCGATCGCGCGCTTCATCAGTGCGATAAAACGGGCGGAAAATCTGCTCGCGATCTTCTTCGCTTACGCCCGGACCGTCATCATCCACGTGAACGGTAATACCCTGAATATCCACCGAGAAGCTCACGCTGATGTGTGAATCAGAATAGCGCAGCGCATTGCGCACGATGTTCTCCAGAGCGCTCTCCAGCGCATGCGGGTTGCCATACAGCGGCCACGGGCCAGGCGGATAGGGCACTTCCATGGTTTTACCCATCTGTTCCGCTTCAAAGCGCGCATCCTCCAGCACGCCGTTCCATAGCTGGTTTGCTTTCATCGCCTCGCTGACCAGGGCGTTTTTATGCTGGGTACGTGACAGCACCAGCAGATCGTTGATCATGCCATCCAGCCGCTGCGCTTCGGTCTCAATGCGCTGCAGCTCTTTCCCTTCGCCATGACGACGACGCAGCAGAGCCGTAGCCAGCTGGAGGCGCGTCAGCGGAGTGCGCAGCTCATGGCTGATGTCGGACAACAGGCGCTGCTGGGCAGTCATCATGCGCTCAAGCGCGCTGACCATCTGATTAAAACTGGATCCGGCCGCCAGAAACTCCTGCGGACCTGACTCCAGTTCAGGATGCTGACGCAGATTGCCGCTGGCCACTTCATCCGCCGCGTATTTCAGCTTGCGCGCCGGTCGAGCCAGGCTCCATGCCAGCCAGAGCAGCAGCGGAGAGCTAATCAGCATCGTGACAATCAGCAGCAGCAGCGGCCGGTCGAATAACAGGTTGATAAAATCGAGCTGAGAACTGGTGGCTGGCCGGATCAGATAGAGTTGATAGTTATCTTCGCCGTCGCGTACGGCAAAGGGACCAACCATCTCAACGCGGCCATATTTTTTCTTCTGCGGGTGATCGGCGTTGTCTGACTGACCGATAAAGTTGCGGATCACCTGCATTTCATTGTGCTGTGCGCCGATGACCCGGCCTTCACTGGTGACCAGCAGCAGGCGCTGACCCGGCGGCGCCCATTTGTCGATAGCGCGAAACAGCCGGCGCCACCACATCAGGTCATTAGGCGGATCCTGAGAGAGTTCCGCTTCCACATGCTGTTCAATCATGGTGCCCTGCCGCTGTTCGCTTTCCATCAGAGCGGTCATCTGACGCGAATCGAGCTTGGGCACCATCAGGACCAGCATCAACACCAGCGCCAGCGTAAGCCAGAAGATGGCGAAGATGCGGGTCGTCAGACTGCCTATCATGATGCAGAAACCATCAGATAGCCGCGTCCGCGCAGCGTTTTGAACCATGGATGGCCATCACGACGCTCAGGGAGTTTGCGGCGCAGGTTGGAGATATGCATATCGATGGCACGGTCAAAGGGCGTCAGGCGTTTGCCAAGCACTTCCTGACTGAGATGCTCGCGCGATACCACCTGGCCAAGATGCTGCGCCAGCAGGTAAAGCAGCGTGAACTCGGTGCCAGTGAGATCGAGCGTTTCGTTATCGAAGCTCGCCTCCTGGCGCCCCGGATTCAGACGCAGGCAGTCGACTTCAAGCGTCGGCGAACTGGTATCGTGCTGCTGTTGCTGCTGCTCGCTCCAGTTTGAACGACGCAGGATCGCACGAATACGCGCCACCAGTTCACGGTCGTTGAATGGTTTAGGCAGGTAGTCATCCGCCCCCAGCTCCAGCCCCAGAACGCGATCCAGTTCGCTGCCGCGCGCGGTCAGCATAATGACCGGCGTCTGATGCTGCTGACGCAGCTCTTTCAACGTATCGATACCGTTTTTCTTCGGCATCATGACATCCAGCAGCAGCAGGTCAACAGAGCTGTCCAGCAGAGTAAGTGCTTGCTCTCCATCGCTGGCTACAATGACTTCAAACCCTTCCATTTCGAGTAATTCTTTAAGCAGCGAAGTTAATTCGCGGTCGTCATCTACCAACAGGATTTTATTCATTTTTTATTGCCCTCCGCAGGCAAAATACCGTGTTCCCACATTGGCAATCCAACGCTTTACGTAGTTTTACACCCCCTGACGGTTGTTTGCAGCTGCCGCCGTAAACTGGGTCTCGTTGAATCGCAAAACAGAGCAAACCGGGAGTAAACGATGCGCAACTTAACCGTCATCGTCATTGCTTCAGCGATGGTTCTTAGTCACGCCAGCGCAGTTGCAGCAGAGACGACAGCGATTGAAGAGATGCATCAAAACGGCGGCTTGACGACAGGCAGTATGACGCAAAATCCGCAAAGTCACATGTTCGATGGTATTGAGCTTACCGAACAGCAGCGGCAGCAAATGCGGGACCTGATGCAGCAAGCACGTCATGAGCGCCCGGTGTTAAGCGTTCAGGATATTGAAACTATGCATGACCTTGTCACTGCAGACAAATTTAATGAATCGGCGATCCGCCAGCTGGCTGAAAAACAGGCCCGCGCGCAGGTTGACCTGCAGGTTGAGATGGCCCGGGTTCGTAATCAGATGTATCACCTGCTGACACCTGTGCAGCAGGCAGCGTTAAAAAAGAATCATGAACGCCGGCTGAATGATGTTCGTCGGTTCTCAGGATTGCAGTCGTCGTCATCGCTGCAAGCAGTGAGTAGCACCAGTAGTAACCAGTAACATAGTATCCCTGTTTTTCCTTGCCATAGACACCATCCCTGTCTTCCCCCGCCATGATGGCGGGGTTTTTTTTGCCCGCCGTATGCCGTTGCCGGTGAATAGCGCATCGCAGACGCAGCTCTGCCGGACTGATGATAAACTTGTTTTCAGTTAAGGCGGGCACGCGCATCTGTTTAATAGGGCGAAACATGGATTCTGAGTACGCAACACTGGTCCGGCGCGCTGCGCTGGCCGCTACCTCACTGGCGCTGGCGCTGCTGCTGGTCAAGATTTTTGCCTGGTGGTACACCGGATCGGTCAGCGTGCTGGCGGCACTGGTGGATTCGCTGGTCGACATCGCCGCCTCGCTGACCAATCTGCTGGTGGTGCGTTATGCGTTGCAGCCCGCCGACGATGATCACACTTTCGGCCATGGCAAAGCAGAATCGCTGGCGGCGCTGGCGCAGAGCATGTTTATCTCCGGCTCCGCGCTCTTTCTGTTTCTGACCGGCATTCAGCACCTGGCAAAACCGGAAGCGCTGCGCGCGCCGCTGGTCGGCGTTGTCGTAACCATTGTTGCCCTCTTTTCCACGCTGGCGCTGGTGGCTTTCCAGCGCTGGGTTGTACGGCGCACCCGCAGTCAGGCGATTCGCGCCGATATGCTGCACTATCAGTCAGATATCGTTATGAATGGCGCGATTCTGGTGGCGCTGGGTCTGAGCAGCTACGGTTTTGCGCGTGCTGATGCGCTGTTTGCGCTGGGGATCGGCGTCTATATCCTCTATAACGCGCTGCGTATGGGATATGAAGCCGTGCAGGCGCTGCTGGATCGCGCGCTGCCGGAGCAGGAGAAGCAGCAGATTATTGCACTGGTGACACAGTGGCCTGGCGTATGCGGCGCGCATGCATTGCGTACCAGGCAGTCAGGGCCGACGCGGTTTATTCAGCTGCATCTGGAAATGGAAGATGCGCTGCCGCTGGTTCAGGCGCATCACGTTGCTGATGAGATTGAACAGGCGCTGCGCCGGAAATTTCCAGGTTCTGACATCATTATTCACCAGGATCCCTGCTCGGTCGTACCGGAACATCAGCAGGGCTTTTTCCGCTTTTAGCTTTTCTAATTCAGGCGCTTATATGTTAAAAATGACAAAACGCTAACAACTCTTTAAAAAATTAGCGAAAACTTGTCTGACCTGAATCAATTCAGCATTGAGCCTTTGATATACTATCTGCAACTATTAAGCCCCACGTTCGGGAGCAGGCATGACCCGGTCGATCGGCGGGAATAATCCTTAGTTTTGAACAATCCAGAGGTTGTCATGATCAAAAAAATCGGAGTACTGACCAGTGGCGGCGACGCCCCGGGCATGAACGCAGCCATTCGCGGAGTTGTCCGTTCCGCCCTGAGTGAAGGCCTGGAAGTTTTTGGTATCTATGACGGCTATCTGGGTCTGTATGAAGATCGCATGATCAATCTCGACCGCTACAGCGTTTCTGACATGATTAACCGCGGCGGCACTTTTCTTGGCTCGGCGCGCTTTCCTGAGTTCCGTAATGAAGAGGTACGCCAGGCAGCGATCGAAAACATGAAGAAGCGGGGTATCGACGCGCTGGTGGTGATTGGTGGTGACGGCTCCTACATGGGCGCCAAACGGCTGACTGAGATGGGGTTCCCCTGCATCGGTCTGCCAGGCACCATCGATAACGATGTAGCCGGGACTGACTACACCATCGGTTATTTCACCGCGCTGGAAACGGTGGTGGAAGCGATTGACCGCCTGCGCGATACCTCCTCATCGCATCAGCGTATCTCAATTGTGGAAGTGATGGGCCGCTACTGTGGCGATCTGACGCTGGCCGCGGCGATTGCCGGCGGCTGCGAATTTATTGTGCTGCCGGAAATCCCGTATACCCGTGAAGAGCTGGTTGAAGAGATTAAGGCGGGCATTGCAAAAGGGAAAAAGCACGCCATCGTGGCGATTACCGAGCACATCTGCGATATCGACGATCTGGCGCGCTTCATCGAAGAAGAGACAAAGCGTGAAACCCGCGCCACCGTGCTCGGACATATCCAGCGCGGCGGCGCGCCCTGTGCTTACGACCGCATTCTGGCGTCGCGTATGGGCGCTTACTCGATTGAGCTGCTGCTGCAGGGCTATGGCGGCCGCTGTGTCGGGATCCAGAATGAGAAGATGGTGCACCACGATATCATCGACGCGATTGAGAACATGAAGCGTCCGTTCAAGCGCGACTGGCTCGATACGGCGAAAAAGCTCTACTGATCTGCATGCAGGCGCGATCCCGTTCGCGCCTTTTCCTCTTTTTTATATTCCTGCAAGTTATAACTGCTTATTTTTAATTCTTTAATCCACTGTTCGCTTTGTGTCACTCTTGCGGCATAACCTACGCGGGAGAGCAGGAAATGAATAAGTGGAGTATCGGCATCACCTTGTTACTGGCATCGTCTGGTGCGCTGGCAAAGGATTATCAGCTGTTAAACGTCTCATACGATCCGACCCGCGAACTGTACGAACAATATAACAAGGCCTTCAGCGCCCATTACAAGCAGGAAACCGGTGATAACGTGGTGATCCGTCAGTCGCACGGCGGTTCCGGCAAGCAGGCGACCTCCGTCATCAACGGTATTCGTGCCGATGTGGTTACGCTGGCGCTGCAGTCCGATGTGGATGCGATTGCTGAGCGCGGCCGTATCGACAAAAACTGGATCAAACGCCTGCCGGATAACTCTGCGCCCTATACCTCCACCATTGTGTTTCTGGTACGCAAAGGCAATCCCAAAAATATTCATGACTGGTCAGATCTGACTAAGCCTGGCGTATCCGTGATCACGCCAAATCCGAAAACTTCCGGCGGTGCCCGCTGGAACTATCTGGCGGCATGGGGCTGGGCGCTTGATCAGAATCAGGGCGACCAGGCTAAAGCGCTCGCTTATGTGAAAGCGCTGTTTAAAAATGTTGAGGTGCAGGATTCCGGTGCGCGCGGCGCAACCAATACGTTTGTAGAGCGCGGAATAGGCGACGTACTGATCGCCTGGGAAAACGAAGCGTATCTGGCGGTAGAAAAACTGGGTAAAGATAAGTTTGAAATCGTGACGCCAGGCGAGTCTATTCTTGCAGAGCCAACGGTTTCTGTAGTGGATAAAGTGGTCGACGCGCAGGGTACACGCAGCGTGGCGGAAGCTTACCTGAAATATCTCTACTCGCCGGAAGGCCAGACTATCGCGGCGCAGAACTTCTATCGTCCGCGTGATGCAGAGGTCGCGAAGAAGTTCGCCAGTACCTTTGCACCAGTAAAACTCTTCACCGTAGATGAGAAGTTTGGCGGCTGGAGTAAAGCGCAGAAAGATCACTTCGCCGACGGTGGCAGCTACGATCAGGTTATGAAGCCCTGATTACCCACTATGAGCGATAAAAAAGGTCAGCTTTTAGCTGACCTTTTTTTGTATAAAAATCGATATATGATAGTCATCACGCTGTGTAACTGATTAAAATAAGACCATTTCATCAGTAGCTAAGGGATTGATTATGAAAGAAAGGAATCGGTTTTTATCAGGCCTGGTGTGGAGTCTGGTTATCATTATTGTCATGCTGAGCATAGCCATTTTTTATTACTACCGGAATGGCGAGGCGCTGTGGCGGATTGTAAGCGAACAGTGTGTGCCCGCTATGGCGCAACACAGCAAACCAGCCCCTTGCAAAGAAGTTAATCTCCGGCAGGGTCATGTTATCTACAAAGATATTAAAGGCCCGCATCATTATCTGTTGATGCCCATCGAAAAAATATCTGGTATGGAAAGTCCGGTGTTGCTGGACCCGGACACGCCCAACTTTTTCGCGGCTGCCTGGCAGCATCGCGATCTGCTGGTTCAGGGCAGTCAGCCAGTCAGCGATAGCGCATTTTCTCTGGCGATCAATGCGCAGTATGGACGCTCTCAAAATCAGCTGCATATCCATCTCTCCTGTCTGCGTCCGGAGGTGCGTCAGCAGCTCGATAGTCAGGCATCTCACCTGCATGACGCGTGGCAGCCTGTGACAATAAACCGGCATCGCTATCTGGTTCGCGCAATCTCTGAAGCACACTTGTTCAATCAAAGTGCGTTTATCCGTCTGGCGAAAGAAGTGGCAGGGGCGCGCGAAAAAATGGGGCACTATGGGATGGCATTGACAGCATTACCGGATGGCCGATTAGCGTTGCTGGCGCTGGAGCGTAACTGGCTGATGCTGAATGGTGGATCGGCAGGCGAACTCCAGGATTATCAGTGTCAGCTGCTCAATAAGTAAATGTACAAAAAAGGCGGCCGTAAGGCCGCCCTGAAACAGGTTATAAAAAAGCTTATGCTTTTTTCGCTGCTGCCGCCGCTTTTACGATTACGGCAAAGGCGTCTGCTTTCAGCGATGCGCCGCCTACCAGCGCCCCGTCGATATCGGGCTGGGTAAAGAGTTCAGCCGCATTTTTATCGTTTACTGAGCCGCCATACTGAATAATGACCTGCTGTGCGACAGCGGCATCTTTCTTCGCAATATGATCGCGAATAAATTTGTGCACCGCCTGCGCCTGCGCTGGCGTGGCCGACTTGCCGGTGCCGATAGCCCAGACGGGTTCATAGGCGATGACTGCACCTTCAAACGCTGCTGCGCCCTGAGTTTCCAGCACGGCATCCAGCTGACGCGCGCACACTTCTTCGGTTTTGCCTGCTTCATTTTCCGCTTCGGTTTCGCCGATGCAGAGTACCGGCACCAGACCTGCCTCTTTCAGCACCGCAAACTTCTTCGCGATAAATTCGTCGCTCTCTTTGTGATAAGTGCGACGCTCAGAGTGACCGATGATGATGTACTTTGCGCCGATATCTTTCAGCATCTCTGCGGAGGTTTCACCGGTGAATGCACCTGAAAGGTTAACATCGACATTCTGCGCGCCCAGCGCAATGTGGCTACCGGAAATCGCATGTTTTGCCTGATCCAGATAAATTGCCGGTGGAGCAATCGCTACACCACAGCCGTCCACGCCTGACAGCGCGGTACGCAGACCTTCAATCAGCTCGCCGGTCATCTGCTTGCTGCCATTCAGTTTCCAGTTACCCATAACCAGTGGATGTCGCATTCGTTCCTCCGCATTACGCGATTCATGAAATAGCGCTGCCGTCATGGCAGCGATGTCTGCCAGACAGTATAGAGATCAAAAGGGGCGCTGGCTTTGCTTTTCGTCACTTCTGCCTGCGATATCAGGGAGTAGCCAGCGTGAGCTTAATCGGCTCTACGGCAAACGTCAGGCCCTTGTCGCCATTGTCAGCCACCACAAAGCGCAGTGCGCCCTCCGTGCGGCTGAAATAGCGAACGCCTTTGCCGGCGCTCAGTAACGCGTCCAGCTTCTGGCGTCCCTCTTCGGGCGAGAGTCCCGGCACGAAATAGCGCAGCAGAGCGCTCATATAATTCATCGCCTGCAGCTGAGCCTGCTTCATCTCCGGACCCGGCACCGGCAGCCAGGTGATCTGCAGCGTTTTAATCTTTCCGGTGCCCTGTTCCAGCGCGGTGGAAGAGTAAAGCGTTTCGCTGATTTTGCTGGCTGCGCGCGTCAGATGGCTCTTGTCATCACGATTGTCTATTGCACGATATTCCAGCAGCGGCAGTGCAGGATTAGCCGCGTTATAGCTTTCACGAAACTGCGCGATCGTCATATCAAACGCAGGCGCGCCCGTCAGCAGATAAGGCGCCACCGGCAGATGCGCACTGCGATCGGGTGGCGGCTCGTCTGCCCGGGCGGGAGATGACAGCGCGCAGCTAAGCAGCAGCGCGGCTGACAGTTTCTTCATTGCATCGGCCCTGAATCATTCACTTATGGCAGATTAAAACGGGTTTTACCGCCGAAAGTCAAAATCCGCGCGGTGAAAAGCGTGGCGGGATGTTACGGCATCCTTACCAGTAGTGTTCGCTGGTCATGTGGCCCGGCTTGCGTTTGAAATGTTTGCGCA
Organism: Pantoea sp. ICBG 1758; assembly: GCF_002928325.1. NCBI lineage: Bacteria > Pseudomonadati > Pseudomonadota > Gammaproteobacteria > Enterobacterales > Erwiniaceae > Pantoea > Pantoea sp. ICBG 1758. The sequence goes on from NZ_POWL01000008.1 coordinate 78,220, forward strand.
TATCGCGGCTCTCTTTCAGCAGCTGCTGGGTATCGCGCACCATCTGTGGATTACCACACAGCATAACGTGGCTGCTCTCTGCGTCGAGCGACAGACCCACGGCACGCTCCAGCTCACCGCTCTCAATCAGCTGCGGTACCCGGCCCTGCAGCGAACCCGGGCTGTTTTCACGGCTGACCACGGTCTGAATCTGCAGCTTGCCCGCATACCGCTGCTGCAGCGTCTGCATCAGCGGCAGAAAGCTAAGGTCGCTGGCATAGCGCGCAGCGTGAACCAGGACAATATGGTCAAAGCGATCCAGACCTTCGCCCTGCTGTAAAATTGACAGGTAGGGGCCGATGGCGGTGCCGGTCGCCAGCATCCACAGGGTGCGGCAGTCAGGGATTTCATCCAGGGTGAAAAAGCCGGCTGCCTCTTTGGTCAGCATGACGTGATCACCCGGCTGCAGCGCCTGCAGGCGCGGACTGAGTTTACCCTCCGGTACGGTGACCAGATAAAACTCCAGCAGCGGATCGTCGGGGGCGTTAACGTAGGAGTAAGCGCGCTGCACGCGCTCACCCTCTATTTCCAGCGCCAGTTTGGCAAACTGCCCGGCGATAAACCGATCGATAGGGGCAGTAACGCGCAGGCTGAACAGCGCGTCGGTCCAGTTTTTCACCTCTTTAACTTCTGCATTAATCCACTCGGCCATAGGTGCTCCTGTTGAATTCTCCCGGTTATCGCTATCTTTACCAGCCCGCTCTGCGCTTGTCAGCCCGGCGGCGGCGAAAGCGCTCTTTGCGACAAATCCGCCGCACAGATCACTACCTGTAGCAACCTGTTTACAGTCTGGTACAGGAGGTTGACGGCTGGCAACCTGGCTTCCTGCAGCTCAGCTCTCGATTTGCCACGTAATCCTGATATTTTTGCCGCCATTACTGCCGGCGAACCCTGAGTGCTGCCGGCGCGTTCTTTTTTCAGGCTGATATTTTGTTCCATGCAGATCGATAAAACTCAAAACCGTTTTCTGTTATTCATGCTGATTGTGCTGGTGGCCGTGGGTCAGATGGCACAAACCATTTATGTGCCCGCTATGGCAGTGATGGCAGAAGCGCTCAACGTGCGCAGCGGCGCAATGCAGCAGGTCATGGCGGCCTATCTGATCACCTATGGCGGATCGCAGCTGATCTACGGCCCGCTCTCGGACAGCGTCGGACGTCGCCCGGTGATCCTTACCGGCATGACGATCTTTGCCTGTGGTGCGCTGATCGCGCTGTTCGCCTCATCGCTGCAGATGCTGGTGCTGGGCAGCGCTATCCAGGGGCTCGGCACCGGCGTTGCCGGCGTTATGGCGCGCACGATGCCGCGCGATCTGTATGCCGGAACCGCGCTGCGGCGGGCCAACAGCCTGCTGAATATGGGCATCCTGGTGAGTCCGCTGCTGGCACCGGTAATAGGTGCGCTGCTGACCCGGCTGATTGGCTGGCACGCCTGCTTCGCCTTTCTGCTGCTGCTGTGCCTGGGCGTTACGGCATCTATGGCGCGCTGGCTGCCGGAAACCCGGCCGGGCGATGCACCGGCTACGCCTTTTCTGCGCCGCTACGCCACGCTGCTGAGCGACGGCAATTTTATCCGTTATCTGCTGCTGCTGGTGGGCGCGCTGGCGGGCATCGCCGTCTTTGAAGCGAGCTGCGGTGTGCTGATGGGCGGCGTACTGGGACTGGATGGCCTGACCGTCAGCATTCTGTTTATTCTGCCTATTCCGGCCGCCTTTTTTGGTGCCTGGTTTGCCGGCCGGGAAGAGACCTCCTGGCATACGCTGATGTGGTATGGGGTAAACAGCTGCCTGCTGGCTGGCCTGCTGATGTGGATCCCGTCATGGTTTGGCGTAATGAATATCTGGACGCTGCTGGTGCCGGCGGCGCTGTTTTTCTTCGGTGCCGGCATGCTGTTCCCGCTGGCAACATCGGGTGCCATGGAGCCTTACGCCTGGCTGGCGGGCAGCGCCGGAGCGCTGATTGGCGGCCTGCAGAACCTGGGCTCAGGAGTGGTCGCGTGGCTCTCTGCCCTGCTACCGCAGCACGATCAGTCCAGCCTTGGCCTGCTGATGTTTGTCACGTCGCTGGTGATGCTGCTGTGCTGGTGGCCGCTCTCACGTCATCCCGAGAGCGGCAAGCAGACGGTTACAGGATAAACGGGTGCAGCGCCGTATCCTTGCGATCCAGATAGTGGATCGACTGGATGCGGCGAATGGTACGCGACTTGCCGCGTACCAGCAGCGTCTCGCTGGTGGCGATATTGCCATTACAGGTAATGCCCTTCAGCAGATCGCCGCTGGTGATGCCGGTGGCCGCAAAAATCACGTTGTCGTTGCGCGCCATCTCATTCAGCGTTAACACGCTGCCCACCGCAATCCCCATTTCCGCGCAGCGCAACAGCTCCTGTTCGCCCAGCCGGCGATTCTCTTCGCTCTCTCCTTTAACCTGATGCCGCGCCAGCAGGCGTGCCTGCATGTCACCATCCATGGCGCGGATCACGGCTGCCGAGACGACGCCTTCAGGCGCGCCGCCGATGCCATACAGCACATCGACTTCACTGTCAGGCATACAGGTGAGGATCGACGCGGCCACATCGCCATCGGGAAAAGCAAACACGCGCACGCCGAGCGCCTGCAGCTGGGCAATAACTGCGTCATGGCGTGGCTTCGCCAGAATGGATACCGTCAGCTGCGCGAGCGGCTTACCGAGCGCAATGGCGATATTTTTAAGATTGGTTTCCAGCGGCAGACTGAGGTCGATAGCGCCGCGCGCTCCCGGTCCGACGATCAGCTTCTCCATGTACATATCTGGTGCGTGCAGAAAGCTGCCTTTATCGCCGACTGCCAGCACCGCCAGCGCGTTAGCCTGGCCCAGAGCGGTCATGCGCGTGCCTTCAATCGGATCGACCGCAATGTCCACGGCATCACCCTGACCGGTGCCGACCTGCTCGCCGATATAGAGCATCGGCGCCTCATCAATTTCGCCTTCACCGATAACGATGCGGCCATCAATGTTGATGGTGTTGAGCATAATGCGCATGGCGTTAACGGCGGCGCCGTCGGCCGCATTTTTATCGCCACGTCCTAACCAGCGATAGCCAGCCAGCGCTGCCGCTTCAGTGACACGGGAAAATTCAATTGCGAGTTCGCGTTTCATGGTTTGCACCTGACAGAAAAACAGGCGGGCAGTGTAGCACAGAGGTAAAAGCGAGAGAGGGGGAAACCCGCGGCACGGACCGCGGGCAGGGGGTTACTTACGCTTCGTCTTCCCAGGCTTTGGCACGGGCAACCGCTTTCTGCCAGCCCGCGTAACGCAGGTTGCGCTCAGTGGTTTCGATGCCAGGGCGGAATTCGCGTTCCACGACGGCTTTAGCACGCACCTCGTCCAGATCGTTCCAGAAGCCGACGGCCAGGCCTGCCAGATAGGCTGCGCCCAGCGCCGTGACCTCACGCACTTCCGGACGTTCAACGCGGGTGCCGAGAATGTCAGACTGGAACTGCATCAGGAAGTTGTTCGCGACTGCGCCGCCATCAACGCGCAGCGACTGCAGGCGGGTGCCGGCGTCGTTCTGCATCGCTTCCAGTACATCGCGCGTCTGATAGGCGATCGACTCCAGCGTCGCGCGGATAATGTGGTTGGCATTGGCACCGCGCGTCAGGCCGAAGATAGCACCACGGGCATAGGGGTCCCAGTAAGGCGCGCCCAGGCCGGTAAATGCCGGCACCATATAGACGCCGTTCGTATCTTTAACTTTCAGCGCAAAATATTCTGAATCGGTGGAGTCGTTGATCAGCTTCATTTCGTCGCGCAGCCACTGAATCGAGGCGCCGCCGATAAATACGGCACCTTCCAGCGCATAGTTCACTTCGCCACGCGGGCCGCAGGCGATAGTGGTCAGCAGGCCGTGGGTAGAGGTTACCGCTTCAGTACCGGTATTCATCAGCATAAAGCAGCCGGTACCGTAGGTATTTTTCGCCATGCCAGGCTGTACGCAGAGCTGGCCATACAGGGCCGCCTGCTGATCACCCGCAATCCCGGCGATCGGAATACGCGTGCCGCCTTTACCGCCAATGTTGGTCTGACCATAAATTTCAGAAGAGCCTTTAACTTCCGGCAGCATTTCGCGCGGAATGTCGAGGATCTCCAGCATGCGTGCATCCCACTCCAGCTTGTGGATGTTATACATCATGGTACGCGAGGCGTTGGTATGGTCAGTGATATGCACACGGCCCTGCGTCATCTTCCAGACCAGCCAGGTATCCACGGTACCAAACAGCAGCTCGCCGCGTTTCGCACGCTCGCGTGCGCCTTCGACGTGATCGAGGATCCATTTCACTTTGGTGCCGGAAAAGTAAGGGTTAATCACCAGACCTGTGGTGTGCTGGATATACTCTTCCAGTCCCTCTTTCTTCAGCTTATTACAGTAGTCAGCGGTGCGCGGATCCTGCCAGACAATGGCATTGTAGATAGGTTTGCCGGTCTCTTTATCCCAGACGATGGCGGTTTCACGCTGGTTAGTGATACCGATAGCGGCGATCTGATCGGAGTTAATGTCAGCGTGTGCCAGCACTTCCACCAGCGTTGAGCTCTGTGAAGCCCAGATATCCATCGGGTCATGCTCAACCCAGCCCGCTTTCGGGTAGATCTGCGTGAACTCACGCTGTGAAACGGCGACGATATTGGCATCATGATCGAGTACGACGGCACGGGAGCTGGTGGTACCCTGATCGAGCGCGACAATATATTTTTTATCTGGCGTAGTCATAATAATTTCCTGATGATTAAGAGTGAAACTTACGCTTTACGCTGTTCAGCGCGCGCTACAGGTTTTTCTGTTTTGCTGGTTTCTGCGATATTTACCGGCAGGTGGCGACCAATCAGCGCACGATAGCTAAAGGCACCCAGACATGCACCCACCAGCGGACCAAACACAGGCACCAGGAAGTAAGGAATATCTTTACCGCCGGTGAAGGCTACGTCACCCCAGCCAGCGATAAAGGCAAACAGTTTTGGTCCAAAGTCACGTGCCGGGTTGAGTGCAAAGCCGGTCAGGGGACCCATCGAACCACCGATAATAGCAACCAGCAGACCAATCAGCAGCGGAGCCAGCGGGCCGCGCGGTACGCCGTTGCCATCGTCAGTCAGCGCCATGATAACCGCCATCAGTACAGCAGTGATGACCATCTCTACCAGGAATGCCTGACCAACCGTGATGTGCGGATTAGGATAAGTTGAGAAGATACCCGCCAGGTCGAGGCTCTGCACGCTGCCACGCACCATTTGATGGCTCGCTTCATAATCGAAAAACAGATTGTAATAAAGGCCGTATACCAGTGCAGCGGCACAGAAGGCGCCGGCAACCTGCGCCAGAATGTAAGGTAAAACTTTACGCCCTTCAAAATTAGCAAACAGGCAGAGCGCCACGGTGACCGCCGGATTGAGATGCGCGCCGGAGACGCCCGCACTCAGATAGACAGCCATCGAAACAGCCAGACCCCAGATGATGCAGATTTCCCACTGACCGAATGCCGCACCGGCCAGCTTCAGCGCAGCCACACAGCCCGCGCCAAAAAAGATAATCAAACCGGTGCCGAGAAACTCGGCGATACATTGACCTTTGAGTGTGTTCGTTGTCTGACTCATAATGGAATTCCTGAAGCGAGGTTAAATGTTATCAGTTTTTGTTCTCAATCCCTGAGTCGCCCAGCGCTAATGTAGGGTTGATGTGAATTTATCGTTAACGAACATAAACGAGAAATAGCGAAATTGAATTCTGTGTACTGCGTCATAAAAATGCGCGTTTTCGCGTCTTTTACCTTTCTTTAAGGCCAATTAATCTGCCTCTTAACGCACTTAGCGCATCATGACTGGCAACGGGTTTATTTTTTAAGCATTAGCTGAAAAGTGTTACAGACTGGCCGCCAATGCCCCGTGCCGCTGGACTTGCCGGGTTTGGCTACATACAATCGGGACAACATGGCTGTATGCGTCTTTATTGAGGCAGCTACAGCTTCATCAACGCCTTGCGAGTTTTAGGAGAGGTCAGAACGATGTCATTTGAAGTATTTGAGAAACTGGAAGCGAAAGTACAGCAGGCGATTGATACCATCACGCTGCTGCAAATGGAAATTGAAGAGCTGAAAGAGCAGAACAATACGCTGAAAAACGAAGTGAGCCAGGCTTCCGGCAATCAGGACGCGCTGGCGCGTGAAAATCAGCATCTGAAGGAAGAGCAGCATGTCTGGCAGGAACGTCTGCGGGCACTGCTGGGAAAAATGGAAGAGGTTTAAGCACCTGCGCTTAAACCTGCGGGTGCTCAGGCACCCGTTTTTGTTTGCGGTTTACTCAATATCAAGCGCATCTTCTGACAGAATGATGCCCGTGTTATCCGCATAGAGATGATCGCCGGAGAAAAAGGTTACGCCGCCAAAGTTTACGCGTACGTCGCTCTCACCAATGCCTTCACCGGCCGCCCCAGCGGGGATAGCGGCAATCGCCTGGATGCCAATTTCCAGCTCTTCCAGTTCATCAACCTGCCGCACCGAGCCGTAAACGACCAGACCTTCCCACTCATTTTGCGCCGCAAGCCGCGCCAGCTGGGCATCCACCAGCGCACGACGTACCGAGCCACCGCCATCTACCAGCAGCACTCGTCCACGCCCGTTCTCTTCAAGCAGGTCGTAAAGCAGGCCGTTGTCTTCAAAACATTTGACTGTGGTAATCTGCCCACCGAATGAGGTGCGTCCACCGAAGTTGGAAAAAAGTGGTTCAACCACATTCACTTCTTCATGGTAGATGTCACAGAGTTCAGATGTATCGTATTTCATAAGGATGCCGTCTGTTTGCCACAGGAAAGATAAGTATATCGCTATCTGAAGAGTGTTGGCAAAATCATCACCGGCAAAAAGCAGCGCCGCATCAATATGCTGCGCAAAAAAATGCCCGGCGCAGTGGCCGGGCAGCAGAAACGATCAGAAGGGTGTTACAGGATGAAGCGGCTGAGATCTTCGTCTGCGACCAGTACATCCAGATGCTTGCCGACATACTCAGCGTCGATGGTAATGGACTCACCGTGGCGATCGCTGGCGTCATAGGAGATATCTTCCATCAGACGCTCCAGTACAGTATGCAGGCGGCGTGCACCGATATTTTCAGTGGTCTCATTAACCTGCCAGGCTGCTTCAGCAATCCGGCGGATACCATCCTCGGTGAAGTCCACATTAACGCCTTCCGTACCCATCAGCGCTTTGTACTGCACGGTGACGGAAGCGTTAGGCTCAGTAAGGATGCGCTCGAAGTCGTTCACGGTCAGCGCCTGCAGCTCAACGCGAATCGGCAGACGACCCTGCAGTTCCGGGATCAGATCGGACGGGCTGGCTACCTGGAATGCGCCGGAGGCGATAAACAGGATATGGTCGGTTTTAACCATGCCGTGCTTAGTCGAAACGGTACAGCCCTCAACCAGCGGCAGCAGATCGCGCTGCACGCCTTCGCGTGAAACGTCCGGACCAGAAGACTGGCCGCCGCGCTTACAGATTTTGTCGATCTCATCGATAAACACGATACCGTGCTGCTCTACCGCGTCGATAGCGTCCTGCTTCAGCTCTTCCGGGTTAACCAGTTTTGCCGCTTCTTCTTCAATCAGCAGCTTCATGGCATCTTTGATCTTGAGCTTGCGCGGCTTCTGTTTCTGACCGCCCAGGTTCTGAAACATGGACTGCAGCTGGCTGGTCATCTCTTCCATGCCCGGAGGCGCCATGATCTCTACGCCAGCCGGCGCGGCGGCAAGGTCGATCTCAATCTCTTTATCATCCAGCTGGCCTTCGCGCAGTTTTTTGCGGAAAGACTGACGCGCAGCTGATGGCTCGGCGTTCTGCTCTGGCTGGCCCCAGTTGTTTTTAGCCGGTGGGATCAGCACGTCGAGAATGCGCTCCTCGGCCATCTCTTCAGCACGATATTTATTCTTTTCAATCGCCTGGCTGCGCACCATTTTGATGGCGGAGTCGGTCAGATCGCGGATAATCGAATCGACCTCTTTACCGACATAGCCAACTTCGGTGAATTTTGTCGCTTCAACTTTAATGAACGGGGCGTTGGCCAGCTTCGCCAGACGACGGGCAATTTCGGTTTTACCGACGCCGGTCGGGCCAATCATCAGGATATTTTTCGGGGTCACTTCGTGGCGCAGCTCTTCGTCAAGCTGCATGCGGCGCCAGCGGTTACGCAGCGCAATGGCAACCGCTTTTTTAGCGCCGTCCTGGCCGATGATAAAGCGATTAAGCTCGCTGACAATCTCGCGTGGAGTCATCTCAGACATGATTCAGGTCCTTACGCCTTAGACGGTAATTCTTCGTAGTTAATATTATGGTTGGTGTAGATACAGATATCGCCGGCGATGTTCAGCGCTTTCTCAACAATATCGTGTGCACCAATGTCGGTATTTTCCAGCAGCGCGCGTGCCGCTGCCTGGGCGTAGGGGCCGCCGGAGCCGATCGCTATCAGGTCGTTTTCCGGCTGAATAACATCGCCGTTACCGCTGATGATCAGCGAAGAGTTCTCATCCGCTACCGCCAGCAGCGCTTCAAGACGGCGCAGCATGCGATCGGTCCGCCAGTCTTTTGCCAGCTCAACCGCGGCTTTAACCAGATGACCCTGATGCATTTCCAGCTTACGCTCAAACAGTTCAAACAGGGTAAAGGCGTCGGCAGTGCCGCCCGCAAAGCCCGCAATCACTTTATCGTTGTAAAGACGACGCACTTTTTTGACGTTGCCTTTCATTACGGTGTTGCCAAGCGTTGCCTGGCCATCACCACCAATAACGACCCGGCCGTTGCGTCGTACACTTACTATTGTTGTCACGGGCAGACCCCTTGTTGCAGTTGAAAAAAGACACCGCGCACCCGGCGCGGCGTATCATGCAAACAGATATGGGGTGGGTTAAGAAGGTTTCAACCCCTCAGGGCGATGGGGTTTGTCTTAATTCGGCTACGCCTGCTCCCGGCGGTAGAGTGAGGCCGGGAGCAGGGCTCAGGCTATCAGGGCAGGGCGAGCGGAATACAGCTGCCGTGACCGGAACTGTGCAGCCGCTTCACGGTACTGTCAGCTTTACTCCGATCTTTAAACGGACCAATCACCACGCGATTCCAGCCGCCGCCGGTCGTGATACGGCTTTCAAAACCTTCAAAAGCGAGACCGGCGCGCACAGATTCCGCCTGATCGCTGCCTTTAAAGGAGCCACACTGCACCATCCAGCGCTGTGTGGAGGCTTTCTCTTCCGGCTTCACTTTGGTGGTTTCTGGTTTTGCCTGCTGTACCGGTGCCGGTCGTTCAGCCTGCTGCTGCTGCTGGCGCTGCTGAGCCTGCAACTGCTGCTGACGCTGCTGCTGTGCCTGTATCTGCTGCTGACGTTGCTGTTGCTGCTGTTGTCGTTGCTGAGTCTGCTGCTGCAGCAACTGCTGCTGCTGTGCCTGTATCTGCTGCTGACGTTGCTGCTGCTGTACCTGCTGACGCTGTAATGTCTGCTGACGCTGAGCCGGCGTCTGCTCGTTCCACGGCACTTCGTTCAGCTGCGTAGGCTGCTGGCGCATATCCGCCTGCATCTGCTCCAGCAGCTGGCGCTGTTCATCGGTCAGCTGCGTCTGCGACTGCACTTCGCCGCCGGCTGAAGGCTCAGTCGGTGAGGGAACCGTAATTTGCCGGTTTTCCAGCTCTTTGATGTATTTCCAGCGCTCTTCCGGCTTGGGCGGCAGGCCATTACCACTAACTTTATGATTCGGGATAACCGGTGTCTCTTCTTTTTTATGGTGCGCGATGAACCATAAACCACCGGCAAAAGTGACCAGTACTGCGGCAGCGAGCACTACCATCAGTTTCGATATACCCGATCCGCCTTTGCTTTTTTTGCTGCTGCTGCGACCGGCGGGTTTTTTGCGACGCGTCCCTGTTGAACGCCCGCGGCCTACATAATCTCTCTGTGCCACTTTCGTCCTGATACCTTCAAAATGCCTGCGGGCGTAGACCCTGAACAGTGTGAGTTGCAGCCAGCCTGGCTACAGCTTGAAAAATGACGGGTATAAATGAGGTGTAAACCGCCCGGCAATGAATGCGCCATGTTACTCAAGGGTGCGAACTTTGACCAGCAGAGTCTGCCTTCAGAATCTGCTGAAAATGTGCAGTGCGGCACGTGTGACCTAACGCTTTTTAGCCGGTGCTGTACTGCCGCGCACGCGCAGTTCTGCATCCAGCAGGCGCGAACCATTATTTACCCGCTTGCCCTGCAGCTCATCCAGCAGCAGCAGCATCGCTTCGCGGCCAATATCAAAGCGCGGCTGCGCCACGGTAGTCAGGGGCGGTTCGTAATAGCGCGCCAGCTCAATATCATCAAAGCCAACGATGGAGAGATCCTGCGGAATGCGCATCCCCAGTTTGCGCGCCTGATTCATGGCGCCCAGCGCCATCAGATCGCTGTGACAGAATAGCGCTTCCGGGGGCTGCGGCAGACTCATCAGCTGTTTCAGGGCGCGGGCACCGGCTTCAAACGAGAAATCACCGCGTACGATAAACATCGGTTCAACGGGGATGCTGCTGCGGCGCAGCGCCTGAATATAACCCTGCAGCCGATACTGGCTGAGCGGAACCGCTTCAGGCCCGGTAATACAGGCGATACGACGATGCCCGAGCTGCAGCAAATGGTTAACGGCTTCAAACGCCGCGGTCAGGTTGTCAATGTGCACGGTGGGCAGCGCCATCTCCGGCGCGAATTCATTTCCCATAACCATGGGCGGCAGGCTGCGCAGCGCTTCAGGATCGGCGTCAAACGGCAGCTGTGAACCCAGCAGCACCATGCCGTCAATCTGTCGCGTCAGCATCAGATCAAGAAAGGTTTTTTCCTGATGATCCTGATGCGCGCAGTCGCCAATCAGCACCAGGTACCCCTGCTGCGCGGCGGTGACCTCAATGCCGCGGATAATTTCGCTAAAAAAGGGATCGCAGATATCGGGCACAATCACCAGGATAGTCCGGGTTTCATTGCGTCTGGCATTGCGCGACAGGCCATGCGATGCATAGCCTGTCGCAATGACCGCCTGCTCGACTTTTTGCCGGGTTGCGGCTGACACTTTCTCCGGATTCATCAGCGCCCGGGAAACGGTCGCCGTAGAGACGCCTGCGTGCTCAGCCACATCTTTCATCGTGGCAGCAGATGAAGTTTGCTTCGGGTCCAACGTGTTACTCCTGGCGTGATACAGCGTACAGTTTGTCTGCAAGGGCCGGTCCTGGCCGGGTGATCCTATTGATAACGCATTGGCGGGCAGGGCTGTTACTTAATTTGCATAAAAACTGTGACTTGTTCGACTTTTTTCGATCTGGCTCGCAGATGCGGATGCCATCAGCTCTCGCCGGGATCGATATCCAGCGTCCATTTTACTTTGCGTGCAGCGGGCAATGTGCTCAGCAGCGGCAGCGAACTGCTTAATAACTGCTGCAGGCGTTTGCGTGACGGATGCTGCAGCAGCAGCTGCCAGCGCCACCGACCGCTGCGTTTTGGCGCCAGCGCCGGCACCGGGCCCATCAGCCAGGTGGCTTCATCTTTTAGCGGGCTCGCCTCCAGCAGATTACGCAGCTGGACGAGAAAAGCGGCAGCCTGCTGATTATCCATATCTTCGGCACGAAATAGCGCGTGGCTGGTCCAGGGCGGCAGCTGCACCGACTGGCGTTCAAGCAGCGCCTGGTCAGCAAAGGCGAAGTAGCCGCGATGCAGCAGCGTCTGCAGCAACGGATGCTCCGGATGGTGCGTCTGCAGCAGTACTTCACCCTGTTTGCCGGCGCGTCCGGCGCGACCTGCAACCTGGGTATAGAGCTGCGCGAAACGTTCTGCGGCACGAAAATCAGCCGAGAAGAGCGCGCCGTCAACGTCCAGCAGCGACACCAGCGTAACATCAGGAAAATGATGGCCTTTTGCCAGCATCTGCGTGCCCACCAGAATACGCGCGCCGCCGCGATGCACATCCGCCAGATGTTGCTCCAGCGCACCTTTACGGCTGGTAGTATCACGATCGATGCGCGAAACCGGCACGTCCGGAAACAGCGTGCCCAGCTGCTGCTCCAGCTGTTCTGTGCCTACGCCAACCGGCATCAGATGGGTTGAACCGCAGCCGGGACACTGCAGCGGCAGCGGACGCTGGCTGTCGCAATGGTGGCAGCGCAGCTGGCGGTGATGCTGGTGCAGCGTGTAGTAGCTGTCGCAGCGCTGGCATTCCGCCAGCCAGCCGCAGTCGTGGCACATCAGCGCCGGTGAAAAGCCGCGCCGGTTCAGAAACAGCAGCACCTGATTATCCGCCTGCAGGTGCTGGCGCATTTTACTGAGCAGCGCCGGCGCCAGACCACCCTTAAGCGGCTGTCCTTTCAGATCGATCAGCTGCTGCAAAGCGGGCTTTGCATTACCGGCGCGCTGGGTGAGATTAAGCTGCCGGTATTTGCCGACGCGCACGTTATGCAGCGTCTCCAGCGCGGGTGTGGCCGAACCCATGACAATCGGGATGTTCTCTTCATGTGCACGAAACACCGCCAGATCGCGGGCCTGATAACGCCAGCCCTCCTGCTGTTTATAGGAGCTGTCATGCTCTTCATCGATAATGATTACGCCAGGCCGCGCCAGCGGGGTGAACAGCGCAGAGCGCGTACCAATAATAATCGCGCTTTCGCCGCGCCGGGCGCGCAGCCAGACCGCCAGCCTTTCGCTGTCATTCAGCGCAGAGTGCAGCACATCAATCGGGGCATCAAAACGTTCCCGGAAGCGCGCAATGGTCTGCGGCGTGAGGCCAATCTCCGGCACCAGCACCAGTGCCTGCATGCCGCGTGACAGAATGTTTTCCAGGATAGTGAGATAGACCTCGGTTTTACCGGAGCCGGTGATCCCGGCCAGCAGCCACGGAACGTAGCGATCGTCTTCCGCCCGGATAGCCCCGACGGCCATGGCCTGATCGGTATTGAGCCGCAGACGCTCGCCTTTAATGGCAAAATGCGTCCGCCAGTCCGCGGCAGATGGCGCATGCTCGCGCAGCTCGCACAGCCCTTTGGCTCTGAGCGCCTGCAGAGCGGCGTCGTTAAAGCTCTGTTCGTTTACCTGATGACGATAGAGCGGTTGCTGACGCAGCGCGGCCAGCGCCTGCTGCTGCTTTGGTGCACGCTTCAGACTTTCCGGCGCCACTTCCCGTCCGGCCTCCGTGATCGCCCACTGCCACAGCGGCGCTTCCTGTGCCGGTTTCCCCTGGCGGAGCAGAACCGGTAACGCATGACTCAGCACTTCCCCGACGGGTGAATGATAGTAACCGGCCGCCCAGTTGAGGATGCGCCACAGCGCGGGCGAAAACAGACTGCTGTCATCCAGCACGGCTTCTATCGGTTTCAGCTGCTTCAGCGGCAGATCGCTGCTTTCGGTCACGCCGGTCACAATGCCAGTCAGCTTACGGTTGCCAAAAGGCACGCTGACGCGACTGCCGGTTGCCGGCTGCGCAGCGTCAGCAGGGAGCAGATAATCAAACAGGCGCGGTAGCGGGACGGGCAGGGCAACCTTTACGACGGACATTGCGATCTCTATCCAGTTCTGTAATCAGGGACGGTAGTGTACACGCTGGGGCCGCAGGCGTGTATGGCTGAGCAATGTTTGCCTCGGGCGGTTAAATTCTGTATACTATGCCGCCTCTGGTGAGATAGCTCGTCAGAGATACATATAATGTTCAACCGCGTGTGGTGCTGTGCAGGTTCGCCTGGCATGGAGAGCGACACGGCCTTTTATGAGGTTTTCCCATGAAACAAGGTATTCACCCGAAGTACGAAGCAGTGACCATCACGTGCTCTTGCGGTAACGTGATCAACACCCGTTCTACCATGAACCACGACCTGAACCTGGACGTGTGCGGCAAATGCCACCCGTTCTATACTGGTAAGCAGCGTGTTGTTGACACCGGCGGCCGCGTTGATCGCTTCAACAAGCGTTTCAGCATTCCGGGCAGCAAAAAATAAGATTTATTTGCCGCCGGGTTATCCCGGATGCAAAAGAAAACCCAGCCTCGGCTGGGTTTTTTTATACCAGAATTTAATATTCCCAGCTATCCGGGTCGATGCCCATCTCGCGCATAATCTGCTTCGCTTCTTCCGGGATCTCATCGCTGCGCTCTTTGCGCAGGTCAACGTCGTCGGGCAGAGGCTGACCGGTAAACGCGTGCAAAAAAGCTTCACACAGCAGCTCACTGTTCGTGGCGTGACGCAGATTGTTCACCTGACGACGTGTACGCTCATCGGTTAAAATTTTAAGCACTTTCAGCGGGATAGAAACCGTTATTTTTTTAACCTGCTCGCTTTTTTTACCGTGCTCAGCGTACGGGCTGATATATTCGCCGTTCCATTCAGCCATGAGTTACCTTAATTAATAAAAGTGTTATAGGGGATGATCCGTGGATTATGCCCGATTTTTGCGTGCCTGACCGCCTGCGCCGTGGATTTTGTGCTTCAGCGCCGCGTTAATGAAGCGCATGCGCTGCTCAGCAGGCAATAACCTATAATTTTAGCGGTTATTCGCTCTGCGCTCAATCTATACGCAAAGACATTTAGATGTCCAGATGTATTGACGTCTGTTAGCGGAATGTTATCCTGTGGGCACTTTACCCCTCTTCAGGAACAGCAGAGCCCATGACGCGCAAACAGGCAACCATCGCAGTACGCAGCGGTTTGAATGATGACGAGCAGTATGGCTGCGTAGTCCCGCCGATCCATCTCTCCAGCACCTATAATTTTCTCGACTTTAATGAGCCGCGCGCCCACGACTATTCGCGCCGTGGCAATCCGACGCGCGATGTGGTGCAGCGCGCGCTGGCCGAGCTGGAGGGCGGGGCGGGTGCCGTACTGACAAATACCGGCATGTCTGCGATTCACCTGGTGACCACTGTATTCCTGAAGCCCGGCGATCTGCTGATCGCACCCCACGACTGCTATGGCGGCAGCTATCGCCTGTTTGACAGCCTCAGCAAGCGCGGTGCTTACCGTGTGAAGTTTGTCGACCAGGGTGACAGCGCAGCGCTGGCCGCAGCGCTGGCCGAAAAGCCAAAACTGGTGCTGGTGGAAAGCCCGAGCAATCCTCTGCTGCGCGTAGTGGATATTGCGGCAATCTGTCAGGCGGCGCGCGCGGCGGGTGCCGTCAGCGTGGTGGATAACACCTTCCTGAGCCCGGCGCTGCAAAATCCGCTCGCCCTCGGGGCCGACCTGGTGATCCACTCCTGTACAAAATATCTCAACGGCCACTCTGACGTGGTGGCCGGGACGGTGATTGCAAAAGATCCGGCCGTTGCCACCGAGCTTGCCTGGTGGGCCAATAACATCGGCGTGACCGGCGCGGCGTTTGACAGCTATCTGCTGCTGCGCGGTCTGCGGACGCTGGCACCCCGCATGGCAGCGGCCCAGCGCAACGCGCTGGCGATAGTGGACTATCTGAAGCAGCAGCCGCTGGTGAAGAAGCTGTATCATCCTTCTCTGCCGGAAAATGCCGGTCATGAATATGCGCGACGTCAGCAACGCGGCTTTGGCGCCATGTTAAGCTTTGAGCTGGATGCAGATGAAGCGCGGCTGCGTCGTTTTCTGAAAGCGCTGCAGCTGTTTACGCTGGCGGAGTCGCTGGGCGGAGTAGAGAGCCTGATTTCACATACGGCCACCATGACACATGCCGGCATGTCTGCGGAAGCACGCGCAGCCGCCGGCATCTCTGAAACACTGCTGCGGGTCTCCGTCGGCATTGAAGATCACGAAGATTTAATTGCCGATTTGGATAACGCCTTCCGAATCGCAGCCGGGGAGTAATCATGACCAGTACAGCAGGCGCGGGAACGCCGACGAAGCAGCTGCATAAATTTGGTGGCAGCAGCCTGGCGGATGCCAGCTGCTACCAGCGCGTAGCGGCCATTATGGCTGATTACAGTCAGCCAGGCGATCTCATGGTGGTCTCTGCCGCAGGCAGCACCACGAATCAGCTGATCGGCTGGCTGAAGCTGAGCCAGAGCGATCGCCTCTCGGCGCACCAGGTGCAGCAGACGCTTCGCCGCTACCACAGCGAGCTGATTGCTGCGCTGCTGCCAGCGGAGGCGGCCGACCGGCTGACTACCCTTTTTATCCGCGATCTGGAGCGCCTGGCGGCGCTACTGGATGGCGCGATAACTGAAGCGGTATATGCAGAAGTGGTCGGGCATGGCGAAATCTGGTCGGCGCGGCTGATGGCTGCGGTACTGAGTCAGCGCGATGTTGACGCCGCCTGGCTGGACGCACGTGATTTTCTGCGGGCGGAGCGCGCGGCTCAGCCGCAGGTGGATGAGGGAAAATCCTGGCCGCTGCTGCAGGCGCTGCTGGCGCAGCATCCGCATAAGCGTCTGGTCGTCACCGGTTTTATCAGTCGTAATGAGGCAGGTGAAACCGTGCTGCTGGGGCGCAACGGTTCTGACTATTCCGCTACCCAGATCGGGGCGCTCGCGGGTGCGGGGCGCGTGACCATCTGGAGCGATGTGGCTGGCGTCTATAGCGCCGATCCACGCAAAGTTTCCGATGCCTGCCTGCTGCCGCTGCTGCGGCTGGATGAAGCCAGCGAGCTGGCGCGACTGGCGGCGCCGGTACTCCATACCCGTACGCTGCAGCCGGTCTCCAGCAGCGATATCGATTTACAGCTGCGCTGCAGCTATCAGCCTGAGCAGGGTTCAACCCGTATTGAGCGCGTGCTGGCCTCCGGCACCGGCGCGCGTATTGTCACCAGTCACGACGATGTCTGTCTGGTGGAGATCCAGCTTGCTGAAGGTCACGATTTTGCTACGCAGCAAAAAGAGATCGATCAGCTGCTGAAGCGCGCCCAGCTGCGTCCGCTGGCAAGCGGCCTGCATCCCGATCGTCGCCTGCTGCAGCTCTGCTATACCGCGGAAGTGGTTAACAGTGCCTTTACGCTGCTGCAGGATGCGGCGCTGCCGGGCCATCTGCAGCTGCGCGATGGCATGGCGCTGGTGGCGCTGGTGGGAGCTGGCGTAACGCGCAATCCGCTGCACAGCCACCGTTTCTGGCAGCAGATTAAAGATCAGCCGGTTGAGTTTGTCTGGCAGTCAGAAGAGCATATCAGCCTGGTCGCGGTGCTGCGCACAGGACCGACCCGCCATCTGATTCAGGGACTGCATCAGTCGCTGTTTCGCGCAGAAAAACGTATCGGCCTGATGCTGTTCGGAAAGGGCAATATCGGCGCGCGCTGGCTGGAGCTGTTCGCCCGCGAGCAGGAAACGCTCTCCGCCCGTACCGGCTTTGAGTTTGTGCTGGCTGGCGTGGCTGACAGTCGTCGCAGCCTGCTGAGTTACGAAGGGCTGGATGCCAGCCGCACGCTGGCTTTTTTCGACGATGAAGCGCAGGCGCTGGATGAGGAGTCGCTGTTTCTGTGGATGCGCGCGCATCCGTTTGATGACCTGGTGGTGCTTGACGTAACCGCCAGCGCGCCGCTGGCGCAGCAGTATCTCGATTTTGCCAGTCACGGTTTTCACGTGATCAGCGCAAATAAAGTGGCTGGCGCATCAGACAGCCAGAGCTGGCGTCAGATCCGCGATGCCTTCGCCAAAACCGGGCGCCACTGGCTTTATAACGCGACGGTCGGTGCCGGTTTGCCGGTTAACCACACGGTACGCGACCTGCGCGAAAGTGGCGACTCAATACTCTCCATCAGCGGAATTTTCTCCGGCACGCTGTCGTGGCTGTTTTTGCAGTTTGACGGCAGCGTTCCCTTCAGCGAGCTGGTGGATCAGGCGTGGCAGCAGGGGCTGACTGAACCCGATCCGCGCGTCGATCTCTCCGGGCAGGATGTGAAGCGCAAGCTGGTGATCCTGGCGCGTGAGGCGGGCTACGATATCGAGCCGGATCAGGTGCGGGTAGAGTCGCTGGTACCAGTCGACTGTGAGGCGAAATCGGTTGATCACTTTTTTGAAAACGCAGACGAGCTGAATAACCAGATGCTGCAGCGCTACGAAGCGGCGCAGGAGCTGGGCCTGGTGCTGCGTTATGTGGCGCGCTTTGATGCCAGCGGTAAAGCCCGCGTCGGCGTGGAAGCGGTGCGGCCTGAACATCCGCTGGCAGCGCTGCTGCCGTGCGATAACGTCTTTGCCATTGAGAGCCGCTGGTACCGCGATAATCCGCTGGTGATCCGCGGACCCGGTGCCGGACGTGATGTTACCGCGGGTGCGTTGCAGTCGGATCTGAACCGTCTCGCCCAGCTGCTTTAATCCGGACTGCTGCAGAGAGAATAAAAAAGGAGCCTGAGGCTCCTTTTTTTGTATCGGCTAACCGGTGTTGCGCATGCCGGCGGCCACGCCGGCGATGGTTACCATCAGCGCCTGCTCAACCCGCGCGTCCGGTTCGTCACCGCGTACTTCCTGCGCACGGGCGCGCAGCAGCAGCTCTGCCTGCAGCACGTTCAGGGGATCGGTATACACGTTGCGCAGCGCAATGGATTCGGCAATCCACGGCTGATCCGCCATCAGATGCGCATCATTTGCAATGGTCAGCACCGCTTTAATATCCGCTTCCAGCTGGTCGCGCAGCTGTTTACCCAGCGGCCAGAGCGCTTTATCAACCAGGCGCTGATCGTAATACTCTGCCAGCCACAGGTCAGCTTTGGAGAAGACCATCTCCAGCATCCCGAGGCGGGTTGAGAAGAACGGCCAGTCGCGGCACATCGTTTCCAGCTGATCCTGATGACCTTCATCCATCGCTTTCTGCAGCGCCGCACCGGCGCCGAGCCAGGCTGGCAGCATCAGACGGTTTTGCGTCCAGGCAAAAATCCACGGAATGGCGCGCAGGGATTCAACGCCACCGGTCGGACGACGTTTAGCCGGACGTGAGCCCAGCGGCAGTTTGCCCAGCTCCTGCTCCGGTGTGGCAGAGCGGAAGTAGGGAACAAAGTCAGCATTTTCACGGACGTAGCCGCGATACATGGCGCAGGAGTGCGCAGAAAGGCCGTTCATGATCTCCCGCCACTCCTGTTCAGGCTCCGGCGGCGGCATCAGGTTCGCTTCCAGAATGGCCCCGGTGTAGAGCGAGAGGCTGGCGATGGTGACTTCCGGCAAGCCATATTTAAAGCGGATCATTTCGCCCTGTTCTGTCACGCGCAGGCCACCTTTAAGGCTGCCCGGCGGCTGAGAGAGCAGTGCGGCGTGCGCAGGCGCGCCGCCACGGCCAATGGAGCCGCCGCGACCGTGGAACAGCGTCAGGGTAATGCCCGCTTTTTCACAGGTTTTAATCAGCGCGTCCTGCGCCTGATACTGTGCCCAGCTGGCCGCCATCACGCCGGCATCTTTTGCCGAGTCGGAATAGCCAATCATTACCATCTGTTTGCCGTTGATAAAGCCGCGATACCAGTCGATATTCAGCAGCTGCGTCATAACATCATTGGCGTTGTTCAGGTCATCCAGCGTTTCAAACAGTGGCGCGACCGGCATAGCGTACGGAATGCCCGCCTCTTTCAGCAGCAGATGAACCGCCAGCACGTCAGAAGGCGTTTTCGCCATAGAGATCACGTAGGCCGCGATGGAACCCTGCGGCGCTTCGGCGGCGACTTTACAGGTTTCCAGCACTTCGCGCGTGTTGTCGCCCGGCTCCCACTGACGCGGCAGCAGCGGACGTTTTGAATTGAGTTCGCGGATCAGAAACGCCTGTTTGTCCGCTTCTGACCAGCTTTCGTAGTCGCCGAGGCCGAGATAGCGCGTAACTTCCGCAATCGCTTCGGTATGACGGGTGCTCTCCTGGCGGATGTCGATGCGCACCAGCGGAACGCCAAAGCATTTTACCCGGCGCAGCGTGTCCAGCAGCTGGCCATTAGCGATAATGCTCATACCACACTGCTGCAGCGACTGATAAATAGCAAACAGCGGCTGCCAGAGCTGCTCATTGGAGACCAGCAGATCGGTCGGGCGCGGCAGGCGTTCGCCTTTCAGGCGCTGCTCCAGATATGCCTGCGTGTTCATCAGCTGGCTGCGCATGCGTTTCAGGATCATGCGGTAAGGTTCAATCGCGTCCGGATCGCCGCACATTACGCGCACTTCGTCGCTGCACTCCGACATCGACAGCTCAGAGATCAGCACCCCCACATCGCGCAGGAAGAGGTCGGCTGCTTTCCAGCGGCTCAGCTGCATAACGTGGCGGGTAATGGGCGCAGTCACGTTCGGGTTGCCGTCACGATCGCCGCCCATCCACGACGTGAATTTAATCGGCACAAAATCCACCGGCAGCTGAATGCCAAACGTCTCTTCAACCTGCTCATTCAGTTCACGCAGAAACGCGGGAACGCCCTCCCACAGGCTATTTTCCACGACGGCGAAGCCCCATTTCGCTTCATCGACCGGGGTAGGGCGATATTTACGGATCTCATCCGTATGCCACGCCTGGGCTACCAGCTGGCGCAGACGGCGCATCACCTGATTGCGCTCATAGTCGGTAATATCAGCGTGGTCGAGCTGCTCAAGGCAGCTGTTCACTTCGCCGAGCTTGTGGATCAGGGTGCGGCGGGTAATTTCAGTCGGGTGTGCGGTCAGGACCAGCTCCAGCGACAGCTCTTCAATCGCCTGACGGATAGCCATTTCGCTGAGATCGTTATGCTGCTTCAGGCGCTCAAACGTCTTTTTCAGCAGCTCCGGATGGTTAGCGCCATCGCCGCTGCGTGAAATGGTCTGATACTGTTCAGCCACGTTAGTAAGGTTAAGAAACTGACTAAAGGCGCGGGCCACCGGCAGCAGCTCATCGTTAGAAAGGTTCTGCAGCGTTGACAGCAGCTCCCGACGATGAGAGTCATTGCCTGCACGGGATGACTTAGAGAGTTTGCGGATGGTTTCCACCCGATCGAGAATGTTCTCTCCCAGTGCATCCTTTATCGTATCCCCGAGCAGTTTGCCGAGCATACTGACATTACTTCGCATTGCGGAATATTGTTCGTTCATTTGACCCTGACACCCTTATCGTCTTTTAACCCCTCTGGACCCAACCAGCGGGTATAACATCATCTTTTATCTAGCCACGATTTGTGAACTCCGTCAATTAGCCTGAACTGACGAAAACAGGCAGCTAACGTGCGGAAAGTGATAAGTTTTATCGGGGATAGAGAGAGATAAGTTATTCTTATCAGCAAACACCGGATAATGACGGGGCATTTTGCTGATTAAACAGTGAAATGCCCCGCAGATTATCTATCAGTGACAAAAATGCTGCACAACCTGCGTGATCAGGGCGTGAGTTGGCTTAATAAATGCGGTATCGATAAATTCATCCGGCTGATGCGCCTGCTCGATTGAACCTGGTCCCAGCACCAGCGTCGGGCAGATCTGCTGAATAAAAGGCGCTTCGGTACAGTAGTTGACCACTTCCGTCGGCACGCCCAGCAGCTTCTCCACCACCGTAACCAGTTCATGATCGGCCGGACACTCATAACCCGGAATAGGCGGATGCAGTTCGCCTACGGTCAGGCGGCCAGGCCAGCGGGCGCTCACCGGTGCCAGCGCTTCATTCAGCAAGCCATCCAGATCGTTCAGGCTCAGGCCCGGCAGCGGCCGGATATCCATATGCAGTTCGCAACAGGCGCAGATGCGGTTAGCCGCGTCACCACCATGAATATGACCAAAGTTCATAGTCGGATAAGGAATGGCAAAGCCATCATGGTGATAGCGCTCTTTCAGGGTATGGCGCAGCTTCATCAGTTCTGTAATAGAGGCGTGCATCAGCTCAATCGCATTCACGCCGCGCGCCGGATCGCTGGAGTGGCCTGACTGGCCCTCAATGCGGATAGCGTGTGAAAGGTGGCCTTTGTGGGCGCGCACCGGTTTGAGCGAGGTAGGCTCACCGATAATGGCGCAGTCGGGGCGCAGCCGGGCTGACTCAGAGAAATATTTGGCACCTGCCATCGTGGTCTCTTCGTCAGCGGTCGCCAGCACATAGAGCGGTTTTTTAAGCGTAGTGACGTCAACATCGCGCAGCGCATCGAGAATAAAGGCGAAGAAGCCTTTCATATCTGCCGTGCCCAGCCCGTAAAGTTTATTGTCATGTTCAGTCAGGACAAACGGATCGCGTGTCCAGCGTCCGTCATCAAAGGGTACGGTGTCAGTATGACCCGCCAGCAGCAGTCCGCCTGCGCCTTCACCGCTGCGCGCCAGCAGGTTGAACTTATGTCGCGTGCCCGGCACCGGCTGAACTTCAACGCTGAAGCCCAGATCGCGGAACCAGCCCGCCAGCAAATTGATTAAACTTTCGTTGCTCTGGTCAAGCGCGCTGTCGGTTGCGCTGATTGACGGTGAGGCGATCAACTGGCGGTAGAGTTCGATAAAAGGTGGAATTTTTGACTTCACTGTTGACGGTCCTTAGGTTAGGATGTATCAATATTCATGCACTAATAGTGAATAAAAATACATTAACGTCGTCTGCATGTGAACTGAAAAAGTGCAAACGGCATCGTGGGCAACGGGGCACGGCCGCGACCCGATACGTTGACTGTAAAAAGGTATACAGCCTGATGTTGAATACGCTGATCGTTGGTGCCAGTGGTTATGCTGGCGTAGAGCTTGCCACTTACCTGAATCGCCATCCGCATATGAACATAACCGCTTTAGCGGTTTCAGCGCAAAGCCCGGATGCCGGAAAATTGCTCTCCGATCTCCATCCGCAGCTGAAAGGTATCGTGGATCTGCCGCTGCAGCCGCTGAGCGATCCGGCGGCGTGGGCAGAGAAAGTCGATGTGGTGTTCCTCGCGACGGCGCATGAAGTCAGCCACGATCTGGCACCTGAATTTCTGAAAGCAGGCTGCGTGGTCTTCGATCTCTCAGGCGCCTTCCGGGTCAACGATGAGGCGTTCTACACCCGCTATTATGGCTTCAGTCATCAGCATCAGGCGTGGCTGGATAACGCGGTATATGGTCTGGCCGAATGGAATCACGAACGTATTAAAGAGGCACAGCTGGTGGCCGTGCCTGGGTGCTATCCCACCGCAGCGCAGCTGGCGCTGAAGCCGCTGCTTAAAGCGGATCTGCTGAATGACGCGCAGTGGCCGGTAATCAATGCCACCAGCGGCGTCAGCGGGGCCGGGCGCAAAGCCAATGTTGCGACCAGCTTTTGCGAAGTGAGCCTGCAGCCCTACGGCCTGTTTAACCACCGTCATCATCCGGAAATAGTTGCCCATCTTGGCGCGCCGGTTATTTTTACCCCGCATCTGGGTAATTTTCCCCGCGGTATTCTCGCAACCATCACCTGCCGTCTGAAAGCGGGCATTACGCAGCAGGATGTGACCGATGCGTTTTATGCGGCCTATCACGACAAGCCGCTGGTGCGCCTCTATGACAACGGCGTACCGGCGCTGAAAGCGGTAGTGGGCCTGCCGTTCTGCGATATCGGTTTTGCCGTACAGGATGAGCATCTGATTGTAGTCGCGGCAGAAGATAACCTGCTGAAAGGCGCGTCATCACAGGCGATTCAGTGTCTGAATATTCGTTTCGGTTTCCCTGAAACGCTCTCTCTGATTTAACGGACGGATAACGTAACCATGAGCAATCCACTGATCATTAAACTGGGCGGCGTACTGCTGGATAGCGAAGAAGCACTGGCCCGGCTGTTTGATGCGCTGCTGGCGTACCGCAATGAACATCAGCGTCCGCTGGTGATTGTGCACGGCGGCGGCTGTCTGGTCGACGAACTGATGAAAAAGCTCGCGCTGCCGGTGAAAAAGAAAGATGGCCTGCGCGTTACACCCGCCGATCAAATCGACATTATTACCGGCGCGCTGGCGGGCACTGCGAATAAAACGCTGCTGGCGTGGGCAACCCGTTACGGCATTAATGCTGTCGGGCTGTGTCTGGGCGATGCCGGACTGGTCAGCGTCGCGCAGTTTGATGAAGAGCTGGGGCATGTCGGGCAGGCCACGCCGGGCAACCCTGCGCTGCTGAATACGCTGCTGAATGCAGGCTATATGCCGGTTATCAGCTCAATTGGCATCACTGCCGGCGGAGCGCTGATGAATGTGAATGCCGATCAGGCAGCGACGGCGCTGGCAGCCACTATCGGAGCCGATCTGGTGCTGCTCTCTGACGTCAGCGGCATTCTCGACGGCAAAGGCCAGCGCATCGCTGAAATGACCGCAGCGAAAGCGGAACAGCTGATTGCGCAGGGCATTATTACCGACGGTATGATTGTTAAAGTCAATGCTGCGCTGGATGCGGCACGCACGCTGGGCCGTCCGGTCGATATCGCCAGCTGGCGCCATGCTGAGCAGCTGCCCGACCTTTTCAACGGCGTGTCGATTGGCACCCGGATTCTCGCATAATCAAGGATTAAGACATGAGCACGCAAAACATTAAAAAAATCGTTCTGGCCTACTCAGGCGGCCTCGATACCTCAGCCATCATTCCATGGCTGAAAGAGAACTACGGCGGCTGCGAAGTTGTGGCGTTTGTCGCCAATATTGGTCAGGACCCGGCCGACCTGGAAGGCGTTGAGAAAAAAGCGCTGCAGTCGGGCGCATCTGAATGTCACGTAGTAGATCTGCGTGAAGAGTTCATCAGCGATTACGTCTATCCGGTGCTGCAGACCGGTGCCCTGTATGAAGGCACCTATCTGCTGGGCACGTCAATGGCGCGTCCTATCATTGCTAAAGCGCAGGTTGAACTGGCGCTGAAAGTGGGTGCTGACGCGCTGTGCCACGGCGCAACCGGTAAAGGCAACGACCAGGTGCGTTTCGAAACCACCTATACCGCGCTGGCACCACAGCTTAAAGTTGTTGCGCCATGGCGCGAGTGGGATCTGCGTTCGCGTGAGGCGCTGCTCGACTATCTGAAAGAGCGCAATATCCCGACGACCGCGTCGCTGGAGAAGATCTACAGCCGCGATGAGAACGCGTGGCATATCTCCACCGAAGGTGGCGTGCTGGAAAGTCCGTGGAATGCACCGAATAAAGATTGCTGGGTATGGACCGTGGATCCGCTTGAAGCGCCGGACCAGCCGGAAAATGTCACCGTGACCGTTGAAAAAGGCTGCGTGGTTGCCGTAAACGGCGAGCAGCTGAGCCCGTTCCAGTGCCTGGAAAAACTGAACGTACTGGGTGCTAAACATGGCGTTGGCCGGATCGATATCGTGGAAAACCGTCTGGTTGGCATCAAATCACGCGGCTGCTATGAAACCCCTGGCGGTACCATCATGGTAAATGCGCTGCGTGCGGTTGAGCAGCTGGTTCTGGATCGCGACAGCTTCAAATGGCGTGAGCAGCTGGGCCAGGAGATGTCTTACGTGGTTTACGATGGTCGCTGGTTCGCGCCGCTGCGCCAGTCTATTCAGGCGGCGGCGGCATCGCTGGCTGAAGAGGTCAACGGCGAAGTGGTTCTGCAGCTTTACAAAGGTCAGGCTACGGCGATTCAGAAGAAATCGGCTAACAGCCTCTACTCAGAAGAGTTCGCCACCTTTGGTGAAGATGAGGTGTATGACCATCGTCACGCGGGCGGCTTTATTCGCCTGTTCTCCCTCTCTTCGCGCATTCGTGCGCTGAACGAGCAGAAGAAGTAAGCACGCGGCAGCAGTTATATAAGGGCGGCTCAGGCCGCCTTTTTCAACACGATTTCAGGAGCAAGCAGATGGCACTTTGGGGCGGACGGTTCTCGCAGGCAGCAGACCAGCGGTTTAAACAGTTTAATGATTCACTGCGTTTTGATTACCGCCTGGCGGAGCAGGACATTACCGGCTCTGTGGCGTGGTCAAAAGCGCTGGTAACCGTGAACGTTTTAACCTCAACGGAACAGCAGCAGCTTGAAGCGGCGCTGAACGAGCTGCTGGCGGACGTACGCGCGAATCCGTCACAGATCCTGGAAAGCGATGCAGAAGATATTCACAGCTGGGTCGAGGGCAAGCTGATCGATAAGGTCGGGGCGCTGGGTAAAAAGCTGCATACCGGACGCAGCCGTAACGATCAGGTTGCCACCGATCTGAAGCTCTGGTGCAAAGAGCAGGTTGCCCTGCTGCTGGACGCGACGCGTCAGCTGCAGAGCGCGCTGGTGGCGACGGCAGAAGCGAATCAGGATGCCGTC
Organism: Pantoea sp. ICBG 1758; assembly: GCF_002928325.1. NCBI lineage: Bacteria > Pseudomonadati > Pseudomonadota > Gammaproteobacteria > Enterobacterales > Erwiniaceae > Pantoea > Pantoea sp. ICBG 1758. The sequence continues at coordinate 104,342 of NZ_POWL01000008.1, forward strand.
ATGCCGGGCTATACGCATCTGCAGCGCGCGCAGCCGGTTACATTCGCCCACTGGTGTCTGGCGTATACCGAAATGCTGGCGCGCGATGAGAGCCGTCTGCAGGATACGCTGAAGCGGCTGGATGTCAGCCCGCTGGGCTGTGGTGCGCTGGCCGGTACCGCTTATGAGATTGACCGCGAGCAGCTGGCAGGCTGGCTCGGTTTTGCTTCGGCAACGCGTAACAGCCTGGATACCGTATCCGATCGCGATCATGTGCTGGAGCTGCTCTCCGACGCGTCAATTGGCATGGTGCATCTGTCGCGCTTTGCAGAAGACCTGATTTTCTTTAACACGGGCGAGGCGGGCTTCGTCGAGCTGTCTGATAAAGTCACCTCAGGTTCATCGCTGATGCCGCAGAAGAAAAATCCGGATGCGCTGGAGCTGATTCGCGGTAAATGCGGCCGTGTCCAGGGCGCACTGACCGGCATGATGATGACGCTGAAAGGCCTGCCGCTGGCCTACAACAAAGATATGCAGGAAGATAAAGAAGGGCTGTTTGACGCACTGGATACCTGGCTCGACTGTCTGCACATGTCAGTGCTGGTTCTGGATGGTATTCAGGTTAAACGTCCGCGTTGTCAGGAAGCGGCTGAACAGGGCTACGCTAATGCCACTGAGCTGGCAGACTATCTGGTCGCGAAAGGCGTGCCGTTCCGCGAGGCGCATCATATTGTGGGAGAAGCGGTCGTCGCGGCTATCCAGCAGGGTGTGGCGCTGGAAGCGCTGAGTCTGGCTCAGCTGAAGCAGTTCAGTGACGTCATCGAAGAGGATGTCTATCCGGTGCTTTCGCTGCAGTCCTGCCTCGACAAGCGTAACGCGCGCGGTGGTGTTGCGCCGCAGCAGGTAGCCCAGGCGATTCGTGAAGCACAGGCACGCCTGCAATAGCCGTTCCCGGACGCTGGCCGGTTTGATATGCCATAAAAAAAGCGGGCTTTATAAAAAAGCCCGCCAACCTCTGGCTTCGGAATTGCATATTTTTATAGGCACATCATCAGCGTACCGGCACTCCCCGCCAGCACAGTGATTGGGTTCAGCAAAACAGATTTGCTGCGTAAAAAGCGTTTTTTGTAAAAGCGTTCAGCCCCGGCACATGTTCAGCAAATAAATAAATTTCTCTACAAATGCATGGGCTTAAATCAGTGAGCGCTATTATTCCCGTGCATAGCTTGATAGGGCCAATCGTTCGTTGCTATTCTATCTATCGCCACGGGCTATCGTGGTTTGGAGGATATTAATGAACATTCGCGATCTCGAGTATCTGGTTTCACTTGCGGAACACCGCCATTTCCGTCGCGCTGCTGATGCCTGTCATGTCAGTCAGCCGACTCTGAGCGGACAGATCCGCAAGCTGGAAGATGAACTGGGCGTCATGCTGCTGGAACGTACCAGCCGTAAAGTGCTGTTCACCCAGGCAGGATTACTGCTGGTTGATCAGGCGCGAACCGTACTGCGTGAGGTTAAGGTGCTGAAAGAGATGGCCAGCCAGCAGGGTGAAGCGATGTCCGGACCGCTGCATATCGGACTGATCCCCACGACCGGCCCCTATCTGCTGCCCAATATTATTCCTATGCTGCATCAGACTTTCCCGAAGCTGGAGATGTATCTGCATGAAGCACAGACTCAGCAGCTGCTGGCACAGCTCGACAGCGGGAAACTTGACTGCGCTATTCTGGCGCTGGTTAAAGAGAGTGAAGCCTTTATTGAAGTGCCGCTGTTTGATGAGCCCATGAAGCTGGCGATCTACAAAGATCACCCGTGGCACGATCGCGATCGCGTGCCGATGTCCGATCTGGCGGGTGAAAAACTGCTGATGCTGGAAGATGGTCACTGCCTGCGCGACCAGGCGATGGGCTTCTGCTTTGAGGCGGGTGCGGACGAAGATACCCATTTTCGCGCCACCAGCCTGGAAACGCTGCGTAATATGGTGGCGGCCGGCAGCGGCATTACGCTACTGCCTTCACTGGCGGTGCCTAAAGAGCGCGTGCGCGATGGTGTCTGCTATCTGCCCTGTTATAAACCGGTACCGCAGCGCACTATCGCGCTGGTTTACCGGCCAGGTTCGCCTCTGCGCAGCCGCTATGAGCAGCTGGCAGAAGCAATCAAAACCCATATGCAGGGCCATTTTGACGCCGCGTTAAAACAGGCGGTTTAATCCGTTCAGCGCGGCTACACGATAGGCTTCAGCCATGGTGGGGTAGTTAAAGGTGGTATTCACGAAGTACTCAATCGTGTTACCGCCGTTTTTCTGCTCCATAATGGCCTGCCCGATGTGAATAATCTCCGCCGCGCGCTCACCAAAGCAGTGGATCCCCAGAATCTCTTTTGTCTCGCGGTGAAACAGAATTTTCAGGCTGCCGACGTGCATGCCAACAATCTGCGCGCGTGCCAGATGCTTAAACTGCGCACGGCCTACTTCATAAGGCACTCTCATCGCGGTCAGCTGCTGCTCTGTTTTTCCTACCGAGCTGATTTCAGGGATGGTATAGATACCGGTCGGAATATCTTCGATCAGATGCGCACTCGCTTCACCTTTGATGATCGCCTGAGCAGCAATACGCCCCTGATCGTAGGCGGCGGAAGCCAGGCTTGGATAGCCAATCACATCACCCACGGCATAAATATGTGGCTGCGCGGTCTGATACATACTGTTGACTTTGAGCAGGCCGCGTCCATCCGCTTCCAGACCCACGTTCTCCAGCGAAAGCGAGTCGGTGTTCCCGGTGCGGCCGTTCGCATACAGCAGACAATCCGCTTTGACTTTTTTGCCGGACTTCAGGTGCATGATCACGCCATCGCTGACGCCTTCAATCTTCTCAAACTCTTCGTTGTGACGGATCACCACGCCGCTGTTCCAGAAGTGGTAAGAGAGAGAGTCGGACATCTCCTGATCGAGGAACGCCAGCAGACGATCGCGGGTGTTGATGAGATCGACCTTGACGTTAAGACCGCGGAAGATAGAGGCGTATTCGCAACCAATCACGCCGGCACCATAGATGATCACATGACCCGGTTCATGATGCAGGTTCAGGATAGAGTCGGAATCGTAGATGCGCGGGTGTGTAAAGTCGACGTCGGCCGGGTGATAGGGACGTGAGCCGCAGGCAATGACAAATTTTTCTGCTGTCAGCTGCTCGCGGGTGCCATCAGGCTGCTCCACCTCTATCGTGTTGGCATCAACAAAATGCGCGTCGCCCTGATAGAGTTCACAGCGGTTACGCTCATAAAAGCCCTGGCGCATGGCAGTCTGCTGACTGATAACATTTTCGGTGTGGTTAAGGATGTCAGCGAACGAGGAGCGGAGAAGACGGGTATGATCGCTGTAGAGCGGGTTCTGATTGAATTCAATGATGCGGCTGACGGCATGACGCAGCGCTTTGGAAGGGATGGTTCCCCAGTGTGTACAACCGCCGCCAATGTTGTGGTAGCGTTCGATCACTGCGATGCGCGCTCCCTGCTTGACCAGCCCCATCGCCGCACCTTCGCCGCCCGGACCGGAGCCAATTACAATGGCATCGTAATCGTAAGACTTTTGCATACCAGTACGTCCTATTCTTCTATACATTTTTACAACGAGATTCTAACATCTCGCCGCGCACATCTGAATTCTAACAGTGAAAAATGCAGAAGTTTGACATTCAGTGAGGTTAACAGGCGGTGACAAAGTTTGCCCGGCTGTACGCTGAAAAGTTTGTTATAGTGAGCGCCTGATTACTCACAAGGCCGCAAAAATGGGCGTTCGGGCGCAACAAAAAGAACGTACAAGACGTTCGCTGATTGAAGCTGCATTCAGTCAGCTTAGTGCAGAAAGGAGTTTTGCCAGCCTGAGTTTACGCGAAGTGGCACGTGAAGCCGGCATTGCCCCAACCTCATTCTATCGTCACTTTCGCGATGTGGATGAGCTTGGACTGACCATGGTTGATGAGAGCGGGCTGATGCTGCGCCAGCTGATGCGCCAGGCGCGCCAGCGTATCGCGAAAGGCGGCAGCATCATTAAAACGTCGGTGGCAACCTTTATGGAGTTCATCGGCAACAACCCGAATGCGTTTCGGCTTCTGCTGCGCGAACGTTCCGGCACGTCAGCCGCCTTCCGCGCTGCTGTTGCACGTGAGATCCAGCATTTTATCGCAGAACTGGCTGACTACCTTGAGCTGGAAAGCCGTATGCCGCGCAGCTTTACCGAAGCGCAGGCTGAGGCGATGGTGACCATTGTTTTTAGCGCCGGCGCTGAAGCGCTGGATGTCGACTCTGACCAGCGGCGTAAGCTGGAAGAGCGGCTGGTACTGCAGCTGCGTATGATCGCCAAAGGCGCCTACTACTGGTATCGCCGGGAACAAGAGCGGCTGGCCGTGACCCTGGAAATCCCTGAAAAATAACGTGATAAGGATAATGAAATGATTGAGCAGCATCCTCGTGATAAAGGAACGTTATTACTCTCTTTTATCACTGGTTTAGCAATCAACGGCTCCTTTTCGGCGCTGTTCAGTAGCTTTGTGCCGTTTTCCATTTTTCCGCTGATAGCGCTTGGGCTGTCAGCATGGTGCCTGCACCAGCGTTATCTCAATCGCAATATGCCGGACGGCATGCCGTCACTGGCCGCGGCATTTTTTCTGCTGGGCATTCTGGTTTATAGCGCCATGGTGCGCGCAGAATATCCGGATATCGGCTCGAACTTCATTCCTGTCATTCTGATGACGGGACTGGTGTTCTGGATTGGCACGCGCTTCCGCCGCGCCAGAAGCCGGCAGTAAAAAAAACGGGAACCTGCGGGTTCCCGTTTTTTTATGCTTTGCGCGTCAGCAATACGCCGCACTCCATATGGTGGGTGTACGGGAACTGATCGAACAGCGCCAGTCGCTCAATCTGATGCGTGCCTGACAGCGCGGCCAGATTGTCGCACAGAGTCTGCGGGTTACAGGAGATATACAGAATACGCGGATACGCCTGCACCATTTTTACCGTTTCATCATCCAGCCCGCTGCGTGGCGGATCGACAAAAATGGTCTCGCACTGATAGCTGCTGAGATCGATGCCTTCCAGCCGGTTAAAGCTGCGCACGCCGTTCATGGCCTGGGTAAACTCTTCCGCTGCCATACGAATAATCTGTACGTTATCGATCTGATTCACAGCGATATTGTACTGAGCCGACGCCACCGAGGGTTTAGCTATCTCTGTGGCCAGTACGCGGCGGAAATTGCGCGCCAGCGCCAGCGAAAAGTTACCGTTACCGCAGTAAAGCTCCAGCAGGTCGCCACGCGACTGCTGCGTAACATCCAGCGCCCACTCCAGCATCTGAATGTTCATGGCGGCATTAGGCTGGGTAAAGCTGTTTTCCACCTGGCGGTAAATCAGCTCTTTGCCCGCCACCGGCAGACGCTCATCCACGTAGTCGCGATCCAGACAGATTTTGGTTTTGGTCGCGCGTCCAATCAGCTGCACATCAAATCCTTCAGCGCGCAGCTGGTCACGCAGCGTGCTGGCGGCGGCATGCCACTCTTCTTCCAGTTTGCGATGATAAAGCAGGGAGATCACAATCTGGTTGCTCAGCGTGGAGAGATAATCGATCTGGAACAGCTTAAAGCGCAGCACCTGATTATCACGTATCGCTGCCATCAGTCTGGACATCATCTGATTAATCAGCTCGCTGGCGGCTGGAAAGCTGTCCACGCGAATGCGCTGTTTGGTCGTCTGGTCGAAGATGATGTGATAGAGGTCGTCACCGTCGTGCCAGATGCGAAACTCTGCGCGCATACGGTAGTGACTGACCGGCGATCGGAACACCTCCACGTCAGGCGCGGTGAAAGGGGTCATCATCGTCTGTAAACGGCTGACTTTTTCAGCGAGTTGCGCGTCATACTGGTCAATCGGGAGCTGTTCGGGTGTCATCTTCAATCCTGGTAATAAGCCTGCTTGCCGGGCGATTGTAGGCATTCAACTGCTGATGTCCAGCCCAACCGAACGTCAGAAAGCGGGAGGGGTGGATCGGCGGCGGGCTTAACCGTAGACTGCGGCCGCCGGCCTCATTGAGTTAAAAGGGAATCCAGTGCAAATCTGGAGCTGACGCGCAGCGGTAAAAGAATGTCGTGGTGATCGCCCAGGCAGACACTGTCCTGACGGATGGGAAGTCTTCACCATTTATGGTTCTCAGCCCGAAGACCTGCCGGTGTATCGTCGCAAACGCTGAGATCATCGCGTGCTATCGATCTCAGGCCTGCGGCATCCGGCTCGATCCTTTGGATGCTATAACAATGAAAATAACGTCTGCTTCGCTGTTCGCCCTGAGTGCAACAGCGCTGTCGCTCTGGGCGCCCTCTGGCTATGCCCGGCAAAATGATAATACGCAACTTGTCACCGCTAACCGTTTTCAGCGGCCGGTAAGCAGCGTGCTGGCACCAGGTGAGGTGATCACGCGGGAAGATATCGATCGCTGGCAGGCTAAATCGCTGACGGATGTCATGCGGCGCCTGCCGGGCGTGGATATTGCGCAAAACGGTGGTCCGGGCCAGACCAGTTACATCTATATTCGCGGTGCGGAAGCGCGTCATACGCTGGTGCTGATTGACGGGATCCCGCTGGCGAAGTCGGGGATCACCGGCATCGCTGACTTTAGCCAGATTCCGCTGGCGTTGATTCAGCGTATTGAGCTGATCCGCGGACCACGCTCCGCCGTTTACGGCGCCGATGCCATTGGCGGCGTGGTGAACATCATTACTGAGAACAGTGAGCCAGGCGGGCAGATAACGGCGGGCCTCGGGTCGAATCGCTATCAGGAGTATGATGCGGCGCTGCGACACAAGGTGGGCGAGGATACGCTGGTAACCGTAGCGGGGGCCTTTCAGTCGACGCGCGGCTATAACATTCAGCCGCAGTCAGCGTACGCGGTTGATGGCGATCGCGACGGCTTTCGCAGTAAAACATTCTGGGCCGGTGTGAATCACCGTTTCAGCGACAGTTTATCCGCCTTCTTTCGCGGCTACGGCTACGGTAATAATAGTGCGTATGATGCAGGTTATCAGGACGGCAGTGATAAACGGCAGATCTATAATCATACCTATGAAGGCGGTATGAAGTTCAGTGAAGAGCGCTACTCTTCGGAACTGAGCTACAGCTACCAGCGCTATAAAGATTACAACTATGCCAGTACGCTCGGCCTCTATCGTCCGGGCACGTCGCTGGATGATATGAGCCAGCGCAATCTGCAGTGGGGTAACAGTGTTGCCATGGCGCATGGCACACTCAGCGCCGGCATCGACTGGCAGCAGCAGAAATTGGCGTCCAGCGATCGGTTCAGCGCTGACAACTACACGCGTAACAGCACCGGTTACTATCTGACTACGCAGCAGCAGTTCAATACGCTTACGCTGGAAGGTGCGCTGCGCGGTGACGATAACAACCAGTTTGGCTGGAACGGCACGTGGCAGGCAGCGGCGGGATGGGCGTTTATGCCCGATTATCGCCTCATCTTTTCGTATGGCACCGCTTTCCAGGCACCTACACTGGGGCAGATGTATGGGCAGAGCCGTCTGTTTATTGCATCCAATCCCGATCTCCGGGCTGAGAGGTCACATCAGATTGAAACCGGTCTCGAAGGACTCAGCGGTCCGGTCGAATGGCACCTCTACCTTTACCAGAATAAAATCAATAACCTGATCGACTACAGAGCTGACGAAAACTTTACTGGCACCTACTACAACGTACAGTCAGCGACGATTAAAGGCGTGGAGTGGAGCGGCAGTGCAGATACCGGTATTTTTACCCACCGTATCACGCTGCAATATATCGATCCGCGCCGCGATGACGATAATGAGGTGCTGGCACACCGTTCCCGCCAGCAATATAAGTATCAGCTGGACTGGACCGCACTGGATATCGACTTTGATCTCGCCTGGCAATATTTTGGTAAAAGCTACAACAACAATACCAACCAGTACGCAGCAACACAGCGTCGCATGCCGGGTTATAGCTTGGTTGATTTCTCAGCTGCGTATCCGGTCACGTCTCATCTGACAGTTCGTGGTAAAATTGCCAATCTGTTGGATAAGGATTATGAGACGGTTTATGGCTATCGCACCCCTGGACGAGAATACTACCTTAGCGCCAGCTACAGCTTCTGATCTCCGTCCCACCGTGCTGGTGTTTGATTCCGGCGTAGGTGGGCTTTCCGTCTATGATGAAGTCCGGCAGCTGCTGCCGGACCTGCACTATCTCTACGCTTTCGATAATGAAGGGTTTCCCTATGGCGAGAAAACGGAAACGTACATTGTTGAACGCGTAGTGGCAGTGGTTACGGCCATTACGCAGCGTTTTCCGCTCGCATTAGTCATCATTGCCTGTAACTCGGCCAGTACCGTCTCTTTACCTGCACTGCGCGAACGCTTTGCGTTTCCGGTCGTCGGCGTGGTGCCGGCAATTAAACCGGCGGCTCGCCTGACACGTAACGGAGTCGTCGGGCTGCTGGCAACGCGGGGAACGGTAAAGCGTCCTTATACCCATGAACTGGTGAAACAGTTTGCCCGGGAGTGCACCATTGAGATGCTGGGGTCTGCTGAGCTGGTGGAACTGGCAGAGGCGAAGCTGCATGGTGAACCGGTATCACTGAATGATGTTCGCCGGGCAGTGCAACCCTGGTTACGTATGAAAGAGCCGCCGGATACGGTCGTGCTGGGCTGCACGCACTTTCCACTGCTGCGCGATGAACTGCAGCAGGTTCTGCCGGATGGAACCCGGCTGGTTGATTCCGGTGCTGCTATAGCCAGGCGTACCGTCTGGCTGCTTGAGCACGAGGCGCCTGATGCGGCTTCTGCTGACAGCAACATCGCGTTTTGCACATCTATGGATGAAGAAGCGGTACAGTTATCCGGCGTTTTACAGCGTTATGGCTTTCCGCTGCTCGAAAAACTGGCAGTTTGAGGCGGTTTCGCTGAAAAAAACAACACTCAGAAAATAATTCAAAATTAGCACTTGTCAGCCCGGAAGAACTCCCTATAATGCGCCTCCACTGACACGGCACAACGGCTTACGAAGCGTCGCGTTAAGCAGGTGGCTTTTACAGCAACCTTCAGAAAAGCAAAAATAAATGCTTGACTGAAAATGCGGAAAGCGTAATATACGCATCCCGCGCCGCTTGAGAAATCGCGGCACTGCTCTTTAACAATTTATCAGACAATCTGTGTGGGCACTCGCAGGATTGATATCAGCGTCTCCGGACGTAAAAAATATCAAGTCTTTGCTGAGTGAACACGTAATTCATTACGAAGTTTAATTCACAGAGCACTGCTTAACTTGTTTAAGCAAATCAAACTTTAAATTGAAGAGTTTGATCATGGCTCAGATTGAACGCTGGCGGCAGGCCTAACACATGCAAGTCGGACGGTAGCACAGGGGAGCTTGCTCCCCGGGTGA
>NZ_POWL01000009.1:0-90241 GCF_002928325.1 Pantoea sp. ICBG 1758
TGTTTTCCGGCTCGCTGGCTTTTGCCTGCTGCAGCGCGGCCAGCTGCCCGGTAAGGTCGGCATTCAGCTGTTTCTGGCTGGCGAGTTTGCCGCGCAGCGTCTGCTCATTGCCCTGCATCTGCTGCGCGCGTGCGGTCTGAGTGTCCACCTGCTCCAGCAGCGCTGACTGCTGCTCTGCCAGCTGATCGGTCTCAGCCTGCGTGGTTTCCACTTCCGCGCGCAGCTTCGCCTGTGCGTCCTTCTGCTTCGTAAATTTGCCGCTGTTCTTCTCGATCAGGTTGGAAAGCGCCTGCGTCACCTGCTGCAGCGACACGTCACGCCCGCCAATCGGCGCAACGATGTGCGTCACGTCGCGCTTGTTGGTCAGGAACTGGAAGGCTACCAGCGTGTCCTGGTTACGGATCTTGCCGTTGTCCGCGGTCGGTGAGTGGAACACCAGCGACACGGTTTGCCCGTCGGATAACGGGATAAGCGCGCTCAGAACCGGAATGCTGGCCACGCGGCGCACTTTGCCGATCACCGCGCCGCCCACGGTTTTCTGCCCGGTCGTGTCTGCGCCGGCGTCGTCGGTCCCGGCGGTAATGTCGGTGCCGTTCAGGCCACGGTTCAGCGCCTTCACAAATGCGCGCATGGTCTGCGCCAGGCGCATACGCTCCGTGCTGATCGCCTCAAACATCGCGCCCGGTAACACGCTTTGTTCACCCAGGTAGGCGTGATCGATATCGTCGATAGTGGCGCTTTCCAGCATCATATCCGCGCTGCTGCCGGTCATCAGGCCGTCATACACCGCCTGCGCCAGCTCTGCGCCCTGCGTGCGGCGCTGGAAGTCCAGCACCATACGGTTTTTAAGGATCTCACTCATTACGCTGCCTCCTCCAGTTGGGCGATCTGCTCTTTAAGCTGCCGCGTCAGTGCCTGCTCCTGATTTAGCTCAGTCTGCAGGCTGTCCGCACTTTTCTGCGCGTCGTCCGCGCTGCGCGTCAGCTGCTCCACCTTTGCTTTGGTTTCCGCTATGCCTGACTTATAGGCGTCACGCTGCTGGCGCACTTCGGCCAGCAGCTGCACCGAGGATTTCACGCCGCGTTTGGGCTGCGCCGTGTCATCGCTGGTGGCAGCAGCGCGCGCCATCCTGCGCGCCAGGGCTTTCTGAAAAGCCGTTGAGCCTTTGCTGAATAGCGTGGCCAGCTGGCGCCCGAGCTCAGGGATCGTGGTGACGTGGGTAAACGGCACGTTTTTCCCGTTCAGCTTCAGGCCGGAAATGTCGCCGCTGTCGTTGACCTGCACGGTCATAACCTGCTCGTCCATGCCAGTGAGGCTGAAAGTTTTGGTCGGTACGCCGTCTTTCCTGCGTGCGGTGCCGGCGGCGGTGACTTTGGCAATCTCATAGCCGCCGGTGGCGATCGCCTTCTTCAGCTTCGCCAGGCCCTTATCGTTGAGTTCGTCAAAATTCAGCAGCACGTAACCTTTAGGATTCGACACTGAATACCCCCTGCTCTGACTTGCTCAGCTGGTACTTTCTGGAAATGGTGTCCTGCAGCGGGAAGATCCGGTAAAGCGGATTCAGGCGGCTGTTGCCGTGCGTCACGCGCACGGTAAGCAGCCATTCACCCGGTTCAAGGTAACGCGTGTCGATCAGCAGAAACTCCTCGCTCACGCCTTTGGGCGAGAGGTCGAGCGTGCGCTGCTTGCCGGAAATAACCACCGTCGGATCGTTGCTGTCGCGCAGCCAGTACTCAATTTTTGCGCCCGCCAGCTTGCCGGCGCAGGCAATGTTAAGCCGGACCGGAAACGCCAGCGCGTTATCACGCGCAACGGCGGTACCGCACCCCAGCAACTCCACCTTTTTACGGGCAAATACGCAGCGATCCGTCACCATTGCTGCAGCCATCGCAGCAATAAACAGGTTCTGATAATCAATCATTGGCCGGAGCCTCCTTTTGACCCAAGCACGCCGTTTATTGCCGCAATGAGTCGTTCTTTGAATACAGTTGAAAGTTCACGCCAGTTGTTGCTCGCCACTAATACGGCGAGATAAATCACGATTTCATCCAGTCCCTGCTGCCGCGCAAAAAAGTAGGCCGTGAGGCCGGTAATTAGCGCCAGCACCAGCTCAGTGACAAAGTTGAATACGTTCGGTTTGATCCGGTATTCGCGCACTCCCAGCAGGAAAACGCCTGTGCCACTCAGCAGGGACAGGAGAAGCGAAACCGCGAGCATTTTTTCTACATCGGTCACATACCCCCCTTTGGTACCTGGTTATCAGGTGGCGAGAGGGTAAGCAGTCTGTAATTTAGAGAGGTAAAGAAAAACAGCGCCCGGAGGCGCTGTTTTTAGGTGTGACGTGTAATTCGGCTATCAAACTGAGGGCTTGTCCGGCCAGGCTACGGCAGCTCCGGCTGATATGTCGATATTCTGCAGCAGTTCGGCGTAGGCCATCCACTCAATCAATTTCGCTTTGCTTGCGTCGCTGATCATGTTCAGCAGTAGCTGCGTCTGCCATAACTGCGTCGCGCTGTGTACCTCTGCCAGCTTATCAGCACGCAGCTTTTCAGCCGCCTCGCGTGCTGCAGATTCTGCCGCAACGCTGTCAGTTACCCAGGCGCTGCCAGACCATACATCGTGCTCTGTCGCCGGTGCCTCAAGCGTCATGGAATCATCAAGCGGGCCGACTTCGGTAACTTCCAGGACATAACGGGTACTCTTCTGATAAGCCTTCAGGCCACGAAAATCGTCAATGATTTCCCAGCCATCGCCGCTGAAGCGGGCGATCTTCAGCTCGTCCGGAAGGATGGCTGGCGGAGCCTGAATAGTGCAGAAGGCGGGCAGGCCAACGCCTTTTGTTACCTTCTCTGTTGTCGAGCCCGCAAACAGCCCGGTAGACGGGTGCGCATTATAGGCAGTCACCACGCCATCCGCTGTGGCGAGCCCGTTTTTAAACGTAACCTTCTTCATTAAGCAGCTCTCACAATGTAGTTAAATGCTATGTTTCGCGGCCTCACCCTGAAGCCCGTACCCGCACCCAGTCCTGTAGGCGTAAGCGTGATTCCTGGATAATGCGCAGACGTTGAGGCCATCGATTCTCTGGCGTCATAGTCCTGTGTGTAGTAGTTGGAATAACCTGTATTCTGGACTGTTGATTCTGGACGCGTGACAAGGGTGTAGTTACCATCGGTTCGCTTTGCCAGTCCCCAGTTTTCAACAAGTGTTGCGGCCTGCCAGCTCATAACCTGACGTCCGTTGTCCACGCCACGCCCGTTATCCGCACCACGGATAAATTCGCCGCGCAAATCAGGTAGTGTCAGGTTCGGGTAGGCTCTTGCCAGTTCTGGATAATCTGACGCACTGAATTTTGCGCCATTGCAGAGTAGCCAGCCGTAGGGGATTTCATCAGATGGCCACGGGAAAGGTATGCCAGCAGGAAGGTTCAGCGCTTCTAACGTGGGTTTATATCCTTCGTGATAAACGCGCTGATTGTCATACTGCAAAGAACCATCGTTTACTAACCGGAGAAACTTTTTGGTAGTCGCATTCCCCATATAAACATCATTCGCTGCACACCCGAAATTGAGCAATGACGTTATTCCTGGCGCTTTGACTGTTAGCTCACTGCTGAACTGAACCGGCCCTGTAAAAAGTGCGCTGCTGCGTACCACAAGACCGATATCGCTATCCGGAAGGCTGGTGTCTGTGCTGCCGATGATTGTCTGGCCACGCAAATAGTTTGGCGCGGTTCCCTGCAGGTACAGGTTCCATCGGTTCACGCCGGGGCGCGCATTCAGACGCCCGTCAAAAGCGGCAGCTGACAGAATGTTCTCGCTAGTTTTATCGTAGGCGCGGAACGAGGAAAAATTGCTGATCTTCGTGGTGCTGTTGACGGTGCCGGAGTTCGCCCAAAACTCCACCGCGTCATTCAAAGTATGCGCTGTTTTCCCATCGCCAAACGTTAACTCAGCGCCAAAGCCCAGCGCGCGCTCTGTCGCGTCTGCGCCAATATTCGCATACGCCATAGCCACCAGCTGCGTCGTGCCAGTCAGGTTGCCATTGCCGGCGAGACCGTTACCCAGCGTCAGCAGCCGGGAAGCGGACGCGCCAGCCCCCAGGCCGACAGAAAGCTGGCCTCTGGAACCAAAAGCAGCACAATACTTACTCCACGTTTTCCCGTTATCCCGGTTATCTGCTTCCAGCAGCAGGTTAGTGCCGTAGGTTCGCCAGCGATATGACGGGTTATTTGTAGTGCGATCAATGAGCGCCAGCGCAGGCGAAAAGCTGTTAACGGTGATGCCTTGGCTGCCGTCACCATTACTGCCGTTCACCACCATCGCCGCACCGGTAAGATCGCCAATGGCAGTTGAGCCTTTCGCCAGGACGGTCACCGGCCCGGTAAAGTCAGCGCCGGCCGCAACAGTCAGGCTACCGGCGACTGAAGCTCCGCCGCGAAACTTCATTGTCGAGACGTTGATATCGCCCGTGCCGTCGGCAGAGAGGCTGATCCATGTATTGGGTATCGAATTGCCCCAGGTCACGGTATCGGTGTTATCGACTGACTGGCCTAAATACCAGTGCAGCGTGTCGTCTGACTTCCGTCCGCGAAGATAATAGGCTTTATCTTTGGTTGAGGGCTTCAGCTGCAGCGCAACCTGATCAGCTGAAAAGAGGCCTGCCCCATCAGAACGCAGACCGCCGCCGCCGACTAATGAAAGTCCGCCGGACCCCTGCAGCGTGGCGGTACCGTCGCCACTGTTGAGGGCAAAGCGCGCTGTGGTCGCGCCAGAGCGCGCGCGCGCATCGAGCGCAAGCTGCCCGCCGCCGTGTGTCATGTTCGTGATAGTAATACTGCCGAGCACTCTGCCGCCCCAGGTATCGGTCGTCGTGGACGCCAGCCGCCCGAAGATGTTCATCACGTCGGTGTCATACGCCGTCGGCGTATCTTCCGGCTGATCGGTGCGCACAAACGTCATGACAGGCGTTGACGGCTCAGAGCGGATCACGCCAATACGGAACCCGGCCTGAATCTGTGAATTAACCTCCAGATTCTTTGCGAATTTCACTTTCGGTGTATTGATATCGGTCAGGCTGTTCAGGCTGGTAATGTCGTTGTTCCAGCCCGCTCTCGCAGCGCCCAGGTTCAGCAGATCGGTCAGCGTCATACTGGCCGTGTCCATCTGTTTACGCCAGCCGTTTGCATCAGCGCCACTGCTCAGGCCATGCCATGCCCAGGAGCCATTACCACCGCCCGCGGTGCGGATATACACCGTGCCGTTTTGCGCGACCAGCAGCTGCACCAGCGACGCGCCGGCATCATACAAACGGCGAACGTTGATTAGCTGGCCGCTCAGTGCCAGTGGCGCTTTACCAAGCTCAACCGGACCGTCTGTAAAGCTGCCGCTCAGCGTCCAGAAGGCGTTCTTTCCGGTTACAGTCACGTCAGCCAGCGACGTAATTTTGCTGTTTAATACAGCAGACGTTCCGCCCAGGCCAAACGCCCCTACGGCCATCAGAGCGCCGGCCGTCATATCAATCGAGGTTTCCTGGACGTTCGCCAGCGCGGCGGTACCGAGCCCAAGATGCTTGCGGGCTTCCGGAACGTTTGGCAGATCTCCCAGGTTTTCAGAGGCCTTCAGCTGCTTGTCATTGGTTACCTGGTCGAGCTCAATGTTCTGACGAAAGAGCGCCTTATCCTCGATGTCTGAACCATTGTTAGCGATGACCATGTTATTATCGATCATGCCCTTCAGGATTTTCAGCCCCTTCAGGTTAGCTGCAATCAGTTCATCATCGCTGGTGAGTATGGAGTCCAGCGTAATACCTACCTGCCGGTTGATGCGGTAGTTCGTGACGATCATCGCCTGCGTCACCTGCGTGGTGCCGGTTGGCACAAGCACGCGGCAAAGCTCCAGCTGGTTCGGTGCCAGCGCAACCGACAGATCCTGCGCAAAGACGCGCGCGGCCTTAACGGCGGAATCGCGGTTAACCTGCTCTGTCACCACGCCAACTTTGTAGTTCGCCTCCAGCACAATGCGCGTGGTCTTGCCCGCCACTACCGGCAGCGACAGATCGGCCAGGTGCTGCACCGTTACCTGGTGAGCGTTAACGTCAATAGAAGCCGAACCCTGCCCGCCGTCAGCGCCCTTTGAAGTGACAACGACGCTTAGCCCGGTACCGGCTACCGGGGAAAAACCCAGGTAGAAGCCGGGACGCACGATCCCTTTTAATTTCCGGTTAAGCGCGGAACTGGTGTAGGTCTCCAGATACTGCATATCAGCTGACAGCGGCGCGGTACCATACGGAATGCCGGACATAACGCCTACGTCGGTAATTTCGTTATCAGTCATGTGCGTTACGCCGTTTTCTGTTCAATGGTAACCAGCAGGTTATAGGCCTTGCCGCGAAATACCGTGTCCTGCTGCAGACAGAGCACGGCAAAGGCGTTGCCGTCTCCATCCACCAGCGTCAGCGTATTAAGGTCATAGGCTTTATCAGCGGCCAGCGCTGACTCGTTAAGCTGAATAGAGACAGAGATTTCCGCGCCGGAGCTGGTGAGGATCAGCGGCGTCTCAGTAAACTTGCCGGACAGGTTGGCATTGCTGAAGGTGGAGGGAATATCTGCAATGTTCCAGCCGCCGGCAGCATTACTGGTGACCAGCGCAGACTTGCCCCAGTAGGCTTTCGCCATTTGGAAGCGGTTTCCCTTGCCGATGGATGATTCAGCGCGACGGATGTAGTAGTAGTCCAGCAGCTTCGCCTTAAACAGCTTGCTGCTGACGGAGATGGTATCAGCCATAAAAAAGCCTCTCAGAGTTAAGAGGCCAGAGGGTAAGGAGTTTGTAAAATCCGCAGGTCAACTATGAGACAAATTGCTCGTAAAAAAGCATTGTAACCGTGCTGGTGCCGCTGCCGTCCGTGGGTAGCGCCAGAGTAAACTCCGGCGTCCCATCGAAGGGAAACGCCATTGTTTTACTGCTGCCGTCGTCACGCGTGACCGTAATGCCCTGATAGTCACCCTTCAGGATAGCGATGTACTCCACGCCTTCCTCCGTAAATAACCGGGCGCGGCTGTCATCGCCGGCGCTGGCAATAACAACCGGCGCCGGAGCGGCGTCCGGTTTGTTCTGGTAGTCGTTCCACCAGGCATCAGCAGGTAGCGCGTCATAGCGCTTAACGTAGCGCGCTTCTCTGACGGGCTCAGGAGACATGACATGCAGCTGCTGTGACGTCATGTGCAGCGTCTTTATTTCCGATTGTAGATCGGCGTAGGACATTTTGGCCCGGTAGTCGATACCGGCACTAATCAGCCGCACGCGCTCTGAATCAGCGGTAAGCTCAAACGAGATAAACAGTGCCACGCCGTCAAACACAATATGCAGCGGCAGCAGCGGCTCAATGATCTGGTCAAACTGGCTCAGCAGTTTGTTAACCGCCTCCGTCTGTTCCACGTAGCCATAGCGCTCGTACAATTCGTTAAGCGCCACCGAAATTTGGGCGCGAGACGTCAGAAAGAACTCGCCATATTGCTCCTGCGCGACCTCCACGCCCTCTTTTGTGGTGAAGAATGAGCCGTAAGGTGCTTTCTCCTGATCCACCGGCGCATAGAGCGGTTGCCAGGTCACGGGCAGGTTATCGAACTCGCGCCAGAACGTTGACGTGATCGGCTTATCGGTCCCCTTAAAATGCACTTCATCCAGGCGCTGCGCCAGCAGTACCGGCCTGCTGGTGTCCGTGGTTTCCGCCACGACAAAAAAGCGGCCATACTCGCTCATGCGCAGCGTCAGATCGTCTTTGTTCATCGTGAAATAGCTTTTGCGATTGGTGATGCGCTCAAGCGTCGGTTCTACCGCCTGCTCAAATACTGACTGCAGGATATTTGCGAAGCCCGACCACAGCTCTGACGTGCTTTTCTCTTTTGTGAGCCGGTCTTTTACCCAGTTTCTGATCATGGCTTGGCCTCAGAGATAATTGATGTCAAAGGTGGAATTAGCAACGTCGAGATAGATAAAGTCATTCAGCTGGACGGCGGTTTTCAGATCGTGCGTCTGCACGTCGTAGGAGATAAACAGATCAAGCTCCTCAATGACGCGCCACAGGTCTTTTACCTGCACCTGCGCAAATTGTTTGCCGGCGGCAACGTCACTCTGATAGCTGTCGCCAAAGGTAGTCGCATCGCGCCCGAATTGTGCCTCCAGCAGTTTCTGCACCTCGTCTTTCGCATCGGAGATAATGACGTTCTTCTTCGCCACGGCGCTGACGCTTACCGTAAACGGCTCCTCCTGCGTGCGCACGTAGCGGAAGGTTTTATTTAGCTCATTGGGTACAGACAGAACGGCGGTCATAAGCAGTTCTTCGAGCTCTGCCTGCGTATACCCCGGCTTGTGGCCGCAAAAGAAAATTGTGTTGATGTTGGAGAGTGATTTAACGCCGGTTGACTGCTCCTGCTCCTTTTCGCCCCAGGCGCTGATCCACGACATACCCGGCACTTTGCGATTCAGGAAGTATTTGTAATCGCCGCCCCACACAACCTGTTCATCATAGGCAACGTAGTACTGCGCCCGGTTGCGGGTCTCCTCGGTTGATTCAAAACCGCTGCCACCGGTGATCGGCGTCATAGTCACTACTTCGATTTTGCTGCTCATATCGGCAATGTTGCCCGCCGGCGTCAGCTTCTGGCCCTGCGTCAGCGTGGTGTCACCCCGGCTGCACCACACGTCCAGATCGACCTTGCTGCCCGTTTCCGGCATTTTACCAATTGCGCCATCGCCAAAGCGCACGCCCAGCTGCTCCGAAGGCTTATAGACCATCACGTAATGCTTACTGGTGCCGCGCGACAGGCGAAACAGCGGGTTATTTTCCCACAGGGTTTTGTTCTCGTTTTCCGTTACAAAAACGTCGAGTGAAACGGCCTCCTCGGTAATGTCGCGCGGCAGCATAACCGTATAAAACGCCGACTCAGCCTCAATTGTGGTGGACACGTTGACGTACTCCATCTGGCGTACGTCATTCACAGTCACGCTTTTACCTGCGGGGATATAAATCACGTCGGTTGTGACGTAGGGCAGCTGCGCCAGCGACAGAAACTCTGCGTAAATCGGTAGCTGAATGTCCTGATCCGTTTTATTGGTGATCTTCACGCTGCCCCAGGACGGCGTGATTAAGTGGCCAATGTAGTTACGATCTTCGGCTGCGGCCAGAATGCTCGATCGCTTCGTTGCAGTAGAGATAAAACCCTCAGTCAGCCCGCGTTCGGCGGTGCTCTGCGCGGCATAAATGATCTGCGCGCCAAACACGGCCATCATCTGAATGAACTGGCTGTTAGTAAACTTTCTCCACCAGCTGTTGCTCTGCAGCAGCCCGTTAAATTTGTCCTGTAATGCCTGAATGTTCACAATATTCCCCGGTTAACTTTTATTCATGGACACGGCCAGCGCGCCGTTTGATGTGACGAATGTGATTTGCCAGGTATCAACGTTCTCCGGGGCGCAGCGGATAGCGCGCAACCCCAGCGCCGGCAGATCAATACGCAGCTTGCGCAGCAGCGCCGCTTCTATGGCGACTTCGGTTAAATGGCCGGTCTCAGATCCGACAGGCTCATGTTTGTAGTCCTGCATGGTGTTACCCCAGCCAGGCAGGCCATAGACGCTGCCCTGCGGGGTTCTCAGCCACTCCTCAAGGCGGGCAAGCCACGCCTGAGAATCACCCTCTTTCAGCACGACGCCGCCCTGATCCACGCGCATCAGGCAGTCAATTTCGTTTTGCATGCGTTAGTCCCTCAGTAATTCGTTGAGCGCCGGATCGCTGATGCTCAGCGACGACGACTGGCGCGGCGCCGGCTGCGCGGTATTCACCACTTTGTCCGGTGCTTCTTCGCCTTTTTTCTTGGTGACGCCCAGCAGCGCCTCCAGCTGCGTGCGCATGGCTTTCAGCTCTTTGAGCATGTCCGAATCCTGACCGGCGCTGTCGCCCTTCATCATCGGACGCATCCCGCTGGCGCCTAAATCAGTGACGTTCGGGATTTGTGCCGGGTGACTCAGCAGCGGCTGCTGCGGTGCGGAACGTGCCAGGGATGCGCTGCCGCCTGCAAAAAATGACTGGCCGGCGCTGGCCAGCGACTCTATGCCGCTGTCCAGAAAACCGCCCGCTTTGCTGGTGAGCGGTGACACGGCCCTGAAAATCCCCGGATCGGATATGCCCGCCTGACCCAGCACGCCGCTTATCATGTCGTTACCGCTGAAGCCCCCCAGCGTCTGGCTGAAAGTGTCGCCCAGGGCAGGCATGACGGCAGAGCCAACGGCTTTCACGCCGTCCATCGCACCACCCATCATGCGATCAAAAAATCCGGCTTCTGCTGCAGACTGCGCTGGCGCGCTATCAGCCTCCATAGCCCTGTTGATGACCTGCTCTTTCGCCGCATTAACAACACTGCCAGACGTGGCAGAGTTCGGACGGACGCGGGCGCGGCCAAACGATGCGCCTGACGTAGCGACAGGACGTGAGCGGGTAGCAATCTGGCCCGGTGAAAGCGCCGCCATCTGCAAGCCAGCCGGGAGCGAATCGCCGGCAGGCAGCGAAAGCCCGCTGGTTGGACGGTTACGGGACAGCCCTTCCACGCCCAGTGATTCTGCTGCGCCCTGTAACTTGCCGTCAGCCCATTGGTTGAGGCCTTTCACGCCGCCCCAGGCGGACGACGCACCCTGTTTGATTTTGTCGGTTAAGCCCGTGGCAGGTTTGTCTTTGTCAGATTTCGCGGTGGCTGCTGCAACCTGTGAGCCGGTTGGTGCAGCAGGCGCATTTACTACGACGGCAGGTGCCGCCTGGACCGGTGCGGCAGCGGGTGCCACTGCACCAGGCGTTACTTTTACCTTGTCGCCGGCCGAATAAAGCGAATCGGCGGCAACGGGTGCCAGCCCCTGCTTTCTCCGCGCTTCGTTTACCGACTTCAGGGATTCATCACTGAATTTGCCCCCTACCCACTTGCCGTTTTCGTTGTGGCCAATGGCATTCATCATGAAGTCATTCGTCACCTGCGGGTTGCCGCCCTCTATGGTGGCGATACCGCGCATCATCTGCGTCATGACTTTGGGATCTTTGAGGTCAAGCTGCTGATTGCTTTTCACGCCCAGCTTTTTAGAGAGTGAATCGACGTAGTTCGACGTGTCATTTTCACTCTGCGGGGCATACAGCTTGATAATGTCCTCAACGGTATTGAGCTTCTTATAACCGGCAGCTTTAGAGGTACCTTCGGAATAGCTGGTGAGCTGGTTGGCCAGCGCCCTGAAACCTTCCTCCGGCGTGTTGAATTTCGCAAAGCGCGCCTCGCCTTTGGCGTTCTTCGCCTCCAGACTTGCGCCCTCCTGCCCGACAAAATTCAGGTTGCCAAAATTGTTATTGCGGAAAGATCGGGTTTTCGCGTTTGCGCCACCAATATTGAGATCCGCGCCGATGCTGTTTTTCGCCACGTCGGCATAGTCAGCCGTGCTTTTACCCTGCGCACCTACGCCATCCTCACCCCATGTTCCACCCTGCAGCTGTGAGCCCAGCCGGTTGATCGCCGTAACGGTTTTTTCGGTTCCGTCCGTGATCGCTTTCGTCTGCTCAGCGCTGGTGCCGGTGAGCTTGTCATAAGCGCTGACGGCGCTGGTGGAAAAAGAGGTGAACACGTCACCTACCTTGCTCAGCCCTGAGTCCAGTCCTTTAGCGATATCCCCGGTGTCAAACGTCAGCGCCTTAGCCGCGCCATCCATACCCAGCGCACTCGCGCCTTTCGCCAGCAACCCGGCGCCGCCTGACAGCAGCCCGCCCATGTTCAGCACGTTGGCAGCGGTGTATTCGCCTTTCTGTCTGCCACTGACAGCCTGATTCTCTTTCAGGCCAAACGCCTTTTTCTGGCCGTCGGTATCATGAAAGCCTTCGTAGGCGTCCATTCCCGCACCTATTGCGGTACCCACCAGCGGGATCGCTTTCAGCGCGGTTTCTCCGGCGACCTTCCCGGCCACTTTGAGGCCACCTTTCTCAGCGGTTTGCTCAGCGGCGGCGGCAGCGGCTTTCTCAGATACGGCAATGCCCTCTTTGGCCACAACCTTCCCGGCAGTGTCTGTCGCGGCTTTAGTCCCTTCCTTTGCGGCGGTCTCTCCTGCTGCTTTCGTACTGGCGAGCACTGTTGCGCCGGTGGCCGCTGTTGCTGCTGCAGCGCCAGCGCCGGCAACGGTTGCTGCTTTTTTGCCGCCTTTCAGGGCTTCCATTGCCTTTGTCAGCAGGCTTTTCTTTTTCGGCTCAGGCCGGGGTTTTTCCCCATGAGGTTTTTTCTTGCCATCCGGCAGCAGATCGCCTGCGGTATCAAGCGCCCCTGCAGCGGCAGTAAGCGCACCGCGCTTTCGCCCGCGGGAGCGTCGTTTACGCCTGCCGGGTATGAGCGAGTCCAGCAGCCCGCCATCTTTGCCGTCCGACGCATGCGCGAGCTTTTTAATTTCGTCGCGCACGTCGTCCAGCCCGCTGATGATACGATCGTCATTGGCGGCGAGTATTTTGGTCTGCTCCTGCGTGACCTGTACGGCCTTTGCCTGCTGCGCGCTCTTATAGCCATCAGCTGATTTTGGCTTGCCGACGGCCGGCGGCTGCTTCGCTGCTGCAGTAACTGGCGGGTGCGTCACCGGCGGTTCTATTTTCAGCGCGGCGTTGCCTTCGGTTTTTCCCTGCATGAAGTTTTTTAGCGAGACGACGTTTTTACCGACTTCGGCGGAAATGTCGTACATGCCTTTACCCATCATCCAGAGCGGCCCCCCTGCGGCGGTACCGGCAATGTCTGTCCCTGATGACATGGCATCGCTGTTTGCTTCAGTAGCAGATTTCATCATGCTGGTAAGCGATCGATAGAAGCCCTGCTGCTGCTGCTGTTCGGCGCGACGGGCATTTTTTTCCTGCTGCGCAGCCGATGCATCGCCTGATTCAGTACGCGATTTGAAGCGCCCGCTTGCGTCCCTACGCGGGTTTTCTGTTGTGATGCTTTCCTGCTTTAGTTGTGACTTATTTTGATTTCCTGAGTGCTTTTTTTGAGGTTCTTGTGTGCTTTTTTTTGCCTCTTCTGTGACTTTTACTTGTTCTTTTTTCGATTGTGTCTTTTTATCGCTTTTACTGTGCTCTTTTTTAATCACATTAGTGCTTTTTTCAGAGCGCTTATCCGCATCTTCTGAAGCGCGAGTGCGTCCGGTAACAGAGCGTCTGACTGTGAGGCCTGAACCATTGCTGTTGCTGGCTTTATCAGGTTTTGAATCTCCAGTAAGCGCTTTGCGGATAAGTGTCAGTTGCTTTAATTCAGCTTCGCTGGCGTCCTGAATGGCGTCTATTATCCGAGCCTGACTTTGAAGATTCATAGTTCAGCCCTGTATTGTGTTCTTTTAAGTTGCTCAATAAGCGTGTTGTTCATCTGGATAGCTCGCCACAATGGTAAATTGTCCACATCTCCGACAGGCTGGCGCGCGACCAGCGTCAGGTTGTCAATGATGGTTAGCCATCCACTGAGTTGAAAATTTCGGAATAAATAATCCAGAGCGAAAGGGAATAAACAGTTGAGTGGTATTCATCTGCATGTCCTCCTTTTCACATGGTGTTGGCGGAAGCAGCAGGCGTACCTGACCCTGTGTAATTTGCATGCGTAGCCCGTGACGCAGGTTTCTCTGCATCAGCTGGATATGCGCCACCAGCGGCGCAAACTCCAGATCAGGAACCATGTTTTCCATAATGTCGAATCGACGGTTTGCGGCAGCTTCAAAATCTTCCGGATCGT
This sequence comes from Pantoea sp. ICBG 1758, assembly GCF_002928325.1. NCBI lineage: Bacteria > Pseudomonadati > Pseudomonadota > Gammaproteobacteria > Enterobacterales > Erwiniaceae > Pantoea > Pantoea sp. ICBG 1758. The sequence goes on from NZ_POWL01000009.1 coordinate 13,772, forward strand.
CATCCAGTGCGGTACAGAGTGCGAACTCAGCAATGCGCATGCGCACCAGCGCCGCCTCATATTCCGGCGTGTCGGCATCCGGCAGGCTCACGCGCATGCGCTCCAGCATCTCCTGGCCGCGCCCGGTAAGCGGCTTTAACGTCCAGTTGGTTGCCACGCCGTTGACCGGCACGCTCACGCGCTCAAATGGCTCAATGGTCAGCAGCTCGACGGTTTCCGCCAGGTCTGACAGGTCAAAGTCGTAGGTATGCACTTCTTTGCAGTGTTCGCAGGTGTAGTGAAACGCCTCAAGGTTATCTGCGCGGCTGTTAATCATGATCCACCAGAGCGCGGTGCGCCGTTCCTGCGCAGTCCAGTCGCGGCTGTCGTTTAGCGGTCCTTCCTGCAGGTGGTTGAGGTATTCAGTGACGCGGCGTTCGTCACCGATTTCATCCGGCGTGCTGTATTTGAGCGCGTCTTTCATGACCGGCTGGCGAAACTGAATTTCGGTACCGGGACGCGAGGCCAGGGGAAGCGGGGGAATATTCACGGCAGTGTCCTTCAGAATTTAATGAGGTTTGATGCGGACGATTGAACCTGGTTTGTAATTCCCCCGGTTAATCCTTTTACCAATCCGTTTAATGCGCCGCCGGCACTGGTGTACTTCACAAAAGTCACAGGGAAGGTGGCAAACTCGCCCACGGCATCGCGCGCGCGGGAGATCTCGCCAACCGTGGTAATGAAACCCTTCATTTCCTCTTCCAGTGAGGCCTGACCATCCTGCGTCACCCGGTAAATCCGGGTGTTTAACAGGTAGGCAGGAGGGAGGTTAAAGGTGCCGTCTCCGTTGGATATGCGCGCCCGCTTCTCCTTGAATTTCTGCAGCAGCTCGCCGCTCTCGTTATCGCGGAGCGTCATGGTGATGGAGCCCGCCGTAACGTGCGTGGGCTTCACGAACTCCACGCCGCCAATCAGTTTGCTTTCGGTCTCAACGTTGTTGGCGCTGTAGGTGAGATCTTTCACGTACATATCCACGCGCGAGAAGCCGTCTATTTCAATATTCCACTGCCAGCCCTGCGCGTAGCGAATGCGCATCGCCATTTCCAGAATGGCTTTGGCACTGGAGAGCTCAGGCGGCAGGCCTGCATAAGACGCGCCGCCGCCGCTCATGTTTGAGGAGGCACGCGCCAGAATGTTGGATATCAGGCTGCTGCCAGCCTGTTTGGCCGTACTGGAGGCCAGGCCTTTAATGTTCCCGGCCAGCCCGTCAAAAAAGCTCATGCTGTCTCCTTACCAGGAACTCATAGCGGGGATGATCGCCCGGTTAGCGGAGATCTGCGCTTCCAGGTCGGCTTTGCGCTGGTGCAGCGTGGCTTCATCCGGCAGAAATGAGGCATCAAACTTTCCGGCGATGTGCAGCCGGCGCAGGCGCTCGACGTTGGGAATGGCGATCAGCGCTTCAAGGTAATCTTCAATCAGCCCGGTAATGTCCGGCGGCAGCGTCACCGCGTCATAATCGCAGTCGCGGATATTGCGAAAGTAGAGCAGGGTGAGCGGCCATTTTTCGCGGCCAGTCAGCTCTAGTTCAATGGTGGATTCCCAGGGATCGGCGTATACCAGCGCGCCATTGAAATCGTTCACGTTTACCAGCGAGAGGTAATCAGACGGAAACGGGAGGCTTGCGCCCCCCGTTTTTTCAATGCGTGTGCGACCGGTTACGCCGGCCCGATCCTGATAGACGCCCAGTGCCTGGCGGAGAAGGCTTTGCAGCAGCGGCGCCTCGTCCACCAGCAGCGTCGTGAAGCGCGCTTTTACGGCTTCAAGCAGTTCGGCCGGCGTCATGATTATTCAGCCCAGTTATACACTACGCGCAGCGGCAGCTTGACGGCTGCAGTCGTGTCCTCAGAGCCAAAGTCCACGGCATCTGAGTAGATTTTGCAGTGCAGGTAGTTGCGCGTCAGGCCAGCGTCAGCGCCGCTGTTTGACTCGGCGGCGGCGGCAAAGGTGAGATCCAGATACTCTTTGTTGAGCACCATCTTGCGGACGGCTGCAAAGACGTCGCCCTTAATGGTTTCAACGCAGGTCATCTGGAACTCGCCAGAGTTTTTCAGTACGCCGTGCTGGTTAAACTTCATGCCGCCTGGCGCAACGTCCTCAACGTCCTCGCGCGCCATTTCAGGCAACTGAGTTGTGCGGATCAGAATAGACAGGTTCGGGTAGCCCTTAACGGTCATCCAGTACTCGGAGCCGATAAGTTTTTCACCGGCGGCAAGGTTCTGGTTAAAGCGCTTTTTCAGAAATGCCACGTCGGGTTTTGTGTTGGAAAAGCCGGACATAAATTGTTCCTCAGATAAACATAAATGGAATATCAGACTGGTTCTGGACGCTCTGGCCGGAGCACTGCAGCGTGACGGTGTTGTGCGTGTAATACCCCTCAGCGGTGCGGGGCGCGTCCAGCTGGTAGCTGACGCTTTTGATCACAACGTCCATGATCTTCAGGCGGCGCCCGATATCCAGAATGACGGGGAGAGGACGGCGACCGCCGGGGAGGGCGGCATTCAGTTCAGGCGAAGCCATCTGCTGCAGCGCCATGATTGCGTCCATTACTTCGATCTTCGCGTTCACGGTGGCCATCAGGTCTACCACGATGCTGAACTCTGGCGGCTGCTGGCCTTCCCAGATAAGCAGGGAGTTAAATTCCGACTTTGAGGTATTCCCGGTTGCCGCCTGCGCGCCGCTCGCCAGCTTGCCCGCTGCCGTGCTGACCGCGCCGGCCACGCCGCCAAGCGAGTCATTGGCAAAAGGGGATTCCCACATGGATTCGAGACTGGCGCTCGACCCTTCCCCGATATAGCCCACGACCATCGCCGTCTGAGACGTGATGTAGAGCTTCAGGAATGGGCTTACCCCGTCCGGCATGATTGCACCGCAGATCATCGCACTATCCTCATTGCCGCCGGCGTTAACCGGCGGCTATCCCTTACAGACCGCGCTTTTTGCGCAGCTTCATCGACTTCTTACGGTGCGCATTCGCCATTGAGCTATGCGCCTTCATGCGGGCTTTTTTGAGCGCCTGCTTCTGCAGAGACGTCATGCGGCGCTTTTTCGGACGCTTACGGATAAGCGTTACCACGCCATCGCGCACGGCTTTGAACGTGGCTGACTCAAGCATGGCTTCGCCACCTTTGCCGCCGGCAACGGTGTAGTCAGCAATGGCTTCGTCGTCGTCGCTCAGGCCGGAAAGCGCCTCGAAAACGCTCTCAGCGGCGCTGTCGTCGTCGTCGTCGATCATGCTGGTGACGTCATCCTGATCCGCACCCAGGGCAACGGCGGCGTTGGCCAGCTGGCCCAGCGCGTCGTTAAACTGATCCACCTGGTCATCAGTCAGATCGTCGTCCTCTGCAATGCCATCCAGACCGGCCAGCACCAGCGCCAGCGCTTCAAAGCTATCAGCGTCGGCTTCACCGTCGGCAATCCAGCCCGCCAGCAGTGACGCGGCAACAGAGCGGGCATCCTCACCGGCGCGGCGCTCCACGGCTTCAAACATCGCAATGACGCGCGACTCTGCCGCGTTGCCGTCATTGACGCCTTCCGCCATAAAGTCCGGTTTAGCGGGCTCTGCTGCCGGCGCGGCAAACGCCGCGCCCAGGAGGCCATTAGACTTGTGGTTAAAAATGTTGTTCATAATTTCCTCTGTTAGCGGAGCAGGGTTGGCTTACCGACGATGCGGCGTGAAGAACCGGTAGGGCAGACAGACCAGGTGGCTTCCCACAGGTCGATATCTTTCTGCACAACGGCGATGACAAACGGCTCGGTACCCTGCGTGGCGTCACGCGGCTTAACCAGCGCCTCCGCGGCAACGAAGCGCTCCAGAACGTCTTTCAGGCCATCAGTGAGGCCTTTGAAGGTGATACCGTCCGGCTCATGCTTAAGCGCTTCCGCCACGTCGTAAAAACTGCGCGCGATCGCATTCATCAGTGAACTGATGTGCTGCAGGCGCAGGTAGTTGTTTTTAGCGAAGGTGGTCAGGGAATCATCAATGTACATATTCCCGTTCTTATCCAGGCTGACCGGGTTAATACGCGCATTCACAAAGGCTTCGCGGTCGATTTCATCCAGGCCTGGAATCGGCTTGATGTTCTGGCGTCCGATAATGGCGCGTGACACGCCTGCCGGCGCGTAGTGCCAGCCGCCGACGTCAGAGACCAGCGCAACGCCTTTCGCTTTCGCCACAAACGCATCGCAGGAGATCCCCCAGCTGACGTTAGTGCCGGTAAATGCATCGCGTGCGGTGTACGGCCAGTAGTAACGCGCCGCCTGATGCGAACCGCCGAAACTATGGCTCTGCGCTTCGGCAATAGCGGCGGCTGACAGCTGCGCCCCGTGGATGTCGTAAAACATATCGGTACGGGTATCTTCGGCCAGCTTCACCAGCGCGGCGAGGATAGTGGGGTCATAGCAGCCCAGTGACAGCACTGCGGTCCAGGTAAACATTGATTTGCGCAGCACGGTCAGCGCTTTGGTGTAATCCGCCGTTGCGATAGCAGACAGATCGCCGTCGGTACCGCCGCTGAACTGCATATCATCGAAGCCTTCGGTGATCTGCAGCATCTGCGTTTCAACGTCGTCAGCCACAACAGCGCGCAGGCGGGTAGAGCCGTTTTCCAGCGCGGTCGGCAGAAACGCCGGTGATCCCATGTCGCTGGTGGCGTCCGGATTAAAGGAGATCTGGTGTGACTCCAGCTGCGTTTCACCGCCAGCCGCATCAACCTGCTTCAGCGTCAGGATGTAGAAGCCCGGAGCGGTTTTATCCGCCTCCATGCTTAGCGTGCGGTCTGCAGAGGCGTCGCCATCCTCGATGTAAATCATGGCCGCAGCGCCAGCCGCCAGAACCGGGTCGGTTCCCGGCGCGAAGTTGGTGGCAACCACGCTCAGCTCCTGCATGGTGGTATCAGCAGTCAGGGTCAGAGCAGGGATCTTCATTCCCGGCGCTGGCACGCGTACCACATAACCGTCGCCGCCATTTACCGCCGTTGCAACGTGGCGCAGAGGTTCAAAGGCCGCGCCACTGCGCGGGTGAATCGCCGCGCCCAGCACCGCCTGAAAATTGTCAGCCGTAACGCGCAGCACGGAGCCGATTTTACCGCGGCGGGAAATGACCAGGCCTGCAAAGACGGACGCGCCGCCGGATGTAACCGAAGTCGTTGCGTCAGCATTGACTTCGCTTATGCCGACGCCAGCCGCCTGGCCTACTGCAAAAGGAATCTTATTCATGTGATATTTCCATGAAATGCCCCCTTAACGGGGGCGTTAAAGGGGATTAGCTGGCAGTACCGGTGGTGGCAGTTTCAGGTGCGGTTTCACCCTGAATTTTCTTGCCGGTCAGCATGTCGTACGCGCCTTCTTTCGCATTGGTCAGCGTCAGCTTGGCGAAGTAGTTCTCACCATTGCGCGGGTGCAGCTCGTTGAGGGAAGAACCCCAAAGCGTGGTGCGGTTGACCAGAGACGGGTTGGTTTCATGGACATACGGGATTGCCGGAACGGCGTCACCGGCGATCAGGCCAGCATCACCGATGGACTCGCCGCGGCCATAAAACAGAATGTCCTCTTTGCTCAGCGCCACGCCGTTGGCCACGAACTGATCGCAGATAGCGGTCGGCACTTCGTAGATCGGGTAGATGCCAAACAGGGTGCCGATGCGCTGAATGTACGGCGACTGGACGAAGTTTGGATCGGCCTGGAACACGTTAGCCGGAAGGCTTTTCAGGAAGTTTGCCGCCTCGCCACCCGCAAAGCCGCCACGGATGCCCGCCTTACGGGTACGGTTCACCATGTCAGTGCTCAGCTGCGTAACAGCGTGCTTCAGCAGCGTTACCCATGATTCGTAGGTCTGGCCTTCCGGCAGCGCTACGTCAAACTCACGACCGTAAACGGTGTGGAATGCCATAGTGCGCAGACGCATCATGTCCTGCTCATGGCTCAGCCAGTTACGCATTGCAGTGAACTGCGTGGACGACAGGCTGATGCCAAATTCACGACTCAGATCGGACGCGGCCATCACGGTGTGCTCGGACGCAATAACGAACTGCGACGGCTTAATGGTGAACTCACGCATGGACTGGTTGATAACCGGGATCAGGCCTGGCGCTTTTTCAACGTTGATCTCGACCTGCGCGGCCAGCTCAGTACCTTTAGCCGGCGCGTCGGTAAAGGTTACAACGATGGTGCCTTTGTCGTAATCGACTTTACAGGTAGCCTGGAACTGGTTGCCTTTAACGTCTTTGTCGGAGAAAAACAGGTTGCCGTCAGTATCATCGACTTTACTCGGACGACGGTTGATCAGCAGCTTGGTGCGGCCAGCACGGATCGGCATATCCGCGTTCTCAATCGCCTTAATGCTGAAGGTGAAGGTTTTCTTGGTGCCGTCCGGCTGCGCTGCAGCAGGGAACAGGTACAGGCGTTTCATCTGCGAGTAAACCGCCGCAGACTGCATATGCATTTCATCGCCCTGCTGGAAGGTGCCAAAGCTGGTACCGGCCACGTTCATCAGCTCGTAAATCTTCGCTTCGTCGCGCTCGCACGGGACAAAGGTACATGCATCGCTGGTGGCAGCGCCCAGCACCGCAGGCAGGATCAGCGCGGCAAACTGCGCCTGACGCATTACGCCGTCAGAAGTGCGCATATCAGCAGCCACGGACTCAAACATCGCTTTGCCGTTGCCTTCATGCTTTTCAGCTGCTGATTCAACCATCAGGTTTTCAAGCGCGCGGCTGGCGTTCGCCAGCTGATCGGCTGGTGGGTAATGACCGTTACGCTCTTTGTACTCGATCATGCTTGACGCCCACGCGGTGCCTACCAGACGGCAAAACTTCGGGTCAACGCCTTCAAACATCGGATCACGGCCAGCTGCCACGCCAATACTGACGGACATATCGTGGCGGTCAGAAATCATTGAGCCATCTGCGTTGCGCTGAGCGTCAACGGTGAAAGCCATAACGCGCGATGCACGCTGCATAACGTCCTGCTCGCGCAGGCGAGCCGGGGCAATATCTTTACTCACAAGTAGACCCTTTTTTCAGGGCGCGGCTGCGAGGGAACTTTTGACGAGGGTGAATTTAAGCGGTTTGTAATTTGCGTAGATCGACATGCAAGAGAATTATTTAAATTCTAAGGAAAATTTTAGACGAATGGTGTAGATTGCGCGAATGAATTTGACCACTGGTAAACCTCATGGCTTATAAGCTCTACTTTCAATACGCAAACGGCTCCAGATCACATACGCTTTCGACCGGCAGCCGGCGCGATGCTCAGCAGCACCTTGATTACCTTCTGAGTGAGACAGAACCCCGCTCACTGGCTCAGCAAATCATCATCATGTATGGCGCAGAGATCATCATGGAAGTCAGCCCGACATTAGGGGATGACGAGATCCGCGCACTTCCTCGCTGGCGCAAAGCCGGTAACACGCAGCAGATGCATAACCCGGTTACGGCGTCTATTTACATGCCGAGTGCGGCGCGTGATTTTCTGCTGCTGACGGGTGAGGGCAATCTGGCAGCAGGCATGCGTAAAATCATGCTGGAAGTAGGCGGAGCGGAAATAGCGTCAGCGTACATGGTGGACATAGCGGGTAATTCTGAAAACTACAGCGCAGCCAGTGAATTGAAAGTCTGGATAAAATAAAATACCCACACACTAATAATATTAAGCCGCTATGTCAGCGGCTTTTATGCTATTAGGATGCAGTATTAGGGATGACTATATCAAAATCCTCAGGTGAAAAACCAAACACTTGAATAAATGCATTCTTAGCCCAACCCTCTAATTCTTTGCTGCTGTGTTCTTTAGTAAGCCATCCGAAATTATATTTGAAATCCCCTGCCTCTAAAATCCATTGCTGGCATAGGTTAAAGAGTGCCATATAAATATAAAAATCCCCAGCCGTGTTCGATAGGTTTTTTTCATCAATACCGGGCAGCTTACTTGGGCCAATATCCATGTTTACATTTTCTTTGAATAATGCTTGGTGTTTTAAATATAGATGACTGTGGATTTTCTCCATCCTTCCCCCAGCAACGTAAGCACCAGGCCAGCAGAAAAATTCTGGGTTACTTAATTTATCACCATTAAAGCTAAGAAATCTTGCAAAAAGCAACCTCACCAGCAAATTACCATTTTCAAAAGAAAATTTTTCATTTTGCTGCATTAATTCAATCAAACCTTCCTCGTTTTCACGCCAAGCCTCTAGCTCGCAAAGATATGTAATTGGAGCAATAACGCCAATGGCCTTGCATAGCAAAGTGGATATAACAAAATATTTTTTCGGTGCATAATCGTCAATTATATATTTAAATTCAGGGTATTGGTTTTTCACTACTGCGCAAAGATGAATGAATCTTATCCCCGGATCTGTATGCTCGATAAAATTTTCAAAACGCTCTACAACAAATGGAAAGCCCTCAGCTGGGTTTATCGCAACATCAATGAGCAATAAATAAAGTGCAACCAATGGGCTATCAATACTCTTAGGATATTCCTCTTCAACAATCTTTAAAAAAACATCAAATGCAGAAATGTAAATACCGTGAAGCATTCCCGCTTGTTTAAATTGATACCAATCGAGTTGCTTGTCAGAAGTTATATGTAAATAAAGCAACTGGTTAAATCTGGCCTGACCTTCATATAAATCGGATAGGCCTACAGGGGGAATGCCTATAGACTCGCCGCGATAAAAACCGCTTACTTTTTTATCAGCTAATTCTTTAAATCTTTCTCCCCATTCATCTACGTTTGGAAGGAAGGAAAAATCGTTATCGAACGTCGATGAAAGAACACGGATAGCACAATCATAAGCTATACTGTAAGAGTGACCAATTGATTCAAAGTACTTATCATTGCAAACTTCAGATATATAGCTAGGCCTTTTCATTCTTATTTTGTAGTAATTTATATCATGATAATTGTTCATTATCTGATTTATAACCATAGATTCAGGGCTGTTGGAATTACTTTTTCTAAGGTTATTATCACTATAAAAGCTAATTGGCTTCTTTTTACCAATTAAATTGACGTATTCTTTAAGTAGATTTATGTTGGCTATAGTTTGCGCTGGCGTGCTTAGGCTCATAATTAACCCTGATGTAGAGCCTACAAACTGCCACCAATGCAACGTTTCATGAAAAAGTGTAGATAAAGCTTGATGAATTTCACCTGACATCAGATCATCTGTTTTTCCTTCTTCAACCTTATTGATTATGTCATGAACTTCGGGATGCAATCTTAATACATAAATAATATGGTTATAGAGTCCCTTGACCGTGCTTTCAGATTCTATAGGAGCTTGAGCATCGTCAAGTTCTGAGTCATTAAGTAATGAAGGGTTAAGTTGCATATGATCATCCTTGTGCATAATGAAATTTTTTTCACTTTATCCATAAAAGATGACTAACTAAAGTGCTAGAAATGTAAAATAACAAAGTCGCTCACAGACCTCACCACTTACAAAGTCCGTAAGCGACTTAATTATAGGTATACGTTATGGTTAGATATTAGGCCGTTTCGCCGGTTGCATTCATCGACTGAAGCCAGTATTCCTGCCACGTAAGCGGGTAGCATGTCGGTGAATCCGGGAATGTTTTCATCCACCTGGCACGGCTGATAGGCCAGCGCCTTTTGAGGCGGCAGCTCCACCAGCTTTGTGACCGTCACGACTTCGGGAATTAACGGCGCGGGCTTTGTCCCGGAGCATGCGAATAACGCTGGCAGGCAAAGCAGTATGATTAACGCCGGCAAGCAGTATCGCCCGGTTAATTTCATCAATTTCATTCTGACTATCCTCTTTAAGTTTCTGCAGATCCTGCTCAAGCTGCGCCTGTTTCTGCGCGTAGTCCTGGCGTTCTTTTTCCCGTTTCTCCAGCGCCTGCTGCAGCGTCTGCAGCTGCGCCTGCTGCTCAGAGAGCGAGGTTTTAAGCGTGCTGTTATTACCGGTCAGCGTTTTGTTGTTCGCAGTAAGCGTGCTGTTTGCCGCCTCCAGCTGCGCAACGTGCGCAAAGTGATTCGTGACAATCACATATCCCTTATGGCCTGCGGTCAGCAGCACGACGCAGAGCGCCACGGCTACCGCACGCTTGAGCCAGCCGGTCAGGGTGATTTGACTGAACATAGTTACTCCTCGTTGAGCGCAGCCAGAACGGCCGCGGGCATAATGGCGCTGACGGCCTGACCCATAACCGGATCGCCGCTCAGGCCGGACGTAAGCGCGATGGCCACCGCATCCGACATGGCTTTTTTTGCCGTGCTGGTGGACGCGCTGACCTGATCCGCCAGGCGGGAAAGTGCAGACGTACTGGCGGGAAGGGGCAACAGCAGCACATCGAGCGCGCTGGTAGCCTCGCTCAGCGCGGCTGTTTCCTCTTCGGTAAACGCCAACGCGGTTGCGGCACTTCCCGTTGCGCCCGGTGCTGCAGCAGCGCCTGCTTTCGCGTTAATTTCCCCCATTGCTCCGGAGAGCGCGGATAGCGATACGGCCTGCAGCAGATCGCCCACTGCGCCTGTAACGGCTTCATCCACCATTGCGGACACCAGCGCGAACGCCGGGGCTGGAGAGAGGCGATTCCCCTTTACGTGACACTCCCATCCGGTTTTCAGCTGCAGCAGCTCAGAAGGGCTGCTGAAGGGCTTAACCGCTGCCACGAATCCGGCAGCAGCGCCTGCTGCAGCGTCCAGGCTCGCCGCATAGCCTGACAGCTTCCCGGTATACCCGGAGACCTCCGCCGGATAGGTGACGTCCGGCAACAGCAGCGCCCTGACGGATGCGGCCAGCTGCTCAGCGCGCGCCTGCGCCCCTTCGCACACCACAACCGGCGCTGGCGTAACCATGCCGGAGGCGGAGAGGGCAGCAAACGCGTTGATCTGTTTGTCGTTGTAGAGCATTACTTAACCTCAAACCCGGCTTCGCCCGTGGCGACCACTGATCCGCACGAAACCGGATCGTTGACGCACACAATGCCTTTGCCGTTGATGGTGAACCACGGACGACCCGTAACCGCCGTGCCGTTGTGAGTACTGCTGCCGTCGGTGTGATCCGGAAACAGCTTGCCGTCCACCAGCACGGGCTTGCCGTTGATGGTGAGCCCCGCATCAGCCTCAGCGGTCTGACGCGAGGGGAAGCCATCGTGTCCGGAACAAACCGAGTCCAGCGTGCCAGCGGCAGGCATCAGCCCGCCCCGGCGCCGGAGCGCGTTTTATTCGTCATCAGGTATCAGCTCCAGATCCCCGCGGGTGTAGTTAAGCGGGCAGGTATAGTACGGGTGTTTCAGCACGTAGCGCTGCCCGTTCTCCAGCCAGTCCACCCGGTCAACTACGCACACTTCACCGTTAAAAAGGTTGCCGCGTATGCGCACGCGGGAGCCTTTGCGGATCGGCTTCTCAGCTACGTCCATCAGGATTCCAGCAGCTCGTAAAAGTCATCAGGGATATCGCTGAACGACATGAACATACCCAGCCAGACGGCGCGGCTTGCGTCGGTGATATAGCGCGACATTTTGACGGTAGACAGCACGTTGCTGACCCATTTGGTCTGCGTGCGCTGGTCAAGCGGTGACATTTCATCCCACTTATCCGTTGCCATTTCGCGTGCCAGGTTAAGGGCGTACATGGTGGCCCACATTACCGGCATCAGCTCGACGGTTTCCGGCTCGTCCGGCAGCTCTGCCTGCGCTTCCAGATAGAACTCATACGCGACCTGGCAGACGTAGGTTGGCGTCAGCATGTAGCGCGATTCCGGGCGCATGGCCATCAGGCGCACGCGGGTATCTTCTGCCGTGGCGTTTGCCATGATCTGCTCAATCATGATGTTGCGTGTGGCGCGCTGCGACGGGGTAAAGCGCCAGTAAGGCGTTTCCAGCAGCACGCGAGTTTCAGGGGAGTAGTTATATTCGTACTGGAACTGCGGATCTTCGCGCAGCGCCATGCTCAGGTTGTGGAAAAGCTCAAATGCGGTGGGCTTACGGTTACTCATAATTCACTCAATGGTGTTAAAGGAAGCGGCACCTTAACCAGTTTGTAATTTGTTGAGAGCACCCGGCGCTGATACTTTGGGTTACTTAATATCTAAATTTTTATAAAAAAATTATAGAAGTTTTTGACACTTTTCCCGTATAGTCTGGCCTGCGGGTAGGTAGTGCCTGCGCATAAGAAAAATAAGGATCATCAGATGAAAACCATTTTTGGAAACGTTGTCCCGGCAAATGGGTTGCCTATCGACAAAACCGTGCTGGCGTCGTCCGGCAAATCCGGCGTGCAGCTGCTGGACTGCGGCGAAGAGTTTCAGGGGCGTTATGAGGTAGTTTCTAAGGGCGTGCTGGTGGCCTGCACCGACAATTACGCGAAAGCGAGTGATTATTACTTTAAAGAGAGCGCACGCATCAGCGCTGAAAGCCAGGCCAGCTATAACGCTAAAGTCAGAGAGGCAGAGTCAGCAGGGCTGAGCGGGTATCGCGTGCAGGACTATGCCAATGACCGCATAACGCTTGATGACGCACTGGCGCAGCAAAACACACCGCACGGTATCCCGGTAGAATTGCTGTCAGCCAGTTAAATAAATCAGAGTAAAAAATTATTAATCAAGAAGATGAATTGAATATTTATTTTTAGAAATTAGTAATGCGAGCCATTAAACAGTCTCTATTTTGTATGGCGAATAAGACAGGAACTGCAATGATTGCGGCAGCAGTTATCGCTATACCAATTGTAAAAGCTGCAGCCGTAATTGTAGTTCCTGCAACAATTGCATCTAGTGCTATCAATCCCCACGTCGCTGTAACACCAATTCCTATATGAGAATAAGCATCGTATGGCACTTCAACACTGCAAGCAAATGCATGTTTTTGATAGCTTACTAACAATGCCATCGACATAGCTGATAAAACAAAGGTTCTTCTGGATAAGTCCATATGAGCACCTTACTTAATCTGAGTAAGCACTGGGGTTGCAGAGACGTTATAGAAATTTTTTAATGCAATGGATGTAACAATGCCTGAAAGCGCAGCTTTCTCAGGGGAGTAACCAGAATAAGCCTGCTGTAGCGGCACAGATGACAGATATTTATCAATAACCTTATGTATACCATCCATGCTAAGTCCGTTCTTATCATAAAATTCTTTAAATATTTGGGCTACCAAAACCATTCGATATTCTGCCTTTAGCTTAAATATCCTTGTCCATACATTAAGGTCAGGGTCGTGCCTCAGCATGTTAGCTAGCAATATTGATTCGCCACTTTTTATTCTGGGAACTATTTCTTCAATGAACTGGTTGGCTGAATCACCACATGAAGTACTGAAAATGAAAATTTTGCTGTTGTTAGATATTTTTCCGATTGGGAATGAACTCATAAGCTGAGTCTCAGCCCCCCCAAAAACATGATTTTTGGCTGGCTCAATGGATTGGATTTTAACGTCGCTGATCTTGAGAAGTTTGGGTCGGGCTGACAGGTCCATTTATAGTTACTCACAGTTAGTAACATAAATTCAATGTAGCGTAGATGGATGGAGGAATGCCACTTTTTTTTTGTGGGTATCATCCCAAAGTTTGAATGCCCCGCATAAGGCGGGGTCTTTTCGTTTCAGAGCACGGCAATTATGTCGTCTGCCGTTTTGCGCGTATCGCCCTTACAGGACACGGATCGGCGTGCGGCCAGCGGCATGATCCTGAAGCCGTTACGCGTGTACAAATCTACGACTGACGGCGCGCTGCTGTTGGTAATGACTACCTTAGCGCCGCGCTTGCGCGCTGCCACCAGGCCCTCCACCAGCCGCGTCTGATGCTCAAACGTAAAGGCGTTGCCGCTGTATGCGGTAAAGCCGCTTTCGTCCGGCATCGGCTCATAAGGCGGATCGCAGAAAACCACATCACCTTCGCCCGCCTGGCCGATCACATCCTCAAACCCGGCGCAGACAAAAGTCATTTCTTTCTGCAGGCCAGCGAAGTGCTGCAGTTCATCCAGCGGAAAGTAGTTTGTCCCTGCCTTTTTGTTCCAGCCCACGTTAAACAGGCCTTTCAGGTTATACCGGCACAGCCCGTTAAAGCAGGTGCGCATCAGCGCCAGGAACAGCGCCGCATGCCGCACCGCGTGCGCCTGGCGTCCGTTAAATTCATCGCGTATGGCCACATAGGCTTCGTTAGTGAGACAGCCCTTTTCCAGCTGGTGAGCCGTATTAATCACGGCGTCCGGGTTGCCCTGCAGTTGATTGAAAAGGTTAATCAGATCCGGGTTGATATCCCCCAGCAGGTTGCGCTTAAAGCCTGCGTTGATGAATACGGTACCGCTGCCAACAAATGGCTCAATCAGGCGCTTCCCGGCTGGCATTACCGCCAGTATTTCATCAAGCACGGAGTGTTTGCCGCCCGCCCATTTCAGGAACGAACGCGGGTATTTATCCTCTGCAACCTTTCGCGCCGGCGCGCGTTTTTTCTTTGCTGCCGGCAGAGCGGGGAGGTCCACAGGCCGGGTCTCTGCTACGCTGGCCACCAGCATGATCTGATTAGCAATGCGATCGCCAATCCAGCGCATGACCGGTACCGCCATAGAGTTACCAATCGCTTTATAACGCGGACCATCAGCCGCCAGGCGGTGCGCTTCTTCTTCCGGCATGTCAGGGTGCGTCAGGCGCAGGTAAGCCAGTTCATCAGCAGCAAGCGCGTTGCGCTTCTTTTCCGGTATCAGTGTCCAGCCATCCGGGAAGCCCTGCAGGCGTTCACATTCTTTGGGCGTCAGGCGCCGGACTTCGCAGCGGGTGACAATAGAGGGATAGCCCTGTCCGGGCTTTCCGCCGCCGGCCGACAGTGCGCCCGTTATCTGTCCGTCGCCGTTGACCAGGCGGACTTCACCACGGGTGTTTTCAGGAAATGCTGCGTGCTCCCCACAGCGGGCAATACATGGTGCTGCATCACCTTTGCCCGTTTCGCCAGATTCAGCGTTAAGCGTGTGGCACAGTTCGCCCGTAGCGCTCTGTACTGCGAACGTCTCAACGTCAAAGTCATTACGCTGCCCTTTAGCCGTCAGGCATGCTGCCACATCCAGCGCACCAGAACAGTTGCCGCCGCCAAACGCAACAGGTTCAGCAACGAGCCCGGCGCCACGTTGGCTGAAAACTTCCTGATTGCTGGTGCCTATTCCGCCTGTATTAAATGACTGGTACAGGGTTGGGTGAGGGTTGCCCGCGTCGTCCCAATGGCTACTGACTTTAACGCCAGCTGCAAAAGTGTCGGGAGCTGCCTTCCCCGGTTTTCTGCACGGCGGAGAATCCCGGCGCAGGCCGTCGAACTCAAGAAGTATTTCTGCGGGATCAACATCGTTTCGAGCACTTGCGACAACGAAGATACGACGGCGGCGTTGGGCCACTCCGAAGAATTGGGCATCAAGGAGCCGCCAGGCAAGCTGCCGCTGCGGTCCGTAAATACAACCAGACTTCGGCCATTTCGCCAAATGCTCACCGGCGCTGCTTCCTTTTTCGGGGTCTTTCTTCCATCGCCAGAACTCGTTACTTTTGCCGCGCTCAGGTCTTGGGCCTGGTTCAAATGCTTCATTTTCGCCAGCTATTCCGGCAAGGAAGAATCCAAAGGCGTTGTCAGGTGTGCTGAGACTTCCTGGCACGTTTTCCCACAGGTGGACGGCAGGCTGCTCGCCGTTTTCAATTCGTTTTTCATCAATGGCGTTCGCTAAATCTACATAAGAAAGGGAGAGCTGACCGCGCGGGTCGTCAAGGCTTTTACGGAGCCCGGCGATAGAAAACGCCTGGCAGGGGGTACCGCCAACCATGACGGCCGGCGCCGGAATAGAACCGGCGCGAACGCCGGCCGCAATCTTTGTCATGTCGCCCAGGTTCGGCACGTCCGGGTAACGGTGAGCCAGCACGGCTGCAGGAAACTTTTCTATCTCAGCAAACCATGCGGCTGTCCATCCCAGCCCGTCCCAGGCCACGCTGGCCGCTTCAATGCCGGAACAGATAGAGCCGTAAGTGATCATCGTTTTGCCTCACCGCCCAGTGCATCCACCAGCCCGGAGAAGAAAGCAGAAAACTCGGACGTGAACAGCATAAAATCAGCCAGCATGCGTGCGCGCTGATCCTCACGGTCAATATCATCGTTCTGCTCAGTGAGCATGTCGGCATACTTAATGCCCTTAATGCTCAAATCGTCCGCCACACGGCAGAAAATGCGATTCTGCCAGTCAAGGCTCAGGTGCGTGACTACTTTCCCTGCCTCAATATGCGCGCGCACTTCATCGCTGATTAGATCCTGCTTCTTACAGCGGATTTTGCCGCCTTCTTCCAGAATCGCCGCGAGCTCGGCCTCGTCGCCCAGCAAAAAGCCCGCCGGCAGGTCGCCGGAGCGCAGCCATTCAGTCAGCGTGAGCTCGACAGGCTCCTCAGCCATCAGCGGCACAACCGGCAGCGAGCCGATAGTTTTGCGCAGCATGGCGAGCATATCCTCTGCCGCTTTAGCGCTGGCTGCGTCAACGTAGATGCGGCTGTTCACGCTGTCGATCCAGATATAAGCCTGCGTGCGGCGGGTAAAGGCGCGCGGCAGCAGCGTGTAAAGGGCTTCATCCTTCAGGGAAACGCGTTCACTGCGACGCACCTTGCGCGCCTCTTCCTGCTCAATTTTCGCCACGCGGTCAGCCACAAACTCGTTAAGCGTGGCGGCGGGCATGATTTTGCTTTCGGTCTGACAGCACAGGAGGTACTGACCGTTTTCAGCCAGCAGCAATTCCTCTGAGGTAACGCTGATCCAGCCTGATTTCGCCATGTCCTGCGCGGCACAGGGAGTAAACGCCATCGCCTGCAGCTGCTGCGCCAGTTCTTCCGCGTCCAACGGAATTTCCCGGTTCAGGCCGTAGACCATGACGTTTTTGAAGAAGGGAGATTTCATGCAGAAAAGCCTCAATGCGGATATTAATCACATTCTAAGGATTTTCTTAGATTACGCATAATAATTACTGACTGAACTCAAACTGAGGCGCTGTAGCGCTGAAAGTATCGCCTGAATCAAACACGGTTTTCCCGCCTGCTTTGACCTTCACATTGCCGCCCACGTCGATAACCAGATCACCCGGCCCCAGAATATAAATCTGCCCGCTTTCGTTCATGCCTATGCGTGAACTGCTGGCCGTGTTGGTAATTTCATACCCGCCACCAGCGGACCGGATTTCCAGCAGATTATTGCGGTGGGAGACAAAATCATCCGTTGCGCTCAGGGCAGGGCGCGCCGGTGCGCCGTCAACGGCTGGTGGCTCGTAGGCGCTGCCCTGTCCGGAGGCTTCAGGTGCCACGCTTGGCACGCCACCTGGCGCTGATTGTGCCGCACCGGTGATAAGCGGCCGGCGCGTGTCCGGGCGCCCGCGCGCGTCGGTATACGGGAACTCTACCCACACTTCATCCCCCGTTTTGCAGGGAACAAACGCGTTGCCTATCGGCAGCTGGTATTCAGCCCAGGGCAGTGTTTCTGCTTCGACGTCCGCCCACTGCGGCGTCAGGCGGATCTGCGCGCGCATGTGTCCTGCCGGGTCTTTGGTGGCCGTGATTACGGCGCGTTGCTTACTCACTGGTTGGGTACTCCTAAAATCATGCGCGTGGTGTAGCCAATGCGATCCTCATGGTGAATGGCCGCTGCAACGATAAAGTTTTTCGGCAGCGTTTCGTCCGTCTGGTTTTCCGGGTCATAGCGGTGGATCTGTACGCCTATCACCATGCCAGCGGTAATGTCCGCGTTGCCGCTGACCTCGATATCCAGCTTTGGAATAAGCACGCGCCCCATGTTGGTGAGCGTGGCCACGTCGGCATCAGAGATATATTTAACCGGCTTGGATTTATCGCCCACGGCAATGTAGCCGTCAGTCATGGAGTAACCCACAAACTGATAATCAGCGCTGCTTGTGGCGGCGGCGTCCTGGTTGATATGGCTCAGTTTGCTTATCGTGTATTCCGCTTTCGGGTTATTGGCTTCATAGACAACCGCCGGTTTCGTGCCAATGAGTTTGCCTATCTCCTTCATGCAGAACATGCCGCGGGCGCACCACACCAGCGCGCCATGATCTTCTGCCATCTGGCGCAGAACGCCGGACGGCTTCTCGCTCATATTCAGGTGATAGGTCATCGCTTTTTTGAATGCGTCAGCCTCGATCGTCAGTGTGCCGGCAAACTCTTTCATGACGTCGCCAGGCTGACGATCGGCGTACAGGCGCACGCGGGCTGAGGGCGTTTTCAGTCGCTTCAGGTCGGCTGACACGGCGATAATGCGCACCACGTCGCCGCTGGCCGGCGCGGACGTAACGAAAAACGTCTCACGGTACGCGCCGCGCTTCCCGGTCGGGTCGCCCAGCTCCGCCACCAGCGTTGCGCCGTAGCGGGCGCCCATTTCGTCCATCAGTTTGCCTTCCGGATCGTGCGCCTCCAGCACCAGCAGCGGGGCAGTGAGGGCGGTTTTCTCAATGTAGAGCGCCGACGTTATCCAGCTGCGCGGCAGTTCTTTGTCATTGATGATCACCGACTGCAGGAAGTACTGCATGGGCTTGTTCTTCTGCTCTGCTGCCATCCGTTATGCCCCCGCCGGCGCAAGCTGCGTGTCGTGGCGCACGCTGCGCGCGGTGACTTCGTATGCGGTCAGCACGTCCACCATGACGATCATCGACGTCTGGCAGGCGTAAATGCGCTCCTGCGAGAACGGCGGCGACATATCGCTGAACATGATCGATTTGGCGTCCTGAATGCTGCAGTTGAGCTCAACAGGCCAGCCAGCCAGCTTGTCATGCGCCATAAAGCGGGTGGAAAGGCGGGAGCGGAAGTTAGCGGCCAGCGTATTGCACATCAGCGACAGCGTATCTTTGTCGCTGGCAATCAGCGTGATGGTGTAGTTCAGCGAGGCCTGCGCGGCTTCGATCTCCGCCAGCGGCTCATCATCCTGCGCAGACGCGATCACATCGGCGTAGTTGCGGCGGTCAATCTCATGATCGTTGTTGTCGTAGGTGATATCGAACCCGCGGGAGAGGTTGATAACCGGCAGCGCGTCGCGGTTGAGGTTCGGCATATCTTCCTGCTTTACGCTGTGGCGTCCGGCGCCCGCCTGGCGGACGGCGCGCAGGAACTCCAGCACATCATCAAACTTGCCGACGAATACCCGATCCTCCGGTTTGCGTGCCAGGAAGGCGGCGTAGCGCGCTTCATGCGGGCGCGGTGCGACAATGACAGCGCCGCGGAACACATCATTCAGCGCCTTTGCAATGGCGGCATCAGCAGCGGTAAAGCCCGTACTCTGCATCTGGCCGGTGCGCGTGGTTTCCCATTCACGGGTGCGGGCGAGTAATTGTTTCATTCGATACGTCCGTTGCTGGTGGTGTCAAAGTTGCGGGCGGGAATGCAGTAGTAGAGCGATCCGACGTTCTGCGTGCCGAAGCCGTAAATGCGGTGGACGTACCACCAGCGGCGCGCCAGGGTGCCGCTGGCCATCTCTTCGTTCCACTCAAGAATTGAGCCAACCGGCACGCCTTCTGCAGCAATGCGCAGGATCAGCACGTCATCGGTTAAACCGTCCTGCTCGTCGCCGGCATCGAGCACCTGAAAGCTCTCGCGCTCGTCCGGGCAGTCCAGCACCGTGACAATGGCCGGATCGGCATCCTGATAGCTCAGCGTGCGCTGGTTGTTGTTCAGTTCGGTAAACACGGGTTGTTCAAAGCCGGTTTCGTCGTCCACCTCGCCCACGTCGCGCATATCCGGCAGGTACAGCAGCGCCTGAAACGCGCTGTAGTCGCTCTCAATTGCCTTAACCCAGTCGCGGCGGACCATGTTGTTAAAGGGGGCGTGACCTTTAAAGCGGGGCTTAATCGCCGTGCTCTGCTCGCGTGCGGCCAAAGAGTCCGGCAGCGGGGCGCTCAGCGGGTCATAATTTTCACTGCTGCTGCCGTCAGGGTCATCAGCACCGCCAGTGGCAACGCCATCGGGTGAGGCGGCGGCGGATTCGCCAGACGCTTCCAGATCGGTTGCAGCGCTGCTGCTGTCCGGCACATCTTCTGCAGGCGCGGGCTGCTCTGTTTCACTGCGGGTTTCCTCGCTGGTGGAAGGGGGCGTGTCATTAAGAAATTCGTCGTAGCGTCCCATTACTGATTACCTGCTTTTGTCTGGTTCTTTGCGTAGTCGATAAACATTTTTTCCGCCTGCGCGCGCGGCGTGCCGCTCAGCACCAGGGCATCAATGAACGTCTGGCGCTGGATCTTCGCCTGGTCGGCCAGCTGCTGACGCAGCAGCGCGTTTTTCGCCTTTTCGTCCGCCAGCTGCGCCTGCTTTTTCGCCGCGCGGGCGCGCTCCGTGGCAGTAACCTTTTTGGCGCGGGTCAGCTGGCCGCGCAGCTTATCGATCCGGCCATCGTCGTTGTTCAGCCGCTTCGCCAGCGCGCCCATGCGCTTCTGGTATTTCTCATGCTCGCGCTTTACGGCGGCGGCGTTGGTCTGCGAGTTACGGTTGCGGTTGAACTTCGCCTTATCGGCGTCGGTGAAGTGCTCAGTGGTTTTACGCGGATCATCGCCGTAAGCGTTGTTGCCGGCGCTTTTGAGCATCGCCTGGCCGATCCGCACCTGCCATGAGGCGGACTGCAGGCGTGTGAAGGCGTGAATGACGTGCTTACAGGCCACGCCTTTCAGGTTCGGGTTTTTCTCTTTTGGGTAGGCGTACTCTTTTGGCGGGGCAAGGGCGAAGTTGCCCGCTGTGGCAATGTAGCGGTACCAGTACTGGTGACGGCCACAATCGCAATCAAAAGAGACGCGGCCAGCGCAGAGTCGCTTAGCAATTTTGGCGCTGTCTTTGCCATCCGTGACCTCCTCGATCAGCTGATCCCACTCCTCAAAGCGGAACTTCACGCGGTGATGTTTATCAACCGATACGGCGGACGCCTCCACGCTTACCGTGAGCACGTTGTGTTTGAGCGTGGTGGGCGTGGCGCGCTTAATACCGGAACCGTCGTCCACGCGGTTATTGGCGCGCTTAATGTCGATCTGCTGACTGCCTGCCACCAGCTGCGCATACGTGATCCCCGCAACAGCCGCATTAAACTGCTGGCGTGCGCCGGCGCGGTTTTTCTCAAACCCTTTAAGATCCTCTCTGGTGTAGAAGGTGCCGGACTTCTTTTTGCCCAGGGCAATAATGTCGTCGAGCGCCTTGTTCTTCAGGGTGAGAGGGCTAAGCGTGCGGTGCGCAATGCGGCGCGAACGCCGGCGGTCTTTGTCTATCTGGTCGAACACGCGGGAGAACTCTTTCGAGGAGAGCCCGGCGGTGTCATAGCGCCCGGATTCGGTGCGGGCAAACGGAGTATCAGCCACTGATTAACTCCGGCTTGCCGCCCGCGTATTCGCGCATGCGGTTACGCAGCCATGCCATATCCGGCAGGGAAAGCGTCTGGCCGGCGGGCAGCGGCTCCATCTCTGACTCAATCCCGCACAGCAGCCGGAAGATCCAGCGCAAATCCGCGTTGCCCTCATAGGCGCGGTATGCCGCCAGGTCAGCGCGGAATATCTCGTCGAGACGGATGGTGTAGTCCTGATTCTCTTCGTGAAAAGAGGCGGAACGCTTTATAACTTCCTGGTGAAAGAGGCTGCGCAGCACCACATCCTCAATAGAGCGATCGTCGAGGCGGTTATAACTCACAGAATCCGCTCCTCGTCGCTGATGCGCATCCCGGCCAGCGTCTCCGGCACAGCCTCAGCGGCTTTGATTTTCTCGTAGCCGATAAGGCGCTTAAACGCGTCCATGACGGACGGCTTTTCATCTGCTGCAGCGGCGCTCATGGCGTTAACGTAGTCCGCTGACGCCACGTTGTTGTAGCCCACGGCAAAGCAGCACAGGATGGTGAGCACATGCTCCGGGCGTATATCACGCCAGTTGATGCGGTACACCTCCTCGCCGCTGGCGTTGTACTCCACCTCCACGATGGAATCGGGGATCTCGAAAGCACCTTTGTTTTCTTTTGGCAGCGCGAGATTTTCCTGCAGCATGAGCTCGTTGTAACGCTCAATACCGATCAGCACCGCCGCGCGGCCATCGCTGCCTTTTGCTTTGAGAGAAACATGATTGCCGCCCACGACGCCGGCCACTTTGCCCGTGGCTTCATCCACCAGCACCTTAAAGCCCTGCGCGCGCAGCGTTTCAATGTAGGGCGTGAGTTTGGCTACCTGCGCCCGCATGCCCTTTGGCAGCGGCTGCGGCTTTGACATGACCAGCGTATGATCTTCGTAAATGGCGGTGATCGCCATTGGCTGACTGGTTGAGAGACTGATTACTGCGATTTTCTGTTTCACGTCTGTACCCCTGAAAAGGCGAAAGGCCGCATATAGCGGCCTCTCTGGCTTTTAACGTTCCCAACCGCGCGTTGCAGATTAGGTAAGTTGTCAAAAATTCCATCAGGGAACCGCTAACAGCTTGGGGCGACTTTAAGCGGTTTGTAATTTGTGATGTTAGGTGTCAAACATTTTTTTTAAACATTTTGCTTAGTTAGCACACTTTCGATGTAACCATTTGTAAATGAAACATACATCCCTATGTTGTCAATGGCTACATTCATTATATGAGGTGTTATTTCATTATCCTCGCCATTAATTTTTTTCCCATTTCGGTGCGCAATATCATGCCTTAATCTCATAAAACGATGAACATCTTGCTTTAAACTGCCCGGCATCTCTGGAAATTTTTCACCTAAAATAATTGAGTAAATTAAATTAACTTTAGGCAAGTTGTGGTAAAGGATTTTTGATAAAAAATCTAAAATTGCAGCATCAATAATAGCTAAAGGGTCGCGATCAAATAAATCGTTAACTTTTATTTTAAGGTCTTTCAATTCATCAATGGACTCCATCGCGTTTCTTTTAAAAACATCGTTAGACAATGTAACCGACTTCAACATTTCGCTTAAACACGATTCCATTAGAGTAACAGCATACGAGAATCTCATTTTATGATAAAGTATTTCATCTTCAACGTTATGCCTCAGATCGGTAAGTTTAAGCATTTGCACTCTAAACTGCTCATAAGCTTCAGTATGTGGATGACGCCTAGACCATGTAACTTCACTTTGAAGTTTATCCCAAATAAATTCATCAACCAGCTGATCAAACAGAACACCTCTGTCTTTCATGTCGAAAATAGTTTTATCATATTCTTCAGCAAGTAAATTCCATTCAGGTGAGTCTTTTCGGATACCCTTACCGGATTTAGTCTCTATCCAAATTTTTTTAACTTCATCTAGAAATTCAGCTTTAGCATCCATACTCTACCAACCTCATAATTTTATAATCAATATTGCAATCTTATTTGAATCTAAAAAATTTTATAGCGGCATAAGATGAAAAATGTCAGCTATTTTATATGCTTTTTCCATGAGTTGTCTTTCACTTCCATTCAAACCAACGAAATTTGTTTTACCGCCTGTTTTCCCATCCGCGTGTACCGGCACCAGCCAGGGGAACTCTGCGCGAATGTGTGCCGGCGCGGCAAGCTGGTGATGATAGTCGCAAAGGGGGATCTGCAGCAGGTGTGCGCCAGGTTTGGTGCGACCGTCAATGTGATGCAGGCTGATTAGCGGTGATTCCTTTCCGTGCTGAAGGCAGGCAATGCAGGGCAGTTTGCCTAACGCATCCATAACCACGCGCTCTGCTGCCGTGGGCGTGCGCCCTTTAAGTCCTTTTCCTGACGCGCCGGCGCGCGTTTGCCGCTTTGCTGCTATCCGTGCAGGCTTTTTCTCTTTCATGCGCTCAAAGGCGCTTACAGTGCGTTTTGCTGCTTTGGCTTTTTGCTCTGCTTTCCACTCCGGCGAATTCCGGCGCTCTATCTGCTTGGCGAGCATCCTGTTGGCGCTGGCCTGCTGTTTATCATACTGCTGCTGGCGGTACTCCGGATCGGCCTGCTTGGCTGCTTGTTTTTCGCGCTGGCGCTGCAACATTCTGGCCTGTTTTTCCCGTGCTGCCTGATACTGTGACGCTTCCATGTGTGACCTAATCTAAAATTTTCCTTAGATTTTTGATCACTTAAATGATGTTGTAAAGCGTTATGGAATTATCCAGTGGGAGATTTAAGATTTCTGCGGGCAGGCTACCAGAGTGCTTGTACGTCGCTTACAGCTGCGATCTGCGGTTCATGTGTTCCACGGGGAATATGGTAAAGAAAACGCTGCAGAACATCGCTGAGGCGGTGATACACGCGATTGGTAGTGAGATGTGAGAGCGGCATAGGGTGCTGGAGTGTGGATAACTGTTTAGCCTCATGAGTTATCCACTTATCCACTGAATAGATCCTAAAAATAGATCATTAGTAGATCAAAGATAGATCAAAGAAGATCACCGCCGTTATAAGGCAATGATTTTAAATATAAAAACAGCTTTTTGCGTTAGTCTATTCATGGTAAATGTTAGTCTATTCATGGTAAACGTTAGTCTATTCATGGCAAATGTTAGTCTATTCATGGTAGGTTGTTAGTCTATTCATGGTAGCGAACCATATTACTCACATTTCACAGTGGCAGAATGATATCATGCAAAAAGATAATGAAATCATAACTATATCTGATGCTCTATGTGTTGAAGGTGGCGATAATGGGGAAAGTTATACTCTTACGCCAACGGATAACAAAACAGTTCAGCCTATTGCTCTCATGCGCTTAGGGATTTTCGTTCCTGGTTCCAAAAGGTTGCCTTCGCGTGGGTATGTGTCTGTCGATGCTACTCAAGAATTGGGCACTTTAGAGCTTGCCAAATCAGAGGGTTATACGGATATTTCTATCCGTGGAAGCCGTCTCGATATGAGCACGGATTTTAAAACATGGATCGGCGTTATTCGTGCGTTCTCAAAGCATGGCAAAAGTAGCAACCGAATTACCCTGCCTTTCACCGAATTTGCCAAGTTAACCGGCATAGCTGTTGACGATATAAATCAGCGTTCGAGAGACAGATTCTTTGATTCTCTGGTGCGCCTGTCCTCTTTAGTGGTTTCTTTCAAAAATAAAGACGGAAGTAAGGTTACGATCACACACCTGCTTCAATACGCTACCTATGACATAAAGAGTGACACCATTAGTTTGGAAGGTGACTCGCGCCTATGGGAGCTTTATAGCTATGATCACAAGGTTTTGTTGCAGCTTAAAGCTATTCAGGCATTACCTCGAAAAGAGTCAGCACAAGCGTTATATGTCTACATCGAAAGCATGCCAAACAGTGCATTACAGCTGTCGTTACCGAGGCTACGTGAACGTCTCAATCTAAGATCCAGCCTTAGTGCGCAGAACCTTGCAGTACGAAATGCTATGAAAGAGCTGGAGAAGATTGGGTATTTGACATACAGCGAAGTGAAAAAAAACGGGACGGTATTTTTCCTGATTCACTCACGCAAACCAGGCTTAAGACCTCAATTGAATTGAGTGTTAGTCTGTTCATGGCAACTGCGGTGTAGCTCACTGCAACGTTAGTCTATTCATGGTAATGAGTGTTATTTACTCACAATGTATAAACAACCGGCGGTTTAGACTAACGCCACCATGAATAGACTAATAGCTGGTTCAAAAATAGCCGCTTTACCATGCACAGACTAACAAATTTACCACTTCTAAGCCCTGAGCCTTCCAGTGGTACCGGTAGTAATCACGAAAACATTAGTCTATTCATGGTAAAAGCTGGCTAACACATACATATCGTTAGTCTATTCATGGAGAAATCGGCACTAATTCCTGAAATTGAGTGCTTTGTATACTGATTGTCATGGTTTGCCATGAACAGACTAACAGTTGCCATGAACAGACTAACGCTGCCATGAATAGACTAACGATGTTTGCAAGCATGGTAGCCACCAGCTATCTGACGGAAAATGTATATAAACATGCCGAGCGTGTTTGCAAACATGATGGACGCTGATCATGCACGGTACATCGCCCCGGTGTAGGTCGGCTTTCACTCACGCCAGCATGTTTATAAACACTTTTCAGCCTGGCACTCGATCCCATCATGTTTATAAACACTGTTAGTCTATTCATGGCAACGGCTGACGCCTGCCATGAAACCAGCAACACGGCAGCGATTGGCCGTTTAGGTGTGAGGGCAATTTCTACACTTCCCACAATCGGCCCTGCCGCTGGTGGCTGTCATGTTTGCAAACATCGTTAGTCTATTCATGGTGAAGGTTGCTGGTTTCGTGGTAGAGGGGCGCGCAGCCACCAAATATGTTCGCAATATGTACAGGTTGAGCCTGTTTACCATGAATAGACGAACATTTGCCTGCTAACTGAGTGGGCTACCATGAATAGACTAACGTTTGCCATGAAACCAGCAACATGAGGGCAAATCTTACATTGCTGGCAAAAATGGCATCCCACCAGCGCACATAAGCCACAAACAAAAAAGCCGCCCGAAGGCGGCTTACTATCACTTACTGTGGATCACTGTCACCGGAGCATTGATGGTGGTATTGATGCTCATACCCTCACCGCCGCTATAGGTGTTCAGTAATGCCATCAGCAGTGACACAACAAGTGCGTTGCGTCCCATGCTTGTAGCCTTACGATTCGACCAGTGGCTTTCGGCTCGCCGCGCAAGAGAATTGAATGCTTCTGCTTGTGCTTGGTCTGGTTGATAGGACAGCATGATGCCGAAAAGTCTGAGTAACTATCCTGCTGTTTATGTTGGTGTTGATATTGCCACACAACGGGGCCAATAGATTGCCTTTTACGAATGCCAGCTAATTTTTTTAAAAAAATCTGATTTTCAAAAAACAGCAAAACTCCAAAAGTCACTTTTTCGCAAAAGTGCGCGAAAAATTTTCAGCGTTTACACGTTGCAACCATAATACTAAACCGTATACTGGCCATGAATGCTTCTGCTTGTGTTTGCTGTTTCAAGCAAATCTGCAGTGGTGAAAATCGCCTGAGAACGGTTTTCGCCTTTCTGGAAAAATGCCTGAGAACAGTTTTCTGGATTCATCAAAACCGCCTACGGGCGGTTTTTTTGTGGCTATTTATAAGCAAGACGTCACCAGCGAGATAAGCATTACACATACTAAGTATCAAATGAAAGATCTTGCGCGTCTTATTCGTTTACGCTTTAGCATACTATATTTTTTTATGTATATTAATCATTAACTTAAGTTGCTTTCTTGTAAGTCTTAATTTTGCAACATTATCCATAGGGCTTGTCTTTGTTCTGGTTCCGTTCCTACTCTTTCCATAACTCCTGTCTATCCCGATGCTCCAGCCCTTAATGCTCACAAGGATACTGAGTATTGCTACACCTTTCATACACTCATTCAGCGCTGCCAGGTTATGCCACCAATAAAAAAGCCGCTATGTGCGGCTTTTTGTATGGGTTCAGGAAATTGTTTTCAGAAGAGGGTAAAGCATTTCGTTAGATTTTAGTTTGTTCCCTCTGTCGTCATATGACACCCACTGCTTTTTCTCAAATGCGATGTGATAATCACCGCGATCTATGCGTAATGGCTGCTCTTTCACGCGTGAATCCCGGAATCCTTTTGCTCTCCAGTACCCGCGCCATTTATCCAGTTCAATCTTCTTTAAACCCAAATTAATCATAAGGTAATTCTTAATTTTTTAGACTTTGTTTAATTCTACCTGAAATCGCCCACTGGTCAATTCCGTGTGCGTAATCTTATACTGTATTTTTATACAGGCAAAAGGAGGTGGATATGATGCGATTAGAACTGATAGCCAAACCGGCACACACCGCGCCACGACAGGCGTATTTACAGTTTCTGGAGAAGGTGGCAGCAGGTTTTCCGTCGCCGGCAATAGGCTACGAAGATACGCCGCTAGATCTGAATGAGTACTGCGTGCGGGCTAAAACGGCGACCTATTTTGTCCGCTGCCAGGGTGAGTCGATGATTGATGCCGGTATTTTTGACGGCGATCTGCTGGTGGTGGACAAGTCGCGCACGGCAGCAGACGGACAGATTGTGATTGCCTCAGTGGACGGAGAATTTACGGTAAAAAAGCTGCAGCTGAAGCCGGAGCCGATGCTGCTGGCGATGAACCCGCGCTATAAGCCGATCCCGGTTGAGCCGGAGTCACTGGAAATATGGGGCGTGGTCACTTACGTGATCCACAGTACTGACAATGTTTCTTCACAGTGACGTTAACGCGTTCTACGTGTCCGCCGAGCTGGCATTCAGACCGGACCTGTACGGGCGCCCGGTGGTTGTGGCGACGAACAATGACGGGTGCATAGCCGCGCTGAACAAAGAGGCAAAAAACGCCGGACTGAAGCGGGGTGATCCGCTGTTTAAAATCCGCGACACAATCCGGCGCTATGGCGTGGTGGTATTCAGTAGCAACTACACGCTGTACGACGCATTCAGTAAGCGCTTCCATTCCATTGTGGGTGAGCATGTTCCTAACCTGGAAGCATACTCAATCGACGAGGTATTTGGCTCTCTGGATGGCATGTCAAAGCTGGTGGACTATCAGGCGTTTGGAGAGGAGATCCGCCGGACCGTCACCCAGCACACCACGATGAAGTGTGGCGTGGGGATAGCGGAAACCAAGACGCTCTGTAAGGTTGCCACGCACGCAGCAAAGACCTGGCCGAAAACAGGCGGCGTGGTAGTGCTGACCGACCCGGCGCGGCGTGACAAGCTGCTGTCGCTGCTGGACGTGTCCGAAACGTGGGGAGTAGGGAGCCGGATAGCCGCCAGGCTGCGCATGATGAACATCAAGACGATGCTCGACCTTGCCCGCGCTGACACAACCACGATCCGCAAAACGTTTAATGTGATGCTGGAGCGCACGGTAAGAGAGCTGCGCGGCGAACGCTGCTTTGAGCTCGAGGAGAACCCGCCCACGAAACAGCAAATCGTGGTGAGCCGGTCCTTTGGCAAGCGCCTAACCAGCCTGGACGAAGTGAGCAACGCTGTTTGTTTCTTTGCCACCAGCGCCGGCGAAAAGCTGCGGCGTGAAAAGCAGTACTGCCGGAATATCACGGTATTCATCCAGACCAGTAAACACGATCCGAACTACCCGTATTACTCGCGCGGCGCCAGCCATTCGTTTACCACGGCCACACAGGACACACGCGATCTGATTGATGCCGCCGTTCGCGGCCTGCGGGCTATCTGGCGCGATGGCTACCAGTATGCAAAGGCAGGCGTGATGCTGGGAGAGTTCTGCGGCTCTGAGCAGCAGCTTAACCTGTTTGATGAAGCGCCGCCGCGCCCTGGCAGCGATAAGCTGATGGCTGTTATGGACAAACTGAACAGCTACCAGCGTGGCACGCTTTTTCTGGCAGGTCAGGGCGTGAATCCGGCCTACCAGATGAAGCGGGAAATGCTCTCACCGCGCTATCTCACGCGATGGGAAGAGTTACCGGTAGTAAAAATAAAATAGGGTGATTTAAACCCTGGAATTACAATAATTTAGGTTAAAAATAATCAGCCACTATGTTACCCCGTATTTATTCATTGCAGCAGCCGATCAAATGTTGATCACCCTTTAGGATGTGCATACAATCAGAAAAAACTGAAAGTGCATATTTTATTAGCGCACTCAATTAACAACCGGGATTTATAGGGATATGGCTGATATTTTATACATGGCAATGATGCTTTTCTTCGCTGTTTTTTCGCTTGTCGGTTTGTTTATTTCGCTCCGTTTGCCTGCAATGTTGCGTGCTTTTGATGCTGAAATGATCAAAAGCAAGCTTTCTCACTGACTCCATCCTGCGAAACTCACCAGCCAGCCGCCATCATGCGGCGCTGGTGGGACTTGTGCAAAGCACCCCATTGGTTAATGAAAAATTTAAACTTTCCTTAGAATATTATATCATTTAGTCCGAAATTAACCATTGGACTAAATGATATGACCAGTGCCACTAAACCCCCTGTTTTGTCACAGCCGGCGCTTATCGGCGCGATCCTGTCCGAAATTGGCAATCAGCAACCGGGTGCCACCATCAGCGCCGCACAGTTCAAAGCGATCGCTAAAGCCGCTAACAAAGTTATTGACGCTTTCAAACCTCAAGTGAACGAACAGGCTGATGAATAATGATCATAGCGCTGGTGTCCGATTTAAGCGCATGGAGGGTATGTAGATGCCGGTAAGCAGAGCACAGCTATTTACTCTGCGCAGAATGCGCAACGGAACCCGCTACATGATGCGGGGCGACAAGGGCTATGGCATTGAAGTTCGCTATGACGTTGCGACCGGGAACCGTGATGATGTTAATTGCCGCAGTCTCGCACCGCTGATGCGCAGCGGGCTTATCCGCTTCAAGACCAAACCCACAGACATGACACGCTACTACGAAGTGGAGCTAACTCCACAGGGTATTACAGCAGCGAAAGGGAATATTCAATGAGCCAGGGAGTAAAACATTATCCGATGCCGGTTGTGCCGGCTGAGCTGGTGGAGCCGCTGATCCGCTTTCTGTCCGACCGTGAGGAGCGTATTGAGTTTCCACCTCATATGTTTTCAATGCTTAAAACTCTGGGGGAGGAGATCGCGCTGGCCGCACTGACTGCAAAGCCACTGGCAGCTACTGAAAAACATGAAATAAGCAACATGCATGCGACAGGGCTTTACCTTAGAGCATGGCCTCTATGCAGACGCCTCAACCAGCAGGAGGGCTATAACGTAAACCTGTATACCGCTCCACCAGCGCTAGTGAGTAACGGGCAATGAACCTGCGTAAATTCTTCCGCCTGAAAGCGCCCTGCGCGAATTGCCCGTTTTAAAAAGCCGGTGGTATAGAGCTGAATCATGGGCGTAAAATGAAGATGAACCATTTACACGCATGTGCTACATAGTCTGCAGGTGTTTGTTGTAAATGGTATTTAATGGAAAAAATAAAGCTGAGAAAAAGGAGTGTTGATGGAAAGTTTTAAAGACATGCATTCTTCTAAAGGTGAAGAGAAAAAGATTATCCTTTCTTTGATTCTGGCACTGATGCCGCTCATGGTTTTTTTACTGTGCCAGCTGCTTAATAATGACTCACTATTATTGCATTTTATCTATGACAAAACAGCAAACTTACCGGCTGTCATTTCTTCAAAAAGCATCCTGCTAAGTAAGTCGATGGATGTTTATTGTAAAACTGCGCCATTTTTGGCGGTGATTGTATTTGTTTTATTTTTAAATCCAAGAAGTTTGATTCGCAAGGTAGATCCAAAGCAACTGGTGAAAGGATTTATTTCCTGCTGTATTCTCCTGTCTTGTGCATTTTACTTTTTTATGTTCTCCAGTTTTGATTTGTATCAGTCAAAAAGGTTTTTAAGGCTTTTTTCTTACAATGATTATTCACTGACCATTTTTTATGTCAGCCTGTATGCGATTTTCTATATGTTTACACTGGCTCTTTTGTTCTTTGTAGTAAGGATTGCTGAAATGATAAAGGAGAGGTAAATATCACCTCTCCTTTTATTTTTACTTATTGCGCCCGAGAGATAAGGTAGCTGTTGAAAGCAGCAGTTGCCTTATCGTCAATAAGTGAACTCAGGTAGGCAATCAGCATTAGACCGGCAACTGTCAGTACAGTTGCCGTCACAGGAAGAGAAAGGGTAAAAGTGGCAACGATGGCCGAAAATAAACTTAGCGCAACACTGCCAGCTATACCGGCCAGCACCCAGGATTCCACTTCAAGCATTAATGGTCCCCAGTTGCCGGTTCGATAACCCTCCATGCTCTTTTCAGCCACTTTCTGCACTTTTTGAGCCAAGTCGCCAACCTTGAATGCTTTTGCAAGACGACCCATTTTTTTTGCCATATCTGCAGCGTTGACATGCTGCCAAGCATTCGCCAGAACCTGCGTATCTGCTGCATTAAATCGCATTGCCGGGTTAGCTCTGAGCTGATTAAGTGCATTCATAGCCTGAGCATATCCGCGTATGTTCTTGCCCTGAAAATTACGCACATTGGAGGCAATGCTAGCCGCTACCTGTTTGTACTTATCTCCGGCATAACTACTCACCTTTTCACCAACATCAGTGATAAGACCTGCAGCGCTGTTGATCGCTTCAGTGGTTTGTGCGGCTTTGTTTTGTGTAATTGCTTTATCCAGATCTGCCAAAACCTCACCGCGCACTTTGTTCAGTTTGTACCTGACTGGATTGTTTACCTGTACAGTATGGCTGTTGCCGTTCCTGCCGCCGCTATCACGAGTCTCTGTAACTTTTTCTGGCTGAACGTTGTATGCAGTCTGCCATGCCTCGGCAATTTGCGTGCGTGCAGCAGGCTGCTCACTGAAAGCCAAAGCATCAAAAGAGGCACGGAGTTGTTTGTAAGAATTAATTTGAGTTGAGGGGGTAACCTTTTGGTTAGGCATTTCGTAATCAGGCACATTTTTGAGAGTGTCTGCAATGGCTGTATTGATCAATGCTTCATCTAATCGGCCTTTACTGGACCAGCTTCCACCTGCCAGATAATTTTCAACAACCGTCTGCGCTAATGGTTTACCTCCTGCCGCTTGGTTAGGAGCAGGGGTACGACGGGCAAGTTCATTTAGGACGCGCGTATAATGAAAGCCGTCGCCTGGAACTTTAACCATTGAAGAGTTTGTTGCGGTCATTCTTATGCCATTCATCATGGCATAACCATCAGTGATAGTGATACGGCCCCACGGGGTCATATAGGATGTGCCGGCTTTAACTGATGTTATTTTATCTCCAATACTGACACCGCCGTTTACACCGTCACCAGCATTGCTGTGCGTTTCTCCGTGGCCGGGTAACGGGCCGCGCTCAGAACTCCATGGTGTACCATCACCGTATTTGTTGCTCATTAAAACCCCTTTCTAAAATAAATTAAAAAATCCTAACGAGTGCAAATTTATATTATCACTCCGTTTTAATTAAGTACAAATGGTTAAACGGACTTTTACCACTATTCTTAATAATTCGATGATTTATAAAATTTATCTTCTATACCAGTTTCCACTGGTTATTAAATTTTATTGGATGCTAATGTTCCTATATGAGCTTTTTTGTATTGTTGGTGTGTTTTTTGGTTGTTATTGGAAATAACGGTTAACTTATTTTTATATTGCTATATAACCAACGGTTGTGGCTGGTTAGGCAAAGAGTTGCCTGCCTTTGATTTTTAGCTGGCAAAGATCACTACAAGCATTGCTAAGCAGCGGCTGCTGTCAGGCCAGCCGCACGGGTTTTCATGCGAGCGCGATGTTCAATGGGGGGAAGCCTGTTCTTATTTTTTTAGGGTTGCAATGCTATTTGGTTCTGATGATCAGGCGCTGCGGCGGCGTTCTATCAGCATATGCGCCATAGATTCCACTTCCTCAAAATCCCTTGAGGCTGCGGTTCTCAGTATCAGATTCCATTTGCTGAGTGTGCGCGCATTTTTAGCCAGATCACTTCCTGCTTTCACACGTCCGCTTTCTTCCAGCCAGGCGGCTACTTCTGACCAGTCCCAAAGGGGAGACTGACCCTTTATGCGCTGGACAGGGCAGGGGAAATTGCCGTTGCCGCGCGTGCCGTCTTTGAGCATGGCGATTGCCTGGCGTGACATTTCGGTGTTCTCTGCAATGTCGCTCAGTCCCACCAGCGCCGAATCGACAGACGCCACTACAGCGCCGATTCCGGCTGATTCAACGTTTTCAACCGCTGACATAATGGCTTCATGCAGGGATTCTGCTTCGCGGTCAAACTCCAGATAAACGGCGTGGCCATATGCGCAAATCAGCGCATCATCACAGCCGCTTTCAAACAGCGCATCTTCCAGTCCTTCGGTCTCATACGTTACGCCTGAGAGTGTCAGAGTGAAGTTATAAAGCGCCATAGTACCTCTTCTTTTTCGTGGGTGTGTAACTCGGTAAAGAGCGGCGTTAACCACTCTTTACCGGGCAAAATCATGTGCAGTGATCGACCTTGCGCCTGATTTGCTTCGCGTGGTTCTCCGGGCTTCGCGGAGTAGACCACACACTCATTTGATGATCTCGGTGTTCATCTTCTGGATTACCGCAGCGCAGCTTGCAAAAGCAGTGAGCTGAATCGCCCGGTGGAACCCAAACCCAGCCTTTCGTTAACGCATAATCAATGGCTGCTTGAATATGCTTGTTCGGATGTTTCTTCATTCTCCTCCGAATAATAGTATTCTATTCTCCGTGTTGACATCCGTCAACGGCGGTGACTCTATCCGTTGATGCCCGCACCCCTAATTACCTGGTCACATGCTGCTGACTGCCAGCCCGGACTAACAACAAGATAATCCATTTTGATTGTATTGACAAGCAAAAGGTTTGTCTGTACATTACACCTCATGGCGCAACGTTGCGTCGTCGCCCTGGCGCACCAGGCATTTAAGGAACTTCTTCATGACTCACGCACCAATGACTTCTACCGCTGCTATCCAGCATATGTCCCACACTTTGACCGGCGCGATTGCTCAGAGCCACCAGCCTGGCTTTATCGCTGCTGAAGCGTATACGGATATCAAAACCAACTACGAGCTGGTGGCCTCCAGCTGTACAGACCTGGCAACCGTCGTCTGGCTGCGTAACAACATCTGCTTTGGTTACATAGGCGATGACTGCACCTTTGAAGAGGTCAATCTCACATACCGCGATCACTATGACTTCATCCTAAAGTCCGGCTGGCGTCCGGGTACTGCACCTGCGAATAAGCTGGTACTCAGCAATATGTATGAACTGGACTGGTGGGAGCCACAGGATATCGTGGTAACAGGCCACACTGACACTGAAGTAAGCGGCACTGCCACCATGATAGACAGTGAGGGCGAGTATCAATTCGCGTTTGAGTGGACGATGATCATGGGCGAAGAGGCCGAGCAGTACGATATACCGTTTATGGTTAACATCACGGCAGCACGCTTTACCCTGCCGTATGAGTTCTCGCTCTACGAGTGCGACGGAACCCCGCTTGATGCACTGACGGCCTTGCAGGAAATGGATTGCGCCCTGGGATTTTGTGTAGAGTCTTTCCTGGACGTTTACAAACAATACGCTCCGGCTGAAGGAGCCACTGACAGAGGTTAATCATGACCGATAAAGCACGCGACCCACGGGCTTTAAACTCAGTTAAGGGAGACGTCCCGGCGACGTCTCAGATTCAGATGCGCGTTACGCCTGACATTAAAGCCCGCTATGTCAATCAGGCACGGCAGGAAGGTATGAAGCTGTCAGAGTGGATTCAGCATCATCTTAATGCGGTATGTCAGGCGGCAGACGACGCAAAGCAACAGGATTAGAACATCAGTGATCAAACAGGAAATCAGGGAGCTTTTTCTGGCGCACGGCTTCAAGATGGAGCCGCAACCTGACGGCAGTACCGATTTTGACCCGGCGTATTACAGCGTCGCTCAGGCGCTCGCAGAGCGTTTTAATGATATTTACGGGCAACCAGTAGGAAACGTGGAGATCGCCGCTGCTGGTGGCGCAGAGGCACGGACAGTGCCGCTTTTTTACGATAAGGCAGCGAGTATTGAGTTTCCCGTGTATGTCATGCGTGAGCCGTCCCAAAAGCCCGCGCTGGCCACCAGCAACAATCCGGCGTTCGTGCGCTGATGGACGAACGACTAAGGCAGTACGGCTGGTGCTCGTTTGAGGGCTGGCCGGAAAGTGAAGTGCGCGATTTTCTTATCACCAAATGCCATATACTCCACGCCCGCCAGCTACCCGACGGCAGCTGGTGCGGGCTGCTGCAGCTGCTGTACACGCTCAGCGTCTGCATGGGGATCACGCCCACTGACGCTTACGTGTACCGCTGGTGCTTTGAAGATCCGAAAGAGGCGGCACACTTCTATAAAACCGCCGTGGAGTATGACGAAATCCCGGTGCGCCGGGAGTCGCTGGTGGGGCATCGGCACACGACAGGCATTCCGCTTTACGTGGAATTTGACCAGCTCGGTCTGCCAAAGTGGCGTTAACACCTTTTTACTGACCACCAGCTACCCGGTTGGTGTCAGTGTTTCAATAACAGCAATACAGAATGGTAAAAAATGGAAATCAGGATTAAATGCCCGCACTGCGGATCAGGGAGCGTCAAAAAGAGCAGGGCGGTTTATGAGCAGGGAACCTCAAAGACGCGCAGCGTGAGCCACACGGGCTGGATCTCAAATCGGGGATCGGGCGGCAGCAGGCGGCAGGGCAAATCAACGCGCCAGTCAGTAGCCGCATCGCGGAACGCACCAACCGGGGGAGGATTGGAAGGCATGGCTTTTGTCGGTTCATTCTTCCTGTTTACCTGGCTGGCTCTCTACATACCGGCAACCACGCTTATGATCTCGTTAATCATGGGCTTTATTCTTTCGTTGTTGTTTACAGCGCTGGTGGCTCACCTGAACCGGCACAACCGGCGCAGGGCGCGGGAAGATTACGAAAGGCAGTGGTATTGCAGCAAATGCGGCGACACATTTTTACGTGGTAGCTAATCCAGAGCATTAAATTGGCTTTGATATAGTTACCCATATCAATTAAATCAGGCGCTTAGTGCGCCTTTTCTATGGTTGCTCTTGGTGTATCGCATCCCTAGAATGCGGCCACCTTTACGTTTATCAGACAATCCTCATACGGACTCATGACACAACAGCTCAAATCTATTCAGGCGCTGCGCGGGCTTGCCTGCCTTGCCGTCGTAACTTTTCATTTTCGCTATCAGATCAAAACGCAATATCCGGCGTTAACCAAAGTGCTTTCAACCGGCGCTATTGGCGTGGATCTGTTTTTCATCCTCAGTGGCTTTGTTATTACGCTCTCCGTGTCGCGCATGGGTACAGGGTTCGCGGCAGCGGGTGACTTCCTGAAACGCCGTGCGCTGCGCCTGCTGCCCGCCTATTTCATTCTGCTGCTGATCAACTTCCTGTTAAGCGGGGCTATGGCGACGTTCCACTATGCGGATAAGACTCAGGCGCTGATTAGTGCGGCAACGCTCTCCGTCTACCTGCCGCAGCACGCGCCGTTTTACGTGGACGACGGCGGGTTTATGAACGTGCGCTGGACGCTCAACTATGAGTTTCTGTTTTACCTGATGATGGCCGTATGCCTGCTGGTGCGCGCACGCTGGGTGGCGCTGGCCGCAATGCTGGGCGCGGCGCTGGTGGCGGCACCAATGGCAGCAGGCCACCAGCCGACGCTGCTGGTGCATGGCTACGATATGGGTTACGCCTACCTGAACCTGATGACCAATCCGATTATCTGGCAGTTTGCCGCGGGCGTGCTGATTGGCCTGGTTTACCCGTACATGGCGCGCCTGCCGGTGGCAACCCGTGTGCCGTTCCTGCTGGCAGCGGTTGCCCTGTTTGTGCAGCACATTATCAGCCACCAGCATATCGGGCATGGTCTGATGGCGTCTGGTACCGTGCTGGCGCTGCTGCTGGCCGCTGTGGCGTTCAATGACAGCTGGTTAGGACGCATCACGCCGCGCTGGCTGGTATTCCTGGGGGATATCTCTTTCTCCGTATACCTGATCCATATCGTGACCAAAGATCGGTTATCAAAATCCTTCACGGATCAGGGTATGACGTTCTTCGTGTGCAACGTCCTGCTGGCACTGCTGGTGGGCTGGCTCAGCTACCGCTACATTGAGCCAATTGGCCAGAAGATAGCGCGCCGGCGCAGAGAGAAAGCGCTCCGTACCGTAAGCGATGCCGCATAACCCCGCAACCCTTCTGCCGCAAGGTTTCAGGCCTGTCAGCTATACTTAGTGGACAGGCTCAACAGAGGAGTAAGCGATGAAATGTCCGACATGCGGTGCAGAGGCTTTTGTTTACGACACGCGCGACGTCCAGCTGAATACGGGCAACCCGGATGACATTGTAGAGGATGTGAAAGGGAGTCATTGCCTGGCCTGCGGAGAGGTGATCGTGGATATGTCAGAGGCCGATTCTTTCATGCGAAAGATCAGCGCGCTGGAAGCTGCAGCGGCACACAATCATTGACTCAACAGCCCGCATCGAGCGGGCTTTTTACTTGCGCGCACTGGCCGTCATTCACCAGCTGTCTACAATCGCTCAAAATAATATGCCCGAACAGAGTTAGCCTTTCATCTCAATTAGCGTTAATGGCGTTCCTGATTGCACGCGCCTGCCTACCCCATTCATCCCGGTCATTCCATGTGCCGGAGCCACAGCCGCCTAATGCCGCTGGTGATGACAACAGAGGTACACGGGTGCAGTTTATAGTGAATAGTGAATAGTGAAACGGTGGCGTTTGAGGACGATTCTTATGCAGCAGCAACGATGTTTATCGACACTATGACGCACTGGGATAAAGATACTTATCACTATTATTCAATGATATTAGCTGATCTAGAACAGCCATTTACTGGGGCTGTTTTAGGTCGTTTGTGTTGCCTGTATCAGTTACACCCGGTATTGGCGATGAAGGAATTAATGAATCTATAGCATTTTTCATCGCATCACGGGCTGTATCGCGAATGCCTGGTTTTGCGATTGAAATAATGCCAACCAGAACAATGGTTGTGACCACTGTAGCGAGTAGACCAGAAATACCGCCTCCTATCCAACCTAAGAACCAGTAACCAAGTCGCTTCGCTAAATGCGGCTTTGTTAAATGTGCGCTATATGCAGCAGCATTATCGCCCCATTCAACCCATTTTTTTCTTATTTCTGCTTCATGGGACGCTTCCATAGCTGATATCCGCTGATCATAAACGTGACCAACGCCCTCACTAACTGTCAAAATCAGTTGGTCTACAGTTCTCCGCGCTTTGCCACGGTAATCATCTAGCTGGCGTTCGGAATGGGCGATACCATCATGAAAGCTTTCAAGTTCTGTATTAACCTGAGCATCAGTCATTCCACGAGTACGGCATTGGTTAGCGCGATCATCTTTGTCGGCTTTATACATTGCATAGGCTATCAACTGTAAGGGATCGTTAGAATCTTTAACGAGCTCAGTGAACACCCATTTCTTTGGCTGCGTTGTCATTTCTCACCACAAAATAAAACGCCCCAACTAAGGGGCGTCCAAAAAATTTTATTTTTAGCCTTTGCGGGCTTTGTTAAAGGCTTCTTTGAAGAAGTCCCGCCCTTCTGACTGCGATAAGACTGAACCCGCAAGTGCCTTTTGCACTTCGGAAGCGCTTGTGCTTGCCAGCACTTTAGTTGCCAGGTAAATGACCGCTTTGCCGCCTTTAGCATGGCGGTGCGCGTGTCGTCTCGGCTTATGTGCACCGGATTTTCCTACTTTTGTCGTAGTAATTCTCTGGCGGGCTACATCCGCAACGGCTTTTTCGCCGATGCTGCGTATCTCTTCAGCTGTAAGCGCAGGCATGCGATATGTGGTCATAATTTATACCTCCGTATAGACACTGAGTGTATATCGACCCAAAACCATTTGCATTAAATTAGACAATAGAATTTACAGCTAGCAGCGCATTTCCTACTTGTCGAAGCAGGTACGCGCACCATAATGGCCTGATGATGCTCTCACAGTGGCTGGTGGACGCAGAGAAAGAGCGTGACACGCTGTGGGCGGAAGATCACCGCCTGCGGTCAGGCGGCAACGTTCACTGTAATCAGTGCATAAGCTGTAGTGAGTGAGTTAGAGCCAATAAAAAAGCCCCTTAACGGGGCTTTTGAGTAAGAGCTAATGGCAACGGGTAAGAAATTTGCCTTGTAAAATTAGCAAATCCTTAGAATTTAGAAAGATATTTAAACCCAGCACCGCACCACCTGGCGCATAGCCTGACAGGCGTTACCGGGGCTTATTCCGCTGCCGCCGGCGCAGCCTCTGACGCTGTGGCCACCAGCTCCGGGTCGGGCTGCAGGGCGTCAGTTTTCGCCTTTCCCTGCGCGATAGTGCGCAGCAGCTGCGCTTTTTCAACCGCTTCCTGCACCAGATCCTGATCCATACCCACTACAGCATATTTATCCAAGCCTTCCATGCGGTAACGGTCGAGCTCCGGCACGAACTGCAGCATGTTCTTTTCGTTATCCGGCGTCAGGTAGACCAGCTGCCCCTGCGCGTCCGCGCCGGCAGGGAACAGCACCCAGGCACGCTGGCCCACACCCAGGACCTGCAGGAACAGCAGGGCAACCGCCAGCGGCAGGGACTGCGACGCGCAGCTGACGTGCTGCTGCCTGTTTACCAGCAGGCCGTGGCTCTGCACGTCATACGGGTTAAAGCGGGAAACGGTCTCCGCGCGCCACTGGCCCGTCAGGGAGCCCGACACAAACGCCTCGCCGGTTACGTTCATTGGCAGCTGGCTCATGAGGTGCTGCGCTAAGCTGTGATCCATTGACGGCATCAGCAGGCGGGCGCCCGTTTTCTCATTGATGGCTTTCACCGCTGCAGCGCGTTCTTCGTCGTGCGCCGGCAGCGACTGCTCATGCGCCAGCCAGAACGATTTATCGTCATTTTCATGGCTCCAGACGGTAACGCCTTCAACGTTCTGCGGCGTAAAGCCCATCGTGGCCAGCAGGGCGATTTCCAGATCGGCAGGGCTGATCTCGCCTTTCTCGTTAAGCTCAATGGACGTTTTGCTGCTGAGAATATATTTGGTCATGGTCTGGCCTTACTTGCTGGTGGTTTTCTTGGTAGTCGTGGTGGTCTTGGTCTCTTCAGCTGGCTCAGCATCCGACGACTCTGCAGGGGCATCCTGCGACGTTACAGGCACGTCGATTGGTGCTGGCTCCTGCGAAACTGTTGCGGTGCTGTCGTCGGCCGGCGTGCTGTCGGCAGTAGGCGTCGGATCGGTTTCCGCCGGGGTGGTGGAGCCAAAGCCGTTGTCGCCGCGGTCGGTTTCGGACAGTTCATCAACTTCTGTCCAGGTGACTGGCTCCACCTTCTCAATCACAGCCTGCGCAATGACCATGCCCGCCTTCGGCTCGATGGCCAGACCGCCTTCGTCGGCAATCATGCGCAGCTTGATCTCGCCGCGGTAGTCGCTGTCGATGATGGCCACGCAGTTGGACGGGCGCAGGAAGTTAGCGGTACCCAGCCCTGAACGCGCGTAAATCTTCATGCAGTAGCCCTCGGGGATCTCCACGGCCAGCCCGGTAGTGATCCACCACGCGCGCGGCTGGCGGGCGCCGCCCTGCGTCTGTACAACGTTTAGTTTTACGTCCAGCGCGGTGATATCCCACGCTGCAGCGCCTTTTGAGCCACGGAAAGGCAGAACGGCATCAGGGGTGAGGCGTTTAATCTTTACTTCAGGCATGACTTACTCCGGGTTTTTAAAGGTGTAGTGGCGACGGGTGCGGTGCGAGTTTTCCTCAACGGGAACGTCGCGGTATTCCACCAGCCCGCGCTCAATGAGTTTTCTGGCTGACTGCAGGAACAGGGGATGACTGACGGCAAATTCTTTGCGCATATCGTTGGCGGTAATGAATTTACGATCGTTGAGCAGCATCAGAATGGCATGTTCGATCTTTCCCATTCTCATAGGCGTCAGGCTGACGGCAAAAGAAGGGCGCATGGCCAGCGAGTATTCGCCGTCAATAGAGCGCTCAGCCAGGCCGACTTTACACAGGTCCAGCAGCGTTCCCCGGATGACGTGCGTTTCGGTGCCGGGAAGGGCGCGCGTAAAGCGCCGGCGCGTCGCGGTGCGCTCCTCTTTCAGCAGCAGCAGCACAGCCTTTGCCGTCTCCGGATAGCGCGCACGAAAAATTTTAAGTTTCGGTAAAATATGCTTCAAAGTTCTGTTATCCTCGCCAGTGGTTTATTTCAGAAGTCCACGTCCAATGGTTATGAGTAAACCAAAGGAATAAGGGAGCCAGCGATGGCTCCCTTTTTCTTTAGTCCTGCGTCCACTTCTCGCCCGTATCAGCACACTCCACGCCATGACACACGCGCCCCTGATCCAGACGGTAGGCCATGCCGCCCAGCTTTATGCGCTTGCGGCAGTGCTGCGCGCCTGACAGGTAGGCATGCGGAACGGCGGAGTCAATCGCCCCTTCCTCGGTGCATAAGCCGTCCTCAGCGTCGCTGTACCCG
This sequence comes from Pantoea sp. ICBG 1758, assembly GCF_002928325.1. Lineage (NCBI taxonomy): Bacteria > Pseudomonadati > Pseudomonadota > Gammaproteobacteria > Enterobacterales > Erwiniaceae > Pantoea > Pantoea sp. ICBG 1758. The sequence continues at coordinate 55,701 of NZ_POWL01000009.1, forward strand.
CGGGCAAACTCGCTCAGCACTTCGCGCCGATCCTCAAAACGTATTGTCTCGCCCCGGTCCAGGCAGCGGGTGTACTCAATCGCGCCGTACTTCGCCAGAGTGGCAATAGTTTTGGGGTGTCTGAATATCTCCTCGCCCCAGTAATGCCCGGTGCAGGAGTCAACGTAGGAGCCGTTGGAATAGGTGCCGATAGGATTAGAGACGTCGTGTGCGGTCGCCACTGCGACAAAGAAGTTAACGACGTTGCCGGTAACAGACATTATTGCCCCGCAAAAAGCCGCTGGCGGCTGCTGAACGTGGGTTTACCCTGCTGGCTGAATGCGTCGTCCACCAGCCCGACAAACCCGGCAAATTCCTTTCTGTAATACTCCAGTAGTTTATTTGCGGCGCGGTCGGTGATGTTGGAAACGTAGAAGCAGGCGCTGTGTCGGTCGCAGTAGGTCTTATCGAGGGTCAGCAGCGGGGCTGCTTCTGACAGGGTGCTTACACCAAACTCCACCAGCGCAACTCCGCCGCGCATAATGGCGGTAAAGCTCAGCTGGTGGGCGTCTATGTCAAAGGTGCGGTGCAGCAATATCTGTTGTGTGGCCATCGTTATTCGCAGGTGCGTGACAGCCAGGATTGTGCGACAAAAGCACTATGGTTACAAATTATATTTCTTTAGAATTTAATTAACCTAAAAGATCACTCTCCGTCCAGTATTCCCGACATTTTCCCTTTCTGACTTTCAGAGCGACGGAGGTATCGCATGACGGTTTTCGGGTCTTGCCAGGTACCTTCCTGCATGATCTGCGTGATGGTCGCGTCGCGCTCCGCCATGTCCATCGCCGCGCCCACGCGCGCGCTGTGGCCGGACCATTTTGTGTAGCGCCCTTTATTATCTTTTACCGGCTCTTTCCCCAGCAGATCCCAGGCGTCTTTGAAAATCTTCTCCGTGGCCGGGGCGCTCATGGGCTTTTCCGACACGCCGGCCGTATTGTTGTGGCGGACGGGGCCGAATATCACGGCATCAGGGCAGTTAATCAGCCCGGACACGTCCAGCCAGCGCAGCAGGTGGCCAGCAGCAGATTTGCTCAGGTGCTTTATCACGCCGGCGGCAGTCACCATCGTTTTGGTGTGGGTCAGGTTAACAATTACATGCCCACTTACGTCGATATCCAGATCGCGCACCCGGATGCGGCTCAGTTCAGACATACGGCACAGGGTGTTATAGGCCAGATACAGGAACGCCAGATTGCGCATATCGGTGAGTTTGTCAGACCGGCTCATGAGGTGCGACAGCAGCTGCAGATCCGAAAGCCGGAACGGTATGGCCTGCCCGGTGCGCTCGCCGCCCACCACGGCCTCGCGCTTGATGCGCTTCATGGCGCGCTGCACGTCCACATTCAGCAGCAGCTGCGGCAGGCCGCACTGCTTGCAAAGCATGTTCATCATGGCGTAGTGCTTTTCGATCGTGCTCGATGCAAGCCCGCTTTCCGCCATAGACAGAAAGTAAATGCGGGCCAGCTCCGGATCGATTGGCAGATATGACAGGCCGCGCGCGTTGCACCACGTCGCCCAGCGGCGGATCACCGAAAGCAGGTCGCGGAATGTATTCTCAGAATACGCGGCTTTGTCGGCAATAAAGCGGCGCAGGTTATTAGCAACGTCCTGCGGCGTTAATACGGTTAATTCCGCCGGAATAACACTGCTTTTAATTTCCGCTAAATGTTTCATCTATATATTTCCCTCAAAAACAGCATGACGTCGCTACGCAAAATCTATCAAAACAGCAGGGGTGGAGTTCGTCAGATTTCACGTAGCGACGCCAGGCGATTGTTCGTTGCCGCTTCGCTCAGAATCTGTACAAAATGCCACGATTTGCACCAACTGATCATTTGATCATCCAACTACTGATCAAGCATACATGAAAGGCACCAAACTTTATATAATGTTTATTATTTAAAGTTTCCCATTCCGGCCAAAATCGCGCAATGTCTGGTCTGAGGGTAAACTAAATCGAAAATTTTTAGAAAAGCATGCGTTTTCTTCGTGATCGGCTGCATGCCTTCATATATGATCATTTGGCATTCAATTTTGATTGCGGCTGGTAACTGTTATCATCTGAAACCTTTGGGCGTTACATCGCGGGCGATGTAGCAGTACCGGCACGAAACCCGAGCTTATTAAATGACGTGTACAGCAGATATATCCGACAGTTAAGGATTACGGACTATTCTTATTATTGCCATTCTAAGGATTTGCAATTTTACATGCCTTCCTTTTCTGTCTATATTCGCGCTCATTAAGTCCAGAGAGACTGTTGGCTCATTACATTTTTGGAATAACTATTATGCCTAACTTCAGCGACCTAGAATTTGAAAAGCGCTACAAACAATTTCTGCAGGTTCAACATGACTGGCTGACTCTCATTACGGACAATAAATTCTTTTCTGACACTAACGCGGTGGGTGAAGAGTGCCGTCCGGCTGGCCTTCTTACCGATTCATCACAGTTTCAGCATGCCCAGCACCTGCTGGCTGAATGGCAGAGTTTTGCCGACCTGGCAGAAGAAAAGCGTAAAGAGCGCAGTATCGCCATTACCACAAACCTTTATCTGCCTGTTCCAGTACTGCTGATTAATCCTGCATACGTTCAGATTGACCGTTTTCGCGCTACAGCGACCGCTAATCATAAGCGTGAAGATATCCTGATGCGCTATGAAAAGCAGATCGGCAAGCTTAAGAAGATTACCCACGCTTTCGGTGCAATCATGACGCTGGAAGATGAACGTAAGTACTTTGAGGCTGCACCGGTTGCTACCGTGTTCCGCGCCCGTACCAGCACCTATACCGATATCCAGGTAAGCGTGCGTCATACAGCAGATCAGCAGGAAGTTGATAAGTTCCGCTACGGCGCGCACGGTATGCTTATCATCGGTGACGACCTCGCGCTGGGGCGTAATATCAAACTCAACGTGAGCGTATCAAACACCAAAAGCTCACTGTACGACTTCATCCAGCCTATTCCGTGCTCCGTTCTGCCGTCCGCGCAGGTCTACACCCTTGAGGACGTGGAGCTGGGTAAAAAGATGGTTTCGCAGCGGGCGTCTGTTGCCTATGCCGTTAAACAGCGTCGCTATCAGTTTGATAAGCGCGCGAAGGAAAAGATGGCGCGGGCAAAAGGTCCTGAAGAGGCGCGTGCTATCAGCCAGGAAATTGAAACCGGACGCGAAGTGCTGGAACTTATGGACGCACACGACTTTGAACTGCTCGACCGGAAGCTGGCCGCAGGGGATGAATCGCAGCTTACCATGCTGCAGATCCGCGAACGCTACGGCAATGAATCCGACCGCACCGGGAAAAATATCCGCAACATGCCGGAATTTCTCGCAAAACTGATTGCTAAAGAAGAGAAGAAGGGCAATTAATAAGCGGTAACGGGTAACAGAAAGGGCGCACAAGCGCCCTTTTTTATTGCCTGGCTGGTGGTCACGCCAGCAGCGCGTCCAGTTCCTCCAGCTCTTTGAGTTTGCTCTCCGCGAAATCTGCCATGCCTTCGTCAATCTCTGCCTCTGCCGGACGATAACCAATCAGGAAGATAAAGCAGTATGTGTCCCAGCGGTCAGGCGACTTGATGTTGAGTTTCTGTCGCATCTGAGGCTTCGGCACCATCATGATCCTCCCCATTTCATCCATGTAATACGGTATCTTTGATCCCTGCTCCGCCGTGTGCTGAGAGGCGTCTATACGCATCCTGCCGGAGCGGACAGCATCAGCGGCCATGATGTTCGCCCAGGCGCGCTGGTTCTTGAAGCGCTCGCGCACCTTCTTACTGAACGGCGGTTGCCCCCAGCGGATATTGACCGCATTCACGCCCCGGCGCTCCAGCTGCTTCAGCGTGGCAGAGCCCACGCCGTCACCATCGACGGCAATCGTGATCCCCGGATAGCGCTCCTGCGTACACTCGTTAGCGACGAAGTCACCGAAAGATATTGGGTCCATCGTGCCAGGCATTTCCACCAGCTTAAACGACACCACGCGCCGCGCATCACCATGCCCAGACACCCTGCAGATATTGAGTATCGACTTATCGCGCCCATTACCGACGTCAGCGGTAGCCACCCAGCCCCAGCCTTTCTCCAGGTATACTTTGCGCCGTGCGGCGCGATCGCACTCGTCACGCCCCAGCAGATAGCCGCTGATGTTGCGCGGGAAGCGCCCCAGCACCTTCACCATGTACTCCAGAGAGTCACGCCCGCCGTACTCCAGCAGCTTTTCCCTGATGAACTTCAGGGTAACGTGCGGCGCCTCTTCAGAATTGAGGACAATGGCATTCCAGATCCCGTCCGGGTTATCGGGGTTACGGGCTAATGAGTGGTGCGAGTCATAGAAATAGCCGCTTGGCCGCGTGGGCTGCGACATCATCAGCATGCGGTTATCGGTCTCTGTCAGCGCACCACGCATGATAGCTATCGCTTTATCAGAAATACCTGACGCTTCATCGAGGATCAGCAGGATATGCGCGGCGTGCTCGCCGGCCAGCGCTTCTTCGTTACCCAGGCGGAAGCCCTTACAGAGCACTTCCCATATCCCCTTACGCGACTTCTCATAAAACATGGTGTCCGTCAGGGTGAAGTAGTTCTGCAGCCAGGGGTGACGTTTAGCGGCGTTAGCCCAGTAAGTTTTGACGTATTTGAATACGCCCGTTTTAACCTGCCCGATTTTGTTGGCCACGATGATTACGCGCGCATCCGGGAACATGATCATGTAAATCAGCAGCATCATAGCCGTCAGGGATGATTTGCCGGTACCGTGGCCGGACGTTACCGTAGTCTGGCTTCCGGTCTCCTGTACGGAGTTAAGTATCTCTTCCTGCTGCCAGGTGGGGATAAGGCCAAATAGCTCGACTACTGCCGTCGCCCAGTCATAGCGATAGCGGATCACCATGTCGCGCCAGCGCGGGTCGGTGGTGACGCTCCTGATGCGTTTTTTGCCGCTCATTCTGCGCCATCCTTGTCTTTCATAACGGATAGCGCATCGGTCATAACGGATTCATCGTCGGACATAACGGATATCTCCGGCGGGATATCGTCGTCGTACAGGTCAGCAGTAGCCGCATAGTCAAAATTGCCGCTCAGATTGGCCTCGCCTGCGGTTTCGCCGGCGCGCAGCTCTCCGTCTGCCTGGACGTCACCAAACCCGCCTTTGTCCACCAGCGCGGCAACTTCAGCGCGACGTGTCTCAACAAAGGCAGCGGACGCGGCCTGCTGCCGGCGATACTCCTGCGCCTCCAGTTCCAGCTCCGCCTCGCTGACCTGGCCGCTTTCATCTACCGGCGGTTCAGCGTTCTTAAGCTCGTTTTCGAGACGTCTGGACAGAGACTCAGGCAGTTTGATGCCGTGGCGCTCGATGTACTCTGCCGTCTGCAGCAGATCCCAGTCCTCCGCCTCTCGCAGCTGGTATGCGCGGCTGATAACCTCGCCGGCGTTATGCGTCAGCGCATGCTTCTCATTGTCGCGCCGGTTCTTATCGGTACTGCCGGCGATTGCCGCTACCCGGGTAGCGTGGTCATTGACCAGATAGCCGACCTCGATCATCAGCTTGGTCATTTTCAGGATAGGGTGTGGTCCGCCGCCGTCGTCCTCCTCCCCCTTCTTTTTGCCGCTGGCCATGTTGTCGGCCTCAAGCTCAAACAGCTCTACCGCACGCGCCGTGGTGCGCTTGAGCATGTCCATGTGCGCCAGAGAGTCAAACAGCGCCGTCATGGCGCTGGCTTCCAGCCCCTCGCCCAGCACCTCTAACGCCGCTTCATAATCCTGTGGCCGCGGGTAGGCACGCCGGTTGGCGACCAGCTTAGTTTCATGGCCTTCCTCAAAGGGTTTACCCTCGCCGCGGGGCTTTGCGGTGTGCTTCGGGCGCCCGTCACTTTGATCACCGTCATTTATGATCTTTTTGGCATGTGAAGCATTGGGCTTTTTCTTCCCGCCAGGCTGCGGCGCTGCGTCAGCGCGTGGTTCCAGCACCCCCTCTAAAGCCGCGCTGTGCCTGAGTTTGCGCCCGTTCCGGCGTATGGTGAGGTCGTCTTTTCTGGTGTGATCATTTTGATGATCAGAAGCGTGATCACCCGAATGATCATGATTGTGATCACCACTTTGATCACCCATCGCGGCCAGCGCTTTACCGTTCAGCTCCCGACGGGCCGTGTTGAATGGCAGGTCATAGTACTCGCAGTACTCTTTGACGGTTATTCCGCTCTCGGCCTTCTGCTCAATGAAAGCCCTTCTGTGTTCATCCCAGTTAACTTTGGACATGGTTTATCGTTCAAATGAGGCCAATAAACCAGGATGGTAAGGAGTCTGTAATTTGCAGTGATCACAATAATGATCACTTAGTCAGCAAACAGTTTTGGTTGTGCCTTTTTTCGAGCACAAGCGCGCTTTTTTAAGTGTACAAGTGTGCTCTGTGTGATAAATTCAGTCCCGGACTTTCAATATGAAATTAACCATTGGACAAATAAATGACTAAGAACAAAGCAGTTTTAGTAGCAGTGGATGCAGGCTCCGGTAACATTGCTCTGTCGTTCCTTGACGAAGCAACCGGCAAGATTAAAACCTCTGTGACCCCGGCGCTTGTGCATGAAGGCCACCAGCAGACGCTCGCTACTGAGTCACAATCTTCATGGCATACAACAGATGCGCAGGGTAAAGAGCGCACGTACACCGTCATGAATGCAGGCTATGACCTGTATGACACCTGTGACCCTGATTACCAGGTTTCCGCTGCTCACCGCGTTCTGGTTAATGATGCGCTGGTTCGTGCTGGTCTCGGTGGCCGTGACATTATCCTCGGTGAAACGCTCCCGGTAAGTCAGTTCTACAGCGCTGCAGGCAACATCAATGAAGCGCGCATCAAACAGAAAGCTGACAGTCTGAAAACGCGTGTTGAGAACATTAATGACAGCATCAAAGCTGCAAACATCATTCACGTAGAAATCTATCCAGAGGCTGTCCCTGCCATTCTTACCGCGCAGGCTGATCTGCCAGAGCTGGCAGACGCAGAAAAGACGCTGGTAATTGATTTAGGCCGCTTCACCTGTGATATCGCCCTGGTTGACTCTGACCTGATGCCGATCCGCAGAAGTGGCTTTGAGCACGGCGTGCAGACGATGATTAAGCGTGTTCACACCCTGCTGATCGAGTTTGAAAAGACGCTGGATAAGTCGTTTAACGCCTCAGACCTGAGCTTGGACAGCGTTGATGCAATCATCCGTCAGGGCTATATCGGTTCCCGCCTGGAGAGAGCGAAAGATAAGCGCATCAATGTTCTGCCTGTTATCGATCAGGCCGCAGCTGAACTCGCTGAAACCATCATGAAAGATGTTCGTGCGCTGCACCGTAATACCCACGACATTGACGTTGTGCTGGTTGTGGGCGGCGGTGCTAACTATATCGCCGGTAAACTGCCTGGCCTGACAGATCACACCGCTGACTGGCATGATGTGGTGGTTGTGCCAGATAACCCAGAAATGGCTATCGTGCGCGGCGTTCATATGGCGCTGACGGCTGCAGAAGAAGAAATCCGCGACGAAATCAGCGAAGCCGCCACCGTGAGTGATATTCGCAGCAGGACTGGCGATAAGGCGTAAATATGGGAAAAATACTGCGAATTGCGAGCCTGGAAGAAAGCGGCATTCTTAATAGCCACTTCCAGAAGGAATATGACAAGCTGCCGTCAAATGCTACCCGGCGCGCGTGTCTGCATTCGGTTGTGCGTTCAGGTCACGCTGCTGAATTGATGGGGCTTGCACCGATGATCGCCATGCTGGAGGCGAACTTAGGCCAGAAGTTCTTAAAAATGTCTAAACAGGAGCGTCTGCAGCGACTGCTGACGTTAATCAGCGCTGTTACGGGTGAAGATGTTCCTGTTGTGGCCCCTGCGCCAGCGCCTGCAGCAGCAGCAGCTGAACCGGTAACGCCACCAGCTGAACCAGCCCCTGTGACGCGCGTTTCTTCTGTACAGGAAGTGCCACCAGCGGCTGAACAACCCGCTGAGCCTGTGCCAGAAGCCAGCGAACTCCCTGTTATTACACGGGACGAGGAAACGAACTCAACCGAAAGGCTGGATAATCCGCCTAAACAGGTTCCGTCATCGTTAACCAAAGCCCGCAGGCTGCACCGCAGCGGTCAGAAGTAAGCAAATCAGCACCCCGTTCACATGAGCGGGGTGTTTTCCATCCTTCCCCGCATACATTTGTCCATCAGTTCCCTTGCCATCACGCATACAGAACGCTGCTCAATCTCTTTCGTCTGCCGGCGGTGTTTCGTGGCGCTGGCTACAATCAGCGAGTCGTAATCGATATCCGAACGTCCGCGTGCTTTGAAGATGTAGCCGTTTACCGCATCCAGCCTGTACTTACGGGGATAGGCTTCAGGATGTACCCGGCATTGTGCAAACGGAGAGCGGACAAAGGAGCGCAGGATATTAGAGACGATACCGGGGTTTACTGTTAAATGCGGGTATTCTGTTTCCACCAGCCTGGTTACTTCTGCAACCGTCATATAGCAGCGACGACGAATTAACAGATCGGCTATCTCAATACTGCTTACCTTTTTGTCCATGTAGCGCTCCGGTTGAATTAAAAACACGCTATTCTAAGGTTTGTCTAATCCGTACAAGTCTTAACGTCGTCGATTTTGGATTTTTTGACAGGGCTGGCGTGTTTTCAGGAGCAATCTGACTCGGATTTACAGATCCCTTTACTGGCTGGTGGTGCGGCATTACAGATTGGCTTTGGCTCTGCATTCCCTTACAGCGGCATAATTATCGCCCGAATCAGTACCATCATTTAATGCAGGTTTGGCGCTAATACGCACGATATCTGGAAGGGGTGTTTTAGAATCGCGGGCGTTTGTGGCGAATGCAGAGTACCGGATAGCGCTTACTATCCGGCATATTGTGGCCTGCCCGGGATCAGCGGTAGCTTTTCAGAAGGTGGCTGACTGTATTTGACCAGTTAGTTACGGTGTCACGGGCTAAGCGGTGAACGACCTGGCTGTAAAGGTTATCCGGTAATGGTTCCCCGGCTTCATCCTCAAACCGTAATCCTTCTGTCGTACCTGACTTACTCATATTCACACTGTAATCAAACTTGCCCGTTGCTCCGTACATGCCTATCTGTTGCTGAGCCTGCCAGGTAAAGCGCACGCCACACCCTTTCCTGAGCTCAAACACTACGGTCCCTTCCACCAGCATCACTGACTGCTTCTCACCTGTAGGCAGTGACTTATTGCGGCATGCCACTGATGTGACTTTGCAGTGATCCGCGCGCCAGCCCAGCAGTTCCAGCCCTTTGAGTTTTACCGTCTCCATTAAATCAGTCTCCAGTCGCTTGCCAGCAGATCGGCGGTTACGGGCGTCCAGTCAGCCGTTGTCAGCTGCTCGGTATTGGTCAGAACGAACTGAGGCATGCGCGTTACGGACGCCTGCGGATCGTGGTCAAAGAATCGCGCCGGCACGCCGTACATATCGGTGCCGTTCAGCGGGTGCCGTGTGGTGCCTCTGTTGAGGCGCAGATGCGTTCCCTCTCCCCACGCTTTACGTGCCACTTTTGCGCCGTCAGAGAGCCACACATGCGCGACGGCCATAGGCGCGCCCTCTTCCCTGAATTTCAGCATGCCCTCGTCTATCAGCTGTTCGCTGCGCAGGATCAGATCGTTCAGTTGCAGCATGGCCAGACAGGTAGCGTGATTAAGCGATTCCCCGCGGGCGGTCATGGTCAGTGCGCCTTTGCTCACCGTGGCTGACCAATCAGTTGCGGTCTGTGACTGGTGCGTTACCACAAAGCCCAGGTGCTCCAGAACGTTCAGCATCGCCATATAGTCGCCGGTATAGTTGCCTGCAGCGCCGGCAATCATGCCAATCATTCCGTTTATTTGTTGATCGTTCATCGTTTAGTAACCCCGTTTGCTTTTGCGCTTGTGGGCGCTCTGTCTGCGCTTCTGCGCGGTCAGCCGCTCACGTTCGCGGTGCTGATGCGCTTCTTCCATGCTGGTGGCCAGCCGCTGTATTCCTTCCTCGGCGGTCAGCTGCGGGCGCTCCGGCAGCTGCAGCGACCTGACCTGCAGCACGGGAACGGTTGGCGGCCGGCGCGCCAGCAAGGTGAGACTTCCCATTAATGCGCCCATCAGTGCGATCTTTTTCATGCTCTCTCTCTGTCGTGCAGGCGTGCAGAATCCCCGGCGATTGCCGGTGGTTAAAATTCACCTGATTAATTCCGGCGCCGGGTGCGCACGGGGATGTTCTGAGACCTGTCCCGGCGGCTGGCCGGGTGGCTATGTAGGCATTGTGCTGGCCGGATTTGAACCGGCGACCTTTCGCTTGTCCCTATCACCGCCCTGCAGGCCGAATAAAAGAGCGAACGCTGCTGCCGCTGAGCTACAACACAACGATAAAAGCCCGTCTGCCGGCGCTCTTACCTGTTGGCCTGTATCAGCTGGCCACCAGCTGCGCGATCAGCCATTTATGACCGGCAAACAATCCGGCATTCAGCAGCAGATGAAACATGACAAACTGCATCGCTCTGACTGTTTTGGTGTACATGCTGGTGTCCATACTGCTTAAACCCTGATTAGCTGACTGAATTGCTCTAATCATGCCTCAATTTTCTTGTCAGCGCTTATGCATGCGTATCTGTTATGCGTTGGTGGTGGCCGGTGCCATACCCGGCAAGTAACCTCTCAAGCGACTGGTCAACTCGGTTACTGGCGGCTTAAACCCCTATGCGTTGCGATTGATGAAGCGGGGGCCAGTCTTGCGATCGCAGCAGCAACTGCGAATGCACCACAACGGAAAGAGTACTGAGCGGCTAATGCGCTTTCCTGTTGGGGTGTCGTGCTATTTGCGGCGCTTTTTCTTCGCGTCGCTGCGACAGGCTTTGATAACCGTTTCAAAGCCGTAAATGACCACCAGCGTGTAAATGATGGTGAGGGCTGGATGCTCTGCAGCAAACGCTAAAAACGGCATATCGTGTCCTGTCTGTTAGGGATGCTGTCTCTTCCAGCTGTCAGAACTACTCGCCCCGGCGCTCAACCGGAAGATGACAGAAGTATGGCTGGATGACATTACGTGTTGACCGGATAACCTGTTAGCTTCAAAGGAATTAAAAGCCAGACTCCGCACTCACATATCCCAAGTGACCCACTTTCGACCACCAGCAGGGGGCGCTGGCTCCAATGCAACTGGTCTGTACTGAAACTGGCAGTGACGGCTGGATTTGAACCAGCGACCTTCCGTACTCCTGAGTTAAAGCCGGACGCTCATTCCTCTGAGCTACGTCACCATAAACGGGTTGCTGTGATCGGTTTCCGTTAGCGCGATTGTTCAATGAGGCGGGAGTGATACCCGCTTTGCCTTCGCAGCCCATCGCTGACTGCCGGCGTCGATTCGCCGGCAGGGCTTTCGCCCCGTGGATTGACTCCACAACTCCTACGGTGTGTTAAAGCAATCACCACAACGGTCGAGAGCACTGGCTAACCAGGCGCGTGGCGTCATCTGTCATTCACCACTCAATACTCTCGCCGTTGTGTGCTGGTCTTTCCCAGCTGCCACGAACTTTTTTTAGGTCTGCCGCTGACCTTGCCCTGCCACCAGCCAAATTAGCCAGTAAGCAGCGCGTCGCCTGGTGTTGACGTGTAGTGCATGGGGGGCTGGTGCCTCCAGCTGTCCGTTACGGAACCTACGGACGGGTGTAGAAGATTTTCATGACAGGAAAATATTATTCCGCCCCGCGTGCGCATAGCCGCATTCCCCCATTTGTGAGCGTGCTGCCAGAGGTAGTTTTACCCGTCGCCAGGCAGCAAGAGGATGCCAGCACGCTCACAAATGGCGATCCCTTACGGGGATCAGACGGGAACCTGTTTAAGCCTCACGGGGCGTTCTATGCGCGGGGTAGTCCAAAACCGCGTTCACTGCCGTGACAGGAGGGGCTACATGCCGTTCACCCTACTCATAACACGCCCGGAAAAGGTAATAACCGGGAGCGGCCCGTTACGAACTGATGCAGGCTGGCGGAATCGAACCGCCGACAATGAAACACTCTACCGACTGAGCTAAGCCTGCTGAATTGGTGCCGGTGCATACCCGGCTCGGACACTTAGGCATCTGGTCAACCTGTCCGCTTGCGTAAACAACAGGGAAGGAACCACCCCTGCCAGATTTGCATTGCGTCTGCCTCGCTGCTGAATCCTCTCTCCGATTCAGCCGTGAGCACACGTCATGCACTCACGGTTAAACCTGAAAAAAAAGCCCGAAAACTATCGGGCATAAAGCCACCTCATACAGCGCAAAAATCACTCGGAAATGAGCTTTGCGCTGTAAAAAATTGCGGATTAAACAATGGGTTAATGCTTAATCCGCGAAATACCAATTCAGATAACTTTCAACGATTATGGGCGTTGCCAGCGGGTAGGAATGTACACAATGAGGAGATCTGAATCAATGAAAATCTAAGATATCTCTTAGATTTTCATATTTATTAGCGGCGGGTAATTACGTCACGTTAGCGACGTTTCAGGTTGTTATTTTTGATAGGTTCAATATCACCATTGGATTTTGCCCAGGTGATGCACCAGCTGTTAACCGCAGCGCGGATCTCGTCTACCGTGGCCTCACTTAGCCCTTTGACCTTCACCAGTTCCGGCGGCAGCTCACCGCCCACCGCTGCCACGGTGTCATAACCGGCTTTGACCAGCGCGTTAAGCGCACGCGCAGGGATAGCCAGCTCGGAGACCGGCGCGGCCTTACCGTCAGTGATGCGCTTGTGGAGTCGTGGGAAGTCCAGCGCCAGGCGGGTCATGATGCGCTCATGCAGTTCATCGTTGATGGCTGTGTCCCACATAGGGAGTAAATCAGGCAGGATGCGGAATACCGGATTACCCCATATACCCGGCACAACATCCATTGCCAGCATCATCGCCGTGCGGATCTGATAGTGGAAATTTGCTGTTTCAATGGACACGTCACGGATGCCATGAAATACGCTGAGCCCGAAGTGGTAATTGTAGATATAACAGCCCACGTCGCCGCTGCCGTCCGGCAGCTGCAGGAGGAATTGCGCCACGTCTTCCTGCCCGTCGTGAAACTCCACGCGCTCTTTCAAATGATTGTGCGAGGCAGTGAGTTTAATGAGATCGTTGGCCGTCTCACCGCGCAGGCGGCGCTCTTTGCCTACTTCTTTATCTGCAATATTCAGCTTCTGCTGCAGTTCCTGTATCAGTGCGCTCTGTTTTTTGCGATCGGCGCGGTGCTGAGAAATGGTTTTGTCGCGCTCCTGCAGATCCGCCGCCAGGCGTTCAGGATTCTTGCGGCGGTAGTGTGCAAATTCCTGATTCAGAGTGGTCAGCGCCAGCTGCGCGGTAACCAGCGCATCTGAGTTGCGATCACGGTCGTTTTCAGCATTGATAGCGCGATTTTCGGCCTCACCTTCACGAATACGGGCTTCCTGAATGGCTTCATCAGCGGTGTTCTTCGCCTCAAGGCGAATCTGAGCTATCTCTGCAGCCAGTACGGAATGGCTGTCCAGCTCCTGCTGTACGTGCTCCAGCGCCTCTGCCAGCACGTTATAGGTATCAGCTTCGTGATTAAGGCGCAGGTTGATATCAATCTGCACCTGCTCCAGCGCGGACAGGCAGTTATCCAGCAGGCGTTTTTCAAGATCGTCGAGTTTCAGGCGCTTGCGCATAGAACTCAGTTGGCCATAGGCCGTTACAAACGTCTGGTGAAGTACTTCATCGTCAACGGGGCATTCAGGAAGTTGCTGCAGCTGCTGGAGAACATTTTGAGAAGTCATGATTGGTTTCAGGTCCGCTGTAAATTTGCGGCAGATGATAACCTGAAATTAACCACTGTCTAAGAATTTTCTTAGATTTTATTTATATAAAAAGAAGGGCGGAATTGGTGGCAAAGCAGAGCGCCCTGCCACCAGCAGGAATTACACCAGTTTGAGCGCCACCAGCACGCCTGCTACAGCAACGGCCATCATCAGCATATGCAGCAGCACGGACGGCGCTTTGATCTCTCCGCTTTCATACTCTGCCTGCGACATACGCCCCAGGTAACTGTGTGAGACCAGAACGGCGTTTTCATCAAAGCCCAGCTGCAGGCGCACGTCCTGCAATGTCGGGCGCGTAACCTGACGCGAGACAAGCTGTACCACGCCTGAGCGCATCTTACCGTTATCACCCATATAGCAGATCGAATGGTAGTGGAGCTGTGTATTACGCCCGATCACTGAATGGCCACCCAGTCATGAACACGCATATCATCCACACTCAGGCAGTGGATTTCTTCACCGCCATCAGGGCGAGTCAGCCGCAGCACGTCGTCGCCTTCATGCTCCTGCTCCAGTGACACGAAAAACCCCGCTGGCCAAGCCTCGCGGCGCATCAGAAGTTCGGGATCTTCTTTCATCTGAAGCAACGCCTGACTGTGACAGCACGCAATGGCACCGATACCAATTTTCCCCAAACCTTCGATCTGTGCCACCGTCATGCGTGCTCGTCCTTCTGTAAATGATTTTCGTAAGATATAGCCGATACCTTTAACGCCACCGTAGTAGTTCAGCTGGCGATTGTTCATGCCGCATCGCGCCATGAGTTCCTTTTTCGGTACCCCGAACATGCCTGTTTCCAGTGCCAGTTCGGCAAATACTGCGAGCCCCAGCCCTAAGTTGCTGCGCGTCTTAGCGCGTCGCGCATAGTGTTCAAACGTGGGGCATCCGGAAAAAAAGTCCGCGTCAAAAAGCACTTATTCGCTCCAGAATCCGTCGTTTTCGTGCGCGGGCATTACTCCGCCTGCTTCAAGTGCTGCGTACTGCTCTGTCACCCTGATCGTCTCTTCCGGTGAAAATGATAAAAGGACGTAAAAGCCCTGCGCTTTAAGGCGCTGCATCCACTCTATCTGCTTCTCAGAAGGCATGCGCTTACCATGTTTTTGCTCTATGCGCATACCGTGATAGACACCAGATGGCATTTCCAGACACATATCAGGAACGCCACGCTTTGCCCCTTCTGCCTCAATCGCTGCAGCGGTTTTTTTTAGGCGGAATCCTCCGTTGGGTACGGCGTACAGGTGATCATAAATAACCCTGTTATTGCGGTGAAAATGGTCAAAAATACGAACCTGGTCGTAATGCTCTTTTTTGCCTGCCAGCAGGTCGGGGTTTTTAACGAGTGCGGCTAACGCTTTTGCGTGAACCGATACTTCTGTCAGTGCGGTTAACCAGGCGGACGCTTTGACGGATTTTACCGACGCGACACCCTCAGCTTTATCTGCTGGTTTACTGCGTGTTTTAGGTTTTTTCTTGTAGGAGTGAAACCACTCTTCACTGAAGCGCATATCCGGAATTGTCAGCCGATGATTAAGTATTCTAAAAGATGGATTTGCGTCGGGGGGTATTTTTAACGCTGGGACGGGAAAAAACAAGCCTGTAATTGGCATCTTTCAAAGATAATGATTACAGGCCTTTATCACATTACTGGTGTGCCATCCACATCAGCATGAGGCAGCAGACGATGCCAATTGTGCTAAAACAAAGCGTGAGGAATTTGCCGATCGTATTAGTAATAGCGTCAGTGTTGACGTCATTTCCTTTGATTGAAGTGGTATTAACAAAGTCACGCTGTGCAAAATTTTTCATGCTATATTCTCTTCGTTATGTGCAGAGATGACGTCGCCAAACACAGTCTCTGCAGGTAAAAAAAAGCCCGGCCATCTGGTCGGGCTTTTTTCATGCTTACCGCCTGAGCGGATATGCAAAATCTAAGCTGTTTATAGTTTTCAGTCAACAAATATCAAAAGTTTTTGTCACTTTTCAGCTGTGGCGCGGCCTCAGCCTCTTCTTTAAGGCGTTTTAACGCATCGTCCAGGGCTATCAGCCAGCTGGCTTTATCCAGATGACGTATTCTTTCTATCCGGTATTTTGTATACGGATTAAGCACCCATACCCATCGCTTATCATCCTGGCGATCGCGCAACGTAAATACCCCGCTCGGGTGATAAAATTGCAGCTCTGCACCGGCAGCACTGGCGTAGGCCTCTAATTCCTCCAGTTTTAAATATTTATTTTCTCGTGCCACGGTGTCTCCTAAAGTCTTCTTTTTTCTATGGACTCGTCATAGCTGACGTATAAATACGGCTCCGTATCGTCCGCTGATAACATAACGGGCAGCAGGTGGTTTGCACTGTATACCGCGTCGTTCTCCGTGCGATCGTCAGCGTACAGGTGCGCTGCTACTACCGTCAGGGCTGGCCGGGAGAGCGAGTATATTTCGGCAACGTCACTTTCGACTACCTGCCCGAATTTAGTAATAGCACTTTCCAGTAAAAGTAGCTTGATTGCAGGCCACCACGGGCCAAACGCGCGATACGCAAAGCGCGCGCTGCTGACGCGCTTCACAACGTTTTCCAGGTAGTATGCGACAAACGCCTCTTCGGTACGTCCGTCCAGGGCAAGCGGCAGCAGGCTTTCTATGTAGGTCTCGGTTGGCTTAATGGTATCAATCAGTGTCGTCATGTGTGACGGCCCTTTCGGGCCGCTCCTGTGTTATGCGTTTTCGATATCCGCGCGCAGCGCATCGAGATCGTGTGAGGAAGGGATAAGCCATGCAGGCTGTGTGAACTCGTTCCCGGCTACCGGATCGGCTTCAAAGTTCCAGAATTTCGCGCCGTACTTCTCTTTCATCAGGTCGCGCACCGCTTTGCGCTTGAGCACCGGCTTATCGCTGGTGTCCGTGAGCACGTAGGCGCCGCCGGCCGGGAAGTCGATTTTAAAGGTGCGGTTCTTCCACTTGCGCGAGGCCACCAGCTCCTGCTCGTTTTTCAGCACCTGGAAACCGGACGCCTGTTTCTGCGCCTGCTCAGCCCGCACGGCGGTTGCCGCTGTGGTGGCCGCAAGGTTCGCTGACGCGCGGCGCTCTGCCAGTTCTTCAGGCGAGAGTTTGCCGGTCATCAGCGCTTTATAGTCCGTCCACGTCGGCGCGTGATCCCGATATCCGCCCTCTTCCATCTGCTCCAGGAAGGTATAAAGACCGCCCACCAGCGCCTTAACCGTCCGGGAGGACAGGAAGGTTTCAGCCGTCACGTCTGATTCGCTCAGATCGCCCAGAGCCACGCTGGCGCGCAGGAACTGCGCCGCAGGCGACTCGGTAACGTTGGCCGCGTTATCAATATCGCCCATCGCTTCGTAGCGCGTTTTGTCCAGCACCGTGGCAATGGTCGCCTGGATGCTTTCCGGGGTGTACTGGCGGAACTGCTCCAGCGCTGCAGCAGCGTACTGATCAGCCAGCGCTCTGACGGCTTTAACCTTGCCTTGCCCCATCCCGTCGCGCAGCTGGTTAAACATCGCCTCGTACTCGTTGCTGTTGGAAAAGCCCGTCATGGCATTACGGAACTGACGGATGCTGATGCTGTTGCTCCAGAAAAAGCTGTCCTGGCTGGTGCCTAAGAAGTAAGCCTTTGCCTCAGCGTCCGTTGCGCCGGTCACTTTGCGCCCCTGTGCGTCGCCTGCCTCAAACTCCGCTACCAGCTGGCTGAACACCTTAACGACGTCCTCCATGTCCGCCTGCTCGCCGTAGCCCTGCATCGCCGCATTGTAGTTTCCGCCAAATACAGCTTTGAATACGGCCTGCACTGAATACAGGTTTTTGGTCAGGCTGTACTGATACAGCTCGCGCTTCAGCTGCTCGTCGCCGTGATCCGGATAGAGCCAGTCCTCTGCTTTGATGCTGTCCCGGACGGTAATGCCCGCGTGGATATATTCATGCTTAAGCTCGCCGGCCGCATCGCGGTACATCCAGGCGTCTGCCTTCACATTCATCACGCCGGCGCGTATCGCCACATAGAAGTCCGCGCGGCTCAGCGTGTCGGCCAGCGAGACCGGATCGATACCTCTTGCCGCCTTCTGCAGCGCTTTTGCCTGGTCAGTCGTGATTTCCACGCGATCGCCAACCAGATCCGACGGCATTTCCGCGAATCCGCCAATGTCCGGCCTGGTATAACAGCGAAGCGGCTTGTGGATCAGCTCAACCTCAACCGTGCCTTTTTCCGGGAAGAATTTGCGGATCTGGAAAACGCCCTTTTCCTGCTTATCGTCATCCATCCAGATTTCATAGCACGCCCCGATGCGCACCAGCTGCCCGCCGGCCAGCTTCATGTACTGCTCTGGCGCGCGCAGCACGTCCGGGTCGACTTCCAGCGCGCCGGACAGAATGGCACGCTCAACCTCACCGCGTGAGCGCTTAATGGTGTTGGCGGCGCTTTTAGAGCGCGTCAGCGCCTTGCGTGCGCCGTTCAGCTCCTGCTCCAGCTTCTTCTGCTTCGCCAGGCCTTCTTTAAGTGCCGCACGCGCGTTGCGGCGGTCCTGCCCGCGCCAGTTGTCCGCAGACCGCTTGCCGTCTCTTTCGAGCTCAATGTTATAAGCCGTTTCGGCGTCTGTGACGTCTGCACGCAGCCCGTCAATGCTGCCGTTGATTTCGTCAAAAGCGGCTGACAGGTCAGTGATATTCGCTTCCAGTACCTCTGTCGGCGTGGCAGCGGCAACGCTCGCTTTCAGGTAAATGTCCAATGAGGCGGCGGCTTCGCGCTCAGCCTGCTGGCGCTCTGCTTCGCGTTTTGCCTTCAGCTGTGCGTCCACGCGTGCGCGGCGTTCTTCCGGGTTTGCGGCCAGCAGCAGGCTCTGCTCCTCTTTGGATTCCACATCGCCGTTTTTCATGCTGGACACGTCAGACTTCATGACGTCATTGATCCAGTTTTTCTTGCGCTGCAGCGTCTCCAGGCGGAACTCGTCAAACGAACCCTTACCGCAGTAGTAATGCACGCGCATGCTGTCGCGCTCCGAGCCCACGCGGGCGCCGCGCCCGTTGCGCTGGTCAATACTGGCCGGCGTCCAGGGCAGCGTAAGATGGTGCGTATCAGCGGTGCCTTTGTGCAGGTTGATCCCCACTTCGGCTTTTTTGTTGCAGATGATGATCGGCGTGCGGCCTTCGTTGTAGTCGGCGGCGATCCCCTCCATCCCGGCAAGCGAGGCGTCATTCAGCGCGGCCTGATAGTCCTCATAGCGCGCCAGCTCCTGATAGTACTTATCCCACGCGCCCTCCTTAAAGCTGCCGTCCGCTTTCTCCACCGGCTCCACCGGCTTCTTCACGGGCTTAACCTTCACGCCAGATGCTTTCGCTACCGTTGTGGCGTTGATGATGCCTATCTGCTGCTCCTGCAGGCCCAGGGCGCTTGCGATGATGCGGCGCAGTTTGTTGTGCTGCGTCTTTTCATCCATGAAGATGATCTGCTTACCGTCCGGCAGGCCAGCTTTGAGGTTTTCTATCAGCGCGGCGTACTTCGGCGGGACCGGGTGCGAGACGTGCTGCATATCAATGCCGGCGGCAGCGATCGCGTCCAGCACCTGCTGCTCCAGCGTGTCGCTTACCACCAGCTCCACGACGCCCCCGCGGTTCTTCAGCATGGTTTTGACAACCTTGCTGGTGCGCGTGTCGGTCAGGCCGCTCTCTGCGTCCTCTGCTACTTCTTCTTCGTCGCCCGCCAGCTGCACGCCGCCCGCTTCGCCCGGGAGCGCGCGTGCAACCTGCTTCACCTTTTCAAGATCCTCTTCGCGGAAGCGGAACGTGATAGCGGAGCGATACAGATCCGGGTCAATCACCACCTTATCCATGTCGCGGATCACGGAGAAAATGAAGTCATCATCGTTCTGCACGATGGACATGGTGCCGTCGCCGTTATCCTGCACGCTCTCTTTCTGCCCGATGCGGCTGGCGCGCACGCGCAGCTCCTCATAGAGCGCCTGCTGATCGCGCGTCATCGGCACGCCCACGGTTTTCTCGTCCAGGCCGGGGATTTTCACGCTGTCTTTCACGTCAGCAGCAGATTTAAGCGTCGTCCAGCGGTGGAAGATGCCGCGCAGGCCATCAAGGTTTTTAAAGCCCACCAGCCCCTGCTTATCCTCGAGCTCGCCGGAAATTTTCTGCACGGTTACGGTGTCGGTTTCCCCGAACACCCGCACAAAGTCATCCGGCGTCAGAATCCCCATCGCCTTCCACTCTTCCAGCGACACAACGTGAGAGAGCATGTTGAATGCGTCGATCGGAGAGTTAACCAGCGGCGTTGCGGTCAGCATCACCACCCCGCGCCCGTTGTACTTTTTCATCATGTACTGGCTTTTCACGGCCATATCTCGGGCTGTTTTGGAGACGGACGGATTAGGCAGGTAAGCCAGCTGGCCAGCTTCACGGCCGGCGCTGTGCGAGTTGCGGTAGTTATGGCCTTCGTCTGCGATTACGCTGTCAAAGTGCATATCTTCAAAGTAGGGGATCTGGCTCTTTTTCTTCGTGCCGGTATCGGCGGCTTTATCACGGAGTTTGTTGCGGGACGTGGCGGCGCGGTGCGTGGACTTCATCAGATCCGTGCGGCCATTCTCAATCTGGTTAAAGACTGCCTGGCTGGAGTTCTCTTCAATCGTCTCCGGGCGCATCGGGATATCGCCAAACTGCTCTTTGGTCATCACCACGGCGCGGTAGTTGGAGACCGGGATCATGTTCATGCGCTCAAGCACGGTCGCGGCAGCGGACTCTTTTACCACGTTGCGCATGACCGGCTGGCCATCTTTGTCCAGCTTAGGCTCGTTGTTTTCGTCGCGCTCCGGCGCCTGCATGATCTGGCCATCATCGCCGCGCACTTCGTCCAGGCCAACAAACAGGATTTTCTCAAACGCCTCGGCGCTGTAGAAACCGTGGGCTTCGTGATACCAGTTCTGCAGCACGGCTTTAGGCACGACGTACACGGTACGCTTGCTCCGCCCCACCTCGTAGTTATAGGCCTCCAGCGCCAGCGCGGTTGTGGTTTTACCCAGCCCGGTACCGAATCCCATAATGCCCCGGCCATCTTCCGACAGGCGGCGCACTTCGGCGTTCTGGTAGCTCAGCGGAATGCGCTTGCCGCTGATCTGCTGCAGCTGCAGGGACGAGGACGAATGCTCAAACGGCACGTAGCCGTTAAACGCGTCGTTGTAGTCGCTGACAACCGATTCAACGTCCGGATGCGTGCGCAGCCAGTGGTTAAACTGTGCCTCCAGGCCGCTGATGCGCTTCAGATAGACGTTAGCGTTCACGCCGCGCGGCTTCACGCCGTTCAGGTAGTTTTCCAGCTGGTTGTAGAAGCCGTCTTTGTAGCTGGCGCGCTTAAATTCAGTCACGCCACCTTTGCCGGTGACGGAGCGCACCTGATAGCCGGAAAATACGCCGTCTTTCCCCGCGTAGTTGTCCTCCGCGGTCAGGTAGCCGTTTTCGTTTTCCAGATCCTGCGTGTACTTAAAGTCGTCAAAGCCCTGGTCAATCAGGAACTCTTTAATCAGCCGGCGATCCAGCCAGCGTGCGTTAAGGTTGACCGTAATATCTTCAATCGGCGTATGGTTGCGCTTCTCGTTGATCGTTTCCAGCTGGCGAACGTAGTTAGCCTTAACCGGCCCGTCCGGCGCGTCGTTAATCAGCGCCGCCAGGCGGGACACCTTGCCGCGCACGTTGCCGGTTGTAGCGCGCGCCAGCGGCATAATGTTGCCGTTACCGTCGAGCGCAATCTCCGGGAAGGTCGCCAGGTGCGCCAGTAACGCCTCGTCATCTTCCGGCAGTTCGCCTTTAAACGCGGCGCGGAAAGCGGCCAGTGCCACCGGTACCAGATCCACATCGCTGAAAAGGTGCGATACCACCTGCTCCGGACTGGCAAAGTCCACCGCCACCGCCTCGCTGCGGTCAATGGTTCCGTTCAGCAGCGCGGACAAATCCCCTTCGCGGCTGACGTTGGCCTGAAAACTCAGCCAGCCTTTGGCGCTCGCATCAGAGAGACCGGCCAGCTTCAGGCCTTTCGGCGTGCCGTACTGCCCGACTTCTTCACTCACCAGGCGCGCGGCGTCAGCAATAATGCCGCTGGCGTCGCCGCCCAGCATCTGCGTATCGAGCGCGTCGTTGATGCGCAGGCCGATGATCGACGCGCGCATCACGCGCCAGCGATGCCCCGGCTTCTGCTGCATCGCAAAGCGAATGGCCGCGTGAATGCGATCGTCAAACAGCTGCGGGTATTCCACGCTGGCCGCGTACAGGGCGCGGCTGTCCAGCGAGAGCATGCCGTTAATCGTGCGCGTTTTCGTCTGCAGGTCGCCAAACGTGGCGGCACCGAACCGCTCCGCGTCGATCCCGCTCGAAGCCGTGGTGGAATCTTTAATAAACCGCGTGCCATCGTAGGTGTGCCAGACGCCGGCCATCAGCCGCTTATCACCCTCTACCGGCGACTGCCAGACCGCAGCAGGCGTACCCAGCCGATCCCAGTCGATGCGGCTGTCAAAGCGACGCGACAGCGCGGCTTTCATCGCCTCATTGGTCAGCTGGCCATCTTTTTTGACCACCAGGATGTTATTGAAGTCAGATCGCTCGGTTTCGCCGTGAACGTAGCGCCGCCCCTCGGTTTCAAACCACTTGCCGCGGATAAACGTTGGCCACAGCACGCTTGCTGCCTCAAGCGACTGTTCATCGCTGTCATGCACCAGCTGCGTCAGCGCCTCGGTGTGCTTTCGCAGCACCCACACATCCACCACCGTGGCGGTACCGCTCTCGGCAAACGTGCCGGACGGCATGCGGTGCGCGCCCAGGAACTCCGCCACGCGGGAGACGCGATCGCGCAGCTTCTTGTTGGCGCCGCCGCCGTCGGTCATGCCGTTTGGCACCACCAGCACCACCAGCCCGCCGTATTTCACCTTGTCGATGGTGCGCATCACGAAGTAATGCCCGACGTTGGTTTCATCCCGGTAGGCCGGGTCGAGCTCGGCAAAGCCCGTGCGCGAGTCGCCAAACGGCACGTTGCCGACAGCGTGGTCATAGCTGTTGTCCGGTACTGACGCGGCCAGCTTCTCAAACGCGCCCATGCGCACGTCATCTTCCGGGTGCAGCAGCTGGTTAATGCGTCCTGACGTGTCGGAGATCTCCGCGGACGTCATCATTGCGCCGGCGGGCTTGGTTTCCTGAAAAACGCCCGTGCCGGCGGACGGCTCCAGCATGTGACCGCCGGTAATGCCGTAGTCCGCAAACAGATCCCATATTCCCTCCGCCATAAACGGCGGGGTGTAATATTCATACTGGCTGCCGCCGCCGCCCTCCAGACCGCCCTCACCGCTGTACCCGGCCAGAATCCGGCGCTGTTCATCGGTGAGTTTGTTCCCGTCAAAACCCGCCGGCAGCGAGTTAAGCAGGCTGACAGCATTATCATTAGCGGCGCGGCGTTCGCGCTGCAGGCTCACCCCTTCCCGTTTTGTCACGCCAAACGCCACAACCGTTCGCTGTTTGTGCAGGCGCATGACCAGGCGGATCAAGTCCTCAACGGACCCGGCTTCCTGGACCGCCCTGTTTTCTCTTTTTTCCACTGTGTGAATTTTCCCCGGATTGCATAAAGCGGTTATGGTTATATAAATTCTAAGGGTTTGTAAAAAGGACACTATACATTGGCTAAAAGAAACAAGGCGCTTTCTGTAATCGGCGCACTCAGGCAGGCATTCAGAGGCTCAACCAACGACGCGCCTGACTCACTCGCGTGGACTAACGGACAAAACGTTGTGGTGTCCCGATCCGGGCTGGCAGCACTGGCGTATCAGGAAGGTAAGGCAGGTGAAATGACCACGGCCGGCGACAGCCTGTACCTCGGCGCAGAGCTGCCGCTGGACCGGCTGCAGCGCTACGCCATTCTTGAGGAAATGGCTAACAGTCCAACCTGCTCCGCCGCGCTGAATATCCACATTGGCCACGCGCTCGCGCCGGACAAAAAGACCGGGCTGGCGTTCTGCATTGCCCCGGTTGACCCGTCGGACAAAGAAGGCGCGGCGCGCGCAAAAGAGCTGCAGGATGATTTAGGGGCGATGATCAATAAACATTTGCCATCGCTGGCTATGACTATGGCGATTTTTGGCGTCTCCTACGTGCGTCCTTATGCCCGGACCGGCAGCGGGATCACCAGCCTGGAAAACAGCTATTACTCGCTGCCCTACTTTGTGCAGGAGTTTTATAAGGGCGATCAGCTGGTGGGGTTCGGCGGGGATTACGTGCTGTCACCCGATACGCATACGCGCACGCTTTCCTCGCCGTGGTCTCTGGTACCCATGAAAAACCCGTACTGGACACCCACGCGTAACGTGCAGCCGGTCACGTCCGGCAACCGGGGCTATTCGCTGCTGACTGAGGAGGAGGATAAGGAAATCGCGGAGACGCAGAACTACGGAACCAGCTTTCTCGCGCACGCCTATGAGCCGTTCCTCAACCTGACGGGCGCACTGAATGCGCTGAAAGCCACGCGCTACAACGCCGCCAAAATTGACCGCCTGATTGCGCTCACCACCAACTCACTCGATCCGGTTGTGGGCGCCAACTACACCCGAACCGTATCGCAGACGCTCAAACGCCACGGCGAGGCGTTGCAGAAAAAAGCGGTGAACGGGAACACCATGCCAACCGTGATGAACCATGTGATCCCGGTTATGGGGGATGGCAAAAACGGGATCACGATTGATACGCAGTCGATACCCGCGGACATTACCGGCATTGAGGACGTGATGTTTCACCTGCGCCAGCTGTGCGCCGCGCTCGGGATTGATTCAACGATGCTGGGCTGGGCGGATCAGATGGCAGGCGGGCTGGGGGAAGGTGGCTGGATTCAGACGGCCATTCAGGCGGCGCTGCGGGCGCAGTGGCTCCGCCAGGGCGCGCAGGAGATGATTTACCGGCTTATAGATATTCACCTGGCGTTTAAATACGGCAAGGTATATCCGGAGAATGACCGGCCCTACGTGGTACAGTTTAACTCCATGAACACGGCGATTCAGGAAGAAGAAAGCCGTGAAATGGACGCCCGCGCCAACTTTATTACGCTCATGGTGCAGGTCATGGACGCGCTGCAGGCCAACAACAAGCTGGCGGAGAATGACACGTTCATGCGCTACCTGTTCAGCGATCAGCTGAAAATGGACGACGGAACGCTGGATAAGATGCTGGCGGAGTTCAGCAAAAGCCGTGACAAGGCCGATGCGCAGGAGGATGACGCCGGCAGCATGATGAACGAGTCAGCGCCTGACGGCGACGATCCGGCCAACTGGACGCATGAGGAGCTGGTGGCGTTTGCCCGATATGTTGTCAGACCGGAAAGTTAATTTCCGGAAAACCAAAAAGGCCGCACACAAATTTACAGGGGAGTGTGCGGCTTGATGAAACCAGTCATCTAAAGCAGATATAAAAACTGAAGGAAAATATATCTGCGCTCCGGGATGATTAATTGCCCTGTCTTTAATTGTTATCCAGATGCTTTACTGCCCTAAATATCTTTTTTTCAGCAGGTTTTTTAGGTTTCTTCGGGGTGTTAAGTACCAGGTATTCTTGCTGTCCTTCTTTTTCATCCGGCCTGGTAATACAGAACGGACAAACCTTCACGCCCGAAAAGTGCATAGAGGCTACGGTCAGTGCCTGATTAAGCGTATAGCAGGTGCCAATGAACGTTCGTTCTTCAAGTGAAGGCAGCTGCGGGCAGTCTATCCGGTGTAGGAGCAACCCGGATGGAAAATGATCACTGACAAAATATTTCATAGCCTTATACATACTTCATCCTCTTGCTGTGTGCATAAAACTTCCATGTTAGATATGAAACTTTTCAGCGTAAATCTACGCTAAAGAGCTTACGCAAATGTTATGTGATGTTTATTTAATTTCATCAACACATTAACTAATTTGCGTTAAGAGAAACTAACATCATAAATTAAATTTAAAAAAGAACTTTTTAAAAAACTAAATTAATCTTTAGTAAGTCCAAATCAAATTATGAATGTCACATTCAGTGGCTCAATTTTTGTAAGTACATGATATTTACCGATTCGCTTACATATGCTGAACTGCACAAAGTTGCACCATTAAGAAAACGTCCGTTAAAAAAAACCATGACTTTCTGAGTGAATTTTTTTCATGTAACGCTAGCACATAATTTGCTCAGTATTTCTGACAATAAACCTGGTTTATGCTCAGAATATTTGCCGTTTCGCTTTGCCATGACAATGTTGATAATCTATCTTCGCAACCATTCATAATCTAACTAACTACGTGGTCAGACCATCTGATTAGATAAATTTTTCACTTATGCAGTCAGTCTGAGAGCGCGATAACCTGCCAGTCAGCAGAAAGCATATCTTCAGGTGATGGACAGTAGAAATTCAGTGTCCCGATGTCATTCATGAAAACGTACTGAATCTGATCGTCAGCATCAGGCAGTATGGATACGTGGTTAGCCGTATCGCCCCACTTTGCACGGCGGCAAATGGCGTCACTATTCTGACTGATTGTTAACATGGCAGAAGCGAAAGTGTGCGCTGCAGGGGATGGCGCGCGAGGGATATCAGACATGGTGTGCTCCCTGTGCTTAAAGAAGCGTCACTACAGGAGGTTCCAATCTCCGGGTGGTGACGTTGACAGGGTTGGAACTACCGGCGCACAAGAAAACCGGCCTACCCGAAGGTAGCCCCACCAACGCCACCATAGATACGCCCGGAATGATCCGGACGTGGTAGCGCCGAAGGCACTATGTGCCAGCTCTCATGCTTTTTCAGGGTTCCAATCCCGACCGCTGTTTTGCAGCGGCGCGCACACTATATCCGCCGCACTGATAAATTCAATATGTCTAATGTGAAATTATCCACTGGTCATTAGATCCACGCATGGATCAAGAAAAGTTACCTACGCAAATTACAACCGTCCTACCATCAGTCCGCGCTGACAACCGCCAGCGCTGCCGCCGCTTTGCGGGGCATCCATTGAAGTTATGAGGACAATATGAAAGCACTCCGCACGGTAACGGATCGTTTTTCACTCATTGATAAAATTCGTCGTTTCACGCCGCAAAATGATCGCAACTACCTGCTGCGCTCGGTCCGGGAAACGTTCAGCAGCCCGGAAACGCAGGAACGTATTCAGCTGGGGGAAATGTTCGGCTACTACGGCCACGGGCGACGCGCCGCCTACTATGCGAAAACCGGACGGCTGAACCTGCCGGAATTTGCCGTTGTCATGGTGGATGGTAAGCCGGTGACGATCGAAAACGTGCCTTCAAACCGGACGCTTGAAGTGAGCGTTGATGATAACGGAGTCGTCACTCACGTTCAGGAGATTCTGGACACCGATCCGGGCAACATCGTTGACGGCATGAGCCGTTCCCGCGCCGGTGGCTGGTCATGGGCGACCGGCGGCGATGATAGCGCGGTCTCCAGAGTCAACAGCCTTCACGGCTTTGATTACGTGACTTTCCCTAACTACATCAGCCTGGATAACGCCTCAGCAATGCTGGAGTCCGCCAGCGATCGTGAAAGTATGATTTGCGCAGGGCTGGTGGAAAAAGGGTATTCGGAGAATCAGGCAGCGGACATTTTTCAGCACTTTGAAAGTATGCGCGGCCAGGCGGCAATGTTTGAGTCGGGAGACGCGTCACTGCTGGAATCGGCGCTACACATTGAGCACGGCAAGCGGCTGGAGCTGGAGGATCGGCTGCGCAGCGCCAACCTGATGATTGAGAGCGCCGGCAACGTGGCAAAGTCCCGTCGTAAAATTATGAAAGAGGCGCTGGCCAACATGCCGCTGTTTTTCAGTAAAGAGCAGACTGCTGCGCTGTGCCGGATGGACACGCCGGAAGATGCGATGATTGTTGCGTCCATGCTGGAATCTATCGGAGCAAAAGCAACTGCTTCACTGCCTATGGGCGCAGGAAAACAGCATGCTCTGCCGCAAAAAAAGAGTATGACTGCAGAAGAAGGACCGCTTTTCTGGATTACAACAGGGAAATAAATTAGGGAGGAGATACCGCGCCCGGTGAAGGGCGCGGTTATGGTTTCTCTAAAATTAAGAAAAACCTTAATCTTGATCCTTAAGCTGATCAAGTTTATTATCCGCGCTCTGACCAAGCCGGCAAGCCTGGTCAGAACAAAAAAAAATCGCCTGCTGGTAACAGTCGATTTTTCTACAACTTTATGTGGTTAGCGCCACAACGGCATTGCGCCGTACAACAAAACGATAAACAACAACCTGCTCACTTACAGGAAGGTAAATCAATGGAAATATCCATTCACAGGGAAAGAGATAACCAGGAACGATTAACCATTCACAGGGAAGGAAATAACCAGTGAAGATAGTAGCTAAAAACGCCGATCACGGCAACTCTTTTCCCTTGCATTGCTTAGATAATAAGCAAAATCCTGTACGAATTACCGGGTATGATTTTACCCACGTTATTGAGCTTTCACCTCTTCCAAAATCCCTCACTCGCGTACTGAAATTCGCGTGTAATTTGGCGTGCTCTACGTCCAGATTTGAGATCATCAAATCCCTCAGCACTTTGGCAGAGGAAGCAGGCGTGAGCATTTCTACCGTTCAGCGCGCTTATCGCCTGGCGGTTAAACTCGGCATCCTTACTCATGAGGAGCAGCGCTGCAAAAACAACCACAAGTGGAGTAAGCCCAGCAAGTACACGTTCACCAGCAAAGCGCTGGCTTTTGTACAGGCGAGTCTGGCTGAACTGAAAGCGGCTAATCTTCAGCCTGCGGGGCGTCAGAGCCTCGTCCGGAGAATCGTTGCTGACACCTTCTCAAAATTAAATTTCACCCTCGCTACCCCTGGTCAGAATGAACAGGCTACCCCTGGTCAAAATGACCAACAAGAAGTAAGAGATCTCTCCAGAACAAGAGAAACACAATACAGTGAGTCAGCAATTTCGGAATCGAAAGAGATTGCGTCAGAGCCATCAGCGCCAGAGAAAAAATTCGGGATTTATCAGGAGTCACTGCAAAGCCTGGCAGCAGGATCAGCAGCAGCAGACAAAGAGCGCCGCGCAGAGGCATACCAGCGCAACGGCCAGTTGATGCACAAGGTCTACGGCTATATTAAATCCACGTTTAAGCCCAAAGCAGCTGCGGGCCGGAAACCAGAAAGCCGCCGCCAGACGGGTGATTTCGCTGGCGACGGTCTGAAGCATGATAACTACGCGATCCCGGAAGGGTTCAGAGGCGCTTAATCGGTAACTGTGCCACCAGCATCACGATAGGCAGTCAGCAGCGTTTCGATAGCGTGCGTTTTCTGACCATATGGCGAGCCGGTGAGCGACGCCCAGATATCGTTAGTTTTGCCAATGGCCGTGCGGATTCGTCCGGCGTGGACGTCGGCATACGCGCCCTGCTCTTTCAGCAGCTGGTCAAGCAAGCGCTCCTGTGACGCGGGGCTGAAGTCGGGCAGTTTCAGCTGTTTTTTGTAGACCGGCCAGTAGCGGTAAAGCTGCTGATATCGGCCTGCTGCAGTCGAGGCCAGACCATGCTTATTGAGCACTTTAGCGCGGCGGTTTGAGAACGGGTGATCGGTGAAGTCGGTAAAGATTTCGCCCAGCTTGTCGCCCAGCCCGGTCACGATAACGTCATAGCCACGCATGCGGGTTAACGGGTGAGTACTGGTGCCTTCTGAGAACGCCAGCATGTCGCCAAAGGCTTTACGGTTTGCGGATTGCTCCATTGTGATACCACTCTGTAATGATTGAGAGCGGGACTGTATGGAGTTTGTAATTTGTAGTGGGAAGAAAGGCCGCATGGTGCGGCCATTGTGTGTTAGCTCATAGCGGGCATTAAGCACCCACAGTCCGCTCTGTGACAGAAGCGGTTTTTACTACCATTTCTTAATAAGGGAATTCTAAAGAAAAAACGACTAAAACGGAGGGTTTAATTAAATTCTGATATTTCCATTCGTGCATTTGAACGATAAAGTCAATGTAAATTTTTCTCTGAATGGGGTGAAGATGAGGTTATCACGGTCACTATGCAAAGTTGTTGGGGACGTTATTGCTAACACTGCGTCTCATGAAGCAATCGAATCATTATTTTACTCTGTGGGCGCTCGTGGTGAACCACCAAAAGGAGCTCATGATACTAAGTGGAAGAACTGGTTATACCTCACAGGTCAGGATAAGGAGGTTGATAGCCTATCTGTGTTAGGTGGGGTGATTGAAGAGTTTATGGATCTTCCTCCGAAACAAGGAAGCCCCGAGTATATTGAATGGTCTGAAAAAAGAGAGGGTGTCGAAGCCGCGTTACATGATAATGGTTTTCAATATTATCGTTTTGGCCGCATTTTACCTTTGGGTCACATCCCTGCAGATGATATCCCATATGAAGAGACTTTAAGAATTAGTCAGCAGCCAGTTATTCCTCAGAAAGTGGAAGCTTTGCTGGAAAGGTTGGTTAGAGGTTTGCAACGTGCTATGCACCCTCTCACACACCGAAGAAAAGGAAGCCAGAATTTAACGTTTAGCAATGAATATGATGTGCAAGATTTACTTCATTCATTATTGAGACCTTGGGTTCAAGATATACGCCCAGAAGAATTTACTCCTAGCTATGCTGGTTCTAGCACTAGGATGGATTTTCTTTTGCCTGCGCATAGTCTTGTTCTTGAAACAAAAATTGTAAGAGACCGTACTCATGCCAAAAAAATTGGCGATGAGCTTATAATTGATATTGAACATTACAGACGGCATAGTGAATGCAATAATTTATGGTGTATCGTATATGACCCAAACAAATATATAACTAATTCACAAGGATTTAAAACTGACCTGGAAGGTGAACGATCAAGTAAAGATGGAAAAGTCTTGGTGAAAGTATATGTGATCTAGGATGCATCCATAATTAATATCAACTAAAAATCTATGAGGCATAAAAATGACAGATTACATCTATAATTCTCAAGGAAAAGCCGTAGGGTTTATCCGTGGAAAATACATACATGGTATGAACGGCAATGCCGTCGGCCAACTTCATGCAACACATGTATATAAACTCTCTGGTCAATACATTGGGGAACTTCATGAAAGCATGATCCTAAACAAGCACATGGGTAACTTAGGAAACATCGGTAATCCGGGAAATCCTGGCAATTCCGGAAGGCCAGGTAATCCTGGTAATCGGGGTGCACGCAATTATGGATTTCCAGATGTCTCAATGCATCTATTTGATCAGTAGTGATGACATCAATCGCTGACGTCCGCTTCTCGCTCAAAGCAGACGGCCAGATTTAATGATGCGCAGCCAGTGAAAACCGTCAGCTCAAGCCAGAGCTGACGCATATTATTAACCAGTAAAATTAGTTCGTTACTGGCGCCCTGACAGCCTCAAACATGGCAAAGTTGAGCCCCTTGCCTTCGCCAAACTCCTCCTCAATTTCTCCTGATACAGCTGTCAGCACGTCATTCAGCGTCAGCTCACCGCCGCCGAACATATCACCCAGCGCCTGCTGCTGGTGTAACAGCTCGTCGTTGATCTTCTGCGCCATCTTTTTAAACGCTGCGCCAATCCGCTTCGCGCTGCGGTTGTTGGCCACGATAAACAGCGCCAGGGCTTCGGCCTCTATACTGGCCTCCTCAAAGAGCCCCTGCTGCGCCAGCACTTCCTGTATCGCCTGCCCGCTGTCTTTCGCCTGGCGCACCAGCTTAATTGCCTCCTGTAGCGCAGCTATCGCCTGCTGATCCAGCCCGTTCACCGACTGCACGCCGTCCACCAGCCCAGTAACCGCCTGGCGGTGAACGTCACCGGAGAGCGTCTGCATCTGCGCAAACTCACTGGCAGCGGTATTAAGCGCCGTCAGGATGTTGCGCATATCCGGATCGGGTTCCTCAGATACCAGCTTTACCAGCCGTTCATCCTTATAGGCGCGGGCAAAGATCGCATTCTGAATGCGGTCAATCAGCTGCTTTGTCGGGCGCCCGTCGTCAGTCAGCAGGCCTGCTGTTGCCGTGTCGCCTATCTCTTTCATGAATGCCCGGATAAAGCCGTCATTTGAGCGCGCCAGCAGGTTGCCGTCATCGGACGGATTGAAGATGGCCATTAGGCGTTCGTCGAGCATTTCCGCATCCACAAACGCCTTTTCGCTCGCCGCCATTTCCTGCAGATCGGAGAGGTTGGAATCCTTCGCAAACTGCGCCCGGTCAACGTCCGTCAGGCGCTCGCGCACCAGCACGGGCATATCCATCTGCGCGATATCCGACGCCTTCAGGCCATAGTCTTTCGCGTGCTCAATCAGGTACTGGCGGTATTCATCGGCCTGCCCCTGCTCATAGGCGCGCGTGATCCCCATTGAGCGCCCGTTGCCTGACTCCACCACGTTATCCGCGCCCACGATTGGCGCGCCGTGGCTGCTCATGCCGGAATCGGTCAGCTTCGCCGGCCGCAGGTTGCCCGCAATTTTTGAAACCTGCACTTTACTGGTCAGGCGCGTGCGGTCGCGCGGCTGCAGCTCTGCCGGGAACGCCGGATTAATTGTACCGTCGAGGTTGTTTGAGATAATCAGGTCGCGGGCATCCACTACCTTAAACGCAGTTTTCACTTCCTGACCTTTGCCCGTCACGACGTAGGATGATCGCCCGGTTTGGGTCTCTGTTTTGCGCAGTGAACCCACGAGCCCAATCAGGGCAAATATGCTGCCGGCGTCGCCCAGCAGGCTCTTTAATTTCTCGTTAAGCATTGTGATCCCGGTAATAAAAAACCCCGCCGAAACGGGGTTGCTGATTAAGCTGCGAGGCCGCTGGCGGCTATCCAGCTGGCGGTTTGCTCTTTCGCGTCGTCCAGCGCCAGATAAACGCCGATGTAGTCACCGACTTTGCGCAGCGTCTCCACAAAATCCAGCTGTGCCTGATGCGTGAATTTCCCGGCCAGAAAGTCTTTAACCACTTCCGGGACAGGCTGATCTTCTTTAACAGGGTCAGGCTGTGGCTCCGGTTCCGGCGCCGGGGCGGGCGCTGGCTCCGGTACCGGATCGGGAGCGCTGGTGGCTGGTGCCGGCGCTGCGCCATAACCCAACTGCAGCATGATTGCTTCCATCTGGTCATTAAGATCCAGAAGGTCCAGCCCCTTTACCGTCGGGGCTTTGATAATCAGTTCGTCCAGCTGGTCGGCTAAATCCAGCTTTTCAAGGGCGGTTAACGTCATGCTGCTACCCCTTTACGCTGCACGGCCACCAGCAGATCGCTCAGGTGCTGCACCGCGCCGTTCACCAGCGCTTCGTTTTCATCAAACACGCCTGCAGCCGTCAGCGCGGCAATCGCCTCGCGCACCTGATTGCGGCCGGCGCGGATCACGTCCATGTCGTCGGTATCAAGTGAGGTCAGCCCCTGCAGGTAGTCGATCGCCTTCTGCGCTTCAGAGTCTGCTTCCGGCACGGGCTCTGGTTCCGGCTGTGGTGCTGGCTCAGGCTCTGGCTGTGGTTCTGGTGCCGGTTCCGGGGTGTTGAGTTCCTCCACCAGCGGAATACGCTTGCCGGTGATCATCGCGGTTTGTGCTGCCTTCAGATATTCAGGACTCTGATTAGCTTCCACGTAGTCAGCCGCCTGCTTCAGCTGCTCACTGCCATAGCCCAGCGCCTCAGCCCAGGCGTTTACCAGGTCAGATGCCCAGCCCACCAGGTCGCCCAGGCGTTTAGCAGCAATCCAGAACGGGTCTGTGGTTTCACGATCGTCAGTCACGTCGGTCTCTTCTCCTTCGCCTGCTGCCAGCTGCTGCAGCGCGGCTTTGATAGCGCCCGTGAAATAGGCCTCATCTTCCCCTTCCGGATATGCCACGCCGGTCAGCTGCTTACGGGCCACCATGCGCACCTGTTTGGCGTAGGTGTCCGGATCTTCTTCTGACATTTCCAGATACTGCGCGGCGTAGTCGCTCATTTTCTCCGCCACGGTTGCGGCCAGCGCATCGAGATCCGCATGCGTCGGGATCAGCTTCAGCTCAAAGTCAGCAATCTCTTTGTCAGTCAGCGGACGGTCATAGGAAATGATGCCGTTACGGGCAACGCCGCTGTACGGCTCGCCTGCTGCTGGCTGATCCGCCACGGCGGCAAAGTTCGGCGGTACCGCCCCAATACCTGCAGGACGGTTAACCAGCGCATAGCGCCAGACGGTTGCCGGCGTAACGGGTTCCGGCTGTGGCTCAGGGGCTGGTGCTGGCTCAGGCTCCGGCTGTGGCTCTGGTACTGGCTCTGGTTCCGGCTGTGGCGCGGGTTCCGGCGCCGGGGCTGGCTCAGCAGCAACGCGGTACTTTTCCGCCGCGCCGGTGCGGTAGGCTTTCAGCATCTTTGTTGCCGTTTTACCCATCTCCGCACCCTGGCTGGATTTAGAAGGCATTTCATACGTGGTGCCGTCGGCTTCTGTGATGATCACTTTGCCTTCCAGTTCGCCGTTCTGGTCAGCGACCTGATAACGAACCGTCGCGCCGTTGCTTAGCGTGGCCTGCCCGTCCATGTTCAGGCGCGCTTTAACCTGAATAGTGCGATCGCCGAAGGTGTCCGTGTTTTCCGGCTCGCTGGCTTTTGCCTGCTGCAGCGCGGCCAGCTGCCCGGTAAGGTCGGCATTCAGCTGTTTCTGGCTGGCGAGTTTGCCGCGCAGCGTCTGCTCATTGCCCTGCATCTGCTGCGC